>NZ_JCACPZ010000008.1:0-1385506 GCF_059074235.1 Phytobacter sp.
GACGCACTGATGTGACTTATCAGTCATAAATTTAGCGACCTGATTAACCTGGATGTAAAGGAAGGAGACGCCGGAGCGTCAAACGCGGCAATTATAGGGATTTCACGGCCATGATACCAGTCGAATAGGATCAGGATGCCGCATAAGCTGAAAGTTGAACGCTTTCGGTACAGGTTGTGACTTTTCGCAAATTTAAGCGATTAAAATAACAGCGCCCGGGCGCTTTTTTTCGCAGACTAAGTAATTAATATCCTTATGATGTCAAATTCTGAGCAGACAGCATAGGAATTGTAAATTGTTTGTACTAGCATAACCCGAATTCATCTTTCACTCGTCCGGACACCGTTCCCGACGGATCAGGGGTCGGCGGATTAAGCGGTAATGAAGAAACAAGATCAGCGAGTTTTGATTACCACCCCATACCCTCTACTGCGTCTTATCAGTTTGGGGCTGCTGTCATTCATCTTTACATTGTTCTCGCTGGAATTAACCCGCTTCGGCACCGCCCTTGCACCGCTCTGGTTCCCCACTGCACTGATGATGGTGGCATTTTATCGCCATGCCGGCCGCATGTGGCCAGGTATTGCCGTGGCTTGTTCACTAGGCAGCCTTGTCGCAACAGGTTTTTTATTCAACGTCGCCAGTATTAATATCTGGTATACCGTCATTAACCTCATTGAGGCGGTGACGGGAGCCATTCTGCTGCGCAAATTATTGCCCTGGTATAACCCGCTACAAAACCTGAGCGACTGGGTGAAACTGGCGATTGGCAGCGCATTCATTCCCCCGCTGATCGGCGGGGTACTGGTCTGCCTGTTGGTCGGTTCTGATAATCTTCTGCGCACTTTCCTGGTGTGGGTGTTATCTGAATCGATTGGTGCACTGGCGCTGGTGCCGATTGGACTGTTATTTAAACCGCATTATCTTTTACGCCATCGTAAGCCGCAGCTACTGTTTGAAACGCTGGTAACCCTTGCCGTGACATTAGCGTTGAGCTGGCTGGCGCTGATTTTTCTGCCGTGGCCCTTTACCGCCGTGATTGTGCTGTTAATGTGGAGTGCCATTCGCCTTCCGCGTATGGAAGCTTTCCTGATCTTCCTGATCACGGTCATGATGGTGTCTCTGTATATGGCCACCAATCCACTCGTCGTTGTGACGCCGAAAACCGGCGCCATGCTTAACGCCCCCTGGCTCCCGTTTCTGTTGATTTTGCTGCCTGCAAACATCATGACCATGGTGATGTATGCCTTCAGAGCGGAGCGTAAACACATTAGTGAGAGCGAAGAGCGTTTCAGGAACGCGATGGAGTACTCCACCATCGGAATGGCGCTGGTCGGTACTCAGGGCCAGTGGCTTCAGGCCAACAAAGCACTATGTAATTTCCTCGGTTACAGTCAGGACGAACTGCGGTTAATGAACTTCCAGCAGCTCACCTGGCCGGAAGATTTAAACAAAGATCTGGATCAACTGGAACAGTTGGTTCGTGGCGAAATTAACAGTTACTCCATGGAGAAGCGCTATTACACCCGTAATGGCGACCTGGTGTGGGCTCTGCTCGCGGTCTCCGTTGTTCGTCATGCAGACGGTACTCCACTCTATTTTATTGCTCAGGTCGAAGATATTAACGATCTCAAGCAAACCGAATGGGTCAATAAGCGCCTGATGGAACGTATCACTCTGGCAAACGAAGCCGGGGGGATCGGTATCTGGGAGTGGGAGCTTGAACCCGATATCATCAGTTGGGACAAACGCATGTTCGAACTGTATGAAATCCCTTCACACATCAAGCCCACCTGGCAACTGTGGTATGAGCGCATTCTGCCGGAGGATCGTGAAGAGACCGAACGTATCATTCGTGATTCTCTGGTTTCACGTATCGCCTTCAAGCTCGAATTTCGCATCAACGTTAAAGAGGGCGTTCGTCACATCCGCACCCTGGCAAACCGCGTGCTGAACCGCAATGGCGAAGTTGAGCGTCTGCTGGGCGTCAATATGGATATGACCGAGGTTAAGCAACTGAACGAAGCGCTATTCCAGGAAAAAGAGCGCTTGCACATTACCCTCGACTCCATCGGCGAAGCGGTGCTCTGTACCGACGTGAACATGAACGTCAGCTTTATGAACCCGGTCGCGGAGAAGCTGAGCGGCTGGTCGCAGGATCAAGCAATAGGGCAGCCACTGCTGACTGTGCTTCGCATTACCTTTGGCGATCATGGTCCGGCAATGGAAAACATCCACAGCGGTGATATGTCGCGCTCAGCTATTGAACAGGACGTAGTTCTTCACTGTCGCACGGGTGGCAGCTATGACATCAATTACAGTGTGACACCACTGAGCACCCTTGACGGGCAAAACATTGGTTCAGTGCTGGTTATTCAGGACGTCACAGAATCACGCAAAATGTTGCGTCAACTCAGCTACAGCGCTTCTCACGATGCGTTGACCCACCTGGCAAACCGGGTGAATTTCGAAACTCATCTCAAACGTTTGCTGCACACTGTGCAGGAGCTGCATCAGCGTCACGCACTGGTCTTTATCGATCTTGACCGCTTTAAAGCAGTGAACGATACCGCCGGGCACGCCGCCGGCGATGCGTTACTCAGAGAGATCTCCTCCCTGATGCTGAGTATGCTGCGTTCTACGGATATTCTTGCCCGTCTTGGCGGCGACGAATTCGGCCTGTTGCTCCCGGATTGCAACATTGAAAGCGCGCGTTATATTGCCGGACGCATCGTTCAGGCGATTAATGACTACCACTTTATGTGGGAAGGTCGCATGCATCGTATCGGTGCCAGTGCAGGTATTACCATCATTGATGAGACCAATCATCAGGGTTCTGAGGTGATGTCTCAGGCCGATATAGCTTGTTATTCCTCGAAAAATAACGGACGCGGTATTGTCACGGTGTACGAACCACAGCAGGGTACTATGCATCACGGTCGCAGCATGATGTCGCTGGAAGAACAGTGGCTCATGATCAAAGACAATCACCTGCTGATGATCGCCCGTGGCGTAGCCTCCCCTCGCGTTCCGGAAGCCTGTAATTTCTGGATACTGACCTTGCGTCTGTGGACCAGCGAAGGTGAAGTGATGGAAGAAAATGCCTTCCGCGCCAGCCTGAATGAACCTGAACTGATTCGTGCGCTCGACCGCCGTGTTTTCAACGAATTCTTCCGTAATCATGCCGCAGCAGTGGCAGGCAAAGGACTGGGCGTTGCACTGCCGCTTTCCTCTGCCGGGTTATCCAGCACCCAACTGGTCGATGAAATCCTGAGTTTACTGGAGAATGGTCCGTTACCGGGACGTCTGCTGCATGTGATGATTCAGGCAGATGTGCTACTGCGCGAAGGTAAAGCCATCAGCGATAACATGAAGAAGTTGCGTCATGCGGGGTGTCGCATCATCCTGAGCCATATTGGTCATGACCTTGAAATCTTTAACCATCTTACGCCACACACGGCAGATTACATCTTGCTGGAGCAGGCTCTGGTGAACAATGTCCATGGCAACCTGATGGACGAAATGATGGTGACGATTATTCAGGGGCATGCTCAGCGCCTGGGGCTTAAGAGCATTGCCGGGCCGACCAATCAACCGCTGATGATGGATACATTATCGGGCATCGGTATCGATCTGATTTTCGGCGACACGATTTCGCAGCCGCAACCTCTGGATATGATGCTGAGCACCAGCTACTTCGCGATCAATTAACGCCTTCAGGCTGCCAGCCATCCGTATACCAGATGTGTAATAATGCATAGGAACGCCAGGGGTGCCAGCGTTCAGCGTAGCGGCGGGTTTGTGCGGGCGTCATACCGGCAAAGCGCTGCTTGATAAGATAATCGTCCGCGAGGAACACGTCTTTTGCCTGCCAGCCCCGTAATGCATAGTAATTTGCCGTCCAGCGCCCAATACCCGGAAAAGTAATCAACGTTTTCACGCCCTGCTCAACGTCATCAGGCGACGTGAGGGGAAAGGTGCCATCAAGAGCGGATTGTGCGAGGAAAATAAGCGACTCCGCACGTTTAACCGGCATACCCAGCGCTTTAAGTGCCATCGGGTCCACCTTCGCCAGCTGTGCCGGCGTTGGGAACAAAACAAAGTCGTCATCCAGTCGATCACCGCACAATTGCGCGACACGCGACGTTAATTTTGCCGCCATCGCCACACTCACCAGTTGACCTAAAATGGCACGAACGGCTTGTTCAAAGGGGTCCATGCAGCCAGGCAGGCGCAGCCCTGGCCGAACAGCGCCCAACTTCCCCAGCGCAGCAGTCACCTCATGCGGGTTACAGGTCAGATCAAACAGGTTACTCAGAAGTCGCAAACAATCATCCGCGACCGCTTGCAGCCCGTCGCTCAATGTCACCTTTAACACGCCGTTGACTTCATCAGGTTCAGCACAGATTGTGCCCCGATGCTCACCCAGGGCGAACGCGCGCATATAACGCGTCTCGCTGATGATTTCGACCCCCATCACCGCACGAGCACGCAAAAAGCCTAACATCCATGACCAGTCGTAAGGCGGTTGCCAGTGCAGTATGTACATATTGACTCCTGTTATGTCGACCCAAGAGCATATAACGGTTTGTGAATTTCTGCTTTGCTTTGATATTCCGGTTGTTCTGCTTTACGCATTCCGTTAAAGTCGCCCCCCTTCTTCACCGGCATGGGGATTAAACGTGTTTGTAGGCTTTGATTACGGTACCGCTAACTGTTCAATTGCGGTGATGCAGGACGGTAAACCGTCGCTGCTGAAAATGGAAAATAACAGCACTTTGCTGCCGTCGATGCTTTGCGCTCCGACGCGTGAAGCAGTCAGCGAATGGCTCTATCGTCACCATGAAGTGCCGGCTACGGGCGCGGAAACTCAAGCGCTATTACGTCGTGCCGTGAGCTTTAACCGCGAAGAAGACATTGATGTACAGGCCGCCAGCGTTCAGTTTGGTTTGAGCTCCTTACGTCAGTACGTTGACGATCCGGAAGAAGTTTATTTCGTTAAATCGCCAAAATCCTTCCTTGGTGCCAACGGGTTAAAACCGCAGCAGATTGCCCTGTTTGAAGACCTGGTGTGTGCCATGATGCTACACATCCGCAAGCAGTCAGAAACACAGTTGCCCGAAGCCATCGACCAGGCTGTCATCGGACGACCGATTAACTTCCAGGGACTCGGCGGCACCGATGCCAACGCCCAGGCGCAGGGGATCCTTGAACGTGCGGCTAAACGTGCCGGTTTTCGTGACGTGGTATTCCAGTACGAACCTGTTGCAGCAGGTCTGGACTTTGAGGCCACATTGCAGGAAGAAAAGCGGGTTCTGGTCGTCGACATCGGCGGTGGAACCACCGACTGCTCTTTACTGCTGATGGGGCCTAAATGGCACGATCGCCTGGATCGCGAAAACAGCCTGTTAGGTCACAGTGGCTGCCGCGTAGGCGGTAACGATCTGGATATCGCGTTGGCGTTTAAAAACCTGATGCCGCTTCTGGGCATGGGCGGACAAACGGAAAAAGGCATCGCCCTACCGGTTCTGCCGTGGTGGAATGCTATCGCCATTAACGACGTTCCAGCGCAGACCGACTTCTACAGTACCGCGAATGGTCGTCAGCTTAACGATATGCTGCGCGATGCACGCGACACTGACAAAGTGGCCCTGCTACTGAAAGTATGGAAGCAGCGTCTGGGTTACCGCCTGGTACGCAGCGCTGAAGAGAGCAAAATAGCCCTGTCCGAGCAGGTGCAAACACAGGCGCAACTGCCGTTCATCAGCGAAGCACTCACCACTGCCATCGACCAGATGGGCCTGGAAGCCGCCCTGGATCAACCGCTGCGTCGTATTCTGGAACAGGTACAACTGGCTCTGGACAGCAGCGATACCACGCCAGAGGTCATCTACCTCACTGGCGGTAGCGCGCGCTCACCGATCATCAAGAAAGCGCTGGCGCAGGCATTGCCGGGCATTCCGATTGCCGGTGGCGATGACTTTGGTTCCGTAACCGCCGGTTTGGCCCGTTGGGCACAGGTGGTATTTCGTTAACAGAGAGCATGACCAGCGAATGACGAAGTGAGCACCCTGCTTCATCGTCACCCGTTCCTTCTCTAAAGCCCCATTTTCAGGTGGGGCTTATTCTTTTTATCCCTCTCCCAAATCTCCCGACTGCGGCATTTTTACTGTTTTGCTGACTTTCTGTTCAATAAAGTACGGACCGCTGCGTGAAACGATTCACGTCCCAGACGTTTCCAGACAGTACTTCATATTCTCTCCATTTTTCTGACGGCTACGCTCACTAAACTAGTATTATTCAGGCATATGTTTCAGGACGAGATACGAATAGCGATGAAAGGCAGAAAGACTTCCCGCCTGGTGATAGCGGTAGCTGTAGTAGTGATTGCGGGTATCGCCGCCATTTGGTACGGGTTCGGCCATAAAACGGATACCTCAACGTCCACAGCCGCCAATGGACAAAATCAACGCCCTGGCCCTGGTGGCCCTCGTGGTGGTCGTCATGGTATGCGCGGCGCATTACCCCCCGTGCAGGCTGCCACCGCCACAAAAGAGTCGGTTCCTCGCTATCTTTCCGGCCTGGGTACCGTCACTGCTGCAAATACGGTTACTGTTCGCAGCCGCGTCGACGGGCAACTACTGGCGATTCATTTCCAGGAAGGCCAGCAGGTGAAGGCCGGCGATCTGCTGGCAGAAATCGACCCCAGCCAGTTTAAGGTCACCCTCGCCCAGGCTCAGGGCCAACTGGCGAAGGACAAAGCCACGCTGGCGAATGCCCGTCGCGATCTGACCCGTTATCAGCAACTGGTGAAAACCAATCTGGTTTCCCGCCAGGAGATGGACACTCAACAGGCGCTGGTCAGTGAAACCGAAGGTACTGTTAAAGCCGACGAAGCCTCCGTCGCCAGTGCGCAATTGCAGCTCAACTGGAGTCGCATCACGGCCCCCATTGATGGACGCGTGGGGTTAAAACAGGTGGATATTGGTAACCAAATCTCCAGTGGAGACACTACCGGGATTGTGGTGCTGACGCAAACACACCCTATTGACCTCGTCTTCACACTGCCAGAAAACGAGATCGCCACCGTGGTACAGGCGCAAAAAGCCGGGCAACCGTTAAACGTTGAAGCCTGGGATCGCACCAACAAACAGAAACTGAGTACCGGGGCGTTGTTAAGTCTCGATAACCAGATTGATGCCACCACTGGCACCATCAAACTCAAGGCGCGTTTTGATAATCAGGATGATGCCCTCTTCCCGAACCAGTTTGTGAATGCACGGATGTTAGTTTCCACGCAGCAGGATGCGGTGGTGATTCCAGCAGCGGCACTGCAAATGGGCAACGAAGGTAACTTCGTCTGGGTCCTCAACGACAAAGGTCAGGTCAGCAAACACACGGTGACAACCGGCATTCAGGACAGCCAGAAAGTGGTGATTGCCGCTGGGTTATCCGCAGGCGACCGCGTGGTCACTGACGGTATCGATCGTCTGACCGAAGGGGCCAAAGTAGAAGTTGTGGACGCAAAAAGCGCAGACCAGATGCCTGCCAAACGTGAGCACCCGGCAAAAGGAGCGCAATCCTGATGCAGTTGCTACCGCCAGGCAGAACAGGTGGGCCCTCACGCCTGTTTATCATGCGTCCGGTCGCCACCACCCTTTTGATGGTGGCGATTTTACTTGCCGGTATCATTGGTTATCGCTTTTTACCCGTCTCCGCACTGCCCGAGGTGGACTACCCGACAATTCAGGTCATCACCCTTTATCCGGGGGCCAGCCCGGATGTTGTGACCTCCGCCATTACCGCCCCGCTCGAACGTCAGTTTGGCCAGATGTCGGGCCTGAAACAGATGTCATCGCAGAGTTCCGGCGGGGCATCCGTGGTCACATTGCAATTCCAGTTGCCCCTGCCGCTGGATGTCGCCGAACAGGAAGTACAAGCCGCTATCAACGCAGCCAATAGCCTGCTGCCGTCTGATTTACCCAACCCGCCGGTCTACAGCAAAGTAAACCCCGCCGATCCACCGATCATGACGCTCGCCGTAACCTCCACCGCCATGCCGATGACGCAGGTGGAAGATATGGTTGAAACCCGTGTTGCGCAGAAAATCTCGCAGGTGTCCGGGGTCGGGCTGGTAACGCTTGCCGGTGGTCAGCGCCCTGCCGTGCGCGTAAAACTGAATGCGCAGGCCATTGCAGCCCTGGGGTTAACCAGCGAAACCATCCGCACCGCCATCAGTAACGCCAACGTTAACTCCGCGAAAGGGAGTCTTGATGGCCCGACCCGCGCCGTCACCCTTTCGGCAAACGATCAGATGCAGTCGGTTGATGAATATCGCAAACTGATTGTGGCTTACCAGAACGGTGCGCCGGTGCGACTGGGTGATGTCGCCACCATTGAACAAGGCGCTGAAAATAGCTGGCTGGGGGCATGGGCAAACCAGCAGCAAGCCATCGTAATGAACGTACAACGTCAGCCTGGCGCGAACATCATTGATACCGCCGACAGCATTCGCACGATGCTGCCTACACTCACCGAAAGCCTGCCAAAATCGGTTGAGGTGAAAGTGCTCTCGGACCGCACGACAAACATTCGCGCCTCGGTCACTGACACCCAGTTTGAGCTGATGCTGGCGATCGCGTTGGTCGTGATGATCATCTACCTGTTCCTGCGCAATATTCCGGCGACTATCATTCCGGGCGTTGCAGTACCGCTCTCACTGGTAGGTACCTTCGCGGTGATGGTGTTCCTCGACTTTTCGGTTAACAACCTGACCCTGATGGCCCTGACCATCGCCACCGGCTTTGTGGTGGATGATGCGATTGTGGTTATCGAGAACATCTCGCGCTACATCGAGAAAGGGGAAAAACCGTTAGCAGCCGCGCTGAAAGGGGCGGGTGAAATCGGCTTTACCATCATCTCCCTGACCTTCTCGCTGATTGCGGTACTGATCCCACTGCTGTTTATGGGCGATATCGTTGGTCGCTTGTTCCGCGAGTTTGCTGTCACTCTGGCGGTCGCGATATTAATCTCTGCGGTGGTCTCCCTGACGCTGACGCCGATGATGTGCGCCCGTATGCTGAGTGCGGAATCATTGCGTAAACAGAACCGCTTCTCCCGCGCATCTGAAAAGTTCATTGAGCGCGTTATTGCCGCTTACGGGCGGCTGCTCGCAAAAGTCTTGAACCACCCGTGGCTGACGCTCAGCGTTGCGATTGGCACCTTGCTGCTCTCAGTAATGCTGTGGGTCCTGATTCCCAAAGGCTTTTTCCCCGTTCAGGACAACGGCATCATTCAGGGCACCTTGCAGGCACCGCAGTCCGCATCCTTTGCCAGCATGGCCCAGCGTCAACAACAAATTGCCGGAATCATCATGAAAGACCCGGCGGTGCAGAGCCTGACGACCTTTGTCGGCGTGGACGGCACTAACCCGGCGCTGAACAGTGCACGGCTGCAAATCAACCTCAAATCGCTTTCCGATCGCGACGATCGCGTGCTGACGGTCATCGAGCGACTCCAGCAGGCCGCCGCAAGAGTCCCTGGCGCTGCACTTTACCTGCAACCGACCCAGGATCTGACTATCGATACGACGGTCAGCCGAACGCAGTACCAGTTCACGCTCCAGGCAACATCACTTGATGCGCTCAGCACCTGGGTTCCGCAGCTGGTTGAGAAATTACAAGCACTGCCGCAGCTTGCCGACGTCAGCAGCGACTGGCAGGACAAAGGGCTCACGGCTTACGTCAATGTGGACAGAGACAGCGCCAGCCGTCTTGGGATAAGCATGTCTGATGTCGACAACGCCCTGTATAACGCCTTTGGTCAGCGCCTGATTTCCACCATCTATACCCAGGCGAACCAGTATCGCGTGGTGCTCGAACATGACACCTCGCATACCTCCGGACTGGATGCACTCGACACCATCCGTTTGACCAGCACTGACGGTGGCATAGTGCCATTGAGCGCCATCGCGAAAGTTGAGCAGCGTTTCTCGCCGCTGTCGATTAACCACCTGGATCAGTTCCCCGCCACCACCATCTCCTTTAATGTGGCAAGCGGCTACTCGCTCGGCGAGGCGGTGCAGTCGATTCTCGACAGTGAAAAAGCGCTCAGTTTGCCCACTGACATCACCACCCAGTTCCAGGGCAGCACTCTGGCATTCCAGGCCGCGCTGGGCAGTACCGTTTGGCTGATTGTCGCCGCCGTGGTGGCGATGTACATCGTGCTCGGCGTGCTTTATGAGAGCTTTATTCACCCCATCACCATCCTCTCTACCCTGCCCACTGCGGGCGTTGGCGCGCTGATGGCGCTGCTGCTGGCGGGCAGTGAGCTGGATGTGATTGCCATCATCGGCATCATTTTGCTGATCGGTATTGTGAAGAAGAACGCCATCATGATGATCGACTTTGCCCTGGCCGCCGAGCGCGAACAGGGCATGTCGCCACGGGATGCCATTTACCAGGCGTGCCTGCTGCGTTTTCGCCCAATACTGATGACCACGCTGGCAGCACTACTCGGTGCGCTGCCGCTGATGCTCAGTACCGGAGTGGGTGCAGAACTGCGCCGCCCGCTGGGTATTGGTATGGTTGGCGGATTGATGGTCAGTCAGGTGCTGACTCTGTTTACCACGCCGGTTATCTACCTGCTCTTTGACCGCCTCGGCATCGCCATTCGTCGCCGTTTTCCGAAGCGTGAAGAGGAGGCGTAAGTGAAGTTTTTCGCCCTCTTCATTTACCGCCCGGTGGCGACGATCCTGATTTCGATCGCCATTACGCTTTGCGGCGTGCTCGGCTTTCGCCTGCTACCGGTCGCTCCGCTGCCGCAGGTGGATTTCCCGGTGATTATGATCAGCGCCTCGTTGCCGGGCGCATCGCCGGAAACCATGGCATCGTCCGTTGCCACGCCGCTTGAGCGTTCACTGGGGCGCATTGCCGGGGTCAGCGAAATGACCTCGTCCAGCTCGCTGGGCAGCACACGCATCATTCTGGAGTTCAATTTTAACCGTAATATCAACGGTGCCGCACGTGATGTGCAGGCAGCACTCAACGCGGCGCAAAGTTTGCTACCCAGTGGTATGCCGAGCCGCCCGACCTATCGTAAAGCGAACCCGTCAGATTCACCGATCATGATCCTGACGCTCACCTCGGACACCTACTCCCAGGGGCAACTTTATGATTTCGCCTCGACACAACTGGCCCAGACCATTGCCCAGATAGATGGCGTTGGCGATGTTGACGTCGGCGGCAGTTCACTGCCTGCCGTGCGTGTTGGGCTTAACCCACAGGCGTTGTTTAATCAGGGCGTCTCGCTCGATGCCGTTCGCACGGCCATCAGCGAAGCCAACGTACGCAAGCCACAAGGTGCCATTGAAGATGACGCGCATCGCTGGCAGGTACAAACCAACGACGCCCTGAAAACCGCCGCGGAATACCAACCGTTAATCATTCACTATAAGAACGGTTCTGCCGTACGCTTAAGCGATGTCGCCAGCGTGACGGACTCGGTGCAGGACATCCGCAACGCCGGGATGACCAACGCCAAACCGGCCATCTTGCTGATGATCCGTAAGCTGCCGGAAGCCAACATTATCCAGACAGTCGACAGCATTCGTGCAAGGCTGCCGGAATTACAGAAGACCATCCCTTCTGCCATTGATTTGCAGATTGCCCAGGATCGCTCCCCCACTATCCGCGCCTCGCTGGAAGAGGTGGAACAGACGCTGGTGATTTCGGTCGCTCTGGTGATTCTGGTGGTGTTCCTGTTTTTACGTTCCGGGCGCGCCACACTTATTCCCGCAGTCGCTGTACCGGTCTCGCTGATCGGCACCTTCGCAGCCATGTATCTGTGCGGGTTCAGTCTGAACAACCTTTCACTGATGGCACTCACCATCGCCACAGGCTTTGTGGTGGATGATGCCATCGTGGTGCTGGAGAACATCTCCCGCCATCTGGAAGCGGGAATGAAACCGCTACAGGCGGCGCTGCA
Source organism: Phytobacter sp. (assembly GCF_059074235.1). Taxonomy (NCBI): domain Bacteria; kingdom Pseudomonadati; phylum Pseudomonadota; class Gammaproteobacteria; order Enterobacterales; family Enterobacteriaceae; genus Phytobacter; species Phytobacter sp. Next base: position 11,986 of record NZ_JCACPZ010000008.1, read on the forward strand.
AGGTACGCGAGAAGTCGGTTTCACCGTGCTATCGATGAGCATTTCACTGGTGGCGGTGTTCCTGCCGCTTCTGCTGATGGCCGGGCTGCCGGGGCGTCTGCTGCGTGAATTTGCCGTCACCCTCTCGGTGGCGATTGGCATTTCTCTGGTTATTTCGCTCACGCTCACGCCGATGATGTGTGGCTGGATGCTGAAGCGGCAAAAACCCCATGAGCCAACACGCAACAGAGGTATTGGTCGTCTGTTGGTGACAATGCAGCAAGCCTATGCCCGGTCACTAAAATGGGTCCTCAACCATGCCCGCATTGTGGGACTGGTGCTGGTGGGTACCATTGCGCTTAACGTCTGGATGTACATCACCATCCCAAAAACCTTCTTCCCGGAACAGGATACGGGTGTATTGATGGGCGGCATTCAGGCCGATCAAAGCATCTCCTTCCAGGCCATGCGCATTAAGTTGCAGGATTTCATGAAGATCATCCGCGACGATCCGGCGGTGGATAACGTGACCGGTTTTACCGGTGGCTCGCGGGTCAACAGCGGCATGATGTTTATCACCCTGAAATCCCGCGACGTACGCAACGAAACGGCACAACAGGTGATCGATCGCCTGCGCATTAAGCTTTCGAAAGAGCCGGGAGCCAGCCTCTTTTTAATGGCGGTACAGGACATCCGCGTCGGCGGACGTCAGGCCAATGCCAGCTACCAGTTTGCGCTGTTATCTGACGATCTGAGTGCCCTGCGGGAATGGGAACCTAAAATCCGTAAAGCGCTGGCTTCACTGCCAGAGCTGGCGGATGTGAACTCCGATCAGCAGGATAACGGTGCAGAAATGAACCTGGTTTATGACCGCGAAAGTATGTCGCGTCTTGGGATCAGCGTTCAGGAAGCCAACAGCCTGCTCAATAACGCTTTCGGACAGCGGCAGATTTCCACCATTTACCAACCGCTGAACCAGTACAAAGTAGTAATGGAAGTGGACAGGCGTTACACCCAGGACATCAGCGCGCTGGATAAAATGTTCGTCATTAACAGCGATAACAAACCGATTCCGCTGTCGTATTTTGCCCACTGGCTTCCTGCCAATGCACCACTCTCGGTGAATCACCAGGGGCTGTCTGCGGCATCGACCATCGCCTTCAACCTGCCGACCGGGGTGTCGCTCTCCGAAGCGAGCGATGCCATCAACCGCACCATGACGCAACTGGGTGTACCTTCAACGGTGCGCGGGAGTTTTGCCGGTACGGCGCAGGTCTTCCAGGAGACCATGAACTCACAGGTCATTCTGATTCTGGCGGCTATCGCCACGGTCTATATTGTGCTGGGGATCTTGTACGAGAGCTATGTCCACCCGCTGACCATTCTCTCCACCCTCCCCTCTGCAGGCGTCGGGGCGCTGCTGGCGCTGGAGCTTTTTGGCGCACCTTTCAGTCTGATCGCGCTAATTGGCATTATGCTATTGATAGGTATCGTGAAGAAAAACGCCATCATGATGGTGGATTTCGCTATTGAGGCTCAACGCAAAGGCAGTTTGAGTGCCGAAGAGGCCATTTTCCAGGCCTGCCTGTTGCGCTTCAGGCCCATCATGATGACCACTCTGGCCGCGCTCTTTGGCGCATTACCGCTGGTGATTTCCGGTGGGGATGGTTCAGAACTGCGCCAGCCGCTGGGGATTACCATCGTTGGCGGTCTGGTGATGAGTCAGTTGCTCACGCTCTACACCACGCCAGTCGTCTATTTGTTCTTTGATCGTCTGCGCGTTAAATTCGTGCGCCATCGCAGGGAGCCTTTAAGCGAGTGACAGAACTCCCCAACAACGTACGCTGGCAATTATGGATCGTCGCCTTCGGCTTCTTTATGCAGTCGTTGGACACCACCATCGTCAACACCGCCCTTCCCTCGATGGCACGAAGCCTCGGGGAAAGTCCGTTGCATATGCACATGGTGGTGGTCTCCTACGTGCTGACCGTCGCCGTGATGCTGCCCGCAAGTGGCTGGCTGGCGGATAGGGTCGGCGTGCGCAATATCTTCTTTACTGCCATCGTGCTTTTTACGCTGGGGTCGCTGTTCTGCGCCCGGGCCAACACCCTCGACGAACTGGTGATGGCACGTGTGTTACAGGGGATAGGCGGAGCGATGATGGTGCCGGTCGGCAGGCTCACGGTGATGAAAATCGTCCCTCGCACGCAGTATATGGCGGCGATGACCTTTGTCACCCTGCCCGGCCAGGTCGGGCCACTGCTGGGTCCGGCGCTGGGGGGAATCCTGGTAGAGTACGCCTCCTGGCACTGGATTTTCCTGATCAATCTGCCAGTTGGGATTGTTGGGGCGATGGCCACCCTCTGGTTGATGCCCAATTACAAGCTGCAAACGGGCCGTTTTGACATCCTTGGATTTGTGCTGCTGGCCTGCGGCATGGCGACATTGACCCTCGCACTGGATGGGCAAAAAGGGTTGGGGATCTCGCCGTTGATGTTGGGTGCGCTGGTGGCAGTCGGCGCCGTGGCGATTGTCTGTTATCTCCTGCACGCCAGAGGCAACAACGGCGCGCTGTTTAACCTGCGTCTTTTCCGCACCCCTACTTTCTCCCTTGGCCTGCTCGGCAGCTTTGCCGGGCGCGTCGGCAGCGGCATGTTGCCCTTTATGACCCCGGTATTTTTGCAAATTGGCATGGGCTTCTCCCCGTTCCATGCCGGGCTGATGATGATTCCGATGGTGCTTGGCAGCATGGGTATGAAGCGCATCGTGGTGCAGGTCGTTAACCGTTTTGGCTATCGCCGGGCACTGGTGTGTTCTACTCTGGGTCTGGCGCTGGTGTGCCTGCTGTTTATGGCGACGGCCCTCATGGGATGGTACTACCTGCTGCCACTGGTGCTTTTCTGCCAGGGCATGATCAACTCCATGCGCTTCTCTTCCATGAACACACTGACGTTGAAAGATTTACCTGATGAACTGGCCAGTGGCGGTAACAGCCTGCTGTCGATGGTGATGCAACTGTCGATGAGTATTGGCGTCACCGTCGCCGGTCTGCTGTTGGGAATGTTCGGCCAGGCACACCTGTCAGCCGACAGCGGCGTCGCTCATCATGTGTTTATTTATGCTTACTTGTGCATGGCAGTCATTATCGCACTGCCTGCGCTTATCTTTGCCCGAGTCCCGAATGATGTCAGTGAGAACGTAGTCATTTCCCGGCGCAACAGGAGTCACTCATGAAACTATGGCGTCCCGGAATCACCGCCAAACTCTTTCTGGCCATCTTCGCCACATGCATTGTGTTATTGGTAACCATGCACTGGGCAGTACGTATCAGCTTTGAACGTGGGTTTATCGACTACATCAAGCACGGTAACGAACAGCGTTTGCAACTGCTGAGCGATGCGCTGGGTGAGCAATATGCCCAACAAGGGAGCTGGCGCTTTTTACGTAATAACGACCGTTTTATTTTCCAGATCCTACGTTCGTTTGATCGTGAGAATGAACACAACGAAGACGGTTCCAGACATGAACCCCCACCCGGTCCGCCGGGTCCACCGCCTGAGCCGGGTAATGGCATGCCGCCGCACGGCTGGCGCACCCAGTTTTGGGTAACCGATACCAACGGCGATGTGTTGGTGGGACCGCGCAGCCCGGTGCCGCCGGACGGTACACGGCGCGCCGTCGCCGTCAATGGCGCGACGGTGGGCTGGGTGATTGCCTCACCAATAGAGCGATTGACGCGAAATACTGATATCAACTTCGATCGCCAGCAACGGCGCACCAGTTGGCTGATTGTCGGACTCGCCACTCTGCTTGCGGCGCTAGCGACATTGCCGCTGGCCCGCGGCCTGCTGGCCCCGGTTAAACGGTTGGTAGAAGGGACGCATAAACTGGCGGCCGGGGATTTTACTACCCGCGTTAGCACAGGCAGCGAAGATGAACTGGGCCGACTGGCGCAAGATTTTAACCAGCTCGCCAGTACGCTTGAACGCAACCAGCAAATGCGACGTGATTTTATGGCTGATATCTCCCACGAACTGCGTACGCCGCTGGCGGTGCTACGTGGCGAACTGGAAGCCATTCAGGACGGCGTCCGACAGTTTACACCGGAATCCGTCGCCTCGTTGCAGGCAGAAGTCGGCACGCTGACCAAGCTGGTCAACGATTTGCATCAGTTGTCGATGTCTGATGAAGGCGCTCTGGCGTACCAAAAGTATCCGGTAGATGTGGTCTCTCTGCTCGAAGTGGCAGCGGGAGCGTTTCGCGAGCGGTTTGCTGCGCGTCAATTGACGATAAATGTGGCCTTGCCTGAACGTGCAACCGTCTTTGGCGACCCGGACAGGCTGATGCAGCTTTTTAATAATCTGATGGAAAACAGCCTGCGCTACACCGACAGCGGTGGCGGTTTACATATCAGTGGACGCATTGAGTCCGACATGCTGGCGCTGGACTTTGCCGACAGCGCGCCGGGCGTGACCGAGCTCCAGCTTACCCGACTCTTTGAGCGTTTTTATCGCACCGAAGGGTCTCGTAACCGCGCCAGCGGAGGGTCCGGACTGGGTCTGGCAATTTGTATGAACATAGTGAGCGCCCACGGCGGAAACGTCAGTGCGGCACATTCGCCATTTGGTGGGGTTAGCATTACCGTAAAACTGCCGCTGGAACGAGAGATAGCGAGAAGCGTATGAACGAATTACCGATTGATGAAAACACTCCACGCATTCTGATCGTGGAAGATGAGCCGAAGCTCGGCCAGCTGTTAATAGATTACCTGCGCGCAGCAAGCTATGCGCCGACCCTGATAAATCACGGCGATCAGGTGCTCTCCTACGTGCGCCAGACGCCGCCGGATATGATTCTGCTGGATCTGATGCTGCCCGGCACCGACGGTTTAACGCTGTGCCGCGAAATCCGCCGTTTCTCCAACCTGCCCATTATTATGGTGACGGCAAAAATCGAAGAGATTGACCGTCTTCTGGGCCTGGAAATTGGCGCTGACGATTACATCTGTAAGCCTTATAGCCCGCGTGAAGTAGTCGCACGAGTGAAAACCATTTTGCGTCGCTGCAAGCCACAGCGCGAACTGCAGGCGATGGACGCCGAAAGCCCATTGATTGTCGACGAGAGCCGTTTCCAGGCCACATGGCGCAATCAGCCGCTGGATTTGACGCCTGCTGAATTCCGCCTGCTGAAAACCCTCTCCTGCGAGCCAGGCAAAGTGTTTTCCCGCGAACAGTTGCTGAACAACCTGTATGACGATTATCGCGTGGTGACCGACCGTACCATCGACAGCCACATCAAGAACCTGCGCCGCAAGCTGGAAACCCTGGATGAAGAACAGTCCTTCATCCGCGCCGTTTACGGTGTCGGCTACCGTTGGGAAGCGGACGCCTGTCGCCTGGGATGATCCTGATATCGAGCCTTGGGATCCTGGTAAGCAGGGTGAGACTCCTCGCCCTGCTTGCTGTTGCAAGAAGCAGACTACTTTCTATGATCCAAAAAAACTTTCTGACACGGTGGTTTACAAGGATGACTCAGCCCCTGCCCGATAGCGAAACCCAGCTGCATCTGGATATTAAAGCACTGCTGGATAAGCCCTGGAATGCCTATGTGCAGACAGAAGCGGATGGCAAATTCAGCACCGTGACGCTGCGCCAGTTGACGCGCCACCATAGCGGATATGTGCGCGAAAAAGCGGTGGCTGCGCTGACCGTCAAGCATGATATCAGCGCGCTGGGTGAGTTGATTACTTCGGTCAACGACTGGGTCAAGCCCATTCACCTTGCCGCCACCGACGCCGTGGCTGAATTGTTAACGTCAGAAAACACCCCGCACTTTATCGTACATCTGCCAGAGATTCGTTTTCTCACCACCTGTCGGCGTTACGATCACCGGGCGTTTGTCGATGCGATTGGCCGTTTCTTAGTGTCAAAAAATCTGCCTGCGCTCTATCAGGCGCTGTACTCACCCGAACGCGACATACGGGATGCGGTGCTCTATACCCTCATCGAGCAAGACCAGTTCTGGGAAGAAACAGCGCTGCTGAGCATACTGGATAATCAGGACAGCCATCTGCGTGCCATTGCCGTCGAACACTGGCTGCAACGCAATCGCCCGCTTTCAGCCGAACTCACACTGCGCCTGCTTCAGGACCCCTGGGCGCGCATTCGCCGTAGCGTGCTTTTCTATCTTGATGAGCACCGCCAGCTACCGCCCGAGGCGCTCTATCGCCGCCTGTTGCTGGACAAAAACGCACTGATTCAGCAGCGCACCCGTCGGATGCTCGAAGGCAAAACAGACGCGACAGCACTCTGGCTGGAGGTACTGCACGACAATAATGCCAGTATCACCCAACGACGCGCAGCTTTGTATGGGTTAAAAGAGAGTCATTACCCTGATCTGTGGGCCCAGGCTGAATGGGCCTATGCTAAGAGTGAACCCGGACTGCGCAAAGTTTCACTGCAGATTCTGGTCGGGCTTGAAGGGGATGACGCCAAACCGCGGATACTGGAAACCCTGTCCTCACCCAATCCGACGCTGGTATTCGCCGCATGGCATGTGCTTACGCGTGCATCCCTCTCATTAACGCAGGATGACGTTCAGCCGTTGCTGGAAAACCCGCCGACTCCCTCCCACCGCCTTGTCTATCTGCGTTTGCTGACGCTGTTAAACAAATGGGACTGGCTGATTCTGCTGCTGCGCTACCACACAATCCTGACAGTGGATGAACGTGAGGCCCAGCGCCATGCGTGGATAGCCAGATTCAACCAGTCTGGCATCTCCCCGAACACCCGGCAGCGCGAAACCCTGACCGCACTGTTGCCCCAGGTACCTGAAATTCACAACGCCGTTACCGGGTATCTGCCCTGATGGGCAGTAGCAGACTCAGCGCCCCACAAAGAATGCTCTGCTGTTAATGGATCGCGTATAGCATTTGCTATACGCAAGGCCTATACTCTTCGTATACCGATTGCTATACACGAGGAGTAGCGATGAAATCTGATGTTCAACTCAATATTCGGGCAAAAGAAGCGCAACGGGCGTTAATCGATACCGCTGCGGAAATCCTGCATAAAACGCGTACTGACTTCATTCTGGAAATGGCCTGTCAGGCCGCGGAAAATGTGATTCTTGACCAGCGCATGTTCAATCTCAACGATGAACAATACGCTGAGTTTATCGATATGCTGGATGCTCCGGTCACGCCGAACCCTGCACTTGAGAAACTGCTGGCGAGAAAACCGCAGTGGGAAAAATAGCCGCCCCGACGCCACTCACTCCCACACACACACTTTCTGAATTCCATTGTGGCGAACCCGTCCTTGACGAATGGATACGCAGTCGCGGGTTAAAAAACCAGGCATCGGGTGCCGCCCGAACCTTTGTGGTCTGCAAAGAGAATTCCTCGCAGGTTGTAGGCTTCTATTCCCTTGCAACTGGCAGTGTCAGCCATGCGGTAAGTCCGGGTGGAATACGACGCAACATGCCGGATCCATTGCCGGTAATAATTATCGCTCGACTGGCAGTTGATGGATGTTGTCATGGTCGCGGTCTGGGTGCCGACTTACTTCATGATGCAATCCTGCGCATCTGTCGGGTAGCCGAAAACATCGGCGTCAGGGCGATTATGGTCCATGCCCTCTCAGAAAAAGCGAAGCAGTTTTATCTGCACCACGGTTTCAGCGTCTCTTTAACACAAGACAGAACGCTATTTCTTCGCGTCCCCGACCTCAGTTAAACGCCTTTCCCGGGTAACGTTTTGGCGGATAATCACACATCAAATCAGGTACGTTTTCGCTTGTGCTAATCGGTGGTTTACTCACTCTGCCCGCAGCGCTACAATTCCCGCCCTAAATTTAAGGGATCTCCCCTACTGCCTCACCTGGTGAGGCGGATCTGACCTGTCATCAGAAAGAGAACATCATGTTTAAACCGGAACTCCTCTCCCCGGCGGGAACGCTGAAAAATATGCGTTACGCTTTCGCTTATGGCGCGGACGCTGTTTACGCGGGCCAGCCACGTTATTCACTGCGCGTTCGCAACAATGAATTCAACCACGAGAATTTGCAGTTGGGCATCAATGAAGCCCATGCGCTCGGTAAAAAATTCTACGTGGTGGTCAACATTGCACCGCACAACGCCAAGCTGAAAACGTTTATTCGCGATTTAAAACCCGTTGTGGATATGGGACCGGATGCGTTGATCATGTCTGACCCGGGCCTGATTATGCTGGTGCGCGAAAACTTCCCGGAGATGGATATTCACCTGTCCGTGCAGGCTAACGCCGTTAACTGGGCGACAGTGAAATTCTGGAAACAGATGGGGCTGACACGCGTGATCCTCTCTCGTGAACTGTCACTGGATGAGATCGCGGAAATCCGCACTCAGGTGCCGGAGATGGAACTCGAGATTTTCGTTCACGGTGCGCTGTGCATGGCCTATTCCGGCCGCTGCCTGCTGTCAGGCTACATCAACAAACGTGACCCGAACCAGGGCACCTGCACCAACGCCTGTCGTTGGGAATACAAAGTGCAGGAAGGCAAAGAGGACGATGTCGGTAACATCGTTCACGTCCATGAACCAATCCCGGTGCAGAACGTTGAACCGACCCTCGGTATCGGCGAGCCGACCAGCAAAGTATTTATGCTGGAAGAGGCCCAGCGTCCGGGCGAGTACATGACCGCGTTTGAAGACGAGCACGGCACGTACATTATGAACTCCAAAGATCTGCGCGCCATTGCCCACGTTGAGCGACTGACTCAGATGGGCGTGCACTCACTGAAAATTGAAGGCCGCACCAAATCCTTCTACTACTGCGCCCGTACCGCGCAGGTTTACCGTAAAGCGATTGACGATGCCTCCGCAGGTAAACCGTTTGATCCAGCGCTGCTCGACACTTTGGAAGGTCTGGCCCACCGCGGTTACACCGAAGGTTTCCTGCGTCGCCACACGCATGACGATTACCAGAACTACGAATACGGCTACTCCATCTCTGAACGCCAGCAATTTGTCGGCGAATTCACCGGTGAGCGCAAAGGCCCCCTGGCTGCCGTTGCCGTTAAAAACAAATTCACCATGGGCGACAGCCTGGAGCTGATGACCCCGCAGGGCAATATCAACTTCACGCTGGAGCATATGGAAAATGGCAAAGGCGAAGCGGTAGGTGTCGCACCTGGCGACGGTCATACCGTCTGGCTGCCGGTTCCGGATGATTTACAGCTGGAATATGCGTTATTAATGCGCAACTTTACTGGACAGACCACGCGCAATCCGCACGCTAAGTAATTAACTGCCGTTATTTTTTACCAGCAGAAGAATCTTAGAATCGGATCACATACCGCTGCGTTCAATATGGGTATTATCCTTTTCGCTGAAAAACATAACCCATAAATGCTAGCTGTACCAGGAACCACCTCCTTAGCCTGCGTAATCTCCCTTACGCAGGCTGATTTTTTTACCCCTCTCTTTTTTCATCCGCAGGCACACTTCTCTCTCCTGAGATACACTTTCCCCAACAGTGTTCTGATAAGGCAGAAAGGATGAGCAATTTTCCGAGCAGTTTATTGATCCTCAACGGGAAAAGCGCAGGCGATGACCTGCTTCGTCAGGCCATTACGCTGCTACGCAGTGAAGGGATGGACATTCAGGTTCGAGTGACCTGGGAAAAGGGTGACGCAGAACGCTATGTCGCGGAAGCCGTGGGATTGGGGGTGGAAACCGTGATTGCCGGTGGCGGCGATGGCACCATCAATGAAGTCGCGACCGCACTGGTGCGCACTCAGGGTGAAAACGCCCCGGCAATGGGTATCCTGCCGCTGGGAACCGCCAACGATTTCGCCACCAGTGCCGGCATCCCCGAATCACTCGACAAAGCCCTGCAGCTGGCCATCGTCGGCAAAGCCGTGCCGGTGGATATTGCAGAGGTGAACGGTCAAACCTGCTTTATCAACATGGCGACGGGCGGTTTTGGCACACGTATCACCACGGAAACGCCGGAAAAACTCAAAGCGGCGCTCGGCGGTGTTTCGTATATTTTACACGGCCTGATGCGCATGGATACCGTGAAACCGGACCGCTGCGAAATCAAAGGCGAGAATTTCCACTGGCAGGGAGATGCGCTGGTCATCGGGATTGGCAACGGGCGTCAGGCTGGCGGCGGTCAACAACTCTGCCCGCAGGCGCTGATTAACGACGGTCAACTTGAGCTGCGGATTTTTACCGGCGACGAAATCCTTCCGGCCCTGTTCACCACGCTGACCCAACCGGACGACAACCCGCATATTGTGGACGGAAAATCCGCCTGGTTTGAAATCAGCGCGCCTCACGACATCACCTTCAACCTGGACGGCGAGCCGCTAAAAGGGCAGAACTTCAGTATTCAGATTCTGCCCGATGCACTGAAATGTCGCCTTCCCCCGGACTGCCCGCTGTTGCGTTAAGCCTTGCAGTAGATAGACGGTGAACGGCTGGTGAAAAACAGCCAGTGGTTACCGTCCGTTCGGGAGATATTCAGGTAGAACGGCACGCCTTCCCGCAGATAGAAATCCGGCAGCGTACGCGATAAGAGCGCGCTCGTTGTCGGCTCGCCGGTGCTGGCCGAGACTCTTTCCGATTGCAGGAAATAATCCTGCCCTTTTCGGTTAAATGAGAACCAAACGTTGTGGTTAACAGGGATAGATCCCACTCCTTTCTGGGTTATTTCACCGCGTAATATTGCTACCCCATTAGTGCCGTTAAATATATAACGGATAGAGATATCTCCTTCAACAGAAGGGAATTCAACCGCTAAGTCACCCATACAATCAAAATGTCCACGCTGCCATGTCTGGATACTACAGACAGTTAAAAAAGTGAGCAAAATAGCAACAGCAGTGATCAATAACAAAAGCATTCCATTACGCCGCAACATGACGATCCTCCACAAATATATAGCGCGTTACACAATTATTATCACGCCATTGACTATATTGCTTACGGCACATCAGAACTGACACCCGCGAAAAATTCGGATAGAGGGTAATATAAGCCCATGGGTAATTCTGGCAATCCAGTGGTGTATTCTGGATAAGGCGCTGATGTTTATCATGATTAAACACATCGGCATTACCATAATAGTAACAGTTATTTTTATTACCCAGAGAAACATAGCCGACAAACCGGGAATCAAAATCACTGCGCCAGGTCATAACTGCTGTAATAATACAGGCAAGTATTATCATACTCACGGCAATAAGCTTTCCCGACAGTGGCCTTGCAGCGCGCACAGGCTGAACAGGTTCCACCTCGCTGCACTCAACGTCGGCTTTCTGTTGCACCTCAATGTGCAGCAGCGTCTCCAGTTTTACGCCCACTTTGGGTACCGTCACAATCCATTCTTCATTAAGGCCAAATTCTTTAAATGCCCGGCGCAGCAAAGAAATGTTTTGGTAGAACGCATTATTTGTCACCTGCGCGCCATTACTTTCCCAGACATGCTGATAAAAGTAATCGCGCTCAACGACGTGCCCGTGCTGTTGAATTAATATAAGCAAACAGCGTGTAGCCGGGTTACTTAGCGACAACCGGCGTGTTTCATCCTCAATGGATATAAGTAGATTTTTATCCGGCAAGAAAGTGACAATATTGTCGAGTAAATAAATATTTGTCATTACAATCCCTAATTCATTATTAAAAGTAAAAAAACGTAATGGACAGTAAATCTCTGCATTATTTTATCAATGCAGATAACCCCCATTTATTTCCGTCATCATTAATGACCGCGAAGTCTATCTTATTATTTATGGCAACAGGAGCACTAATTGTGAAAATAGCTCTCTCCTCATCAGGTCCAATCACAAATCCATTAGATGAATAGTTTTCCATAACTAAATCCGAAAGAGTGATATTCCATTTTGTTTTGTTAATGACATAAACATTATCTAACTTTCTAATAAAAAACAGCATATTCATGTGGTCAATATTTAAATCAGAAATCCCCTCAGGACGCCACAGTACTTTCAACTGGGTTCTTAGGGCCAAACGCACTTTTTCTGCGTTTGATGCGGCACTCACCTCGGGTGGAATCTGATAGATATTGAGCCAGAACAGCGACTCACGGTCCGTTGCCAGTCCCGCCCCCGTTCCCAGCAAACGGATCTCCCGCTGCTCGCCTGGCAAAAGCTTTAGCATCGGCGGCAATACCACAAACGCAGGATGCGCGTTATCCGGCGTGGAGTATGGGTTGCCGTCATCAATCCAGCTTTGAACCAGCATTGGCGTGTCACCGTCATTCACCAGTTTTACAGACTTTTGCTGGACGCCATTTTCAAAGATAACCCGCGTGGTGTTAACATTCACGGCGGCCTGCACCGGGTGAATGAGCAATAACAGGCTACTGAATACGCAGCAAAATTTGCGCACGTGCCTGATAGCGCCCGGCAGACACCGGCTCGGAGCCAAAACGCGCCAGTCTGGCTTCAAATGTCTCATCATAGTAATTAATACCGTCCCGTGTTTCCGTCAGTTGCTGGCTTCCCGCCAGCACCGGTGTCCAGCCGCCCGCCGTGCCAGTGCCCGCGATGCTTGAGGACAGAAAGTTCATCGCCTGGCCTGCGCGAAAGATCCTCACGCCTACCCCTTTTGCATGGCCTGCCGCGCCATAGTTTTCATCCAGAAGCCAGGTCACAGCACTGCCGCTGGTCAGCCCAAATCCTTGCGCCGCCGCCACGCTGCTGTCACTGGCCAAAAAGCCCAGTGCCACCTGTCCTTTGTTGGCCGTTACGCCTGAGACCACCGTTGACTCGCAGGCAAACGCCAACTGGAACGGTGAAGAGACAGATTCCCCACGGGTCAGCGCGGCGGCCGTCACCGGTGGAAACACCACAACGGGCGTGAACTGGGTGACCTGGCACATGGCCAATCGCTTAACCGCAATGTTGTTGCCATACAGGCTGATGACCGACGGCCAGTCGTTGGCCCAACCCGCCCAGTTCCCGTTGCGATGTGCCTGCCCGATGTTAATGCCCCAGGAGGTCGTCCCCGGCCCTCGGAACACCACGTAGGCATTCGGGTTGACGAACACGTTGTAGTTATAAGGGGCGTCCACGGCGTAATAGCGCGTATCTGCAGTCTTAATAAGCTCTGCGCTGATTGCCGAGAAATTCTTGGCCTTAATCAGAAAATTACCGTTGCTGTCGGTATCCAGATTTTCCAGCGGGCGCTGCTGCCAGACGTCAGTGAAGTAAGTGCCGCTGGCTTCATGCGTGAGTCGCAATGCCACGTTTTTAATCTTGGTCAGATATGCGCCAGGCACGTCGGTACTCTCCATCCAGCCTGCGTGCAGGTCATCGCCATTGGTCGACCAGGCTTCGAACAACTGCCCGGCAGTGTCCGACGTGCAGCGAAAGAACACCTGCTCCGGATCGTAACCGCCGCCTTTGTGGGCGTAAGTGGTAAAGGGAATGCCTCCTGCCGAGGTCAGTACGGTGCCTGCGGGCTGAAAGCTGTTGTTGCTGGTCAAGTCCACCGACTTGCTTAAGCCGGGTAACAAACCGTTCCACGCATCGTTACCGCCACCGCTACGCCAGTCATTACCGATGCCATCCTTCTCCCCACTCAGACGGTGAGTGCCTTGCGCACCGCTCGTCCCGGATTTCCAGGGGTAAATAATGTATTCACAGGCCGCGAACGCCTGACCGCTGCACAGGCAGAGCGCAATAATTAAATATTTTTTCATGACGTTATCGTCCTTGCATGCAGTTCAGTGTGAGGGGGATGAGCGGCGCTTTAAGCTGTGCATCGGTCAGTGACCAGCGCAGCGCACAGCGATCCCCGACATGGAGCGTTCCGTCCCGATCGGCCACGCGCGCGTAGATCTGACTCCCCTGCCCGACCATCCCAATCACCTTACCCTGCGCATCCTTTACCTGTTCACCGGGGATCAATGTCGCTTTCCCGGTAACGGTAATCAGCAACGCATAGCCACGCAGAGTGGCAAAGGTCAGTTTTACCGCCGCCCCGGCTAAGGGGGCGACGCGCCGCTGGCTCTCCAGCAGTTCGGTCTGGTTATCCATGCCGGTGCCATCAAGTGAAATCGTGTTATAGCGATACGGGGTAAGCGAGGGTACCAACGCGAAACCTCCGCTGTTCACTTTGTTTCCCTGACTGCCGCTCACGTTGGCACCTGTCGCACCGGGCGCATTGACGAGCGCAAAGGTTTCTCCCAGCCACGGCCCAGCCACCACACCGTCACGGTGAATGACCAGTGCCCCACGCGCCCCCGCCGTCCACTGTTGATAATCCCGCGCATGGGCATAGCTCATATTGAGGTTGCCGAACGCATTCATCTGCTGGAGAGAGCCACTCCAGTCCGTCTGCGTCCCTCCCCCATCCCGGCTACGCTGCCAGCCGCTGGAGACGGCGTAATTAAGGGTTTCTTTCTCATTCAGTGCCCCGGCGAGCGACAGTTGCGAACTCGTACCGCTTCGTTTTGCCTGACTGGCGGAAAACGATGCGTAGTGCTCACGCTGGCCAAAACTGAGCGGCACCGACAGTGTCAGGGTGGCGATATTCTCCTTTTGCCCCTGCTTTTTCATACCGTTGTCGATACCGCTGCGCTGGCGGGACCAGCTCTCCTGCCTGCTCAGCGCAAAATTGATGCTCACCCTGCCCAACGTGGTGCCATAACCCATCTGTAGCTGGGTGTTACGCCCCCGGTTGTCGTAATAGTCCATTACTGACCCGGAGACCCAGAGGTTGCCGTAGTCGCCAAGCGTCTGGTTGACGGTCAACGTGAACTGGTTTCGCTGGTTCAGAGAGTCAGAGCGCCAGACGTTTCCCCGTTTCAGCGCGCTGCGCTGACCGAGCACATCGCCAAAATCACGATACCCTTGTGTCGAGTAGCGGTAGCCCGCCAGCGCGACATGCGTTTGGGTCGGCAAAAAGGTCTTGCTCCACTGGCTCTGTAACCGCCAGCCACGCAGTTGTTCATCGCCAATCCGGCTTTGCGAAAAGGTGGTATCCAGACCAAACGCCCCCAGATCGGTCGACAGCACCCCACCTGCGACCAGCGCCTGATAATCCTCACCAAAGCGCGCACCACCGTTTGCCGTCAGGGCGTTTGCGATACCGCGTTCCAGCGTGACGTCAGCAAACGCGTTATTAACAGCAGCATAATCTCTGGCCCGTCCAAGGGTCGCACTGTAGCGCCAGACGCCAGGGCGCAGCGCCAGCGGGACACTGGCCCAGGGGACGCTAAATCCGCTGACCTGACCGTCGGCCCCGGTGACCTCGACCTGCAGATCGCCGTTCCACGAGGAGTCAGGCAGGTCGTCAATCACAAACGGTCCTTCCGGCACGCTGGTTTCATACAACGTGCGACCATTCTGCTTGATAACCACCCGTGACGGTGTGCGGGCCGTGCCGCGCACTTCTGGCGCGTAGCCTCGTCGCGACTGCGGCCACATTCGTTGATCCGTTGCCAGCCGGGCACCGGTAAACGCCACGCTGCCGAGCAGATTGCCACCGGTGTAACTCTCCCCGACAGTCAGCATACTTTCCAGCCGGGCAATCGGGCGCTGCACCCAGCTTTGCAGGTTATCCCACTGCTGACGGCTTTCACCGTTGTAGCGACGCCAGCTTGCCGACGACTGCTGTCGTACCTGCCAGGCCCCAATGTTGATGCCCGAAGTCAGCCCCAGCCAGGCATAATCACTGTTTCGCCCGCCGTTATCATTGCGGTAGTAGTGCGTGTTGTAATTGGTAAACAGCAGGCTTTCACCACTGTCCCATCGCTCTGGTGCCACATAGTCCCGTGGGGTGCGCTTTAATAGCGCCTGCGGCACGCTGATGTCCAGGCGCAATGTCGCCTGGTCAAAATGCCAGTCGCCGCCAGACACGCGCGCTGCCGGGCTAAAACAGTCTGCCTGCGTCTTCAGCTCAACCGTCACCCCTTGCTCCTGCCAAAACGTTTCCGGCAGACAGGGCTGTACCTCACCCTCCGTGCGTTGCGAAAACAGGACATCACGCTGCCCGATAAATTTGCCGTTCAGCCAAACATCAGCACTGTATTGCCCGGGCAGAACGTTGTTTGTCTCATTCAGGCGCGCAATGCCGTCGCCATAACCGCTACCCAGCAGTAATGTCTCGTCGAAGATGTAATCGGCTGCCTGAGCAGGCAGTACACAGAGCCCACCCAGCACTGCGCTTACTACCTTCAACCGCTTCATTCTTGTACTGGCGTACCGTTCAGGGAGGCCCCCTGATCGTTAAGCCAGCTCATCGTGGCAGTGTTTACAACACTGAGCGTTGCAGGCCAGGAGACCGTTGACCAGGGCGCGATGGTTTCCCCCATCACAACCTGCTGTTTGCCGCCGCCACTGACCGCCAGTCGCGACATCGACAGGTAGTAACCGCTGTCGTTACGCAACCACAGTCGTCCTTTACTGAGCCCTACATAGGTGGTTTTTGCCATCTCCTGCGGCGAGCCCACCAGCCCTGACGGACGATAGAGAACCTTCACCCGGTTTCGCATCATCACCAGCAGTTGGTTAGCCTGTTTTTCACGATCAGAAACGGGAGGGATCTGCATAAAATTGAGCCACCACAGTGATTCCCTGTCCGTCGGCGCAGTTTGCCCGGTGTAACGCAGGCGAACTGTCTGACCCGTCTTAGCGGCCAGACGAAAGAGCGGTGGTGTGGCAAAAAACGGAGCCGTTGCCGTCTGCGGCGTCGCGTTGATATCACCATCGTCGAGCCATACCTGCACCGCGGCAGGCCAGCTGTCATTGTTGGTCAACTGGACGCTGACCTCTTTCGCGCTTGCCGGGTACACCACCCGGCTGCCTGTCATCACGACACTGGACTGTGCAGCCGTGCACAGCAGCATCCCTGCTATCCCAGCAAGCATCCTGTTCATTGCCGTGCCGCCTGTCAGAGATACGTGATGGCGTACTGCACGGAACCCAGCACCGTACCGGCGGTAGCGCTGCCCGTCGGGCTGAAATACTGCACCGCAAAGTCGTGTTCACCGGAGGTCTGGCCTGCCGGAACCGTCACCCCGGCAATTGCAGTGGAAGTGCGCAGATCAACAGGCGTGGTTCCCGCCGCATCGGTCAACAGTTGCAATTCGACATTGGTGGCCGAACCGGTATTTTGCAGATTGCCCGTAGCACTGACGTTGTTGCCCACAAAAAGCGTTTTTACATCCAGCGCACCGGAGGTGACTGCACACCCGGTCACGCCCAGCGTGAAAGTGGTTAATCCTGCAGAAGAGCTGGCGCTGGCAAGCTGGGTTTTAGAAACAGTGGGCAACAGAACAACAGGACGCGCCGTCACACCGTTAATAGTGACCTCGCAGGTCTGTTCACTCACTTCACCTTTAAACGTAATGGTATTTGTAGAGTCTGCTAATGCACTCTGACTCAGAATGCATGCAGCGATGCCGGTAAAACAGGCTATTTTATGACGAGGGATGAAAGACATTTTTATATTTCCTTTATTTGTACGTTCCTGAAGCCTGAAGATAAATCATCGAAATTACCTGACGATTTCCGGCAGTTTAGGAATTATCCGCACGAATAAAAGGTTTATTTTCTGAGCATAGATCTTGTGTATCTTAAATAAGATTTAAGATCTTATTTTCGTGCATTAACCTATTGATATAGAGCAAATTAAGACAAACAACCTCACTATAAGGCGATGAAAATTATTTCTCTTAATCGCAGCAATAAAGAGTGGGAGGTGTAAAAAGAAGTGAGAAAAGAAATAATGAGCTTATTAATGATTAAGAACATTCCCTCCCCCACCCAGGAGAGGGAATCACGCTTTTAGGCGATGGTTACTTTATTATTCAGATAAACATCCTGAACTGCATTAATTAATTTCACACCATCGGACATGGATTTTTTAAACGCTTTGCGTCCCAGAATTAATCCCATGCCACCTGCGCGCTTATTGATAACCGCGGTACGTACCGCATCGCTCAGATCGTTTTCTCCACCCGCAGCACCTCCGGAGTTAATTAAGCCCGCACGCCCCATGTAGCAGTTCGCCAGCTGATAGCGCACCAGGTCAATCGGGTTGTCGCTGGTCAGCTTGCTGTAGACTCTTTCATCGGTATAACCGAAGTTTACCGCTTTGTAGCCACCGTTATTTTCCGCCATTTTCTGCTTCACGATGTCCGCGCCGATAGTGGCGGCAATGTGGTTAGCCTGGCCGGTCAGATCCGCTGATACGTGATAATCGACGCCATCTTTCTTGAAAGCCGGGTTACGCAGATAAGCCCAGAGTACGGTCACCAGGCCCAACTCATGCGCACGCTCGAAGGCCGCTGAGATCTCTTCAATCTGCCGACGCGACTCTTCGGAACCAAAATAGATGGTTGCACCGACCGCAACCGCCCCCATATTGAACGCCTGCTCAACGCTGGCGTACAGCGTCTGATCGTATTCAGTGGGGTAACTCAGGGTTTCGTTGTGGTTCAGTTTGATGAGGAACGGAATGCGGTGCGCATAGCGGCGTGAGACTGACGCCAGTACGCCATAGGTCGAGGCCACACAGTTGCAGCCCGCTTCAATGGCCAGCTCAACAATGTTCTTCGGATCAAAATAGAGTGGATTGGCAGCAAACGACGCCCCGGCTGAGTGTTCAATACCCTGGTCCACCGGCAGAATCGACAGGTAACCCGTTTTCGCGAGCCGTCCGGTGTTGTACAGCGTCTGCATATTACGTAACACCGCTGGCGGGCGGTTGTTATCCATCATGACACGAGTGACGTAATCCTCTCCCGGCAGGTAAAGCTGGTCCGCCGCGATGGTGGTGCAACGATGTTGTAAAAGGGTGTCGGCATCTTTGCCAAGCAACTGCGCAATATCAGTCATCTTTTAGCTCCCGTAAGCTTCGCACACCGGCGAAGATGGTTGTCCTGACCCGATAAATGGGCAGACTAAGCCTGGTACTCACGGTCAAATTTTGCCACCATCACACCTTTTTTAAGCATTTTCTGCTGGCACGTTTCGGGTTTCCGTCACTGCGTTTTATCTCGCCTAAAGAGCGATCAGAGGAGTTGGACTTCACCTGTACTCACTTTTCCAGGCACCCTGCGAGAAGTCGGCATGCTCGAGTTGTTCAAACCTCTGTAAAACGGCATCTTCATCCCCGTCATTGACGCTTTGCAACGAAATTGAAATGCCCAAAAGCGCTTTTGCAACCAGGGAAACCCCACATTCTGATGCCAGCTATCCCAGACCTTTGCCAACCTGTTTTGCTGCCGCACTGATGTGAGAAAATTAAGAATTCGGCATGACTCTTTTATGTCCGGGAGCCAAAGGTTAATTATTTATCATTAATATTAATAGGTTATGTAAAATATCAATTTTTTTGCATCCGTTTTCCTTACTCATTCGTATTAACAGATGAGGGCACATCAGCCCTGTCTGAAACGTAAATGAGGGAAGTGAAAATGAAACAACTCCTGCCAACTCTGTTTATTTCTGCTCTTGTTTTCAATGGTGCCGCTCAGGCGGCAATGATGGACAGCAACACCGTGATGGTCGGCGGCGCAGCAATGTATCCATCTAAAAATATCGTACAAAACGCTGTGAATTCTAAAGATCACACTACCCTGGTCGCAGCAGTCAAAGCCGCCGGACTTGTTCCTACGCTTGAAGGAAACGGACCCTTTACTGTTTTTGCTCCCACAAATACCGCATTCGAAAAACTCCCTCCAGGCACGGTGGATTCTCTGCTTAAACCTGAAAATAAACAAAAACTCACCAGCGTGCTGACCTACCACGTGGTTTCCGGCAAGCTGGATATGAAAACGCTGGAGAAAAAAATAAAAGCGGGCGGCGGAAAAGCTGAGTTAAAAACCGTCAATGGTGAAGCTTTGTGGGTGATGGCAAACGGCCCTCACAATATTCAACTCAAAGATGCTCGCGGCAATATCGCCAATATCACCACCTATGATGTGAACCAGAGTAACGGCGTTATTGATGTCATTGATACTGTGCTGATGCCGTAGAGGGCTGCCTATACTGTGTGTAGCCACTGATTGTGTGGCTACACTTTTTACAGGGAATCAGATGACAACTAATGCCCCGCATATTCATGCCGGACTAATGAATCAAATAGCCGGTGGTGATAAAGATGCCCTCGCACAGCTCTATCGCGTGCTCTCTCCAAGACTTTTTGGCATTATTTTACGCATGGTAAGACGCCGGGACTGGGCTGAGGAGATCCTTCACGATACCTTCATTCAAATCTGGCAATCGGCTATGTATTACGACGAGCAACGTAGCGAGCCACACATCTGGCTCAGCCATATCGCCAGAAATCGCGCCATTGATTATCTGCGAAAACACGAGAATCGTTGTTGCTCCGTGGAGGAGATCAGTGAGGCTGAAGCGGGTTTTCAGGCTCATCTTCCCACTGATGATATTCATCAGGAAGCTCGTCGTCTTCAGCACTGTATGGCGCATTTGCCTTCCGAACAACGGCAAAGCATCGCGCTAGCCTATTATCGCGGCCTGTCACAAACCGAGATTGCGCTCTCTATGAGCCAACCGGAAGGCACCGTAAAAAGCTGGATCCGCCGCGCATTGATACATCTCAGAGAGTGTATTGGCTTATGAGTACTCAGGAAAAAGATACGCTGTCTGCGGTGGAATATGTGCTCGGACTTATCGACAATCAGACCCGTCAGCAATTGGATAAACGCCTTAACGAAGACGCAGAATTTGCGGCCGAGGTTCTGCACTGGCAAAAAGCGTTTAGTGGCATTGATGTGGCAACCCACGATGTCACGCCCTCATCCGAACTTTGGCAACAAATTGAGCATGATCTCAGACCGAATACTTCAGTCTCTGAGATCTCATCGGTCCGTCGGCACCCAATACTCTGGCTTGGCTGGGTACTGGCAGCAGCAATGGCCAGTGTTGTTATTTTCACGCATGTGATAAAACCCGATTTTTCTGATGAGCTACAGCCAATTGCCATCCTCAGCGGTACCCAAACGAATACGCAATTTGTGGTGAGTCTGGATAAATCAGCATCAATAATTAAGGTTTCCGGGCTGAACGTCACACTGCCGGAGAATAAAAACTTGCAGCTCTGGATGATTAAAGGCAGTGCCTCGCCGCATTCACTGGGACTTATCATTCATCGCGATAGCAATACCTTTCAGCTACCTTCTGGAGCACTGGATAATCAGACTTTACTGGCAATAAGCCTGGAGCCTGTTGGCGGCTCTCAACAAACTGGACCGTCCGGACCCGTAATTTTCCAGGGTAAAGTTAGTTCACTCTGATATTTCCTAAGTAAACACCGTCCGCTTCTGAGGCATTGCTGCAGTTCTTTTTTTAATACTTTCTGGGTTTGTATAAAAAGCATTTTATAAATCTTTTCGTGTGACAGATGCGTTTCCTGATTATCCGGATAATAGCGTTGCATCGACCCATTGAACTCACAGCACGAAGCAGTCGGTTTCGCCTTCCAGACTAGAGATTTAATTATTTAAGAACCTGCTCAACTTTTTTAGACTCATGCCCTACAATCGCTTTCTCATCTTTCAACTTGTCGGGCCGAAAGATTAGCAACGTTCAGGTTTAGAAAAGCGTAAAACAAGCAAAATACATAATGCATGAAGACAAGAGACAGGCATGACTGCATATTCAAACTCTGATGCGGCAAGGGACTTACGCCCGGTCTTAGACAAGGCGCCCACTGGCGCTGTGAACGGTGAATGGTTCTTTATTACGGAACAAGCGGGTTTCTCCTCGCAAACAGGAGGATACATGTATGCTGACGGGAGTCACGTTGCTACGGGTGACCATGCTTTTCAAAGTGTCCGCAACGTTGTCGATAAACTCGAAGCATCACGGATCCCCCCCTTTAATAAAGTCATTGTTCGCTGGACAAAGTCTAAAATACCGTTAATGCGTGGGCGAGTTTTGGTTGACACAGTATTCGATGAGACACTTGTGCCTCGCGGTCCTCAGAGTGCTATGTATGAGGCTGCCGCAGTCGCAAGGCGAGCATTCTGGAAAAGGTATGGCGACGTGTCAGATAGCTTTATTATTGAACGAGATGACGCAAACGTACACAATCAGACGAAATGGTTCGGGCCCCATCGCCGGATACTCAGCACCAAAAGCAGCACCAAATTAACACTGGCCACCGATGGTCTCTCGACGCCCTGGGCCGGCGTTACAGCCCCGGAAAACGGCGTAGAATGCGAACTTTTCATGGATATAAATGCTTCGGAGAATACCAGCCATCAGATTGATGACTGGGCTCATCTGTTAATTAGCCTGGGAGATCTCGTTGCCGACGGTTATCAGGTCGCTGCCGACGTTGAAAAATGTGGAGCCCTCCTGTTTTGCTCTCTTACGGACGACTATAAACCAATGACCCACATCATTCTCAGCCGTGATGGTCGTCAGATTGAGGGGCTGCCTTTCGGTTCAGTTCCGCTGATCCGTGTAACGCCTATAGCAGAGACAGAGATTGAACATCATGACCAATCCGATGAATGGGCATCAAATGCAGCAAGGCATGCACTCGCGGAACGGCAGAAAAAAACGTAGATAATTATCACATCGTTATTCACGCCCCCTGGAGGGCAGAGTGATCCGGTCACCTTTCTTAAGGAAGGGATGCGACCACTAACCACAATGTGCTGATTGCGCACCTGTATTGCAAGTGACCTATAATGTTTGATAAAAACGAATAATTGATTTCTTTAACAAAGAAAACGTCCATGATTTCAAGCCAATCTTTCACAGTTCCTTTCCAGGATAATACTATTTGTGCTGAAAGGACTTTTGGGCCTAATGGGCATGTCTTGATGCTTCATGGAGGTGGTAAAGATAGAAAGATATTTTATAAATATCGCGTACTTATGGATAAGCTGGGCTTTGGAACGACGCTATTCGACTTTTTAGGTCATGGTGAAACTGGCGGCGATATGCATGTGTCCTCACTTTATAGTCGAACTATTCAAGCCAGGGCGGTTATTGCTCTTCAGGATCAACCTCTGACAGCGTGTATGGGCGTTAGTATGGGAGCCTATAATGCTCTTCAGCTGAGTCAGGTGATTGACCTGAAATCCCTAATCCTCATGGTTCCAGGCGTATATTCAGCTTCAGGCTATAAGGTTAAATTTGGGCCTGATTTTTCTGAAATTATACGTAAATCCCGAAGCTGGGAAGAAACAGATGCCTGGTCGATGATCGCAGAATTCAGCGGGAATTTGCTCGTTATTGCCGCAGGAGATGACGCAATCATTCCCTCAGAAATACCGGAAAAGCTCGTTTCTTCTGCATGCTGCGCTTCTAACAAGGAACTTATAACTATTTCCGGGGCTGGCCATAATAACATTTGGGAAAACTTAATGCGTTCACCAGCATTATATGAAAAAGTGCTTTCTGCACTTGATCGATGTTTGTCACATTAAATAAACTTTCCCTTACTTGATTCACATAACTTGATTTAGCCTCACACGTCCTGATGATTTTTCCTTCATTCCTGTAAGCATATTCTTTCCTTTTTGTTTGCTCACTGCCCGCATGAAAAAGCCCACTCCCGGGTGGGCCTGGAACAGATTATTTTCGTACAGACAGTGGATTGTGTCATACACTTAATCGAACATACCAGAGGGACAGAACTTGCCTTCCCATCCAACTCTCTTAGCGTTTGAATCCAGATCTTTTACCGATACGCTATCTCCGGAAAATTTCGCGCCAGTAACGATGATATCGTAATCATGATTCGGTTGAGAAATAAATCTCTCGGAGGTAGACCGTTCTGTATTTTGATAGTACCCAGCCTGAGTCCAATAATGAACTACCGTCACCAACTGCCCGGTTTGATAGTAAATGCATTTATGAAAATGCCCTTATTATTAGATGATTCGGGCATTCCAATTTTTTTATTTCCTATTCCGTTGTCGCACAGATGAACTGCTGTAATTCCGGGGAAACCCGTTCACTCAGTGCATTTGATGGTACAAGTGGAAATGCCACATACGTCGAGCCCTCTGCACCAAACATAGTGCCCGGGCCGCTCTGGTTTCCCTGTCTCCCGTATGTAAGATACTACTCAAAACAGTAATGATAACTATTTGCATTAATGTGGTATGTTGAATGCGCAAATAACAAGACCTACTTCTCATGGCGGAAGGTAAGACTCATCGCGTGGGGACTAATCTGTGGCTGCGTTGAGATGCAGCATCAATACAATTTATGGAGATATGATGAGAAGAATTTCAGTCCGTTCAGTGCTGTTGGCCTCCACTATTGCGATGTCAACTGCCACAACGGCATACGCTGATAGCCAATGGGTAGCGGCTACCACTACCTTTCCTGGCAGTATCCGTGCCGGGTCACGGGACGTTCCTGTTCAGCCTGGAGATAAAACGGTTATAACGATTAAGAGCCTACAGGCGGGCGCGACCGTCACCATGCTGAATGGTGCGGAAGTCCTGACACCTAAGCCACTGATCGCCGACGAGAAGGGTAACCTCACCATTCCGCTGACCGTTCCGGCCGATGCCGCTACAGGCCTTCATCCACTCACTGTTATCACGCAAAATCCCGCGAGTGTTTCGCAGGTCATACTGAAATTGTCCCAGGTAGTTCCCCCAAAAAACACGGAAGCTTTCAGGCTGCAAACAACTCCCGTCGGTGAGCGGGCTTACCAGTCGGCAATTTCGGCAGACGGGAAGCTGTTCGTCACTTCTGCTCGCGGTCCGAAGGATGGTAGCCGCCTGATAAGGCTAAACGCCGGAACCCTGGCTGTCGAAGCGGAGGCTACGTTACCTAAAGACAAAAAGGGTGAGCAAATTGGTGTCTTCGGCGTCGGTATCGATAATGTCCATCATCATGTCTGGACGACGAACACCCTTGCCGAGACGGTGACCGTCTATGACGCCAAAACCCTTTCCGCAGTGAAAGTCTTTCCGGAAGGATCGGTCACTCATCCACGCGATGTGGTGATTGATGAAGCCCACAATCGGGCCTATGTCAGTGCCGCGTTAACCGGTTTTATCGAGGTCTATGACACCAAAACGCTGGAACATATCGGTCAGATGGAGTTCGTTGCAGATCGTGGGCGCGAGCCGTTTAACAGTACAGATCTTGCCCTCGACAGTGCGGGTGGGAAACTCTACGGCGTCAGCCGCGATACCCCTTGGCTGGGCTGGATTGATCTCAAGACAGGCAAGAGTACAACGGTAAAAATACCTCAGGCGCAAGGCGCAACCGACATCACTCGCGATCCGAAGACCGGTCGTCTTTACGTCGCTTCCCAGGAGACGAACAATGTCGTGGTTCTTGATGCGGACGGCAAAGTTCTCGCGGATACTTACATTGGTGCCGGGGGCGTATCTGTCGTCTGGGATCCAGTGACGTCGCAGGTTTTCGCCGCCACGCGTGCAGGCGGAACCGTTGCTGTTCTGGACAAGGACGGTAAACTGGCCGCTAATATCCCAATGGATGATACGCCGAACCACCTGACCGCCGGGCCTGATGGCGCCGTATATCTGGTGTCTATGTATGGTACGACCGGGGATAAAGCGCAAACAGGCTCAGTGACGAAAATCACCCCGAAAAAATAACGGCTTTAATCTGCTACGTTATTCACGGGCAGATCAGCCTGGTATTATGACTACCCCCCCAACCGCTTATGGGTTGGGGGGGTGTTCCCGTCATACCTGACCGATATTCATACCTTCTTACCCGAGGCAGGCTGACGTCTATCTCGACCCATAAACTCAAATTTTCAACACACACTCCGCGTTGCAATGTCTGCTGCACGAAGCTGCCCGATCGCAAGTCTCTAAGAGGCTGCTATGAGAGAGGAGCGTGCATTCATGTCGTGGAAAGCGCTTTCGTTTTCTCCCTCGGGACTTACTATCCTTTAGTGCCTTGTGTGGGCTATTGATCGAAATTACCTCCTATTTTCGTCAATTGGCAGAATCTCGGGCACTGCGTCAAATTTGCTACTGGTAACAATACTGAAGGGTATTAATTAGATGGGCTTATAATAGCTATCTTTTTATAGCAATTATCGAATGAATTGTTACTTGCTACGATTATTCACAATTACAGAAACGATGAACCAGAGAAGAGACGTGAACGGAGCCTGGCTGGTTATCCTTGCCCCAAATCCAAAGCAAAATGGAGAGCACTATGACAGATAATATTAAAGATAAAGTAATTGTGATAACCGGCGCATCAAGCGGAATGGGTGAAGCGGCGGCGCGATATCTTGCGAAGAAAGGGGCTCGTATCGTTCTTGCCGCTCGTCGTGCAGATCGCATTAACATGCTGGCTAAAAGCATCATCGATGATGGCGGTAACGCGATTGCCGTCGAGACAGACGTTACGCGTGCGGATGAGGTAAAGAAACTTGTAGATGCCGCTGTCAGCAAATGGGGAAGAATTGATGTCCTGATAAATAACGCGGGTGTTATGCCTCTTTCAGCGTTGGATCAGGCTAAAGTCAGCGAATGGGATATGATGATTGACGTCAATCTGCGCGGTGTACTGCACGGTATCGCAGCAGCTTTGCCACTGATGAAAGCACAAAAATCTGGCCATATCATCAACACCGCCTCCGTTGCAGGGCACTTGGTATTTCCAACATCAGCGGTCTACTCAGCAACTAAATTCGCGGTAAGAGCAGTGACAGAAGGTCTGCGTAAGGAAGCCAGCGCCTACAATGTACGGGCTACCATCATTTCTCCGGGGGCGGTTTCAACTGAACTGCTAGATCACATCAGTGATAAAGATGTTCAGGCTGCGAATCAGGATTACGTGGGAAAAGTAGGTATCCCTCCGGAATCTTACGCTCGAATGGTGGCATTTGCCATCAGCGAGCCTGAAGACGTTGGTGTCAACGAGATTATTTTCCGCCCAACCGCACAAGATCTCTGATCGTCCAGCGAAGCCCATCATCATGAGCAAAAGTGCACCCTGCCATAAGAGTACGTATCTGCACAACTCATTGAATCTATAACTAAAGTTTCGGGCCTGCTCATCGACTGGATACAGAAGAACGTCAAAAAATAGCCCGCCACAACTGCGTGGAGCGGGGCGAAATCTTTCCGCTCAGCTCCGCCAGTACTCCTTCAACGCTTTAAGTACTAGTGAAAAAGCAGGGGTTGGGTGCTTACGGTGTGGGTAGTAGAGGTGATATCCCGGAAGCACTGGGCACCAGTCCTGGAGTACCTGAATAAGCTTCCCCTGCCGGATGTCATCAACGACGCAGTCTTCCGGCAAACAGGTAATACCGCTTCCTGCACGCACCGCGTTCAACCTCAGTTCGAGATTATTGAAGGTAAGCTGTCCTTCGACTCTTACCCGCAATGATTCTCCATTTTGTTCAAACTCCCAGGGAAACAGACCACCATAGGTAGGCAATCGAAGGTTAATACAGTTGTGTTCCGTCAGATCATGAGGAGTTACGGGAACCGGATAACGGATAAAGTAGTCCGGAGAGGCAACGACAACCATTCTGATATCAGGGCTTATACGCAGCGCTATCATGTCCTTAGCGACCTGTTCACCCAACCTGACACCGGCGTCAAACCCGTCTGCTACAATATCACCCAGCGCGTCATCAACAGAAATTTCCACATTTACATCAGCATTATCCCGCAGCATCTGGCGCAGGGCTGGCTCAATGACAGCGGCTGCAGGATGAGAGGCTGCGGTGATCCGGACTGTACCGGTTGGCTTTTCCCTCATCCCCCGCAGAGAATTAAGTACCTCTGTGATCTCATTAAGTCTCGGTGCCAGATTACTGAGGAGATACTCGCCAGCATCCGTTGGCGATACGCTACGTGTGGTCCGACTCAACAGCCTTAGACCCAGCCGTGCTTCCAGATTACGGATGGTCTGACTCAGAGCTGACTGGGACACTCCCATTTGGGCAGCCGCCCGCGTAAAACTTTTCTCTTGGGCCACAAGAGCAAAAGCGGCCAGTTCGTTGAAATTTTCCATAATTAAGAAGTCTAGCTAATAGGCGTATGCAGATAATCACATCTAAATAATCAATTTGAAAGGCTTAAAATGTGACCTCGCTTAAGGCGTACCTGCCTTGATAACGGAAAATATCCTACGATAAGCCGTTTGTTTAATCAGGCATAACAGGCCACTATAAGCGAAGAGCGGAAGTTCGCATTTGTCATAACCGCAGGGAGGTAGGACTAACATTGGCGTGTAATAATCAACCGGGAGCAGGTCATGGGAAGTCAACAGTCACCATAAGCCCACCTTCTGCAGACGTATTGAGGCTTACGCTGCTGTTGTGTTGCTGCGCAACCGCTTTGACGATTGCAAGGCCCAGGCCACTCCCGCTTTGCATCTGACTGGGATCGCGAAAAAATCGATCAAACACGCGCTCCCTCAGTTCAACGGGAATACCGGGGCCGGCATCAGAGACACGTAGCTGCGCGGATTCATCTCTTAATCGGACTTCTACCTCAACCCGCCCCCCCTCAGGGCTGTACTTCACGGCATTTTCAATTAAGTTATCGATAAGTGACATCAGGCGCTCACTAACACCTGTCATCCAGATTTCACCATCAGAGTAAAACTCAAGCTCAATCCTGCGCTCAGCGGCGAGCGGTGCTAACGTAGCCATACGCTCTTGTATGAGCGTCGTCAGCGGCACGCGCTCCATAACCACGTCAATGCGCGCTTCGCTGTGCATCAGCAGCAGCAATTGATTGACCAGACGAGCCGCACGGCTATTGCTGCGAATAATCCCTGCCAACAACGCATGTTGCCTTTCGCTGCTGACATAGGACTGCAACGCTTCAACATTGATACGCATCGCAGCCAGGGGAGTACGCAGCTCGTGAGCAGCATCGGCAATAAAAACCCGTTCCCTTTCCGTGCTTTCTCGCACCCTGGCAAGAAAGACATTGATTGCATCTACCATCTGGCGAAGTTCCCTGTGCGTTGGCACTTCTTTTAATGGAGAAAGATCTTCTAACGTTCGTAAGGAAACTTCATTGACCACTTTGTTCCAGGGACGCATTGCAATGCGGATTGATAACCACGCAGGAAACAGAAGAAAAGGAATGCATACCAGCAGCGGTAAGATGTAGTAGCCGCGCGAGTTCAGGTAAAAAAAGAAATTCCACCCTGCGGCAGGGGTGACAAGAGTGACCTCCACGTCGGGGTTTTCTGACTTCAGTGTACGACTGGTCCAGGTGCGCCCTTCACGCTGAATACGCTGAATTTCCCCAAACCGGGTATTTATGACCCCTATCGGAGCACCAGCAGATGAATAAATGAGCGCTTTATTCTTGCGAACAATCAGGCTGATTGCCAGTTCGGGATCTTCACCTCCGCCATAACCTTCCCGCAACGCCTTGCTGAACGCGTCCAGAACGGCGGTTCGCTCCTGCGGACGCTTGTCCATACTCTGAACCAGGGTAAAAACGGCGTCGTAAGTCTTACTGCCCGTGAGTATTGAAGGGCTACGTAAGTCCTCCCACAAAACGAAGGTCAGAAAAAGACACCAAAGCAGTGTAAGCAGTAGCATCTGGGCGACCATAATCCGCCGGACGAGCGTTGGGATCGTCAGTTGTCGCCACAAATCACGCATCAACCTTCCCCTTTCTGGATCGGGACGGTATCAATGACATATCCTACCCCCCTCACCGTTCGCACATAGCCTTCGCCAATTTTGCGACGCACATTCCCCATATGAACATCGAGAGCGTTGCTCATATTTTCTTTTGAGCCGAATACCCTTTCTTCAAGAAACCTCCGTGTCAGCACGCGATCGGTGCGCAACATTAAAATTTCAAGCAGTGCGTATTCACTTGCCGTCAATTCAACATGACGTTCACTCACTGTCACGCGGCGGGTCGGCACATGAAGCGTTAACCCCCTAATTTCTATCACTTCATTTTCAAAACCGTAACTGCGACGGGCTAGTGCTCTCACCCTGGCCAACAACTCAGCAAGAGCAAATGGTTTGACGAGATAGTCGTCCGCACCGGCATCCAGCCCGCACAGGCGATCCTGCAGAGTGCCTCGCGCAGTCAGAATGATGACGGGGATCCCTCTGAGCTGCCGACGCATGTACGCCATCAGGCCCATGCCGTCACCGTCAGGCAGTCCGAGGTCAAGCAGCACAAATTCTGGCTCGCAGGCATCGATTTGATGCAGCGCATCCTCTTTGCGGCGAACCCATATGACATCAAATCCTTGATCTGCAAGGGCAATACGTACACCGTTGCCGAGATCCAGGTCATCTTCGATTAGGAGAATTTTCACAATAGTTACTGTATCAACAGTGAATGAAGATCGTCTGAAGAAAAGCGGTATCAGGGAATCTATCAGGTTTGCAGCATCGGTACTTACTTCAGCGTTTCTTCATTTTTGGCTCATGAGAACTTTAGGGTAAGCATTCAAACTGAGCATTCTGGCATGTAACAAGCGCATGTCTCGTAATCAGTTGAATCCACAAGGACTTCTTTAATGAGAAACATAAACCTGCACCATAAGTCCCCCTGTTCACTCTCGGGCCGCAGCCTGAAAACAATGTTGCCGGGCTTTTTCCTGGCGTTGCTGGTCACCCCGGTACTGGCGGCGGAGCAGAAACAGAGCAACGAATTGACCCTGGGAGGAGGCGTGGATGTTGCACCACGCTATTCTGGTTCCGGTAACAGTCGCATCACCACTGCTCTGGTACTGGATTACGCTATGACAAATGGTTTCTTCCTCAGCTCTACGCGCGGTCTCGGTTACGGCAACGACATCGGCAAGCTTAATTACAGCACTGCGCTGAGCTACCGCGCAGGTCGTAAGGACCGTGATGTGGACAGTGACTCGATAAGCGGCGGCAGCGACGACTTGCACGGTATGGGCGATGTCAAAGGCTCGGCTATCGGTGTGCCGGCCCTGGGGTACGCATTCACCGACTGGCTTAATGTACAATTGCAGGCTGAGGTGCCTATCTCTGAGCGTGACAATGGTACAGCCTTGCATTTCGGCATAGTCAGCCCGCTCTATAAATCAACGAATAATTCCGTGACGATGGCGTTAACCGGCAGTTGGGGGACGAGCAGGTATATGCAGACTTACTATGGGGTAAGTGCATCACAGTCGGCCGCGACAGGGTTTACGCAATATGATGCAGGCTCCGGGATTTATGCCTGGTCAACGAATATTGACTGGACGTACAAAATGAATCAGGACTGGAGTGTGATTGCCGAAGCCGGCTTTACGCAGTTGAGGGGGGATGCACGTAATAGCCCTATTGTTCAGCGAAAAACATCGCCCACTGGAAGCCTGAAGGTGGCATATAGCTTCTGATTGTTGTTCGGCGTGTGCTTCCCGGCAGCGTCTCGCTATTTACAGTCAATAAATACGCATTCTTTCCGCCCCGATTCTGATGACGGGCATGACTCAACTCGCCAACTGGCCCCGACGATGATCCTGTTACTTAAAGTATCAGCCCCTTCTCAGGGTCCCCATAACAATACGATTAACTGAATAAACTCTGATTAGCTCCCGGTTGATTAACTCAGGCCGATGTCAGTAATAGGCTCCGAAGCGGACAGTCTGGACATTTATCAGTTCGATAATGAGTAAAAAGCGAAAGTTCGATCTGAAAGAGGACAGAATCGTTGTTGTAGATGGTGAAGGGGGTCAAAGCAACAAGAGGGAACACTCCTTCTGAAGAATGTCAGGGCATTACAGTGAAGTCACTATTGTGAATTTAATTACACTATAGTGAAATTGCGTACATTCACTTTGTATGTAGATACACTTGGTAATGACCACGTTAAGGTAGAAAAAATGTTAAAAATCAGAAAGTCTTATCCCTCCGAAGCATCAGAAATTATACAAATCTGGAAAAATTCTGTGGATGCTACTCACGATTTTCTGACAACACATGACCGCCAAGAAATCGAAAAGGAAGTGGTCGGTTTTTTTTCAGAAACCCCTGTATGGGTTGCAACTCATCAGGAAGATCGCCCACTGGGATTTATGTTTTTACATGATGGACATCTGGAAGCGCTTTTCGTCGATGCGTCTGCTCGCGGACTTGGGGTTGGAAAACAATTGATATCACATGCGCTGGCTCTTCACCCTGATTTAAGCGTCGATGTAAATGAACAAAACCGGCAGGCTGTAGGGTTCTATCAACATATGGGCTTTAAAGTTACAGGACGTTCCGAGCTGGATAATCAGGGAAGACCGTACCCCCTATTACACCTAAGCAAAGCGAATGGAATCTAGTCGTGATAACCTTCCCGGCCCAGCCACTTTAATGCTTGTGCTACGCAAGACCATGTCCACTTAAATGAATCTCTCTGGCAAAAGGGCACTGGACATAAACAATACGCTTCCCCCACCTTTTGATTCACATTTCCCTACAAAAAAGTTAAATCCAGGAATCCAGCCCTGTTGCAGAGCGTATGGGCGATCCGCTATTTTGACCCGAAATAATATCCACCGGAGCCGTAGCTTTGCCCTTATTTTGCTGACTCTGCGAAATAAAGGTGTTCCACACGGAGGTGGAGATGAAAGTGGTTATGGCGCACGTTCTGAGTACCCTCTTAATTTTGTGTTCATGGCCTTTACAGGCCGGTATTCAGCTTGACAGCACACGGATTATCTACCCGGCAGGCAAGCGTGAAGTCACCCTCGGCCTGACCAACCACTCTCCTACACCCCGCCTTATTCAGGCCTGGGTTGATGCAGACGAGGATAACCCCGCAGCCGTTCCTTTTATCGTTATGCCCCCCATCTTTCGACTTGATGCCCATAAAGGTCAGTCACTGCGCATCATCTATTCTGGCGACGCACTCGCACAGGATCGTGAATCCGTCTTCTGGATTAATGTGCTGGAAGTACGACCTAAACGTGCGAATGCGAGTAACGAAGCTAATGCGGTTAAAGTATCTATTCGTTCACGCTTGAAACTTTTTTACCGGCCAGAGGGGTTACCTGGTTCGCCGGAGAAAGCCGTCAGCCTCCTGCACTGGCGTATTGTGCTAGATGGCAGTGGTTACGCTATTGAGTGTAAAAACCCAGGCGCTTATAACGTCTCGTTTAATGATGTTGGGCTGAAAGGTGTATCAGAGAAGGAAAATAAAAAACAGAACGGGATGTGCCCGGCGATGGGAAATCATAGGTTCAGGATTACAGGTAATACGAAAAGTACGGATGGTCAGCTTATGTTGACTGTGATTGATGATTTTGGCGGCTATCACTACAGCGAAGCTAATTATCAACACTGGCATAAGTAATCTTTATCAGAAAATTTATCAGGATGATATGGACATGGAATTCAAAAGAAATTATTCATTCGCTTTCATATTAGCTTTAGTGCTTGTCAGTTTACAGAGTCAAGCCACAGATTGCACCGCAACAACGCAGACATTTAGTAAATCCTTCTCTCCATCCAGTATTTCTGTTGGGCGAAACACTACCGTAGGTACAGTCATCAGTAGCCTTACCAATGTTACTGGAGGTAATGCAGAGATAAATTGCACACCAGGCAAAAAATGGATGATGCTACGTTACGGAAATGCAATGACCATGGACAGTGGAGCTGGTATAGCAGCAGGAACATATAAAACGAACATTAATGGCATAGGTATAGTAGTTAAAGAAACGATGGCAGGAACAAATAACTTCATACTCAGCAGTGAATTACAACAATGGTATTCACTCCCAGGCATAAGTGGGGCGCATTATATAACCGGATTGGATATATCCCTTGTTGTTACCGACCAGGTTAGCCCCGGAACGATAGTATTCCCTGACAATTTCATTGAATCCTGGGCTGGTCTCTCGACAACTAATATAAACGATGCCGCCAGATATAATGTTATTAACCTAAATAACATCGTAATTAAAGTTAAAGCTTGCGAAACCCCAAACATTAAAGTCGATCTTGAAAAACACAATACTGCCGAATTCTTGGGCATTAATTCTACCAGCGCTGCAAAACAGTTCAATTTTGAAATAAAAAATTGCGACCCTGAGCTTAATTCGGTGAGTTATACCTTTAAACCCGCAGCCGGTATCACACTTGAAAATAATGGAACGGTTAATCAGTACCTCACCCTGAGCAGTGACTCTGATGCAACTGGTGTGGGTGTTCAGGTACTTTATGACGACGGTACTATCGTGCCCTTTAACAGCAAAATAAAATATACCGGATACCAATCTGCAGTGGGTGGCAACTACATGATTCCCATGAAAGCGCGCTATATCAAAACTGCCAGCACCATGACCGGCGGCATGGCGAATTCTGCGGTCGAATTCACCATGACGTATGAGTAGCATTTAGTGCGGTACCTCCCCCGTCCCTCTCCCCCCTGGGAGAGGATGAAATCGCTTCACCACCCTTGATGAAAATGATGCACCGGGACAATGCCGTATGACCTCCAGACTGTCCACATTTAACGAATAGCGCCTCGCAGCCCAGTGCCAATAATGCTCCACCTTGTTCGTGCATCTTGCGTTCGTTGCTCAATTTATATTGGGGCCCCGGAGCGAACCTACACAAATAATTGTGAGAGATTTTTTAGTGTCTATATCATGTAACGAGCACATTACGAAAGGATAATGCTTCGCCCCTGCAACGTGAACAGGGACGTGCATAATCAGAAGGTTTCCCAATTATTTCCATTACTAACCGCAGGTTGATGCTGAGGTACTTTGGGGGATTTAGTCATTGGCTGCTGTACCGGCTTTGACGATTTATATACCTGACCTCCAAGGTCAAAAACAGCAATAATTTTCGATAAATGCTGAGCTTCCGTCTCGAGAGCTTCCGCACTGGTGGATGCTTCCTGGACCAGTACGGCATTCTGTTGTGTTACTCCATCCATTTCATTCATGGCTAAACCAATCTGCGCTATTCCGCGGCTTTGCTCGTCAGAGGCTATAGATATTTCCCCCATCAATTCATTCACATGTGTTACTGAGCTGATAATTGTATCCATGGCTTTTCCTGCGTCAGTTACAAGCTCTGAGCCTGCCTGTACGCGTGCAACAGATTCACTGATCAAAGCTTCTATCTCTTTTGCAGCCTGCGCACTGCGCTGTGCCAGAGAACGGACTTCACTGGCGACCACGGCAAATCCTCGTCCCTGCTCACCTGCACGGGCCGCTTCAACAGCCGCATTGAGTGCCAGAATGTTTGTCTGAAATGAGATACTGTTAATCACACCTGTAATATCGGCAATTTTCCGCGAACTCTCAGAAATACTTTCCATGGTATTCACGACATTACCGGTCAGCTCTCCGCCTTTTCTCGCCATCTTCTGGGTTTCATCAGAGAGAATTCTGGCCTGCTGGACATTGTCTGCGTTATTTTTTACCGTCGAGGTCAGTTCCTCCATACTGGCGGATGTTTCCTGCAACGCTGCTGCTTGCTGGTCGGTCCGTGCAGACAGTTGTTCATTACCCTCACGGATACGTCCGGTATTACTATACAGACTGGTCGATGTCTCCTGGATAGCAGATACAGTCTCGCAAAGGCTGTTCTGCATGCTCCTGATATAGGGAATTAACTGACCTGCGCAATTGCGTCCGAAATCCTTTATCTCAACATTCAGTTTGCCATCAGTTAATGTTTCCAGGTGTTTTTTAATGTAGTTGAGTGGTGTCGTGAGAAAAATGACTAAGTAACGGTCGGTAAAGATGAGTGTAAAAATACCCGCCACTAATGCGCTGAGTAAAATAATTCTGTTTTTGCTGATAGCCTGGCTGGTGTTATCCAACATTGCATTAGACTGAATTGCAGTAGTATATTTCTCGGCTGTTTCACCAAACTTTACGCTCAATTTAGGATAAACATTACGAAATAGATTTCGAAACTCCGTCACATCATTGTTTCTGGCTGCTCTTAGCATAGGGGTAATGGTTGCGAGTAATTCCTGCCAGTCGTTAATCATCGTTTCATTCAGTTGTGGACTCACATCAATATGTTGCGCATTGCGAAATTGTTCAAGCATATCCTGACTGATTTTCAGTGCTTTTTCTGAATTTGCAAATGTTTTGGCCGCATCATCGACTTTCCCATCCTGCTGGTAATCCATGGCACGTAACATACGTGTCACGGCGCGAAAATACTGGTCATTACCTTTAACAAGCAGGGCATAGGTGGCTTTCTGCTGTGTACTGTTATCAAGCAGGACCTGCATCTCTGAGAAGTTTTTAAGAGTCAAACCGGTGGCAACACCCCATATTAAGGTAAAAATAGTAAGGATGATCAATAACATTTTTCTTATAGAAATATTTCTCAAAATCTTCATGACTGGCTCCTGGCTCAAAATGATAATAAATATTCTTTCTATAAATTTCTAAATATAATATTACCGATGTATGAACTGTAAAAATGAACGTATTAGTGACAGTGGTGTATGCGTTAACCACATTTCTACATTGCAATAAATGGTCCTATGCGAAAAAGACCAAGGTGAAAGAATTCGCTCTACTCACTAAATATCGGCATACGATGAAGTAACCTTAGTCAGGTAACTCCACATTATGATGCTGGTCACAATAGTAGTTTATAGGTTCATCAATAAAACATCATATGTGTGATCAAATCAGCATCCGGGTTAAACCTTATCTATAAAAAAATGACGACACGATGTATGAGAAATGATCATTCATTTCATCTCTGAAAATCAGTTCATGCGCAACCGTCCTTATCATTTACGTCTGCGATCAAGTGATATCCTGGATATCATACTTTACACTCGCAATGTGCGTTTAGATGACAGTGATGATCCAAGGTATAAACCTTAAAAAAAACCGGGAGATTCGACATCACAATCCCCGGCCAAGGTAAATACATTCTGATGTACTGCTTTTGTTACCACTAAATAATGCTCATAATTTTTATTTTCATCAAGATGGATTTTTATTTTATGTCTAACATTTGATGCGCATCATATGCAACATTAATATTTCTTAAGGTTAGAGGAACCGGTTGATATAAAAGTATGCGTTTTTAAATTCTTTGTTAATAGTTAACTTGCTAAGTTATTTGAGGATTACCGCTTAAGATATTGCTAACCATTTTATGATTATGACAATACGCATCTTGCAAAGCAAAACGCTATGAGACGTATTCGCATACATACTTAGTTTCATGACAAGACAAGTGTAAAAATAATGGATGTATTATCAGCACAATCCATTACTCATTTTACACTTAGATTTCGTTGGTGATTTTATTTCTGTAATTGAAGATACTAAATAAAACATGACCACATAATATCCAGAGGAAACCATGTCGTTTGAAAATGAATATATTTTTACGTTACAGCCAGTGTCCTGTAATGAATATTTCAAATAAAGACTGTTTCCTACATTACAGGGACGTATATTCTGGGATTTGTGATGTATAGATCCAGCCCCTGTGACCTTTTCAGGAACTGGATCTACCTTGATGGATCAGAACCGCTTACGAACCTGCAGGCTCACGGTCTGGCCCTGGTACTGTTCACCGAGCTGCACGTTGTAACGTGCGGTCACACTGAGCGTGTCCGAATTCAGCACCGTCGCCCCCAGAGAAAGATCGGCGGTGTCTTCAACAGGCGAAGCACCATAGGTTGTGAAGCTGGTTTCACCAACCGTATCCGCAGTGTAGCTTGCAGAAGTGGAACTGCGCTGCGGATTATACTGATGGGTCCACATGGCCTGCACGTAAGGAACGACATCACCCATACCGGTCTGGAATGATTTCTCCAGTTTCGCGCCCAGGCCACTACGCAGCGCATTATTGTGGCTGCTCTCCACTGAAAGCGCTGAACCGTTGCCGCTACTTTCTTTGTAACTATCAAGCGTCTGATAGCTGTAGCTCAGGTTGGCCAGCGGCGTCAGCGTGGTGGTGTCTGCCACGGCCAGCGGATAGCCGAACTCCGCTTTAGTGACATACTGCTGACCGTTAAACTTGCCCCGGGCTGAATCGGAGTATCCGGTCATATCCACCTTACGCGTCGTGTCGTAACGTTGCTGAGTGACGCTTGCGGAAAGGTTTACGTACCACGGCTCACCGGTGTAACTGGCATAACCAATCAGACCGTAGGAATCGACCCCCGTCTTGTTACCGGAAAGATTATCTTCGCCATGGATCGAGGTGTAACTGTACGTCAGTGCAGCACCGGCCTGCCAGGCGTCGCTGAGAGCCCGATCAACACCGAGCACCAGTCCGCTGTAATTCGCTTTATAACCACTGACATCATCGACCATGCCCTGGTTAGCATGTCCGCCAAACACCTGCCCCCATGCTGCCCAGTCGGTAGGATCATCACCGGTTGCCACTCCGCTCGTGCCCTGTCTCTGCGCCAGACGCACTGCATCCACGCGCTGACCAACCACACCGACAGCGTCAAAGGTCGCCACTGAGGCCACATTGCTGGCGCTGCTGTTCTGTACCGGGGAGAGCTGTTCACCCGCTTTGTTTGCTTCACGGGTGGAGTCAATGGCCAGTGAGGCGTTGTAGAGATCGAGCAGCCCCGGGGCAATGCCGGAGTACTGTTTCAACCCGTTCAGCGACGATATCGCATTGCCCGTCGTCGCAAAGCCCGGGGTGACCGGGGTGTCTCCCCCTCCAGGCGTACCCGGATCTGACGCCTTGTTAGCCAGCGAAACCACCAGACTGCTTGTGTTGCCACTGTTAACTACGGAGCCACTGGTCACGCCATCATAGGCGGATGTCAGGTAATTTAACGTGCTGGCATTGTAATTCGTGCCATTTTGGGCGGCGGTGATGACCACATAGCGCTGGCCCGCGGCAAAACGGTAGGTATTGAGCGACCTGAGCGCAACCGTTGAACCGCTGTCGATGGTCGCGGCACCACTGACAATCAAACGTCCATAGCCGGTATCGGTCGAGATGCCATTGCTCACTGCGGCATCGCCCACACCCACTACCAGTGCTCCAGATGCGCCCTGGGCGTATTTACCCGTGATGCTGAGGATGTTATTGACCTGTAACGTCGCGCCTGAGTTGTTCGCGGTATAGTTACCGGTGTAGATATTGTCGTTGAGCAGCAGATTGCCGGAAGCGAAATACACATCGGCACTGGTGCTGTAGATATTTCCGATATCGGCGCTGCCGGTGCCACCGCTGACGCCAGTCAGGGTACCGAAGGTCGCATCGCTGCTGCCGTTGATGACAAAGCTCCTGACTGAACCATTGTAGACTGTGCCGGCTATCAGGCCGCTATTGGTAATGGCCCCGATGGTTCCGGTGCCTGCATTATAAAGCGCATAACCGCTGCTGGAGAGAGTACCGCTGTTGACCAGAGAGCTGATGGTGCCGGCATTGCCCACACCCCCCTGAGCGCCGCTGATGGTCCCGGAGTTATTAAGGCTACCGATAGTCCCGTTGGTACTGGTACCCACCGCGACGCCCGTCGTCCCCACAATCAGGCCAGCATTGGTCAGCGTGTTGACGGTGATCGTACCAGAGGGGGTCAGATTGCCTATCAGCACCCCATCCCCGCCTGTAATAACGCCTGTGCTGGTATTTTGCAGAGAGAGGAGCTGGCTGCCATTATCAGAGTGGATGCCATACGTCGAGCCAGAAATAGAGCCGCTGTTGGATAAGTTGGTGATAGCACCCGAGTTGTAAATGCCCTTTGTGGTTCCGGCAATAGAACCCGCATTGACCAGAGTGCCCACACTTCCAGCATTACTGATACCCACGCCGCCGGAGA
This sequence comes from Phytobacter sp., assembly GCF_059074235.1. Taxonomy (NCBI): domain Bacteria; kingdom Pseudomonadati; phylum Pseudomonadota; class Gammaproteobacteria; order Enterobacterales; family Enterobacteriaceae; genus Phytobacter; species Phytobacter sp. Next base: position 51,659 of record NZ_JCACPZ010000008.1, read on the forward strand.
TAATATTGTTATTATTGAGTGACGTGATAACGCTATTGTTCTGAATCCCCGCAATTGAACCGGAAATCGTTCCTCCGACATTATTGCTCAGCGATACAAGGGTTCCGTTATTACTGAGCCCGATGGTATCACTGATGATCCTGGCGTTATTCTGGACAATAAGAGCGTTAGCCGTGTTATCGACACCCGCGGCAGATGTCCCACTAATCAACCCATTATTAACTAGTGTTCCCGCTGCAGATGCCGCCGTTAAGGGCACGACACCTGTTGAAGTGAGTGTTCCGGCATTAGTCAGTGTAAGATTCCCACCCGACCAGGTAACACAATCTGTAACAGAGCCAACCACTGTTGAATTAGTACTTAGAGCGATACATGCAGAATAAGCTTCGGCGGATGATAACAAAGCAAGTGCAGACCCTATTGAAAGGCCGAGCACTTTGCGCCTGTCTATCGCAGTGGGATTTGTAATATTTTTTGACATTTCTCAACCCGCATTAACATTATTTATAAGAATTAACTTATAGCATTATATAAACAGCGCTGTTAGCGGTTTGTTGTGCCAAATCGAAAAATATTAACATAGTGTAACCAGCCTTAATCTTTACTTATCGGCAGTAAAAATCTCTTCTTCAGCAGAAGGTTCAGTAAATCGAACGCTTCAGGTATTAATGAAAACAATTCCATAATACTTTCAAATAGATAGCGGTATTTTGCAATATCCCTGTCCACTCACCTGGCGCAGGCCACCGAAAAGTCGCATTCAGGGGGACCGGGCCAGGCACGCCAGAGTGCGACACTTGTTGTTAGCCTGGGCAGCACGACCGGACTACCACCACTGATGAAAATGGTGCACCGGGCCAATGCCGTGTCCGACTTCCAGACTGTTCGCCTGCACGAGCGCGGCACTCAACCAGGTTTTGGCGGCATCCACCGTTGCATTCCAGTTTTGATGCCGTGGTCGCAGTGCCGCCAGCGCCGCCGACAGGGTACAGCCCGTGCCGTGGGTATTTTTGGTCAGCACGCGAGGGGCGGTGAAACGGGTCGCACCGTCGCCAGTAAACAGCCAGTCCGGGCTTTCGGCGTCGTCCAGATGCCCACCTTTAATGAGGACCGCCTCGCACCCCAGTGCCAGTAATGCTCTACCCTGTTCGTGCATCTCGCGTTCGTTGCTCGCATGAGACGTTTCCAGCAATGCAGCGGCCTCAGGCAGATTTGGGGTAATTAGCGAAACCTGCGGCAACAGGAGGTCACGCAGCGCCACCACAGCAGAGCGGGATAAAAGCGGATCGCCACTTTTTGCCAGCATCACCGTGTCCAGTACCACGTTTAGTACCTGATAACGCCGCAGGCGCTCCGCGACCACTTCAACAATATCAGTCTCCGCCAGCATACCGATTTTGGTGGTGTCGATGCGCACATCACTGAACACGGAATCAAGTTGGGCCGCAACAAAGTCAGGCTCAATACGATAAACAGACTGCACGCCGCGCGTGTTTTGTGCCACCAGCGCAGTGATCACCGAACAGCCGTAGGCTTCGAGTGCTGAGAAAGTTTTAAGATCTGCCTGAATCCCGGCCCCGCCGCTGGGATCGGTGCCAGCAATGGTCAAAGCATTAATCCGTTTCATATGAGCCCCTCCCCACTCAGGGTATAGAGCGCATCAAGAAACGCCGTCACAAAGCTGCCCGGTCCACTACAGTGGTTCATAGCCAGACTCCCAGCCTGTGCCACAAAGGCACAGCCCGCCGCCACGTTATAAAGCCGATCTCCCGGCAGCGCGCAACAAGCTGCAACCACCGCAGACAACGCGCACCCGGTACCCACTACACGGGTCATTAGCGGGTCACCGCCGATCACCATCAGGGTGCGCAGGCCATCGGTGATGTAATCTACTTCACCCGTTACGGCTACAATCGCACCGGACTGGCGAGCCAGAGCTTCGGCAGCGGGTAAGGCTGCGCTGGCGGTGTCTGTTGTATCTACCCCGCGCCCACCGGTACTCATGCCTGCCAGCGCAAGAATTTCCGAGGCATTACCTCGGATCGCAGCAGGCTGAAGTGCCAGTACATCACGGCAAAATTGGGTTCGAAACGTCAACGCGCCCACTGCAACGGGATCCAGCGTCCAGGGCGTGCTGGCTTCGCGCGCGCTATGAATGGCGGCCTGCATTGCCTGCGCCCGTTCACGGGTCAACGTACCGACGTTTATCAGTAAGGCATCGGCAATGGTGGAAAACTGCTGCGCTTCTTCCCGCTCAATCACCATTGCCGGAGACGCGCCCAGCGCCAGTAGCACGTTAGCGGTAAAGGTCTGCACAACGTCGTTCGTCATACAGTGAACGAGGGGTGAGCGGGTTCGAAACTGGTGAAGGATTTGCGCGACGTGAGCGCGGTGTAGCAGGTCAGGTTGCATGGTTTGCTCCTGCCAGGCTGAAAGAAGGGATGCCTGGCGGGCATCTGACTTCCCTACGCTGGCATTATCCAGATCAGGTGGTACGGGTATTTCTCAGCCTTCACAAAGAAGGGCACCCCGAGTCAAATTACTGAAGCTTCAGTAAGACAGGCAGCGTAGAGGAAGCGCCAGGCTAAAGCAAGCATCCTGGCGCCTCCCCTACCGTTTCCAGAGAATAGTGGAACGACTTAGCCGTTGTCAGAAAAAGCCTTTAATAAAGTCATCAATAAGTCTAAATATTGCAATCCTGGAAAACTAAAATGTTTCTTAGCATGCAAATTATTAACACTTATCTTCATCATCAAAACTCATACGAGTGTCTTTTATACTATTTTTTATTGAAAATAAAATTTAATAGAACCAAAAAATATATTTATGTTTAATCTGAAACGATCCAAAAAAATCATCTAAAATTAGAGTAAAATCATGCTTTACAGATTGTTACCATCAAAAACATTGTTCCCAACACCCCTTCCCCTTAAAGACTTTTTAATCACTTATTTAAGATATTAAAATCATTTCCATTTTTTAACAGCCTTTTCATTGTGTGACACAATTCAAAAAGCTTGCCTTAGACTTAAAGCCTGACTATCATCCCCCCCATAGACAAAAAGACTTAACTAAGTCTTTTTATGGGAAATGATAATTTCCTGGAGTAATGGAAGTGATCGATTTGTCTAACATCATCTCACTTTGGTGGGACGTCAGGAGGCCCTTCTTTGGCCCCTCCATTTTGCTTACATCGGCGCGAATAGAAATTATTCATCTCCCCTCATTTTTATGAAGCGGGATGACAACGTAAACAAAAGCAGCACATTATGAATAGGTTTAATAAATGAAAAAGTTCCCCCTATTGTTCGCTTTCCTACTGGCTGGTTGCTACGCCAACCCGAATGAATCTGCTCAATTAAAAGGTCATGAAAAACATATTCCGGTATCAGAACCGTCGTTGTCCAGGCAGGTAAAAAATAACGAAAATGCTGATGATATAAATGCCCGTTTCCAGGGTGAACATTTTCGCCTCGAAGCCATCAAACTCCAGGGTCGCGACGGCAATCCATTCATTGTTTCGGTGGGTAAAGGATATACAAAAGCCTTAGTTAAAGACGAACCAGCAAAAATTGTGAAAAAAAATCCTAACTGGTACGAGATAACTACGAAAGAATACATTATCGGTATCTATCTTGATGATAATGGTTTTATGAGCGCATCGTGGAATCGCCATCATGGCAGAGATCATGGTGATTTCGTGATAATTAAAGATGCGGAATAATTCCTGATGCTTAGCAATTAGCACTCCGGGGCAACTATTAATCCCATAGAGTGATGATTGGGTGGTGATGACATTTACACCCGACAATTATTTTCGTTCTAAGACACGAACTATCTTTTTCTTTCAATCCTGAATCAAGACGGAAACTCATTCATTTTTTAAATTAGACCTTTAATGAACAGAGTGGAAATTTACTATCAATTCCGTTCTTCACTTATTTTTATTAATGAAGAGATTTAAAATGAAGTTTGCAAAATCTATTATCGCCATAGCGATAGCTGTCGCCTCTATGAATACAATGGCAGATCAATTCGATGCTGCTAACGCTGAGTTAAGCAATGCCCTCAGCGATCGTGCTCTTAATTTTAACGATGGCACAAATCAACGTGTTAATAATTCTTATGCACGTGCAAAGGCAGCGGCTAATGAGGCAACCGGACAAGCTAGCGCTTCGGCGGTAAATAGCAATACTTCAGCCTCCGGTAATCAAGTCATAACGCATGCTGACACCCCCACTTCTGGCCTGTCAGCAATAGAGCAACGGTATCACGATGCTGCTTATTCATTGGGAAGCGGTGTTGTCGGCACGATGGCTGAAATGGGGATGAATGTGCAGGGTGCCAGCAATGCGCAAGCCGCTGCCGACGAACGCAGCAGAGCAATGATCGATGCTTATATGAAGTCAGTAGCGTCAAACCAGAAAACGCCTGTTGCTCACTCGACACCGACAACCACGGCGACGCCGACAATGACTCAGCAAGCCACACCCGTCGCGCACCCGACAACAACGGCGACGCCGTCAATGACTCAACAGGCTACGCCGGTTGCGCACCCGACAACAACGGCAACGCCGACAATGACTCAGCAAGCCACACCCGTCGCGCACCCGACAACGATGACGACGCCGACAATGACTCAGCAAGCCACACCCGTCGCGCACCCGACAACAACGGCGACGCCGACAATGACTCAGCAGGCCACACCCGTCGCGCACCCGACAACAACGGCGACGCCGTCAATGACTCAGCAGGCCACACCTGTCGCGCAACCGACAACAGTGATGACCTCGGTGGCTCCTGCTATTACCGGAACATCCTACCGCGCCGCCATCACGACGATGCAGGCCGTATCGCTCAGTGTGACCGCCCCACCAAACCCGACGACCAATAGCACGGTCAACACCAGTGTTGCCACTCTTCCAGGCAATACGCCTGTAAATGCAGTTATCAACGGCGTAAGCATCAATACGACAGCCGCCGAAGTCTCGGCGATTAATCCGTCGGCGCAGGTCGCCGTGCCCTTCTCTTCAGCTTTTGTCACATCAGTGAAGAAGAATAAAGGGGGAATCGATCGTGGCCGCTATAACAACTCAGAACACGGTACGGGAAAAGGTGGAGACAACGCGCATTCACATGCCTTCGGTGGTCACGGATATGGTCATGATAATACCAAATCAGAAGGTTTCGGCGGTGGTGCACATTTCCACTAATTAACGGGTGAGCCTCTTCAGGGAGGCTACATCGTGAAGAGCATTAATAAGTAATGCTCTTTGAGGTGTACGTAAAACACCACCGTATGATGGACCTGATTATTGAACGCATAACCTGGTGTTTTGTTCAAGCCTCTTTCTCGTGACAGAGGTTTTTTAGAAAGCACCTACACATAATTTAAAACACAAAGGTAATTCAATGGAATTCACTGTATTCATCATTGTATTCATCTCCGTCGTATATGGCTACGTTAAGCTGAGTAATTTTAACAGTAAAGCCCTCCTGGTGGAGTTAGAAAAAGCATACGGCATCGATACCGGCAACCTTATAACCTTTAATAATTATCTTTCTGAAAAATGCAGCGACCGTCTGCTGGCCAACTGGATTGCTGATGTGGTCGGTATTCTGGTCATGCTCTCTTTTATCGTGCTTTTAGTTGTGGATGCGTTAACGGTCTATTTTATTAACACAACCACCAACAACGAATTTATTTTTTACGTTGCAGGTGTAGTAAATATACTTTGGTTGATTTTTGTCGCCATGATGGTTAATCCATTATGTAAATTATTATGCAACCAGTATTTTGGGGCATCCAGATTGATTCGCAATACGCTGGAGTCAGCACCATAATATTATTCATAGCCGTTTAGTTTTTCATTATTGATTGATCTCAGATAAAACTACCCTGTGTCACATCAAAGTCCGCCTTAAAGACATCATTTTACGCGCTGATAGTACTGTAATCACTGCAAGCCACAATGTCGCTATTAGACAGCACATACGCCCGGGCCAGCCGCCCGGAGCCACTGACTGATACTGCCGCCGCGTTCGCTCCCACAAACACAGATTCACCCGGTAAGAGAGGCTGACAGTTTGCCCCGCTTTGCACGGTGAGTTCACCTTCAAGGCAGAGCAATATGGCCACGCTGCCTGCCGGGAGTGATGTTTCGCTGTCATCCAGTGTATAAATTGAAAAAGCAAAATCGTCGACCGGCACCGGGAAGTGGCTGGCTGCCCCCTCCAGAACGGGCACGGTCAGCAACTGCGACGCCGGTTTTGCGCTAAACGCAACGTTTGCAACCAGCTCCGGGATGTCGATGTATTTTTCGGTAAGTCCAGCGCGCAACACGTTGTCGGAATTGGCCATCACCTCCAGCGCAACGCCATTCAGGTAGGCATGCGGCGTTTTGGCAAACAGGAACATTGCCTGCCCTGGTGACAGCTTCACCACGTTCAACAACAGGGGCGAAAACAGGCCGCAATCCTCCGGGTAGAGCTGTGCTATTCGGCGGATCGTCTCCCAGGGTTCGCCCCGACGGGTTTCAAGCTCGCGTGTCAATGCCGCCAGAGCATACGCTTTTTCTTCGCCCTGCATCGCCAGCAACGCACTGAACAACAGCCGCAACGGCTGTTCATTCGGCTGAGCAACAAACTCAGCAATGGCCGGATGGGCATCAGCCAGAGGTTCCAGCAGCAGAGCGATGTCAGTAAATTCACGAAACCCGTTCATGGCCTCAAAGTCAGTTAGGGCGTAAACCAGCTCCGGCTTATGGTTTGCATCTTTGTAATTACGCGTCGGGTCGGTGAGCGAAATCCCCTGCGCATTCTCTTTCGCAAATCCCGCCACGGCGGCCTGCTTGTTCGGATGGACCTGAACAGAGAGCGGCTGACCGGCGCAGAGCACTTTGAACAGGAATGGCAGTTCTCCAAACCGCGCTGCCACCTCCTCACCCAGCAAAACCGTATTGTCTTTCGCAATCAGGTCATGCAATGAGCACACCTGCCCGCCTGCTTGTTCAATGGCGGAGCTGCTCTTCGGATGTGCGCCCATCCACAGCTCGGCCATCGGCAACTGCTGAGGATTGGGGGTGCCGTAAAGTGCAGTGAGCGCCGTTTTGCTGCCCCAGGCGTAATGCTGCACCGTGTTGATCAGTTTGTGCATGGTTCCCTCCGTTATCTCACATTCGCTCTTACCGCCAGCCAGGCCGCGCCGCGCATACCACTGCTGTCACCGTGCCGGGCCTTCACCACCGGCGTGCGGAAACTGTCGGTAAATACCAGCGGGGCAATCTCGTCTGCTATCCCTTCCAGCAGGATTGGCTCATTCGACAGCCCCCCGCCAATCACAATCACGTGAGGGTCGATGACGTTGACCACCGTCGCCAACAGTCGCGCCAGTTGGTTGCGAAAGCGGGCGACCTGTTCAGCAGCGAGTACCTGGCCCTCTTTCGCCAGTCGCAGGATCTCCGGTGCGGTTCGCGTTTCTCCGCTGAGATGGACGTAGCGTTCGGCAATACCGGTGCCGGAAACAAAAGATTCGGTGCAGTTCTGTTTGCCGCAGTAACAGGTCACCGGGGGGCCATCCTGCTCCGGCTGGTAACCCGGTAGCGTGATATGCCCGCACTCGGCAGCATTACCCCATGCGCCGGAAAAAGGCTGTTTCGCGATGGCGATCCCACCACCACACCCGGTGCCCAGCGTCACACCGAACACCACGGTGTGCCCCTGCCCTGCGCCATCACAGGCTTCCGACAACGCAAAACAGTTGGCGTCGTTCTCAATAATCACCGTGGTACCAAGGTGATTCTCAAGGTCAGATTTAAGATCCCGGCCATTAAGCACCAGGATATTGGAATTCTTGATTTTGCCATTAATGGGCGACACGCCACCCGGCAGGGCAATGCCGATAGCAAACGGCTCATGAATCTCTTTTTTTATATCGCTAATAAAACCGCCCAGCCCGGAAATAAAAGCTTCGTAGCTCTCTTTCACCGTCTCCTGGCGATAACGACCGAATTCTTCTCCAGCGTCATTAATGACAACAGCGGCCATTTTGGTTCCGCCAATATCCAGCCCGAGATATAACATAATGCCTCCCTGAAAATAAAAAAGAGTCTGCTCGTTATGGCCATGCGTGAATAACGGCAAAGAGGGAGCCCTGCACTATTAATGCAGCAAGCAGACTCAACAACGACAGGTAATATCAGAAGTGATATTTAAATCTTACGCGCGCACCATAACGGTCTTTATCATCATGCGATTCATCAATACTGATTCGTGACCAGTACGCACCGAGATAAACATCAAAATTATCCATATCCATCACATTGCGAATACGATAAGAGCTGTGAACGGTATGAATATTGTACTTGCCTAAAATAAAGTCACTGGCGTTCGTCACATCAATGTTATTAACATTGAAGGCTTTGACATCATTTTTGGCATAGATATAGCCGAGTTCAAAATCATGCCAGAGGGCGTTGGCCCCGGCGCTAAAATCTTTCTCATCCGTCGCATCCATATAGGCGGTGCTCAGGTTCAGTACCACGCCGTCATCCGGGTTAGATTTTTGCCCGTTCCAGGTCAGGGTGGCACCGTAGCCATTACGCTTTGACTGATCGACAAACTTCCCGTCAGTGGAGGTGTAACCATAGGCGTTATTCACCACGTTGCTTTCCATGGCAATTGCGGCGGTTACATCGTCCACGTTGAGGGCAATAACCGGACGCAAGTAGATAACGTTTTTCTTATTTTCCAGTGAATTACCGTGGTAATCGCTGTCCTGGAACAGCTTTGTCCCGTCACGTGCGGAGGTGTTCAGCTCGAAGTAGAACGGCCCGCTGTTCTTACTTAACTGGATAGCCCCGCCGGAGCTACGACCACGCCCTTCTTTCATCATGTAGATGTAGCCAAACCCATCGTCATAAAGATCGTTGGCGGTATTCCCGGAATACTCGATGTAGGTATCCTGGTTCAGCGGGAACATATCGAAGGCTTCGTAACGGCCGATTTTCACCTTCCAGTCTTTTTCCTGACCGAAGAAGAAAGCGGCATCATCGAGGTTCATTGAACCGGACAAGTCAGCCAGCGGCTGGACGGTAAAACCGGCAAAACGGTTATTTCCAGAAGTGCGGTAACCGTCCAGGCCAATTAAAATACGGCCATTCACGTCCCAGCGTTCTGAATCCCCGGCTTTCCAGTCTTTTCCGGTGCTGGTTTTTAATGACGTTAATTGTCCGGTGCGGCTTGCGCCGTCAACGTTAAATTCCACATCACCATAAAGCTTGAGACTGCCTTGTGGTGTATCGAAATTCATACCAGAAAAAGCAGGGGCAGAAAGCGCAAATAAGGCACAGAGGTAAGTTCTGTATTTCATCATCAACTCCTTTGTTATTGTAGAGATAAACCACACTGATTAATGGCAATACGTTCCTGAGTGCGCATCAGAATAATGCGCACCTGTTTTATAAATTTTGTTATTTAGCTATGCTTTATAAAAAGTATTTTTGCGATAGCGCTATAAATTCACCATAGGTTGAACACTGACTTAAATTATCAATGACGTCGTCATCAAGAATATTGGTCAGGTAGTCGTAAATCAGCATACTGTCGACGAAGGCATCCTCACTGATCGCCAGCATAAAGACCAGTTTCACTGTTTTGCCCGGATCCCATTCAATGCCTTCCGGGAAGATTGCCACGGTGACCATGGTGCTTAAAGCCACCAGCCCTAACGGGTGAGGAATGGCGATTTTGTCATCCAGCAGCGTCGAGGCCCGGGTTTCGCGTTCGAGTACAGAGCCTAAATAGTGCTCGTCGACCCGCCCCTGCACCTGCAATTTTCCCGACAAACACTGGATAAGGGATTCCTTGGTGTGAGCAGTACTGTCAAAAACAAAAAAGTGGTCCGCCGAGAAATAGTTGACCATTGCCGCCGGAGGGGCGCTTTCTGCGGTCAAAAAGTATTTCATGTTTTCCAGTTGCCATCTTTCCGGTAGCGGCGGCAGATTAATCACTCGCTTGTTTTTCTCTTCAATGCTCACCAGGCTAATGACGATGCTCTCTTCCACGCTGCTCATCGCTTTATACTGCTCAACAGAGATGCACTGGCTGATGGCAATATTCGGGTACATTCTGACAATTTTCTGGCACACGATACGTGTCGATGCGCCCCCTTCAGAACTCACCACCAGTGCGGTCAACGAGTGGCCTTCGTCGGTCAGGTGAGTCTCTTCCAGAATGGCCCCGATGTGCATCACCAGATAGCCAATTTCGTCATCACTCAGCGTGCCAGAGAAGAAATGCTCCAGCTCGCTGAAGGCGGCCAGCGTCATTTCGTACATCAGCGGATAATGGCGCTTAATCTGTTCAATCAGCGGGTTGATGATGGTGATGCCGTTGTTCACGCGGATACGCATCGCTTTAATGTGGTTGAGCAGATTCTTGCGTGACAGATCGTCATAGCGCACATCGCAGAACCACGCCGCGCTGACGTAGCTCAGAAAATGGTTCATCACCGCCCGTTCTGCGTCGTACTGCTCTTTTTCCAGCGCGCACTCACCCGGCATGGAGCAAAACGCAGCCAGGTTCATCGCCATATAATCCCTTTCACTTTGCGGCACGCTGTTTACCGCATCACCCAGCAACATGAGCAGAATGTCGCCTGCCACGCTTTTAAGGGCGGGATCGCAGGCATCAAATTCATAATCCAGTAACCAGCTTCCCCGGCGAATACGCTCACAGGTAATACCGCAAATCAGGGTGAAAAAGCGCAGATTGACGTCGCTGACCACCAGCCCGTGGTTAACGAAGTAGTGGCTCAATGACTGTTTGATGTCCGCCATTTTCACCGTTGCGTCGAAAATTTCCTGATACTCCTCTTCGGCCTCTTTCGAACGCAGAAGATGATCATACATGCAGCGACGCAGCGCCATTTCGCTACCGGAGAGACGAAACTTATCAGCCCCTTCCGAGGCAATATTCAGGTCATACAGCGCGAAGTGACGCTTGAGCAGCGTGATGTCGTTACGCAGGCTGTAGATGCTGATAAACCAGGTCGACTCCAGCTCTTCCAGAGACACATCGGCATCCTGGCGTAACAACGCTGCCAGCAGCGCACGGCGACGTTCCGCCGTCGAACGGGTCTCTTTCCACGGGCGCTGCGACTGTTCCAGCAACGTCTTGTGGCCCGTCGGGTTATCGACCTGAATCGAAAATCCTTTCTTACGATCGTGAATGAGACTGTTACCAAAACCGGCAATGATATCGTTTAGCTCTTTCAAATCGCTGCGGATAGTGCGCGTGGAGACGTTCATCTCCTTCGCGAGCGTGGCTTGCGTCACGTTACCCTGGGCAATCTGGGTGAAAATATCTCTGACACGCTTGTTGGTAAACAGTCTCATTTTTCTCTCTTTATTCTATTTCTACGTACAGTGTCTGGACATCATTCGGTTTGAGCATAGCCCGTGCCTGTGCCGGGGTTTTCTCATCGAGCAGCACATAGCGAGCGCGTTCCAGAGCCGGAAGCGCGGCTTCACTTTCCAGATTCGGGTTATAGAAGCGGCAAATCAGCCCCTCCCCCTCTTCCGCGCATTTCACCACACTGACCAGGGCATCCTGCGGGCCGTCCGGTAACGCCAGCAGGCTGTACTCCTGCGGGTAGGTGCGCGCTTCATCGCTCAGGCAGAAACGCAGACGCCCGTTGAGGAAGTCGCTGTCCTGGTAAACCGGGAACGTGGTCAGGAACGCTTTTGACACCCTGGCATGCTGCGCCTCATCAAACGCGCCGCTGTGCATACGCCAGCCAAAGTTAAAGGACAGTGGCCCCAGAAGCTGGGCGTCAGGCGTCGCGACAACCGATTCACCTGATGCGCGCCCCGGGCGATAGAGCAGATTCTCTTTGCCCATGTAACCGAATGAGCGGAACAGAGTAACGGAAATGTTATCGAAATTGTCACCGACGATTTCATATTCACGCACCCCATTGGTGTGGAAGGTGAAACCGTGCGTATCGTCATGCAGGTTGACGTAGCTTTGCATCGGTTCGATGGAGATCGGTTTCTCGTGCCAGTTCTCCTCTTCCCACACTCGCAGAGCGTTACTTAACTGCACCGGGCGGGCCACCACGCCAAACAACTGATCCGCATAAGAAACATTAGCCAGAATGTCGGTGGCAAAGTGCACGCAGAGACGGTGGCTGAGCACCTGGTTATCCACGTCAACAGCAAAGCGAATCATGTCGTCCTGTTGCAGGGTGATGCGTGCCGTCACTTTCATTGCGGCAGTCACACGGCCCTGAGCGCGCTCTTCCAGATTACCCGGCACCTGCATCACATACTCTAGCCGCAATGACTGGTTCAGTTCGTTGCTCTCGCGGCTGAATGAGGTCAGGCAGTCTTCAGAGGTGACAATCAGATCGCCACGCGGCGGCGAGTAGTTGTAGGAGTCGCCATCATCGCCGTTCTCCACCAGCAGCATCTGGCGCTCGTAGCGTTTGCCTGTTGCTTTCTGGGTAATGGACACCAGGCCGTTCTCATCCACCTCTACCCGGTAATGGGCGTTTTCAATCATCCGGGCATTGTCAGTAACTGACTCACTGGCCCCATCAGCGGCAAAATCCAGATGCCAGCGGGTGTAGCCGAGCGCCGGCAGATCGCTGCTGTTAACGGTCACTTTGCTGCGATACACCCTCTCTGGCTTGTGGTAAGGCTTGCCAGGGTTAAGGCGAATGGTCTGGTTCAGCACGTAGCTGGTCAGGTCGGTCTGCTCTTCAATCACATACGGCAGCGCCTTGCCCGTGGCATCACGCAGGGTGAACGGAATACCCGGCAGCCAGGCCTCAAAGGTGACCTGCGGTGCCGACGTGTTGGTCAGCGGGTTGAACACCGTGAAGGTGTAGTCGTGCTCACGTGGCGTGCGAATTGCAATTAAGCGGGTGTGCAACTCCAGCAAGTTGACGGCCAGATCCCGCGCCTGCTTATAGCGGAAGAAAATGTCCTGGTTAGTGTCATCGCTGTTGCAGCCACCGATGCTGTCATGCGCAGCGTTGTAGAACATCAGTTTCCAGATGTCCCCTACCACGCGTGACGGATATTCATTTCCGAGGCTGCGACTGATAGCCAGCACCGGCTCCAGGGTATTGACCAACAGCGCTTCAATCTCGTTGTTCAGCAGCTTAAGGTCAGCACGGCAGGAGAAGATGGTCTTGTGGACGCGTGAGTGCTTCCCTTCGGTCAACTCGCCCTGCAACACGCGCACGTCTCCGGCAGCCTCTTTCTCCAGCGCTTCCAGGAACGCCAGCGGGCTGCTTATCTGGTAATGACGCTCGTCATCGCAGGCGTTGAACTGCTCCACCAGTTCCGGCAGGTTTTCACGTACCGGCGCCTGATCAAAGCCGTGCGGATAAAGCAGGTTCGCCCGATTGCTGCGCGCTTCAATAGGAGCCATCTTCTCTTTCAGGAACGCTGACAGTGTTTCTGGCGTTTCATCCAGCAGGCCGCCGTAGTGGTAACCCCACGGCATCTGGACGGCAAAAAGCTGGTCGCCGTTGTCGCCCTGCCAGACAAATTCCGTCTCACGCAGGGTGTTGTCGGCAATTCCTCGCCAGAACAGCGCATGGTTAATACCAAACTGCTTGTAGATCTGCGGCATGTTGCCGCCCTGACCAAAGCAGTCCGGAACATAACCGAGCGCCATGCTGTTTCCGGCGTCAGTGGCGACATTAATTCCGTACCACAGGTTACGAATGACCGACTCCTGATGAATAACCAGTTGGTCAGTTTGGGTATACCACGGGCCAGTCAGCAGGCGTTTTTCCGCAATTAATTTGAATAATGCCTCTTTGTCTTCCGGCGCCCACTGCAAATAACTCTCAATTAAAGCACTTTGCGCATCCAGCAGGTAACAGGGGAAATCATCGTTATTCTCCAGTATACGAATCACGTTTTTAATGTGATTAAAAAGATAAATACGTGAGCGCGATGATGTGAAATACCATTCCTGATCCCAGTGAGTATGACTGTAAATATGGACAACTTTATTTTTCATACAATTCTCCCATTACGCAAAGTGCGACAATTAATCAAATTTTATTTCTATCTCTTCACCAGCCGTATTTTTACTGGCTTTCACACCCGGCTCTTCATCATTAAAATTCACCAGCATATTGGCTCCGAAGGCAATGACCGCCGTCCCCACCAGTGCGCCGATAAAATAGGCCCACGGATTGCCCACGGTGAAGCCGCCGTATAACCCACCCAGCGGTGGCATAATCGGATACGCTTTCAGTAAAGCTACGGTGACTGCGCCCAGTGTTCCCGCCAGAACGTTCAGCGGAATTAATCGCGCCGGGTTACGAAGAGTAAAGGGAATCGCCCCTTCGGAGATGCCGAGAATACCCATAATAATGGAACCATTACCGGCCTCTTTCAGCGTCTGATTAAAGTTATGTGGACGTAGGAAACGCGCAGCGGCATAACCCAATGGCGGAATAATAATAGCGACGTTGACCAGAATAGCGGGCAGATAAACACCGCTCAGAAACAGCACATTCGCCGTACCCCAGGCCGCTTTATTGACCGGACCACCGAGGTCAAAACAGATCATGCCGCCGAGAACGGCCGCCAGTACCACGGTGCTGGTGCCATCTTCGGTCATCCGCTGAACCCAGGCCATTAGAGAGATGTTAAGCCAGCTCAGGACATCGCCGAGCAGCAGCAACATCACCAGTACCTGCAGACCAACGGTGATAAACGGCAGAATAATCAGCGGAACGGAGCTTGCCGCCGAACCGGTAATGCGGATTTTGCGGGACACCCATTCTGAGGAATAACCCGCCAACAGGCCGCCCAGCACCGCGCCGAGGAAGCCGGAACCGGTCAACGAAGCAATCAACCCCGCCGTAAAACCAGAAGCCAGTCCTTTTTTACCGGCCACCGAGTAGGCAACGTAAGCACCGAGAACATAGTTCATCAGGCCGATAATTTTGAAACCAATATCTTGTGTGAGGTACAGCCAGTTTTCGAGGCCATCGCTTTTGGCAAAGGCATCAAGATTAGATTCACCCATCGCCAGACCAATAATCTTGGCCACTGCTACCATCAGGGAACCGGCAATAATGACGGGCAGAGCAAAGGAAATACCCGTCATAAGGTGATTCTTTATTTCTATCATTATTTTTTTCATAAACGCACCCAGATTATTGATTACGACGCGCCTCAACGGCCGTCACACATTTAGTGATAACGTCTGCGGCATGGCTTACGCACTGGCCGATTTTTACCCGAATAATTATTTTCCCGGCGAAGCGTTCTTCCTCTTCAATTGAGCGATCGGCAGCAATAAGAACAAAATCGGCAGCGGCGACTTCTTCAGCGGAGATCTTATTCATGATCCCCATTGCGCCCTGCTGTTCCATTTTTACCTGATGGCCCAGACGTGCCCCTTCCTTTTCCAGAGATTTAGCCGCCATCGGCGTATGGGCTAAACCGGCAATGCAGGATGTGACGCCGACAATATTCATACTTCCTCCTCAATGGCGATGCGTGACTTCATATAGTGAAATAACTCTTCTTCGTCGTTAACGGCGAACAGTTGCTCTCTGAATTCGTCGTCAACAATCTGGCTGGCGAGACTATTAATAATTTGCAGGTGCAAAACTTTGGCACCAGATTCAGGTACTAACAGACCAAAGATAATTTGTACCGGCTGGTCATCCAGACTTTCCCAGTCAATGGCCTGCTGTAGACGAATAAAAATGACTCCAGCCTGTGAGACATTCGCCGTCTTGGCATGCGGAATAGCAATCTGGCTTTCAAAACCAGTGGAATATTGATTTTCCCGCTCCCATAAATCCGCTTCAATTTTATCCGCATCGGCAGCCCAACCCTGAGCAACCGCATGGTTAGCGAGGAAATGAAAAATGGCTTTTTTATCCCTGAACGTCTGATTTAAAAAAATGTTCTCTCGAGCAATGAGCATATACGTACATCTCCAGTCGCGTATTACTTCAATTAAGTTGAGTAAGATACTAAGTCTTATTTTGTCGACAAACAGACAGGCGTTTTCCGCCTTGAAGAGGAAACACGTTCTACGCAGAGGGAAGAAAAGAGCGAGCCAGATCAAAAATGCACTGCACTTTGTGACGCGCATCATATTTATTGGCCGGAAATAGCGTTATTTCGGGCGGAAATATGTGAAGGAAATCATCAGCGGGAGGGTGAAAAGCTGACGCAGACATCGTGTCGCGCCAGCAAATTGGGATTTTGGTTGTTAAAGGCCTGGGCTTACCACCACACTTCCGCCTGCGCGCCGACGGTAAACTGGTCTTTCTTGTCGTCGTTAAAGGTGAACTGGGTGATTTCGTTATCAAACGTCTTCAGGTACGTGGCGAAGAAGCGGATCTCCGGGCGGGAGGTCAACATGCTGGTGCCCACCTTGAAGGTATGGAACAACGTCGTCTTCAGACCCGATTCATGGTATGTCTCACCGCCCGCTTTGTTGCGCTGATCGAACCAGCCCAGTTCAACCCCCGTCTGGTTAAAGGTGTCCCAGATATACGCCGGGCGCACCACCGCGCGCGTGGAGTGGAAGTCGGTATGAGCGCCAGTGTAGTAGTCGTAGATATCGTTGCCTGCGGCGTACACCAGGGCGTGGGCCATGATCACGTTCGGCAGCAGGTAGTTTTCCCCTTCGGTGAGAAGACGCCAGGCCGTGCCGTTGGTATGTTCACCATAATACTGACCGTTGTAACCGTAGAGTGCGCTGGAATCGGTCACCAGTCCCATGCCGCTGGCAATCGAGTTGTTTGCCATCTGGGCGGTGAGGTAAGTAAAACCGCCGTTCTGCCAGTTTTGCGTCAGTCTAGCCCCGGCGTGCCAGGCGTCTTTCACGCTGTAATAGGTACCGTTGTTCTCATCGCGTTTATTGAGATCGGTTTTATTGGCGGCGGAGTAACGGCCAAACAGATCCAGAGTGGCGTTATCCCAGACGGGCATCGCGGTATAGCGGGCATCAATCGTGTTGGTGTTGATCTGCTGAGTCTGGCTAACGCTGCTGTCGACGGCGTGCGCATCCAGGTCTTCACGCACCAGTGCAACATTGACCTTACCCGGCCCCAGTTGCCAGTTTTCCAGCCCAATCCCGGCGGCGGAATCTGACTTATGGTATTTGAAGTCGAGCATCTGAATTTCGAATTTTGGCAGCGTGTGTTTACCTACCCAGAAATCGGCCTCCGGGGCGAAAGGCAGAAAGCCTCGCGTGGTCAGATAAATATCGGAAAATTGCAGCAGGTTATCGGAAGTACTGTCAAACCAGCCTGCGCTATATTGCCCGCCAACGTTGCCATCCAGCATCACCACGGCTTTGGCCGTTTTATTGCCTTCGTGGTAAACACGTTGTGAGAGTTCAAGGTCAAACCAGGAGCTGTTTTCCTGACCAAAACGCCCCAGGGAGCCTATCGCATACGATTTTGCCGATCCCCGATTTCCGGCGGCATACCCCGAGCGGAAATAGCCGGAATAATTAAAGCCGATATCCTCTTTCACATATTTACTGATATCACTCAGCGTCATCGAAGACACCGGGGCAGTTTTTTCAGGCGTTGCCACATTGGCGGAAATGACCTCCACCGGTGGCGTTACCGATTCATACTTTTTCAGTTGGGCTTTAGTGGCATTCAACTCCTGCATATTCGTGGATAACTGACGTTCAAGCAGTGCCACACGTTCTTCAAGGGTCAGTGGTGCTGCATATAGCGCATTCGCCACCAATAACGAACAGGCACTTAATGTCATGGAGCAGAGTACGGGTATTTTAATGTTCATGTTAATCCTATAATTAAAGTTTTATTTATTGTTTACAGGCGTAATAAAGCTCACAAATAATATTATTCGTGTCGGTCGGTCTTATTATAAAAAAGGGCCATACTACCTGTAATGCGTAATACAGCCCGATGGCATGGTGCGGATTTATTTAAGCCCGGCAATACCTGTTTGCAGTAAATTAATTTGCAGCAAGGTTTCGTCGTCTTTTACTAGTTTTTCTTTGCCGTTAATAATCGTCTCATACAGGGCGTCATAATAACGCGCGTAATCACCTTGTACCGTGACGACTTTTTCTTCGTGATACACACCGGCATCATCCATCCAGGTCAACACGCCGTAATCTTCCGGCGTGTCCTGACCAAAATCGGCGTTGTCCGGCATATAAAAGAGCTTGAGATGGTGTTCCTGCTTATCTTTACTCTGTTTAATGAACATCCCTTTCTTGCCATAAACGACAAAGCTCGGGCGCTCTTTGATACGAAAATAGCTCGATTTAACAGAGACTTTTAATGCACCGTAATACATATCCACGTCGAAGTAATCGTTCATACGCCCGTCGCCTAACAGCTGGCGCACGTCGTAATTCACCTTATCCGGTGCGCCAAAGTACGAAATCACCTGGTCGAGGGTGTGGCAGCCGTGGCCATACAGATAGGAGTTAATGGCGCTGAATTCGTTGACCGACTCAGGAACAGACGGGCGGTAATAGTCGTAATGCATTTCCAGCTCGAGTAAATCCCCGAGCTTGCCGGATTCAATCACCTTTTGCGTGGTCAGAAAGTCGCTGTCGAAACGGCGATTCTGATAACACTGCACCATTAACCCTTTTTCTTTTGCCAGGTTATATAAAGTTTCGGCCTCTTCACGCGTGTGGGTAAAAGGTTTTTCAACTACACAGTGTTTTCCTGCCTGTAATACCTTGAGGGCGAACTCATAATGCAACGCAGACGGCGTACTGACCACCACCACCTGTATTTCCGGATCGCCTAAGAGCACATCCAGCTTATCGGTATAGGTAATCCCCGGTAATCGTGCCCACGCATCCCGATGTGCCGTGGCAGAATAAATAGTTTTAGTGGTTATTTTATCCGCACGCGAAAGAATAAATGGCAGATGATAGCGATTGGCACTTTTGCCATTACCGATAAAACCAAGAGTTAATTTTGTTGTCACTGTGTCACTCCACATTCAGCTGTTTTTTGCCACTTTCAATCATGCGGGCTGCGATCGTACTCACCTCAAGCAGACGGGCAGCGGTTGAATAATCCAGGCTATCAATAATGCGAATAAAGGACTGGAATTCGTAAAGCAGGCGATGCTCACGACGGTCGAACGAGAAATGAGCGCTATCCCCGTTATTCAGCGCCATGTCGAAACCGATCATCTGATTGACCGGCAGCGTGATTTGCATATTCCCCTTCTCTCCCTGAATTAAAGAGGTGGTCGGGGCTTTACAATCTTTTGCGCCAATGCAGACACATTTAAAATCGCCATAATCAATCAGCACCATGCCGCTGGTATCAATGTTGTTGTGCACGTTGGCGAAGTAATTGACCGTTTTCGGTTCGCCAAAGAGTCCGGCGACAAAATGCAGGTTGTAGATATTAATATCCATCAACGCCCCGCCGCCTTTTTTAGCATCAAAGGCCGGGTGGACAATGCCGGCCATAAAGTCGTCGTAGCGAGAGGAGTACTGGCTGTAATTGAGCGTCACCAGCTTAATATTGCCAATCCCGGCCAGTTGAGACTGGAGCGATAAATAGGCTGGAAGATGATGAATATTCATCGCTTCGAGCATGATGAGGTTTTGTTCACTCGCCATATTTTTCAGTGTGTTAAGTTCTTCCACACTGGTGGTAATCGGCTTTTCTATAATGACGTGCTTGCCTTTTTGCAGCGCCTGACTGGCAAACGGGAAATGCAAATGGTTTGGCAGCGCCACGTAAATCGTGTCGACGTCGCTGTTCAACATCTCCTGATAATCAAAATAGACATCATCAATGTTATAGCGGGTTGCCAGCTCGCGCGTTTCTGCTTCCGTTTGCGGCGTGCCTAATATCGCCAGACCGCTAAA
Organism: Phytobacter sp.; assembly: GCF_059074235.1. Classification (NCBI taxonomy): domain Bacteria; kingdom Pseudomonadati; phylum Pseudomonadota; class Gammaproteobacteria; order Enterobacterales; family Enterobacteriaceae; genus Phytobacter; species Phytobacter sp. The sequence continues at coordinate 71,549 of NZ_JCACPZ010000008.1, forward strand.
GGGCAGTTTGTGTACCATAGAGAGCAAATCTTTGACGATCATGCCCGTGCCCAGAATGCCTAATTTCATATACCACCTCGTTGTGCCACCTGCACAATCGCAGGTGGCATCTGTTTAAATCACAACTCAGATCTACAGCTCAGCGCCGTTGGAATGGATAACGTTCTGATACCAGTAAAATGATTTTTTCTTGTAGCGGGCCAGTGAGCCTTTACCGTCGTCATCGCGATCGACGTAAATAAATCCGTAGCGTTTGGAAAGTTGTGCCGTCGAGGCACTGACCAGATCGATACAACCCCAGGTGGTGTAGCCCATCACCGGTACGCCGTCCTGAATCGCCTCATGAACCTGTTCGAGATGCTCGCGCAAATACTGGATGCGGTAATCGTCGTTAACCGTAGGCTCGCCCGCGCCATCGGTAATCAATACATCTTTCGCGCCCAGTCCGTTCTCCACGATGAAAAGAGGCAGCTGATAGCGGTCATAGTATTTATTTAAGATGTAGCGCAGCCCCTGTGGGTCTATTTGCCAGCCCCACTCACTGGCGGTTAAGTGCGGGTTTTTCACCCCGCCCATTAAATTGCCGGTAGCGCCATCCACGTCAGTTTGTACCGTTTCGCAGGTGCTGAAGTAATAACTGAATGAGAGGAAATCGACGGTATGGGTCAGGATCTGCGCATCCTCTTCTTCCCATTGCAGGTGAATGTTTTGCTCGCGGAAATAACGCTGCATATAGCCGGGGTAATAACCGCGCACGTGTACATCCGCAAAGAAATCATTCCGGTGATCGGCATGCATACAGGCGATCACGTCATCTGGATTTGGCGTCAACGGGTAAATGGGCAGGCTTAATACCATGCAGCCAAATTTCGCCTGCGGCATGATTTCCCGGCCGATCTTCGTCGCCAGGGCGCTGGCAACCAGTTCGTGGTGCACGGCCTGATAGAGATCCTGTTGGCTCAGTTCATTCTTAGGCGTAAAAATGCCGCCGCTCATCAGGGGATGATGCAGCACGGAGTTAATTTCATTGAAAGTCAGCCAGTATTTCACCTTGTGCTGGTAGCGGGTAAATACCGTGGTGGCATAACGGGTATAAAAACCGATCATCGCCCGGTTTGCCCAGCCGTTATATTCTTTGGTCAGATGCAGTGGTGTTTCGTAATGCGACAGGGTCACCAACGGTTCAATACCGTATTTATGGCACTCATCGAAAAGTGCATCATAAAAAGCGAGGCCCGCTTCATTCGGCGTGTGTTCATCGCCGTTGGGAAAGATTCGTGACCAGGCAATCGAGGTGCGAAAAACCTTAAAGCCCATTTCCGCAAAGAGTTTAATGTCCTCTTTATAGCGGTGGTAAAAATCGATCCCCTCAAGCTTCAGGTTATTGTCGGTCGGCTGTGCCGTCATCGGCCCCATCACCCCTTGTGGAGTGACATCCTGAATACTTGGGCCCTTACCGTCGATATTCCAGGCACCTTCGCATTGGTTAGCCGCAACCGCGCCGCCCCACAAAAAATCACGTGGAAATGTCATTTTTTACTCCTGAATAAGAAGGTTAGTGCTGTAGCTGGCGCTGTACGTCGATGATTTCTGCAATCAGTTCACGGGCCAGCATTGAGGTCATGATGTGATCCTGCGCGTGGACCAGCACCAGATTGACCTGCACTTTGCCGCAGCCTTCGTCCAGGCCAATCAGCATGGTCTGAACATCGTGAGCGCGTTTCGAGGCTTCCGCCGAAGCAGCAAGCTTCGCGTCCACCTGATCCCACTCTCCCCGTTTAGCGGCACGCAGCGCTTCCATCGCGTAGCTGCGTGACTCCCCTGCGTTGATAATCAGCTCCATGACCGTTGATTCCATATCCATGTTCTGTCTCCACTCAATAAAAGAAGGCGGAATGGGCGGCTTATGCCGTAGCCACTTCCTGCTCACGTTCTTGCTCAAGAAGCTGCTTTTCGTAAATTTTGAAGAAAGGCAGGTAGATAAAGATGTCGATAACAATCAGGGCGATAACCAGTATCGTGTTGTTCATCACCCAGCCTGCGCCCCATGCTGCGCCAACCGGTGCGGGCGTGGTCCAGGGAACCAGTGAGATCACTTTGGCGATCAAACCACTGGTTGTGGCAAACCAGGCAATGACAGCGTTGACCACCGGGGCGATGATGAAAGGAATAAAGAGAATTGGATTCATGACCACCGGGCTTCCGAAAATGACCGGTTCGTTGATGTTGAAGCAGACCGGCACGACCGAAAGTTTGCCGATGGCACGCAGGTGTACCGCTTTACTGCGCATGTAGAGCAGAACCAGTGCCAGCGTGGCACCCGAACCGCCGAGGTTGATAAAGAAGGCCCAGAACGCCTCGGCAAAAATGTGCGGGATCGGCAACCCGTTGGCGAGCGCCGTCTGGTTAAGTCCAAGGTTAATCAGATAGAACGGTTGCAGAATGCCGCCGACAATCGCCCCGCCGTTAATACCGGAAAACCACAATACCTGGCAGAGTAAAACCGCAATCAGCACCGCTGGCAGGGAGTCCGCCGCGGAAATCAGCGGGGTGAATGCCGTCATGATGATTTCCGGCAGCAGCATACCGAACTGGTGCTGCAGCACCACATTGAGGGGGTAAATCGTGCAGATGATGACGATTGCCGGGATCAGCAGGTTAAAGGAGTGACGAATCTTGTCCGGTACCTGTTCCGGCAACTTAATGCCAATGTTGTACACCTTCAGGATGCGGACCAACTCGACGCAGAAAATCCCCACCAGAATCGCGGTAAAAATCCCCGATCCGCCAAGGAAGGCCGCAGGCAGCGAACCGTCTTTATAAGGCGAAGTGATCAAGAGGAAGGTCATCAGCGATAACATGGCGCAGGAGAACGCATCCAGCTTGTAGGTTTGCGCCAGGTTATAGGCAATCCCTGCACTGATGTAACAGGCCATAATCCCCATCGTCATGTGGAACGGGGTCATGATTTCGTTGAAGTACTGCTGAGAAACGGACAGCCACAGCTTGCCGATAAAAAACGTGGTATCCGGGGCGAAAGGGGGGAAGGCAAAAATAAGTAAAAAGGAGCCGACGATCATAAAGGGCATCGCGCCTATAAAACCATCACGTACCGCCATAATATGACGTTGGGTTCCTGCAACGGCGGCAACGGGCGTAATTTTATTCTCAATAAAATTAAAAAATGCGTTCGACATAATAATACCCTGTAGAATTATTGTACTGGGTGAGTTTTAGAATCGCGGATCATTTTCAAAGCATCATCAAGGATTTTTTCACCTTTAAGCATGCCGTAATCCATATTGCTGATAATGGCAATAGGCTTCCCTTCTCTCTGGGCAATGGTTTTAAATTCTTCGAATTTATATTTAATTTGTGGCCCTAACAGGCAGCAATCAAAACGTGTAATGGTCGATTCAAACTCTTCCATTGCCACGGCAATAATTTCCGCTTCAATACCTTTGGCACTGGCAGCTTGTTTCATTTTATTGACGACAATACTGGTCGACATTCCGGCGGCACAGCAGAGAAAAATTTTGTTCATCTTCAGCCCTCGTTATAAAAAGTGTGTGTGACTTAGCCCTGGCATTTCATTTCCAACACAACCTCAATCCTGATGATGGGTTACTCATCAACGGTCAGGTGTCGGCTCTGAACTCGCCAGAAAACATGCTTTTCTTGTGACGAGTGCATGCTGTCAGTCCGGGCAGCAGGATTCCGTGACTCGAATCCCAAAAAACAGCAAATCACTTAACTATCATTATATTTATGTGACTTACTCCGCACAAAACCACCAAAACACTTAAGTAATCGTGCGCAAACTTACCATAATGCCGCTTATGATGACAATCCATTACGCATTCGTAAGTGTTTTATTTACTTAAACAGGAGGCAATTCCCCCCGCCATCAATGAAGAATCGGCCTGCCATGAATCCGTGTACGCACGGGGCGTAATCGGCTAACATGGCCCCCGTTACCCTTACTCAAAGCAGAATGGAATACGTGATGACACAAGAAGAGCGGTTGATCGAGTTAGAGGAGTTAATTAAAACGCAGGGTAAAGTGACGCTCGATTACATCTGCCAGCAGTACAATATTTCATCTGATTCTGCGCGTCGTGATTTAGTCAAACTGACACAACTTCCGCATATTTTGCGTATTCGCGGCGGGGCTATTCTGGCAGAAAAGCGTATTGAGGAGCCTTATGTTCAGCGGGCACAATATAGCCCGGAAAAAACATTGCTTTCGGGCTGGGCAGCCAAAACCATTAATGAAAAAGAGATTCTGTTTATTGATGCGGGCACAACATCTGCCGCCCTCGCCCGCCAGTTACCCTCTCCGGTCAGCGTGATAACCAATTCCATTGAAGTGTTGGGTGAAATTATTGGTAAGAAAGGGATCAGCGTGTCGGTGCTGGGGGGGAATTTTGATGATTATTCTCATGCAATATTAGGTAATACCGCACTTGAGCAAATTAAGCGCTATTACGCGGATAAAGCGTTTATTGGCGTCAGCGCGTTGTCAGAAAGTGGAATTACCACCGATACCGAACTTGATGCCCTGCAAAAAGTGGCGATGGCAAAGCAGTCCAAAAAAGTCATTTGTATTGCGACCTTTGCCAAGTTTAATTTGCAGCTGATGTATCAGTCCTGCACCTGGTCGGACATTGACCACATCATTACCGATAAAACACCCCCGAAGAACATCCTCAAACTGATTGAAGAACACGATGTGGAACTGATCGTCGTGGGTGAACAGGAGCCCTGAGAATCGTTAAACTCCCGATGGCGCAGGCTTATGGGGCGTACGGGGAGCAAAGCAGCGCTTTGAAGACGAGATGTAATAAACCAGGGCCGGTCACCCGGCCCTTCTGTTCTGACTACTTCATCAACTGATGGGCTATCGCCTGTAACTGTTCAGCGATAGCCTGCAGGTTGGTCTCTTTGCTCTGCAATGGGCCAGTGGAATGGCGCACAATCAGCCGCGCCGGAAGCACCGATGAGGTACGCGTCGGGTCACTATGGCCGCTGTCGAGCAGCCGCCGAACCGCCTCTTTGCCCTGCAGATCCAGATCCAGCGACACAGTGGTCAGCGCCGGGTGGAAGAACGAGCTTTCGTAGGTGTCATCGTAGCCCACCACCGACTTCTCACTGGGTATGGCGATGTGATGTTGATGGAATGCACTCAACGCCCCCAGTGCCATCTGGTCGTTCCCGACCAGCACCGCAGTGAAGTTCGGCGTCTCACGCAGCATCTTCAACGCCCCCGCATAGCCGCTTTGCGCATCCCAGTTCCCGTGAAAGACCATCACCGGTTTCAGGCCGTAACTATTCAGAGTTTCCACCCAGCTTTTCAGGCGCAGATTCGCAGAGACGGAGTCCTCCGGCCCGGCCAGCAGCGTGATCTCCCGGTGCCCCTGATCGTACAGGTGTTTAACGCTGGCACGGGTGCCATCTGCCGGGTTAAACGAAACGTTAAACACAGAGCTGTAGGGGTCTACATCGAGAAACAGACAGACGATGTCATCGTTGTCTGACGCGATTTTCTGCGCCCTTTCAGTCTCCAGGGGGACGTTGATGATCATCTTATCCACCAACTGAGACTTCAGTTCGTTGATGGCCGACTGGATATCTTGATTGACGTTCTCATCAATCATCGAAATGAGTACATGATAACCATCCAGATTTGCGTAACGTTTTACCGCCGCCGCAACCTGTGAAGGGGCATGCAGTGCCAGGGATGTTGTCACTAACCCAATAGTCTGACTTTGCTTGCCAACCAGCTGTTGCGCCAGCCGATTAGGCACATAGCGTAGCAGCTCAATGGACTTCTCTACCTTGAGACGTGTGGCTTCGGATACATTGGCAGATTTATTGAGTACCCTGGACACGGTCTGATAGGAGACGCCCGCATGACGGGCAACGTCTTCTAATGTCGCGCTTTTAGACTTCATGGTCCGGTTCCTTATGTTGTTATGCGCCAATTGTAACAGGGGCCATTTAAAAAAACGCTCACTCCGCTTTTCCTACGCTAAAAACCCGCAATTAAGTATCACGCTCACATTACATGACATCGTGAACACATTCTCCTTTCGTAACAAAAAAGGCTGATTTATTTGCAGTTAATCACACAATTGCGATTGTTAGTTTGCCAGTTTTTACAATTAGGCATTTTATGACAGCGTTTATGTGAACGTAATACAAAACTATAAGAGGATTGATATGAACACTACGCTACGCACAGTTGCCATTGCGTTAGCCACTGCGCTGACTTCACCTTCATTACTGGCTGCTTCTTCTGTCCCTATCGACTTCCACGGCTACCTGCGCTCAGGCGTGGGTGTATCCGGGGATGGCGGGATGCAGGAGTGGCAAAAGAACAAACTGGGTCGTCTGGGTAACGAAGCAGATACCTACGGTGAGCTGGAGTTGGGCTCCGAAGTCTACAAAAAGGACGAGGTGAGTTTCTACCTGGATACCATGGTCAGCATGGTGTCAGACGGCTCAAACGACAGTGAAACAACCTTTGGTGACGACGCTGAATTTGGTCTGCGTCAGTTAAACCTGCAGATTAAAGGGTTGATCCCGGGTGATCCGAACGCGGTGATTTGGGGCGGTAAACGCTACTACCAGCGCCACGACCTGCACATCATCGACACCAAGTACTGGAACATCTCCGGTTCAGGTGCAGGGATTGAAAACTACACCGTCGGGCCGGGCGCGGTATCTGTTGCCTGGATCCGCGGTGATGCTAACGATGTCGACTATCGTGTAGATGGCGACAACGATGTGAACATCAACTACATCGACCTGCGCTATGCAGGCTGGAAACCCTGGGCTGGCGCATGGACAGAAGTGGGCATTGATTACGCCATGCCAAACCCAACCAAGAAGCAGAAAGACTACGGTGGCCTGTACGAAGCGGATGACGGCGTGATGGTGACCGGCGAAATCAGCCAGGACATGCTCGGTGGCTATAACAAACTGGTTCTGCAGTACGCCAACAAAGGTCTGGCACAGAACATGGTGTCACAGGGCGGCGGCTGGTATGACATGTGGCACTACGTGAACGATGCATCCGGCTATCGCGTGATCAACACGGGTCTTATCCCTATCACCGACAAGTTCTCCTTTAACCACGTGTTGACCTACGGATCAGCGGACGACATCACCGATTACACCGACAAGTCACGTCTGGTCTCTCTGGTTGGCCGTGCGCAGTATCAGTTCACCGATTATGTCCGTCTGATTGGCGAAGTGGGTGGTTTCTACCAGAAAGACACCTATAACAACGGGACCCATTACAAACAGAGCGGTGAGAAATACACCATTGCACTGGGACTGGCAGATGGTCGTGATTTTATGTCGCGCCCTGAATTACGTGTATTTGCGTCTTATCTGAATGATTCAGAAAACGGTAAATCATTTGATGACCATACCGCTAATAATACCTGGAACTTCGGTGTGCAGGTAGAAGCCTGGTGGTAATACCCGTCATACTTCAAGTTGCAAGTGCGTTGGCTGCGTTTGTTCACCCCAGTCACTTACTTCAGTAAGCTCCCGGGGATTCACGCTCTTGCCAACTTCCTGCAACTCGAATTATTTAGGGTATAAATTTTTACTGTTTTATTTCGCGCTTTACATCGTTATTTATCTCCGAGACCTGGCAGTTTATTAGCGGGTAGTGACCTTTATTGCCATTGCTTTTCAGTGTAACTGTTTGGGATACCTTCGCAGGTATCCCTTTTTTTATTTAACGCTGTTCTCAATTTTTATTTAACGACGAACTGAAAAATGCTCATCAAGTAATTTTCGCAACGCATCTGACTGTTTACCAAATATTGCGTGCACCTGCTGGCCAAGAATAATCACCCCCAGTGCCCCTTCCTGTTGCAGCGCCTGAGAATCTACGGTAGCAAGGTTATTTACCGTCACGCGCAGGCGGGTAATACAGGCATCGACGTGGCTGATATTCTCCTCGCCGCCAAAGGCCGCTACCAGGCGCTGAATAGTCGCCATATCGCTGTCACTCAGCGGTGTAGTGGATTGCGGTTGCGAGAAGTAATGCAGAAAAGATTTAAGGCTCACCATGGTAGTTGTCTCCTGTGAATTGCGGATACAAAAACGCCTGCTCGGGCGAGCAGGCGTGGATGGAACGCTTAGGCTTTACGACGAAGGATACGGCAGTCGAACGCAGACAGAGTGAGCGGAGCCGTCACCGGTGCCGAAGAGAGGCAGTCCGTGTAGCCCTGCGGTAGTGTCACCGTCTGCGACTGACGGGCATAGTTCTGAATAAAGACAAAGGTGGATTCACCGTCGGTACGCGCAGTCGCCACCACACCCGGCGGGAAATCCGCCTCTACGGCGCGTGGCAGTGCCAGCTCATCAATAATACCGGCGAAGAAATCACGCTGGAACGCGAGATCGTTGCGCGAGGCCACATGCCAGGCTTTACCTTTACCAAACGCATTCACCGTTACTGCCGGGCGACCGGCATAGAAATCGTCACGGTATGTGGCAAGCGAGATGGCGCTTTCGGTGTGGATTAATTCACACAGATGGCGCACCTGATAGGGCCCTTGCAGACCCGCTTCATTACCGGCCAGCCCCTGAACCAGATTGCTTTCACCATCGGCCAGGCAATCAATCTCTTCCGCCCAGATACCCAGCAGATTGCGCAGTGGCCCCGGGAAGCCGCCGGTGTAACACAGATCGGTTTCGTTGACGATCCCGGTCCAGTAGGTGGTCACCAGATGGCCGCCACCCTCGACAAAGGCTTCCGCCCGTGGCGCAAAGCCTTCGCGCACCATGTAGAGCATCGGTGCAATCACCAGCGCATAACGGCTTAAATCGCCGTCTGCATCGATGATGTCCACGGCAATACCCTTTTCCCAGAATGCCCGGTAGTGCTCGTTAACTGTTTTTTCATATTCCATGCCGATGTTGCGCGGCCCTTGCGCATCATCCAGCGCCCAGCGGTTTTGCTGGTCAAAGATAATCGCCACGCGCGCGTCGGTGCGACACCCCATCACCCCCGGCAGGCGGCTGAGAATATCGCCCAGCGCGGTGACTTCACGGCCAACACGGGTATCGAGATGCCCGACGTGGTCGATAATCGCACCGTGGAATTTCTCTACCGAGCCGCGGCTTTTACGCCACTGGAAGTACTGCACCGAATCCGCCCCGTGTGCCACGGCCTGCAGGGAAGAGAGAATGTGCATGCCCGGTTTCTTCAGCTTGCTGGTCGGCTGCCAGTTAGTGACGCTCGGCGAGGACTCCATCAGCACGAAGGGTTTTCCGCCTTTCAGGGTACGCATCATGTCGTGGAACATCGCCGTATAGCAGGCAAGCGCAGTGTCGTCGTTATCACGGTGCCACATGGGGTAGCTGTCCCAGGAGATGAAATCCAGCGGCTCAGCCAGTTGCCAGTAGTCGTAATCGTAGAAGTACTCCATGAAGTTGGTGGTCACCGGCAGTGACGCATTCGCCGCTTTCAGTGGCGCAATTTCATGGCGGCAGAATTCAGTGACCTGCGAGGTATTAAAACGACGCCAGTCAATGTTGAGGCCATGAATGGAGACTTCACCCTGCGGCGACGGAGACTGAATCTGCGACCAGTCGCTGTAGGTATGGCTCCAGAAGTCGCTCCACCATGCGTGGTTCAGGGCTTCCAGCGTCTTATACCGTGCTTTCACCCAGTCACGGAATTTCTCCTGGCACAGGTCACAGTGGCATTCGCCGCCGTACTCGTTGGACAGGTGCCAGCCCAGTACCGCCGGATGCTGGCTGTAGCGCTCGGCCAGCAGGCTGTTAATTTTCAATGTCTTTTCGCGGTAAACCGGCGAGGTCATGCAGTGGTTGTGACGCCCGCCGTGCAGCGCAGGCACACGGTCACGCCCGACCCTTAAGACTTCCGGGTATTTTTGCGACATCCAGGCTGGGCGCGCCCCGCTTGGCGTAGCCAGAAAAACATGGATCCCCGCCGCATACAGTTTCTCCAGAATGTTATCCAGCCAGCCAAAATTAAATACCCCTTCCTGCGGCTCCAGTTTCGACCAACTGAAGATACCGACAGACATGACATTGCATTTTGCCTCTTTCATCATGGCAATATCGTTATCAATAATATCGGGGTAATTCTCCCACTGCTCCGGATTGTAGTCAGCGCCATGCAATAGCGTGGCGACCTTCGGACTCAAAGGCGCAAATTTATTCATATTAAAATCCTTCAAAATTGACAGCGTTTACCCTAAATAATTCGAGTTGCAGGAAGGCGGCAACGCAGCGAATCCCCAGGAGCTTACTCCAGTAAGTGACTGGGGTGAGCGAGGAAAGCCAACGCACATGCAACTTGAAGTATGACGGGTAAAATTAATTAAAGACTTTTACCGACGGCAGTACCTTCCCCTGGCAATCAAATAACGCCTGGTTTTCGCGGGCATTACCTTCTTTCCATTGGTCGTTGATATATTTCATTCCGGCCTGAGTGGCCCAGGTATTTCCGCCCACGGCAATCCAGGTCGGTTCCCAATAAAATATTCCTTTACCGCGATGGTCCGGCACATTTACAACGGCCTGCATTAAATCGTGAATATAGTTATATTGCCCCTGCACGGTTCCCGGATAACCGCCGTCTTTTTCCTCTTTGGCCTGGAAACTGTTTTCGGCGTTATCGCAATTGGCCAGGGTATAGGCGTAGGCCGCCTCAACCACAATCACATCTTTGTTGTAACGCTTGCTGATATCATCCATGTTGCTTTTCAGCGCGCTGATAGGCCCGTTCCAGTAGGTGTACATCGACAGTCCAATCACATCGAACGGCACATTGCGTTTGGTGATTTCATCGAACCACCAGCGGAAGGTATCGTTTTTCGTCCCTTCAGCCAGGTGCAACATGATTTTGACCTGCTCACCGTTTTTCAGGTTCTCTTTGAGGCCGTCGATAGCCGCGTTCAGCAGGCCCGCCAGACGATCAAACTCACCGCCGCCCTGCCCCCAGCTTTTGCCTTCCGGCCACAGCATGCCGCCGTTAATTTCGTTACCAATCTGTACCATATCTGGCAGCACACCTTCCTGCTTAAAGCGGGCGATGGTGTCACGAGTGTAATCGTGGATCGTGGTTTTCAGCTGCGGGTAATCCATTTTCTCCCAGGCTTTTGGCTTGAACTGTTTACCCGGATCGGTCCAGAAGTCGCTGTAATGGAAGTCCAGCAGCAGCTTCATGCCCTGCGCTTTGGCCCGTTTAGCAAGCGTAATGGTGCTGGCAAGATCGTTATCGCCGCCGCCGTAAGCCTGGCCTTGAGCATCTTTTGGATCGACCCACAGACGCAGGCGCACATAGTTAACGCCGTTCTCTTTCAGAATGGCGATCGCATCCTGCTGCTGGTTCTTATCGTTAAAAAACTTCGCGCCGTGCTTTTCGGTATCCAGCAGCGTGGAGATATCCGCGCCCTTAATAAAATCCGCCGGCATCGCAGTAAACTGCCGCGTGGTGATAGCCTCGGCGGCGAACACACTGGCGGTAAAACTGCAGGACAGGCAAACAGCAAGCAAAGCGGGTGCAAACCTTTTCATGTAATCATCCTTTGGTACTGCCGGAGGTCAGGCCGGAGACGAAGTATTTTTGTAATGCCAGGTAGAGGATTGCCACCGGCACGGCGATCAGAACCGCCCCCGCCGCGTAGGTGGTGTAACTGGCGCCCATTTTTTGCGCCACCAGGTTGTAAAGCCCAATAGGCAGCGTGAATTTGTCCGGGGTACGCAAAATGGTGCTGGAGAGAATGAAATCCCCAAGCGGTCCGGTGAAGGAGAACAGCGCCACCACCGCCACAATTGGCTTGGAGAGCGGCATGATGATCTCGATAAAAATGCGGAAGTTGCTGGCACCGTCCATGCGTGCCGACTCATCCAGATCTTTCGGAATGGCGTCGAGGTAACCCTTCATCAGATAGGTGTTCATCGGGATCATCCCGGCGACGTAGATCAGCACCAGCGCCAGATGGCTGTTAATCAGTCCCAGCAGTTGCGACAGCACGAAAATGGCAATCAGTGCGGAGAACTGCGGGATCATTTGCAGCAGCAAAAACAGCATTAACCCGTTCTGCCGCCCCTTAAAGCGGAAGCGTGAGAAGGCGTAGGCGGTAAAGCTGACGCTGATTAAGGTCAGCACCATGGTCATAAAGCTGATTTTCATGGAGTTCCAGTACCAGGTGAGGTAATTCACCTGGCCGTTGAACAGGTCCGCATAGTGCTGGAACGAGACGTTTTCCGGGATTATCGAGGTGCTGAGCAAGCTGTTACCCGCATTCAGCGACGCCCCTACCGTCCACACCAGCGGGTAGATGATAATCAGCGAAACCAGCCCGATAATCAGCCAGGAGAGGGAAAGACGAACCCACTTCTCGCGGCGAATACTTTGTGATGTAGCCATTTTTCTTCCCTACGCCATGTCGTCGTTTTTAAAGGATTTGGTTGCGCGGAACTGCCACAACGCCAGGCCGACAACAAAAATCGACAGCAGAATGGTGATGGTCGCGGCGATCGCGTACTGCGATGAAGACATGGTCAGCTTGTAGATCCACGACACCAGAATGTCCGTCCCACCCGCATTAGAGCCCGCCACCGCAGGGCCACCGTTGTTAAACAGGTAGATAATGTTGAAGTTGTTAAAGTTGAAGGTGTACTGGGTGATGATGATCGGTGCAATCGAGTACAGCACCAGCGGCAACGTAATGGTTCGTAAACGGGTCCAGGTGCCCGCGCCGTCCATCTTGGCGGCTTCGTACAAATCATCAGGGATGGCCTGCAACACACCGGTGGTCATGGCGAAGACAAACGGGAAACCCAGCCAGGTTTGCATCATGATCAGCGCCGTTTTGGTCCAGAACGGATCCGTCAGCCAGGCTTTTGGCCCGATGCCAAAAAAGGCGAGAATAGCGTTGTTAATCACCCCAAAGGTATCGTTAAACATGCCGGCAAACACCAGAATGGTGACAAAGCCTGGTACCGCCCACGGCAGAATAAAGATGGTGCGCACCAGCGGCTTAAAGCGCAGATCTTTCTGGTTTACCAGGATTGCGAGCAACACGCCGACCGTGCATTGCAGCGTCGTTGCGAGCAGCGTCCACACCACCGTCCATTGCAGCACGTCCAGGAAGGTTGAACGCCAGATGGAAAGCGTGAAAATGTTGACGAAATTCTTCAGCCCAACCCAGTCCACCAGCTTCGCCGGCGGCGTGTGATAGAGGTTGTAGTTGGTAAACGCGATGGCAAAGCCAAACAGAATCGGGAAAATAACCACAAACACCAGCAAGATGAAGCCAGGCGTTATCATCAGATAGGGAAAACCGTCGCTTAACAGCATCTGATACTGCTTACGCACGCTGTTGAGCTGTTGGCCTTCATCGCGCTTTTTGCCATTCACCCAGGCATCGCGCAGCGAGAAGTAATAGACCGTGACGCCAAAAGCGATAATCAGGACGCTGATAATCCCTTCTGCCAGCAAGAAGATGGAGTTATCCCGGGGAACCTCTTCACCGAGGGTGTATAAGCCCCATAGCCCTTCGCGCAAAAAATCATAGAAAATGCCCATAAAGCTGCTGAGCAACACCAGGAAGACAAGGCCCTTTAACCACTGACGGTGATAAAACTGACCAAAGCCCGGCACAATAGCCAGCAGCAGCCCGCACCACGCGTGCCGTCCGGCGCTTCGCGCTTTCGCAAAATTTTCGCTGGGACTGATAATCACGTACGACTCCTTCTCAAAACGGGAGGCACACCCTCCCGTTCAATACCGCTTTGTTTGTTCAATGCCCTGGATATTTCGCGTTGCAGGAAGATGGCAAGAGAGTGACGCCAGTGCCCCTGTAACGTGAAAGATGACGGGCATTTATTGGTTGCTGGCCTGCATCGCTTCCACTTGCATATGAATCTGCTTCGCCGCGCCATCGAGCGCTGCTTTTGGTTCCTGTTTTCCGGTCAGGCTCAGTTCAAGGGCGGCGTTTGCCGGTCCCCAGACTTCGCCCATTTCCGGAATGCCCGGCATGGCGGTGGCACGTGCGGCCTGTACGGCAACGGCACTGGCTTTCTCGTCATTTTTAATCATCGGATCGTCAATCATCGCTTTCTGCGCCGGGATCTCACGAGTGGAGATGTAGCGGATCTTCACGTACTTAGGCTGATTGATAAATTCGATGAATTTCTGCGCCATGACTTTGTCTTTGCTCCAGGTGGAGACGACATAGCCTTTTACGCCGAGGAAGGAACTCATCGGTTTACCGTCCGGCAGCGCTGGCAATGGTGCAACGCCATAGTTAATGCCCGCCGCTTCATACGGCTGGAACGCCCACGGACCATTGATCACCGCCGCGGCTTTTTTCTCGGTAAAGAGGGAGTCGATTGCGTTCAGGCCGTTGTCGCCCAAAATCCCCGACGGGAAGACGCCTTCGGAATAGAATTTTTTCAGGAAGGTAACGGCGGCCACGGCACCTGGCTGATTAAGGCCGATATCGGTTGGGTTGTAGCCGCCTTTGTCGTTTTTACCGAACAGGTAACCGCCCATCGGGCCGATAGCCCCCCAGCTGTAATAGATCTGGTCAAACTTCGCCAGCAGGCCGTATTTGTTCTCTGCACGCTGTTTTTTCGAGTAGTCGAGCCATGCCTGTAGGCTGTCGAGCGGTTTGTCGATCAAGTCTTTGTTGTAAATCAGTACCAGGGTTTCAACGGCTTTCGGCACGCCATACAGCGCGTTATCCATCCGAAACGCGTTGATCGAGGCTGGTGTGAAGGCGTCAACCTGTTCTTTGTCCAGATTCAGGGGGGTCAACAGCCCTTGCACAACGGCACCGCCCACCTGATCATTAGGAATCACCAACACATCAGGGCCAATCCCCGCCGGACCATCGAGGCGTAATTTTTCCAGTTGCTGCGCGAAAGGCATCTCCTGCACGTTGACCTTTACGTCATTCTCTTTTTCGAAGTCCTTGATGGCATCCTGGATGCCAACGGATTTCTTAATGTCCTCCCAGACATTGAGCTGGGTGGTGGCATGTGCCTGAACAGTCAGGGATTGCCCCACGGCCAGTGCGGAAAGGATCAGTGCAGTAAGAGTGTTCTTTTTCATTATCAACCTCATGTCAAGGTATAACAATTTCATGGTTTTTATTGCGCGCCACCTGATGTCGTTACAGCAAAAGCACCTGATATTGCGTGAGTTAAAGCGCGTTAGCTCGCCTTATTGATTTTGGTATACGCTACACTTGAGGTCGCAATAAAACGAGAATTAACTGCCAGTTGTGTGACAGGAACGACAAAATCGACAATTCGATATAGGGCGCGCAAATGCTGGAAGTTATAGTCTGACCATGAATTATCGCTGTTGTACGGCATTATCGATGGCTTGTTATACGTAAAACAAAACTTCATTAAACAGCCCAATTCGCAACAGCAACCAACCGCTACCAACTTCGGGGAAACTTGATGTCCAATATACGATTGAGGAATGTCACCAAGCGCTTTGGCGACACTGTCACACTGCACAATGTGAATCTGGATATTGAAGACGGCGAGTTTGCCGTGTTTGTCGGGCCGTCCGGCTGCGGGAAGTCCACCCTGCTGCGCATGATTGCCGGCTTAGAAGAGGTCAGCGATGGTGAAGTGCTGATTGGCGATGAAGTGATGAACGATGTCGCCCCGGCCCACCGAGGTGTGTCGATGGTGTTCCAGTCCTATGCGCTCTACCCGCACATGACGGTAGCGGAGAACATGGGTTACGGGTTGAAAGTGAACAAAGTGCCAAAAGATGAAATCCGTCGTCAGGTGGAAATGGTCGCCAAAACCCTGCAACTGGTGCATCTGCTGGACCGTAAACCAAAGCAACTTTCTGGTGGTCAGCGCCAGCGCGTGGCAATTGGCCGCGCCATCGTGCGTAACCCACGGGTGTTTATGTTCGACGAACCACTCTCCAACCTCGATGCCGAATTGCGTGTTGATATGCGTCTGCACATTGCCCGCCTGCATCAGGAGCTGAAAACCACCATGGTGTATGTGACCCACGATCAGGTTGAGGCCATGACCCTGGCCGATAAAATCGTGGTGATGAACTACGGCAACGTCGAGCAGATGGGCTCTCCGATGGAGCTTTACTACAACCCGGTGAACAAATTTGTAGCCGGGTTTATCGGCTCGCCGAAAATGAACTTCCTGCCTGCAACCGTCGCCCAGTGGCAGCCGGGTGAGCTGATCGTCACGCTGGCGCAGGGCAACACGCTGACGCTCGGCGTGACCACCTCGCCGCTGGAGCCAGGAGCAAATGTCACGCTGGGTATACGCCCTGAGCATCTGGCGACGGACACCACGCGCGGCACCACGCTGGAGTTTCAGTGTGAAGTGGTGGAGCGACTGGGGAACAATACTTACCTCTTCGGGCAGAGCTACGGGCACGATAACGTTAAAATCCTGCTGCCTGGCGATGTGCATTTCCGCCCGTGGCAGAAGATCACCCTCTCTTTTGAGAATAAGCATTGCATGGTGTTTGATGACCAGGATAAGCGGATTAGTGCGGATATTGATGTGCCGAATGTGCATTGAGGGGAGTAATTGATTCTGTGGAAAGGTTCCGTTCACCTTGAGTAAGTGTTCATGTTAATCATGTGGAATCGTTCCGTTCACCTTAGGTTCATGACTTTTCTGAGGCCTCTCCACACGTGAACGTGTTAAGGAGGCTCTCCGCCGCCTCCTTAACAATCCTGGCTCCCGGCGGGAAAATTGCCGCTGACGCGGTCCACTCCGCTTATCCCTTCAGGCTATCGGGTCGGGCGCGACGTTACATCCCTGTAACTCGCACCCTCGCCGCGCATCCATGCGCAGCGCCCCGGCCTTACGGAAACACGTCGCCAATTTTCAGCCGGCCCCGCCACACCTGACTTCCTATGCACTGGCTTAAAAGCAAAACCGATTTATTTGTGAAGTCATTACTTGCAGCGAGGGTTTTCTGGTCCGGCTGAAAATCGATGAGGTGTTGACGGCTGACCGGGGCCGCCCACATGGATGTGGGCGGAGGGGATAGCCTACAGGGATGTAGGCTGGTCCCCGACCCGATAGTCAGACGGCATAAGACGAATGCACCGCGTTAGCGGCGATTTTCGGAGCCGGGAACCCGTGAACGTGCAAGGGAGGCGGCGGTGAGCCTCCCTTGCACGTTCACGGGTTCCCCTGTTTCAGAAAAGCAATGAACTCAAGGTGAACGGAACCTTTCCACAGGATTAAAATGTACGCTTACCCAGAGTGAACGGAACGATTCCACCAATGCCACCAGCTCCCCCTCAGAAAATAAAATCGCCCCCATTTTCACTCCTGGAAGATAAGTCCTACCTCCCTTCCCCCATTTTTCTTCCTCTCTCCCTCGACTAGCCTTACTCCATTCCCTCTTCACATGGAGTCTGTATGAAAGCTATCGCTATTACCCGCGCCGCTCAGGGTGCCAGTAACATTGATTTTTTAACCGACATTGAACTACCCACCCCGGTTGCTCAGGGACACGACCTGCTGGTAGAAGTCAAAGCCATCTCGGTGAACCCGGTGGATACCAAAGTTCGCGCCGGTTTTAACGCCGATACCCCTCGCGTATTAGGATGGGATGCCGTCGGCGTCGTCGTTGCCACCGGTGAGGCCGTCACATTGTTTAAACCCGGCGATGAAATCTGGTACGCCGGTGCCCTGACCCGCCCTGGCAGCAACAGCGAATACCAACTGGTGGATGAGCGCATTGCGGCATTAAAACCCAAATCTCTCGATAACGCCTCTGCGGCAGCCCTGCCATTGACCGCCATCACCGCCTGGGAAATGCTCTTCGACCGTCTGGGTGTGCAGGAAAATGGCAATGAGGGTGATGTGCTACTGATTGTTGGCGCTGCGGGTGGCGTGGGATCTATTCTGACGCAACTGGCCCGTCAGCTCACAAAACTGACGGTGGTTGGCACCGCTTCGCGTCCTGAAAGTCAGCAATGGGTGAAAGAGCGTGGCGCACATCATGTCATTGACCACTCAAAGCCCATTACGGAAGAGCTGGCACGCATTGGTATCAAGCAGGTCAGTCACGTTGCCAGCCTCACCAACACCGAAGACCATTATCAGCAGCTGATTAACGCACTGCAGCCGCAGGGCAAACTGGCGCTGATTGATGACCCTGAAACGCTGGACGCCCGTCCGTTAAAAGTGAAGAGCATCTCACTGCACTGGGAATTTATGTTTACCCGTTCGATGTTTGAGACCACCGACATCATTGAACAGCACCGCCTGCTCACCCGTGTCGCCTCACTCATTGATGAAGGCGCAGTGAAAACGACGCTGGGTGAGCATTTCGGCGAAATTAACGCGCAAAACCTGCGTCGTGCACATCAGCGGATTGAAACCCAGCGTGCCGTCGGCAAAATCGTGCTGGAAGGTTTTACTTCTCGCTAAACCCGGCCAGGATTCCTCTTAAAAACGTGTTTCCTCTCAAGCGGATAGCAAATTATGCTCTCCGCTTATCCTGCTGTGCTTCGCTTTTGTTTACACTTTTTACCATTACCGTAACTTCATAACATTTTTGCGATTGCGAGCCGGTAGCGCTCCGGCAATCATGGCAGTTTGCAAAATGAAAAAAACCTCAGGAATCTGGAGAGATCATGGGTAAGACAAAAGTTGTACTTCTGGGAATACTGCTGGCCGCAGCAAGCAGCGCCTTTGCAGCACCACAAACTGCTGCTGGTTCGACGGGAATCAAGTCTTATGAAATCCAGGCCTTCGTTGCCGATTTCACCAAATTCAACATTGGCGATACCGTGCCAGAAATGTACCGCACTGACGAGTACGCCATTAAGCAATATCAACTGCGTAATCTGCCCGCCCCCGACCCGGACACTCACTGGACCTACATGGGCGGCTGCTATGTGCTGATCACCAACACGGACGGCAAGATTGTAAAAGCTTATGATGGCGACATTTTCTATCACCGTTAAGGAAAGTACGATTTGCTGATTATTCGCCCCTGGCAAGAGAGTGACCGTCCGTTTCTGCGTACTCTGTTCCTCCATTCTCGACGTGCCAACTGGACCTGGCTTGATGGTAGCGACTGGACGCTGGAAGATTTTGATTCCACTACTATTGGCGAAGTCATCTGGGTGGCCGAAGAAGACGGTCACCGCAAAGGCTTTGCCGCCGTCCACGTTAACGAGAACTTCCTGCATAGCCTGTTTGTGGACCCGACCTGTCAGGGCCAGGGCGTCGGCAGTGCGTTACTGAAAAAAGTACAGACGGAATTCACCAGCACCGGTGCATTAAAATGTCTGACGCGTAATGAACATGCGCTGGCGTTTTACCGGCATCACGGCTGGCATGTGGAAGCGGAAGGGATATCGCCACAAGGGGATTATCTGCTAATGCATTACCGGCTGCCCTCTCGGGCAGCCAGCAAGTGACTTACACTGAACGGAAAGAGATTTCACTCGGAATCACTTCACCCTGCCAGTAAAGCTGCGCGGCCACGCGACCGGCGAGCTGGCGATAGAGTGCGGTGAATTCGCTGTCCGGACGATGGATAACGGTCGGTGTGCCGTTATCCAAATCTTCACGAAGGCTAATATGCAGCGGCATTTTGCCCAGCAACTGCGTGTGGTATTGCTCGACCAGCTTCTCCGCACCACCGGTGCCGAAAATCGGTTCATGGTGACCACAGTTGCTGCACACGTGCATGCTCATGTTTTCCACCACGCCCAGAACCGGCACCTCCACCTTCTCAAACATCACGATGCCTTTTTTGGCGTCAATCAGCGCAATGTCCTGCGGTGTGGTCACGACCAGCGCGCCGGTCACCGGGATGTTCTGCGCCAGGGTTAACTGAATGTCACCGGTGCCCGGCGGCATATCCAGCACCAGGTAATCCAGATCCGGCCAGAGCGACTCCTGCAACAGTTGCAGCAGCGCTTTGCTCGCCATTGGGCCACGCCAGACCATGGCGTTATCGTCAGTCACAAGGTAACCGATGGAGTTGGTGGCGAGTCCATGGGCAATAATCGGTGCCATGTGGGTGCCATCCGGTGAGGTCGGACGCTCACCTTCCGCGCCCAGCATCATGGGAATCGACGGGCCATAAATATCGGCATCGAGGATACCGACCTTCGCCCCTTCCGCAGCCAGCGCCAGCGCCAGATTCACGGCGGTAGAGGATTTCCCTACCCCGCCTTTACCGGAACTGACAGCAATGATGTTCTTCACGCCATTCACGCCCGCCTGGTTTTTCACCCGCTTCATGGTGGCAATGTTGTGGGACAGCTTCCAGTCAATCGCACGGGCACCCGTGACGCGCAACAATTCTGCACTGCACTGCTCTTTAAGCACGTCAAACGCGCTGCGCCAGACAAATGGCATCACCAGTTCGATATGTACAGTATCGTCAAGCCAGGCAACGTGATGCACGGCTTTCAGGGCGGTGAGATTGTGCTTAAGGGTGGGGTGCTGAAAATTGGCCAGCGTTCCGGCGACCAGCGCACGCAAGGCTTCCGGGGATTTGGCCTGGGATTGAGAGTTCATCCCGACTCCTTGTTATGTTGTTCTGAAAAGACATTGTTAAGGTTCAAGTTTACTCCACTGTCACCAAATATTCATTTCTCAATAGTGCCCAATAGAGCGGCTCAGGTCGTGGATTGTGAAATGGAGGGGTTTTGTACGGCGGAAGAGCGCTGTTCACGTTGGGTAAGGGTTCATGTTAATCCTGTGGAATCGTTCCACACCAATCCCCCTCTCGCTTTTATGGCACAACAATCCCCTTTCAGGTAACATCAAAACCCCTTTTTACTAAAGAAGAAGTAATACCCACTATGACTCAAGTCGCGAAGAAAATTCTGGTAACGTGCGCACTGCCGTACGCCAACGGCTCAATCCACCTCGGCCATATGCTGGAGCACATCCAGGCTGATGTCTGGGTCCGTTACCAGCGAATGCGCGGCCACACTGTCAACTTCATCTGCGCGGACGATGCTCACGGCACGCCTATCATGCTCAAGGCGCAGCAACTGGGGATCACCCCAGAGCAGATGATTGGTGACATGAGTCAGGAACACCAGACGGATTTCGCTGGCTTTAACATCAGCTACGACAACTACCACTCCACGCACAGCGATGAGAACCGCGAGCTGTCGGAGCTGATCTACACCCGTCTGAAAGAGAACGGTTTTATTAAAAACCGCACCATCTCTCAGCTGTACGATCCGGAAAAAGGCATGTTCCTGCCGGATCGTTTCGTGAAAGGCACCTGTCCGAAATGTAAGTCACCGGACCAGTACGGCGATAACTGCGAAGTGTGCGGTGCGACCTACAGCCCGACGGAACTTATCGAGCCGAAATCCGTGGTGTCCGGCGCTACGCCTGAAATGCGTGACTCCGAACACTTCTTCTTTGATTTGCCTTCGTTCAGCGAAATGTTGCAGGCGTGGACCCGCAGTGGTGCACTGCAGGAGCAGGTCGCTAACAAAATGCAGGAGTGGTTTGAGTCTGGCCTGCAGCAGTGGGATATCTCCCGCGACGCGCCTTACTTCGGTTTCGAAATCCCAAATGCGCCGGGCAAATACTTCTACGTCTGGCTGGATGCGCCTATCGGCTACATGGGTTCCTTCAAGAACCTGTGCGACAAGCGCGGCGACACCGTGAGCTTCGACGAATACTGGAAGAAAGATTCTGACGCTGAGCTGTACCATTTCATCGGCAAAGATATCGTCTATTTCCACAGCCTGTTCTGGCCAGCGATGCTGGAAGGCAGCAACTTCCGCAAACCGACCAACTTGTTCGTCCACGGCTATGTGACGGTGAACGGTGCGAAGATGTCCAAATCTCGCGGTACCTTCATCAAAGCCAGTACCTGGCTGAACCACTTCGATGCGGACAGCCTGCGTTACTACTACGCGGCGAAACTGTCTTCCCGCATTGATGACATCGACCTGAATCTGGAAGATTTCATCCAGCGTGTTAACGCCGATATCGTCAACAAAGTGGTCAACCTGGCTTCCCGTTGCGCGGGCTTTATCGCCAAGCGTTTTGATGGCGTGCTGGCGGCTGAACTGGCCGATCCTGCGCTGTACAGAACCTTCACCGATGCGTCTGCATCCATCGGCGAAGCCTGGGAAAGCCGTGAATTTGGTAAAGCGATCCGTGAAATCATGGCGCTGGCTGACGTGGCAAACCGCTACGTTGACGAGCAGGCTCCGTGGGTTGTTGCCAAACAGGAAGGCCGTGATGCCGACCTGCAGGCCATCTGTTCCATGGGTATCAACCTGTTCCGCGTACTGATGACCTGGCTCAAGCCAGTACTGCCAACGCTGAGCGAGCGAGTGGAAGCGTTCCTCAACACCACACTTGAGTGGGATGCCATTGAGCAGCCATTGCTGAACCATAAGGTGAACACCTTCAAGGCGTTGTACAACCGTATCGAGATCAAACAGGTTGAAGCGCTGGTTGACGCCTCTAAAGAGGAAGTGAAAGCGGCGGCAGCACCGGTGACCGGCCCGCTGGCTGACGATCCGATTCAGGAAACCATCACCTTTGACGATTTCGCCAAAGTGGATCTGCGCGTGGCGCTGATTGAGAACGCTGAGTTCGTGGACGGTTCCGATAAACTGCTGCGCCTGACGTTGGATCTGGGTGGTGAGAAGCGTAACGTCTTCTCCGGCATTCGTTCTGCTTACCCAGACCCGCAGGTGCTGATTGGCCGTCTGACCGTGATGGTCGCCAACCTTGCACCGCGCAAAATGCGTTTCGGCATTTCTGAAGGCATGGTGATGGCCGCAGGTCCTGGCGGGAAAGATATCTTCCTGTTAAGCCCGGACGACGGTGCAAAACCGGGTCAACAGGTTAAATAAATCTCAAAAGGCGCTGCGAAATCAGCGCCTTTTTTTTAATGCACTATCCTTCTATGGACAGGAAATTTCTAACAAAAGGGGCTTTAAAATATGTTTAAAAAACTCATCGCTATCACACTGACCACTCTGATGCTGTTTGTCCTGAGCGGCTGTGGCGAAAAAGAACAGAGTAAGACGTTTAACTGGACCGATGGCAAGACCGAAATTTCACTGACCTACTACTACAAGGATGATGTGGTAACCCGTCAGTCAGCAAAAAACAAAATTAACTATGCCGCCATGGGCATTGCCAACAAAGAACAGGCTATGCAGCGTCTGGGGCCAATCAGCGAGAAATACAAAGCGATTAAAGGGGTAACAGAAAGTATCGATTATCAGGATACCTATGCGACCGAAACCCTGGATGTGGATTACTCCAAAGCAGACCGCGATGCACTGCAACAGATGCAAGGCTCCGCCTTCACTGGCGATGCAAAAGACGGTGTCAGCATGTCGAAATCCCAGCAGTTGCTTGAATCTCGCGGCTTTAAAGAAGTGAAATAACAGAAATTAACGCTTAAAAAAGCCAGCACGGTTATTGCCGTGCTGGCTTTTTTATTTGGCGGGTTTTGCGTGCTCACGTACAGCCAGTCCACGCAGGAAATAGCGCAGGAACTGGTCGCCACATTCACGGAAATTTTTATGCTCGCTGGCACGCATCATGGCAGTGATTTCCGGCATCGACACACGGAATTTCTGCTCAGTCAGAATCGCCAGAATATCATCGGTCTTTAAGGTAAAGGCGATGCGCAGTTTCTTCAGAATAAGGTTGTTGGTCATCTTACGCTCAGTGACCAGCGCAGGCTGAGATTCATCTTTGCCCCGACGCTCATAAATCAGGCCATTCAGGAATAAGGACATCATAATGTCCGGACAGCGCTGAAAGCCGTCTTCCTCTTCCTTACGCAACCAGCCGACCAATTGCTCGTCACTCACCGAG
The DNA here is from genome assembly GCF_059074235.1 of Phytobacter sp. Lineage (NCBI taxonomy): Bacteria > Pseudomonadati > Pseudomonadota > Gammaproteobacteria > Enterobacterales > Enterobacteriaceae > Phytobacter > Phytobacter sp. The sequence goes on from NZ_JCACPZ010000008.1 coordinate 95,417, forward strand.
GCATCCGCCAGGGTAAAGATGCGCTTCAGGTCGTTGTTATTCATTTTCAGGGCGTAGCGCAAGCTACGTAAAATATCATTATTGAGCATAAAGCCTTCGGGACATATTTTTGCAAACGTGCAGTGTAACACCGAAGTTTACAACCCCAGTGCTTCTTTTCGCCAGCGTCAGGTGATGATGAGTTGAATGCGCTTACCAATAACCGTTGCCATTCCAACCAGCGCATCCAGAGTAAATTTTTCAGTTTTCTGATTAACCACATCGGAGACTCGAGGTCGTGAGACGTGCAGAATTTTTGCCGCATCAAGTTGCTTATGCCCGCAGCACTTCATCCAGTCCGCAATTTCCACCATGAGCTGCCGTTTTAGCTCATCAGCTCGGGCCATTTCATCCCGGGACTGAGCCTGCAGGACTGCGGCCTCTTCGGGGGCAAACCCCAGCTCAGCAAAAATGTTGCCGCCTGCTTTGGTGACATGACGTGTTTTGGTATCAATATTCTGCGCCATTCTTTGCTCTTGTTAGTTGATATCCTTTGCAATCATCACTCCGCATCCTTGCAGGATCTTAATTGCGTATAAAATTATATACGAAAATAAAACACAACAGCAGGAGAGATTTCTTGCGAACCGGTACGCGCTTTTTATCCAGCCCTTACAACCCCAGTGCTTCTTTTAAATTCTTCAGATAACGACGACTGACGGGCACGGTCTGACCGTTGCGCAGGAGCAGTTCAGCCTGACCGTTATCTTCAAGTTTGATCTCTTTGAGATGGGCCATGTTGACCAGATACTGGCGGTGGCAGCGCAGCAACGGCGTACGGCTTTCAAGGGTGCGTAAGGTCAACTCGGTAAACCCCTCTTTGCCCTCGCTGCTGGTCACGTATACACCGCTCATCCGGCTACTCACGAAAGCGACTTCGCTCATTTGTAACAGGTAGATGCGGCTATGCCCGGTGCAGGGGATAAACTTAAGCACTTCCTGGTTTTCAGGCAGCACGGACACATCCTGCACATTGCGCTCGTGGCGCAGGCGAGCCAGGGTTTTGTCCAGACGCTGAGTTTCGATAGGTTTCAGCAAGTAATCGAACGCATGTTCTTCAAATGCTTTGACAGCGTATTCATCGAACGCGGTGAGAAAGACCACATAGGGGCGGTGTTCCGGGTCAAGCATGCCGACCATCTCCAGGCCGCTGATCCGCGGCATCTGGATATCAAGAAACAGAACATCCGGGCGCAATTTATGCACCGCGCCGATGGCCTCCACCGCGTTGGCGCACTCGCCCACAATCTCAATATCGTTCTCTTCCTGGAGCAAAATTCGCAGGTTTTCCCGCGCCAGCGGTTCATCATCGACAATCAGCACTTTTAACATGCGCTTTCCTCCAGCGGGAGTCGTAGGGTAATTCGGGTAAAACTGTCCGGCTCACAGGCCACGGTAATGCCACAACCGTCGCCAAAGCGGGCGCGCAGGCGCTTATCCACCAGACTCATCCCTAATCCGCTGGCATCGGTTTTCGGCTGATATAGCCCCGCGTTATCTTCAATATCCAGCACCAGGTGGTTCCCGTCCTGGCTGGCATTGATGGTTATTTCGCCCACCCCAAGCAGTTGCGAGGTGCCGTGTTTAATGGCGTTTTCCACAATCGGTTGCAGCGTAAAGGCTGGCAAATGCTGGTGCGAGAGTGAATCCGGTACATGCAACTGCACCTGCAGACGGCTCTGGAAACGGGCCTGCTCAATCTGCAGATAAGCATTCACATGCTCAATCTCATCGGCCAGGGTGACGATTTCCGACGGACGCTTGAGGTTCTTACGGAAGAAGGTGGAGAGATACTGCACCAGCAGTCCGGCCTGATCGCTGTCGCGACGGATCACCGCTTTGAGGGTATTGAGCGCGTTAAACAGAAAATGCGGGTTCACCTGCGCATGCAGCAACTTGATTTCCGACTGGGTGAGCAGCGCTTTTTGTCGCTCATACTGCCCGGCAAGAATTTGCGCCGACAGCAACTGGGCAATCCCCTCCCCCAGCGTGCGGTTGATCGAGCTGAACAGGCGGTTTTTGGCTTCATATAATTTAATGGTGCCTACCACGCGCTGGTTTTCGCCACGCAGTGGAATGACTAATGTTGAGCCTAATTTGCACTGCGGATGCAGCGAACAACGGTAAGGCACTTCGTTGCCATCGGCATAAACGACTTCGCCGCTATCAATCGCTTTTTGCGTCCAGCCGGATGAAATAGGTCGGCCCGGCAGATGGTGGTCGTCCCCTGCCCCTCTGAAAGCCAGCAGTTTTTCGCGATCGGTAATCGCCACTGCGCCAATATCCAGCTCGTTATAGAGCACCTGGGCGACCTTCATGCTGTTCTCTTCGTTAAAGCCCTGGCGCAAAATCCCCTCGGTTGAGGCCGCAACTTTAAGCGCCGTGGCAGAAAACGCCGAAGTGTACTTTTCAAACATCGCGCGCTTATCCAGCAGGATACGCATAAACAGCGCCGCCCCCACGGTGTTGGTCACCATCATCGGCGCCGCAATGCTCTGTACCAAATGCAAAGCGCTGTCATACGGGCGGGCAATCAGCAGGATAATCAGCATCTGGGTCAGTTCAGCCACGCAGGTGATCGCCCCGGCGGTTAGCGGGCTGAAGACCTTATCGGTGCGCCCACGCTTGATCAAAATGCTGTGCACCAGACCACCCAACAGCCCTTCAACAATGGTCGAGATCATGCAGCTCAGCGCCGTCATCCCGCCCATTGAGTAACGATGCAGTCCGCCGGTTAAGCCCACCAGCCCACCGACAACCGGGCCGCCCAACAGACCTCCCATCACCGCGCCAATCGCGCGGGTGTTGGCTATCGAGTCTTCAATATGCAGACCAAAATAGGTGCCGAGAATACAGAAGATCGAGAACGTCACGTAGCACAACAGCTTGTGCGGCAGGCGCACGGTCACTTGCATCAGAGGAATAAACAGGCGGGTTTTACTCATCAGCCACGCGATAACCAAAAACACACACATCTGCTGAAGCAGCAGCAACACCAGATTAAATTCGTACATATTTGCATCACCGCGAAAACAGGAAGCGCGTACCATACAGTGAGTCGCGCCAGGATTCTTTGAAGGGTTCCAAAAAACTCGAAATTCGTGCGCATTATCACAAACCTGGCGACAGGATGATACGTAAGCGTTACAAAATGAACAAAAAACACACAACCCTGCCTGGTTTTTACCACAACGGCTAAAGTTAAAGTGGGGATCTTTCGGTACAGGTGAACGCATGGCGCTTTATACGATTGGCGAAGTGGCGTTGTTGTGTGATGTCAATCCCATCACTCTGCGGGCATGGCAGCGGCGTTATGGGCTGGTCAAACCCCAGCGAACCGAGGGTGGCCACCGCCTGTTTACGGATGCCGATATCGAGCGTATCCGGGAAATCAAACGCTGGGTCGACACCGGTGTTCAGGTCAGTAAAGTCCAGTCATTATTGAGTAACGAACCCGACAGCGAGCGTGATGGCTGGCGCGCCCAGCAGGAAATGGTGTTGCAGTACCTGCAAAGCGGCAACCTTCAGCGCCTGCGTCTATGGATGAAAGAACGCGGGCACGACTACTCCGCCGAAACCCTGATCACCCATTTACTCCTTCCCCTGCGTCGGCGTTTACAATGCCAGCAACCCGCGCTGCTGCTCATGCTCAGTCTGCTTGACGGTGTGCTGATCAGCTATATCTGTAGCTGCCTGAGCAGCGCCCGCAAAAGAAACAACCGCGAGGCACTGGTGATCGGCTGGAATGTGCAGGACACCACCCGCCTGTGGCTCGAAGGCTGGATGGCAAGCCAGCAGGGCTGGCGCGTGGAGGTATTAGCGCACTCCATCAGCAATTTTCGCCCGGAGATGTTTGAAGGCCAGACACTGCTGGTGTGGTGTGGTGAAGCCCCCACGGCAGCCCAGCAAAAACAACTGCTGGACTGGCGTGAGAGTGGACATGCTATCTTCCCGCTCGGAAATTAATGGTTCATTAACACCTGCGCTTCGCCTTATAATACTTTTCTTAACAAAAGGAGAGCGCAATGAATCTGTCCAAAATCACTGTCATCACTATTTTCCTGCTGATGGCTATCGGCGGTATCAGCGGCGTGATGCTCGCAGGTTACTCATTTATTGTACGTGGCGGTGTTGGCTGAAGCGCAGCGCCAGACGCTCAAAGCCGCGGTCAACGATAATGGCCGCCAGAGCCACCAGAACTGCCCCCTGAATCACATACGCCGTATTGAATCCGCTCAGCCCAATAATAATGGGCGTTCCCAGCGTGCTGGCCCCGACCGTTGAGGCAATGGTCGCCGTTCCGATGTTAATGATGACCGAGGTACGGATCCCGGCAATGATGACTGGCGCAGCCAGTGGCAGTTCGACGTTAAACAGGCGCTGCCTGTCACTCATTCCCACGCCTCTGGCAACATCCTGAACCCCTTCCGGCACGGCAGCCATCCCTGCAAGCGTACCCTGTAAAATCGGCAGCACACCGTAAAGCACTAGCGCGATAACCGCAGGCTCGCTGCCAAAGCCAATCACCGGTACCGCAATCGCCAGCACCGCCACCGGAGGAAAGGTCTGCCCGACGGCTGCAATGGTCTCCACCAGCGGGCGAAATTCACTTCCCCACGGGCGGGTGACCACAATACCTGCGCCTACACCAAGTAAAATCGCCAGCAAGCTGGAAATGCCTACCAGTTCAAAATGCGCCAGCGTAAGCGCCAGAAACGTTTCCTGCTGATAAAGCGGGCGCGGCAGTTGCGGAAAGAGTGCGCTGAACAGCACGGTACTATGCGGCAATAGCAGCAGCAGCGCAACAAACACAGCAACCAACCACCAGCAACGGATCACGAAAGGCTTTCACGTGCACTCTCCGCGGTTAGCAGGTCGCTAAAATGCAGCGTCCCGTAGGGCACGCCGTCAGCACGGGCGACGGGTAGCACATCGCTCTGGCGCGCCACAAAAGCGGAAAGCGCCTCGCGCAGCGTCATCTCCTCATTCAGGGGTTCCCCCGCAACCGGCGGCTCGTTCTCACGCACCCAGGCTTTAACCTGATGCAACGAGAGCAAGCGCACGCCCAACTCACTGCGCCCGAAAAAGTCCTTCACGAAGCCGGTGGCCGGGCGAGTCAGCATCTCCAGTGGGGTTCCCTGCTGAATAATCGCCCCGTTATCCATCAGCACCAGGTGATCGGCAAGCTGTAGCGCCTCATCAATATCGTGGGTGACCAGCACAATCGTGCGCCCGAGCAGGCGATGGATGCGGATCATCTCTTGTTGCAGCGCACCGCGGGTAACCGGATCCAACGCACCAAAGGGTTCATCCATCAGCAGCACTTCCGGATCGGCCGCCAGAGCGCGGGCCACGCCAACACGCTGCTGCTGCCCGCCGGAAAGCTGATGCGGATACCGATCGCGCAGGCCCATTTCCAGCCCCAGTAGCGCCATCAACTCATCAATTCTGTTGGCGATTTTGGCTTTCGACCATTTTTGCAGTTGCAGCACGGTGGCAATGTTCTGCGCCACCGTCCAGTGCGGAAACAGGCCGATGGATTGAATGGCATAGCCCATGCGCCGACGCAGTTCGAGTATCGGCAGGCTGCGTATCTCTTCACCGGCAAACAGAATAGTGCCTTCATCGTGCTCCACCAGCCGGTTGATCATCTTCAGGGTGGTCGATTTTCCTGAACCCGAAGTGCCAATCAGCACGGAAAATGCGCCTGTCTTGCACTCCAGATTCAAATCACTGACCGCCGGTACACCGGCAAACACTTTACTGACATGACGAAATTCGATCATGATCCTTTCACCTCCAGCAGCGCGATACCCAGCGCAAATAACGCATCCACGACCACCGCCAGGGCAATCACCGGTATCACGCCTAACAATACTAAATCCAGCGCACTGCTTAACAATCCCTGGAACACCAGCGCCCCAAAGCCACCGGCACCAATCAGAGCGGCAATCACTGCCATGCCAACGGTCTGGACGGCCACCACCCGAATGCTGCGCAGCAAAATGGGCAGTGCGAGAGGAAAACGCACCTGCCAGAACCGCTGACTGGCGCTCATCCCCATCCCTTTAGCGCTCTCCAGTACGTCTGCAGGCACCTGATTCAGCCCTGCCACTACACCGCGCACCAGGGGCAACAGTGCATAAAGAATCAAGGCGATCAACGCGGGCGTCATGCCGGTTCCCGCCACGCCAAGCGAACCTAGCCACGGGAAACTCGCCACCAACCCAGCCAGCGGCGCAATCAGCAGGCCAAAAAGGGCAACAGAGGGCACCGTCTGAATGACGTTAAGCACCCCGAACACTGGCCCCTGGCGCGCAGGATGGCGATAGCACCACAGCCCAACCAGCAGCCCAATAGCCAACGAAGGAACCAGCGTCGAAAACAGCAGCGTCAGATGTCGACCCAGCGCATCATCAAACACATCCTGGCGATTAACGTACTCTTTAAGCAGCGACAGGTTATCGAGCTGCCCGGTGAGCAGAAGCACGATGGGGAGCCACCAGATCTGGGCATGCAATAGCCAGCGCCAGACGGGATCCGGCGTCAGGCGGCGGATAACATCGCTACAGGCAAGCAGTGACAGCCCCAGCCATAACCACCAACCGCTGCCGGGAGAGGTGCGCGCCAGTTGACTGCCGGTCAGAGCAAGATCGCTTGCCGCTCTACCCACACTCCAGACCAGGATCCAGAATGCGCCCTGGGCAATGATCAGCGTGGCAATCAGGGGGAACCGTCGTGGTGCAAAACTAAGCAGCAGTAAACTGACGGGCACAATCAACCCGACCAGCACGTAGCCCGGCCACAACTGCCAGAGGGCCCGGCTTTCACCGGAGACCAGTCGATTGGGAGCGTAATTGACGAACGGAAGCGCCGTGGCTGCCAGCGCAAGAATAACCAGCAGCAGCACGACGCGATTATGACAACGAATATCCACCTTTATTTAACGAGTCCCTTTTCCTTCAGGTAATCTGCTGCCACTTTTTTAGCATCCAGGCCTTCAACTGCAATACTGGCGTTCAACTTCTGCAGCGTTTTCTCATCAAGACTGGCGAAGACCGGTTTCAGCCATTCGTCCAGTTTTGGATACTCTTTTAACACCGCTTCACGCACCACCGGTGCAGGAGCATAAATAGGTTGAACCCCTTTCGGGTCGGTGAGGGTTTGCAGGCCCAGCGCCGCAACTGGGCCATCAGTACCGTATGCCATAGCCGCATTGACGCCAGAGGTTTGCTGAGCAGCTGCCTTGATGGTCACTGCGGTATCACCACCGGCCAAAGAGAGCAGTTGTGGCTGACTCAGTTTAAAGCCGTAAGCTTTTTCAAAGGCAGGCAACGCATCGGTACGCTCGATAAATTCTGCCGAGGCCGCCAGTTTGAAGGTGCCGCCCTCTTTCAGATAGCGGCTGAGGTCGTCCAGAGAAACCAGTTTGTTCTTCTCTGCCAGATCCTGACGTACCGCGATGGTCCAGGTATTATTCGCCGGAGCCGGCGTCAGCCAGACCAGCTTGTTCTGCTCGGCATCCAGCTTTTTGACTTTCTCATAGCCCTGCTGGGCATTTTTCCACGCAGGGTCATTCTCCTGTTTGAAGAAGAATGCGCCATTGCCGGTGTATTCCGGGTAGATATCCAGTTCGCCAGAGGTGATAGCACCGCGCACCACTGGTGTGGTTCCTAACTGGACTTTGTTGACCGTTTTAACGCCATGACTTTCCAGTACCTGCAAAATGATATTGCCCAGCAGCGCCCCTTCGGTATCAATTTTAGAACCGACCTTAACCGGCTCGGCTGCCTGCGCGCCCGCAGCCAGTATCAATAGTCCTGCAGCGCTCCATTGCGAAAATGATTTCATGTTCGTTCCTCATTCTTTTTGTGATGCCCGGAATTCTGGCTGTGCAAAAAGCGTAGTTGAGAATTGGTCCGGAGGACATCTCTGGCTAAGATTTTGATGTTACTGGTTAGATGAAGCGGTTATAACGTGGCGATTTTAAAGAAGAAAGGCCGCTTTCCAGCGGCCTTATGCGATCACTTCAGCTCAAACGAACTCTGCTTCACGCGGGCAGAATCCACGCCAACAAAGACATTGAACTTACCCGGTTCCGCATCGTATTTCATACGCTGATTCCAGAACTTCAGCGCATCCAGATCGATTGGGAAACTCACAGTTTTGGTCTCACCTGCTTTCAGATCCACCTTCTCAAAGCCACGCAGCTCTTTCACTGGGCGACTCATCGACGCGGTTTCATCCTGCAGGTACATCTGAATCACCGTTGCACCATCACGCTTACCGGTGTTGGTCACCTCAACGCTGGCGGTCACTTTGCCATCGCGGGTCATGGTTGGTGCTGACATTTTCACGTTAGAGACGTTAAAGGTGGTGTAGCTCAGACCATAACCAAACGGATAGAGCGGACCGTTGGCTTCATCGAAGTAACGGGAAGTGTACTTGTTCGGTTTATCCGCATTGTACGGACGACCGGTATTGAGATGGCTGTAATACACCGGCACCTGACCGACAGAGCGCGGGAAGGACATCGGCAGCTTACCGGACGGGTTGTAATCGCCAAACAGCACGTCGGCAATGGCATTCCCGCCTTCCGTACCGGCAAACCAGGTTTCCAGAATCGCATCAGCCTGCTGGTCTTCTTTCACCAGCGCCAGCGGGCGACCATTCATCAGCACCAGCACCAACGGCTTACCGGTGGCTTTCAGTGCGGCAATCAGATTGCGTTGGCTCTGCGGGATGGTCAGATCGGTACGGCTGGAGGCTTCATGTGCCATACCCTGAGCCTCACCCACAACGGCCACGACCACATCGGATTTCTTCGCCGCTTCAACGGCCTCGTCAATCATTGCCTGCGGGGTACGTTTGTCCTGCACAACTGCCGGTTCGTACTCATTAAGGAAATCGACAATACCCTGATCGTCCGTCACGTTTGAGCCACGGGCATAAATCACCGTGCCCTTGATGCCAACGGCGTTGCGAATCCCGGTCAGGACGGTCACGGACTGCCCTGCCACACCCGCAGCGGACCAACTGCCCATCATGTCACGCTTGCTGTCAGCCAGCGCGCCGACCACAGCCACGGTGGCATCTTTCTTCAGCGGCAAGGTGTCGAGACGGTTTTTCAGCAGCACCAGGCTCTGACGCGCCACTTCGCGGGCTTCTTTGCGATGCAGACGGCTTTCCGCATTGGTGTCTTTCGGGTCGGTCTCTTTCGCACCGAGGTGGCTGTACGGATCGTTAAACAGCCCCATGTCATATTTCACGTTGAGCACATGACGGGTCGCATCATCCAGCTCTGCCATCGTCACCTTGCCGGATTTCACCAGGCCTGGCAGATATTTGCTGTAGTACTCGTCGCTCATACTCATGTTGATGCCGGACTTGATCGCCACGAGAACCGCGTGTTCCGGGTCTGAAGCCACACCGTGTTTGATGAGCTCTTTAATTGCGCCGTGGTCAGAAACGGTAATGCCTTTGAAGCCCCATTCGTCGCGCAGCACATCTTTCAGCAGCCAGGAATCAGACGTCGCCGGAGTACCGTTCAGGGAGTTCAGCGCCACCATTACCGCGCCGCTGCCCGCATCCAGCCCCGCTTTGTACGGAGGCATGTAGTCGTTAAACAGGCGCTGCGGACTCATGTCGACGGTGTTGTACTCTTTACCGCCTTCTACCGCACCATAGGCCGCAAAGTGTTTGACGCTGGTCATCACCGAATAGCGGTCTGCCGGGCTGTTGCCCTGCATGGCTTTGACCATCGCCACGCCCATTTCAGTAGTCAGGAAGGTATCTTCACCGAAGCCCTCTGAGGCACGGCCCCAGCGCGGATCGCGCGAGACGTCAACCATCGGCGCCCAGGTCATATTCAGGCCATCATCTGCCGCTTCGTATGCAGAAATGCGCCCAACGGTTTTCACCGCATCAAGGTTAAAGCTGGAGGCAAGGCCGAGGCTAATCGGGAAGACCGTGCGCTGGCCGTGCAGCACATCGTAAGCAAAGAACAGGGGAATTTTCAGGCGGCTCAGTTGCATCGCCTGGTCCTGCATGGCGCGGATATCCGGGCGGGTCACGGTATTAAAAATCGCGCCAACCTGATTTTTGCCAATCATGTCGCGGATCGCTTCTTTCGGGTTGTCCGGGCCGACGCTGATTAAACGGAGCTGGCCGATTTTTTCGTCGACCGTCATTTTTTTGAGTAAATCCGTGACAAACGCATCCCGAGCTTCAGGCGTTAACGGATGATTACCAAACATCTCTTCCGCCAGCGCAGGCTGCAACGCCAGGCTCACAGCGACACCTACAGTACATAGCCATTTCATGTCGTACATTCTCTCGTTTTAAAGCCCACACACCGACCAGAGCGTGAAAAAACGCAGTGTGCCATAATCGTAGTCGGGCTTGCAGAGTTATTCTCTGATTTTTCTGAGAATTCCTCACTTTCCGGGACTATTCTTTAAGGCGAGATCGTTCTTTCACCACAAGGAGTGGAAAATGTCTTCCGCAACTTCTCAGGAAAATGTCGCCTTTATCGGCGAACTACAACGTATTGTCGGCTCGAATCATCTGCTCACCGACCCGGCCAAAACGGCCCGTTATCGCAAAGGCTTCCGTTCCGGCCAGGGCGATGCGCTGGCGGTGGCCTTCCCCGGCTCATTACTGGAACTCTGGCGTCTTCTTGCCGCCTGCGTGAGCACCGATAAAATCATCCTTATGCAGGCTGCCAATACCGGGCTAACCGAAGGCTCAACGCCGAACGGCAATGATTACGACCGTGACATCGTTATCATCAGCACCTTAAGGCTGGATAAACTGCATCTGATCGACAAAGGCGAGCAGGTCCTGGCCTTCCCGGGCACCACGCTCTATTCGCTGGAAAAAGCACTTAAACCGCTGGGACGCGAACCCCACTCGGTGATCGGTTCCTCCTGTATCGGTGCGTCAGTCATCGGCGGGATCTGTAATAACTCCGGCGGTGCGCTGGTGCAGCGCGGCCCGGCTTATACCGAAATGTCGCTCTATGCCCGCATTGACGAGAGCGGCAAACTGCAACTGGTCAATCACCTGGGCATTGATCTGGGTACCACGCCGGAGCAGATATTAAGCAAGCTTGATGATGAACGTGTGAAGGATGCGGACGTGCGCCACGATGGTCGCCACGGGCACGATCTGGATTATGTCTCCCGCGTGCGCGATGTGAACGCGGATACCCCGGCGCGCTATAACGCTGACCCTGACCGACTGTTTGAATCCTCCGGCTGCGCGGGAAAACTGGCCGTCTTTGCCGTACGACTGGACACCTTTGTGGCCCAGACTCGTCAGCAGGTGTTTTACATCGGCACCAACCAACCGGACGTGCTCAACCACATTCGCCGCCATATCCTCAGCGAATTTACCCATCTGCCGGTCGCGGGTGAGTATATGCATCGGGATATCTACGATATTGCTGAACGCTACGGCAAAGATACCTTCCTGATGATCGACAAGCTCGGCACTGACAAAATGCCGTTCTTCTTTACGCTTAAAGGGCGTACCGATGCACTGCTGGCAAAGGCGTCAGTGTTTAAACCGCACTTCACCGATCGCGCGATGCAAAAGCTGGGGCATCTGTTCCCTTCCCACCTGCCGCCACGGATGAAAAGCTGGCGGGACAAATACGAACACCACCTGCTACTAAAAATGTCCGGCGACGGTATTGCCGAGGCGCAGCAGTGGCTGGCTGAATGCTTCGCCACCGCTGAAGGCGATTTTTTTGCCTGCACCACCGAAGAAGGTAACAAAGCCTTCCTGCACCGTTTCGCCGCGGCGGGCGCGGCGATTCGTTACCAGGCGGTACATGCAGATGAAGTGGAAGATATTCTGGCGCTGGACATCGCGCTGCGTCGTAACGATAACGACTGGTTTGAACATCTGCCGCCGGAAATCGACAGCCAGGTGACGCACAAACTCTATTACGGTCATTTTTTCTGCCATGTTTTCCATCAGGATTACATCGTCAAGAAAGGGGTCGACACCCATGTTCTTAAAGAGAAAATGCTCGAATTGTTGCGTCAACGCGGTGCGCAATATCCTGCAGAACATAACGTCGGGCATTTATATGACGCGGACGATAATTTAAAACGTTTTTACCTGGAAAATGATCCCACCAACAGCATGAACCCTGGTATTGGCAAGACAAGCAAGAGAAAGAACTGGCAGTAACCGGTTGCCTAAGCAAAAGCTCATCGTCTAACTTAGGGCAATTCTTAAGCCGGGCTGTATTGTGTGCTTTATTCGTACTACAGTATCGCGGAAGCCAGAGAAACGTTTCTCTGGCTTGCTATCCTGAGGAGTACACCATCATGTCTGCTGTTGATGTCCTGTCTGAAAATGCCCTCGTCGTCCGTGATGCCTGCCTTGATGATGTTCACGCGATTGCCTCGTTATATGCCTGGCACGTTCTTCATGGCCGCGCCTCGTTTGAAGAAGTGCCGCCAACCATCGACGAAATGCGCCAACGGATGATCAAGACAGCCAATGAAGGACTCCCCTGGATGGTCGCCCTCTACCACGGTATTGTCGTCGGCTACTGCTATGCCACCACGTACCGCCCTCGCCCCGCCTATCGTTACACGCTTGAAGAGTCTATTTATGTTGACGCCAGCATGACCGGTCATGGCATAGGCAGCGCCTTGATGAGCGCGCTGATAACGCGTTGCGAAGAGGGTCCGTGGAGACAGATGATTGCGATAATTGGCGATGGCAACAACAATGCAGGTTCTCTGCGACTACACAAGAAACATGGTTTTGAACTGGCAGGACAACTGCGCAGCGTCGGCTACAAAAAAGGGGACTGGCGGGATACGTTGATTATGCAGCGCCCACTCAACGATGGTGACTGGACGCTGCCCGAGTAATTAGTCGTTTTGCGCGGTTTGAGCACCCTGATTCTGCGCCATTTGCGCGGCCTTCTGGCGCTTATAATCTAATGCAGAGGCCGGTACAGGCTGTACTTTCCCGGTTTCAATCCAGGTTCGTAGACGGCTGGCATCGGCAAAGTGCGTAAATTTGCCAAATGCATCCATCACCACCAGCGCCACCGGTTTGTTGTTGATAACCGTGCGCATCACCAGACAATGTCCGGCTGCATTGGTAAACCCGGTTTTGGTTAACTGAATATTCCAGTTATCGCGGTATACCAGATGGTTGGTATTGCGGAAAGGCAGCGTATAACCCGGATTCGAGAAAGTCGCCATATCTTCACGCGTGGTACTCAACTGACCTAACAGCGGATACTGCTTCGTCGCAATCAGCAATTTAATCAAATCTTCGGCTGTCGAGACATTGCTGGTGGACAGCCCGGTTGGCTCCACATAGCGAGTATGCGTCATGCCCAGCGCTTGCGCTTTAGCATTCATTGCACGAATAAAGGCACCGTAGCCACCCGGGTAATGGTGTGCCAGACTTGCAGCAGCACGGTTTTCTGAGGACATCAGGGCCAGCAGCAGCATATCTTTACGGCTGATCTCGCTGTTCAGACGCACGCGAGAATAGATGCCTTTCATTTCTGGCGTCTGGCTGATATCCACTTTTAACTTTTCATCCAGCGGCAAATGCGCATCCAGAACCACCATTGCCGTCATTAACTTGGTAATAGACGCTATGGGACGAACCAGATTGGGATGACTGGAATAGATGACCTTATTGGTCTGAAGATCGACAATCATCGCGCTTCCTGACGCGATTTCCGGCTGTGCTGCGGTAGTGGCGGCAACCGGGGTTTTTGCCAGCACCTGAGGGGCAACAGGCACGGTAAAGAGAAGCGCGAGGCTTAATAAAGAAACACGGAATTTCGGCATGGTGTGACTTCTGATGATTATTCAGGCACGTTATTACGCACACCGCATCTGTTTGGGATATGAATAACAGAAGCTGGCTTTCGCATAATAGCCGCCCTGCTTTATCGCCGCCACCGAAGATTCATTGCAGAAGATTGCGTTGCTGGCATTTACGCCAGCAACGCCGAAAGTCAGAACAGACGGTAGCCGTAGCCCCACAGTATTACTGTCAGAGCCAGTAATACTTCGAGGACCAACACACCGATAGCCAGCGTTGAACTGGAGAAACTCAAGCCTTCCTCGCGATTAATATTGAGGAACGTTGGAATCCCCACATACAGCAGATAGCCAGTGTAAAATAGCGCCGCCGTCCCCACTAATGCGCATAGCCAGACCAGCGGGTAGAGTGCAACGATCCCGCTGACAAAAAGCGGTGTTGCCACGTACCCGGCAAAGACCATACAGTGCGCCAGTGAAGGCCGTTGAGGATAATTTCGTGCCATCCACCAGATGACCCGTCCCATAATGGCAACACCCGCCAGCATCAACGCATAAAACAAAACTGCAAGGTAAAAGCCAGTGAACCAGTTCAACTGGACCACACTGTTTTCACCAAAATTCCAGCCTATTTGCGTGGTGCCAATAAACGCACAGATAACCGGGATGGCCGCCATGAACAAGACATGGTGGGTGTAGTGATGCGAAATTGTTTCGTTTTCGCCCTTGATAGCATGCATTTCACGATCGGGATGGGAAAAGAGTCCCCAGACATGGTTCATAACGCCCCCTTGCTGACTGCCCGAACTACGACACTTCAAGTATAAGCCACTCTATAGGTTATTTTATGAACAGAAGAAAAAATAGCTTCCCTGCGCAATTAATTCGCAGGGTGTATGCTTAGAGGGATTAACAGGAGAGTGGTTTACTATGGATATCAATACGCTTATCAGTCAGTACGGTTATGCCGCGCTGATAGTCGGAAGCGTCGCAGAAGGGGAAACCATCACCCTATTGGGCGGCGTGGCAGCGCATCAGGGGCTGCTGAAATTCCCCCTGGTGGTCGCCGCCGTCGCGCTCGGTGGCATGATTGGCGATCAGTTGCTGTATCTGATTGGCCGCCGGTTTGGCATGAAAATCTTACACCGGTTTAAAAAACACCAGGACAAGATCGAAAAAGCGCAGCGACTCATTAACCGTCACCCCTGGCTGTTTGTTATTGGTACCCGCTTCATGTACGGCTTTCGCATTATTGGGCCAATACTTATCGGGGCCAGCCATCTGCCGCCGAAGATCTTTCTGCCACTGAATGTTTTCGGCGCCATTGTCTGGGCGCTGATTTTCACCACCCTTGGCTATGTGGGTGGTGAAGTGATTGGTCCGTGGCTGCATCAGTTCGACCAACACGTCAAACGCTTCATCTGGCTGGCGCTGGCCATCGTCCTGGTTTTTTCAGTTCGCTGGTGGTTCCGTCGTCGGCAGAAAAAACAACGTAACCCTTCTCCCCCTCCTTCCGAATAGAAAAGCGGACTTGCACACTGTTGCCTACACTTTGCAGTGAGTAACAACAAAAAGGGAGATAAGGCTATGTTGAAATTACTGCTTTGGGTTGTGTTGATTATTTTTATTATTGGGTTGTTGGTGGTAACCGGCGTGTTTAAGATGATTTTCTGATGTGATGCGCCCTCCCCTTCGGGAGGGCGCTACCTTTGGCGTTTATCGTTTGAGAGAGGCCCCTTTGCTGGCGATCACTTCTTTGTACCAGAAGAAACTTTTCTTGCGGCTGCGCGCCAGGGTGCCATTGCCGTTGTCGTCACGATCAACGTAGATGAACCCGTAGCGTTTAGAGATTTCTGCCTTTGATGCACTCACCAGGTCGATAGGACCCCAACTGGTGTACCCCATCACTTCCACACCATCTTCAATGGCTTCACCCACCTGCACCAGGTGATCGTTCAGGTAGCTGATACGGTAGTCATCGTTAACGCTACCGTCTGCTTCTTGCTTATCCTTTGCGCCCAGACCGTTTTCGACAATGAACAGCGGCTTCTGCCAGCGATCCCACATCACGTTTAGCAACGTACGCAGGCCCACCGGATCAATCTGCCAGCCCCATTCAGAACTTGCCAAATGTGGATTCGGCACCATGCTCAGGATGTTGCCACGTGCTTTCTGATTCAGCTCTTCATCAGTGGTTACGCACCCGGTCATGTAGTAGCTGAAAGAGATAAAGTCGATGGTGGTTTTCAGCGCAGCACGGTCTGCATCGGTGATATCGAGCACAATGCCGTTTTCACGGAAGAAGCGCAGCATGTAGCCCGGATATTCACCACGGCACTGCACGTCACCGAAGAACTGCCAGGTGCGGTTCTGCTGTAGCGTTTCCAGCACGTCGTCCGGTTTGCAGCTCAGCGGATACATCAGACCGCCGAGGATCATGTTGCCAATTTTGGCGTCAGGAATGATCTCGTGGCAGGCTTTCACCGCCAGGGCACTGGCCACCAGTTGGTGGTGAATGGCCTGGAAAATCTCCGCTTTGCTGCTGCTTTCCACCAGCCCCACGCCGGTCATTGGCGCGTGCAGGGACATGTTGATTTCATTGAAGGTCAGCCACAGTTTCACTTTGTTTTTGTAGCGTTCAAACACGGTAAGGGCATAACGTTCAAAGAAGGTGATGGTCTGGCGGCTACCCCAGCCACCGTAGCCTTTCACCAGGCCCCACGGCATTTCGTAGTGGGACAACGTCACCAGCGGCGTCATCCCTTTGCTCAACATCTCGTCGAACAGCTTGTCGTAGAACGCAAGACCCGCCTCGTTCGGCGCAGTTTCGTCGCCGTTCGGGAAGATACGCGTCCAGGCAATGGAGACGCGCAGGCAGCTAAAGCCCATCTCCGCGAACAGTGAGATATCTTCCGGGTAGCGGTGATAGAAATCGATGGCCACATCTTTCAGGCCGCTGTCGCCCGCCACGCGCTCTACCACGTCGCCGAACACGCCTTTAGGTTGAACGTCAGAGGTGGAAAGGCCTTTGCCGTCTTCCAGATACGCGCCTTCTACCTGGTTGGCGGCGATGGCACCGCCCCATAAGAAGTCATTCGGGAATGCTTTCATTGATATCTCCTTTGATTAACGATTGACCGTCAGCAGCGGCATGCCGGATTCCACAGCCGAGGCTGCCACGGTCGTCACAGCGCGGTAACTGTCGCTGTTACTGATAATGATCGGGGTCGCCAGATCGTAGCCGGCGGAGAGGATCGCCTCGCGATCGAACTCCAGCAGCAGATCGCCCGGTTGTACTTTATCGCCGACGTTAACATGTGCGGTAAAGGGTTTGCCGTCCAGTTTCACGGTGTCAATTCCGACGTGGATCAGCAGTTCAATGCCGCTGTCGCTCAGCAAGCCGATGGCATGCCTGGTCTGGAACAGTGAAGCCACTTCTCCGGCAAAAGGCGCAATCACTTTGTTACCCGATGGGATAATTGCCGTGCCTTCGCCCAGTACACCAGCAGCAAAGGTGCTGTCGGGTACCTGCTCAAGGGCCAGTACGGTACCCGTCATCGGCGCCAGAATATCGTTTTCACCAGGGGGCACGACAACCGGTTGAGCGACAACCGGCGTTTTCGGCATGCCAGCCACAAAGGTCATCACGCAGGCTAATACCAGAGAAACTACCGTGCCCAGAATGCCACCCCACAGAGTGCCATCCACGCCGCCTGGCGGGATCATTTGCGCCAGGGTAAAGACGTTGGCAAAGCCGAAGGAGTAAACATGGCTGTCGCTGAAGCCGACAATTGCCCCACCAATCGACCCGGCCACACAGCCGAAGATAAACGGACGGCGCAGCGGCAGCGTCAGGCCATATACCGCAGGCTCGGTGATACCAAAAATACCGGCAGTTGCCGCGGAGCCCGCAAGGATTTTCTGCCGTGGGTCACGGGTACGCAGGAAGATACCCAGCACCGCCCCCACCTGCCCCAGAACCGCAGGCAGCAGAATCGGCAGCATGGTGTCCTGACCAAAGACGGTCAGGTTGTTGATCATCAGCGGTACCAGACCCCAGTGCAGACCGAAGATCACACAGACCTGCCACATCGCCCCAAGGGCTGCACCTGCCAACCAGGGGGCAAAGACGTAAATCGTTTGATAGCCGTGCGCCAGTCCCTGACTGAGCAGTGTGGCAAGCGGACCAATAACGAGGAAGGTCAGCGGCACAATCACTGCGATGCAAATCAGCGGGCCAAAGAAGTTTTTCACCGCCGAGTGCAGGAATTTGTTGCACTGTTTTTCCAGCCAGCAGCTCGCCCAGGCGGCGACAATGATTGGAATCACCGAGCCGCTGTAGTTGATAAAGGTCACCGGAATACCGAAGAAGGTTTCACCGGCAGCCCCCTGGACCTGGCTGGCTTCAAAGGCTTTGATCATCAACGGGTGAGTCAACGCCCCCCCGATCGCCATGGTCACGAAGGCGTTACCGCCGAATTTTTTCCCGGCGGTATACCCGAGGATCAGCGGGAAGAAGAAGAATAACGCGTCACTGGCAGCAAACCAGATCTGATATGTGCCGCTGGTGGTCGAGAGCCACCCGCACACCACTGCCAGTGCCAGCAGCCCTTTCAGGATACCCGACGCTGCCATAATGCCGATAAACGGCGTGAAAATGCCGGAAACGATGTCGATCATGCGCCCCAAAAGGGAGATTTTATCGTCTTTGCCCGTAGTGGCTATCGGCGTGTCATCCGTCAGGCCGGCTTCATTGCGCACCGCCTGCCAGACGTCGTTGACGTGATTACCGATGACAACCTGAAATTGTCCACCGCTCTCCACCACCATAATGATACCGGGATTTGCCTTCAGGCCTTCGGCATCTGCTTTCTTACCATCCTTGAGTTTGAAGCGTAATCGGGTGGCGCAGTGTACCAGGCTGCCAATGTTCTCCTTGCCCCCAACGTGGCTGAGAATATCTTTCGCCAGCGCTTGATATTCCATGTTTATTTCCTTGCTTCTTGTATGCCCGTAGGCGGTGACTGAGTAAAAAAAAACCTGAGTCCGGCACCTTGCGGGCCGGGCTCAGGTTTTGCCTGCGTGTCGCAGTAACAATCCTGTTTTACCCTTCATTATTCACGCCGCCTGTGCGGACACGAATATTTTGGGGTAAATCTTCGCGCTTATTTTTAGCGCTTATCTTTTCGTACACGCTCTATATGGATCGCGAGAAACATAATCTCTTCGGTCGTTAAGTTACGTTGATAGTTCTTCTGCAGGTGGCGCTCGACCTTTTCTGCACAGCGCCAGGCTCGGGCATAGTTGTCTTTAACCGCCTGATGCAGTGACAGATCGTCATCTTCCACGACGGTGCGTGTCAGCATCCGTTGGGAGAAAAACTTCAGGTGCGTCACAAAACGGTGGTAACTCAACGACTCTTCGTTGTATTCCAGTTTTAATTCGTACTTCACGATATGCAGGATCTCTTGCATCACTTTGGTGATGTGCATGACTTCCGGCATCTCACTGTTCAGTTGCGCTGTCACCAGGTGCAACGCAATAAATCCGGCTTCATCTTCCGGCAGTTCCACGCCCAGGCGCTTTGCAATAATGGCGCGCGCTTCCTGCCCCAATTGAAACTCTTTCGGGTACAGGCGACGAATTTCCCACAACAGTACGTTGCGGATCACCTGACCGTTTTTCATTCGCTCCATGGCGAAGAAACAGTGGTCCGTCAGGGTGATATACAGGCTCTCCTGTAATTTCCCCAGCCGTTCACGGGCTAAATCAATGATGCGATCGCAGGTGGTCATCACTTCCAGCGGGATCTGATTAAGCAACTCGCTTAACCGCCCAATCAGCTCGTCGCTTTGCAGGGCAAAAATCTTCTCGATTTTGCGCTCGTCCAGCTCATCGCCGATACGTTTCTGGAACGCAAGCCCCCGGCCCATAACGACCTGCTCGCGTTGCTGTTCATCCAGCACGACCACCACATTATTATTGAGTATTTTGGCGATTTTCATCCGAACCCCAGAAACAAAAAAACCTGACTTCCGGCAAATGCCAGAACATCAGGTTTAGCCTGCTTTCGCAGTAACAATCCACGGAGCGAAACTCTATCAGGTTGCCTCTTGCACTCAATCGGCGTCGCGCAAAAACGTGATTACGATCTCAAGATTATTGATTTATACCCTGAATAACACGGGCAATATCCGCAGAGGTTTTGAGGGTACGAATCTGCTCAAATACGCCCTGCGACTCGTCATACTCTTTACGCAGGTAGCCCAGCCACTGTTTGATTCGGGCCACGTGATACAATCCCGTGTCCCCTTGCTTCTCCAGGCGGGTATATTTTTTCAGCAGCGTGATAACGTCAGACCAGGGCATCCGCGGCGCATTGTATTTCACCACGCGACTCAAATTGGGTACGTTCAGCGCACCACGACCCATCATTACCGCATCACCAGCCGGTGGCTGCCATACAGTCCTGTGCGCTTTGCCAGTCCCAGATTTCCCCGTTGGCGACAACCGGAATGCTCAGCCGCTTGCGGATCTCGCCGATGGCCTGCCAGTTAATGCGCTCGGCCTTGTAGCCATCTTCTTTGGTGCGCCCATGTACCACCAGCTCAGAAGCGCCAGCCTGCTGCACCGCATCGGCAATTTCAAACTGCCTGTCACCGCTGTCCCAGCCAAGACGCACTTTCACGGTGACCGGCAAATGAGAGGGCACCGCTTCACGCATCGCTTTTGCGCCGAGGTAGATCATTTCCGGATCTTTGAGCAGCGTAGCCCCGCCACCGCTGCCGTTGACCATCTTAGACGGACAGCCGCAGTTTAAATCCACGCCCCAGGAACCCAGCTCTACCGCACGCGCTGCGTTTTCCGCCAGCCACTGCGGGTATTGCCCCAGCAATTGCACGCGCACCAGCGTGCCGGAGGGGGTGCGGCTTTGGTGATTGAGTTCCGGGCAGATGCGGTGGAACACTTTTGCGGGCAAAAGCTGGTCGACCACGCGTACAAATTCGGTGATGCAGTGATCGTAGTCGTTGACCTCGGTTAGTAGCTCGCGCACCAGCGAATCGAGCACACCTTCCATCGGCGCCAGTAATACACGCATATCTTGCCCCTGAAAAAATGAGGCGACATAGTAGCGCCTCTTTCAGGGGGAAGGAAGGCTCCTGATTCACCCGTATTACCCCTCCGACAACCGCCTTAATTCCATCCGCTTTGCCTTACGGCTCGAAACAATAAACGTCACCACAAACACCAGAGCAAACAGCACCACAATCGTGGGTGCGGGTGCACTGTCGATAAAGAACGACAGATAAATCCCCAACAGTGACACAACCACTGACACCGCTACCGACACCAGTAGCGCAATATGAAAACGGTTGGTCAGCAGCACCGCAATGGCCCCCGGGGCAATCAACAACGAAATAGACAGCACAATCCCCACGGCTTTCAGGGTCGCCACAATGGTCAACGACACCATACACAGCAGGCCGTAATGCAGCCAGCGGGTGCGTAAACCGCTGACCTGCGCCTGCTGGTAGTCAAAACAGAAGAGCAGAAAATCACGCCATTTTACGCCAATGACCACGGCGATCAGCGCCGCAATAATTGCCGTTTGCAGGATGTCGGCCCCATTAATTCCCAGCATATCGCCAAACAAAATATGGTCGAGATGGACTTCCGGTTTCACCGCCAGATAGAGCAGCAGCCCGGCGGCAAACATACCGGAGAAGACAATCCCCATCACCGTATCCTGTTTAATACGGCTGTTGTCTTTCAAAAAACCGGTGGCGACGGCACAAAAAAGCCCGGCAACAAATGCCCCTAAGGCCAGCGGTAGCCCCATCATCCAGGCCAGTACCACGCCGGGGAACACTGCGTGACTCATCGCATCGCCCATCAGCGCCCAGCCTTTGAGCACCAAAAACACCGACAGCAACGCACAGGGAATAGCGACAATAAATGCAATCAACAGCGCGTTGTTCATAAACGCAAACTGGAAGGGTTCGAGCAGTAGCGCCATCATTGTTCAGCCTCCAGTGCCAGCCGCGCACGGCGACGGTTTGCCAACAGTCCGTGCGTGGGAGCGAACACAAAAGCCAGCAGGAACAGCAGCGTTTGGGCGACCACAATCACCCCGCCGGTGGCTCCGTCCAGATAGTAGCTGGCCCAGGCACCCGCAAAACTGGTGATGCTACCAATAGCTACCGCAATCATCAGCAGACGCGGAAAACGGTCGGTCAGCAACCACGCCGTGGCCCCCGGCGTGACCACCAGACAGATAACCAGGAACGCGCCAACGGTTTGCAAAGCGGCGACGGTGGACAATGCCAGCAGGGTGAAGAACAGCACTTTCAGGCGTTCGGGACGTAAGCCAATAGCCCGGGCATGGTTTTCATCGAAAAAGGTCACCATCAGGTCTTTCCATTTAAAGAACAGGATAACGATGGAGACGACGCCAATGATCGCCAGTTGCAGAATGTCCGCCGGGGCGATAGCCAGAATGTTGCCCAGCACAATGGTCTGGATATTGACCGACGTTGGGTTGAGCGACACCATAAACAGGCCAAGACCAAAGAAAGAGGAGAAAATCAGCCCGATAATGGCATCCTCTTTCAGCCGGGTTCGCTGGTTAAGAAACAGCATGCTGCCTGCCGCCAGTCCGCCCGACAAAAACGCCCCCAGCGCAAACGGCAGCCCGAGCATATAAGCGCCCGCCACACCAGGCACTATCGAATGCGACAAGGCATCACCAATCAGCGACCAACCTTTGAGCATCAGGTAACAGGAGAGAAAGGCACACAGGCCACCCACCATCGCTGAGACCCACATGGCGTTACGCATGTACTCATACCCGAAGGGTTCAAACAGCGCATTCATCCCTGCCCCCTTTCATCTGCGGGCAGACGGTGTGCGACAAACGGACGCTCATCATCGGTGATAATGCGGTCTTCCGTGCCACTCAACACCACATGACGCAGCACGCCGCTGAAGGCCTGCTCCAGATTGTCTGCCGTAAAGGTGGTTTCAGTAGGCCCGCTTGCCAGCACCGTGCCTTTGACCATCACCGTGTAGTCACAAAACTCGGTCACGGAACCAAGATTGTGGGTGGAGACCAGCATGGTTTTGCCTTCATCGCGCAGTTCACGCAGCAGATCGATGATTTTGGCTTCGGTTTTAACATCCACGCCGGTAAAAGGCTCATCGAGCAGGATCACATCCCCCTGCTGGGCAATAGCGCGCGCCAGAAACACACGCTTTTTCTGCCCGCCGGAGAGCTCGCCAATCTGCCGGTGGCGAAACGCCAGCATGTCCACCCGCTCCAGCGCCTCAGTGACAATGCGCTTATCGTGTTCTTTTGGAATGCGCAGCATCCCCATTCGCCCGTAACGGCCCATCATCACCACGTCTTCCACCAGCACCGGAAAAGACCAGTCCACCTCTTCAGCCTGAGGAACATAGGCGACAAGGTTACGCCGCAATGCCTGCTGCGTAGGCATACCCGCAATGGCAATGTGACCTGCGGCCAGGCGTACGAAGCCCATCACCGCTTTAAACAGCGTTGATTTTCCTGAGCCGTTAACCCCCACCAGAGCCGCTATCGAACCACCGGGAACACTGAAGGTGGCATCCCGCAACGCGGTGTGCCCATTACGGTATGTCACCGTCACGCCTGAAACCGTGATTCCTGCTGTTTGCGTCATGGTTTACTCCTTCATGCCATCTTTGATGCCCTGGACGAGCGTGTGGGTGGTGACGTTAAGTAAATCAAGGTAAGTCGGCACCGGTCCGTTCGCCGCACTGAGAGAATCGACATAGAGAACGCCGCCGTAGTGGGCACCGGTTTCCCGTGCCACCTGGCGAGCAGGTTTATCTGAGACGGTACTTTCACTGAAGACCGCCGGAATATGTGACGTTTTGACCTGATCGATGACGCGACGAACCTGCTGCGGCGTGCCCTGCTGATCGGCGTTGATCGGCCATAAGTAGAGCTCTTTTAAGCCAAGGTCGCGTGCGAGATACGAAAAGGCCCCTTCGCTGGAGACCAGCCAGCGCTGTGCCTCAGGAATATTCGCCACCTGTTTACGCAGCGGTTCAAGCGTGTCGGTTATCCGCTGTTTATACTTTTCTGCGTTTTGTTTGTATGTGTCGGCATTCGCCGGATCGTATTTCACCAGCGCATCGCGGATGTTATCAACGTAGATAAGCGCATTCGCCGTCGACATCCAGGCATGCGGATTGGGTTTACCGTTGTACGGTCCTTCGGAGATGCCCATCGGGGTGATACCGGTCGTCACCACCACTTCCGGCACGCCGTTCAGGTGTTGGTAGAAACGCTGGAACCACAGCTCCAGATTCATGCCGTTGGCAAGAATAAGCTGCGCGCCCTGCGCCCGCTTGATGTCTCCTGGCGTGGGCTGATATTCGTGGATCTCCGCACCGGGTTTGGTGATAGAAGTCACCTCCGCTGCATCCCCCGCTACGTTTTTCGCCATATCAGCAATAACGGTAAAGGTGGTGATGACCTTAAACTTCTCAGCCGCATGTGCACCCGTCGTCAGTGCCAGCAGTAAGCCTAACGATGCCACTTTTACTTTCTTCATTATCCGCATGCAGGAGTCTCCAGAGGTGATTAAAATCAGAACGAAATTAGCCTGTGCTAATTTATATAGCATAGGCTATGTTTTAATGAAAATGATTATCGTTAATTAAATCAGGAAGGGGCTGCGCTGAAGGGAAAATCATAACATGAGGGCCCATCAGGATTCCCCGACAGGCGAAAAGGATTTAAAAAAAGGATACAACGCGTTTACGCGCAGGCCGCGCCACCCCCTACATTCACCAGTGGCAAGGTCAGCGCACCATCTCCCAACGTGCGCTGCAGGATAACAATATCCAGCCAGCGTCCGTGCTTAAAACCGACATTTTTTAATGTGCCGGTGGTGGTAAATCCGGCCCGATGGTGCAGCGCAAGGGAGGCAGCATTTTCACTGTTACCGACCACGGCTATAAGCTGGCGATAACCGTGTTGTTCCGCCCATTCGATGCACTTTGCAAGCAGCGCTTTACCCGCCCCTTTGTGGCGATAACGCTGATCCACATAGATAGAATCTTCCAGCGTAAACTGGTAGGCCATACGGGTACGGTAGCGAGACAGGTAGCAATACCCTTTCACCACCCCTTCGTCGATAAGCACAAACCACGGTAGCCCGGCCTCGCGCAGTTTTGCCATCCTCTCACGCATGTCATCGATACCCGGCACTTCGGTTTCAAAAGAGGCGGTGCCATTCGCTACGTGCCAGGCATATATTGCGTGGATAGCGGGAATATGTTGTTCTTCTGCTTCAGTAATTACCATTATTCGACTCCTGCTCGTCACTGCTGACAGGCTAGCCGCAACCTCTGCCTTCTGGTACGGGTCGGCACTTATCACCCGCATAAGGAAAACGTTGGATGACCACCCTCAGTCTTGATCAACTGGCCACTTACAGGTTGGTGATAAACCGGGGAAGTTTTACCGCAGCCGCTGACGTGCTCGGTCTCTCTCAGCCCGCGGTCAGTTTGCAAATACGCCAACTGGAAGCCACGTTACAGGCGCGGTTAATCGAGCGAACCGGGCGCGGCATCCGCCCTACTCCCGCCGGACTGACTCTGCTGGAACATTGCGGAGCCATTGAAAACGCCGTCAATGCCGCAGTGCAATCCGTCGCCCTTCACCAGCAAGAGATCCGGGGTACGGTGACCCTGGGGACAGGTGCCACTGTCTGCATTCATCTGCTCCCCACCGTGTTGCAGGCGCTTCACCAGACCTGGCCGGAACTCACCGTGGGTGTGCGCACCGGTAACACGCAGGACATCGTGCGGGCGGTTGAGGAAAACAGAATTGATATTGGCCTCGTCACCTTACCGGCAACAGGTAAGAATCTGGACGTTACGCCGGTTATGAAAGAAGAATTTGTTGTCATCAGTGCAACGGAAAGTAACGAGACGACAGCAGCATTCACCCCCTCTCACTGTGCACACCTCCCGCTTATTGTGTTTGAATCCGGCAGCGGAACGCGTCAGTTGATCGATAATTGGTTTTTGAGTGCCGGAGTGCCAATGAACCCCGTCATGGAGCTTGGCAGTATCGAAGCCATTAAGCGCATGGTGCGTGCCGGGCTCGGTTACAGCATTGTGCCGCGTCTGGCGGTAGACAGCCCGGAAGAGAGAATCGGCTTAACACTGCATCCGTTGGTGCCTGAATTGCACCGTACACTGGGAAGAGTGATGCGCCAGGACAGGCTCATCCATCGCGGTTTACATGAAGTCATTGCGCGTATAGAAGAAGCAGTCAGAGCAAAGACAGAGAGCGCATTGGAATAATCTTGTGGTAATGCCTGACGTTCCAAAAAGGAATGTTTGGTATGCTCACAAGTCATGATGTGATCGGTAGCACATTTTAGGCTTTAATTGTATGATGAATGAAGTTCATCAAGGGTTTCCACCATGAGTAAATCACTGAATATTATCTGGCAATACCTCCGCGCCTTTGCCCTTATTTACGCCTGCCTGTATGCGGGAATTTATCTCTCCTCGCTGCTACCTATCACCATTCCGGGCAGCATTATTGGCATGCTGATTCTGTTTGTCCTGCTGGCACTGCAAATCCTGCCGGCAAAATGGGTTAACCCCGGTTGCTACGTGCTGATACGCTACATGGCGCTCCTGTTTGTCCCCATCGGCGTAGGCGTTATGCAGTATTACGATATGCTGCGTGCCCAGTTTGGCCCCATCGTCGTCTCTTGCGCTATCAGTACTCTGATTGTGTTTGTGGTGGTGAGCTGGAGTACCCATCTGGTGCACGGCGAGCGCAAGATCGTTAGTAAAGAAGAGAGCAAATAATCATGGCGTATATCTGGTGGTCCCTTCCTCTGACCCTGGCCGTTTTCTTCGCCGCCCGCAAGCTTGCGGCACGCTTTAAGATGCCGCTGCTCAACCCCTTACTGGTGGCAATGGTGGTGATCATTCCGTTCCTGCTGATTACCGGGATCCCTTACGAAAACTATTTCCAGGGCAGCAAAATCCTGAATGATTTATTGCAGCCCGCCGTCGTAGCACTCGCCTTCCCGCTGTATGAACAACTGCATCAGATTCGGGCGCGCTGGAAATCCATCATCACCATTTGCTTTATTGGTAGCATCGTTGCGATGGTTACGGGCTCTGTTATTGCACTGATGATGGGTGCCACGCCTGAAATTGCCGCATCTGTATTGCCAAAATCGGTCACCACGCCGATTGCGATGGCGGTCGGTGGCAGTATTGGTGGCATCCCGGCCATTAGCGCGGTCTGCGTGATTTTTGTAGGCGTGCTGGGTGCCGTGTTCGGTCATACTCTCTTGAATTTGATGAGAATTAAGACTAAATCGGCTCGTGGACTGGCAATGGGAACGGCCTCTCATGCCCTCGGCACCGCACGCTGCTCTGAGCTGGATTACCAGGAAGGGGCCTTCAGTTCGCTGGCACTGGTGATCTGCGGCATTATCACGTCGCTGCTCGCACCGTTCTTGTTCCCGTTAATCCTGGCGATTGCGGGCTAAAATTTGCGATGCGTCGCGCATTTTTCATTTGAATTTCATAAGTTGCATATACAGTGAGATGTTGATCACATATAAAGGCCACATCGGCCCGTAAACTACGATCCCATTACATTGTTATGAGGCAACGCCATGCATTCACGTTTTCACACTGCGTTTCCGGCGCTCGCGGAAGATTTACAAGCCGCACTGGCACCTGTCCTGGCTGACGCGCATTTTCCTGCGATGTTAACGGCCGGACAGGTTTCCGCGCTGCTTGACGCCACAGGGATGGACGAAGACGCGTTGGCCTTTGCTCTGCTGCCGCTCGCCGCAGCCTGCGCACGCACCGAACTTTCCCACTTTAACGTCGGTGCCATTGCACGCGGCGTCAGCGGTACCTGGTATTTTGGTGCCAACATGGAGTTTCTTGGCGCAACCATGCAGCAGACTGTACATGCTGAGCAAAGTGCCATCAGCCACGCGTGGTCACGGGGAGAAAAAGCGCTCTCCTCCGTTACCGTTAACTACACGCCGTGCGGTCACTGCCGTCAGTTTATGAACGAGCTGAACAGCGGGCTGACATTGCGTATTAATCTGCCAGGCCGTGCGCCGCACACGCTGGGCGACTATCTACCGGATGCCTTCGGTCCGAAAGATCTCGAGATTAAAACCTTGCTGTTAGATGCTCAGGATCATGGGTTTGCATTACAGGGTGACGCGCTTGCGCAAGCCGCGATTGTAACAGCCAACAAAAGCCATAGTCCCTATACTCACTCCCCTTCCGGTGTGGCGATTGAATGTCGCGACGGGCAGATTTTCAGCGGCAGTTACGCGGAAAATGCCGCTTTCAACCCGACGCTTCCTCCGCTGCAAGGCGCTCTGAATCTGATGAGCCTCAGCGGCTACGACTATCCGGACATGCAGCGCGCTGTTCTCGCGGAAAAAGCGGATGCCCCATTGACCCAGTGGGATGCCACCGTCGCCACGCTGCGTGCACTCGGCTGTGAAAACGTCGAGCGTAAACTGCTTGCCTGATCGACTCACTGCGGGTTTATTGCCCGCAGTGGTGAAAAACCCCGCAATTGAACACCCGTTTCTTGCGCTTGCCGAACGGGTAAAGTAGCCTTGAGTGAAATTTAACCCTGTACTGAGTTCGTCTACATGTTGAAGCGTTTTACCTACAGCCTGTTGGTCCTTATCGGCTTACTGCTGTTGACTGCGCTCGGCCTGGATCGCTGGATGAGCTGGAAAACCGCCCCCTATATCTACGATGATCTGCAGGATCTGCCGTGGCGTCAGGTGGGTGTTGTGCTGGGGACCGCAAAATACTACCGCACGGGCGTCATTAATCAGTATTACCGCTACCGTATTCAGGGTGCGTTAAATGCCTATAACAGCGGCAAGGTTAACTACCTGCTGCTGAGCGGTGACAATGCTCTGCAAAGTTATAATGAACCCGTCACGATGCGAAAAGATCTTATTGCTGGTGGCGTGGATCCTTCCGATATTGTCCTCGATTATGCCGGGTTCCGTACCCTGGACTCTATTGTCCGTACACGCAAAGTATTTGATACCAACGACTTCATTATTATCACCCAACGCTTCCACTGCGAACGTGCGCTCTTTATTGCGCAGCATATGGGAATTCAGGCCCAGTGCTATGCCGTGCCTTCACCTAAAGATATGTGGAGTGTGCGTGTGCGAGAATTTGGTGCACGACTGGGTACTATTGCTGACTTATATATATTTAAGCGTGAACCGCGGTTTTTAGGCCCACTGGAACCTATCCCTGCGTTACAGGAAGTGCCTGACGATGCCCAGGACTACCCGGCGGTGACCGTCGAGCAGCTGCTTGAGTTACAAAAGAAAAACAATTGATCCCCTTTCAGTAAACGGATGCGCCGCGATTGATATTTCTGACCGGCCCGAGCAATTGATAGTTACGTTCAACAAACCCCTGAATATCGATATACCGTTTTTCCGTTTTGTTCACCGTCCACAAACCTGTCAGGGCGTTAAAGGGCAAAATAACTTCACCTTCCGGTGTCGCAACAAGATACTCCCCGGTTTTGATATACCCTGCAGAACATTCAAGTCGCAGCTGTGAGCGGTTACGCATCGTAAATTCTATTTTCCCAAACCCCGTAGGTACGATGGAGAAATAAAAGAAGGGCAAGGACGTGATTTTCAAGTCCCCGGCATCGACAATTATTTCATTATCACGCGTGAGTTGCACAGCTTTGAGATAGAAGTGAATCGGATTGATTTTTTCATGCGGCGGGTGGTCAACTTTGAAATACACAACATTCATAGGCGCTCCAGCTCATCATAACTACAGGTATATATTGTCTCTATATTCAGGATACAATCAAAAACAGCCCATACATTCAGAATAGGCTTAAACAGCAATATTTGTGAAGGATGCTTCGGATAAAAGAAGGTAAAGGATTGTAAAACTCAGAATATATCCTGCGCAGCAGGCTGTTGATACTTTACAGACTGCTGCAACGTCATCCGCTCTTAACTGCATGACGCTTCAGGCAACTTTGTTTTCATACTTGTGTAGACTTAACTGAAGATCGTATATGAGACTTTTGACCTTTTCAGGAGTGAGGCTAAAAAATTGCGACTCGAATGTTGACCCACCCGGCGCATAAGGAGACGTACTGTAGCCAAACTGAATCACCACGCCATTCAGATCTTCCACGGTACCGACCTGCCATCCATTAACGGGAAATGCAGGAAACGCTGATTCATTATTCATCCTAATCTCCTTGCGAATGTTGTGACTTGATCAGCGTAGCACTGAATTGAAAAATTTAACAAGTGAGAATTCATGAAGTTTAGTCGAGTACTTAAAATCATTATTAATTTTAATAGCCGTTAGCCAACTAATTAAAAAGCAACCGCCGTTTCATTCTGAGTCAATGTTATTTTCGCGCCACACAAAGTTAACGACATGTTGCCATCATGTTCATAACAAAGCATCTTTTCAGGATATATCCTCGTTTGGTAAACAAAGTAGATTTATCTGAGGCGAGGTCATATCCCGTTCTAAATAAATAATAAACGTTCCCAAAAATCGTTTTTCGATAAATAGAAAAACGTTTCGATATTAGAATTTTGATAGCGAGAGTGGTGAGCAGCGTCTACCTTAAGTTTTCGGTTTGCTAAAAAATGGATATATATGACACCTCCTGACAAGAAGCATCATCACTATCCCCGTCCCCCCTTCCCGGAACAACCTCAACAGCCTCCAGGGCTGGCTTCTGAAATGAAGCCCCTCCCCGATCATGGAGAAACAAGCTATATCGGTTCTGGCAGACTGGCGGGTAAGCGAGCATTGATCACGGGTGGCGACTCAGGCATTGGTCGGGCTGTGGCGATCGCCTTTGCACGTGAAGGTGCCGATGTGGCGATCAATTATCTACCAGAAGAACAGTCTGATGCCGAAGCCGTTATTGCACTCATCACCGCTGAGGGGCGTAAAGCCGTCGCACTGCCTGGCGATATTCGTGGTGAGGTGTTTTGCCAGCAGCTGGTGGCCAATGCTGTACGACAGTTAGGTGGACTGGACGTTCTGGTGAACAACGCTGGCCGACAACAGTTTTGCGAGTCCATCGAAGACCTCTCTACAGAAGATTTTGATGCGACCTTCAAAACAAACGTCTATGCCCCTTTCTGGATAACCAAAGCGGCGATTCCTCATCTGCAGGAAGGTGCTGTCATCATTAACACCACCTCTGTTCAGGCCTTTAAGCCCAGTGAGATTTTGCTGGATTACGCGCAAACCAAAGCCTGCAACGTGGCCTTCACGAAAGTGCTGGCGCAGCAACTCGGGCCAAAAGGAATTCGCGTGAATGCGGTTGCTCCGGGGCCATACTGGACTGTGCTGCAATCCAGCGGCGGTCAGCCACAGGAAAAAGTACAACAGTTTGGCGCTTCCGCACCGCTAGGACGCCCTGGTCAGCCGGTGGAAATCGCTCCGCTATATGTGCTGTTTGCGTCC
Source organism: Phytobacter sp. (assembly GCF_059074235.1). Classification (NCBI taxonomy): domain Bacteria; kingdom Pseudomonadati; phylum Pseudomonadota; class Gammaproteobacteria; order Enterobacterales; family Enterobacteriaceae; genus Phytobacter; species Phytobacter sp. The sequence continues at coordinate 126,832 of NZ_JCACPZ010000008.1, forward strand.
GATGAAAGTTCATTTTCATCAGGCCAGGTCTGGTGCTCAGATGGCGGTACCGGCACGTTGTAAGCGGCAAGAGGACTCAAATAATAAACCCCCGCCAACGGATTGACGGGGGTTTTGCTTTACATCGGCGCCAACGTGGCCGAAGAAATAGAGATTACTTCTTACGGGCGTACTTCAGGGAGTCCAGCGCCACCGCGAAGATGATGATGCCGCCCTTGATGATGTACTGCCAGTACGGGTTGATACCGATATAGGTCAGACCGTAGTTGATAACGGTGAAGATGATTACACCGGTCACTACGCCGAGCACGGTACCCACACCACCGCTAAAGGAGACGCCGCCAACGACGCAGGCTGCAATCGCATCCAGTTCGTACATAAAGCCGAGGTTGTTGGTTGCAGAACCGATACGACCCGCTTCCAGCATCCCACCGAACGCATAGAACACGCCGGACAGTGCATAGATCATCAACAGGTTCAGGGCGACGTTAACACCTGACACTTTCGCCGCTTCCGGGTTACCACCGATGGCAAAAATGTTTTTACCGAAGCGGGTTTTGTTCCAGAGCACCCAGACAAATGCGACAGCAATCAGCGCGTAGAAGGTGATATAGGACAGGCGGAATGATCCCAGCGCAATAAAGCCCTGCGTGAAGGTAGAGAAGCCGCTGTCGAAACCGGAAATCGGTGATGCACCCACAAAGTCGTAATACAGGGAGTTAATACCGTAAACGATGATCATGGTACCGAGGGTGGTGATAAACGGTGTCACGTTCAGATACGCGATGATAATACCGTTGATCAAACCGATGATTGCACCAATAACGCAAACAATCGCCACCACCACGATGATTGGCATGGTCTGCATCTCAGGGAAAACTTTGTTCACGTTTTCCATCGACTGCAGTAACGTTGCCGCGACCACCGCTGCCAGACCGACCTGACGGCCCGCTGACAGGTCAGTACCCTGCGTTACAATCAACCCGGCCACACCCAGTGCAATAATAATACGCACCGAGGACTGGGTCAGAATGTTACTTAAGTTCAGCAAACTTAAGAATGTGGGGTCCTGGAATATGATGATTGCCAGTAACACTAAAAGAACAACGTAAATACCGCCGTCTTTCAGATAAGTGAGAAAAGTTTTTTTATTTAACGCACTCATGAGGAGCCCCTGATCTTAAAGGTGCAAAGACGCAAGACGGAGTATTTCGTTTTGCGTTGTCGTTTTAGTGTCAACAATTCCAGCAACGAGACCATTGCTCATTACCAGAATACGGTCAGTGATACCCAACAATTCAGGCATTTCAGAGGAGATAATAATAATCCCCTTATTCTTCTTCGCCAGCTCTGCGATCAGCTGATAAATTTCGAATTTCGCCCCTACGTCAATACCGCGCGTAGGTTCATCAAGCATTAATATCTCCGGTTGTGTCAACAGCCAGCGACCGATAATCACTTTCTGTTGGTTCCCGCCGGAAAGGGAGCCGATTTGGGTGCGGTGTCCTGGTGTTTTCACACGCATAGAATCGATAACCCATTGGGTATCACTCTTCATGCGGGAGTTATCCAGTAAACCTACTTTGTTTTTATAATTCTGAATATTGGAAATCAACGAGTTGAAGCCAATGTCCAGGTAAGCATAAATACCGGTTGAACGACGTTCTTCCGTAACCAACGCAAAACCATTATTAATGGCTTCATTCGCATTGTGGTTATTAATACTTTTGCCGTGCAGTTTAATCGTACCCGCTGCTTTTTCACGGATACCAAATAACGTCTCAACAATATCGGTACGCTTCGCCCCGACCAGACCCGCGATACCGAGAATCTCACCTTTATGCAAATCAAAGGAGATATCACGGATAGACGGCTGGCGCAGTGACGTCAGGTTGCGCACTTCAAGGATGGTTTCACCTGGGACGTTTTGTTTATCCGGGAAACGCTGGTTCAGAGAACGACCGACCATCATGGCAATGATCTTGTCCATATCCAGCCCTTCCAGCGGCTGGGTGGCAATCCACTGGCCATCGCGCAGGATCGTGATTTCATCACACAGCTGGAAAATCTCTTCCATTTTGTGCGAGATGTAAACGATGCCGCAACCACGGTCTTTCAGCTTACGAATAATAGTGAAAAGGTGGTTAACTTCTTTTTCGGTCAACGAGGAAGTCGGTTCATCCATAATGACGATTTTGGCATCATAGGAGAACGCTTTTGCAATTTCGATCATCTGCATTTGCGAAACAGATAATGTCCCGACACGCGCACGTGGATCGATATCAATATCCAGTTCATCGAAAATAGCTTTGGTATCGCGATACATCTTGTCTTGATCGACAAACACACCTTTGGTTGGATAACGACCCAGCCACATGTTGTCCATGACAGAACGCTGCAACACCAGGTTTAAGTTCCTGATGAACCATTGAGATACCATTTTCCAGTGCTTCTTTTGCAGAATGGAAGTCGATCTCATTTCCCATAAAAAGAATGCTGCCGGAATCTTTTTGGTAGATCCCAAAAAGGCATTTTAATAATGTTGATTTACCCGCGCCATTCTCTCCCATTAATGCATGGATAGAATGAGGACGCACTTTTAAATTCACATTATCGAGAGCCTTTACGCCAGGAAAGGACTTGTTGATATTGCTCATTTCCAACAAGAATTCACCGGACGACTGAGTATTGTTGCTGACCATAATTATACCTTGTTGGCCTGGCATATTTATTATAACAGGGCGCGAGATAGCGCCCTGTGTGTACGAAAAACTAACTATTACTTACCAGTAAACTGAGACAGGTTTTCCTGATCTACACCAACGTAAGGAATACGAACAATTTTGTTGTCAATTTTCCAGTTGGTGCCATCAGCGGCGCCTTTACCGTCTGCCAGGTTTTTCGCCAGATCAAACGTAGCTTTCGCCTGGTTGTTGGCATCGTTCAGTACGGTACCGGCCAGGGCGCCAGATTTAACCAATGCCAGCGCTTCAGGCAGAGCATCGACGCCGAATACCGGGATAGAGGATTTGTTATGTGCTTTCAGCGCTTCGACCGCACCCATTGCCATTGCGTCGTTGTTCGCGATCACAACTTCAATTTTATTGGCGTTCGGGCCAGACAACCATGCGTCCATCTTATCTTTCGCCATTGCGGTATCCCACATAGCGGTATCTAACTGCAGCTGCTCGGTTTTGATGCCTTTATCGTTCAGCTCTTTGATAACATAAGTGGTGCGTGCTTCAGCATCCGGGTGACCCGGCTCGCCTTTCAGCAGGACGAACTGGATTTGACCGTCTTTGTTCAGATCCCAGTTTTTGTTCGCAGCCCAGTGCTTAGCAATCAGATCGCCCTGAATGATGCCAGATTCTTTGGAGTCTGTACCCACGTAGAAGGCTTTGTCGTAGCTGTCCAGCGCTTTGCGGTTTGGTTCTTTGTTGAAGAACACGATTGGCACATTCTGGCCGCGTGCTTTCTCAATAACAGTACCTGCGGCTGCCGGGTCAACCAGGTTGATTGCCAGTGCTTTCACGCCTTTTGCCAGCAGAACGTCGATCTGGTCGTTCTGTTTGGACTGGTCGTTCTGGGAGTCGTTCATCAGCAACTGTACGCCAGAAGCATCTTTAGCGTCTTTCTCGATGGCTTTACGCACAACAGACATAAAGTTGTCATCGTATTTGTAGATGGTCACACCAATACGGGTATCCGCAGCGTGAGCAGCCGCGCCAAACAGCATGCTTGCCATAACAGCAGACAGAGTTAACACCTTCTTATTCATGGTATCTCCGGTTTTATTATGCAGGGTAGTTCTTGTGAATAAAGGGTCGGCGGGGCAGTAAGTTAATGAAACGTTACTGTCGGCCGAAGTTCACTCAAAAAATTCTTTCTTCCGTGTAGGGTAACGCTCCAGTGATGCGTTTTTTTCGATGCTTAAAGCTTTATGCTTCCGTAAAAGTGAATACTCACCGTTACATCGTGTTTCAGCTCCTAAAACGCTGACATCATAGTCAGCGCGTTGTTAAGATACTGTGAATTTACTCACAGATTGAAAACGGTTACATCATCAAACATCATGGGTTAGTGATCGTTACCGCAATTTGCCGTGATGTAACGGAGTGACGACGCACCAGCGTAGGCATAAAGCAGTGCGTCGCCTCAGGATCAAGCTTGCCGGCAGCCCCCATCAACGCCAGTTCTGTCGCCAGACGGGCCATTGATGCGATGGGATAACGTACCGTTGTCAGTTGTGGGTCGGTGTAACGGGCAATCGGAATATCATCAAATCCAATCAAAGAGAGATGCTGCGGCACCGCAATGCCGTTGTCTTTCAGCGCCGTCAGTGCACCGGCTGCCATGCTGTCATTGTAGGCAAACACGGCACTGAGTTGCAGGTTGCGTCCAAGCAGTTCGACCATGGCTGCCTCGCCGCCCTGCATGTCCGGTGAGCCCGTACCCACCCATGAATCCGGCGCAATGATGCCGTGCTCTTCCAGCGCTTTAAACCAGCCATCACGGCGCAAATCGTTATCTTCAATATGGTGGCTGGAGGCGAGATAGCCGATGCGCTGGTGCCCATGATTAAGCAGCATACGGGTCGCCATCATCGCCCCACTGACGTTGTCGAGCGCCACGCACCGATGGGCATAACCAGGGACCACACGGTTGATCAATACCATGCCTGAAATCTGTTCCATAAACCCGGCAAGCTCTTCATCGCTCAAGGCTTTTGAATGAACAATCAAGGCGTTACAACGTTGACGAATCAAGACTTCAATCGAGTGGCGCTCTTTTTCTGCCTCATGGTAACTGTTGCCAATCAGCACATATTTCTGGTGCTGTTGAGCTACCACATCCACCGCTTTGACCAGCGCACCAAAGAAGGCATCAGAAACGTCCATCACCACTACACCAATGGTGTCGCTGACCTGCGTTGCCAACGCCTGCGCGTTAGCATTGGGTCGATAGCCAAGCTGCGCAACCGCTTTAGTCACCGCTTCGCGCGTCTCCTGGCTCACCAGCGCACTGTTATTCAATACGCGAGAAACCGTCGCAACGGAAACGCCCGCCTGACGGGCCACGTCACGAATGGTGACCATAGTATTCAACCTTGTGTTGATTGCGGCAGCTCACAGAGACGCCCCCTGGTGTTTAACAAGGAGGCTATTCTCTCAGTCGCCGCAAGCAGACTACGTGAGTGGCATCACACGGATGGAAACGGTTACATCCATTTTGTTAATGATTGTGATCCAGATCGTTATCTGGATGTGCGTGGTAATGATGTCCCCGCAGCACGTGCGGTTAATTGACGCCATATCCACTCAAGGGGGCCCTGACGGAAACGACGCAGCCAGAGAACAGAGAAGAGAATATTGATAGCCCAGATCGGCGGCACGAACGCCAGCAGTTGCAGACGGTCGAACTTCATGAACAGGCCGAAGCGATAGAAGAGCGTGGTACAGATAAGTGTTTGCAGCAAATAGTTACTGAGTGCCATCCGCCCGACGCAGGCAATGGCATTCACCAGCGTGCAACGGCAAAGCTGCGGCCAGAAGCCAAAGATAAGTGAGGTATAACCCAACACCTGGATGGGAGCGCTGAGCTCGCGGGGAGCCTGTAAAATAAACGCACACCAGCGGTACGCCCACTCTAACTGCCACTGGGCAACAATCGCAGGCAGGTTGATTGTCACACCCAGCAACGTCAGAAAGAGCCCCGTTCGGCGGTAGTGAGTGAGACTAAACTGCCCTTTCAACCAGCCGCTGCGCATCAGCGCGGCACCAATCAGCATCAGCCCGGCAAGCTGCCAGCCATATTGCGCCCCCAGCGCTAATAAGCCGTTAGAGAGCATATCGGCGCGATTACCGATTGCCTCCATGAGGCCGCCCGTGGTTTTCCAGTAGCCTTCGTACTGAATATTTGCCGCATCTGGTATCCAGGAGCGATTTGGCGTACTGCCGGAAATCACCCCTAACAGCAGCAACACGGCAATGCCAATGATGTAGAGCGCCACCCCAGTATTAAACAGCGTTTTCACATTGGTGGCATCACGAACCATTCGCCAGGCAATCAGCCCAATCAAACCATACGCCAGCAGAATATCCCCGTCCCAGAACAGCAGACCGTGGATAAAGCCGAGCAGGACCAACAGCGTTAAGCGTGACTGGATCCAGCGCTTGCCGCGAGGCAACAGCATCTGCAAACCCGCACCGAACAGAATGGCAAATAAGGAGAGGAATTTGACCTGTGCAAACAGATCCAGCGCCGCCCAGGTCCAGGCATCACTGAGTGTGGCACTGCCGTACCAGGCGGGATTAAGATAGGCTGCCTTGGGCAGACCAAAACCGACAATGTTCAAAAGCAGGATACCGAGAATGGCTATGCCACGAACAAAATCCAGCGTGACATTTCTTTCCATGTACCCGGCTCCTGTTAAAAACTAGTTGTGGTGACGTACAGCGCGTAGGAATTCCTGACGCGTGTTCTGGCTGGACTTAAACAGTCCTCCCAGCGAGGTGGTGGTTGTGGCACTGGTTGCGTCACGAATGCCACGCGCTTTCACGCAATAATGCACGGCATCAATGGACACCGCGACATTGTTGGTTCCGAGCAAAGTTTGCAGTGCGGTCAGGATCTGCTGCGTCAGACGCTCCTGAACCTGCGGGCGCTGGGCAAAAAATTGCACGATACGGTTAATTTTGGACAGGCCAATCACTGACTCTTTCGGGATGTAAGCCACCGTCGCTTTTCCGTCGATGGTCACAAAATGGTGTTCGCAGGTACTGGTCAGGGTGATATCACGCACCGTCACCATCTCATCCACTTTCATTTTGTTTTCAATGACGGTGATTTTCGGGAAGTTGGCATAATCCAGCCCCGAGAAAATCTCATCAACGTACATTTTGGCGATACGATGCGGCGTTTCCATCAGGCTGTCATCCTCCAGATCGAGATTAAGAAGTTGCATAATCTCAGTCATGTGACCAGCTATCAGGCGCTTACGGGATTCGTTATCCATGTCGACGGGCGGTCGCAACGGTGTTTCAAGGCCGCGGGCAACCAGGGCTTCATGAACGAGAGCCGCTTCTTTACTGAGTGATGACATTTTTTATTCTCCTGCAGGTGTGGCATCTTCGCCGGGGCAACAAGCGAAGTGAGGAAACATTGTGCGTGAGGTCGCGCACAGAATCCAGTATTCACCGAGATAATTAATGAAATAGCCTGCGCCTGTTATGCCACCCGCTTCCACACCAGAATTCCGCCAATGACCAGGGCGATACCTGCCAGGCCCAGCGCAGGCTCCAGTCGCTGCGTGAGCCAGGTGGAGAGCGCCGAGGTCACCGGACCAATCAATTGCCCAACCGCGTATCCCGTGGTCAGCAACCCGGCCATATACCGCGTGTGGTTCGGTGCCAGTTCACGGCCATATAACAGTGAAAGCTGCACCGCACAGAGAAATCCGCCCCCCACCAGCAATGCGCCAATCACCAGTCCGCTCATTCCCGGCAACACGCTTGCTGCTACTACGCCCAGACCCTGGAGCCACAACACGATCGCGAGACGCTGGTGGCTCTGCCCCAAATGGCGCAGCGCAATACTCAGAGCAATGCCGATAACCGCCGCCGCACCAAATACCGGCCAGACAAACTGAGCGAACAAACTGCCTGGAAAACGCAGTGCCGCCATTTGCGATAAAAAGGTCGCCGGGAGAATGTAGCCAAAGCCCGCCAGGCTGTAGCTCCAGACCAGACGTTTCAGGTCCGGCGTTAAATGCAGCGGTTGCGGCTGTTCGCCTGAACGATGCAACTGCCCTGGACGCGGCAAATAGCGACCAATAAAGACAATCAGTACCAGCGCCAGTACGCCATAAACCTGCCACGCCGCAGCCGCGCTAAGCCCGCGCGATTGAATCGCCACCGCCAGCAGGCCGCTCAGGGCGATACCGGCACCGGGGCCGGCAAACACCGCAGCGCTGAGGCCAGGGCGGGCATAGTGGGCCAAGCGTTCGTTTGTCCAGGCCGCGGTGAGCACCATTGCCCAGCCGCTCATCGCACCAATCACCAGGCGCAGCGCCCCGTGCGTAATTGCATTATCTGCCAAGGCAGAAAGAAACGTCAGACCAACGGCACCGGCAACGCCCAGGTAAAGACGCATTTCGACGTGGCGACGCGCACGCATGGCATCCCACGCGCCGAGAAGATAGCCAAGATAGTTCATTGCCGCCACCAGCCCGGCGCTGGTCAGCGTCAGTTGCCCATCCTGAATCATCAGAGGGACCTGCGGCGTAAAGGCGAAGCGCCCTATTCCCATCGCCACGACTAATACAATAAAGCCGCTCAGCGCAATTCGAAGCGCCATGCGCACTCCAAAAGTTAATAAAAAGTAAAATTAATGATGCAATATGATGCAGCTAAGCGAAAGTGAAAGTTGCTCACAGCCACATGAATAATCTGTATTATGGAGAGCTATCACGCTTTTATTGTTAATCATTATCGAAGGAGCCTGGCATGGAATTGCTTGAAGAGCACCGCTGTTTTGAAGGGCGCCAACAACGCTGGCGGCACGACTCCACGGTGCTGAATTGCGCGATGACGTTCAGCATCTATTTGCCCCCTGTCCGTGAAAATACACCACCTCCTGTTCTTTACTGGCTGTCCGGCCTGACCTGTAATGACGAGAACTTTACCTTTAAAGCAGGCGCGCAGCGGGTTGCCGCAGAGCTGGGTATTGCGCTGGTCATGCCGGATACCAGCCCGCGCGGTGACGATGTAGCAGATGCTGATGGTTACGATCTGGGTAAAGGCGCGGGTTTCTACCTCAATGCCACCGAGCAGCCGTGGGCCGCGCATTACCGCATGTATGATTACCTGCGCGACGAGCTGCCCGCGTTGATCCAGTCTGAGTTTGCGGTGAGCGATCGCCAGGCAATCAGCGGTCACTCGATGGGCGGGCACGGTGCGCTGATCATGGCACTGAAAAACCCAGGCCGCTTTACCAGCGTTTCAGCCTTCGCACCGATTGTGAATCCGGCGAAAGTGCCGTGGGGCCAGAAAGCCTTCACCGCCTATCTCGGCACTGACACCACAACCTGGCAGGCGTGGGACAGCTGCGTGCTGATGCAGGCAGGTCAGGCGACAGACGCCATTCCAACGCTTATCGATCAGGGTGATGCGGATCAGTTCCTCGCAGAGCAATTACAACCCGCACGTCTGGCAGAAGTCGCCCGGCAGAGCGCCTGGCCGCTAACCCTGCGCGTCCAGCCTGGTTACGATCACAGCTACTATTTCATCGCCTCGTTCATTGAAGATCACTTACGCTTCCACGCTGAACATTTGCTCAAGTAACACCGGAGGGCGTTCGCCCTCCTCTTTACCTTCCCTTACATTCCTCGCTATCCCGTTGATGAATATTGTTTTCTTCTTTCTTTTATTTTAAATACAAATGATTTCAATTCTCACTTGTATTTACATAAATACATTATTTCTCCACAATTCATCCGCTTCGCCATCCAGAGAATTCTTCAAAGACAAACACTTAGATTTTTCATGGTTTTGAGATGGCGCTTTTTTCATTGAAACGGAATGAGATGATGATGACTCCTCGCGCAAAAATTCTCGCTGTCGCAATCTGGGCAGCCACTACCCCTCCTTTACTTCACGCAGCCGATCAGGACACCCTGGTGGTCTCTGCCACCGGGTTCGAGCAAAAGATTCAGAATGCCCCGGCCTCGATTTCGGTTATCTCTAAACAACAGATTGAAGACAAAGCCTATCGTGATGTCACCGACGCCCTGAAAGATGTGCCGGGTGTGGTGGTGACAGGCGGGGCCAGCAGCAGCGATATCAGCATTCGCGGTATGGGCTCTCAGTACACACTTTTCCTGGTGAACGGGAAGCGTATCAGCACCCGTGGCACACGCCCGAACAGCGATAACGCCGGTATCGAACAGGGTTGGCTGCCACCGCTGGAATCCATTGAACGTATTGAGGTGATCCGTGGCCCGATGTCATCGCTGTACGGCTCGGACGCCATGGGCGGCGTGATTAACGTCATCACCAAAAAAGTCTCCAACACCAAAGGCTGGACCGGCTCCCTGCACGGTGATGCTACGTGGCAGGAAAACCGAGACTCAGGCGACCTCTATCAGACCAATGCCTATGCGTCTGGCCCACTGGTTGATGGCCTGCTGGGTGCCAAAGTGACCGGGCTGTTCTCGCGTCGGGCCGAAGACAAAATTCTTAACGGCTATAACGAACAGCGCCTGCGCAACGGGGGGATCACACTGAACTTCACCCCGGATGATAAAAACGACATTGATTTTGACGTGTCACGTGAGTTGCAGGACCGTAACAGTACGCCGGGTAAATCCTCCGCGGCAGAGAGCTGCCGTGGTAACGTCTGCACACCTAACAGCAAAAGTGAAAGCCGTTATGAGCACACCACCTATGCGTTAACCCACAGCGGTTATTACGAAGACATCAACACCACCAGCTATATTCAGCAGGAAGAGACCAATAACCCTGGTCGTCAGATGACGTCTTACAACACCATCTTCAACAACCAGAATCAGATTTTCCTCGATGCGCATACGCTGACGCTGGGTGGTCAGTATCGCTATGAAAAACTGCGCGATAACGGCAACCAACTGGAGGCGGCTGACGGGCTGAACAAGCTCACCCGCTGGAGCTGGGCGCTGTTTGCAGAAGATGAATGGGCCATTCTTGACAACCTGAGTCTGACCGGTGGCCTGCGTATGGACAAAGATGAAAACTATGGCACCAACTGGACGCCGCGCGGCTACGGTGTCTGGCATCTGACCGATCAATGGACGCTGAAAGGCGGTGTGTCGGCAGGCTATCGTGCGCCGGATCTGCGTCAGTCTTCTGCAAACTGGGGCCAGGTCACCGGCGGTGGACGACTGAACGGCATTATCGTCGGCAACCCGGATCTGAAGCCGGAAAAGAGCCTGAGCGAAGAGCTGGCGTTATTGTGGGATAACAACGATAACCTGAACGCTGGTATCACGCTGTTTAACACCGACTTCAAAGATAAAATCACCGAAGTGCGTCGTTGCAACAGCAGCGCCGATCCGTCCTGCACTATCGGCAGCGTGAGCTATGATTTCGTCAGCGACCGCGTCAATGTCGATAAAGCTAATATGCGCGGCGTGGAATCGACCTTTGGCTGGAAAATCACCTCAGACCTGAACCTGACCGCCAACTACACCTTCACTGAATCTGAGCAGAAAAGCGGGCAGTTCTCCGGTAAGCCGCTGAACAAGATGCCAAAACATATGCTCAATACCACGCTGGACTGGCAGGCCACTCAGGATGTCGGTTTCTGGAGCCGTCTCAACTTCCGTGGCAAAACGTCGGAGTACCTGAGCCGTACCTCTATGTCGCAGGGCACGCCTTCTTACACCCAGGTGGACATCGGTTTGCGTTACAACGCGACCAAAAACCTGCTGGCTTCTGCAGGTGTCTACAACGTGCTCGATAAACAAATTGATTACGCGACCTATGACACTATTCTCGACGGCCGCCGTTACACCGTCGGTTTAACCTATAGCTTCTGATAGCGTACATATAAAAAACGCCCCGACATTGCTGCCGGGGCGTTTTTGTTTATCAGAGCTAAAGAACCAGACTGTTACTTCTTAAAGCGCTCCGGGAACACCATATCTTTGTAGCTGACAAAGTGGGTGCCTTTGGTGAACTTGTAGCTCAACCAGATAATCAGGAACAGCGGGATACCGATGTAAGTGGCAGCCACTGCGCCCCAGTCAATGGTATCGGCCAGGAAGGCTTCATAGTTCTGACCCAAGGTAATGATCAGGCACAGCACGAAGGCGAAAATCGGCCCCAGCGGGAAGAAACCAGAACGGTACGGCAGGTTGTTCAGGTCATGCCCTTGCATCACATAGCCGCGACGGAAGCGGTAGTGGCTGATCGCAATCCCCAGCCAGGCGATAAAGCCGGTCATACCGGAGGTGTTCAGCAGCCACAGGTAAACGGTCTGGTTGCCAAACATGGAGGTCAGGAAGCACAGACCGGCGATAACCGTGGTCGCATACAGTGCATTACGCGGCACACCGCCACGAGACAATTTCGCGAAAATACGCGGTGCTTTGCCATCGCAGGCCAGGGTGTAAAGCATACGGGTGGAAGCATACATACCCGAGTTACCGGCAGAGAGAACAGCAGTCAGGATAACGGCGTTCATGACCGCTGCCGCAGAGAGCAGACCGGCATGCTGGAAGACCAGGGTGAACGGGCTAACGCTGATATCTTTCACGTCGTTACGCAGCAGGCTCGGATCGGTATACGGAATGATCAGGCTGATAATCAGGATAGCAAACACATAGAACAGCAGAATACGCCAGAACACCTGACGCACCGCACGCGGAATGTTCTTCTCAGGATCTTCAGATTCGCCCGCCGCAATACCAATCAGTTCGGTGCCCTGGAAGGAGAAGCCAACGATCATCGCGACGCCAATCATTGCCGATAAGCCGCCGGAGAACGGGGCATCCCCGATGCTCCAGTTACTCCAGCCCGCAGGCTGCGCACCTTTGAAGATGCCGACAATCATCATGATGCCAACAACAATAAAGATGATAACGGTCGCCACTTTGATCAGGGAGAACCAGTATTCCGCTTCACCAAAGCCTTTCACGGAGATGTAGTTCAACAGGAAGATGACGCACAGGAACAGCGCGCTCCAGATCCAGCCCGGCGTATCCGGGAACCACCAGGTCATCACCAGTTGCGAAGCCACCAGGTCAACGGCAATGGTCACCGCCCAGTTGTACCAGTAGTTCCAGCCCAGTGCGAAGCCAAAACCTTCTTCAACATACTGCTGCCCGTAGGTCGCAAACGAGCCTGAAACCGGCATGTAGGCCGCCAGTTCACCGAGGCTGGTCATCAGGAAGTACACCATCAGACCGATAAGAATATAAGAGAAGAGTGCGCCACCTGGGCCTGCTGCGGAAATCGTCGCCCCTGATGCGACAAACAACCCTGTACCGATTGAACCGCCAATGGCGATCATCGTCAGGTGACGCGCCTTGAGTTCACGGCGAAGCGTGGGCGCTTGTGTGGTTTTAGTTTCGGAAACCATAAGAAAATGCTATCCATCCAAAAAATGAGGCGCGATTGTAGCAAACGAAAAGGCTTCAATCCGGCACAAAAAACCTCTTATTAGACACCTTCATGATCGGGGTTGGATTATAAGTATTGCAGTGGAATAACAGCCTGGCTCTCCCTCAGGGTGAGGAAGCCTCGCATTATCTAGTGGAGATCCCTCACCCTTTAAGGAGAAAGTTAGCGAAATAAAGGACTAATTCAACCCCCGCACAGATGCAATAAACTGCTGCAACTCGGCCGTGCGTGGCTGGTTAAAGAACGACTTACTCTCTCCCTGCTCCCATACTTTTCCCTGATGCATAAACACCACCCGGTCCCCTACTTCACGGGCAAAACTCATCTCGTGTGTCACCAGAATCAGCGTCATACCTTCGGCAGCCAGTTGCTCCAGCACACGTAAAACCTCACCGACCAGTTCCGGATCGAGTGCCGAGGTAATTTCGTCACACAGCAGCACTTTCGGCTTCATCGCCAACGCGCGGGCTATCGCCACACGTTGCTGCTGACCACCGGACAGGTTCGACGGGTAATAATCCATCCTCTCACCCAGCCCCACCTTTTCCAGCATCTCTTTTGCCAGTTGTCGGCATTCATCTGCAGGCAATTTCAGCACCCGACGCGGTGCCAGCATTACGTTTTCCAGTGCGGTCATATGGGGAAACAGATTAAAGCTCTGGAACACCATCCCAACGGAGCGGCTGATTTCACGGGCTTGAGAATCTCTGTCCGTTACCGTCATGCCGCCGAGTTTGATGCTGCCGTCCTGGTAGCCTTCCAGCCCGTTCATACAGCGCAGTAACGTACTTTTGCCTGAACCGCTGCGTCCGATAATCGAGACAACCTCTCCCATTTCGATGTCCAGACTTACGCCCTTCAGCACATGGTTGTCGCCATAATATTTCTGCACGTCATTAATGGTGATGAGCGGCATGGAATTTCTTCTCCAGGTAACGGCTGTAGCGCGACAGCGGGTAACACATCAGGAAATAGCCCAGCGCAACCAGGCCAAATACTTTAAACGGGGCGAAGGTGACGTTGTTGAGCATGGTGCCGGCCTTCGTGAGTTCGACGAATCCAATGATGGAGGCCAGCGCCGTTCCCTTTACGACCTGTACGGAAAACCCCACGGTGGGCGCGATAGCAATCCGTATCGCCTGGGGAGCAATCACACGAAACAACGTCTGACCAAAGCTCAGTCCCAGGCAGCGACAGGCTTCCCACTGCCCTTTCGGTAGCGCTTTGATGCTGCCGTACCAGATATCAAGCAAAAAGGCGCTGGTAAAGAAGGTCAGGGCCAGCGTTGCCGCCGTCCACGGGCTCACGTCAATACCAAACAGCGCAATGCCAAAGAACGCCAGGAAGAGCTGCATCAGCAGCGGCGTGCCTTGAAACACGGCAGCATAGGCGGCAATGACGCGTTTCGGCCATACCCAGCGGCTGATACGCAACACCAGCAGGGGCAATGTCACCAACGTACCGCAAATGAAGGCAATCAAAGAGAGGAGCAACGTCCAGCGCGCCGCCAACAACAGGTTGCGCAGAATATCCCAATCGGTAAAGGTGCTCATCAGCTTTCACCCCCTAACCATTTACGCCCAACCGCCAATAACACCTGACGCATCAGCAACGAGAGTGCCAGATATAATAAGGTGGTCACAAAATAGACTTCAAAGCTCAAAAAGGTACGTGACTGAATCAGGTTCGCCATAAACGTCAGCTCTTCGTACGAGACCTGCGAAACGACCGACGATCCCAGCATCACGATGATGCACTGGCTGACCAGCGCCGGATAAATGCGCTTCAGCGCCGGAGGCAAAATCACCCGCATAAAGGTCTGCAGTTTTGTCAGCCCCAGCACCCTCGCCGCTTCCCACTGTCCTTTTGGCGCAACCTGGATACCCGCACGGATGATTTCCGTGCTGTAAGCCCCGAGGTTGATCAACATAGCAATCAGCGCCGCCTGCCCTGCTGTCAGCTTTAGGCCAAGCCCCGGCAGGCCAAAGACGATGAAAAAGAGCTGCACCACGAAGGGCGTATTGCGAATAAGTTCCACATACGCCCCCCAAATGTGGCTTAAGACGGTCGGTTTACCGGTTCGTAGCGCTGCACCGAGGATCCCCAGCGACACACCGCCAATCGTCGCCACAGTGGTGAGGGTGACCGTGGTCCATAGCCCCGCCAGCAGCTGCGGCCAGAAGGGCCAGAGCGCAGCAAAATCAAGGGTTGTCGTCATGCCCGACCCTTACGCGCCGAAGTTTGCTGGCAACGGTGCCTGCATCCATTTTTCAGAATACGTATTCAACGTGCCGTCTTTCAGCGCCTGCTCAACCAGCTTGTCCACTTCCGCTTTCAGGGCCGGTTCATTTTTCTTCAGGCCAATGTAGCACGGTGAATCTTTGAGCATAAATTTGCTCACCGGGGATTGTGATGGGTTCTGCCGCGCAATGGCAGCGACCACGACGTTGCCGGTGGCGAGATACTGCACCTGCCCGGAGAGATAAGCAGAAATGGTGGTGTTGTTATCTTCGTAACGCTTGAGCTGCGCATCTTTTGGCGCAAGGTCGGTCAGAACCATGTCCTCGACCGCTCCACGGGTCACGCCCACGGATTTACCACTAAGGGCAGCAGCATCGGCAAGTGTGGCGTCTTTCGGGCCAAACACACCGAGGAAGAACGGTGCGTAGGCACGGCTGAAGTCGATCACTTTTTCGCGCTCCGCATTTTTACCGAGGCTGGAGATGACCAAATCCACTTTGTTGGTTTGTAAATAAGGCACCCGGTTAGCGCTGGTCACCGGTACCAGTTCCACTTTGACCTTCATGCCTTTCGCCAGATATTCCGCCATATCAATGTCGTACCCCTGCGGCTTAAGGTCGGTGGCGACCGAACCAAACGGCGGGAAATCCTGCGGTACGGCAACGCGCAGCACGCCGCGCTTTTGGATATCCTGCAACTGGTCAGCTAATACTGACCCAACGGAAGAGAACATCAATGCTGCACCTGCTGCTGCCAACATCCACTTTTTCATCGTCATCACCTTATCGCATCATGAAACAAAAGATTCTTTGAATCACATTCTGCAACTAATGTGCCAACGCAAAATGTTTTACTGAAGGCTTAACGGGCGGGGATTTAATGAAGAAATAACCAGATGAGGAACGCACACTTGCACCCCAGAATGGTGCAAGTGCGTCGTTTTGGTGCGCTTACATATCGCAATAGCGCAGAAAGCGATTTAGCGCACTGGAAAGGTGCTTTTGACGATGATGGATACGCCAAAGTGTGCGCACCAGACGTGGAAGCGGAACAGGCACTTCGACCAGAGAACCGGCATCCAGCTGCTCGGCAATCACCCGGCGCGATAAACAGCTGATGCCCAGCCCGTGGCGCACCGCATGTTTAATCGCCTCGGAGTTCCCCAGCTCCATCCCCAGGTGAAACTCCGGCAGATGGGAGAGCAACAGGTAATCGACAATTTCACGGGTACCGGAGCCACGCTCACGCAGGATCCATGGGGCTGCCGCCAGCCGAGCCAGGGTAACCTCCCCCTGCAACAGTGCAGAATCGGGCGGCGCGAACACCACCAGTTCATCTTCCAGCCAGGGTTCCGCGATAATTTCTGCCGTGTGGCATGGGCCTTCAATCAAACCAATGTCGACACGGAAATCCGCCACTGCATTGATGACGTCCTGACTGTTGCCGACGCTCATATCCAGCGGTAAATCCGGCAGGTCACGGCGGTAGCGAGCGATCACTTCCGGCAAAATATAGTTACCGATGGTGCTGCTGGCATACACCCGAATTGCCCCGTTATCTTCACGGAACAACTGCTCTATTTCGATGGCCTGCTCAAGTAGCGCCAGCGCACGCGGGTAAAGCAGGCGGCCATGCTCATTAACCACCAGCCTTTTACCGACGCGATCAAACAGCTGCACGCCAAGTTGGCCTTCCAGATCGGTCAACGCCGCGCTGACCGCAGACTGCGATAACGCCAGCATTTGTGAGGCCTGTGTCGTTGATCCACTTTTCAATACCTCAGCAAAGACTTCCAGTTGCCGGAGTGTGATATGCATAACCTGCCTTCCTGAGGTAAGCGCCCTTACCACTTATAAAGATTAATTATAAATATATAATCAATTTTACCTTTAAGCTATCCCGCCGTAACCTTTTATCCAGAGAAAGGAGAAGGTTATGAGCGAAATCACACAACATCTGAATTTACAGCGTATTAAAGCAGGCTTGCTGTTACCCGGTCTGGCATTAAGTGCCCTGGTGGCAGGCGTGGCATTGTGGGCTGGCACTATCCCGACGCTGGCAAATGCGGGGATGAGTGCGCTGACGCTGGCCATTTTGTTCGGCATCCTGGTCGGCAATACTCTCTATCCGCGTTTAACCGGCTCTTGCGACGAAGGCGTCCGCTTCGCAAAACACCATTTACTGCGTCTGGGTATTATTCTTTATGGCTTTCGTTTGACGTTTACGCAAATTGCTGACGTCGGCGTCAGCGGTATCGTTATTGACGTGCTGACGCTCAGTTCCACCTTTATGCTGGCCTGTTGGTTGGGGCAAAAAGTGTTTGGTCTTGACCGTCAGACAAGCTGGCTGATTGGTGCCGGGAGCAGCATTTGCGGGGCGGCGGCTATTCTGGCAACCGAGCCGGTGGTCAAAGCCGAGTCATCAAAAGTTGCGGTGGCCGTGGCTACGGTGGTGATTTACGGCACGCTGGCCATCTTTTTGTACCCGGCAATTTATCCGTTCCTGAGCCATCTGTTCAGCCCGGAAACGTATGGTATCTACATGGGCTCGACCATGCATGAAGTGGCTCAGGTGGTGGCTGCCGGGCACGCTGTCAG
Organism: Phytobacter sp.; assembly: GCF_059074235.1. Classification (NCBI taxonomy): domain Bacteria; kingdom Pseudomonadati; phylum Pseudomonadota; class Gammaproteobacteria; order Enterobacterales; family Enterobacteriaceae; genus Phytobacter; species Phytobacter sp. The sequence goes on from NZ_JCACPZ010000008.1 coordinate 144,827, forward strand.
CCCGGACGCAGAAAACGCCGCAGTGATCGCAAAAATGCTGCGCGTCATGATGCTGGCCCCGTTTCTGATCATTCTGGCGATGCGTGTAAAAACCCTGGCCCCGGCAAATGCAACGCAAAAGAGCAAAATCACCGTTCCGTGGTTCGCCCTGATTTTTATTGCAGTCGCTTTCTTCAATTCGTTTCACCTGCTGCCGCAGGCAATGGTGAATGCGCTGGTGACGCTGGATACCGTATTACTCGCCATGGCGATGGCAGCACTGGGGTTAACCACACATATCAGCGCACTGAAACGCGCAGGTTCTAAACCGCTGCTGATGGCGCTGGTGTTATTTATCTGGTTAATCGTCGGTGGCGGCGCAATAAACCTGCTGGTTCACCAGCTGCTGGCATAAACCCATACATCACACCTGTTAACCCGCTATGATAAAGGATTGCTTTCCCCTGGCGGGTTTAACAGGAGTTTTTCATGAAATACATTGGAGCGCATGTCAGCGCTGCTGGCGGCCTTGCGAATGCCGCAATCCGTGCTGATGAAATTGGCGCCACCGCATTTGCCCTGTTCACTAAAAATCAGCGTCAGTGGCGGGCGGCCCCGCTCACCACCGAAGTGATTGATGATTTCAAAGCCGCCTGCGAAAAATACCGTTATCAGTCTGGGCAGATCCTGCCGCACGACAGCTACCTGATTAACCTCGGCCATCCGGTCGAAGAGGCGCTGGAAAAGTCCCGCGAGGCATTTCTCGATGAGATGCAGCGCTGTGAACAACTGGGGCTGACCCTGCTGAACTTCCATCCCGGCAGCCATCTGCTGCAAATCAGCGAAGAGGAGTGTCTGGCGCGGATCGCCGAGTCCCTCAACATCGTGCTGGATAAAACCAAAGGCGTGACGGCGGTGATTGAAAACACGGCAGGCCAGGGCAGCAACCTCGGTTTTCGCTTTGAGCATCTGGCGGCTATCATTGATGGCGTGGAAGACAAATCCCGTGTGGGCGTCTGCATTGATACCTGCCACGCCTTTGCGGCCGGGTATGATTTGCGCAGTGCGGAAGCCACAGCGGATGTGTTTGCTGAATTCGACCGCGTGGTGGGCTTTAAGTATCTGCGTGGGATGCATCTCAACGACGCGAAAAGCCAGTTTGCCAGCCGTGTTGACCGCCACCATAGCCTGGGCGAAGGCAACATAGGTCATGACGCGTTTCGCTGGATCATGCAGGACAACCGTTTTGACGGTATTCCACTGGTTCTGGAAACCATTAACCCGGATATCTGGGCAGAAGAAATTGCCTGGTTGAAAGCGCAGCAAAACCAAGAGGCCGCCGCGTAAATGAATGATAGGGAAAAGCAGATACTTAAAATTCTGCGCAGTAACCCGCTGATTCAGCAAAATGAAATCGGCGAAATTTTGCAAATAAGCCGTTCGCGTGTTGCCGCTCATATCATGGATTTAATGCGCAAAGGGCTTATTAAAGGCAAAGGTTACATTCTCACCGAACAAGATTATTGCGTTGCTTTTGGCGCGATTAATATGGATATCCGTGGCTCGGCGGATATTCACTATCCCCAGTCCGCTTCCAATCCTGGCACCATTCAGTGTTCAGCGGGTGGCGTGGCGCGCAATGTGGCCCACAATCTTGCGCTGCTTGGGCGCGACGTGCATTTGATTTCTGCGGTGGGCGATGATTTCTACGGTGAAACGCTGCTGGAACAGACCCGGCTTGCCGGGGTGAACGTGCAAAACTGTCTTCGTCTGCATGGACACAACACCTCGACCTATCTGTCGGTTGCTAATCCACTGGAAGAGACGGTACTGGCCATCAACGACACCCAGATTTTGCAGCAACTGACGCCGCAGCTGCTGAATAATTCGCGGGATTTGGTGCTGCATGCGGGCGTCGTCATGGCCGACTGCAATCTGACGGAAGAAGCCCTGGAGTGGATTTTCACCATGGCGGGCCATCTGCCGGTCTTTGTAGACACCGTCTCTGAATTTAAAGCAGACAAAATTCGCCCCTGGCTTTCCCGCATCCACACGCTGAAACCGACGCTCAAAGAGTTGCAGATTCTTTGGGGTCAGCCGATCCGCCGTGAAGCCGACAAATTTGCCGCGCTGAAATCACTGCACGAACAGGGCGTTCAACGTATTTTTGTCTGCCTGGACGATGAATCCGTATTTTGCAGCAAGCATGACGGTGAACAACATCTGCTTAACTCACCGGATCATCTGGCGGTCGATCGTTTTGGTGCAGACGATGCTTTTATGGCAGGGCTGGTGTACAGCTTTATGGATGGGGGGAATTTTATGGAATGCGCCCATTTCGCGATGGCCTGTGCCGCAATTTCTCGCGCCAGCGTCAGCGTCAACAATCCGGCCCTTTCTGCCGAAAATGCGCTTTCCCTGCTTCAGGCCTCACTGGCCTGAAGCAGTCCTGTTTTCACTCTGGCAGTATCGTTCTACGCCAACCCAATAAAAAACCCGGCAATGGTAGCACTCATCAGATTAGAGAGTGTTGCCGCTGCCAGCGCCCGCAGACCAAGTTGGGCAATTTCCGGCGCACGCTGTGGGGCGATGGCAGAAAATGCGCCCACCACCACCCCAATCGACCCGAAGTTCGCAAAACCGCACAGTGCAAAAGAGATGATGGCGATGGTTTTCACGTCCAGCGTCCCTGCCGCTTGCAGATACGGCGAAAAGTGGAGATACGCCACAAACTCGTTGATAGCCAGCTTCTGCCCGATCAGGCTCCCGGCAAGCGTCGCATTTCCCCAGTCCACGCCCATCAGCCAGGCAAGAGGTGCCAGTGCATAGCCAAAGATCCCTTCGAGCGATGCCTGCCCATAACCAAACAAGCCCCCAATACCGCCAATAATGCCGTTCAGCATGGCAATGATCGCCACAAAGGCCATCACCACAGTTGCCACACCTGCTGCAATTTTTAGCCCTGCCATTGCGCCGCTCGCCGCCGCTTCAATGAAACTCTTCGGCGGTGTTTCGGTGAATGAGAGATTATCGAAGGTGACTTGCGTCGCTTCCGTTGCCGGACTCAATAAACGCGCGAACAGAATCCCGCCTGGAATCGCCATTAATGATGCCGCAAGCAGGTAGTCGATGGGCACACCCAGACCGGCGTAACCAATCATCGTTGAACCGGCAATAGAGGCCATGCCACTGCATATAGCGGTAAAAAGTTCATTGCGGTTGAGCTTATCCATAAAGGGTTTAACGATCGCCGGGATCTCGTTTTGACCGAGGAAGATAGTCGTAACCGCCACGAAGGACTCAATTTTGCTGATGTTCAATGCTTTCTGAAAAATGCCGCCGAGGATCCGAATCAGGAATCCCATGACGCCGATGTAATACAGTAAGCTCACCAGGGCAGTAATAAAGATAATGGCGGGCAATACACGAAAGGCAAAAACAAAACCGGCACCATCAAACACCGCATCCATCTTCGGCCCCACCAGCGAGCCAAATATAAATGCGCTACCGGCATCACTGTAGGTCATGACTTTATGAATACCCAAAGCCGCCTGCTCCGCCAGCCATTTGCCCGGAGGAAAGTAGAGCATAATACCGCCGATGATAATCTGCAGCCCTAATGCAGCACCTACCGTTCTCAAGCTAATAGATCTTTTATTTACTGACAGCAGAAATGCTATCGCCAGTAATACCACCATACCCAGAACACTTCTCATTATATCCATAATGATTATCTCTATATTTTATTTTTGGTATGACTGATATTGATATGGGCGACAGCATACTGCCCATGAATACAGGTCAGAGTAAGATTTTTAATACGAAAAGCGATAATAAAGATTCAGCAAGTCACATATACATCCGCACGCACTCTTCGGTTAAATCCCAGAACCATTTGGTGTCGATGCTGATCCCAACTTTGGCATTGGCCGGTTTGCCTAATACCCCCAGTTCATCACACACGGTGCGTCCGTAACATGGGCCGCTGTTGACATCGATCTCAACGTACATGTCCTGGGTTTTGATGCCCTGCGGATTGATAAGATAACCGATACAGGTTGCATCGTGCACCGGGCCGCCTGCCAGTCCGTAATTCTCGAACTGCGTTTTCAGCGTAAAGTTCATGATATCGCTGAATAACTGCCCTGCCGGGCCGCCTGCTTTTTCCATCCGGGCAATGACATCCGCCGTACATACGGTCTGGTTGGTCAAATCAAGCCCCATCATCACCAACGGGACGCCGGAGGTGAAAACGACCCGCGCCGCTTCCGGATCGGCATAAATATTAAACTCAGCTGACGGGGTAAAATTCCCGGTCCCATACGCGCCTCCCATCAACACAATTTCGCGAATTTTAGGCACAATGGCGGGCTGCATACGCATAGCTACGGCAATATTGGTCAGTGGCCCAACAGGCACCAGAGTAATATCCCCTTCACTTGCTAATAGCGTATCGATAATATACTTCACGGCATGAGTATTTTCTGCCTGACGAGTGAGAGGTTCAAATACAGGACCATCTAACCCTGTTTCACCGTGAATATTATCGGCGACAATTTGCTGGCGCATAATAGGCTGAGGCATACCGGCATAAACGGGAACATTAATACCTAACTTCTGACATACGTTTAATCCATTGATCAGTGTTTTATCCAGCGTTTGATTGCCTGCAACAATAGTAATACCCAGTAAATCTATTGCCGGATGTTTTGCTGCCATCATCATAGCAATAGCATCATCATGACCAGGATCGCAATCCAGGATAATCTTTCTTCTTTCCATTTTTTATTTCCTCTGTTGCTGTTAGGTTATTTTCGCTTCGTCAAAGAAAACTAAATCAGGTCGATGATTGAAGCATAACAACAGAAAACCTATGCTAAATATGAGAAATCTCACACCGGGAAGCCATTGTGAAAGAAATCCAAAATGACGAACTAAAACAGCGGCTTATTCGGCATTCTGGCTACAGAGAACGCTTTAGCGCAGACGTCATCGGCGAAACCCGTCTGTTTCATGTGATGGCCGGGGATTTTATTATCAGAGAAGGCCATCAACCGGCGTACCTGTTCTATCTGGCGCGCGGGCGAGCCAAGCTCTATGCCACCTTGCCTAATGGTCGGGTGTCGCTGATTGATTTTTTCGGTGCGCCTTGTTTTATCGGCGAAATTGAACTCGTGGACCTCAATCATGAGCCACGCGCAGTACAGGCCATTGAGGAGTGCTGGTGTCTGGCATTACCGATGAAAACGTTTCGGACACTGCTGTTAAATGACGTGGTGTTTCTGCGTTATCTCTGCGTCGCTCTGAGCCATAAAAATTACCGCAACATCGTTTCGTTAACGCAGAACCAGTCGTTCCCTCTGGCAAATCGGCTGGCCGCCTTTATTTTGCTGACCCAACACGGTGATGTTTACCATGAAAAACACACACAGGCCGCGGAATACATGGGTGTCTCTTATCGCCACCTGTTGTATGTGATAGCGCAGTTTACGCAGGAAGGATTGCTGGTGAAGCAAAAGTCGGGCTATCTCCTGCGCAACAAACAGGCGATTACCGCCCTGGCGCGGGAAATGGATCCTGATAATAAATTTAGTGAGTTACTACATTGATAGAAGCAGGAAGAGAATTCATACAGATAAAAAAAGGCCGGTTTCCCGGCCCTTTGTCATTCAGAGAATGGATTAGGCTGCTTTGGCAACGGCTTCGGTTTCCGGACGTTTCAGGAACGCGTAGACCAGACCTGCCAGCAGGGTACCCGCGATGATAGCGAAGAGGTAACCCAGTACCGGGGTGATTGCACCCGGGATAAGCAGAACGAACAGACCACCGTGTGGTGCCATCAGTTTTGCGCCAATCGCCATCGAGATAGCACCGGTCACTGCACCACCTGCGATACAGCAAGGCAGAACGCGCATCGGGTCACGGGCGGCGAACGGAATCGCACCTTCAGAGATAAAGCACAGACCGAGAACCAGTGCGGCTTTGCCCCCTTCCTGCTGACCTTTGTCGAATTTCTTACGCGCAACAATCGTTGCCAGGCCCATCGCCAGCGGTGGCACCATGCCGGCTGCCATGATGGCGGCCATCGGTGCGTAAGTCTGGGTACTCAGCAAGCCCACGCCAAATGCGTATGCCGCTTTGTTGACCGGACCACCCATGTCGGTACACATCATGCCGCCGAGGATTGCGCCCAGCAGGACGGCGTTAGCCGTACCCATCGTTTGCAGCCAGGCAGTCAGGCCAGCGAGGATCTTCGCAACCGGAGTACCAATCAGGTAGATCATCGCCAGGCCAACGACCAGGCTTGAGACCAGCGGAATGATCAGGATTGGCTTCAGCGCTTCCATGCTTGGCGGCAGCTTCAGACCTTTGCTGATGGCTTTTGCCAGGTAACCGGCAAGGAAGCCTGCAATGATACCGCCGATAAAGCCAGAACCGGTGCTCACGGCCAACATACCGCCGATCAGACCCGGCGTCAGGCCAGGACGGTCAGCAATGGAGAAGGCGATAAAGCCTGCCAGTACCGGAACCATCAGGGCGAAAGCAGAACCGCCACCGATTTTCATCAGCGCGGCAGGCAGCGTGCCATCAACTTTGAACGCTTCAATACCAAAGGCGAAGGAGAGTGCGATTAACAGACCACCCGCAACCACCATTGGCAGCATATAAGACACACCGGTCAACAGGTGACGGTATGCGCCCGCACTCTCTTTCTTGCCTTCACCACTTGCCGCCTGGGCGTTGCCGCTCGGCTGGTAAGGTTTGGCTTCAGCTTGTGCTTTATCCAGTTCCTGGGCTGTTTTCTTCAGTGCCAGGCCCGTGGTGGTGCGGTACATCGGTTTACCGGCGAATTTCGCCAGATCCACTTCGATGTCTGCGGCCACAATCACCAGGTCAGCTTCAGCCACTTCTTCCGGGGTGATGGCATTGCCAGCGCCCACGGAGCCACGGGTTTCAACCTTCACCCACCAGCCACGTTTTTTCGCTTCGGTTTCAATGGCTTCAGCAGCCATAAACGTATGCGCAACACCCGTCGGGCAGGCGGTGACCGCCACAATACGCTTCGGACCCGTGGAGACAGCAGCAGGTGCCGCAGCCGGGGCAGTGTAGAGTGAAGCGTGATTTTTAGCTTCGCTCAAAAACAGTTCCGGGTGAGCCACTGCGCGATTGATATCGCCCAGCCAGACTTTTTTACCCGTCAGCGCGCTGTCGGACGGCACGCGTGAACCCAAAACGATAGCCAGTTCCGCTTCGCCAGGGTTGTCGATAAACTGCAAATTCGCTTTTTGTGCAGCCGCGCCTAACAGGCTTTTTGCCATATATGCGCGAGCTTGACCAAGTTCAGAATCAATTATCAGCAGCGTTTTCATTATGCTCTCCTGCTGTTAGTTAAAGGGTTTTAAGTCAACACGCGCCATCATCGCGGCTAACTGGGTACGATCGGTAATACCAACGTTGCTCTGACTGACTGCCAGTGCTGCAACCGCAGTGGCCAGGCGCAACGTATGTTCACTGGACTCTCGCATCAACAGACCATAGATCAGACCGCCAACCATCGAATCCCCTGCGCCAACGGTGCTTACCACTTCCATTGACGGCGGTTTGGCGATCCATTCGCCAGAAGCGTTAACCCACAACGCCCCTTCCGCGCCCAGTGAAATAACCACATGGGCAATGCCTTGCTCACGAAGCGCATGCGCCGCTTCGATAACATCCTGCAGATCCGGTAATTTACGTCCCGCCCAAATTTCAAGTTCACGGCGGTTCGGTTTCACCAGCCACGGCGCGGCTTTCAGGCCTGCGACCAGCGCGTCACGGCTGCTGTCAAAAATAATGCATGGGCACTGGCTGCGCAGGCGAGTCATCCAGTCAGTAAAGGCTTCCGGGCTGACGCCTGACGGCAGGCTACCGCTCACACACACCATGTCGAACTGACCTAACCAGCTCAGGGAATCAGCCACAAAGCGTTCCCAGTCTGCCGGGGTCACTTCAAAGCCAGAGAAGTTGAAATCGGTCACTTCACTGTCTTTCTCGGTCAGTTTCACGTTGATACGGGTACGGCCCTGGACCACCTGGAAACGGTTAGCAATTCCCAGTTCGCTGAACAACTGCTGGAAACCGTCCTGGTTATCTTTGCCGAGGAAGCCGCCCACAGTGACGTCGATGCCTAAGTCTTTCAGCACTTTGGCGACGTTAATGCCTTTACCGGCAGCATGCAGGCCAGTGGTGCGAACCAGGTTCACTTCACCACGTTCGATTTCCGGGGTATAGCCCACCAGGTCATAGGCGGGATTCAGGGTAATGGTGGCAACACGTCTGCTCATTACGCGCCCTCCCCAAGACCGGCTGCGATAGCATCACCAATCGCTTTCAGCGCAAGTTCAGCATCTTCACCCTGTGCAGTGAAGCGCAGGCGATGGCCTTTCTTCACACCCAGTGCAACCACTTTCATCAGGCTGCGGCCGTTGGCAGGTTTACCGGAACCATCAAGGTTGGTCACGGTCACTTCGCTGTTAAACTGTTTAATGGTGTTGACCAGCATGGTACCTGGACGGGCATGCAGACCGTGTTCGTTGCGGACGACGTATTCAGCAGTCAGCAGATCGTCGGCAATAGCATCATCGCTGGTCAGCAGGGCCAGCAAGGTAGCCGCATCAGCGGTGTGCAGACGGTCAGCTTTTTTCGCCAGCAGCAGGTCGCTCAGGCGTTTGAGCACCGCAATCGGCTGGTCATCGGCCATCGCAACGCTTACCAGTAGCGCAACGGATTCACCGTCAGCAGTGAACGGCGTTGCCGCACGGCTGACCGCGATGGCACTCTGCACGTTGCCTTGCGCGCTGTCGTTCAGCCAGATGCCCTGACCCAGATTCAGCGGTTGTTCGTTAATAGAACGCGCGACGTACACAGCATCGACCGCGCCGGCTTCTTTCAGGCGAGCGGCATTCAGTGCCTGTAGCGTAATCAGGTCACTGGCAGCAACCTCAAGAGACAGAGTGTCGTTATCCAGCTTCAGCGTGGCGCTCTGTTGTTCACCCATCAGCAACGCACGCAGCTCTTCAGCGGTGGTGGCTGACTGCAGTTGTGCAGAAACAGAATCATCGCTCAGGACGTGAGTCAGCTGACGCAGCAGACCCAGGTGTTCATCGGAACTCGCGGCAATACCGATTGCTACATAGGCCACCTGACCCTCGCCCCACAGAATGCCCTGCGGGAACTGGAACACTTTCACACCGGTTTTCAGCACCTGATCGCGGGTATCGGTGGTACCGTGTGGAATGGCAATGCCATTGCCAAGGAAGGTAGAGGTCTGCTGCTCGCGTGCCAGCATGCCTTCAACATAGCCACCGGCTACATTGCCTGCTTCGGTCAGCGCGGCTGCAATCTGGCGAATCGCCTCTTCTTTATTCCCGGCCTGCTGGCCCGGATGGATGTCCTGAACGGATAACTGGAACATGTAAATCCTCTCCTGCTGAACTGAATCGTTTCAGCTAACTTGAGAAATAATGCGCCACCCTGAAATGTGTTGAAAGCAAGATGACGCTGAAACGTTTCACGGAGTCTTGACCTTAATGCTTCAGCAATCAAGAAAAGTCTCAAATTTGATTGCAAAATTAAGATCTACAGCACATTTCTTACTCTGGTGGAAATTTTCTGCTGAACAACGCTGACCTCTTTTAGGGCATTCGTTCAGCAAACGTCAGCTTTCTGCTGACGTTAAAAGAATAGTTCGAAATGATGACACCATAAGTGAGCCAGAAAGGGACAAAACAAAAAATACTTGTCCGATTTTCGGTTGTGAGGGATACGCCTTGTTTATAACGTCATGGCCTCACTTCACTAAGGAACAGCAGAATGAACTTCACCGATATGCATACCCAATCTACCCCCTTACTTATTGCGAATGTCTGGGACGTGACCAGCGTGAAAGCCGCACAGCATGCAGGTTTCACGGCTGTGGGGACATCGAGTGCGGCGATTGCCGACATGTACGGCTATGCTGACGGAGACGGAGAGGGGCTCTCATTCCAGGAACTGCTTTATCTGGTTAAACGGCTGCGCGCATGTTGCAGCCTCCCTCTCACTGTCGACATGGAGTATGGCTACGCAAAGAGCACCGAGGAGATTGTGGGTAACGTGCTTGCGCTTGCTGAACTTGGCGTTGCCGGTATCAATCTGGAAGACAGTCTGGTTCAGCACGGGCAGCGCACCCTGAGAGACGCAACGGAGTTTGCCCGGCTTTTACGCGCCTGCCGTCAGCAACTCGACCAGAATCACCTTGCCCTGTTCATTAATGCACGTACCGATAGCTTTTTACTGAGTCTTGAGGATGCGCGTGAAAACACCCTCGCCAGAGGATTGCTGTACGCAGCGCACGGTGCTGACGGCCTGTTTGTCCCCTGCATTACACAGCCGGGCGATATTTCCGCGGTTGTTGACGCCGTCCCGCTCCCGCTGAACGTTATGTGCATGCCTGCCCTTCCCGACTTCAGCACGCTCACATCTCTGGGCGTTAAACGCATCTCAATGGGTAGTTTTATTCATCAACAATGCCAGGCATCGTCGCAACGGCTGTTTTCCTCTATTCTGGCAAACCAATCCTTTAAGGCGGTATTTGCCCATGCTGATGAATGACGACGCGGTTTGTAATACCTGGTACCAGGCACTGATTGCGCGCGCTTCAGACTATGCGGGGATTTTTTTCGTGGGGGTCAAAACGACCGGCGTATTTTGCATCGCCACCTGTCGTGCGCGTAAACCAAAGCGGGAAAATGTGCTGTTTTATTCCGATATGAAGTCTGCCATTGATGCAGGTTTTCGCCCCTGCAAAGTGTGCCGCCCAACGGAAAATGCCTGCACTGCACCGCCGGATGTTGAAAGGGCGCTGGCCTTACTGCGCAGCAACCCACAAACAAAAATCAGCGATGACGTCCTGCGTGAACACCAGATAAGCCCCGAGGCGCTGCGTCGATGGTTTCGCAAGCATCACGGCATGACGTTTCAGGCATACCAGCGCATGCTGCGGGTCAATGAAGCCATGCAGTCGCTGAAATCCGGACGTAAGGCCACAGAAACCGCTTTCGACAGTGGCTACGACTCCCTGAGCGGCTTTGGTTATACCTTCAAAAAGCTGACCGGCGCTGCGCCCACCGATTTAGCGAGCGTTATCCTGATCCAGCGTTTCACCACGCCGCTGGGGCCGATGTTTGTCTGCGCGACCGATAAAGGCATCTGCCTGCTGGAGTTTACCGACCGAAAAATGCTGGAAACCGAGTTCGGCGATCTTCAGCGACTCTGTAAGGCCAGGATCCTTGCCGGAGAGAATGCACACACCCGGCAGGCCATCAAAGAGATCGACGAGTATTTTCTTGGCACGCGTACGCATTTCACAGTGCCGCTGGATACCCCAGGCTCTGTCTTTCAGCAAACCGTCTGGCAAACGCTGCCGGCCGTTGAATGTGGCAAGACCGAACCTTACGCCATGCTGGCAGAAAAGATGGAGCGCCCCGACGCCGTTCGCGCCGTAGCGAATGCAACAGGTGCGAACCGTATTGCCATTATCATTCCCTGCCATCGAATCATCGGCAAGAATGGGGCGTTAGGTGGATATGGCGGCGGCGTTGCACGAAAAAAATGGCTGCTAGAGCACGAAGAAAAGGTGAGACAGCAACAAACCGCTAGGGTGCCGTTGCCGCTTCCAGCGCAATCAGATAAGTGATGGCATCGTCCCGGTGACTAAAACACATCTCGCGGCTGGGCTGTAAACCGGAACAGACTTTCGGACGCAGTGGTGAAGTGAAAATCTTGCATTTAAAGTCGTCCGCCAGTTGAACACAGCGCGTATTGGCCGGTTTGCCCTGCGGCATCCCGGGGATCGGGCTTGATATAGAGGGGGCGATACAACAGGCCCCGCAATCCGGGCGGCATTCCATAATGACAACTCTCAGGTAGATTGGCCGCCAAACTACCATCTTTAGCCTCTCAAACGCAAAACTCAGCGATTCCACTTGCCTGCAAAGGCCCTCGCGAGTAATTTGTCGCGATATTTTCTCTATTTTAAATTCACAGGATTTACGCGATGCCAAGAGCGAACGAGATTAAAAAAGGTATGGTGCTGAATTACAACGGCAAACTGCTGATTGTAAAAGATATTGATATTCAGGCACCGAGCGCCCGTGGTGCTGCGACACTGTACAAAATGCGTTTTGCTGACGTCCGTACCGGGCTGAAAGTGGAAGAGCGTTTTAAAGGTGATGATATCGTTGATACCGTGACCCTGACCCGTCGTTATGTCGATTTCTCCTACATCGACGGCAACGAATACGTGTTCATGGATAAAGAAGATTACACCCCGTACATCTTCACCAAAGACCAGATTGAAGAAGAGCTGCAGTTTATTCCTGAAGGCGGCATGCCGGACATGCAGGTTCTGACCTGGGATGGTCAGTTGCTGGCACTGGAATTGCCGCAGACCGTCGATCTGGAAATTGTTGATACTGCACCGGGCATCAAAGGGGCTTCCGCCAGTGCGCGCAACAAACCGGCAACCCTGACCACCGGTCTGGTTGTACAGGTCCCTGAATACCTGTCTGCTGGCGAGAAAATCCGCATCCATATCGAAGAAAAACGTTATATGGGTCGCGCAGACTAAAAACAAAAAACCCGGCTTTTGCCGGGTTTTCTTTTTCTGTTACAGCAGTTCAGGATATTTGGTCATCTTCAGCGCCAGCTCAACACCGCGCACTTCCGCCATCCCTTTCAGACGCCCGATTGCCGAATAGCCCGGGTTGGTTTTCTTGCGCAGGTCATCCAGCATCTGGTGCCCGTGATCTGGTCGGAACGGAATCGGACGCAGGTCGCCGGCTTTTTTACGGCGCTGCTCTTCGCTGAGAATCGCATCAACCACCGCCACCATATTCACGTCACCGCCCAGATGTGCCGCCTCATGGAAGGTTTTCGGGTTTGCTTCACGGCAGGTTGAGCGCAAATGGGTAAAGTGAATGCGATCGCCAAAGGTTTCGATCATCAGCACCAGGTCGTTGTCAGCACGCACGCCATAGGAGCCGGTGCACATGGTGAAGCCGTTATTGATGCTGTTAACCGCCTCTTTCAGCCACTGCATATCTTCCAGCGTGGAGACAATGCGCGGCAGGCCAAGGATAGGACGCGGTGGATCGTCCGGGTGAACCGCCAGACGTAACCCGCAGGCTTCCGCAACCGGTACAATTGCACGCAGGAAATACGCCATGTTTTCGCGCAGCTGTGCTTTATCGATGCCATCGTATTCGGCAAGGCGCGCATGGAACTGCTCCAGCGTATAACCCTCTTCCGCACCCGGCAGACCTGCGATGATGTTGCGCGTCAGCTTTTCAATTTCGGCGGCAGTCATCGCTTCAAAACAGGCCTGCGCCTGATGTTGCTCTTCTTCGCTGTAATCCGCCTCAGCACCTTCACGTTTAAGGATGTAGAGTTCAAATGCGGCGAAGGCTACCTGGTCAAAACGCAGTGCTTTGGAACCATCCGGCAACTGATACTCCAGATCGGTACGCGTCCAGTCGAGAATCGGCATGAAGTTATAGCAGACGGTATCGATGCCACATTCAGCCAGGTTACGAATGCTTTGCTGGTAGTTAGCAATCCAGGTGTCAAACTGACCCGTATGGGTTTTGATCTCTTCGTGAACCGGAATACTTTCCACTACCGACCAGACCAGCCCTTTTTCGGCCAACAGCGCCTGGCGTTTTTTAATCTCATCAACCGGCCAGACCTGACCATTTGGAATGTGATGAAGCGCGGTCACCACGCCTGTTGCGCCAGCCTGACGCACATCATCTAAAGACACCGGATCGTTCGGTCCGTACCAACGCCAGGTTTGTTCCATCGCCTCACCCTCTAAAAGTTGTTATACCAATACAGAACAGTTAATGACGACTACCATACATGTTTCACAAAACAGATCAAAGCCCGCACCAACAATGATTGATCCAGCTCACATTCCCCGGATATTTAAGGCACACCAATTCAATTTGCTGTCATATAACTTTACACTGCATATTGTTAATTATTGGTTAATCAGGTGTCATTTTATGCAGACCATTGCCACAGCAACGTTACCGGATACGGTACAACGCCCTCAGTACGATCGTCATTCCCTACGCTCTCGCATTGTTCACTTTGGCTTTGGTGCCTTTCATCGTGCCCACCAGGCTCTGTTGACCGACCGCGTTTTGAACGCAAAGGGAGGCGACTGGGGGATTTGCGAGATCAGTTTGTTCAGCGGCGATCTTTTGATGGCGCAACTGCGTGAACAGGATCATCTCTATACGGTGCTGGAAAAAGGTGCAGCGGGAAATGAGGCTCGAATCATTGGCGTGATCAATGAATGCCTGAACGCAAAACTGGATACACTGGCCGCCATTATTGAGAAATTTTGCGAACCTCAGGTGGCGATTGTGTCGCTGACCATCACCGAAAAAGGGTATTGCATCGATCCGGCGACCGGCAAACTGGATCTGAGCCAGTCGCGTATCGCCCATGACCTTGAACACCCTACCGAGCCACACTCCGCGCCCGGTATCCTGGTTGAGGCGTTGTCGCGTCGTCGCGAACGCGGTCTTCCCGCTTTCACCGTGCTCTCATGCGATAATATTCCGGACAATGGCCACGTTGTGAAACATGCGGTGCTAGGGATGGCTCAAACACGATCGGCAGAACTGGCCGACTGGATTAACCAGCATGTCCGCTTTCCATCCACCATGGTGGACCGTATCGTACCCGCCGCCACCGACGAGTCGCTGGCAGAAATTACGGCGGTACTGGGCGTGGCTGACCCGGTGGCGATCAGTTGCGAACCTTACATCCAGTGGGTAGTGGAAGATGATTTTGTTGCCGGGCGCCCTGAATGGGAGGTTGCCGGCGTACAACTGGTGCAGGATGTTCGCCCGTGGGAAGAGATGAAATTACGCATGCTCAATGGCAGCCACTCTTTCCTCGCTTATCTCGGCTATCTGGCCGGATTTGCCCATATTTCGGATTGCATGCAGGATGCCGATTACCGTGCTGCCGCAGGCAAGCTGATGCTGAATGAGCAGGCTCCAACCCTGGGCATCAGCGGTGTGGATTTAAACGCTTATGCTGAAAGTTTGCTTGACCGTTTTGCTAATCCGGCACTGAAACATCGTACCTGGCAAATCGCGATGGATGGCAGTCAAAAACTCCCGCAGCGTATGCTGGAAAGCATCCGCATTCATCTTCAGCGTGGTAGTGACTGGTCATTACTGGCATTGGGAGTGGCAGGCTGGATGCGCTATGTCAGCGGCGCTGACGATGCCGGAAACGACATTGACGTGCGTGACCCGCTGGCCGAAAAAATTCACGGTATCGTTGAAACCAGCAGTGAAAATCAGCGCGTGGTGGCTTTGCTGTCACTGAGCGAGATCTTTGGTACCGATCTTGCTGCCAACACTGTGTTTGTGAATGCTATCGAATCTGCCTGGCAAAAACTGGTAAAAAACGGCGCCCATGTGGCTGTCCGTGAGGCCGTTAATTCTTAACATTTTCTGCGATTAAACGGAGTGGGCATCTCTTTCGCCACTCCCGCCCTTCTCTTTCTTGTACTTTTTCGCCAGGATTGTCGCACCCATTTCATGCGTCATCCTGGAGTGCACGTGACCAAAACTAACTTGATTACCGGCTTTCTCGGCAGCGGTAAAACCACTGCGATTCTGCATTTGCTGGCGAATAAACCTGAGAATGAAAAGTGGGCCGTGCTGGTCAACGAATTTGGCGAAGTCGGTATTGATGGTGCCTTACTGGCAGACAGTGGTGCCTTGTTGAAAGAAATTCCCGGCGGATGCATGTGCTGCGTCAACGGCTTGCCGATGCAGGTTGGCCTGAACACACTGCTGCGCCAGGGCAAACCCGACCGTCTGTTAATTGAACCGACCGGGCTGGGCCACCCCAAACAGATCCTCGATATGTTAACCGCCCCGGTCTATGAACCCTGGATCGACCTGCAGGCGACATTATGCCTACTCGATCCCCGCCAGTTGCTGGATGAAAAAAGCCTCACCAATGAAAACTTTCGCGATCAGTTAGCCGCCGCCGACATCATTGTGGCGAACAAGCAGGATCGTGCTGGTCAGGAGAGCATTGATGCTTTCGACCAGTGGTGGCAATTGTATGGCGGCGAGCGTCAGCGCATTGACACCACGCAGGGTAATATTCCTGTCGAACTGCTCGACATACCGCGTCGTAATACGCGTGAACTGCCCGTCAGTGCAGAACACCATCATCACACCGGGGAACGTAAAGGTCTGGCGGCATTAAGTCTGCCGGCGCAACAACGCTGGCGTCGCAGCCTGAACAGCGGTCAGGGCCACCATGCGTGTGGCTGGATTTTCGATGCCGATACCCAGTTCGATACCATTGGTCTGATGGAGTGGGCACGTCTGGCACCGGTCGAGCGTGTTAAAGGGGTGATGCGGATCCCGGAAGGATTAGTTCGGCTTAATCGTCAGGGTCAGGATTTCCACATTGAAACGCAGAATGTTGCGCCACCGGATAGTCGAATCGAGCTTATTACCTCATCCGAGGCCGACTGGAACGCACTTCAGTCCAGTCTGTTGAAGCTTCGTTTAGATTAAGCGTACTACTGTTTTGCCCCTGTTTGTTAAGAATGGCTAATGATGAAAACTCGCTTACCGCTAATTTTACTCCTTAATGCCGCCGGTCTGGCGCTGTTTCTCTCCTGGTATCTGCCAGTGAATCACGGTGCCTGGTCCCCGCTGGACGCCTCCATCTTCCATTTCTTTAACCAGGGGCTGGTCGAAAGCCGCGCCTTTTTGTGGCTGGTTGCACTGACGAACAACCGTGCCTTTGATGCGTGTTCACTTCTGGCAATGGGCTGTTTAATGTTGTGGTTCTGGATGCAGGAAGATAGCCAGGGACGACGTCGCATCCTCATTATTGGTCTGACAATGCTGTTGTTTGCCGTGGTATTAAATCAACTGGCGCAATTAGTTATTCCCGTTAAACGTGAAAGTCCAACGCTATTTTTTACCGATATTCATCGGGTCAGTGAATTACTAAATTTCCCAACTAAGGACGCGTCAAAAGACAGCTTCCCGGGAGATCATGGAATGATGCTGCTTATTTTTTCATCCATCATGTTGCGATATTTCGGCAAAAAAGCCTTTGCCATAGCCCTGATTATTTTTGTGGTTTTCGCTTTCCCACGTGTGATGATTGGTGCTCACTGGTTTACAGATATTGCTGTCGGTTCGCTTTCAGTGGCGCTGATTGGTCTTCCGTGGTGTCTGATGACCCCATTGAGCGACAAAATTATTGCGGCATTTGATCGGTACCTGCCGGGAAAATAAACAGCCACTAAACATTTTATTAACATCAATACACTGTCAACATCAGGGATCGTTTTCGCTCCCTGAGCCAAATTTCCCGAAATCACCCAATTACCGTCATATTCCCGTCACAATATTCATGATGAAAATGAGTAATTTGCATGTTTTTTAACCCAAATTGACCACTTTTTATCCATTCCCGATATTTAACTTTTTGTATCATTATTTCTTATAAAAAATCGCGGAAAAGCGCTCGCAATGCTTAGGGTGATAGGGTAATCTCGGTCTGCCTCGTCGCAAAAGAGCAATTATTCTCATTGTGAATAAATTTGTGCGTTCTTCCACAGATTTGACCATCAAGAATTGTCTCATTGAACGCAGGTAATTAATCTCGCTGCGTTGGCAATATTTATAACGATAATTTTCGTTAAGGACTTCAAGGGAAAATAATTAACATGGTCAAATCTCAGCCGATTTTGAGATATATCTTGCGGGCGATTCCCGCGATTGCAGTAGCAGTATTGTTGTCGGCGTGTTCATCGAACACTGCGAAAAATATGCATCCTGAGACGCATGCTGTGGGTGAAGATCCTTCTTCACTGCAAGCCTCTCAGGATGAATTTGAAAGTATGGTTCGTAATCTGGATGTTAAATCCCGCATTATGGATCAGTATGCAAGCTGGAAAGGCGTTCGTTATCGTTTGGGTGGTGACACCAAAAAAGGTATCGATTGTTCCGGTTTTGTGCAGCGTACTTTCCGCGAACAGTTTGGTTTAGAGTTGCCACGTTCTACTTATGAACAGCAGGAAATGGGGCGTTCAGTTTCGCGTACCAGCTTGCGTACCGGTGACCTGGTGTTGTTCAGAGCGGGTTCGACGGGTCGCCATGTGGGCATCTATCTGGGTAATAACCAGTTTGTTCACGCTTCCACCAGCAGTGGTGTCGTGATTTCCAGCATGGATGAGCCTTACTGGAAGAAGCGCTATAACGAAGCACGCCGCGTCCTGAGTCGCAGCTAATCTCTGTCTTCGCTGGTTATTCCCTTGGCTGGCGCAAAGGCAATAAAAAAACACCGCAAAGTCGGTGTTTTTTTATTGCTAAAATTCACCGCAAAAATCTATGTCTCACCGCTCTATCCAGGCTATATTCCAGGAAATCAATCAGATCAATAGTCTGGCTTAATGCCTTCGTACTTCAGAATGGACCCCAGTGATGTTTACCCGCGACTTTTCTTCAACCCGAAAAATTTTGCTGCTGAGTATTCTGGCGGGGTTGTTGACGGCAGTGATCGTAGGTGGAATGCAATTCCTTATTCTGCAAAACAAGCATGAAGAGAAGATGGATGCCATGGTGGGTGGCATCAGACACTGGTTGGTCGACTATCTGGCTGACATCAAAACCACAGCAGAATCTTTGCAGCCTCTCACCCTGAATGAATGCAGTGATGTCGCCAGTGAACTTACTTCCCGCGCCGCCTTTACACTCAATGTGCGTGCTTTCCTGCTGATCAAAGGTCAAAACGCGGTCTGCTCTTCGGCAACAGGTCCAATGAATGTGCCACTGCGCGATTTGATACCTGAGATTGATTTAAACAAGAATACCGATATGGCGATTTTACCCGGGACCCCTATGATGCCGGATAAACCGTCGGTGGTGATGTGGTTTCGCAGTCCGCTACTGGACGACAGGGGAGTCTTTGTCTCTCTTAATATCAACCTTACCCCTTTCCTCTTCTACACCACTCAGCAACAAGACCTCAACGGCATCGCGCTGGGTATCGGCAATAAAGCCATATCCACCTTCGCCCCCGGACTGATTGATCTGCAATCGCTGAACACCCCGCCTTTTCGCATCGCTCACATAGCCAACCATCCTCTGACTATCTATCTGTATGCCGAAAAGTGGAAACCGGAAGATATCCAGTTTGCAGCCTTATTTGGCGTGATGTCGGGAATACTGGTGGGCATGCTGACAGCCTGGGTTCTCTTCGTAAATATGCGGCCCGGGAAAGAGATTCTTACTGCAATTAAGCGTGACCAGTTTTATGTGGTCTATCAGCCCGTACTGGACTCTGCGGAGTTAAAGGTACGAGGTGCAGAAGTATTAATGCGCTGGAAACACCCGACCGCCGGAGAGATCCCGCCGGATGCGTTTATCCAGTTTGCTGAAGCACAAAAGCTGATTGTCCCGCTAACGTTGCATCTGTTTAAGCTGATTGCCCGTGATGCGCCGGTACTACAAACACTGCTGCCGGAAGGCGCAAAGCTTGGAGTCAACATCGCGCCTGGTCATTTACATGCCAAAAGTTTTAAAGAGGATATCAGAGCCTTCTCGCAATCCCTTCCGCCTGACTATTTCAATTTGGTGCTGGAAATCACGGAACGGGACATGCTACGAGAAACGGAAGCGGCAAACTTATTCCAGTGGCTTCGTAATGAAGGTTATGAAATTGCCATTGACGATTTTGGTACCGGACACAGCGCATTAATTTATCTCGAACGGTTCACTCTGGATTATTTAAAAATCGATCGTGGCTTTGTGAATGCGATTGGCACCGAAACCGTCACTTCTCCGGTGCTGGATGCTGTACTGATGCTCGCCAAAAGACTCAACATGGCCACCGTTGCCGAAGGTGTTGAAACCCCCGAACAAGCCCGATGGCTGCGTGAACATGGGGTGCATTTCCTGCAGGGTTATTACTTCAGCCGCCCCATGACACTGGATAATTTCGTCGCCTGGAAACCCGCCCCCTTTTCATCACAACTTTAGCGCCTTTATTATTTCCCATCAGGCCTGAGCTCCCTTATTATTCAATAAGAAGACGATGTCGCGCCCGGCGCGCAGCTGGTAAAGGAACTCACCCCATGACGTTTTTGCGCGTAGTTGTTTCATTTTTTATGCTTGCCAGCCTGGTAACCCAAGCCCAGACCATCAAAGAGAGCGATTCTTTTGCTGTCATCGGTGAGCCCAAATATGCTGTCAACTTTACCCATTTTGATTACGTGAACCCGGCAGCCCCTAAAGGCGGCAGCATCACGCTCTCGAGCATCGGCACATTTGATAACTTCAACCGTTTCGCACTCCGTGGCAACGCCGCAGTGCGCACGGAATCACTTTACGATTCCCTGTTTACCACCTCTGATGACGAGCCAGGTAGCTATTACCCACTGATTGCGGAAATGGCGCGCTACGCAGATGACTATTCCTGGGTCGAAGTCGCCCTTAACCCACGGGCAACCTTCCATGACGGCTCACCCATTCGTGCCAGCGATGTGGCCTTTACTTTCCAAAAATTTATGACCGAAGGGGTTCCACAATTTCGTTTGATCTACAAGGGAACGACGGTTAAAGCAATTGCCCCGCTCACGGTGCGTATTGCGCTGGGAGAACCGGGCAAAGAGAATATGCTGAGTCTTTTATCTCTGCCGGTGATGCCAGAGAAATTCTGGAAGGACCACAAACTTAGCGACCCACTCGGCAAGCCGCCGCTGGCCAGTGGTCCTTATCGCATCAGCGCCTGGCGCATGGGCCAGTACATTACTTATTCGCGCGTGAAGGATTACTGGGGGGCAAATCTGCCAGTGAACCGTGGTCGCTGGAATTTCGATACCATCCGCTACGACTATTATCTTGACGATAACGTTGCCTTCGAAGCCTTTAAAGCGGGTGCCTTCGATATGCGCACCGAAGGCAGCGCGAAGAACTGGGCAACCCGCTACATCGGCACCAATTTTGCCAATGGCTACATTGTGAAAGACGAACAGCAGAACACCTCTGCGCAAGATACACGCTGGCTGGCCTTTAACATCCAGCGCCCGGTGTTCAGCGACCGGCGCGTCCGTGAAGCAGTGTCACTGGCGTTTGATTTTGAGTGGATGAACAAGGCCCTCTTCTACAACGCCTATAGCCGCACCACCAGCTACTTCCAGAATACTGAGTACGCCGCCCGTAACTATCCGGATGCTGCTGAATTGATGCTGCTTGCGCCAATGAAAGCCGATATTCCTCCTGAAGTCCTTACCTCAATTTATACCCCCACCGTGTCGAAAGGGGATGGGTACGATCGGGAAAATCTGCTGAAGGCCAGCGAATTGCTGAAGCAAGCGGGATGGGTCATGAAAGACCAGAAGTTGGTGAATGCGCAGACCGGTAAGCCCTTTGTCTTCGAAATGCTGCTCTCCTCCGGCGGCAACAATCAGTGGGTACTGCCGTTCCAGCACAATCTGGCGCGCCTGGGCATCACGATGGAAATTCGCCAGGTCGATAACTCGCAGATAACCAACCGCCTGCGTACCCGCGATTACGACATGATGCCGCGCGTCGTGCGTGCGATGCCCTGGCCAAGCTCGGATTTACAAATATCCTGGAGCTCGGAGTACATCGATTCCACCTACAATTCACCGGGGGTGAAGAATCCGGTGGTCGACAAATTGATCGCACAAATTATTCAGGCTCAGGGTGACAAGGACAAACTGCTGCCACTGGGGCGAGCGCTGGATCGCGTGCTGACGTGGAATTATTACATGCTGCCGATGTGGTATATGTCTGCCGACCAGATAGCTTACTGGGACAAGTTTTCGATGCCGGGCATTCGTCCTGTCTATTCGATCGGGTTTGATACCTGGTGGTATGACGTAAACAAAGCGGCAAAACTGCCCGCCGCCAGACGTTAAGGAGAAGGAATGGGCGCCTATCTGATTCGACGCTTATTGCTGATAATCCCGACGTTATGGGCCATTATCACCATTAACTTTTTTATTGTGCAAATCGCACCGGGTGGTCCGGTCGACCAGGCTATTGCCGCCATTGAATTTGGCAGCTCCGCCGGATTACCCGGCACGGCGATGGACGGGACCAGTGCCACCCATGCCCGTACCGGTGTGGGTAGCGCCGTCAGCAATGACAGCCATTATCGCGGTGGCCGCGGCCTGGATCCGGAAGTGATTGCAGAGATAACCAAGCGCTACGGCTTCGATAAGCCAATGCATGAGCGCTATTTCAAAATGCTGTGGGACTACGTGCGTTTTGATTTTGGCGACAGCCTGTTCCGCAGTTCGTCCGTTTTGCAACTCATCAAAGAGAGTATGCCGGTCTCGGTCACCCTCGGACTGTGGGGAACGCTGATTATCTATCTCGTCTCCATTCCCCTGGGCATCCGTAAAGCGGTCTATAACGGCAGTCGGTTCGATCTCTGGAGCAGTGCGTTTATCATCATCGGCTATGCGATTCCGGCTTTCCTGTTTGCGATTCTGTTGATCGTCTTCTTCGCCGGCGGCAGCTACTACGATATCTTCCCGCTGCGAGGGCTGGTGTCGGCCAACTTTGACACCCTGCCCTGGTATGGAAAAATCACTGACTACTTATGGCACATCACGCTGCCGGTGCTGGCAACGGTGATTGGCGGTTTTGCTGCACTCACCATGCTGACCAAAAACTCGTTTATGGATGAGATCCGCAAGCAGTATGTGGTCACCGCACGGGCAAAAGGGGTCAGCGAAGGCAACATTATGCGCAAGCATGTGTTCCGTAACGCCATGCTGCTGGTGATCGCCGGTTTCCCGGCCACATTCATCAGCATGTTCTTTACCGGGTCACTGTTGATTGAGGTGATTTTCTCGCTTAACGGCCTGGGGCTGCTGGGCTATGAAGCCACTGTCTCAAGGGATTATCCGGTGATGTTCGGCACGCTCTATATTTTCACCCTGATTGGCCTGCTGCTGAATATCCTCAGTGATATCAGTTATACGCTGGTCGACCCGCGCATCGATTTCGAGGGACGCTGATGTTTCAATTAAGCTACGTCAACCAGACCCGCTGGGCGCGCTTTCGTCACAATCGTCGCGGCTACTGGTCGCTGTGGATCTTTCTGCTGCTGTTCATGTTCAGTCTGTTTGCTGAACTGATCGCCAACGATAAACCACTGCTGGTGCGCTATCAGGGAAACTGGTATGTGCCGGTGGTAGCGGACTACGGTGAAAGCACGTTCGGTGGCCCCTTCGCTACGCCTGCTGATTACCAGGACCCCTGGCTACAGCAACAGATTAACCAGCACGGCTGGATGGTTCAGGCCCCCATTCGCTTTGGTGCACGCAGCATTAACTACGGTACCACTCAACCCTTCCCCTCTCCGCCTTCAGCCCAGAACTGGCTTGGCACCGACTCCAACGGGGGAGACGTGCTGGCACGCATTCTCTACGGCACGCGCATCTCTCTTCTCTTTGGCCTGATGCTGACCGTTTGCTCCTGCGTGATAGGCGTGCTGGCGGGGGCCATTCAGGGGTACTACGGCGGTAAAATAGATCTCTGGGGGCAGCGCTTTATCGAGGTGTGGTCGGGGATGCCCACCCTGTTCCTGATTATTCTGCTCTCAAGCGTGGTTCAGCCCGACTTCTGGTGGCTGCTGGCAATTACCGTGCTGTTTGGCTGGATGAGTCTGGTGGGTGTGGTGCGCGCCGAGTTTCTGCGCACGCGAAACTTTGACTACATACGTGCTGCACGAGCACTTGGAGTGAATGACCGCAGCATTATGCTGCGCCACATGCTGCCCAATGCAATGGTCGCCACGCTCACGTTTCTGCCGTTTATTTTGTGCAGTTCTATTTCCACGCTCACCTCCCTCGACTTCCTCGGGTTTGGTTTGCCGTTGGGTTCACCGTCTTTAGGTGAGCTGCTGTTGCAGGGAAAAAACAACCTTCAGGCCCCGTGGCTGGGCATTACAGCCTTCCTGTCAGTGGCGGTGCTGCTGTCGTTGCTGATTTTTATTGGTGAAGCCGTGCGCGACGCCTTTGATCCCAATAAGGCGGTCTGAGATGACAACTCCTCTGTTACGCATTGATTCCCTCTCCATTGCCTTTCGCCAGCAGGAGAGCTTACGCACCGTGGTGAGTGACCTTTCCTTACAGGTTGAAGCGGGCGAAACTCTGGCACTGGTTGGCGAGTCAGGGTCGGGCAAGAGCGTGAGTGCGCTGTCCATTCTGCGCCTGCTCCCCTCCCCGCCAGTCGTGTACCCGCAGGGGGACATTTTCTTTCGTGGCGAGAGCCTACTTCACGCCTCTGAAAAGACCTTACGCCAGGTGCGCGGCAATAAAATTGCGATGATTTTCCAGGAGCCGATGGTCTCGCTGAACCCGCTGCATAGCGTGGAAAAACAGCTCTACGAAGTGCTCTCTTTACACCGGGGTATGCGCCGGGAAGCTGCGCGAGCGGAGATCCTCACCTGTCTCGATCGTGTGGGTATCCGCAATGCGCGCCAGAGGCTGGGTGACTTCCCTCATCAGCTTTCCGGAGGGGAACGCCAGCGCGTGATGATCGCCATGGCGTTGCTGACAAAACCCGAACTGCTGATTGCCGATGAACCTACCACCGCACTGGACGTGACTGTGCAGGCACAAATCCTCGCCCTGCTGCACGAGCTTCGCCAGGAACTCAACATGGGCCTGCTGTTTATCACCCATAACCTGAGTATCGTCAGAAAACTGGCAGATAACGTCGCGGTGATGCAAAACGGCAAATGTGTGGAGCAGAACAGCACAGACGCGCTTTTTTCCGCCCCGTCCCACCCTTACACGCAACGGCTGATTAACAGTGAGCCTGCGGGCGATCCGGTGCCTTTGACGCCAGGTACCACACCGCTACTGCGGGTGGAAAATCTGGGTGTGCGCTTCCCCATCCACAAAGGCATCCTCAAGCGTGTTGTCGGTCATAATGACGTGGTTAAAGCGGTGAGTTTCGAACTGCATCCGGGTGAAACCCTGGGACTGGTGGGTGAGTCCGGTTCGGGTAAGAGCACGACAGGTCTGGCGTTGCTGCGCCTGATTGCCTCGCAAGGGAAAATTCACTTCGACGGGCAGCCAATAGATCAGTGGAACCGTAAGCAGATGCTGCCAGTGCGCCACCGTATCCAGGTCGTATTCCAGGACCCTAACTCGTCGCTCAATCCGCGTCTGAACGTGCAGCAGATCATTGAAGAAGGTCTTCTGGTGCATCAGCCGACCCTGAAACCCAACGCACGTGAAGAAGAAGTCATTCGGGTTATGAACGAAGTGGGGCTGGATCCTGAAACACGTCGCCGTTTTCCCGGAGAGTTTTCCGGTGGCCAGCGTCAGCGTATCGCGATTGCCCGTGCGCTTATTTTAAAACCCGCTCTGATCATTCTGGATGAACCAACCTCTTCACTCGATCGCACCGTACAGTCGCAAATTCTGACCTTGCTGAAGACCCTTCAGCAAACGCACCGCCTGGCCTATATCTTTATCAGCCACGATTTGCAGGTAGTGCGCGCCTTATGTCACAAGGTGATTGTGTTGAAACAAGGGGAAGTAGTCGAGCAGGGAGAGTGTCAGCAGGTATTCAACAGCCCGCAGCAGGCCTATACACGTCAGCTATTAGCACTACGCTGACGCTCAGAAAGGATTTTGACCGGTAAACGGCTCGGCAATGGCGACGCCAAAGTTTTTCAGACGGCAGGTCGCTGCGAGCTCATCCTGGCAATTTACGAACAGGCAGGGCTCGCCTTCGCATTCCACCACAGAGCAATCCACTTCAATATCGCTTAACGCCTGGCTGAGTTTGTGCATAACAGGCCAGGCTTTATCACCATCCGGGCTCAACAATTTGAGGGCCACAAGGCTCCCTTCCGCATCATCATCGTTTTGCGGAATCGGTTCAACTTTGGCACCTGCAAAACCGTCCAGCCAGCGATAGCACTGGGGGAGACGGTGGATGATGGAGAGCTGTAATGTATTCACTTTCATTCCCCGGAAGTAAGTTTACTTCACAAATATTTTACATTCAGATTAACACATTATTGACAAATCGTCTTGTCACTCACATTGAAAAGGTGAAAAGCCTTATGCCTTGCGGGTTAGCGGTTCATTTAACTGGATTTTGTGAATGAACCCCAGCCTCTTTTTCGGCTATATGTACCTGTTTCTGAGATCTAACTCAACCTTTTTCACTACAATGATGTGACTTTTTACATTAATTGATTTTACATAAAATAAACAAACGTGTCTGAATGTATGTCTGTTTTGGTTGATGTGTATCAAAAAAGGGAGCATTTTTGCTCCCTTAATTTGATAACTGTGATGAACAATCAGGCCGGTTTTTTACCGCGACTGGCGTAGATGTAAAAGAGGATGGAGCTTGTCGCGCAGAAAGTAATGGACCAGATCATCGGCCAGGCCGAATTGAATGTCGACAGCGACAGCAGTGCGCCCACAATGGCACCAATACCGAAGCGGAATGTTCCCGCCAGCGAGGATGCCGTCCCGGCCATGTGCGGAAACTCATCAAGGATCACCGCCATTGCGTTGGAAGAAACCAGCGAAACGCAACCAATAAAGGCGGCAACTCCCACCACCAGTGACCAGAATCCCGCCCCCATCAATGCGGTTACCACCATCCAGACCGCCATCGTGAACTGGATCCACAACCCGCCACGGAACATGTTCAGCGCCCCAACACGACGCACAAACCGGCCGTTAATGATGGTCATCAGGAACAGAAACACGATGTTCAACGCGAAGTAATAGCCAAAGTCCTGAGGTGAAACATGGTTCACTTCGATATAGACAAACGGGCCGGCGCTAAGGAAAGAGAACATCCCGGCAAAGCTGAAGCCGCTTGCCAGCATGTAGCTCAGCACGCGTTTATGGCGAAACAGTGAGGCAAAGTTGCCGACCGTGGTGCGCAGATGAAAAGGCTGACGGCGCTCTGGTGGCAGGGTTTCGCGAATGAAAAAAGCGATCATCGCTGAGGCTAACAATGCCGCAATCGCAAGGATCCAGAAGATGGCGTGCCAGCTAAACCAAATCAGCACGGCCCCACCGACCATCGGCGCCAAAAGTGGCGCAATGGTTGTCACCAGCATGACGAAGGACATCATGCGGGAAAACTCTTCCCGCGGGTACATGTCACGCATCAGGGCGTTAATGACCACGCTCGCGGCGGCGGCGGCCAGTCCATGGAAAAAGCGCATGGTAATGAGCTGATCGATGGTCTGTGCCAGTGCACAGGCTACGGCAGCGGCGGCGAAAATCAGCGTGCCGCCAAGAATCACCGGTTTACGCCCAATACTGTCGGCCATCGGGCCATAAATCAGTTGCCCCAGCGCAAAGCCCAGAATATAGGTACTCAGGGTCATTTGCGCGCTGCCCGCAGGCACCCCGAACTGCCCGGCGATCACCGGCAGTGCGGGCAGATACATATCAATCGATAACGGCATTAACATGGCCAACAGGCCAAGAATAAAAACAATACTCAGTGATGAGTGTGGCCTGGTGGTCACGACAAGCTCCTGTCTCAGCGCGACGGTAATCCGACGCTGGCAATCTCTTCTTCCGTCAGAGGGCGGTAATCCCCCTCCGCCATATCGTCATCAAGGGCGATCGCGCCAATGCGCTCGCGATGCAGTCCCACCACGTGGTTACCCACGGCAGCAAACATGCGTTTTACCTGATGGTAACGACCTTCGCTGATGGTCAGACGCACCTGAGTCGGGGTGATCACTTCCAGCTGCGCTGGGCGGGTGAGATCTTTTTCGTTATGCAACTGCACGCCTTTGGCAAACTGCGCGGCGGTATCGTCAGAGACCGGCGACTCCAGCTCAACCAGATAGGTTTTCTCGCAATGATGGCGCGGAGAGGTAATACGATGCGACCACTGCCCGTCGTCGGTCATCAGTACCAGGCCCGTGGTGTCGATATCCAGACGGCCCGCCGCGTGCAACTGGTAAGCAACCGGCTCATCAAGGAAAAACAGCACCGTCGGATGATCGGGATCGTCCGTTGAACAGACGTACCCCTGCGGTTTGTTCAGCATGAAATAGCGCGGACCTGTCTGTTGGACCAACGCATTCCCCTCGTATTCAACCTGGTGTTCAGGGCGTAATTTAAACGCCGTATCTCTTACCACTTCGCCGTCAACCGTAACGTGACTGGCGCGGATTTGACGCCCAGAAATAGCACGGCTCACGCCGAGTTGCTGAGCGATAAATTTATCAAGTCGCATGAAGTTCTTTTGCCTGTATGGTGCTGGGAGCTGGACATGGCGTCCAAAAAAATGAAGTTGGGACCGTTAAGACCCGTAAGTATAGCGGTCATTCTACACCGCTCAAGGGAAAGATTCGTGGCATACTTGTGACACGATGTTGTCACACCGCGAAGACCATGACTTTTACCTTACGCCCTTATCAACGCGAAGCGGTAGACGCTACCCTCGCCCACTTCCGCCACCACGATGAACCTGCCGTGATTGTCCTGCCCACCGGTGCAGGCAAAAGTCTGGTGATTGCCGAGCTGGCAAGGGTAGCGCGTGGCCGTGTGCTGGTGCTTGCCCACGTTAAAGAACTGGTTGCACAGAACCACGCCAAGTATCTCGCCCTCGGTCTGGAAGCAGACATCTACGCCGCCGGACTGAAGAGCAAACAGAGTGAAGGCAAAGTGGTGTTCGGTAGCGTGCAGTCCGTGGCGCGCAATCTCGACCATTTTCAGGGAGAGTTTTCCCTACTGATTGTCGATGAATGCCACCGCATCAGTGATGATGACGAAAGTCAGTATCAGCAAATTTTGCAGCACCTGCGCAAAGTGAATCCTCGCGTACGTCTGCTCGGGCTGACCGCCACCCCTTTTCGTCTGGGTAAAGGCTGGATTTATCGCTTTCATTACCACGGCATGGTGCGCGGCAATGAAAAAGCACTGTTCCGCGACTGCATTTATGAGCTGCCGCTGCGCTACATGATTAAACATGGCTATCTGACGCCGCCGGAACGGCTGGATATGCCCGTCGTGCAATATGACTTCAGCCGCCTGCAGGTACAGAGTAACGGGCTGTTTAGTGAAGCGGACCTGAACCGCGAGCTGAAAAAACAGCAGCGCGTGACCCCGCATATCATTAGCCAGATAGTGGAATTTGCCAATTCGCGCAAAGGGGTGATGATTTTTGCCGCCACCGTTGAACATGCCCGCGAAATCACCGGCCTGTTACCCGCTGATGATGCGGCACTGATAACTGGCGAAACGCCGGGTCCGCAGCGTGACGCGCTCATTGAGGCGTTCAAAGCGCAGCAGTTTCGTTTTCTGGTCAACGTCTCGGTGCTGACCACCGGTTTTGATGCCCCACATGTCGACCTGATCGCCATTTTGCGCCCGACGGAGTCCGTCAGCTTGTATCAACAAATCGTGGGGCGCGGGTTGCGTCTGGCGCCGGGCAAAACGGACTGTCTGATTCTGGATTACGCCGGGAATCCACACGATCTCTATTCTCCCGAAGTGGGCTCACCGAAAGGTAAAAGTGATAACGTTCCGGTGCAGGTCTTCTGCCCGGCCTGCGGCTTTGCTAACACGTTCTGGGGTAAAACGACCAGCGACGGCAAACTCATTGAACACTTTGGCCGCCGCTGCCAGGGATGGTTTGAAGATGACGACGGGCTACGCGAGCAGTGCGATTACCGTTTTCGCTTTAAAAACTGCCCTCAGTGTAATGCCGAGAATGATATTGCCGCCCGTCGTTGCCGGACCTGCGACACTGTACTGGTTGATCCCGACGACATGCTGAAAGCCGCGCTTAAGCTTAAAGATGCGCTGGTTCTGCGTTGCAGCGGAATGGATTTACAGCACGGTGCTGATGACAAAGGCGAGTGGCTGAAAATCACCTATTACGATGAAGACGGGGCCGATGTCAGCGAGCGTTACCGCCTGCAAACTCCGGCCCAGCGCACCGCTTTTGAGCAGCTTTTTATCCGTCCGCACACCCGTACGCCCGGTGTGCCGCTGCGCTGGATTGTCGCCAGCGATATCCTCGCTCAGCAGGCATTGCTCCGACATCCCGATTTTGTGGTCGCCCGAAAGAAAGGGCAATTCTGGCAGGTGCGTGAGAAAGTGTTCGATTATGAGGGGCGCTTTCGCCGCGCCAATGAGTTACGTGGCTAAGTCGCGCCCATGCGACTTGTCACAGGGGGGGATACGGGTATAATCCCGCCCGCTTTTGCATCCGCAGAGCAGAAAATCTGCCTGTTGCTGGGTCGCCTGCAGCAGGAACTATAGAAGAGAGTTTTAAATGTTTACTATTAACGCAGAAGTACGTAAAGAGCAGGGTAAGGGTGCGAGCCGCCGCCTGCGCGCAGCGAACAAATTCCCGGCTATCGTTTACGGTGGTGAAGAAGCGCCGTTCGCTGTTGAACTGGATCACGACAAAGTGTGGAACCAGCAGAATAAAGAAGGTTTCTACACCGAAGTTCTGACCCTGGCCGTTGACGGCAAAGAAGTAAAAGTGAAAGTTCAGGCTGTTCAGCGTCACCCGTTCAAGCCAAAACTGACTCACATCGACTTCGTTCGCGCTTAATCGCCAACCTCGTCGAAAAAAAACCCCGCACTGCGGGGTTTTTTTATATCTCATCATTCTCTGTCAGCGGTTTCGCTATGCGCGGATTATCGCGTTCTTCCGGCACACCCTCGCGCTTCAGCTGGTTCAGTAACGCCCTCTGGCGAACGGAAGCACTCTCAGGTATCCACGGCAAAACACGTATCGGGATGGCCTGCCCTTCACTTAACGCCTCAAACAGTTTCTCACTGCTAATCAGATCTGCACACTGCCAGCGTTGACCATCAAATTCGAAATCGAACCAGACTTTGAGTTCCAGTTCATCGATATGCTCATGGTGCGTGTTTCGGTTGATATCGAGTGTGATGTCAGTTTCCGTACGCGCTTTGCGGCTTAACGTGGCATTGAGGTTCAGCCCATTCCGCTTGAGCAGTCCTTTTTCGTAGTAGTAGCCAATGCTGCTAAAACTCGATTTAAAGGCAAAGCCGATAAGAAACAGCCCCGTACAAAGGAAAACGCCACCGAGAAGCAGTTTTACAACGCGGTCATAGCCGCTGACATCAGACCACCCGTTGAAAATCAGCAGCGACGCCAGCACGGAAAACACCCCGAAGCCCAGCAGCATGGCAAACAGGACCAGGTGTTTACCGGCAACCTGCTTTAATAGTGCAAAATCAACGGGTGGTTTCTGGCGTAATCCCTTACGCATCGCCATATCCTTTGATGAGAAAAGGAGAGTTAGTTGCCACCGGTCCGGCGCTGCAACTGATCGCGAAGGTTTGGCGGCGTGCCTTTGATGGTCAGCGTATCCGTTGCCGGATCCCAGAAAATGCGTTCGCCGAGCAGCATCGCATCGAAGTTGATCGTCAACCCGCCGCCGCTGCCCGCATATTTGGTTAACTGACGCAGGGTGCTGCGATCCGCCGGGAAGCTCTCTTCGAGCTCATAGCCCTTGTCGGCAGTAAAGTCCTGGAAGCTCACCTCACTGACGCCCGCCAGCTCTTTCGATAGAGATTCCAGTTCAATTTCTTCGCCCGCCTGCAGTTGCTCATTACAGTAGGTGTAGACCTGCTTACGCACTTCCTGACGCTCAGATTTGTCGAGCTGCGCTTCAGCGGTAAAATCATCCACCGCTTGCAACAAACCGCGGTTCTGCGCTTTGGCATTCAGCCCTTCAGTGGCACCTAAGAAGTCCATGAAGAAATCGGCCACTTTGCGCCCTACCCGCCCTTTCAGGAACGTCAGGTAGCGAGTGGATTCCGGATTGGTTTCCCACTCGGTTAAGTCGATGCGCGCCACAATATCTGCGTGATTGATATCCAGATAGTGTGTCGCACTGATGTCCAGTTGTTCATTGACGCGCATGCTGCTGAGGTTGTTCAGCACCGACACCAACAGGTATTCCACCGCCAGGTAGCGATAATGGCAGAACAGCACGATACCACCATCGGCAAACGGATATTTCGCCAGTTCATCACGTAAACGTCCGGTCGCCGCACGGCTGAAGGCCAGGAAATCGTCTTCACCCTGGCGCTGCTGTCGCAGAGACTGGGCCAGTTCGCTCTCTTCATTAAACATGCCGTAGGCTTTATTTTTTGCGCTGTAAACCCGATGTAGCTCGGCAACCATCTCCTCAACGGGGGCCGTTGGTTCCAGCAAAGAATCGCGCAGCACCAGCTCAAGATTCTGCTCATCACGCTTGATAAGCTGATGCAGGGCAATCTGGTTGATGTCCAGACTCATGATAAACTCTCCTTTATGACCGGGCGGTATTCAACCATCACCCAGGCAACTGTGCAACAGCAGATAAAAAAGCAGAAAAAAACCTCTTGCTACGGTAATATGTTGGACTTTATGAATAAACAGATTTCGATTTATGCCGCAAATTTCCCGTTATAGTGATGAACACGTAGAACAACTGCTGAGTGAACTGGCTAACGTGCTGGAGCAACACAAGGCGCCAACCGATCTTTCCCTGATGGTACTGGGAAACATGGTGACGAACTTGATTAACACCAGCGTCGCACCAGCTCAACGCCAGGCTATCGCAAAGTCCTTCGCCCAGGCTCTGCAGTCGTCCGTTAATGACGATAAAGCGCACTAAGGTAAACAGCGACACTTATGGTGACACATCGTCAGCCCTACCGTGAAAAAGTCTCCCAGATGGTTAGCTGGGGGCACTGGTTTGCCCTGTTCAACATTCTGTTGTCTATGGTGCTCGGTAGCCGCTATCTGTTTGTCGCCGACTGGCCGACAACCCTCGCCGGACGAATCTATTCTTACCTGAGCGTTGTCGGGCATTTCAGCTTTTTGGTGTTTGCCACCTACCTGCTGATCTTATTCCCCCTCACCTTTGTCGTGATATCACAGCGTCTGATGCGTGCCCTGTCAGCCATTCTGGCGACCGTCGGTATGACGCTCTTGCTCATCGACAGTGAAGTCTTTACCCGATTCCACCTGCATCTTAATCCCATTGTCTGGGAACTGGTGATTAACCCCGACCAGAATGAAATGGCGCGAGACTGGCAACTGATGTTTATCAGCGTGCCGGTGATCCTGCTGATTGAGATGTTGTTTGCCACCTGGAGTTGGCAAAAACTGCGCAGCCTCACCCGTCGTCGCCATTATGCGAAGCCGGTGGCCAGTTTCTTCTTCGTGGCGTTTGTCGCCACGCATGTGATGTACATCTGGGCTGACGCCAATTTTTATCGTCCGATTACGATGCAGCGCGCAAACTTACCGCTCTCCTACCCAATGACAGCGCGTCGTTTCCTTGAGAAGCATGGTCTTCTGGACGCACAGGATTACCAGCGCCGCCTGGTCGAACAGGGCAATCCGGAGGCAGTGTCAGTTCAATATCCTTTAAGCGATTTACGCTATGTGGATATGGGGCCAGGCCAAAACGTCCTGTTGATCACCGTCGATGGCCTCAACTATTCGCGTTACGAAAAACAGATGCCACAGTTGGCCAGTTTCGCCGAGCAGAACGTCAACTTTACCCAGCATATGAGTTCGGGTAATACGGCAGATAACGGCTTCTTCGGGCTGTTCTACGGAATTTCCCCAAGTTATATGGATGGTGTGCTGTCAGCCCGTGTACCTGCGGCCCTGATTACCGCACTGAATCAGCAAGGCTATCAGCTTGGTCTGTTCTCGTCTGATGGCTTCAGCAGCGCACTCTACCGCCAGGCATTGCTGTCTGATTTCTCGCTGCCTGCACCGAAAGCACAGAGTGATGCTCAGACCGCCGATCAGTGGATCGACTGGCTGGGTCGCTACGCGCAGGATGAAACACGGTGGTTCTCGTGGGTGGCGCTCAACGGCACGGGTTCACAGGATACTAACCAGCAGAACTTCGCCCGCCGTTACAGCCGCGCGGTCAGCGATGTCGATACACAGATTGGCCGTCTTCTCGACACCTTGCGCGATGCCGGGAAACTGGACAACACGGTGGTGATCATCACTGCTGGTCATGGTATGCCGGCGGAAAAATCAAAAAATGATTTCTCATGGTCCCGTGATAATCTGCAGGTACCATTAGTGATCCACTGGCCGGGCACACCAGCACAGCGCATCACCAAACTGACCGATCATAAAGACATTATGACCACGCTCATGCAACGACTGTTGCACGTGAGCACACCGGCGAATGAGTACTCGCAGGGGCAGGATCTGTTTAATGCGACTCGTCGACATAACTGGGTTACCGCGTCCAGTGGTGGGACACTGGCCATCACAACGCCACAGATGACATTGTTGCTGAACCAAAACGGGAGTTACCGAACCTGGAATCTGCAGGGTGAGAAGGTTAATGACCAAAAACCGCAGCTCAGTTTGCTGCTGCAAGTGCTAACGGATGAAAAACGTTTTATCGCTAACTGATTGATTAATTTTAAATCAGTCAGACACCCGTCACTTGCAATCAGCCCTGAAAAGGGTAGTATTACCGCCACAAATCGGCACGTAGCGCAGCCTGGTAGCGCACCGTCATGGGGTGTCGGGGGTCGGAGGTTCAAATCCTCTCGTGCCGACCAAATTATCCCTGAAAAAACCAACCTTAACGGTTGGTTTTTTTATGTCTGCAATTTGCTAACGTTAAAACCCACCCTTTTATTGCCTTTCTAACCTCTCTCCTCCGTATCTGGTTTTCACGAATGTGTTCTGCACGGCATTCTTTAAGGTGAGAAATGCCCTAAGCTCAATGGCAATAGTGGAAGATCTATCGGGCTTTTCGGGCACACGAAGGGGATCAGATGAAAAACGTCATCATAAGTATGATTGCCAAAATTTCTAAAATGGACGCAGAAGCAAAGCGGTTAACTGCACGGGTTGAAGCGCAGTCGTTGTTACTCAGTGCGCTGATGCTGACAATCGGTAAAAACGGCGGTGTGCGCGACATCATTGAGAACGTAAAGAAAGCGATCAATACCGCGGTTGAGGTAGCGGAAAGCCCCCTAAAATCGGATGCGGAAATGCTCCTCGCGGAATTCACCGAACTGCTGTCAGTAACACGATTGCTTGATGATGCCGATGCCGACATTGACTACCAGTCCCTGAATGAAAGGTTATCAAATACCGATCAGGACGATCCGGCTTAAGCGGATGAGTTATTCTTACCGCAAATAAGAATCCTCTAACCGTATGAAAAATTGAATGAATTCAGTTTAAGATTTGCGTACACATAAAAAAACCTGCCGAAGCAGGTTTTATTGTTTACAGCGCGATATCTGAAACCGGTTCGTTATCCGCCGGTAGTGGGTGCGAAGGTTTGCGTACGGGCGGCGTGGCATCGGCAATCAGCGATTCATCGCATTTCAGCCCCAACACACGACTGGTGTACTGTGATTCTTCATTCGCCGCATCAGTGTTGCCATCCAACTGCACACCGAGGAAAGGAATGATCCTTTTGAGCGTCGCCTGCCACTCTGGCGAAACCACTTTTTCAGGGAACACTTTTTCCATCAGTTCCAGCATAATCGGTGCCGCTGTAGAGGCACCCGGTGATGCGCCCAACAGGGCGGCAATGGTACCCTCTTTATCGCTTACCACTTCGGTACCAAGACGCAGCACACCGCGCTGTTTGCCGTTACGTTTGATGATTTGCACGCGCTGACCAGCCTGCCACAAGCGCCAGTCTTCTTTATTGGCGAGTGGGTAGTATTCGCAGAGCGCATCAAAACGATCGTCATCATTCTGCAGAACCTGACCGACCAGATATTTCACCAGGCCAAAGTTCGACAGCCCGACGCTCACCATCGGCAGGAAGTTGGCGCTGTTAGTTGAACCCAACAGATCCCACAATGAGCCGTTTTTCAGGAAACGCGTGGAGAAGGTGGCGAACGGTCCAAACAGTACGACGCGCTTGCCATCGATAATACGGGTATCGATATGCGGCACCGACATTGGTGGCGCGCCTACGGAAGCCTGACCATAGACCTTCGCCAGATGATGGTTGACCACATCCGGGTTTTCCGACACCAGGAACTGCCCCCCCACCGGGAAGCCTGCATAGTCTGACGCTTCCGGAATGCCCGACTCCTGCAACAGTTTCAGTGCGGCCCCGCCTGCGCCGATGAAGATAAACTTCGTCTTCACAACCTGCTCCATGCCGCTGTTCTTGCTGGCAATGGTCACATTCCAGGTGTTGTCGGCATTACGCTTAATACCGCGCACTTCGCTGCCCAGTTTCAGAGAGAAATTCTCTTTTTTCTGCAGCGACGTAATCAACTGACGCGTGATCTCGCCAAAGTTAACATCTGTGCCGATCTCCGTGCGCGTAGCCGCAACCTTCTGCTGCGGGTCGCGCCCGTCCATGACAAGCGGTGCCCACTTGCGGATCTGGTCGTGATCTTCGGAGTAGCGCATGCCATGGAACAACGAGCTTTGTTGCAGTGCTTTATAGCGTGCACGCAGGAAGTTCACGTTTTCATCGCCCCACACCAGACTCATGTGCGGAACGGTGTTAATAAATGAGCGCGGCTCGCTGAGTACACCGGTTTCCACCTGATGCGCCCAGAACTGACGAGAGATACGAAACGCTTCGTTAATCTCAATCGCCTTCTTGATACTGATGGAACCATCCTGGTTTT
This sequence comes from Phytobacter sp., assembly GCF_059074235.1. Classification (NCBI taxonomy): domain Bacteria; kingdom Pseudomonadati; phylum Pseudomonadota; class Gammaproteobacteria; order Enterobacterales; family Enterobacteriaceae; genus Phytobacter; species Phytobacter sp. The sequence goes on from NZ_JCACPZ010000008.1 coordinate 181,572, forward strand.
GCGGGGTGTAGTTCAGTTCCATTAACGCGGCGTGCCCTGTACCGGCATTGTTCCAGCCGTTAGAGCTCTCTTCCGCCAGGGCATCCAGCCGTTCGACCATGGTGATTGTCCAGTTGGGCTCCAGTTCCTGGAGGTAGGTCCCCAACGTGGCACTCATGATCCCACCACCGATTAAAAGCACATCCGTTTCCTGCTCTTTCGACGCGTTAGCTTTTGCCGCCGCTGAGACAGCATTAAGCCCGACAGCCATCGAAAACAGCTTGGCAGTCATTCTTTTCATAATGTTAATGCCTTACTTTTAGTGCTGCTTTATTAGCATTTATCGCGGGTAAACTTGTTAGCGGATCTAACCTAGCACTTAAAACTGCGTTTTTAAATAATGTTTAAACATTAAATAGTCATTATATAAATGTTACTAATAAGTTGCTTTTTAGCATTAAATTTAACCAGTTTTTCTGGCATTGTGATCTGATTAACAGTACTATTTTGCCCCTTAATAAAACCGGGGCATTCATAGTTTTTTCTTATGCCTTTCACCGATTTCCAGTCCATAAAGTTATGTCAGAAAAATTAAACTGTTTACCCGGTCATGTGAGCGATGTATTGCGCTCGCCTCAGTTGCTCACACGCGAAGCGCTGGCAGGCGTCATTACTGCACTGGCGCTGATCCCTGAAGTGATCTCTTTCTCGGTGATTGCTGGCGTTGACCCAACGGTCAGCCTGCTGGCATCGGTGGTTCTTTGTATTGGCATGTCACTGTTAGGCGGTCGCCCGGCAATGGTCACTGCCGCTGCCGGTTCGGTAGCGCTGGTTATTGGCCCAATGGTCCACCAGCATGGCGTGGCTTACATTCTGCCCGCAGTGGTTATGGCGGGGGTTATCCAGATTATATTCGGTCTCACCCGCATGGCGCGCCTGATGCGGTTTATTCCCCAATCGGTGATGACCGGGTTCGTGAATGCACTGGGTATTTTGATTTTCTTCGCCCAGGTTCCTCACTTCTGGAGCCGTGATCCCCTGATTCTGGGTCTCTTTGTGCTGACACTGCTGATTGTGTTGTGGTGGCCGCGTTGGGTGAAAAGTATTCCTGCGCCGCTGGTGGCTATTGTGGCGCTGACAATGTTTACCGTGTTCAGCGGGCAAATCCTGCCGACCGTTGGCGACGAAGGTCCGATGCAGGGCGGGCTCCCGGGCTTTACCGAGTGGCTGGTGCCCTTTAACCTGGAAACGCTGGCGATTATCTGGCCCTGTGCACTGAGTATTGCATTTGTGGGTTTACTGGAGTCGCTGCTGACCGCACGCCTGGTGGATGACATCACCCATACGCCTTCCAATAAGAGTCGTGAAAGTACCGGGCTGGGCATTGCCAACATTCTGGCCGGTTTTTACGGTGGCATTGCGGGCTGCGCCATGATCGGGCAGACCATCGTCAACGTTGAGATGGGGAAAGGCCGCAGCCGTGTATCAACAGCGGTTGCAGGCCTGGTACTGCTGTTGCTGGTTACCGCGCTGAGCAGCGTGATGGCGAAAATTCCGATGGTGGTGCTCGCCGGGATCATGGCGATTGTCGCCGTGAAAACCTTTAGCTGGCACAGCATTCAGCCAGGTACCTTACGCGAGGCACCGGTGGCAGAAACCCTGGTGATGTTCGTCACCGTGGCCGCCACCATCAGCACCGGCAACCTGGCGATTGGCGTGGTAGCCGGGCTCATTGCGATGGTGATTTTGCCCGCCCGCCTGCATAAAAAGCACGGCACTACAGCAGAAAAAGTGTCGCCAGGCCAAGAAAAATAAAGAAGCCTCCGGTGTCGGTAATTGCGGTAATCAATACGCTGGAGCCGACCGCCGGATCGCGACCAAAACGCATCATGGTCATCGGAATGATGACCCCCATCATCGCCGCCACCAGCAGATTCAATATCATCGCCAGCGTCATCACGCCGCCCAGCGCCATGTCGTCATAAAGCAGCCAGGTAATGCCCCCCATAATCCCGCCCCAGACGAGGCCGTTGATCAGCGCCACGCCTAACTCGCGCAAAATTAAAAAGCGAAAGTTGCCAGGCTGGATGGTTTGCAGCGCCAGTGCGCGGACAATCATGGTGATGGTTTGATTACCGGTATTGCCGCCAATGCCCGCAACGATGGGCATCAGTGAGGCCAGGGCCACCAGTTGCGAGATGGTGTGCTCAAAGCCATCGATCACCCTTGAAGCAATAAATGCAGTGCAAAGGTTAATTGCCAGCCATGCCCAACGATTTCTTACCGCGCGGGTAACCGGGGCAAAAACATCTTCTTCACTGCTGAGGCCCCCCATCCGGCGCAGATCGTTGTCCGTCTCTTCATAGACCACATCCACAATTTCATCGATGGTCAGACGGCCGAGTAATTTCCCGTCGGGATCAACTACCGCAGCACTGATCAAGTTGTCACGCTCAAAGGTGCGGGCCGCATCTTCCGAATCTTCATGGGGAGAAAACACCACCGGTTCGACGTTCATCACCTCGTCAACGCGCCGATCTCCAGCGTTCAGCAGGATTGTTTGCAGGCCCAATTCACCTACAAGGATCTCGTCGTGCCCGATGACAAACAGTTTGTCGGTGTTTTCTGGCATCCTGCCTAACTCTCGCAGGTAACGTTGTACCGTTTCGAGGGTCACGTCCGGGCGGACGGTGACCACCTCAAATTCCATAATCGCCCCGACGCAATCTTCCTTATAACGCATCACCTGATGAACGCGGGCACGTTCAGCCGCCGGTAGCGTGGCAAGCAGACGGCCGGTCAGGTTTCGCGGCAGATGCTGTACCAGCCAAATCTGTTCATCGATGTCGAGCGTTTCCAGCGCGTTTAACAGTGCTTTGTCACTCATCTCATCGATCAGGTCTTCCCAGACGTTTTCTGAGGCTTCCAGCAAAATTTTGCCGCGCTTCTCATCTTCAACCATGCGCCAGAGCGCATGACGCGCATCGACAGGTAGCCCTTCGAGTGTGTCGGCTAAGTCCGGAGGCGGCAGATGTGAAACCAGCGCCTTCACTTCACTGATATCACTGGTGAGCGCATCGGCATCAACTTGCTCTGCAAGCGTCAGTTCACCCAGCAGCGTGGCGGTGAGGGTCTTATGAGTGGTGAGCAGCCAGATCAGACGCGCACGTTCCTGATCGCGTAAGCGAGTGCTTTTTTTGGTGATAACGGACATATAACCTTCCCTGCAAATAATCCAGCAGGCTTAAGCATAGCGGCAGACTGTGTAAATAAAACTAAACGGGCAGTGTGTATGCGGGAAAAACAGACAGCGCCCTCCCGTCAGGGAGAGCGCCAGGGGTTATGCGGTACGGGCGACAGCGTCCCGGGACGCGAGCGCGCGCTCTTCCCCGGTCAGTTCACTGAGTTGGCCGTTGCGCATTTCGAGCAGGCGATCGGCATGGACAAAGTAGTGGTCATCGTGGCTGATCGCAAAAATGGTTTTTCCCATCTCTTGCATCAGCGGCAGCAGCACCTGATAGAACTCGCGACGGAAATGCGGATCCTGGTCAGCGGCCCACTCATCAAGCAGTAAAATATCGCGCTCTTCTGCCAGTGCCAGCAACAGCGCCACGCGCTTCTTCTGCCCTTTCGAGAGCTTCAGGTCGAGGATTTTGCCGTCTTTCAGCTCCAGCTTGTGCGACATCTTAAGTTGATGCAGCCATTTTTCCACCAGCTGTGGATTGGCCTGCTGGCCTTCCGATCCAAGCAGTTGGTCAAACAGCCAGACATCCGTGAACACAGCAGAGAACAGCTTACGGTAATCTTCCGGTTTCTCTTGCGCCAGCGGTTTGCCGTCCACCAGGATTTCACCCGCTGCCGGTTGGTACAAACCGGTCAGCAGCATGGCAAAGGTGGATTTACCGCTGCCGTTACCGCCAATCAGGAACACCTGTTCACCCCGTTTGAGGGTCAGGTTGATGGGCCCGACAGAGAAGGTATTGTCCTGATAGGTAAAAGTGACGTCACGGAATTCCAGGGTTTCCCAGTCCGGGTAGATCTGCGGGCGCGGGAACTCAGCTTTATAGGGCGTCAGCGAGAATTGCTTAAGTTTGTTGAATGCCACCTGCGCACTGAGCAGGGTCGGCAGTGCGCCGACTGCAGAAAGCAGCGGAGTGCGCAGGAACAACAGCGTCAACGAATAGGTCGCCGCTACGTTGGTATCCGCCCAGCCCAGGCCGTTCGCCATCCAGAACACCAGGCCAATGGCGCCCAGCATCATAATGTTCGACCAGTTCACCGCACTCAGGTGGAAGGTATCAGCGCGAATGATGTGGTGACGATACTCTTGTGCGTCCGGCAGATATTGGTTCTTAAAGATGTGCTCGGCACGCTCGCGGTTGAGGGTCAGCTCTTTACGCCCTTCCAGCACCGTCTGGAAGTCGTTGTACAGCTTGTCTTCGGTTTCACGCAGCGTCGCAATGTGTTTGTAAACGCGGGACACCAGCACAAATCCACCCCAGATAGTCAGCGCCATCCACAGTGCAGTGACGACCAGCATTTTGCCCGACAACCACGCCAGATAGGCCGATGACCCCACCGTCAGGATAATCCCCTGCACCAGTTCCGGCAGACGCACAAATGCGATGGTGATGTTACGCACATCGCTGGTCAGCCCGGCAAGCAACGAGGCGCTGCCCAGCTTTTCAATACGCTCAATCGGCGTATCCAGAATGCGTTTGATAAACTCGCTGCGCATGCGATAAACAAAGTGGTGACCGAGCGCCGTTAATGCCAGCTGTGAGCCTAGTGTCACCGCCATTAGCAGCAACAGCAGTCCAAGGAACTCCGGCAGCACGGTAAGCGAGATATCCACGGTTTCAATCAACCGCAGATTGATAAAGGCGATGAGCCCAATGCCAAGTGCCGCACTAAGTAGCGTCAGCGCAAGCACGGCAATAAAAGGCCAGCGATACTGGCGCCAGACCAGCAGGAGAAGTTCCATAGTAACAACCTGTAAACATAAACAGCCCGCAGTTTAAACGGCTGATTGTTTACATCAAGAATAATTCTTATTTTTATTCAATCTTTCTGGCCTGACGAAAAGTGAGGTTATACCGGCATTCCCCTGTCGCCGGATGATGCCCTGCTTTAAGCGGTGCAATACCGTGGTAGAAGAGTCGCGACTCGCCGCCCCACACCACCACATCGCCATGTTCAAGCATCAGGCGCTGTATTGGGCTGTTGCGCGCAAGGCCACCAAACTGAAAAATCGCCGGTAACCCCAAAGAGACGGAGACAATGGGTGCACGGAGATCCGGCTCGTCTTTATCCTGATGCAACGAGAGCTTTGCGCCGGGAACGTAACGATTGATAAGACAGGCGTCCGGCCGGAAATTCGCATAACCTGCCGCGACGGCTGCGGCATCGCAGAGTGCAGTGAAAGCAGCGGGCATGGCAGGCCAGCGCTGGCCCGTTTGCGGGTTGATGGGGGAGTAGAGATACCCACCGGAATCCGTTGTCCAGCCTACCTCACCGCAGTTGGTCATGGCGACGGACATGGTGTAGCCGCCCGGTGTGACCATATGGCGCAGCGGCGATTGTTGAGCAACCTCATCTACCCCACGAAGCAGCGCGTCGGCGTCTTTCAGGGCAAAGCGGCGCAGAACCACAGCACCGGGTGCCAGACTCTCCTGCCAGGGCTCTTCATCGGCGAACAAATCCAGCATTATCTCTCCTGCTCTTTGGCTTCCTGTTGCAGTAATCGCATCTTACGCGTCGCCCCCCAGCGATAACCTGACAGCCCGCCATCAGCCCGTACCACCCGGTGACAAGGTACTACGATAGCCAGTTTGTTCGCCCCGCAGGCGCTGGCTACCGCCCGCACCGCCTTCGGTTTGCCAATGCGCTCTGCCAGCGTCTGGTAGCTTATGGTTTCCCCTGGAGCAAGCGAGCGTAGCGCCTGCCAGACCTGAAGCTGGAAGGCCGTTCCCCGAAGATCCAGCGGCAGTGTAAAGGGCGATTTCGGGTCATCCAGACGCTGCACAACCTGAGCAACACGTTCAGTAAATCGTGCACTCCCCGGCTCACGTTGAGCATGAGGGAAAATCTGCTGCAACTCGGCGAGTAGCGCTTCGTCACTGTCAGCCAGCAGGATCGCACAAATACCCCGCTCGCTCTCTGCCACCAGGCAGTGGCCCAGCGTGCAACGACTCAAAGCATAATGCACGGCGATGTCATCCCCCCCACGGCGATACTGGCTGGCAGTCATTCCCAGTGCGGCATCGGCCTGTCGGTAGTAACTGCTGTTGTCCGGAAAACCCGCCGCGAGGACTGCTTCGGTAATTGTGCTGCTCTGGATTAATGTGTCCTGTAGGCGCTTTGCCCGGAAGGCCTGTTGCCAGTTTTTTGGCGTCATGCCGGTCACGCTTTTGAAAAGCCGGTGGAAATGCCAGGGGCTCATCGCCACGGCATCGGCTAATGTCTCCAGAGTGACTGGGGTATCCTGTTCCAGCAAACGGCAGGCTTTTGCCACTTTCGCCTGACGCTGGAGCAGCGGATCGATTTTATCCGGCTGGCAGCGCTTGCAAGGGCGGAAACCGGCGGCAAGAGCAGCACCGGCATCAGAATAGAAGCCAACATTCTCCCGTAGCGGGCGTCGTGAGCGACACGAGGGTCGACAAAAAATACCGGTGGTGCGCACTGCGAAGACAAACTGTCCGTCTTGCTGGCTGTCTCGCTCGCAGACCGCCTGCCAGCGCTGCTCGTCAGTGAGTGATGCGGTCGATAATAAAGTGGCTGTTTTCATCTCAGGCTCCTCGTTCAAGTCTAGCCCCACTCTGCCCGTTCACCTGGACGAAAAAACCCGCATTCTTGCTCTCTAATTCTTCTCGCTTAACAAAAACGCAGAAAACTGTGGCGACATCCACGTCGTGAAATGATCGCCTTCGCGGCTGATCATATAGACGGCCAATCCTTCACGTTGTACGACAGCCTGCGCTTTCTCTTTACCCAGCACCATCAACCCGGTATCCCAGGCATCGGCCTCCAGCGCCGTGGGCGCAATCACCGTGACCGAGACCAGTTTATGTTCGATAGGTCTGCCCGTCTGCGGATCAATCACGTGGGAAATACGTTTGCCATCCAGTTCATAATAGTTGCGGTAACTCCCGGAGGTGCTGATACCGTGGCCATTAATATCGACCACCGCCTGGACCGCGTTTTCCTGGTCAGTGGGTTTTTGGATGGCTACGCGCCAGGGGGTTCCCTGACCATTCATCCCACGGCTGACCAGTGCCCCGCCGACGGAAACCAGATAGCGCGAAATCCCTTCATGCTCCATAAGACGAGCCAGATGATCGGCAGCATAGCCCTCACCCACCGTCGAAAGATCCACAAACAGATCGGGCAGATCTTTTTGCAGATACTGCTGCTGAGCCTGATTGATAACCTTCAGATGTTGTAACCCGGTACGGGCTTTCGCGGCATTGATATCGGCCTGAGTCGGTGTTTTAACGGGCTGTTTATCCGGGCCAAACCCCCAGAGATTAACCAGCGGGCCAACGGTAATATCCATCGCGCCCTCGGTTTTCGCCCCCACACGCAGTGCGATCGTGACGATATCCGCCATCCCTTCACTGACCGGCCAGGGTTCAAGGCTTGTGGCGTGGTTAAAACGCATCAGCGCGGAATCGTGTTTCCAGGTCGAAAGGAGTTGGTCATCGCCATCCAGCATCGCCTGAATTTTAGTCGTGAGAATTTTTGCCTGTTCCGGCGTGGTCGCAGGCGTACTGACCCGCCAGAAGGTACCCATGGTTTTCCCTTCCAGTACCGTTTGTTGTTCCGCTTTAGGGGATGGGTTGTCACACCCGCACAGTATCAGCGCAAACAGTATGCCCACGCGCCATGAAGTTATCGCCATGTCGTATTTCTCCCTGAGTTCTGGCCGCAAGCGTACACCAAAATTTACCCCTTGTGAGGCTGAGTTCAGACATAAAAAAAGGGGCCAGATTGGCCCCTTGATACAAAGCGCAGTGCTTAGAACTGGTAAACCAGACCCAGAGCAACGACGTTGTCGGTGCTGGTGCCAGTGTTACGAGTAAAGGTGTTGTCGTCCAGCAGGTTGATTTTGTAGTCAACATAGGTGGACATGTTTTTGTTGAAGTAGTAAGTCGCGCCTACATCAACATATTTCAGCAGATCCTGATCGCCGTAGTTGGTCGTACCGTTGGTCACGTCCTTACCTTTGGACTGCAGGTAAGCGATGGACGGACGCAGGCCGAAATCGAACTGGTACTGAGCAACCACTTCGAAGTTTTGCGCTTTGTTAGCAAAACCGTAGTCGGTGCTGCCGTTCTGAGAGTTACCAAAACGGGTTGCGTTGTAGGTCTGGGAGTACTGAGCTGCCAGGTAGATGTTGTTCGCATCATATTTCAGGCCGCCAGAGTAAACGTCAGCACGATCGCCGCTGCCGTATACGCCTGCTGCATTCTGGTCAGAAGTACGTTTAGATGAAGATGCTGCTGCACCGGCGCTGAAACCTGCACCGATATCATAGGTAACAGACATGCCGTAGCCGTCGCCATTCTGTTTCAGCGTGCTACGTCCAGTGTCGTTTTCACCGCTTACGCTGCCATTTTTACCCTGATACTGCAGAGCAAAGTTCAGGCCATCAACCAGACCGAAGAAGTCGGTGTTACGGTAGGTCGCCACGCCATTAGCGCGAGACTGCATGAAGTTGTCAGAACCGTAGGTGTCGCCGCCGAATTCTGGCAGAACGTCGGTCCAGGAGGTCACGTCATAGATGACGCCATAGTTACGACCATAGTCGAAAGAACCTACGTCAGCGACACGGATACCCGCGAACGCCAGACGGGTCCAGGCCTGATCGCTTGCGCTTTCAGTATCGTTGGCCTGGACGTTGTATTCCCACTGGCCGTAGCCGGTGATCTGGTCATTGACCTGAGTTTCGCCTTTAAAGCCGAAACGCACATAAGTCTGATCGCCGTCAGAGCCTGCATCATCAGAGAAATAGTGCAGGCCATCAACTTTACCGTACAGATCTAATTTGTTGCCATCTTTGTTATAAATTTCAGCTGCATTTGCTGCGCCTGCTACCAGCAGTGCTGGTACCAGAAGGGACAGTACTTTAACTTTCATGTTATTAACCCTCTGTTATATGCATTTTTATCGCCACTGCTTACTGATCAATCCTCTAATCAGTCAGTCAATTCATTCTCCTTAAAAATACAGAATAATCCAATAAGAATATGATACGAAAATTTTGAAGATGTTTCATATTTAATAGAGGTGTTTCAATTTGTAAATTTAACGGAACTTTTTAAAGCACGAATAGCTAAAAAATATAGCACGAATAATCAATATATAATATAAGTACAATAGAAATCATGAAGTTAGATGAAAAATACATTTTTAGCACTGAATGCAAAACCTCAACAAAAAATCATCACTAATATAATAAGCGCTATCATCATTAACTTTATTTATTACCGTCATTCGATTCTGAATGTCTATTTACCCCTATTACGACCGAATGCCTGGCATTCGGTTTTTTTTTACCTTTCTTTACAGTCGACGTTATTCACTCAAAAAATCAACAATTTGTAATGACTATTAATTAATCAATTATCATGCCATAAAAAAATTTATCGAGTGAATATTAATTAATTTCTTGTTATTTCGTGCGATTTAATTCAACGAGGCGGCAAATATTGCGTCAATTTCGCACGAATTGTTCGTTTTTTACCGCTTCGTTTAAAAAACATGATTTTCTTTTCTTGTGTAGGCACTTGCCTGAAAGAGAGTCTGGAAATTCATTCAGTACCCGATATACTGCCTGCTGTACACTGCTCTGCAACATAACATCTACAAGAGCGCCACGACTGCTGGCGGGCTCTTATGGCATGGCAGCAATATTGTCTCAGCGCTGGCGTTGAGTTTCTTCTGCAGTGTTGTCATTACGGGTTACACACACGAATGAGTCGATCGGACACCATGATCCCTGGCAAGTTTTCCCTGATACCGGGCAACATTACCCGTTTCTTTCTTTTATTGATCATCGTTCTGCTGGTGACGATGGGCGTGATGGTTCAAAGCGCGGTCAATGCGTGGCTAAAGGATAAAAGTTACCAGGTTGTCGACATTACGCATGCCATGCATAAGCGGATTGACACCTGGCGTTATGCAACATGGCAGATTTACGACAACATTGCCGCTGCATCGTCGACCACCACCAGTGACGGTTTGCAGGAAACGCGCCTCAAACAAGATGTCTACTATCTGGAAAAACCTCGCCGGAAAACGGAAGCGCTGATTTTTGGTTCGCACGACAGTTCCACGCTTGATATGACCCAGCGGATCTCCACTTATCTGGACACGTTGTGGGGCGCCGAGACCATTCCGTGGTCAATGTATTATCTCAACGGCCAGGATAACAGCATGATTCTGGTCTCCACCCTGCCCTTAAAAGATTTGTCCTCCGGTTTTAAAGAGTCAGCCATTGGCGGCATTGTCGACTCCCGACGTGCCGAGATGCTTCAGCAGGCAAATGCACTGGATGAACGCGAAAGTTTCTCGACATTGCGCAGTCTCGCCTGGCAAAACGGTCACTACTTTACCCTGCGCACCACCTTTAATCAGCCAGGTCATCTGGCGACCGTGGTTGCCTTTGATCTGCCTATTAATGATTTAATCCCGCCAGGCATGACGCTGGACAGTTTCCGTCTGGATAACGATCCCACGCAAACCAACCTGCGCACAACAGATAAAGAAAGTGCCGATAGTGCCACCATCAATTTTAACAGTTCAAAAATTGAGATTGCCTCTTCGCTGAACACCACTGGCCTTCGCCTGGTCTGGCAGGTGCCGTTTGGTACGCTCCTGCTCGACACTCTGCAAAACATCCTGTTGCCGCTGTTACTGAATATCGGACTGCTGGCGTTGGCGCTTTTTGGCTACACCACGTTTCGCCATCAGCCCGGTCGCAGTAGCGACAGCCTTGCCCCGGCAGGGAACAGCAACGAATTGCGGATGATGCGGGCATTTAATGAAGAAATTGTTTCACTGTTGCCTTTGGGTCTTCTCGTTCACGACCAGGAATCCAACCGCACGGTGCTAAGCAATAAAATCGCCGACCATCTTTTGCCGCACCTGAATCTGCAGAACATCACCTCAATGGCGGATCAGCATCAGGGAGTTATTCAGGCCACGATTAATAATGAACTGTATGAGATTCGCCAGTTCCGCAGTCAGGTCTCCTCACGGACACAGATTTTCATCATCCGCGATCAGGACAGGGAAGTTCTGGTGAATAAAAAGCTCAAACAGGCTCAACGCCTGTACGAGAAAAACCAGCAGGGACGTGCGGCCTTTATGCAAAATATTGGCGACGCTCTTAAGCACCCGGTGAGTGCCCTGGTCAGCGAAGCACTGGCGATTGGCGACAAAGATGCGAATCAACTGGCGACGCATGCAGAAGCTGTGGCGCGTCTGGTGGATGATATCCAGTTGGCTAACATGCTGGAAAACGATAGCTGGAAGGGTCAGCCCACGCAATTTTCCATCCAGGATTTGATTGACGAAGTGGTGCCACAAGTTCTGCCGGTGATTAAACGCAAAGGACTTCAACTTCTGATCAACAACGCGCTCCCAGCGAATGAAGTTCGCCATGGCGATCGCGATGCATTACTGAAGATTCTTATGCTGCTGATTCACTACGCGGTCACGACCACGCAAATCGGTAAAATTACCCTTGAGGTGAACCGGGACGAATCGGCAGACGATCGCCTGACCTTCCGCATCCTCGATACCGGGACGGGTGTGACGACCAGCGAAATCGATAATCTTCATTTCCCGTTCCTCAATACCACGCAAAACGATCAGTACGGTAAAGCCAACGCCCTCACCTTTTGGCTGTGCGATCAGCTGGCAAGAAAACTCGGCGGGCATCTCAATATAAAATCCCGGGAAGAGTTGGGAACACGCTATTCACTGCATGTGAAGATGGCTGCCCGTTCGCAGAAGGCAGAAGAGGAAGAAGAGAAACTGCTTGATGATGTGGTTGCGATGATAGATATCACCTCCAGTGAAATCCGCAATATTGTGGTTCGACAGCTCGAAAACTGGGGGGCAACCTGCATCTCCCCGGACGAACGACAATTAAGTCAAGAGTTTGACCTGTTTTTAACTGATAATCCGTCTAATCTTACATCCGCGGGCTTGCTTTTAAGCGATGATGAAGCGGGTCTGCGGAAAATTGGCCCAGGCCAATTGCGCGTCAACTTTAATATGAGCAATGCAATGCAGGAAGCGGTATTGCAACTCATAGAAGAACAACTGGCACAGGAAGAGGTACTGGAGTCACCGTTGGGGGGCGATGAAAACGCGGAACTCCACGCCAGCGGCTATTATGCGCTGTTTGTTGACACAGTACCGGATGATGTTAAGAGGTTGTATACTGAATCAGCGAGTAGCGATTTCGCTGCGCTGGCTCAGACAGCGCACCGCCTGAAAGGGGTGTTTGCCATGCTTAATTTGGTTCCTGGTAAGCAGTTGTGCGAAACGCTGGAGCATTTAATTCGAGAGAAGGATGCTCCAGGCATAGAAAATTACATCAGCGACATTGACGCTTACGTCAAGAGCTTGCTGTAGCAAGGTAGCCTAAATACATGAACAATATGAACGTAATTATTGCCGATGACCATCCGATTGTACTGTTCGGTATTCGTAAGTCACTCGAACAGATCGAATGGGTTAATGTCGTTGGCGAATTTGAAGACTCCACAGCACTCATCAATAATCTGCCAAAACTGGACGCCCACGTTTTAATTTCTGACCTGTCCATGCCAGGCGACAAATACGGTGATGGCATCACGCTGATTAAGTACATCAAGCGCCATTTCCCGAACCTGTCGATCATTGTTCTGACGATGAACAACAACCCGGCCATTTTGAGCGCAGTGCTGGATCTGGACATCGAAGGTATTGTCCTGAAACAAGGCGCGCCGACCGATCTGCCGAAGGCACTGGCCGCATTGCAGAAAGGCAAAAAATTCACCCCGGAAAGCGTGTCCCGTTTGCTGGAAAAAATCAGCGCTGGTGGATATGGTGACAAACGTCTGTCACCGAAAGAGAGCGAAGTATTGCGTCTGTTCGCTGAAGGTTTCCTGGTCACGGAAATTGCCAAGAAGCTGAACCGCAGTATTAAGACCATCAGTAGCCAGAAAAAATCAGCGATGATGAAACTGGGTGTTGAGAACGATATCGCTCTGCTGAACTATCTCTCCTCCGTCACCCTGACGCAAACAGAGAAAGAATAATACCTCGCAACCCCGGCACTCGCCGGGGTTGATTTTTTTACCTTCTGTTTTTTCTTACCTGCGCGCTGTAGGTTGCCAGCGTCACTTTCAGTACATCCAGAGTGACCGGTTTCGACAGGCAGCTGTCCATGCCGGATTCGAGGCAGCGCTGCTTCTCTTCAGCCAGTGCGTTAGCCGTGACGCCAATCACCGGCAACGTCAGCCCCATTTCGCGAATGCGCTGCGTCAGGCGATAACCATCCATATTCGGCATGTTGACGTCGCTCAGTACAATATCAATCTTGTTTTTACTCATCACATTGAGCGCATCAACGCCATCTGCCGCGGTTTTGCACTGATAACCCAACGATCCTAACTGATCGGCAAGCAGGCGACGGTTTATCGGATGATCGTCTACAACCAAAATCATCAGGTCATCGTTTTGTGCTTCTACGTTACCTGATAATGGCAGAGCATTGCTCACTTCCTGTGTATCCAGATCGATACGGTAAATATGCCCCAGCAAGGCAATCAGATCATGTGGTGCCGCAACGCTCACCAGCCATTCACCCGGCGCACGTTCTAACGGTATACCGATATGCCGACGGCAAAACACTATAGCTGCCCGTCCGCTCCAGTCTGCTGGCAGATCATCATCCGTAATCAGCGTATCCTGCGCATCCAGTTCGCGGCCATCCCAGGTTTTCGCCAGAATGCCATTGTGTGCCAGTAAGGTTTCAAGATAGCTGGACAGGAAAGCATTACGTACCGAGAGCCAGCAACAGGTGTTCGTCAGACCATCCACATCCACGGGAACAGGTGCAACAGCATTATAGAGCGGTATACGAATTGTGAACTGGCTGCCCATACCCGGTTCGGTATCAACAGCAATGTCGCCATCCATCATGCTGATCAGTTTTTCACAAATCGCCAGCCCCAGCCCGGTGCCCTGGAAGTTACGCTGCACGCCGGTCCCGACCTGGAAGAACGGATCGAAAAGGCGTACCACCTCTTTGCCCGGAATCCCCACACCGGTATCACGGACGCGGATGCTGAGATAGTGCTCGTCGCTGCGAACATGAAGGATAATGCAGCCAATATCGGTGAACTTAATCGCGTTGCTGAGCAGGTTGGAGATAACCTGCTGCAAACGCATGGGGTCGCCGTTGAGCGTATCGGGCACATCGGGTTCAATAAAGCAGTACAGTCCAAGCTGCTTGCGCACCACCAGGGGAGCATAGTTGGCTGTGATGTGGCTCATCACTTCACGTGGTGAAAACTCACGTGGTTCGATTTTAAGCTGCTCGGATTCGATTTTTGAGAAATCGAGAATGTCACTGATGATTTTTAGCAGCAGACTGGACGAGTTATTCATCGCCGTAACCAGTCTGTCGACCCCTTTCGGCAGTGCTTTGGTCTGCAGCAGGTCCAGGTTACCGATTATGCCGTACAACGGGGTGCGCAATTCATGACTGACGGTGGCAAGGAACATGGATTTCGACTGACTGGCCTGCTCTGCTGCCTGCGCCATATCCTGTAGCGACTCTTCCATTTTGACACGGGCGCTCACGTCCACCAGCACGCAAATGGCTACGTTCTCGTTACGATAGCGAGAGTGCACAAAACTGATTTGCAGGTTGGTGTTATTACTGGTCAGCACATCAACAAAGTTGACCTGTTGCCCGCAGATGATTTGCGTCAGCCGCTGCCGATCTTCATGCGTCAGCATATTGAGGTAATTGTGCGCCAGCTCGTTACTCAGGATGTTGGTGCCATCCTGGGTACGCAGAATACAGATCCCTACTGGCGCGGAGGCGACAATTTTACGGTTGAACTGCTCGTGTTCTTCAAGACGCTGGGCATCGGTTTCTGCCGGGATAAAAATGCGCCGCTCGTACATACGTGCCAGCGTGAAAAGCGCAATCCCCACCAGAATGTTCAGCAACACGGCATTGAGAATAAGCATCCGAATGCGTTCAAGTACCATATCCACAGGCACTGAATAGACGATGCTCAGGGAAGAAGGCGGCAGGCTTTTCTTGAGGATCAACTCATGGAAACCGGAGGTATAGCCAAACCAACTGCGCGCTTGCATCCAGCGCGGATCAACCTCAAGGCGGCTATCCTGCCCCGTCAGGGAGATCAGTGCGTGACCATTCTCGTCGAGGATCGTCACGCCCATTGGCAAACTGCCGGGCGTGAAGAAATTCTCCATCCGGATAGACTGTTCAGTACCCAGCAGCGCCTGCAGACGGTTACCCAGGTAGACGGGCGTCAGCGCATAGAAGTAACCAACACCAGGCCGAGGGCCCTGGCTCATCCAGTAGAGATTGTTGCTACGTTCTTCCTGCGGGGCGTTACGGTATTTCACGATCCGTTCGTGCAGGCTTTTCAGCGTGTTGTCACGCTCAACGGGCATATCACGCAGGCCAAAGTCCGCCATACACAGGTTTTCACTGCCAATCAGGAATACGCGGTTGAGATCATAGGCCGCAGAAAAATTGTCGCGCCAGTAGCGCATGAACCAGGCCAGTGACTCGAGGGAGCCACGCCAGGCAGCGCCCATTTTAGAACAGTCTGAGTCGGGAAAAAGCGGCTCAAAGTCAGGAACATCGGTTTTGGCGTCCAGCCCTCGCGAGGCAAGGATGCCGTTTTCTGCCGTCAGGCGATTTTCTGCGATGTATTTTAACTCTTTCATCACATCCGATGTGCGCTGGATGTAGCGCTGAGCCTGATCGGAACTCAAGTTAAATTCCTGACGAATTTCCGACTCTTTATCACGCAACGCGTTAACGATTAAAAAAACCGAAAAAAGCGCAATCAGCAGCCAAAGCAATAGCGCAAGTGCCCTGAAGAGGTAACGTGAAACTTTCAGGGTGCTGCGAAAAGAGACGAGGTATTTCAACCTGGGGAAGCTCCGCCATGGGGGGTGAATAAACTGAGGTTAAAGTAGCGTTAAAACATCGGTGCCGCAATGGAAAGAGAAAGGGCCGGAAAGACCGGCCCTGATAAGTCAGATTATTCGTCGGTGTCGTCGGCTTCGTCCGCGTCATCCACTTCATCGGCGGCGCTGTCATCAACTTCCGGGGCGATGTCATCATCCCCTTCCGCGACACTACCGTCGATAGAGTCGAGTTCTTCGTCATCTACCGGTTCTGCGACACGCTGCAGACCCACTACGTTTTCATCTTCAGCAGTACGGATCAGAATCACGCCCTGCGTATTACGCCCTACCACGCTAATCTCCGAAACGCGTGTACGCACCAGCGTACCGGCATCGGTAATCATCATGATCTGGTCGCAATCATCAACCTGCACGGCACCCACAACAGCACCATTACGCTCGGTGACTTTGATAGAGATAACCCCTTTTGTCGCACGGGACTTGGTTGGGTATTCTTCTACCGCAGTACGTTTACCGTAACCATTCTGCGTTGCCGTCAGGATTGCGCCTTCGCCACGAGGGATGATCAGTGACACCACGCTGTCGCCTTCGCCGAGGCGAATACCGCGAACACCCGTGGTGTTACAACCCATGGCACGTACAGAGGACTCTTTAAAGCGAACCACTTTACCTTCTGCGGAGAACAGCATGACTTCATCGTCACCGCTGGTCAGATCCACACCGATAAGCTCATCGCCTTCAACGAGTTTAATCGCTACTTTACCGGCCGTACGCAAACGGTTGAATTCGGTCAGAACGGTTTTCTTCACAGTACCGCTGGCGGTAGCCATAAAGACTTTCACGCCTTCTTCGAACTCGGTCACTGGCAGGATTGCGGTAATGCGCTCATCCTGTTCCAGCGGCAGCAGGTTGACGATCGGACGACCACGCGCACCACGGGACGCTTCCGGCAACTGGTAGACTTTCATCGAATAGACGCGACCACGGCTTGAGAAGCACAGAATGTGATCGTGAGTATTCGCCACCAGCAGGCGGTCAATAAAGTCTTCTTCCTTAATACGTGCGGCGGATTTACCTTTACCACCACGACGCTGCGCTTCATATTCAGAAAGCGGCTGGTACTTCACATAACCCTGGTGAGACAGCGTCACAACCACATCTTCCTGGTTGATCAGGTCTTCCAGATTGATATCAGCGCTGTTAGCAGTGATTTCAGTACGACGCTTGTCACCGAATTGCTCGCGAATCAGCTCAAGTTCTTCACGAATCACTTCCATCAGGCGATCAGCGCTGCCAAGGATATGCAACAACTCAGCAATCTGCTCCAGCAGCTCTTTGTACTCGTCGAGCAGTTTTTCATGCTCAAGGCCAGTCAGTTTCTGCAGACGCAGATCCAGAATTGCCTGGGCCTGCTGCTCAGTCAGGTAGTACTGACCATCGCGCACGCCAAACTCTGGCTCCAGCCACTCCGGACGCGCAGCATCATCGCCTGCACGTTCCAGCATCGCCGATACATTACCCAGATCCCAGGAGCGTGCCACCAGGCCCGCTTTCGCTTCAGCCGGAGTCGGCGCACGACGGATCAGTTCAATGATAGGATCAATGTTCGCCAGGGCCACAGCCAGTGCTTCAAGGATGTGCGCACGGTCGCGGGCTTTACGCAGTTCGAAAATGGTACGACGTGTCACCACTTCACGGCGATGGCGGACAAACGCGGAAAGAATGTCTTTCAGGTTCATGATCTTCGGCTGGCCATGGTGCAATGCCACCATGTTGATACCGAAGGAAACCTGCAACTGCGTCTGTGAATAGAGATTATTCAGAACCACTTCACCAACGGCATCACGTTTGATTTCAATGACCACGCGCATACCGTCTTTGTCAGACTCGTCACGCAGCGCACTGATACCTTCAACGCGTTTCTCTTTTACCAGCTCGGCGATTTTCTCAATCAGGCGTGCTTTGTTCACCTGATACGGAATTTCATGCACGATGATGGTTTCACGGCCGGTTTTCGCGTCCGCTTCCACTTCCGCGCGTGCGCGGATGTAAATTTTGCCACGACCGGTACGGTACGCTTCTTCAATGCCACGACGACCATTGATGATCGCCGCCGTTGGGAAGTCCGGACCCGGGATGTGTTCCATCAGCCCTTCAACGCTGATGTCTTCATCGTCGATGTAGGCCAGGCAACCGTTGATCACTTCCGTCAGGTTATGCGGAGGAATGTTGGTTGCCATACCGACAGCAATACCGGACGAGCCGTTCACCAGCAGGTTTGGCACCTTGGTTGGCATCACATCCGGGATTTTTTCCGTGCCATCGTAGTTATCTACGAAGTCGACGGTCTCTTTTTCCAGATCGGCCATCAGCTCGTGCGCGATTTTCGACATACGGATTTCCGTATAACGCATCGCTGCGGCGGAGTCGCCGTCTACCGAACCGAAGTTACCCTGGCCATCAACCAGCATGTAACGTAAGGAGAATGGCTGTGCCATACGAACGATGGTGTCGTAAACGGCAGTATCACCATGAGGGTGGTATTTACCGATGACGTCACCCACCACACGGGCAGATTTTTTGTAGGCTTTGTTCCAGTCATTGCCCAATACGTTCATGGCGTAAAGTACGCGACGGTGAACCGGTTTCAGGCCATCGCGGACATCTGGTAACGCACGGCCAACAATGACCGACATGGCGTAATCCAGATAGGAGCTTTTCAGCTCTTCCTCGATGTTAACCGGTGTAATTTCTCTCGCAAGGTCGCTCATCTAACCGCTATCCCTCTACTGTATCCCGGATTCAAAGGTCGCAAATTATAACACAACCGTAATGAATCAGGTAAATGGAAAGACCCCGCACAACGCTTTATTCGCGCCTGCGGACTGTTATACTCGACGGTCTTGAAAAAAAAGGAGTCATTGCGCCCATGAATGCCGAAAAATCGTCGGTTGCTCAAAACGTTGACCACGCTGAAATTGCCAAATTCGAAGCGGTGGCATCACGTTGGTGGGATCTTGAAGGTGAATTTAAGCCTTTGCATCGCATCAACCCACTGCGCCTTGGCTACATCGCAGCACGTGCCGACGGCCTGTTTGGTAAAAACGTGCTGGATGTGGGCTGCGGCGGTGGGATCCTGGCAGAAAGCATGGCCCGCGAAGGCGCGACTGTGACCGGCCTGGATATGGGCTTCGAACCGCTGCAGGTGGCACGCTTACACGCGCTGGAATCCGGTATTGCTGTCGATTATGTGCAAGAGACTGTGGAAGACCATGCTGCGAAGCACCCGCAGCGCTACGATGTCGTCACCTGCATGGAGATGCTGGAGCACGTCCCCGACCCACAATCCGTGGTTCGCGCCTGCGCGCAACTGGTTAAACCCGGTGGTCATGTCTTCTTCTCTACCATTAACCGTAATGCCAAAGCCTGGCTGATGGCAGTAGTAGGCGCAGAATATGTGCTGAAGATGGTGCCTAAGGGCACGCACGACGTGAAGAAGTTTATTAAGCCCGCTGAGTTGTTAACCTGGATTTCCAGTACCGGCCTACAGGAGCAGCACATCACCGGCTTGCACTACAATCCTCTGCTGAACAGTTTTAAGCTTGCGCCGGGTGTGGATGTTAACTATATGTTGCATACAACCGCTAAAAACAACTAACGTCATTCAGTATTCTTATAAAGATTGCGCGACATCATGTTGTGCAATCTTCTCCTCCCGATGAAGAAATCAGCGTTTGATCAAATTTTCATTTTTTTTTATGGAATATTGACATCCCCGCCAGGCCTTATGAGACGAGGACTTAGCGTTTATTACCCTTTTGCAACCTGAATTTAACGTCAAAATCAACTCTTGTACTCAAAAGAATCCTTACTAGAATACTCACCATATAGCGTTTCTCTTATCTAAAACCCCCTATATATAGTATTTATCCACAGAGTTAGTCACAAGGCTGAGTTGTGGATAAATGGGGGGATATTTTTCTCACGGACAGGTAAATTTCACATGAATCAGAGTCTACTGGTGACAAAGCGCGATGGCGCGACAGAACGCATCAATCTCGACAAAATTCATCGGGTGCTGGATTGGGCGGCAGAGGGGCTGACCAATGTGTCCATCTCCCAGGTGGAATTGCGTTCCCACATCCAGTTTTATGACGGTATCAAGACCTCTGATATCCATGAGACCATCATCAAAGCCGCTGCGGATCTGATTTCCCGTGACGCACCGGATTACCAGTATCTCGCCGCACGTCTGGCGATTTTCCACCTGCGTAAAAAAGCCTACGGTCAGTTCGAACCGCCTGCGCTCTACGATCATGTTGTTAAAATGGTTGAGCTGGGCAAATACGACACGCATCTGCTGGAAGACTACACGGAAGAAGAGTTCAAGCAGATGGACGGGTTTATCGACCACTGGCGCGACATGAACTTCTCCTATGCGGCGGTAAAACAGCTCGAAGGTAAATACCTGGTGCAGAACCGCGTCACCGGTGAAATCTACGAAAGCGCGCAGTTCCTCTATATGCTGGTTGCGGCCTGCCTGTTCTCCGGCTACCCGCGCGACACCCGTCTGGACTACGTGAAGCGTTTCTATGACGCCGTTTCCCTGTTCAAAATCTCGCTGCCAACGCCGATCATGTCAGGCGTTCGTACCCCTACTCGTCAATTCAGCTCCTGCGTACTGATCGAATGTGGTGACAGCCTGGATTCAATTAACGCCACCTCCAGCGCTATCGTGAAATACGTTTCTCAGCGCGCCGGTATCGGCATCAACGCCGGTCGCATTCGTGCGCTGGGTAGCCCGATCCGTGGCGGCGAAGCATTCCATACCGGTTGTATTCCGTTCTACAAACACTTCCAGACAGCAGTGAAATCTTGCTCTCAGGGCGGTGTGCGCGGCGGAGCTGCCACGCTGTTCTACCCGATGTGGCACCTCGAAGTCGAAAGCCTGCTGGTACTGAAAAACAACCGTGGTGTTGAAGGCAACCGCGTTCGTCACATGGACTACGGCGTACAGATCAACAAACTGATGTACACCCGTCTGCTGAAAGGTGAAGACATCACCCTGTTCAGCCCGTCCGATGTACCGGGCTTGTACGATGCGTTCTTCGCCGATCAGGATGAATTCGAACGTCTGTACACGAAATATGAGAAAGACGACAGCATCCGTAAGCAACGTGTTAAAGCGGTAGAGCTGTTCTCTCTGATGATGCAGGAACGTGCATCAACCGGACGTATCTATATTCAGAATGTAGACCACTGCAACACCCACAGCCCGTTCGACCCGGCCATCGCGCCAGTGCGCCAGTCCAACCTGTGTCTGGAAATTGCCCTGCCGACCAAACCGCTGGACGATGTGAATGACGAAAACGGCGAAATCGCACTGTGTACGCTGTCTGCGTTCAACCTGGGTGCCATTTCAAACCTGAACGAACTGGAAGACCTGGCCGTACTGGCCGTGCGCGCGCTGGATGCCCTGCTGGATTACCAGGATTACCCAATTCTGGCCGCCAAACGCGGTGCAATGGGTCGTCGTACGCTGGGTATTGGCGTGATCAACTATGCCTACTGGCTGGCGAAGAACGGTAAGCGTTACTCCGATGGCAGCGCCAATAACCTGACCCACCAGACGTTTGAAGCTATTCAGTACTACCTGCTGAAAGCCTCGAACGAACTGGCGAAAGAGCAAGGTGCGTGCCCGTGGTTCAACGAAACCACCTATGCCAAAGGCATTCTGCCGATCGACACCTACAAGAAAGACCTGGATGCGATCACCAGCGAGCCGCTGCATTATGACTGGGAAGCACTGCGCGAATCTGTGAAAACCCACGGTCTGCGTAACTCCACCCTCTCTGCCCTGATGCCGTCCGAGACCTCTTCGCAGATCTCCAACGCCACCAACGGCATTGAGCCGCCGCGCGGTCATGTCAGCATCAAAGCATCAAAAGATGGCATCCTGCGTCAGGTGGTGCCGGACTATGAGCTGCTGAAAAACAACTACGAGCTGCTGTGGGAAATGCCGAACAACGACGGCTACCTGCAACTGGTGGGCATCATGCAGAAATTTATCGACCAGTCGATCTCTGCTAACACCAACTACGATCCGTCACGTTTCCCGTCCGGAAAAGTGCCGATGCAGCAGTTGCTCAAAGACTTGCTCACCGCCTACAAATTCGGCGTTAAAACCCTGTACTATCAGAACACCCGTGACGGTGCTGAAGATGCGCAGGACGATCTGGCTCCGTCGATTCAGGATGATGGCTGCGAAAGCGGTGCATGTAAGATCTAATAATGCATACCCTCCCCTGACCACTGCTCCGAGCGGTCTTCTCCCTCGCCCCTTCGGGGAGAGGGTTGGGGTGAGGGGAACAATCAATAACAGGACTCACATCGAATGGCCTATACCACTTTTTCACAGACGAAAAATAACCAGCTGCTGGAGCCAATGTTCTTCGGTCAGCCGGTGAACGTGGCGCGCTACGATCAGCAAAAATATGACATCTTCGAAAAGCTGATTGAAAAGCAACTCTCCTTTTTCTGGCGTCCGGAAGAAGTGGACGTTTCCCGCGACCGCATCGATTACCAGGCATTGCCGGAACACGAAAAACATATCTTCATCAGCAACCTGAAATACCAGACGCTGCTGGATTCTATTCAGGGTCGTAGCCCGAACGTCGCGCTGCTGCCGCTGATCTCGATTCCTGAGCTGGAAACCTGGGTGGAAACCTGGGCGTTCTCTGAAACGATCCACTCCCGCTCTTACACGCACATCATCCGTAACATCGTTAACGATCCGTCCATCGTGTTTGACGACATCGTCACCAATGAACAGATCCAGAAACGTGCGGAAGGTATTGCCCACTACTACGATTCGCTGATTGAGATGACCAGCTATTGGCATCTGCTGGGCGAAGGCACGCACACAGTTAACGGCAAAACCGTTACCGTTAATCTGCGTGCGCTTAAAAAGCAGCTGTACCTGTGCCTGATGAGCGTTAACGCGCTGGAAGCCATTCGCTTCTATGTCAGCTTTGCCTGTTCCTTTGCATTCGCCGAGCGCGAACTGATGGAAGGCAATGCCAAAATTATTCGTCTGATTGCCCGCGACGAAGCCCTGCACCTGACCGGCACTCAGCACATGCTGAACCTGCTGCGTTCCGGTGTGGATGACCCGGAGATGGCGGAAATTGCCGAAGAGTGCAAACAAGAGTGCTATGACCTGTTTGTTCTGGCAGCGGTGCAGGAGAAAGAGTGGGCAGAGTATCTGTTCCGTGACGGCTCCATGATCGGTCTGAACAAAGACATCCTGTGGCAGTACATCGAGTACATCACCAACATCCGCATGCAGGCGGTTGGCCTGGACTTACCGTTCCAGACCCGCTCTAACCCGATTCCGTGGATCAATACCTGGCTGGTGTCTGACAACGTGCAGGTTGCACCGCAGGAAGTAGAAGTCAGCTCCTACCTGGTCGGTCAGATCGATGCTGAAGTCGATACTGACGATCTGAGCAACTTCCAGCTCTGATGACTCGCGTAACCTTGCGTCTGACTGGCACACAGCTGTTGTGCCAGGAAGAGCACCCTTCTCTGCTGGCGGCGCTTGAATCACACCGTGTGACGGTGGAGTACCAGTGCCGCGAAGGCTATTGCGGCTCCTGTCGTTGCCGTCTGGTCTCAGGCCAGGTGGACTGGCTGACCGAGCCACTGGCGTTTATTCAGCCCGATGAGATTTTGCCCTGCTGCTGCAGAGCAAAAGGCGATATCGAGATTGAGATGTAAAAAAGGGCCTTACGGCCCTTTTTTATTGTCTTACTGACGCTTCGCCGCCACTTCCGCATGATGTTTGCGTTCGCCAATCATCACCACAATCAGCAGTAGCACCGCCAGAATACTGCCACCGATCATCACCATAAAGCCGCCGTCCCAGCCGAAGAAATCGACCGTGTAACCGACGATGGCGCTGGCTGCGACAGATCCGCCCAGATAGCCGAACAAGCCGGTAAAGCCCGCTGCTGTTCCGGCGGCTTTTTTCGGCGCCAGTTCAAGTGCGTGCAGGCCAATCAGCATGACCGGACCGTAAATCAGGAAGCCGATAACAATCATACAGGCCATATCGACGCCGGGATTACCCGCCGGGTTCAACCAGTACACCACGGTGGCGATAGTCACCAGCGTCATGAAGAACACACCGGTCGCACCACGGTTGCCTCTGAAGACTTTATCCGACATCCAGCCGCAAATTAAGGTGCCAGGGATCCCGGCATACTCATACAGGAAGTAAGCCCAGGAGGATTTATCCAGCGCAAAGTGTTTCACCTCTTTCAGGTAGGTCGGTGACCAGTCCAGAATGCCGTAACGCAGCAGGTAAACGAAGACGTTAGCAATGGCGATGTACCACAGCAGACGGTTCGGGAAGACGTACTGCATGAAGATTTGCTTCGCCGTTAACTCCTCTTCTGCCTTGTCGCTGTAATCATCCGGATAGTCATTTTTGTACTCTTCAATCGGCGGCAAGCCGCAGGACTGCGGTGTATCGCGCATCATCGCGAAAGCAAACAGTGCCACCACGATCGCCCCGAATGCAGGCATATACAGCGCCGCACGCCAGTCATTAAACCAGGCCATCCCCAACAAGAACAGCAGTGGAGGAATACCGCCCCCCACGTTGTGCGCGCAGTTCCAGACTGACACGATACCGCCGCGTTCTTTTTGCGACCACCAGTGCACCATCGTACGCCCGCATGGCGGCCAACCCATCCCCTGGAACCAACCACATAAAAACAGCAGCACAAACATCACGGCAATACTGGAGGTCGCCCAGGGCACAAACCCCATAAACAGCATCACTGCCGCCGCAAGGATCAGGCCAGCCGGAAGAAATACGCGCGGATTCGAGCGATCCGACACCGAGCCCATGATGAATTTCGAAAACCCGTAGGCAATAGAAATGCCGGACAACGCAAAGCCCAAATCACCACGTGAGAACCCTTGCTCCACCAGGTAGGGCATAGCCAGAGCAAAGTTCTTGCGCACCAGGTAGTACGCGGCATAACCGAAGAAAATGCCAAAGAAAATCTGCCAGCGAAGGCGGCGGTACAACGGGTCAATCTGTTCGGGTGGAACGCGGTCCCGATGCGCTTCGGGTCGAAAAATACTCAGCATGTTAGCCTCCGTGGCGTGTATTTCTCATGATTTATGGCTGTCATGAGTGAAAACGAAACTACAGTGTGTTTCTTTGGCCGCAATATTAAGGAAAGTCTAATAAGAAAGAACCAACTGTCGCAGTTTATGTTACAGAATTATGACAAAGCTCCAATTTCACGCATCAAACAGGCTTTCAATTTTCGTTTTTTGTTCGAATATGCGCGATATCAAACAAACCACAGTGACAGTGTGGCTAAATGATGAAAATGATTTCGCTGTGGAAGGACGTGACGATGAGCAATGCGAATGACTTCGATGTCATCATTATTGGCGGTGGTGCAACCGGGGCCGGGATTGCCCGCGACTGTTCGCTACGAGGGCTACGCGTCGCACTGGTTGAACGGCATGATATTGCCACCGGGGCGACGGGCCGCAATCACGGCTTACTGCACAGCGGCGCGCGTTATGCGGTGACCGATAACGAATCGGCGCGAGAATGTATTGCTGAAAACCAGATCCTCAAGCGTATTGCCAGGCACTGTATTGAACCCACCGGCGGGCTGTTTATTACCTTGCCGGAGGATGACATGGCATATCAGCAACACTTTATTGATGCCTGCCAGAAAGCAGGAATCAATGCGCAAGCCATCACACCTGCCGAGGCGCTACGCATTGAGCCCAGCGTCAATCCGGCACTGATTGGCGCGGTACGCGTACCTGACGGCACTGTCGATCCCTTCCGCTTAACCGCCAGTAATATGCTTGATGCGCGTGAACACGGCGCGGTTATCCTGACCGGCCATGAAGTCTGTGGTCTGGTTCGTCACGGTGACAGAGTGACCGGGGTGCAACTTCGTCACCCTCAGTCTCACGAAGTCTATACATTACATGCCCCCGTGGTGGTGAATGCCGCCGGGATCTGGGGACAGCACATTGCCGAATATGCCGATTTGCGCATCCGCATGTTCCCGGCAAAAGGCGCACTGCTCATCCTGGAGAGTCGCATCAACCAGCATGTGATTAACCGCTGCCGCAAACCTGCCGACGCCGACATTCTGGTGCCTGGGGACACCATTTCACTGATAGGCACCACATCCACCCACATTGATTACAACGACATAGACAACACCCGAGTCACCCCCGAAGAGGTCGACATTTTGTTGCGTGAAGGGGAGAAACTGGCACCACGGATGGCAAAAACACGCATCCTGCGCGCCTATGCCGGTGTGCGACCATTAGTCGCCAGCGACGACGACCCAACCGGGCGAAACGTCAGCCGGGGCATCGTGCTACTCGATCATGCAGAGCGTGACGGTATGGAAGGGTTTATCACCATCACCGGCGGTAAACTGATGACCTACCGTCTGATGGCGGAATGGGCGACCGATGCGGTCTGCCGCAAGCTGAATAACAGCGCGACCTGCACCACCGCCACAACCCCATTACCGGGTTCTCAACAACCTACGGAACAGACGCTGCAAAAAATTATCTCTCTGCCCGTGCCACTACGTGGTTCCGCAGTCTATCGCCATGGCGATCGCACTCCGGACTGGCTGGGGAGCCATCGCCACAACCGTAGCCTGGTCTGCGAGTGCGAGGCGGTAACGGCCGGTGAGGTGCAGTATGCCGTGGAAAATCTCAATGTGACGTCGCTGCTGGATTTACGTCGCCGCACCCGTGTGGGAATGGGGACCTGCCAGGGAGAATTATGTGCCTGCCGTGCCGCCGGGCTGCTCGCCAGTCTGCGGGTCACCAGCGAGACGCAGTCTATCGACCAGCTATCGGCCTTCCTCAATGAACGCTGGAAAGGGGTGAAACCCATCGCCTGGGGCGATGCACTGCGAGAAAGTGAATTCACTCGTTGGGTCTATCAGGGACTGTGTGGACTGGAAAAGGAGTCAACCGATGAAATTTGATACGGTCATTATTGGCGGTGGCCTGGCGGGATTACTGTGTGGGATCCGTCTTCAGGAGCAGGGTCAGCACTGCGCCATTATCAGCCGCGGACAGAGTGCACTCAGTTTCTCTTCTGGTTCACTCGACCTACTCTCGCATCTGCCCGGTGGCGAGCCCGTAACAAACCTTGCAGCGGGCATTGAAGCCTTGCAGGCCATGAACAGCCCACATCCTTATGCTCTGCTTGGAGCAAAACGCGTCCGTCATTACGCCACACTGACCCAGACCTTACTGGCCGATTGCGGCCTGGCGTTGCAAGGGGATGTAGATACGCCTCATCAGCGCGTCACCCCTCTGGGTACCTTCAGGCGTGCGTGGCTTAGCCCAATAGAGATTCCACTCAGACCTGATGCCAGTCGGACCATCGGCGTCGTCGGCATTAGCGGTTTTCTGGACTTCCAGCCCCCCCTGGCCGCGGCCTCATTGCGAAAACGCGGCATAAACGCCACCGCTGAAGAGATTGAATTACCGGTACTGGACAAACTGCGCGACAACCCGAGTGAATTCCGGGCGGTGAACATCGCCCGTTTACTGGACAAACCGGATAACTTTTCTGAGCTCTACCGCGCCCTCCTGCCGCTGAGTCGCAGCTACGATATGCTCTATGTTCCTGCCTGTTTTGGCCTGGAGAACTGTGAAGTTTTCGAGCAACTCAATCAGAAACTCTCCTGCCCTGTTTTCTTGCTCCCTACCCTGCCCCCCTCTGTACCCGGCACGCGTATGCAGTACCTTTTACAGCAACGTTTTGTTCGCAGTGGTGGCACCTGGATGCCGGGAGACGAGGTCATTAATGCCGATATTGACACGGGACGAGTGACGAAGCTCTGGACCCGCAAGCACGAAGACATTCCGTTAACGCCAGATCATGTGGTCCTCGCCAGCGGTAGTTTTTTCAGCAATGGGTTGATCGCCGAACGCACACGCGTGCGCGAAACCGTATTTGGCCTGGATGTACTGCAGAGTGAGGGACGTGAACATTGGTACCGGGATGATGTCTTCGATGCTCAGCCATGGCAGCAGTTTGGCGTGATAACCGACGAGAAACTTCGCGCGCAACGCGGCGGAGAAAATATAGAGAATCTGTACGTCATCGGTTCTGTACTTGGTGGTTTTGACGCCATCGCGCATGGGTGTGGTGGTGGTGTCAGTGCCACAACGGCACTGTTTGCTGCCGATCAGATTTGCGCGTCAGGAGAGATGAAATGACGACAACCCAGTTTGAAAGCTGCATTAAATGCACGGCCTGCACCACTGTCTGCCCGGTCAGTGCCGTTAACCCCAACTATCCAGGCCCAAAACAATCGGGGCCAGATGGGGAACGTCTGCGACTTAAAGATCCGGCATTGTTCGACGAGGCGCTGAAATACTGCACCAACTGCAAACGCTGCGAAACGGCCTGCCCCTCAGGAGTCAAAATTGGTGATATTATCCAGCGCGCCAAAGCACAGTACGCCCCACATACTCGCTCATTACGCAATGCTATCCTCAGTCATACCGATTTGATGGGTTCACTTTCAACGCCTTTTGCCCCGCTGGTCAACGCCGCAACCGGGCTCAAGCCCGTACGTCAGTTGCTGGACGCAGCACTGAAAATAGACCATCGTCGCACTCTGCCGAAATATTCAAGTGGCACGTTCCGCCGCTGGTATCGTTCCGTTGCTGAACAACAGAAAAATTTTACCCAGCAGGTGGCGTTTTTTCATGGTTGCTATGTGAATTACAACAACCCACAACTGGGCAAAGACATGCTCAAGGTGCTCAATGCCATGGGCATCGGCGTGCAGTTGCTGGACAAGGAAAAATGCTGCGGTGTGCCGCTTATCGCCAACGGCTATGTCGAGAAAGCCAAAAAACAGGCCGAGTTCAACCTGCAGGCCATTGAGCAACGGGTGAATGAAGATGGGCTGCAGGTCATCGCCACCTCGACCACCTGCACCTTTACGCTGAGAGACGAATACCCACATTTGCTGGATGTCGACAACCGTCACCTGCGTCAGCACATCGATCTGGCTACCCGCTGGGTGTGGCGCAAACTGGCTGAAGGTGCTGAATTGCCTTTGCGCGAACTGCCGCTAAAAGTGGTCTATCACACCCCCTGCCACATGGAGAAAATGGGCTGGACGCATTACACCCTCGACCTTCTGCGACGTATTCCGGGGCTGGAGTTGACTGTACTGGATTCTCGCTGTTGTGGCATCGCAGGCACCTATGGCTTTAAGAGTGAGAACTACCCGACGTCACAGGCTATCGGGGAGCCGCTATTCCGCCAGATCGAAGAGAGCGGTGCAGACCTGGTCATTTGCGATTGCGAAACCTGTAAATGGCAAATTGAGATGTCCACCAGCAAACGCTGTGAACATCCCTTTACTCTCCTGGCGCAGGCACTACGGTAAGTCAGCAATGCCCTCCCGAGGCAGGGAGGGCATGACATTACTCGATGAACAGTGATTCAACAACGTTGATCCAGCCGTGGTCGCTGGCAACATCCTGGTCGTTCAACCAACGACGTAAAATGTTCAGCGCCATCATGGCGCACACATCCTGACGTACAGCCAGGCTATGTCGGTTAGTGTTAAATTTGACGCGCAAGGCATGGGTGCCTTCCGGCGTCGCCAGCGCAAAATTCAAATACTCTTCTTCAAGCCCCGTGACCGTTAACGCCAGCCCAGCCAGGTGACGATTGCGCAGACCCGCTGCCCAACGTGCTGCCTGTAACAGGGCTTCGTCCTGCGACGGTAACACTTCACTAACCAGTAACGGTGCGCCAGCTCGTGAAAGCTGCAATGCGACCAGACCACCCGTAAATTGTTCACTCAGCGTCAGGCTGAGCTGGCGCTCACGTAGTCGTTGAGCAAGCAGAGCGGGCAGACCAACCGTGCCTTCAAAAATGAGGCTTTCACCTGCAACCCGCTGAACTTCAGGCCAGATTGCTTCCATCGCCTGCTTGTGTTCTGCAGGGCCAGTGAGCTTAAGCTCAATAATCGGCATGGATGAGCGGTAACCCATCACCACACCTTCCGGCAATGTCAGATGCGCCAGGTTTTGTGCAAGATCGCTTTCAGAACGGCCAAAGGTGGTCAATCGCAGGCAAACCGGCGGTTCCGGCAGCGTAAAGCGTGCACGAAGACGCGGCAGGATCTCCTTCTCAACCATCACTTTGAATTCAGAAGGAACGCCTGGCGTGAAGAACATCAGGCAGCGGTTAAGCTGCACGGCAAAGCCACAGGCAGTCCCTACCGGGTTATCGACCAGCTCGGCGCTCGCAGGAATTTCAGCCTGTTTGCGGTTGCTCGGTGCCATGACGCGTCCGCGTTCGCTAAAAAAGCGCTCCATTTGGGCGAGCCACTCTTCGTGTAAGACGAGTTCTTCGCCTTTTGCGGTTGCGGCGGCAAGTGCACTGAGGTCATCACTGGTCGGGCCCAGGCCCCCGTTGACGATCAGAATATCGCAGTGTTCACTGCGTTCGCGCAAAATGGCGATCAAGTCATTCAGGTTGTCCCCAACGGTATTGCGACGGGTTAACGGTAGTCCCTGATTAAAGAAAAAATCTGCCAGCCAGGCTGCGTTAGTATCGACAATTTGTCCATGCAGCACTTCATCGCCGGTTGACAGCATCTCCACGTTTAACATTATTTTCTCCAGCAATAGAGGTCAAAACACTATACCGCATGAGAGGATGAAAGGAGGTAAGAAACTGGCGCGACGGGTGCCGCGCCGGAGAGAACAATCAGAAGCTGGCGTTCACACCCACGTACGGGCCGTCCGCTACGGTGTTGTCACGTTTGCCATCTTTACCAGTCATATCAACATAACGGTAACCGGCTTCAACACTGAGTGGGCGGAAAATAGTGAAACGCGCACCTGCATTGGCTTCTTTGTAATTTTCCACGCCGCTGGAAAGGGAGTCCGGGGAGTAGTAGTACTCACCGAATACGCGGAAGCTATCGCTGACCTGCCAGCCCAGACCGCCACCCACTGCCAGTGCGTAACCTTCGCTGCCTGAATTAGGGTTAAGGTAGACTCCTTTGCCGCCAACGGTGCCCATAAACGGCCCCAGGGGAATGTTATAACCCAGACCCAGGCCCACGATGTCACCGTCGTCATCACTGTGCGCCCAGTTGCCACTCAGCGCCACGCCACTGGTTTCGGTACCCATACCGACACCCATATTAGTGTAGTGCTCACCAACCTGACCGCTAAGACTCACTGCATTCGCACCGGCAGAGGCCAGAATCAGAGCTGCAACGCCCATAAAAGCAATCTTTTTCATTTCCATATTCCGCGCAAAAGTATCCAACAATCAAAGTCGATGATTGTACGATCTTTTTTTTTGTGAAGAGTGAACTAAAAATGATTTGTTACACCAATTGTCGCTTTTTAAAGCATTCACGGTATGAACTGCATCTTCAACAAGATAGTGGTATAAACAAATCCCTCATACAAGTAAGGATTAAGCGATGCGTCAAAGGACAATTGTATGCCCACTGATTCAAAACGACGGCAGCTATCTGCTTTGCAAAATGGCCGATGATCGGGGTGTTTTTCCGGGACAATGGGCTCTTTCTGGCGGCGGCGTTGAACCGGGTGAACGCATAGAAGAAGCGCTGCGTCGGGAAGTTCGGGAGGAGTTAGGCGATAAGTTGGTTCTGGAAACCATCACGCCCTGGACGTTCAGTGATGACATACGAGTGAAGACGTATGCTGATGGCAGCAAAGAAGAAATCTATATGATTTACCTGATTTTCGACTGCACCAGCACCAACCGCGATGTCACTATCAACGAAGAGTTTCAGGCTTACGCGTGGGTAAAACCAGCAGAGTTGGCTCACTACGATTTGAACGTTGCCACCCGCCGAACCCTGGCGCTTAAAGGTCTGCTCTAAAACATGGCATCTGGCGCACTCAATGCTGAAAGTGCGCCACATCCTCGTCGCTTAAACCGGTTATTTGCAGCACCAGCGCCTTATCAAACCCGCTGCTTAGCATGTGGCTGGCAATGCGTAACGCCTCTGCCTTTTGCCCCTCTTTTAGCCCGACATTAAGGCCTTCCTTTTTCCCCTGACGAAAACCTTTACGTCTTCCCAGTTCTTCCAGATGTTCTGCAATGGTCATCAACGTGTCCTTATGTTGCGGAGTTCGCAGGGCCAGTTGGCGTAGAAAATCAACTGGCGTGGGTGTGTTTCCGGTGCTGATCAGATAATGCATGGCGGTGTGCAATTGCTGAGCGGTAGTGTATCCCAGCGACAAAGTGGTGACCAGTTTGTCCAGAACGAGGCTCAAATCCCGCTGGCGGATATGCTTTTGCAGCAACTCCAGTAATGCAACACGCCGATGCTCCAGAATCTGCTCGTCGGGTATCACCGTCACGTCGACGATTGGGAACGCTGCGTTGTAAAGCAGACCAGCAAGTGCAGGATCGTCAAATTCATCCAGCCAGCATAACGACCAGGGATAAGGACTCACACGTCCATGGTAAAAAAGGATGGGAATGACCAAAGGCAGTGGCGTATTCCCCACATCAAGATGACGCTGCATAGCCGCCACCGAGTAACGCATTAGTCGAAAAGCCATATGCCTGTCCGGAGAACTTTGATGTTCTATCAACGCATACAGGTACGCAGGTTTGTCACGCATCCGTAAAGAGTACAAAACATCTGAATAACAGGCTCGCAGGTCGTCATCCACGAAACTTCCGGATTCCAGCTTTAACGTGTCGAGGTCACAGTGTTCCCGCAGATGGGCTGGTAAATGGATAGACAGAAAGTCCTGTGCGGTCTCTTTATGGGTGAGAAATCGTTTGAAAAGTGCATCATGCACTGACATCCCTGAGCGGTGTTTCATCTTCGTCCCTGAAAACGGAATACTGTTCAGGGAGACTAACACTGACCTGATAAGCTGACAGAGCAGCACTTATAGACTGGAAAGCGACGCGCAAAAAATCATCTGCCAGCCTGTGTCGCGACCCACTCCTGCAGCGCACGTCGGGAAATTTTAATGCCGCCCTGGGAGAGATGTTCCGGCATCGCTAACCACGCCACGGGTTGTTGAAAACGGGCCAGTTTCTGACGCGCCCAGGCTTCAAGCTCACTGATGTTGAGCACATCATGACCCTCCACGATGGCAACCGGCCGTTGACCAAATTCACGATCGTCAATCGGCGCCACGAAGACTTGCCGGACGTCAGGATGCCCGGCGATAACGCGTTCCACTTCTTCAGGCTGAATACCCTCTCCACCACTGAAAAACAGATTATCCAGTCGTCCGAGGATAGTCAGACAATCGCCAGCAAGCACTCCGCGATCGCGAGTGGCAAACCAGCCACTGTCATTCACCAGTGGATGCAGCATGCCATTACGCCAGTAACCGCAGGCCAGGCTGGTCGCACGCAGCCAGACTTCACCGTCAACAATGCGAACCTCTCGTCCGGGTAGCGCAAAACCGACATCCGGCTCACCATCCGCGGCTTTGGCACAAACGGTTGAAGCAAACTCTGTCAGCCCATACCCGCACCAGGTACTGATACCCCGCTCTCTGGCATGATTCGTCAGGTCAACGGGAATTGACGCGCCACCCAGTAGCACTGCTTTGAGAGAGATGGATTCTCCCTCGTTAAGCAAGCGCCAAAGCTGCGTCGGCACCAGCGACGCATGGGTGCAGCCCTGCAACGCGGCCGCCAGAGGTTTATCGGAGACCGTTAATTTTGCGCCTGCCAGCAGCCAGCGCCAGAGTATCCCCTGCCCGGAAACATGGAACAACGGCAGCGACAGCAACCAGTCATCCTCGGACATAAACGGGATCAGAGACAACACCCCTTGCGCGCTGGCAAGGTGCGCAGCACAGGTGTGTACTGCCGCTTTTGGCAACCCTGTCGAGCCCGATGTCAGGGTCATCGACGCCAGACGCTCTGGCTGCCAGCCCGCATCGTACACCCCGGTAGCTTCACAAAGTTCAAGCGCCTTCAGCCCGGCATGCTGCGCGTCATCTGCAAGATTCACTGCGAATTGCAGCGTCAGTGAAGGAAGGAGTTCATCAAGCAAAGAAGAAGGAAGCTGCGGGTTGACCGGTAGCACACGCACACCGCACTGCAGCAGTGCCAGCCAGGCTAGCAAGGTATGAGGATGGTTTTTGCCACGCAGCATCACCCCTTCACCGGGTCCTACACCCTGGGCGCGAAATCCACTGGCCAGCGCATCAATACGCGCGCACAGATCACGCCAGCTTAGCGCCTCACTATGTAAACGCAGCGCCGTCGTTTCGCCGCGCACATCACGCCAGTGACGCCATGGCCAGTCGCTGAAGATCATAACAACGGCTCCAGCGCATCAATCTGCAGGCAAGGCAACTGAGAACCCGGCCAGCGGCGCAGCAACTGCGCTTGCATAAGATTAAGCGTGTCGAGGCCAGGAATACTCTCTGGTGTCAACCAGGCAGCAATGCGTGCAAGCTGCGTCAGCCCAAGACTCGACTCAATAGAAGAACTGATGACCACCTCAAGTCCTGATGCTCTGGCCGCGGCAACCTGCGCCTGCACCTTCTCCAGGCTTCCGGTCAGGGTTGGCTTAATGACCACGGCACGCACGCCCTCCTGCGCTTCGAAGACGAAGCCCTCATCACGTAAACTTTCGTCCCAGGCGATAGCAATACCCGTTTCGAGAGCGAAAGCGCTTGATTCCTCGCGGGTCTTGCAAGGTTCTTCAAGAAAAGCAATACGGCTGCGATAGGCCGGATTGATGTATTTGGCGAATTGCTGCGCTTTGAGCGGCGTCCAGGCGCGGTTAGCATCAAGACGAAGCCGCAAATCCGGGATGGCTTCCAGCATAAGATTGACCACCATCCCGTCACGCACCGCTTCGTACAACCCCACCTTCATTTTTGCCACTTTTTCACCAGGCATGGCGGCAAGGGCAACAAACAACTCATCCGGATCGCCAGTACAGAGCATCGCAGCGCGGTAATTCGCCGCCTGCGGCAAGGTATTGTGCAGTTCCGCTAGCGCACAGCTAAGACCAAAATCGGCAGATGGCAACCCGGGGAGTCCAGGCTCATGCCCTTGTTGCCAGGCCTTAGCCCAGCTCAGGGCTGCCACCGTTGCCTCTTCAAGCGATTCATGGCTGAATCCCGGCAGGGGTGAAATTTCGCCCCAGCCTTCACGTTCGGCGTCCTGTAAATGCACGAACAGTCCGTCGCGGGTTTTCAGTCTCTGCTCACGCAGCACCACACCCGCGTCCATTGGAATCTGCCAGCGGTAAACCTGCACACTGCGCATTATGGATTCCGTTTAAATTTACTGAAGTCAGGCTGGCGTTTTTCGTTGAACGCGTTGCGGCCTTCTTGCCCTTCTTCCGTCATGTAGAACAGCATGGTGGCATTACCTGCCAGTTCCTGCAGACCAGCCTGCCCATCGCAATCGGCATTCAGAGCCGCTTTCAGGCAGCGCAGCGCCATCGGGCTGTTTTGCAGCATTTCGCGACACCAGCGTACGGTTTCACGTTCCAGTTCAGCCACCGGGACCACGGTGTTGACCAGGCCCATATCCAGTGCTTCTTTCGCATCGTACTGACGGCAGAGGAACCAGATTTCGCGGGCTTTTTTCTGCCCGACAATACGAGCCATATAAGACGCGCCCCAGCCGCCGTCGAAGGAGCCGACTTTCGGGCCAGTCTGGCCGAAAATTGCGTTTTCAGCAGCAATGGTCAGGTCGCACATCATGTGCAGTACGTGACCACCACCGATAGAGTAGCCCGCAACAGCAGCAATCACGGGTTTTGGACAGGTGCGGATCTGACGCTGAAAATCGAGCACGTTCAGGTGGTGAACACCGGAATCATCTTTGTATCCGCCGTAGTCGCCACGCACTTTCTGGTCGCCGCCGGAGCAGAAGGCTTTTTCACCTTCGCCAGTCAGAATAATCACCCCGATATCATCATCATAGCGCGCATCGGACAGCGCCTGAATCATCTCTTTGACGGTTAACGGACGAAACGCATTACGCACTTCCGGACGATTAATGGTGATTTTTGCAATGCCGTCTTTGGATTTGTGATAACGAATGTCGTTAAAACCCTCAGAACAGTCCTGCCAGTCAATCGGCGCATAAAGCATGGTTTCATCAGGATAGATCATAGTTTGCCCTTTATATCGAGACGCAGAATTTGAGCCAGACAAGCGGCTACAGCATCGGGATTATCCCGGTGCGCGTTATGTCCGGCAGCAACAATGAGATGACAACGTGCGGCAACCTCTGTCGCCAGAGCACGGAACTTGCTGTCAAACTCACCACATAAATAATGAACAGGAAACGTACATTGTCGCAGCGCATCCCGGAAATCAGGCTGTACCGCCAGGGAAGTGGCTTCCAGCATGGACGCCAGCGCTTTGCCGTTATTCTGGCCGCGTAGCTCGACCAGAGCGCGACGTTGCTCTGGCAAGAGTGAGGCAAATACAGGCTGCTGATACCAGTCGGCAAACACTGTGCTTAATGACTCAGTACGGAATCTGTCTGCCCAGCGTTGGTCGGAAATCATGCGTGAATCACGTTCACTCTCATCAACCAACCCAGGATGCCCCCCTTCCACCACCAGTCCGCATAACCCTGCGGGGTGCTGGCAGGCAAAATCCATCGCCACCCTGCCGCCAAGCGAATACCCGACCAGCCAGAATCTAAGTATGTTGTAACTATTTAAGGTACTGAACAGTAGATCACGCAGGTGTGCAAATGTCGTCACCACGACATCGGCTGAACCGCCATGCCCTGGCAAATCGACATAAAGACGCGGGTAATCAGCAAATCGTTCACCTACCTCCTGCCACTCGCGGCTATCGCCAGAGAAGCCGTGCAGAAAAACCAACCACGGCCCGGAGGCATGGGCGTTTTCAACCTGCGCATGAAGCATCAAAACTGGCTGACCTGCGCCAACAGGCTTTGTAGCGTTTGCGCGCCATCCGTATCGTTCACCACCAGTTCAATCACCGTGGTGCCCGGTCGGCTCCAGGCTTTTGATAATGCCGCGTCGAGTTCCTGCCAGTTGGTTGGGCTGTGATATTTCAGCCCAAACATAGCCGCCGCGTGCTCAAAACGCACATGCTGCGGCATCAGATAAAATTGTTCGCGCTCACTTTGCGGCGTCGGTAGCAGAGAGAAAATTTGCCCGCCATTGTTGTTCACCACAATGAGCACAAACGGGGCCGACACCTGGCGCAGCAAGGCCAGCGCGTTGAGGTCATAAAGGGCTGAGAGATCGCCCACCAGAGCCAGCGTGGGTCTCGCACTGCCGCGCTGCACCCCCGCAGCCGTTGAGATAAGGCCGTCAATGCCGCTGGCCCCACGGTTGCTGTAAACCGGATAACCCGCCGGAATTTTCCCCAATGCGTCAACAAGACGGACCACCAGGCTGTTACCGAGGAATAACTGCCCCTGGTCCGGTAAATAAGTTGCCAGACGATGCGCCAGTTGCGCTTCACCGAAATATTCCCGGCGCTCGGCCACCGCTTCCCAGGCCTGCGCTGATAACCGCGGGAGTTCAACACACCAGGGGGGGCTTACTTCTGCAGGATGTGCAGCGAGCCAATCAGCAATGCGTGACGTCAATCGACGACCACGGTGATGCGCTGGATCCAACCGCCCCGGCATCAGGTCAACCAGCCAGTACTCTTCAGGCTCGCAGGTTGCCTGCCACTGCAACAGACGTTTGCTTGTCAGGCTCCCCCCCAGTTGCACTACAATTTGTGCCTGCTGAAGTTCGGTCACGGCACGCGCATTACCCAGCCACAAATCGGCGCACGGCAGCGGCTGACCGGTCTGGGACAGTACATCACCGATTAACGGCCAGCCGAGGGTTTTAGCCCAGGCAGCGGCCAGCTTACCTTCAGCCGCGCTCATGCGGCCGGCGACAACCACCCCCCGCTTTTGCCGCCAGAAAAACCAGTCACGCTGGGCAGCGCTGCCGGTTTGCAAATCTTCGCGCAGCCAGGGTTTATCATCCTGCCACCATTCTCCCGGAGCCTGTTGCCAGCTAAGACCCGTTTCATCCATTTCGCCGTACAGCGGTTCAGCAAACGGACAGTTGATGTGCACTGCACCGACAAGGGATGAACCCACCAGGTTATCAATTGCTGAAATCAACCAACGGGCAGGAATGTCCTGCGAGGGACGGGGTAAGGCCAGAGACTGTGAGGGATGGGTAGAAAAAATACCGGGCTGGCGAATCGCCTGATTCGCGCCGCAGTCTATTAACTCGGGCGGCCTGTCAGCCGTAAGCAGAATTAATCTTTCACCGGTCAGGCTGGCTTCAATCAGCGCCGGGTAGAGGTTTGCCACCGCCGTTCCGGAGGTCACAATCACGGCGACTGGGGAGCTGCTCGCTTTCGCAAGCCCGAGTGCAAGATGCCCTAATCCACGCTCATCAAAGTGTGTATGGCGAATAAACGCTGGATTCTCAGCCGCCGCCAGGGTCAAAGGCGTAGAACGGGAGCCAGGGGCAATACAAACATGGCGCACGCCATGGCGCGTTAAGGCTTCGAGGATCACCGCAGCCCAGCGTCGGTTAAAGGCACTCACTGACATAAATTTGTCCGGTATCAATAATGCGGTTCAGTATAAAGAATCGAAAACAATAGATTTTTGATATGGGTCGGTTATGCGTGCGACATTAATAATAAAGATCGCAATCCTGCCGCCTTATTTTCGATCTCCTGCCACTCTTGTGCCGGGTCGGAACCTGCCACAATTCCCGCCCCCGCATACAATCGAACATTATCACCGCTTATCTTTGCACAACGTAGTGCAACGCAAAATTCACTTTCGCGTAAGGAGAGATGCCCGGCCGAACCGGCATACCATTCACGTTCAAAAGGCTCTGCCTGTTGAATGAACTCACGAGCGATCTGACGCGGTAACCCGGCAACGGCCGCTGTAGGTTGGAGCAGTGACAGGCACTGTGCATCATCTTCATTTTCCAGTTCCGTCCAGATGCAGCGGCGCAGATGCTGTACCTTACGCAGTCGTACAATCTGCGGCGGCAGTACATCCAATGACGCCACTACGCGCTGCAATCGCTGGCAGATATCCTCCACCACCAGCATATTCTCGCGCTGGTTTTTGTCGTCTGCCATTAACCATTCTCCGAGCGCTTGCGCTTTAAGGTCATCCTGATGACCGGCAACCGTCCCGGCCAGCGCTTCGGTGCGCAGTGCCGTTCCCCGCCGACGCCACAAGCGTTCCGGAGTCGAACCTAAAAAGGCCTGCTGCTCATTAAACGCCATATAGAAGTGGAAACAATGATGGTTCAAACGGCGGCTGGCTGCCATCAATGAGGCGGCATTAACGGGTCGGTAGAAACGGTGATCCGTGGTGCGAGCCAGCACGACTTTCTCCATCTCACCACGTGCAATCGATTCGGTCGCCTGTGTAACGAGCCGTTCCCATCCGCGCTTGTCAGGCGTATGAGATTGTTCAAGCAGCGGTTGGTGGAGGTCAGGAAGGGTTTTCGTGCTGACCAGCGAAGAGAGAAAATCTTTGGCGCATTGTGCGTCGTTATACAGAGAGCTATCGCTCAGGACAATCAGCCGAAGGGTGGCCTGTCCACCATCACGACGCCATTCCAGCCGCGGTAAAAACAGTGCCCCATGTTCAGGCGTGAAAGCATTCAAACCATAGACGCGCAGATTGTATTCAGGGTATTCACGCAGGAACTGCTGAGCCAATGGCAAAGAGGAAAATTGTTGCAGTGCGCCCAGTGCGGCAGCTTCATCTTCACCGCTACGCTGTTGCCAGTAAAATTGCGGAAAACAGGACTGACTCGCCATCCAGGTGAGCGGGTCGAAGGCATCATTCAGGGCGAAGGGAACATCAAAGATAAGCAGGCCTGGCGAATGCGCAAAATCGCCTGATAGTTTTTCGAACAAGTGTTCCAGCGCAACAGAAATAGAATGCACGCAACCCCCTCCCTGTTAAAAACCGCATATTATACGGGGTGTATGCCATAAATAGCAGTACCCCCGTTGAGGGAGGGGATTTTTTGTTTAACGGCGCAGCAGCAGGCCTAACACCAGACCGACAGAAGCACCTACGCCAATGCCATGCCAGGGGTTTTCATGCACGTAATCATCGGCACGATACACCGCTTTTTTCGCCCGGTAGTAATAGGTATCCGACGCGTTGCTGATGCGGTGTTTCACTTCGTTCAGCGCTTGCTCCGCACGTGCCTTCAACTCAATATACTTCTGATCTGCAGGGTCACCGGATGAGCGCAGGACTTCTTCCAGCGTTTCGCTCAGCAAAGCCAGGTCGTCATCGATACGTGAATCATAAAATTGATTAGACATCAGTTATCTCCATGTTATGAACCTGTCCGCTAAACTATAGACAATCTTACGGGTTACGCCTGATGGGCTTCCCGTGCCATTCCGACGTGTGGGATGCCATCTTCATCGTAGATTTCGGTAACAGCAACAAAACCGAAACGCCCGTAGAATTGTTGTAGATGAGCCTGCGCCCCCAGATACAATGCGTGCTGCGGCCAGTGTTGCAGGCTAGAATCTACCGCCC
This sequence comes from Phytobacter sp., assembly GCF_059074235.1. NCBI lineage: Bacteria > Pseudomonadati > Pseudomonadota > Gammaproteobacteria > Enterobacterales > Enterobacteriaceae > Phytobacter > Phytobacter sp. The sequence continues at coordinate 222,397 of NZ_JCACPZ010000008.1, forward strand.
GTTCCATCAGCGCAAACCCCAGTTTTTCACCGCGAACGGCGTTGCTCACAATCACTCGCCCTATCACTACTGGCTCCAGATCATCATCACTTTTCAGAATCCTCGCATACGCCACCAGTTGATCCTCTTTCCAGCCAAGCAGGTGTCGGTTATCGCCAACGAGGTCATCACCGTCAACATCCAGATAGGGGCAGGTTTGTTCGACGACAAATACTTCGCAGCGTAATTTCAGCAGCGCATAAAGTTCCGCAACGGTTAATTCAGAGTGGTGCAGGTCCTGCCAGCGAATCATGTTGTGCTCCTTATTATGTGTGACCTCGTTATACTAAAACATTCGCTTTAAACGCAAAGGACGTCTTACCCCGTGGAACTGATTTTTTTAGGCACATCTGCTGGCGTACCCACTCGCACCCGTAACGTCACGGCTATTTTATTGAGTCTTCAGCACCCCACCCAGGCCGGGCTATGGCTGTTCGACTGCGGTGAAGGCACGCAACATCAAATGTTAAGAACGGCGTTCAACCCCGGTAAGCTGGACAAAATATTCATTACCCATCTGCATGGGGATCATCTGTTCGGGCTGCCAGGGCTGCTGTGCAGTCGTTCGATGGCGGGTAATCTTCAGCCGCTGACGATTTACGGGCCAAAGGGCGTGAAGGAGTTTGTCGATACCGCGCTGCGACTAAGCGGATCCTGGACCGATTACCCGCTAACGGTCGAAGAAATTAGCGAAGGACTGATAATGGATGACGGTATACGCAAAGTGACGGCACACGCGCTCAATCACCCTGTTGAATGCTACGGCTATCGTATTGAGGAGCACGATAAACCCGGTGCCCTGGATGCACAGGCGTTGATTGCCCAAGGCGTGACGCCCGGCCCTTTGTTCCAGAAACTCAAAAATGGCGAAACCGTCACCCTGAGTGATGGCCGCATCATCAACGGTGTCAACTTTCTTGCTCCGGCAGAGCCCGGAAAGAAACTGGCCATTTTTGGCGATACCGCCCCCTGCCCTTCAGCACATGCGCTGGCTCGCGATGTCGATCTCATGGTGCACGAAGCTACCCTTGAGCAGGCAATGGAAGAGAAAGCCAATAGCCGCGGACACAGCTCTTCGCGTCAGGCAGCGCAACTGGCATTCGATGCTGGTGCCAGTCAACTGATCATTACCCATCTCAGTTCACGTTACGATGAAGCAGGGAGTCGCCAGCTACTCGCCGAATGCCAGGCAATCTTCCCGAAAACCCTGCTCGCAGAAGATTTTCATATTGTTCCTTTGTGATGTGATATTGCGCACTCTACTTTTTGCGCAATGTGCCGATAACAGTTTTAACGCAGGCACTTCACATTGAGGGCACGATGGATAATTTCCAGAAAGATATTGATGACAGGGCGAATCTTACCCTGTCGAACCGTTTCGAGTTATTGCTGTTCAGACTTGGTGCCTCACAGAATGATGCGAAGTCAGAGCTTTTCGGCATAAACGTATTTAAATTGCGCGAAATTGTGCCTATGCCGACCTTCACCCGTCCTGCCGGGATGAAACCGCCATTGATGGGCATGGTAAATATTCGCGATCAGGTAATCCCGGTTATCGATCTCGCTGCCGTTGCAGGCTGCAAACCCGAAACGGGCCTCAACATTTTGTTGATTACTGAGTACGCCCGCAGCATCCAGGCATTCGCAGTGGAATCCGTTGAGAACATCATCCGTCTGGACTGGAAACAGGTTCACACGGCGGAGAAGGCCATTAACGGTCAGTACATCACCAGTATTGCCTGTCTGGATGAAGATAAAGACAGTAATAACCTGGCTATGGTACTGGACGTTGAGCAGATTCTTTACGATATCTCCCCGGCGGATCATGACCTGCACGGTAACCACATTCCTGACAAGAAGTTCAATATCAAACCCGGTGCTGTGGCGATTGTGGCGGAAGACTCGAAAGTGGCGCGCGCCATGCTCGACAAAGGTCTGCAGGCGATGCAAATCCCGAACACCATGCACATCACGGGTAAAGATGCCTGGGAACGCATTCAGGTGCTGAGCAAGCAGGCCGATGCCGAAGGTGTGCCTATCAGCGATAAGATCTCAATGGTGCTGACTGATCTTGAGATGCCGGAAATGGACGGTTTCACCCTGACGCGTTTGATCAAAAGCGATCCGCGCCTGAAGCAGATCCCGGTGGTGATTCACTCTTCGCTATCCGGTAGCGCTAACGAAGACCATGTGCGTAAAGTGCAGGCTGACGGCTACGTGGCCAAATTTGAAATCAATGAGCTGTCGTCGGTGATTCAGGAAGTGCTTGAGCGTTCCGCGAGCCGCATCAGCGGACCGCTGGTAAGTGGTCAGCAAATCATGTCGAAGCCGCTGCTGGCAAAATAGTTTGCAACCTGTCTTCAGAGCATAAAAAAACCGCCGAATTCGGCGGTTTTTTATTGGCTCAGAACCCTTACATCAGCGGCGTCGCCAGCGTAACCAACGAGATGAGCGGCTGCGGATAGATACCGAGCAGCAGCACCAACAACGCGGAGATCAGCACCACGATACCACCGGCGCTGTACTGCCAGTTAGATGGCGCATCGCGGGTCAGCTGTTGCGGTGCATTCAGGTACAGGCTCACGGCAACACGCAGGTAGTAGTAGAGGCCAATTGCGGAGCCAAGAACAACGGCACCGGTCAACCACCACAGGTGTGCCTGCACACCGACCGCCAGAATGTAGAACTTACCTATAAAGCCCAGCGTCATCGGGATACCGGCCAGCGACAGCATCATCACTGTCAACACGGCAGCCAGAATCGGACGGTGCCAGAACAGACCACGGTAGGAGTAGAGTGATTCTGCATCCGGGCCACGATACGGGCTGGACATCAGACTCACGACACCGAACGCACCGAGACTGCTGAACAGGTAACCGGCCAGATAGACACCCACCGCTTCCATCGACATCTCACCGCTCTGCAGGGCAATCAGGGCCACCAGCAGATAACCGAGGTGAGAGATAGAGGAGTAACCGAGCAGACGCTTGATATTGGTTTGGCTCAGCGCCATCAGGTTCCCGAAGATAATGGAAACGAAGGCGATAAGCCCCAATACCAGGCGAACGGCTTCACTGTCACCGACCGGTGCGTAGAGGAACAGACGCATCACTACACCGAAGATAGCGATTTTGCTCGCCGTCGCCAGGAAGGTTGAAACCGGGGCCGGAGCACCCTGATACACGTCTGGCGTCCACAAGTGGAACGGAACCAGTGAAAGTTTGAAGCCCAGGCCAACGATCATCAGACCCAGACCGATGAGCAGCAGCGGTTCATGGAGCACGGTACCGCCAAGGCTTTTGCCCAACGCAACAAACGACAGGTTACCGGACTGCGCGTAAACCAGCGCCATACCGAACAGCAGGAACGAAGACGCCGCCGCTGACAGGATGGTGTACTTGATACTCGCTTCCAGCGAACGTTTCTGACGAAACGCGTAGCCAATCAGACCAAACAACGGCAGAGAGATAAGCTCGATACCAAGGAACAAGGCGGCCATATGGTTCGCATTGGCCAGCAGGATCCCACCCAGTGCGGCAATCAGCACCAGTAGATAGAACTCTTCTTTGTTGTCGTTGTAGCCTTCCAGCCATGGATAAGCAAAGGTACAGGTGGCGAGGCTCGCCAACAGTACCAACCCGGTGTAAAGCATGGCGTAGCCATCAACGCGCATCAGCGGCGTGACGTCCATTGCTCCTGCCTGGCCAACAAACCAGAGGGAGACTAACGCGACGTTCAGGCCAACCACTGAAAGCGTGGCATTCAGGAAATGGTTGCGTCGCCACGCAATGGAGAGCATCACAACCACCACCGTCAATCCGACGATCAGCAGCGGCAGCAGCGCAATCAGGTGTTGTGGAGTTATTGTCATGGCGATTTACGGCCTTGTAGTAGAAACAGAATTAACAAACCACTGCTGGATATTGCTCATCGCGGAATGCGAAGTATCCAGAATCGGCTGCGGATAGAAGCCAAGCAGTACCAGAAGTACAACCAGCGACAAAATCATCAGCAACTCGCGCAGTGACATCCCTGGCAACTCTTTACTGGCCAGCTCGCTTTTCGCTTTACCGAAGTAAGCGCGATGCAGCATCGCCAGTGAATAAACAGATGCGAATACCAGACCAAAGGTTGAGATAACGGTAATCACCGGAACGACCTGGTAGCTGCCGAACAGAATCATAAATTCGCCAACGAAGTTACCGGTACCCGGCATCCCCAGCGTCGCGACTGCAAAGAACATGGAGAGGGCTGGCAGCCATTTAATCTTGCTCCAGAGTCCACCCATCATACGCATATCACGGGTATGCAGTCGTTCGTACAACTGACCACACAGAATGAAGAGACCGGCAGCGGACAGACCGTGTGCAATCATCTGGATAACCGCACCCTGATAAGCCAACTGGCTGCCGGTATAGATAGCAATCAGTACGAAGCCCATGTGGGAAACGGAGGTATACGCGATAAGACGTTTGATATCGTACTGAGTGAATGCCATCCACGCGCCGTAGAAGATACCAATCACACCCAGCCACATCGCGATAGGCGCAAACTCCGCCGAAGCGTTCGGGAACAACGGCAGCGCGAAACGCAGCAGACCGTAGGCGGCGGTTTTCAGCAAGATGCCCGCCAGGTCGACAGAACCGGCTGTCGGTGCCTGTGAGTGCGCATCCGGCAACCAACCGTGCAGCGGAACCACTGGCATTTTCACCGCAAAGGCGATGAAGAAGCCCAGCATCAGCAGATATTCCACGCCGGAAGACATTGGCGTTTTCAGCAGGTCCTGATAGTCGAAGGTCCAGACGCCGGTCGCGCTGTGGTGAACAAACACCAGCCCCAGAATCGCAATCAGCATCACCAGACCACTCGCCTGGGTATAGATGAAGAACTTGGTGGCTGCAGTAATACGCGTCTTCCCGTCGGAGGCTTTGTGGCCCCAGAGTGCGATCAGGAAGTACATCGGCACCAGCATCATTTCCCAGAAGAAGAAGAACAGGAACAGGTCGATGGCGAGGAACACGCCGATAACACCGCCCAGGATCCACATCAGGTTCAGGTGGAAGAAGCCCTGATATTTTTCAATTTCACGCCAGGAGCAGAGTACCGCCAGCACGCCAAGGAAACCGGTCAGCACCACCATCAGCAGGGACAATCCGTCCAGCGCTAAATGAATATTGATGCCAAAGCGTGGGATCCAGGGGAGTAAAAACTCCGACTGCCACTGCGGGATACCGGCAGATTGCGTCAGTGAATAGCCGCCCTGCAACCACAGTTGCAGACCAAGCGCCAGCGTCAGTCCCATGGTAATCAGCGCGATCCAGCGCGGCAACTTCACGCCGAAGCGTTCGGTCTGCCAGCAGAGGAATCCACCGATAAAGGGGATTAATATCAACCAGGGTAATAACATAGCTAAGTATGTCCCTTATATTTACTCCTGCTCAGGCTATCTCACTCGTCAGCCCAAATCCCGGCAGTGCTCGCAATCCTCACGTACTTCAGTACGCTCCGGTTGCTCTGCGCTGGCGGTCTCCGGTCTGACTTCGCCGATGACGCCTGTACTTCAGGAACAGATTTTCAACGATTTCTAAAATTATCTATGGATTTATAGGCCGAATAAGCGCAGCGCCATCCGGCCTACAAACTCAACGCAATACCATCAGCAGTGCCAGAATCACGACTGCACCGATGCTCATGGATGCCACATACCAGCGCAGATAGCCGTTCTCGCTAAGCAGCAGACCTTTGCCTGCAAAGCGGGACAGAATCGCCGGGATGTTCATCAAGGCATTCAGCGGATCGCGTTTCAGCAGCCAGGCAACGCCCAGGAACGGCTTAACGAAGACGCGATCGTACAACCAGTCGAAGCCCCATGCGTTGTACCACCAGGGTACCCAGCAGACGGCCCGGCGCACTGTTAGCAATGGACGTCACCAGCGTGCGTTTGCCCAGCCACAGCCATGCGGCAATCAGGATGCCGGCAATCGCCACGACACCAGAGGTGATTTCAAGCATCAGTACGCGACCGTGCTCAAGCTCAGTGGTTTCAGGCAGAACACCGTGCAATGGCGGAACAATCATTGCGCCCACAAAGGTAGAGAGAATCAGCAGCACAATCAGCGGCAGGTGGTGGGTAATCCCCTTCCCTGCATGAGCATGAATTTGTTCTTTCCCGTGGAAGACGATGAAAATCATACGGAAAGTATACAGAGAGGTCATGAACGCACCGACCAGACCTGCAACCATCAGGTTGATGATGGCCGTTCGCCATCGCCCCGGCAAGGATCTCATCCTTACTGAAGAAGCCTGCGGTAATCATCGGCAGTGCAGCCAGCGCTGCGCCACCCACCAGGAAGCAGACATACACCAGCGGAATCGACTTACGCAGACCGCCCATTTTGAAGATGTTCTGCTCGTGGTGGCAGGCAAGAATCACCGAACCAGACGAGAGGAACAGCAGCGCTTTAAAGAACGCATGCGTCATCAGATGGAAAATCGCCGCATCCCACGCCTGTACACCCAGCGCCAGGAACATGTAGCCAATCTGACTCATGGTGGAGTAGGCCAGCACACGTTTGATATCGGTCTGCACCAGCGCCGCAAAACCTGCCAGCACCAGCGTAACGGCACCAACGATCCCCACCAGATGCAGGATTTCCGGAGTCATCAGGAACAGACCGTGGGTACGGGCAATCAGGTAAACACCCGCGGTAACCATGGTTGCGGCGTGGATCAGCGCAGAAACAGGCGTCGGGCCCGCCATCGCATCGGCAAGCCAGGTCTGCAACGGCAGCTGTGCCGATTTACCGACGGCACCGCCCAGCAGCATCAGCGTCGCCCAGGTCAGCATGTTGTTGCCAGCCTGGCGAAGTGCGGCAGGTGCCAGCTCGACCATTTCACGGAAGTTCAGGGTGCCCAGTTCGTTGTAGAGAATGAACAGCGCGAAGGCGAGGAAGACGTCACCCACACGGGTCACGACGAACGCTTTCATTGCCGCTGCGCCATTCTTCGGATCGGTGTAGTAGAAGCCGATCAGCAGGTACGAACACAGGCCCACGCCTTCCCAGCCGAGGTACATCAGCAGCAGGTTATCGCCGAGCACCAGAATGACCATGCTGGCAATAAACAGGTTGGTGTAGGCGAAGAAGCGGGAGTATCCCTCTTCACCGCGCATATACCAGGAGGCGAACATGTGGATCAGGAAGCCGACGCCGGTCACCACCGACAGCATGGTCAGTGACAAACCATCCAGCACCAGACTAAAGCTGATGTTGAAATCACCGACAGACATCCACGTCCACAATGGCAGTGTGAAGAGCCTGACGACCGTTATTGAAGAAATCAACACCGGCGATGGCGGTAACCAGCGCCGCCAGGCCAATCGAGCCCATTCCCTACCGTCGCAGACAGGTTTTCCGACCAGCGTCCACGAGAGAAAGAGAGCAGCAAAAAGCCAATTAAAGGAAAAATAATGGTTAAGGCGAGCATGTTCATCCACGCATCTCACTTACTGAATCGATATTCAGATTCTGGCGGCGACGATGGAGTTGCAGCAGCAACGCCAGGCCAATGCTCGCTTCCGCAGCTGCGAGGCTAATGGCGAGGATATACATCACCTGACCGTCAGTCTGGCCCCAATAACTGCCCGCCACCACAAATGCCAGGGCGGCTGCGTTGATCATGATTTCAAGACCAATCAGCATAAACAGCAGGTTGCGACGAATCACCAGACCAGTAAGACCGAGAACAAACAGGATCGCGGCAAGGATCAGTCCATGTTGTAAGGGGATCATGCATGCTCCTCCGTTTTTCTTTTAGGGCGGTCTTCCGTACGGTTGCTCAGCACTTCACCCTGACGGTCTTCACGACCAACATGGAAGGCAACAACCAGACCGGCCAACAGCAGCATTGATGCCAGTTCCACTGCCAGGACATATGGTCCAAACAGAGTGATACCGACGGCTTTAGCGCTGATTGGCGTCCCTTCGATACCCTGATCATTAATGCCTGCAATGGCGTAAATCATCACGCCCAGCAAGATGGCCGACAAAATCGCCGGACCAATCCACACCTGCGGTTTCAGCCACTGGCGTTCTTGTTCGATTTCTGAACCGCCAAGGTTGAGCATCATCACCACGAACACGAACAGCACCATAATGGCACCCGCATACACGATGATTTCCAGCGCACCCGCAAAGTAGGCACCCAACGAGAAGAAGACACCTGCGATAGCCAGCAACGACACAATCAGGTACAGCAAGGCGTGCACCGGATTAGTGTGGGTAATCACCCGCAGTGTCGTCAGGATGGCAACCAGGCCACAGATATAAAAAGCGAACTCCATTGCCCCTCTCCTTACGGTAACAGGCTCTTGACGTCGATAGGCTTGGCTTCGTTCTCTGCTTCGCCCTTATCTTTGCCGTCGATTGCCATACCTGCCATCCGGTAGAAGTTATATTCCGGGTATTTGCCCGGACCGGAGATCAGCAGATCCTCTTTTTCGTAAACCAGATCCTGACGCTTGTACTCACCCATTTCAAAATCCGGGGTCAGCTGGATAGCGGTCGTCGGGCAAGCCTCTTCACACATGCCGCAGAAAATGCAGCGCGAGAAGTTGATACGGAAAAACTCCGGATACCAGCGCCCGTCTTTGGTTTCTGCTTTTTGCAGGGAGATACAACCTACCGGACAGGCTACCGCACACAGGTTACAGGCAACACAACGCTCGTCACCGTCCGGATCGCGAGTCAGGACAATACGTCCACGGTAGCGCGGCGGTAAATAAACCGGCTCTTCCGGGTACATCTGAGTTTCGCGTTTTGCAAACGCGTGCAGGCCGATCATCCAGATACTGCGCACCTGGGTGCCGAAGCCCACGAGTAATTCTTTTAAAGTCATGGTCTTTAGCCCCTTATTGCGCTTGCCAGAGAATGACAGCCGCCGTACCCAACAAATTGAGAAGCGTCAACGGCAGGCACACTTTCCAGCCGAAGGACATGACCTGGTCATAACGAGGACGAGGTAATGCTGCGCGAATCAAAATGAACATCATCATGAAGAACGCGGTTTTAATCGCGAACCAGATGAATGGCGGTAAGAACGGGCCGTGCCAGCCACCGAAGAACAACGTGACCATCAGTGCAGAGATGGTCACGATACCGATGTATTCCCCCACGAAGAACAGACCGAATTTCATGCCGGAATATTCAATGTGGTAACCATCGGCCAGTTCCTGTTCGGCTTCCGGCTGGTCAAACGGGTGGCGGTGACACACCGCCACGCCTGCAATGGCAAAGGTGATAAAACCAAAGAACTGTGGGACAACGTTCCAGATATCAGCCTGGTTGTTGACGATGTCGGTCATGTTGAATGAACCGGCCTGCGCCACCACGCCCATCAGGGACAATCCGAGGAACACTTCGTAGCTCAGGGTCTGCGCAGACGCACGCATCGCCCCCAACAGCGAGTATTTGTTGTTACTCGACCAGCCTGCGAACAGCACCGCATACACCGCAAGGCCAGCCATCATCAGGAAGAACAGGATCCCGATGTTCAGGTCCGCTACCACCCAGTTCGGGCTGACCGGCACAATCGCGAAGGCCAGCAACAGAGAGGTGAACGCGATGACCGGCGCAAGGGTAAAGATCATGCGGTCCGTAAATTTCGGTACCCAGTCTTCTTTAAAGAACATCTTGATCATGTCCGCGACGATCTGGAGTGAGCCCCCCCAGCCTACGCGGTTTGGTCCGTAACGGTTCTGGAACAGACCCAGCAGACGACGCTCACCAAAACTCATGAGCGCACCACAGGTGACCACCACCAGCAAAATGACGACCGCTTTCAGGATGCTTAACAGAATGTCGATAACATCCGGTGTTAACCAACTCATGCTTTAGCCTCCTGCAGATTTTCAAGACGCGCACCAGCAAGCACCGGCGCAATACCCGGCATGCCCATCGGTAAACCAACCTGCCCTGCCGTCAGCCCTTCAGACAGCTCCAGCGGAAGGCTGAGAGTCTGGCCGTCGTAGCTAAAGGAAATACGCGCACCGGCATTCACGCCCAGCTTCGCAGCATCTGCCGGGTTGAGTTTGATGTACGGCTGCGGCATACGGCTCTGGAAGACCGGAGAACGTTGTGACATTTCATCACTACCAAACAGATGGTAGTAAGGCGCGATAAGCCACTGTCCGTCCTGCGCTTCAAAGCTTGCCGGCACGTTGGTGAAGTAATCCAGACCGCTTTCCGAGGCTTCAATCAGACGCACACCCGGATCGCCATGACGCAAGTGACCGCCCACTTCAGCCTGGAACTTGTTCCATGCCTGCGGGGAGTTCCAGCCCGGTGCCCATGCAAACGGAATCTGCGAACGCGGTGCAGACGGCTGGTTGTTCCCTTCCATTGAGAAGGCGAACATGGTGTCTTTATCCTGCGGTTGACGCGGCTCGTGCACGCTGATGTTCGCGCGCATTGCAGTACGACCACTGTAACGATGCGGTTCACGTGCCAGTTTCTGACCACGAATACGGAAGCTCGCGTCAGGTGCGGCATCTTTGATACCGGCCAGCTGTGGCAGTTTCTCGACAACAGCGTCAATCACATGGTCAAGCTGCGTCCAGTCCACTTCACGGTTTTCCACTGTACTGTGCAGAGAGTGCAGCCAGCGCCAGCTTTCCAGCATGATGTTTTTGCTGTCGTAGTAAGACGGGTCATAGACCTGGAAGAAGCGCTGCGCACGGCCTTCGTTGTTGATAACCGTACCGTCACTTTCAGCAAAGCTTGCTGCAGAGAGCACCAGGTGCGCATGGTCCATAATCGCCGTACGCTGATGGTCAATTACCATCACCAGCGGCGCTTTAGCCAGAGCAGCGTTCACACGGGTTGCACTTGCATGGCGGTGCAAATCGTTTTCCAGTACCACCACGGCATCCGCCGCACCGGTTTCCAGCTCATCCAGTGCTTCATCCAGAGAGCCGCCGCCAATCATGCCAAGACCAACACTGTTGGTTGAACGGGCAATCATGGTCACACCGACGTCTGAACCGCGCGCTTTCAGTGCCTTCGCAACGTTCGCTGCCGCCTGAATTACATCCACGCTACCGTTGTTGGTCCCGGAGATAATCAGCGGTTTTTTCGCGCCGGCCAGCGCCTGAACGACAACATCAATTTTGTTTTGCAGGTCACGGCTGATGCCGTCTACCGCCGGTGCATTTTCATCAAGCGCATGGGCAATAGCAAAACCAAGGCGAGCCTGATCTTCAACCGGCGCACGGTAAGTCCACGCCGCGATGTCATCCATACGGGTGTTATCCACGTTGGTAACAAACAGCGGGTGTTTGGCGCGCTGACCGATGTTGAGGATGGCGGCAATCTGCCAGTCAGCCACTTTCTGGGCCGCTGCCATTTCGCGCGCTTTGCCTTTAACTGCCTGGCGAACCGCCAGTGCAACGCGTGCGCCGGTTTGGGTAATGTCTTCACCCAGCACCAGGACAGCATCGTAAGATTCAATCTCGCGCAGCGTTGGAGTACGGATTCCGCCTTCACGCAGCACTTTAAGCATCATCTGCAGGCGTTCTTGTTCGCCTTTCGCGATACCGGTATAGAAGTTCTCAGCACCCACCAGTTCACGCAAGGCGAAGTTGCTCTCAACGCTGGCGCGTGGAGAACCAATACCAATCACTTTTTTGGACTGACGCAGGATATCCGCCGCACCCTGCATGGCCTGCTCGGCGTTCAGGGTAATGACATCATCGCCACGACGCTGAATTGGCTGACGCGGTCTGTCTTTCAGGTTCACGTAGCCATAACCGAAACGACCACGGTCGCACAGGAAGTAGTGGTTTACGGAGCCGTTGAAGCGATTTTCGATACGACGCAGTTCACCGTAACGCTCACCCGGGCTGGTGTTACATCCCAGGGAACACTGCTGACAGATGCTTGGCGCAAACTGCATGTCCCATTTACGGTTGTAACGCTCGGAGTGCGTTTTATCGGTGAATACACCGGTCGGGCAGATTTCGACCAGGTTACCGGAGAACTCGCTTTCCAGCGTGCCATCTTCCGGGCGACCGAAGTAGACGTTGTCATGTGCGCCATAAACGCCCAGATCCACACCGTCTGCATAATCTTTGTAGTAACGCACGCAGCGGTAGCAGGCAATGCAGCGGTTCATTTCGTGAGAGATGAACGGCCCCAGATCCTGATTACGGTGAGTACGTTTTGTGAAACGATAGCGGCGGAAGCTATGACCGGTCATAACCGTCATATCCTGCAGGTGGCAGTTGCCCCCTTCTTCACAGACCGGGCAATCGTGCGGGTGGTTGGTCATCAACCACTCTACGACGCTTTCGCGGAACTGTTTCGCTTCTGCATCATCGATAGAAATAAAGGTACCTTCGGTTGCCGGTGTCATACAGGACATCACCAGGCGACCACGCGTGTCTTCCGCGTTCTGATATTGCTTCACCGCACACTGGCGGCAAGCACCGACGCTGCCAAGCGCCGGGTGCCAGCAAAAATACGGAATATCAAGGCCGAGGCTCAGACATGCCTGTAACAGGTTGTCTGCACCGTTGACCTCATATTCTTTGCCGTCTACATGAATCGTAGCCATTAGCATGCTTCCAAATTAGAAATTTAACTCACCAGCGCGCTTTCAAGAGGTTCGGCTGAATACCGCCAATGGCGTTGGTATTGCTGAACTGCTGCTTGATGCCTGCTTCGAATTCTTCACGGAAATATTTAATCGCGCTTTGCAGCGGCTCGACAGCACCTGGCGCATGCGCACAGAAGGTTTTACCCGGCCCAAGGAAACGACACAGTTGCTCAAGTGTCTCGATATCCCCAGGCTGGCCTTCGCCACGCTCGAGCGCACGCAGAATTTTCACGCTCCACGGTAAACCGTCACGGCATGGCGTACACCAGCCACAGGATTCACGGGCGAAAAACTCTTCCAGGTTACGAACCAGCGGAACCATGCCAATCTCGTGGTCTACCGCCATCGCCAGCGCCGTACCCAGACGGCTACCCGCTTTGCCGATGCTTTCAAATTCCATCGGCAGGTCGAGATGGGATTCGGTCAGGAAGTCGGTCCCTGCACCACCAGGCTGCCAGGCTTTGAATTTCAGGCCATCGCGCATGCCGCCCGCATAATCCTCAAGGATTTCACGTGCAGTGGTGCCAAACGGCAGTTCCCACAGACCCGGATTCTTCACACGGCCTGAGAAGCCCATCAGTTTGGTGCCAGCATCTTTACTGGTCGAAATGTTCTGATACCACTCAACGCCGTTAGCCAGAATCGCCGGGACGTTACACAGGGTTTCCACGTTGTTCACGCAGGTCGGCTTGCCCCACACGCCAGAGCTCGCCGGGAACGGCGGTTTGGAACGTGGGTTAGCGCGGCGACCTTCCAGGGAGTTAATCAGTGCGGTCTCTTCACCACAGATATAACGTCCTGCCCCGGTATGGACGAACAGCTCGAAGTCGAACCCGCTGCCGAGAATATTTTTGCCGAGCAGACCGGCTTCGGTCGCTTCCGCAATCGCACGGCGCAGGTGCACCGCAGCTTCAATATATTCACCGCGCAGGAAGATGTAGCCACGGTACGCTTTCAGCGCAAACGCGGAAATGAGCATGCCTTCCACCAGCAGGTGCGGCAGTTGCTCCATCAGTAAACGGTCTTTGTACGTACCCGGTTCCATTTCATCGGCGTTACACAGCAGGTAACGGATGTTCATGGATTCGTCTTTCGGCATCAGGCTCCACTTCAAACCCGTGGAGAAGCCAGCGCCGCCACGGCCTTTCAGACCGGACTCTTTGACTTCATTGACGATTTCATCCGGGGCCATTCCGGTCAGTGCACGACGCGCACCGGCATAACCGTTTTTGCTTTGGTATTCATCCAGCCACACGGGCTGTTTGTCATCACGCAGACGCCAGGTCAGCGGATGCGTTTCGGGAGTACGGATAACGTCTTTCATTTATACCGCTCCAGCAAATCAGGGATGGATTCCGGCGTCAGATGGCTGTGAGTATCCTCATCAATCATCATGTTCGGGCCTTTGTCGCAGTTGCCCAGACAGCAGGTCGGCAACAGAGTAAAGCGACCATCGAAAGTCGTCTGGCCCGGCTTGATATTGAGTTTTTTCTCAAGCGCAGCCTGAATACCCTGATACCCGGTGATATGGCAGACCACGCTGTCGCAGTAGCGAATGACGTGGCGGCCAACCGGCTGACGGAAAATCTGGCTATAGAATGTGGCAACACCTTCAACATCGCTCGCCGGGATACCCAGCACATCAGCAATGGCGTAGATCGCGCCATCCGGTACCCAGCCGCGCTGTTTCTGAACAATTTTCAGCGCTTCGATGGACGCCGCGCGCGGGTCTTCGTAGTGGTGCTTCTCGTGCTCAATTGCCTCACGCTCTGCCGCACTCAGCTCAAAAGCCTCGGTTTCTGGTAATTGATTCTCGTGCATAATTAGCGGTCCACATCTGACATAACAAAATCGATACTACCCAGATAGACGATAAGGTCTGATACCAGGCTGCCACGGATCGCCGCCGGGATCTGCTGCAAGTGCGCATAGCTCGGTGTGCGGATACGAGTGCGGTAGCTCATGGTGCTGCCGTCGCTGGTCAGGTAGTAACTGTTGATACCCTTCGTCGCTTCAATCATCTGGAAGGATTCGTTGGCTGGCATGACCGGGCCCCACGAAACCTGCAGGAAGTGCGTGATCAGGGTTTCGATATGTTGCAGCGTGCGCTCTTTCGGCGGCGGCGTGGTCAGCGGGTGATCCGCTTTGAACGGGCCTTCCGGCATATTTTTGAGGCACTGCTCAAGGATGCGCAAACTCTGGCGCAGCTCTTCCACTTTCAGCATCACACGGGTGTAGCAGTCGGAAACACCGCCGCCCACCGGCACCTCAAAGTCGAAGTTCTCATAACCAGAGTAAGGACGGGCTTTACGCACGTCGAAGTCAATCCCGGTGGCACGCAGGCCAGCACCGGTGGTACCCCACTCCAGTGCTTCTTTTGCGTTATACGCAGCAACGCCCTGAGAACGACCTTTCAGAATGGTGTTGCGCAGCGCAGCTTTCTCGTAGGAAGCCAGACGCTTCGGCATCCAGTCGAGGAATTCACGCAGCAGACGATCCCAACCGCGAGGCAGGTCGTGAGCCACACCGCCGATGCGGAACCAGGCCGGGTGCATACGGAAACCGGTAATCGCTTCCACCAAATCGTAGATTTTCTGACGATCGGTAAAGGCGAAGAAGACTGGCGTCATGGCACCGACGTCCTGAATAAACGTCGAGATGTACAGCAAGTGACTGTTAATGCGGAACAGCTCGGAGAGCATGACACGAATGACGTCAACACGCGCCGGAACGGTAATACCTGCCAGCTTTTCAACGGCCAGCACGTATGGCATTTCGTTCACGCAGCCGCCGAGATATTCGATACGGTCAGTGTACGGAATGTAGCTGTGCCAGGATTGACGCTCGCCCATCTTCTCAGCACCACGGTGGTGGTAGCCGATATCTGGCACGCAGTCGACAATCTCTTCGCCATCGAGCTGGAGAATAATACGGAAAGCGCCGTGGGCAGACGGGTGGTTAGGACCGAGGTTGAGGAACATGAAGTCCTCGTTGTCGGTGCCGCGCTTCATGCCCCAGTCTTCCGGTTTGAACGTCAGCGCTTCCATTTCCAGATCCTGCTTGGCTTTGGTCAGCTCAAACGGGTCGAATTCGGTCGCACGTGCCGGATAGTCTTTACGCAGCGGGTGGCCGGTCCACGTGTGCGGCATCATGATGCGCGTCAGGTGCGGGTGGCCTTCGATATCAATGCCAAACATTTCCCAGGTTTCACGCTCATACCAGTTGGCGTTCGGGAAGAGTTTGGTGAATGTCGGCACGCGCAGATCGTTTTCAGATAATGCCACCTTGAGCATGATATCGCGATTGCGTTCAATGGAAATCAGGTGGTAGAAAACGGAAAAGTCCGCGGCAGGTAAACCCGCGCGGTGCGTGCGAAGACGTTCGTCCATGCCGTGTAAATCAAACAGCATGACGTAAGGTTTTGGCAGTCTCTTAAGGAAATCGCCCACTTCCAGTAACTGTTCGCGCTTCACCCAAACAACCGGCACCCCGGTGCGGGTCGCCTGAACGGTAAAGGCATCCGGCCCAAAACGGTTGCGCAGCTCGCCAATGACCGGATCATCAAGGTGATCCCGGGTCTGCCATGTGGCTTCTTGCGCAGTTAAGTCAGTCATATTGTTCACCATTGCAAAATTTCCGTGGTGACTGTCAGGTATGGCTTCGCGTTAGTTGATTATTAAAATGCGAATGTTGATGCCATAACCCGCAGGCGCAAATTAAATCTCGTCAGGCGTACGCAGGTTGGTTACTGCAATACGCTCGCCGCGTTTGCGGTCGCGTTCCGACTGCATATTGGCGCGGTATACGCCCTGATCGCCAACAACCCACGACAGCGGACGGCGCTCTTTTCCAATCGAATCCTGTAACAGCATCAAAGCCTGCATATAGGCTTCCGGACGCGGCGGGCAACCCGGAATGTAGACATCTACTGGGATAAATTTGTCGACGCCCTGCACCACGGAATAGATGTCATACATCCCACCGGAGTTTGCGCACGCGCCCATGGAGATAACCCATTTAGGCTCCAGCATCTGATCATAAAGACGCTGAATAACCGGTGCCATTTTGGTAAAGCAGGTACCTGCAACCACCATTAGGTCAGCCTGACGCGGAGAAGCACGCAGTACCTCAGCACCAAAACGCGCAACATCGTGCACGGCGGTAAAGGAGGTCACCATCTCGACATAACAGCAGGACAACCCGAAGTTATAAGGCCAGATTGAGTTTTTGCGGCCCCAGTTAACCATGTCATGCAGGGCATTCTCGAGCTTGCCCATGTAAACACTTTTGTTAACTTCTTGTTCCAGGGGGTCGGTTACGATCTCCTGTTTTTGCAGGGGGTAACGGTCGTTCTCACCGTTGGGATCTATGCGGGTGAGCGTATAATCCATCTTATTGCCTCGCGGTTAGCGTTGACGATTAGTGTAGCTGCTAGTCTCTGGGTTGATTTGTGCACGGCGTGAACGCGAAGGCGTCCAGTCCAGCGCACCAATTCGCACCAGATAAAAAAGACCAGCCAGCAGCACTAAAATGAAAATTGCGGCTTCGACAAAACCGACCCAACCACTCTCGCGAATGGAGGTTGACCATGCGTATAAGTAAAGCGCTTCCACGTCGAATATGACGAAGAACATGGCTACCAGATAAAATTTGGCTGAGAGACGCAGGCGTGCAGTCCCGACCGAATCGATACCCGATTCGAATGGAACGTTTTTGTGTCTTGCGCGTGCGCGACCGCCGAGATACCAGCCGCCGATCAACATCAGGCAGCACAGGCCAATAGCGACAATAAGAAAGACTGCGAACGCCCAATGATGAGCGATGATTTCAGTGGATGTTGACATACGCATTGCTTAGCTCAAAAGGTAGCGCTTAATGCTCTGCTCTTCTCGGCAGATGGCGCTACATCGATTCATGGGGAGGAATAAAACCACACGTTAAGTAAGAATTTGACAAAGTCAGCCAAACGATGTGGGTTTTTACTCCTTTCTATAACCTTTTGTCAACTTTAACAAAAGTTTCCTCACATTAGTTTACATCGGCAGCAATTCATTAACATTTAATGCCGTTTTCTTATTCAACCTCGACGAAGCCCATGATCTTTTAGGGTGTTGAATCGTGTCCGTTGTGAGGTTTTACAAAAATTACCCTCTTATTTTGACAGGATTTTGCGCGGATTCCTCCCCCTCTGTGGGAGTATTTTCTTGATCTGCGACACGCTTTTGTTAATTCATCCCTAAAAACGGCAACAAAACGGCTAGATTTTTAACATGAGGGAGTATCACTAAAAACTATAGATCATGTGGAGGCATTGCGGAGGAAACAGTTATAACAAATTGATTATTATGATTAATTTTAATATTCAAACTGTTTATGAGAAGCAATCGTGCAAAAAACGAACCGATGACAGCGATTCCATTGTCAGCGGTCCATTTTTACATTTACAATTTGTTACCAGTTTTTGGCGCGCTTGTTAGCCAAAATCCCCCTCAACAACAAGAGAGTCGCCTCCCCCTTCAGTGGCACTCGTACCGTACTGCCACGGATTTTGGTAGTGTTCCATTGCCTGGAAAATCACCTGTGCCAGTTCATTCTGACTCAGCGTGTTAAAGCAGAGCAAATACTCCGTTTCTGGAAGACCTGGTAACCCGTCTGATTTGCCCAGAACGCGAAGATCCGGACTCATCATTTCGACAGGCCGTGCAGTAATTCCCAGTCCAGCTTTCACTGCCGCCTTCACCGCGGATAAAGTCGATGCCACATAGGCTATTCGCCAGGGGATATCTGCCGTATTCAGCGCATTGATGATCATGTCGCGGAATGGGCTTGGCTCATCCAACAATACCAACGGTACGGCTTCGCCCTTCTGGAGAACAAACTCCGCAGAACAGTACCAATGAGTGGGGGAGGCTCGTAGAGTCAGACAATCATATTGCCCCGGCCGATTGGTCGTGACAATCAGATCGACATCGTCTTCCTGCAATCTGTCACCAGCAAAGGGATTCCGTTTCACGCGGACATCCAGAGCCAGTTTTGGATAAACAGAGCTAATACGATTGAGCAAGAATGGCAGGATGGTATCCGCCGATTCATCAGAAGCACCAATCGTTAGCACGCCCTGGAGATTGCTAAACATTAGAGAAGTACATGCTTCATCATTGAAGCGTAAAATCTTTCTGGCGTAGCCCAGTAACTGAATGCCGTGTTCGGTTAACAGCTTATTTCGACCATGACGGGCAAAAAGCTCTTTTCCTACCAACTGCTCCAGACGCTGCATTTGCTGACTGACCGCAGACTGGGTGCGACAAACTGCAGCAGCTGCCGCAGCGAACGTGTTCAAATCAGCGACCGCAACGAAGGTTCTCAGCAGATCGAGGTCGAGATTCAGTATCGGACGATTTGCATTTATCATAATTTTTCACTTACGGGTTCCTCACTCGGAGCTACCCGGGTTTATGCTGTGCGCGTAAGATTTAAGCAATTCCCTTTTAAATGTGCATCCAGCAGAGTTATACCCTGGTCAACCTGACTGAAAGTTCTGATGTTTATCGTGCGCCGTTTGACGCATGACGAACGCAACGACATTATTTTGCATACTCCCTTTCCTTTCGAATATATAAACCATACGAATACTTGTTAATCCTTTTAAGGAAAAAGCATTTTTTTGCAACATTATCAGCCGCAGATGACTGGCGTGTCATATACAGCCAATACATATGGCTAACCGGGAGTCAAAACAAGTAATAACAAACAACTAATATATAGAAATAGTCCACAAAGCAAGCGGGGGCTCTCTTCTGTACCATTTCCGATCGGCATTTTAACCTAAAACCATTATATTTATAAGCACTATTGCGATTAATCTGATGCATAAAATTATCTCGCGAGCTACTTAATCTTATTAATATTAGAGTTAGTCATCGTTACCATTCGCAATATTAAATATACATAAAAATTGAATACTGCTATCTATTAATAATACTTAACAATGCTCTTACAGATTAGTCGGTTGTAGATGATGATTTCTTACTTTATCTACTCTCAACCTCAGCACGAACGTTCAGAAGACTGATTACAGTATCGCCAGGATTCTACCGCACACTGAATACTCGCCTCTTTTTAGCATAAAATTCGCAACAAAATTTAGATACTGAATGTAATCACTGAATTACAGTGTTTTACCCTAAAAAGATAGAGGTTTAAGCAACAAATCCAGTTTAAAAAACGTGAAATGCGATGCGGTTAAGGCAAAATCTTCTCCTGCTCACCCTTCAAAACCCGCCGCTGTGGGAGTACATTATTCGGTGCTGACTTCCACGGCAGGGAGTGGCATTCACAGCTAAAAGGTCTAAAGTTCATGTCCTCCATCGAAAAATCCAGTAAGTTAGACAACGTCTGTTACGACATCCGTGGGCCGGTACTTAAAGAGGCAAAACGCCTTGAAGAAGAAGGCAATAAAGTACTTAAGTTAAATATCGGCAACCCCGCCCCCTTCGGCTTTGAAGCACCCGATGAGATTCTGGTCGATGTGATTCGCAATTTACCGACCGCACAGGGCTATTGCGACTCAAAAGGACTGTACTCTGCTCGCAAAGCCATCATGCAGCACTATCAGGCGCGCGGTATGCGCGACGTCACTGTTGAAGATATTTACATCGGCAACGGTGTATCCGAGCTTATTGTACAGTCGATGCAGGCCCTGCTGAACAGTGGCGACGAAATGCTGGTCCCGGCCCCCGACTACCCGCTCTGGACAGCCGCCGTATCGCTGTCAAGTGGCAAAGCCGTGCATTACCTGTGCGATGAATCCGCAGGCTGGTTCCCGGATCTGGACGACATTCGCGCCAAAATTACCCCACGAACTCGCGGTATTGTCATCATCAACCCGAACAACCCGACCGGTGCGGTTTACTCGAAAGAGTTGTTGATGGAGATTGTCGAGATTGCGCGTCAGCATAATCTCATCATCTTTGCCGACGAGATTTACGACAAGATTCTTTATGATGAAGCCGAACACCACTCTATTGCCACGCTGGCACCGGATCTGTTCACCATCACCTTTAACGGTCTGTCAAAAACCTACCGAGTAGCCGGTTTCCGCCAGGGCTGGATGGTTCTCAGCGGACCGAAGAAACACGCCAAAGGCTATATCGAAGGTCTGGAGATGCTGGCTTCAATGCGTCTTTGTGCCAACGTACCCGCGCAGCACGCGATTCAGACGGCAATTGGCGGTTATCAGAGCATCAGTGAATTTATTGTGCCAGGCGGCCGACTCTATGAGCAGCGTAACCGTGCCTGGGAATTGCTCAATGAAATTCCGGGCGTTTCCTGCGTTAAACCGCAAGGTGCGCTGTATATGTTCCCGAAAATTGATGCCAAGCGCTTCAATATTCACGATGACCAAAAAATGGTGCTGGACTTCCTGTTACAGGAGAAAGTGCTGTTAGTTCAAGGTACTGCCTTTAACTGGCCGTGGCCGGATCACGTACGTATTGTGACCCTTCCACGCATTGATGACCTGGAAATGTCGATTACCCGTTTCGAACGATTCCTCTCCGGTTACCACCAGTAATAGCAGCGGGGGAGGATTTGCATCTTCCCCCGTACTCTGCGCACAATGACCCACCGTCGCTGTTACAGACAAGGTCATTTATGAGTCAGAGTCACTTCTTCGCCCACCTGTCCCGCCTCAAACTTATTAATCGCTGGCCCCTGATGCGCAACGTTCGCACTGAGAATGTCTCAGAGCATAGCCTGCAGGTTGCCATGGTCGCCCATGCACTCGCCGCCATAAAAAACCGTAAGTTCGGTGGTAGCCTTAACGCAGAACGTATTGCCCTGTTGGCGATGTACCACGATGCATCTGAAGTTCTTACCGGTGATTTACCCACACCAGTTAAATACTTTAACTCGCAGATAGCCCAGGAATACAAAGCGATAGAAAAAATCGCGCAACAGAAACTGGTAGAAATGGTTCCTGAGGAGTTACGCGATATATTCTCTCCGTTGATTGACGAACATAATTACAGCGCTGAAGAAAAATTGATCGTTAAACAAGCAGATGCTTTGTGTGCTTATCTTAAATGTCTTGAGGAATTGTCTGCGGGAAATAATGAATTTCGCCTGGCAAAAACACGTCTTGAAAAGACTCTTGAAGCCAGACGCAGCCAGGAAATGGACTATTTTATGCAAGTATTCGTGCCAAGCTTCCATTTATCGCTCGACGAAATAAGTCAGGACTCACCATTGTAAATGCGCATCACTTCCCTCTCCCAATGGAGAGGGAAAACATTCAGAATGGAAAAAGAATCGGGATAAGCAAAACGCAAACCACCATCACCAGCAAGGTAAAAGGCACGCCTATTTTTACAAAATCACTGAACTGGTAATTACCCGGTCCAAGCACCAGCGTGTTGACGGGTGAAGAGACGGGTGTCATAAATGCCGCGGAGGCCGCCATCGCCACCACCATGGCAAAAGGATACGGCGACACACCCATCGATTTTGCCGTCGCCAGCGCAATCGGCGCCATCAGTACCGCCGTTGCCGTATTCGATATAAACAGCCCAATGGTTGAACACATGGCAAACAGACAGATCAGCATCATATAGGGTCCGTAACCACCGCCAAATTCAAGCAACCACTTCACGACTAAATCGACGCCACCGGTTTTCTGCAAAGCCAGCGCAAAAGGCATCATTCCGACGATCAAAATAATGCTCGGCCAGTGAATTGCTTTGTAAGCACTTTCAGCATCAATACAACGAAATTTTCCCATCAGCAGGCAAGCAACAATGGCTGCAACTGGATTAGGAATTTCATCCGTTAGCATAAGTGCAACCATTAACACCAGACAAAACACAGCATGCGGCGCCTGGCTGTGTGCTGGCGAGACAGCACTCTCTTCAACAGGCATATTCAGCACCAGAAAATCACGCCCGGTCTGACTCAGCTGCCCAATCAGCTTCCAGTTACCGACCACGAGAATGATGTCGCCAAGTTGTAGTGGTTCATCAACCACCACGCCCGATTTAGCAACACCATCACGCTTAAATCCCACCACATTGACGCCATAGCGGCTACGAAAGCCAATTTCTCTCACCGTCTTACCAAGCATTTCTGACTCCGGCATCGGTGAGACTTCTGCCATGCCCACATCCAGCGCCTGGTCAGAAAAATATTCACCGCGCAGGATCATCGGCTCCAGCAGTTGTTCAGCACAAAACTCACGTAGGTCAACATCAGCCGCTGACATATCAATCAGCAATACATCGCGAGCGCGAAATTCCGATACACCGTTGACGTTAACAATCACGCGACGAAAGCGCCGCCAACGTTCAAGGCCGATAACGTTAGCACCATAGCGCTCACGCAGTTTGAGGTCATCCAGGCGTTGCCCGATCAACGGCGAGCCGGGACGGATTGCGAGTCGACGGGCGCGCCCGGTGAGATGGTATTCTTTAATAAGATCGCGGAAGGTGCGCCGTTTCCAGCCATCGCGTTGATGCTCTTCCTTCTCCCCTTTCAGCATAAAACGCATTAGCAACATATAAATGATGCCTATGACGAGAATGACGAGCCCAAGCGGGGTTACGCTGAAAAAGCTAAACCCTGCCAGCCCCTCACGCAGTAACTCACTATTAATCACCAGGTTGGGCGGCGTCGCCACCAGCGTCATCATACCGCTGATAAGCCCGGCGAAGCTCAGTGGCATCATCAGGCGAGAGGGCGAAATTTGCATTCGCATCGACACACTCAGGACAACCGGGATAAAAATAGCCACCACGCCAGTTGAACTCATGAAAGCGCCGAGGCCCGCCACCGTGAGCATCAGCAACACCAGCATTTTGATTTCGCTACTACCGGCCATTTTAACCAGCCAGGTCCCCATGCTGGTTGCCACCCCCGTGCGGACCAGCCCTTCGCCAATAATAAACAGTGCACCAATCAGAATAACGTTGGGATCGCTAAACCCGGACAAAGCTTCCGTCATTGTCAGGGTTCCACTCAGGATAAACGCGACGATAACCAGCAATGCCACCGCGTCCATCCGCACTTTACCCGTTGCAAAGAGGACAACTGCAATCATCAACAGGCACAGGACCCAAATCAGCTCACCGTTCACAACATTTCCTTGTTTTAAATGGGGTGATAAATCATGCCATAAAAAAGCCCCGTCAATGCGGGGCTAAATCATGTGTCAGGCTTTTCGGGTGACAACAGCCTGGCCATCGTCTCGCTTAATCACCGAGAGCTCGTCCAGTCTTGTCAGTACAAAATCGACCTCATCAAGCCGGGGTGAATCAGCAGGCACGTTTACCGCAATGACATGGCATTTTGCCGCAAGGCCAGAAAGCACGCCGGCAGAAGCATCTTCCACCACCACACACTCTTCCGGTGCGAGACCAAGCAGCTTCGCCCCCAGCAGATACGGGTCTGGTTCGGGTTTGCCACGCGCCACCTGCTCTGCCGTCACAAACACTTCTGGCATCGGTAAACCACCTGCACGGTGACGGGCATGTGCAACTGGAATCGAACCGGAAGTTACGATCGCCCACGGGATCTGCGACGCATTAAGATGGTGAAGCAGCTCAACCGCCCCTGGTAACGCCACCACGCCGTCGGTATCGTTGGCTTCAATCTCTTCCAGACGGGTGAATTCCGCCATGATCTCCGCTTCAGACTTACCCGGCATGAAATGGCGCAAGGAGGTGATCGCCTGTTTGCCGTGAATAAAATTCAATACATCGTCATGAGCGATACCAAAACGATCGGCCCATTCGCACCAGGAGCGTTCTACAACTGGCAGAGAGTTCACCAGGGTACCATCAAGGTCAAACAAAAATCCTTTGCACTGCACGCGATGCTCCTTACGCATTAATAATCTGATTAATCTCGTTCGAGCTCAGATGATACTGACGCGGGCAAGAGTGCCAGACATTCAGCATGCGCTGATATTTTTCCCACATTGGGGTCTGAGCATTAAAACCGTGCGTCCCCGCATCAAAGTGGGTATAGCGCCCTTCAATATTAACCATGAAGCGAACATAACCGAGGTAACGTGCTTCTGTCGCAGCATCAAAGCCCAGGAATGTTACGCGACGCTCATCAATGGTTTGCGCCTCTTTCAGGTTGGCCCAGGAAACATGTAACGCATGATACATTTCCATGATGTCGATGATAATGCGGCAAGTTTCTTCCTTCAGTTCACCGAACTCTCTGTCCAGTTCACGCATTTGCAGACCATAACCACGCTCAATGATAGTCTGCAGACGACGATAGCGCTCCGCATTGGCAGGATCCATCATCGTCATCATTTTGTACTGATTTGATAAAATCAGTCGTTGGGCATTGGTCATTTCCATCGTTAACTCCTGTGGGCACGTCGGTGCAATAAAAAAGAGGCACATAATCTATGTGCCTTCTTTTATATGCGTAATCCGGGTTCAATTACAAATCATCAAGAAAAGTTTTATCGAGTTGTTTGAAGGCGCGCTTAAGCGTGTCAGCTAACGCCTGATAATCAGGCTTCCCTTCAACCGGGGAAAGAGCCTGTCCTGCTTCTTGCAGTTTCCCCCTCACCTCGTAGAACCACTGGAGTATAGAAGGCGGTAGCGGTGTGACCGAACGTTTACCCAACCACCACAGTCCCTGCATCGGCAGACTCAGTGCGAAGAGCGCGGTGGCAATCGCCGGCCCAAGTTGGCCGCCAAGAGCGATTTGCCAGCAAAGCGTGAATACCGCGACGGGTGGCATAAAACGAATAGCGTAGCGGGTGGCGCGTATGACACGACCTTCAACAAATATCGGCGCGAGGCGTTTATCCATCGGCCAGGTCTTCGCGTATTGCTGTCCCCGGCGAAACAGTCCAAAGAAACTTACAGGGTGATTTTCTGAATTGGACATGGCTTTACCTCAACTTCACATATAAAAATTAAAAAAATTGTGCAAAACAACAACTGTCTATGACAACGTTAAAATTTTTTGTCAATTGGACTGCGTATCAGGTATCCTGTGCCAGCCTTGTAGGGCCGTAGACGAGCTCAGGTCAATCGTCAAATTTATGCCTATTATGCCACTGTCTGTAATTTGAGCAAAATGACATAAAATCTTAAGTATTCTTTCATCATGCCAGAAAGTTTGTTCGGCATGATGTTAATCATAAATGTCAGCCTCATCATGCGCTACGCTGAGAGACTCACTGACGTTTTTTTAGCCACGTATCCATAAATAGGTACTTCCATGTCGAGTAAGTTAGTACTGGTTCTGAACTGCGGTAGCTCCTCACTGAAATTCGCCATCATCGATGCAGCCAACGGTGAAGAGTTCCTTTCTGGTTTAGCCGAATGTTTCCATCTTCCTGAAGCACGCATCAAATGGAAAATTGACGGTGGTAAACAAGAAGCGGCTTTAGGTGCAGGTGCCGCTCACAGCGAAGCGCTGAACTTTATCGTTAACACTATTCTGGCACAAAAACCAGAACTGTCCGCACAACTCACCGCGATCGGTCACCGTATCGTGCACGGCGGCGAAAAATACACCAGCTCCGTGATCATCGACGAATCCGTGATCCAGGGCATCAAAGATGCAGCATCATTTGCGCCGCTGCACAACCCGGCTCACCTGATCGGTATCGCCGAAGCGCTGAAATCTTTCCCTAACCTGAAAGACAAAAACGTTGCCGTATTCGACACCGCATTCCATACCACCATGCCGGAAGAATCTTACCTCTATGCTCTGCCGTACAAATTGTACAAAGAGCACGGTGTTCGTCGTTACGGCGCACACGGCACCAGCCACTTCTATGTCACCCAGGAAGCTGCAAAAGTTCTGAACAAGCCAGTAAACGAACTGAACATCATCACCTGTCACTTGGGTAACGGCGGTTCTGTTTCTGCTATCCGTAACGGCGAATGTGTTGATACCTCCATGGGTCTGACCCCGTTGGAAGGTCTGGTAATGGGTACCCGTTCTGGTGATATCGACCCGGCTATCATTTTCCACCTGCATGACACTCTGGGCATGAGCGTTGAAGCTATCAACAAAATGCTGACCAAAGAGTCTGGCTTGCTGGGTCTGACCGAAGTCACCAGCGACTGCCGTTATGTAGAAGATAACTACAAAGACAAAGAAGACGCTAAACGTGCAATGGACGTTTACTGCCACCGTCTGGCGAAATATATCGGCTCTTACACTGCGCTGATGGATGGTCGTCTGGATGCCGTGATCTTCACCGGTGGTATCGGTGAGAACGCTGCAATGGTTCGCGAACTGTCCCTGGGCAAACTGGGCGTTCTGGGCTTCGAAGTTGATCACGATCGTAACCTGGCTGCCCGCTTCGGCAAATCCGGTTTCATCAACAAAGAAGGTACCCGTCCAGCTATCGTTATCCCGACTAACGAAGAACTGGTCATCGCGCAAGACGCGAGCCGTCTGACCGCCTGATTACACACCGCCAGCTTAGCTGGCGGTGCTGTTTTGTAACCCGTCTAAAACGACGGTAACGAAGAGGATTAACCGTGTCCCGTATTATCATGCTGATCCCAACCGGAACCAGCGTCGGTCTGACCAGCGTCAGCCTGGGCGTTATCCGTGCAATGGAACGTAAAGGCGTTCGTCTGAGCGTCTTCAAACCTATCGCTCAGCCACGCGCTGGCGGCGATGCCCCAGACCAGACCACCACCATCGTACGCACCAACTCCGGCCTGCCAGCTGCAGAGCCGTTGAAGATGAGCTATGTTGAGTCCCTGCTGTCCAGCAACCAGAAAGATGTGCTGATGGAAGAGATCGTCGCACGCTACCATGAGAACAGCAAAGACGCTGAAGTGGTACTGGTTGAAGGCCTGGTCCCGACCCGTAAACACCAGTTCGCACAGTCCCTGAACTTTGAAATTGCTAAAACCCTGAACGCAGAAATCGTGTTCGTAATGTCTCAGGGCACCGATACTCAGGAACAGCTGAAAGAACGTATCGAACTGACCCGCAGCAGCTTCGGCGGCGCGAAAAACACCAACATCACCGGCGTAATCGTTAACAAACTGAACGCACCGGTTGATGATCAGGGCCGTACTCGTCCTGACCTGTCAGAAATCTTTGATGATTCTTCTAAAGCGAAAATCATTAAAGTTGATGCTGCAAACCTGGCGGCCTCCAGCCCGCTGCCTGTACTGGGCGCGGTACCGTGGAGCTTCGACCTGATTGCCACCCGTGCAATCGACATGGCGCGTCACTTAAACGCAACCATCGTCAACGAAGGTGAAATCAATACCCGTCGCGTGAAGTCCGTGACCTTCTGTGCACGTAGCATCCCGCACATGCTGGAACACTTCCGCGCAGGCTCCCTGCTGGTGACCTCTGCAGACCGTCCTGACGTGCTGGTTGCAGCCTGTCTGGCCGCAATGAACGGCGTGGAAATTGGTGCAGTTCTGTTGACCGGTGCCTATGAAATGGACCCGCGTGTCGCCAAACTCTGTGAGCGCGCGTTTGCGACTGGCCTGCCGGTATTCATGGTTGACACCAACACCTGGCAGACCTCTCTGAGCCTGCAAAGCTTCAACCTGGAAGTGCCGGTTGATGACCATGAGCGTATTGAGAAAGTTCAGGAATACGTTGCAAGCTACATCAACGCTGACTGGATCGAGTCTCTGACCGCAACCTCTGAGCGTAGCCGTCGTCTGTCTCCGCCAGCCTTCCGTTACCAGCTGACTGAGCTGGCACGTAAAGCCGGTAAACGCGTTGTTCTGCCAGAAGGCGACGAACCGCGTACCGTTAAAGCAGCAGCAATCTGTGCTGAACGCGGCATCGCGACTTGCGTACTGTTGGGTAACCCGGAAGAGATCAACCGCGTTGCCGCAGCACAGGGCGTAGAACTGGGCTCAGGCATCGAAATCGTTGATCCGGAAGTGGTACGTGAAAGCTACGTAGCTCGCCTGGTTGAACTGCGTAAGAGCAAAGGCATGACCGAAGCGGTTGCCCGTGAACAACTGGAAGACAACGTTGTTCTGGGTACCCTGATGCTGGAACAGGACGAAGTTGATGGTCTGGTTTCCGGTGCGGTTCACACCACTGCGAACACCATTCGTCCGCCGCTGCAGCTGATCAAAACTGCCCCAGGTAGTTCTCTGGTATCTTCTGTGTTCTTCATGCTGCTGCCGGAACAGGTTTACGTTTACGGTGACTGCGCGATCAACCCGGATCCGACTGCAGAACAACTGGCAGAAATCGCGATTCAGTCCGCTGACTCTGCGATTGCCTTCGGCATCGAGCCGCGCGTTGCAATGCTCTCCTACTCCACCGGTAACTCTGGTGCAGGTAGCGACGTTGAGAAAGTGCGTGAAGCAACCCGTCTGGCACAGGAAAAACGTCCTGACCTGGTTATCGACGGTCCGTTGCAGTATGACGCTGCGGTTATGGCTGACGTTGCGAAATCCAAAGCGCCGAACTCTCCGGTTGCAGGTCGCGCTACCGTGTTCATCTTCCCGGATCTGAACACCGGTAACACCACCTATAAAGCGGTACAGCGTTCTGCCGACCTGATCTCCATCGGGCCGATGCTGCAAGGCATGCGCAAACCGGTTAACGACCTGTCCCGTGGCGCACTGGTTGACGATATCGTCTACACCATCGCACTGACTGCAATTCAGTCTTCCCAGCAGTAAGTACATGGCTTGCCCGGTAAGGTTCTGCCTTACCGGGTAACAAAAAGGCGACCTTTGAGGTCGCCTTTTTTAATGTTGCTCTTTATTCCTTGCCAGGAACAGGCATTAACTGCCGAACGTTTACTCTGCTGCTTCCGACTTCTCTTGTTTTGATGCGTCGTTGCTGGCGTTACGACTCATCCACAGCGCCAGTGCTTTAAGTGAATCCGGGGTGAACTCATCACAACGGGCGGTAATATCTTCCGGTGTCATCCAGTGGACTTCACTCACCTCTTCTTCCTGCAGGGCGAACGGCCCGTGAGAAACACAGCTGAATAATCCCCCCCACACCCGACAGTGTTCATCTTCGTAGTAGAAGACGCCATGTTCGGCAAAAGGGACACCTGCGATGCCAAGTTCTTCTTCGGCTTCCCGACGTGCGGATTCCAGCAGGACTTCATCCGCCTGAACTACACCACCTGCGGTGCAATCCAACATGCCCGGCATAAAGTCTTTAGTTTCAGTTCGGCGTTGAACCAGGATCTTGCCCATGCCGTCGTGCACAACGATGTAGGTCGCACGATGACGCAGGCACTGCGCGCGCATTTGCTGGCGGGTAGCCTGAGCGATAACTTCGTTATCCTCGCTGACAATATCCACCCACTCCGTGTCTGCTAAATGATTCTGTTCCACCATCAGGAATGTCTCTTCATGGCGCTCTTATGGCGCGTTTTCAGTTGAACGGTAAGTTACGGATTAATCGCGACCTGTGCAATAACCCGATTATCATTGAGTGCCTTTATGCTCAGTAATCCTTCATCCAGCAGGCCGTAGCTTGCCGCAAAGCCCCCTTTCGGGATGCTGACGGAACCAGGATTAAAGTGGAAGATGTCTCCCCGCTTTTCCGCAACCGGCAGATGAGTATGACCATAGACCAGCACATCACCCTGCGCCAGCGCCGGCAGGTTATCCGGGCCAAACAGATGACCGTGAGTCAAAAAGAGACGCTGTGAGGGCAGCAAAACCTGCTGCCAGGGTGCCGTGATGGGAAAATGCAACAGCATCTGGTCCACTTCACTGTCGCAGTTACCGCGCACGGCAATAATCCGTGAGGCCAGTTCATTGAGACGCTCGGCGACCTGTGCCGGGGCGTACCCTTCCGGCAGCGCGTTCCGTGGGCCGTGATATAACACATCGCCAAGGATAACCAGCCACTGAGCACCGCTTTGTGCAAATAACTCCAGCACGCGTTCAGTCGCCGGGAGAGAGCCGTGGATGTCCGATGCGAACATCAGTTTCATTGTCTTACCTCTTCTTAGCCTGCCCGTTTTGCGGAGAGCGCAACATAACGCTGCACCGAAGAACGCTGCCACTGGAAGGTTGCGTAATTCGCTAACAACTCCGGCACATCATCCCCGTGCATCACCAGGCGATTGAGCATCAACGCAAGATCGGCGTCGGCAATACACCATTCACCAAACAGATTGGGTTTACCGTGAGAAAGAAGCTCCCCCGCAATAGCACTGAGTTTGGCGACTGCCTCACGTCCCCCGGGGGACAGGGGAGCTTTTTTTGCACCGGCAAAAATAACATCTGTTCCGCGCTCTTCACGAATGGGCATCAAATCACTGCGGATCCACGCCTGTATTTGACGCGCACGGGCGCGTTTTTGCAGGTCATGGGGATAGATGCGCTCATACTCTGGCGGCGCAAAGCGCTCTTCCAGGTATTCCGTGATAGCCGACGATTCACTGAGCTCAAAACCGTCAATTTCCAGCACCGGCACACGCCGTGTCAGGCTGTAACCTCGCCAGTTATTTTGGTTATTTTCGCCTTTATCAAGGTCGACGGTTTTCAGAGAGAAGGGTAAACCTTTTTCATGCAATGCGACGTAAACCGCCATGACATACGGGGAGAAAAAATTCGAATCTGACCATAAGGTTATTGTCGGTTCGCTCATGACATCCTCTCAACGATTAGGTTTTTCAACAAAATATAACGTCTTGTTAAA
This sequence comes from Phytobacter sp., assembly GCF_059074235.1. NCBI lineage: Bacteria > Pseudomonadati > Pseudomonadota > Gammaproteobacteria > Enterobacterales > Enterobacteriaceae > Phytobacter > Phytobacter sp. The sequence continues at coordinate 253,735 of NZ_JCACPZ010000008.1, forward strand.
ACTGTCACTTGATGAAAACTCACACATCAGATGTAAGACCTATACTCAAAGAGAGAATAACCCGAAAAACGGGAGTCATGATGATAGATCTCTTTTATGCCCCAACTCCAAATGGTCAGAAAATCATTCTGTTTCTGGAAGAAGTCGAACTTGCCTGTCGATTAATCCGTGTCGATCTCAGTAAAGGTGAACAGTTCAACCCGGAATTTCTGGCGATTTCACCGAACAATAAAATCCCCGCCATTATCGACCATGCCCCCGTTGACGGTGGCCCGCCCATCAATCTGTTTGAGTCTGGCGCCATTCTGCTTTATCTCGCAGAGAAGACGGGAAAACTGCTCAGCGGTGAACTTCGTGAACGACATACAACACTCCAGTGGCTGTTCTGGCAGGTAGGTGGCCTCGGCCCGATGCTGGGGCAAAATCACCATTTTAACAACGTCGCCCCGCAACAGATTCCCTACGCTATCGAACGGTATCAGGTAGAAACCCAGCGTCTGTACAGTGTTTTGAATAAGCGCCTGGAGAGTGCCCCCTGGCTTGCGGGTGAACATTACAGCATCGCTGATATCTCCGCATGGCCCTGGATTAACGCCTACCGTCGCCAGCGAATTGCGCTGGATAACTACCCGGCGGTATTCAACTGGTTTGAACGGGTTCGTACACGTCCAGCGACCGAACGCGCCATGCAGAAAGCACAGCAGATCTGACAAACGCACCGGGTTTCCTCGTGTATCATGGGTAATTTTCCCCGTTCAGGAAATTTCGCAATGTCACAACCAGACGCCATTATTCGAATTAAGAACCTGCGCCTGCGCACTTTTATTGGTATCAAAGAAGAAGAGGTCGTTAACCGCCAGGATATCGTTATCAATGTTGTCATTCACTACCCTGCCGACAAGGCCCGCGCCAGCGAAGACATCAATGATGCGCTGAATTATCGCACCATTACGAAGAGCATTATTCAGCACGTTGAAAGTAACCGCTTCTCGTTGCTGGAAAAATTAACTCAGGATGTGCTGGATATCGCACGCGAACATCATTGGGTCACATATGCTGAGGTGGAGATCGATAAACTTCACGCGCTGCGTTATGCCGACTCGGTATCGATGACCATGAGCTGGCGACGTTAAGCGCAACCGGGAGGTTGCATGAAGATTCTGATTACCGGCGGTACCGGCCTGATTGGCCGTTTTTTGATTCCGCGTCTGCAAGAACTCGGCCACGCTGTCACCGTGGTAACGCGTAATCCGGTCAAAGCGCAACAGACCCTGGGTGCCCGAGTCACCGTCCTCGAAGGGCTGGATGGACTGAATAACCTTAACGACTTCAGTGCAGTGATTAATCTGGCGGGTGAGCCTATTGCCGATAAACGCTGGACGGAAGAGCAAAAGCAGCGATTGTGTGATAGCCGCTGGTCAATTACCCAAAAACTGGTGGACCTCACCCTTGCCAGTGACAACCCACCGGAGGTGCTGATTTCTGGCTCCGCCGTCGGCTATTACGGTGACCTGGGCGAAGTGGTGGTGAACGAAGATGAACCACCGCACAATGAATTTACCCATAAGTTGTGTGCCCGCTGGGAGCAAATTGCCTGTGGGGCTCAGAGCGATCGCACGAGGGTCTGTCTGCTGCGCACTGGCGTCGTCTTCTCGCCTCAGGGAGGGATTCTTGCCAAAATGCTGCCGCTGTTCCGTCTTGGGCTGGGCGGGCCAGTCAGTAATGGACGTCAATATATGGCATGGATCCATATCGATGACATGGCCAACGGCATTATCTGGTTGCTGAATAACGATCTGCGTGGCCCGTTCAACATGGTTTCCCCCTACCCGGTCCGTAACGAGCAGTTTGCCCACTCGCTGGGGCATGTGCTGAATCGCCCGACCATCTTTCGTGCCCCGGCCACCGCCGTACGCCTGATGATGGGGGAATCCGCAGTGTTAGTACTTGGCGGCCAGCGCGCCTTGCCTAAACGGCTGGAAGCGTCGGGTTTTGCCTTCCGCTGGTTTGATCTGGAAGAAGCGTTGCAAAATGTGGTGGGGTAATCCCCCCCAATTTAAGGTATTTATCCATCCCCTTCCGGTGCTAAGCTACTACGCTGTTCACCGGAAGGACTGCATTCTTCATGATATTAAGCACTCCGCGTCTGACCCTCTCCCCATTTACCGAGGCCGACTGGACCTTTTTCCTCGCCTTACGTCAAAGCCCGGACATCATGCGTTTTATGGGTGACGTTGCGATTGAGTACGATATCCGTACCCTGTTTACCGCCCGTCAGAATGATGAAAATGCCCTCATCATCCGTGATAGTTCAGGTGAAGCGCTGGGCGATATTGGTCTGCAAATCAGCACGCAAAACCCACAGGAAGCCGATGTCGGTTATTCCATCGCACCTTTTGCCCAGGGAAAAGGTTATGCCAGCGAAGCGCTGACCGCCCTACGGGATTATGCCTTCAGCCAGACCGCTGTGACTGCGTTGAATGCCTGGGTGCTGGCAGAGAATCAGGGATCGGTACGGGTACTCGAAAAACTGGGGTTCAGACGTGTACAGGCGCTGGAAAAGGCATTCACCCTGAACGGCGTGGCTCATGATGACTGGGTGTATCGGCTGGTAAAAGAGAACTAAGGCGCAGCGTCACTGCGCCCTGAAAGGCTTACACGCTTTGCTCTGCCTCTTTTGCCACCCGGTTTTGCGGAACACGCTTCGGCTGCGGCACCTTGATGATAAACGTCAGCACACCGGCAAAGATGTACAACCCGGTGTAGGCCCACACCACGCCCACGATATCGAAGAACGGCAGCAGTGCTGAGGCGATAGCCGGGGCAACGAAGTTACTCATCCCCGCAGAGAGGTTATAAATTGAGACCGCCGCGCCTTTGTGATGGGGTTCGAGCGTCGGGAAGACCGCCGTCATCGGCACAAATGCCGCCACAAAAATCCCCAGCATCACCGCCGGAATCAGCGCAACCGCGAAGTTATGCCCGGCATAAACCGGCAGGTAGTAGAACGTCAGGCTGGAAATCGCCATCCCCAGGCAGCCAAACCAGCGCACCTGACGGATCCAACCAATATACTCCCCGGCAATCCCCCAGAAGATATTGGTAAAGATGGTGACGAAGAAGAACACCGCCCAGATTTGCAGCCATTCGGAGATGCTAAAGCCCAACCGGTCGACAAACAGCAACGGCATGACAATGGCAAAACCAAACAGCGACAGGGTGTTGATGATGCGAATCAGGCAGGCATAGAAAATGTCGCGGTTGGTAAACAGAATAGTACCTGCACGGGAAAGCTCGGTCATCTTATCGCGCAGCGGCAGATTAACGCGAGAGCGATCCACCGGTACATTGCGCAGGCTGAAGTACGCCAGCAGTCCACCGCACGCCACCCAGACAATGGCAAACCACAGAGTGCCCGTTTCACCAAATATCGGGATGGTCAGGCTCGGCAGGTAGCTCCCCACCACGCCGATGCCGATGGAGTACATCGCCCAGAACCAACCGGTTGCCGCCGCCAGATTGGGGCGCGGCAGCACCTGGACCAGCATCAGCATGAAGGAATAAATAAACATCGGGTAGGCCAGCCCACGGATACCGTAGAACAGCAGCATCAGCGGGTAGTTACGCATTCCCAGCCCCATCGACATAAAGAGCGCATGCATAATGACCCACAGCACGCAGCCGATGGTCATTGCCCGTTGGGGGGTAATCAGCTCGGCTACCACGCCGGAGGCCCAGGCCGCCAGCGCCGCCGCAAGACCATACAGCGTGAAGACCAGCGCAGACTGTGCTGGCGTAAAGCCCATATCAGTAATATGTTTAGATAAGAAAGCCATTTCAAAACCATCGCCTGCCATAAAAATCGCGATAGCCACAAATCCCCAGAGCAGATTTTTCGGTAAACCAAACCAGTATTGTTGAGATTGCATCACAATCTTCCTTTATAAGCCGGGAGAGGCGCCCCGACGACGGTACAGAGGTCGGGGCAGAAGGATTACGGCAGCAGCGAGCGCGCTGCCTGTTGTTGTTGGTAGAGCAAACGGAATAGCGCCAGCCGTTTCGCCAGCCAGTCAGCCCGTTCAGGCTGCGGCGTGTAGCGAGCCACTACTGGAGGTTTAAGGCATACCTGCGCCTCATCGCCGCCGTCGGCCAGCCAAGCCAGGCGTGCTGCCCCCAGCGCGCCAGAGGAGCTGGCCGGGTGAGTAACCATCGGGATGTCCAGCACATCGGCAATCAGTTGCGCCCACACGCTGCTGCGTGCACCTCCACCTGTCAGGCTGCACTGGGTGATGTTGGCATTCCCCAGCACATTCAGACCATCAGCCAGACCGAAGGTGACCCCTTCAATCACTGCATACCCCAGCAGTGCGCGGCTGGTTTCATGACGCAGATTGAAGAAGCTTCCCGCCGCCAGCGGATCGTTATGCGGCGTACGCTCGCCTGACAAATAAGGCAGAAAGACGGGTGCGCGCTTGAGCTCATCGTCAGTGAGTTGGGCAATCTCTTCCATTAGCTGACTTTCAGTCACCGAAAGCAGATTGCAGGCCCAGCGCAGGCAGCTTGCCGCGCTCAGCATTACGCTCATCTGATGCCAGCGGCCCGGCAATGCGTGGCAGAAGGCATGCACGCCGGAATCTGGATCGGCCTGCAGGGCATCGTTGACCACAAAAATCACCCCGGAAGTACCCAACGAAATAAACGCATCGCCTGGAGCCACCGCCCCCACGCCGACCGCAGAGGTGGCGTTATCGCCGCCACCGCCCGCCACTACCACGGAAGAACTTAAGCCCCACTCCGTCGCCAGTGCGGCGCGAAGTTGGCCGCTGGATTCACTGCCCTCCACCAGCGCAGGCATCTGGCTGCGCTTGAGATCGGTCATCGCCAGCAGTTCGTCAGACCAGTCGCGTTTTGCCACATCCAGCCATAAGGTGCCGGCGGCATCGGACGGATCGCTGACAAACTCCCCGGTTAAACGCCAGCGCAGGTAATCTTTTGGCAACAGCACCTTTGCCACCTGACTGAAAATCTCCGGCTCGTGGCGGGCGACCCACACCAGCTTGGGTGCGGTAAAGCCCGGCATGATCATGTTGCCGCTGATTGCCATCATTTCCGGATGGTGCCTGCTCAGCCACTCACACTCGGCAGCACTGCGGGTGTCATTCCATAAAATGCACGGGCGCAGCACATTGTGGTCACCGTCCAGCAGCACGGCACCGTGCATCTGGCCCGACAGGCCTATCGCCCGAATGGCAGCCCACTGTTGCGGATGCTGTTGACGCAGTTCAGCCACCACACGGCCACATGCCAGCCACCAGGCCTGTGGATCCTGCTCAGCCCAGTGCGGGTGTGGGCGCTGCACGGTCAGCGCGGCATGCGCCGAGGCGACAATCATGCCGTCGGTGTCGATCAGCAGCGCCTTTAATTCTGAGGTTCCAATATCGATGCCCAGATACATAGCGCCTCCTTACACTGCCGCCAGTTGCGATTCAGGTTGCTTCAGCCACTGCTCCAGCTCTGCGACGGTACGGCGCAATAGCGAGAGGAACTCCGCAGAGGTTGCCAGCTCGGCAAAGAGCGCCTCATCAGCGGCCCAGACGGCAAGCGGGTCTTCGGCGTCAAAGACTGCGCGTACGGCATCAGGCTGCATCACACCATCCTGATAGGTGTAAGGCAGAGAACCATCGGCCCAGCGTTTGAGGAACTGGAAGAAGAGTGCGGGCAGCACGGCAGTTGCCGTTGGCGCTTCACCGCGTTTGTAGCATTCGACAAGCGTTGGCGTGACCATGCCCGGAATTTTTGATAAACCATCAGCCGCCACACGCTGGTTAGTGTCTTTAATGTACGGGTTACTGAAGCGCGCGAGCACCACGTCGCGGTATTGCGCCAAATCCAGTGGGCTTGGGGTCAGAGACGGGATCACATCGCGAGAAACATACTCCCAGGCCATCTGACGAATGGCGCTCTGACGGGTACTGTCATCGATATAGCTCAAACCAATCAGCGTGCCCGCCCAGGCAATACAGCTATGGGTAGCGTTAAGAATGCGGATTTTCGCCTCTTCCCACGGCAGCACGGAGTCCACCAACTCCACACCCACGTTTTCAAGTGCCGGGCGGCCATTAATGAAATCATCCTCAATCACCCACTGAATAAAGGATTCGCCCATCACTGGCACCGCATCTTTTTTCCCGGTTGCCGCCAGAACGCGCTCTGCCACATCCGGGGTCGGGCGCGGGGTAATACGGTCAACCATGGTGTTCGGAGAGGTCGTGTGAGCACTTACCCAGGCATGAAGTTCCGTTTCACCTTTGGCCTGCAGGAAGGAGAGGAAACCATGACGGAAACGCTCGCCGTTGTGGCGCAGGTTATCGCAGTTCAGTAAGGTCACCGGTTCGCCATGTGCCGCAATACGTGCTTTCAGAATACGGGTCAGTGCGCCATAAAGCGTGCGGATGCCTCCCTGCAAATCCGCTTTCACATCAGCCTGTTGTTCATCCAGCTCATGTTCCGGGGTCAGGTAGTAGCCGCTTTCGGTGACGGTGAAGGCAATGACGCGGGTCTGCGCATCAGCACCTTGTTGCACCAGCGCGCTAATCTCACTGTCCCATGGCAGCACCTTGCGAATGGAGGTGATGGTTTCGTACGCACGCTCTCCCTCCGGGGAGACGGTTTCCAGCACGTATTCTCCGTTCTGGGCGGCAAGGCTTGCGAGCAGCGCATTGGCATCATCGCGAATATTCCCCAGCGCGATGCTCCAGCGGCCATCCCCTTGTTCCAGTAATTTGTGCAAATACCACGCCTGATGAGCACGATGGAACGACCCGGCACCAATATGCATCCACACCGCTTTCTTCTCGGACATAATCATCACCTTAATATGAGCATTTGATTGTTTAACGGGCTTATGCCCGTTTGTTGAGCGTATGTTAGTTGTCGGATGCAGGATCGTTCTGCGATGATCCTCACGAAAATAGCTTTTGCCCTTAAAAAGTACATTTGCCCATTTTTATTAATCTGCCCATTGCGCGTACAATGTCAGCAGAACATTTGGGGATTGCGTTAATGAACAAAGAAGAGAAAAAACAAGAGCTCGCTGCCCGTGCCGCCTGGATGTATTACGTCGCCGGATTAACACAGCAGGATATTGCCGCAGCCCTTGGGCTTTCACGCCAGGTGGCGCAGCGGCTGATTTCTGGTGCACGGGAGATGGGAATGGTGACAGTGAACATCAGTCATCCAGTGACACGCTGCTTAAAGCTGGCGCGGGATCTTCAGGAGAAATACGCACTCACTCTGTGCCGCGTGGTTCCCTCTTCCGGCCTTGAAGATGAGTCCATCCAGCAAATGCTGGCGGTTGAAGGTGCGGAGGTAATGGCGCAGTTTATCGATAAAACCGAGCCACAGGTCTTTGGCGTCGGTTCGGGTAAAACGTTGCGCTCGGTCATTGATGCCCTGCCCTGGCAGGATCGCCCCCAGCACCAGTGTGTGTCGATGATAGGTGCTATAGCGCGGGATGATTCCGGTACCCGTTATGATGTGCCGCTGAAAATGGCGGAGAAGATGCAGGGCAAGTATTACTTCATCCCCGCACCGCTCTATGCCGACAGCCCGGAAGATAAAACCAGTTGGTGTCAGCATCAGATTTATCAACGTGTTGCCGCCCGGGCATTAGGGGCCGATGTGACCTTCCTCGGCATTGGCGAAGTGGAACTGGGCTGTCCGTTAAACACCGAAGGGTTTATTACCGACACCCAGGTGCAGGACCTGGAAAAACAACATGTGGCGGGTGAGATGCTCGGGCATTTCTTTAACCACGACGGGGTGCGACTGAATTCGGAACTGGATGCGATGCTCACCAGCGTGCCATTGAGCAGCCACATTGCGCGTTCTGTTGTTGGATTTGCCGGGGGTGAACGTAAATTTTCCGCTATTCGTGCGGCCCTGGTGGGCGGTTGGGTCAACGGGCTCGTGACGGACGAAGATACGGCGCTGAAACTGCTGGCAGAATAACGGCTACCGGCGAGCGCCGGTAGCCTGAGTCTTACTTCAGAGAACCTTTCAGGAACTGCTGCAGACGGGCGCTTTTCGGATTACCGAACAGCTCATCTGGCGTGCCCTCTTCTTCAATTTTGCCCTGATGCAGGAAAATAACGTGGGTGGACACGGTACGGGCAAAGCCCATTTCGTGGGTCACCACCACCATCGTTTTTCCCTCTTCTGCAAGTTGCTGCATGATGCGAAGCACTTCACCCACCAGCTCAGGGTCCAGCGCAGAAGTCGGTTCATCGAACAACAGCACTTCTGGCTCCATTGCCAGCGCACGGGCAATAGAAACACGCTGCTGCTGACCACCGGAAAGGTGCACCGGGTATTTCGCCTGTTGCATCTCATCAATACCAACTTTCGCGAGATACTTCACCGCACGATCACGGGCTTCCTGCTTGCTCAGGCCCAACACCTGAATCGGCGCTTCCATGACGTTTTCCAGTACCGTCATGTGGCTCCACAGATTGAAGTGCTGGAACACCATAGTCAGACGGGTGCGCAGTGAACGCAGTTGCTGCTTGTCCGCCACCCTTAACTGACCGTCTTTATCGCGCACCAGGTTGATGTTCTCCCCGTTGACGACAAGCGTGCCTTCACTCGGTTTTTCGAGGAAGTTAATGCAGCGCAGAAAGGTACTTTTACCTGAACCGGACGAGCCGATAATGCTGATCACATCCCCGGCGTTGGCCTGCAGCGACACCCCTTTCAGCACTTCATGTTCGCCGTAGCGTTTATGCAAATCGATAACGTTTAATTTATTGTCAGCCATGATGTTCTCAGTGCGTCGAAGAAGGTTTGATATGCTGCAACCAGCGCTTTTCCGCCTTGCGGAACAAGCTAATCAGCACATAAGAGATAATCAAATATAACACCGCGGCGATACCAAACGCGGTAAACGGCTGATAGGTGGCGGAGTTAATGTCGCGGGCAATTTTCAGCAAATCCGGCACTGTGGCAGTAAAGGCCAGCGCCGTGGAGTGCAGCATCAGGATCACTTCGTTGCTGTAAGCGGGCAACGCAATACGCAGCGCCGACGGCAAAATAATCGAGCGATACATCTTCACTGAGGAGAAGCCATACGCCCGCGCCGCTTCGATTTCCCCTGCCGGCACCGAGCGAATCGCCCCGGCGAAAATCTCGGTGGTATAAGCACAGGTATTCAGCGTCAGCGCCAGCACCGTACAGTTCAGGCCGCTACGGAAAAAGGCGTTCAGCAGCTCAGTTCCCTTGACGATTTCCAGGGTATACATGCCGGAATAGAACACCAGCAACTGTACGTAGAGCGGCGTACCACGAAAAATATAGGTGAATAGCCAGATAGGGAATTGAATGTATTTATTGCTGGAGACCCGCCCGATAGCCAGAAACACCGCCATGACACCGCCCATCACCACCGAGGAGATCAGCAGCCACAGGGTGATAGCGACACCGGTGAAACGATAGCCGTCAGTCCACAACAACGATTTCCAGTACTCCTGAATAATCTCGATCACAGGTCAGCCCTCTTCACACCTACGGAGTAGCGACGTTCGAGAAGAAGCAGTACGCCATTGGACACAGTGGTAAACAGCAGATAAATCAAACCGCACACGATCGCGAAGTAGAACGGTTCCCAGGTACTTTTCCCGGCAAGCTGGGTGGCTTTCACCACATCTTCCAGACCCAGTAAAGAGACTAGCGCCGTGGCTTTAAGAATAACCTGCCAGTTATTGCCAATACCGGGTAGCGCGAAACGCATCATTGCCGGGAAGAGAATACGGCGGAAGGTCTGGCTGTTAGTGAAGCCGAAAGCGGTCGCCGCTTCGATGTGCCCTTTCGGCACGGCCATGAACGCGCCACGGAAGGTTTCGGTAAAATATGCGCCGTAAATAAAACCGAGCGTAATAATACCCGCTACCATAGGATCGATATCAATCTGATCCATGCCCGCAGCGTCAGTCAGAGTATTCAGCGCAATTTGCAATCCGTAAAAAATCAGCAGCATCAGCACCAGGTCTGGTACGCCGCGAATGAGTGTGGTGTAGCCTTCAAAGATCAGCGCCAGCGGACGATTTTTCGAGAGCTTGGCTCCCGCACCCGCCAGACCAATCAGCACCGCCAGTACCACCGAACTGATAGCCAGCTCCAGCGTGACAATGGCACCGTGGAATATTACTTGAGAAAACCCGTACAGCATGCAGCTTGCCCTGTCGTGTATCATGTTTGCCGTGTCTCTTCCCCTCCCGTAACAGGAGGGGTCGCACGTTAAACATGCGTGGAATTAACCACCATAAACATCAAAATCAAAATACTTTTTCGCCAGCTTTTCATAAGTGCCGTCGGCACGCATTTCAGCAAACGCTTTGTTCAGCGCTTCACGCAGCTCGTTATCATCCTTACGCACGCCCATGCCGGTACCAACGCCAAACAGCTGCTCGTCTTTCACGGACGGACCGCCAAATTTGTAGTCTTTACCAACCGGTGTTTTCAGGAAGCCTTCGCTGGCAGCCACTTCATCCTGGAATGCCGCATCAATACGCCCTGCCGTCAAGTCAGAATAGATATTATCCTGGCCCTGATAAGAGACGATTTCGATGCCTTTTGGCGCCCAGTGCACGTTGCCGTAGGTTTCCTGCGTCGTGCCTTGCAGCACACCCACACGTTTCCCTTTCAGCGAGTCGAGAGTCGGCTGAATGTCAGCATTTTTGGCGACCACCAGGCGAGAATCCGCTGCGTACAGCTTGTCGGTGAACGAAATTTCCTGCTGGCGTTTTTCAGTAATTGAAAGAGACGACATGATGGCGTCAATTTTCTTTGCTTTGAGCGATGGAATCAGTGCATCCAGCGGGTTCTCGATGAATACACACTGGGTTTTAATGCGTTGACACAGCTCTTTAGCCAAATCGATATCAAAACCGACCAATTCCCCTTGTGAATTCTTCGATTCGAAGGGGGCATAAGTCGGATCGGTACCGATACGAATTTTTTGTGGAATAGCTGCGAATGCGCCGGAAGCGCTGGAGATAGCGAGCACCAGAGAAAGTGATAACACCAATTTTTTCATAAATATCCTCAACAGACTGTCTTTCCTAAGGGATTTATTAGAAGAATACGGTGTCGCTATCGTGCCATCATATGGCACGGCAAGGCAAAGCATTCTGCCCGCCAGACGGCTTTTTTTGCATCGTTAATGCTTAATTATGCAGTGATGCGCCATTTTAGTGCAACCAATGCACTGTCATGAAACATCACCCACATTGATGCACCACTCTGGCGGACCAAAATGGCGCATCACGCTTATACCAGGCAGACGGTTTTAATCGCCGTAGACGTTAAAGTCGAAGTATTTTTTAGCGAGTTTGTCGTAGGTACCGTCTTTACGCATCTCATCAAATGCTTTATCGAAGGCTGCTTTCAACTCGGTATCGTCTTTACGCAGACCGATACCTGTGCCGTCGCCAAAGTATTTTTTGTCTTTCACAGACGGGCCCGCAAAGGCAAAGTCTTTACCCGCAGGTTGCTTCAGGAAGCCTTCGCTGGCCGCCACTTCGTCCTGGAATGCAGCATCAAGACGACCTGCCGCCAGATCTGAATAGATCAGATCCTGGTTCTGATAGGCCACCACATCGATGCCTTTAGCACGCCATACGTCGTTACCATAAGATTCCTGGGTAGAACCCTGCAGCACACCCACATGTTTACCCTTCAGCGACTCAAGCGTTGGCTGAATTGGCGAACCTTTGACGGCAATCAGACGGGAGTTAGCGGCGTACAGCGGAACGGAGAAAGCAATCTCCTGCTGACGCTTCTCGGTGATGGAAAGAGAAGAGATGATGGCGTCAATTTTCTTCGCTTTCAGGGACGGGATCAGGGCGTCAAAATCGCTGCCCACCCAGGTACATTTGATCTTGATACGGGTACACATCTCATTACCCAGATCGATATCAAAACCGACGAAATCCCCTTTCGCATCTTTAGAGGAGAAAGGTGCGTAGGTTGCATCCGTACCAATACGTACTGTCTGGGGAAGTGCTGCGTAAACGCTGGATACTGCAGACAGACCCAGCAGTAAAGACAGAGCAATAACCGTCTTCTTCATACATTACCCTCAAGTGTTCTGATTTTATTATCGTGCGTTGTGTTGTGTTACTGACAGTTTCCTTGCACGTCTTATGCCAGTTTCGCGGCGCGAAAAATCATTAGCGTTAAATTTGTTAATGAAACGTTGCAAAGTCACTTAATGGTGAAAGATAGCAGGTCAGCCGAACGAACCAGAGTGTTAACAGGGGAAAAAAGGGATTAAATGTTGAGGATATGATCACGCTTACAAAAACGCCCTAAAAAAGGGCACGGAAAGAGGCGACGCACTATTTTGCGTCATTACCACCCTGCCAGCGGGTGAAGAGATCCTGCGGCAGTTCGATATCAAACTGGTCCAGCACCCGATTGACGGTCTGGTTAATCACATCATCCAGGCTTTGCGGATTGTGGTAAAACGCCGGCACCGGCGGCATGATGACTGCGCCAAATTCTGCCGCCTGGGTCATCAATCGCAAATGGCCCAGATGCAGTGGCGTTTCACGCACACAGAGCACGAGTGGACGACGCTCTTTGAGCACCACATCAGCCGCACGGGTGAGCAGGCTATCGGTGTAGCTATTCACAATGCCGGAGAGGGTTTTAATGGAACAAGGCAAAATCACCATGCCGGCGGTTTTGAACGAACCAGAAGAGATGCTGGCAGCAATATCACGCACGTCATGCACCACGTCGGCCAGCGCCTGAACGTCACGCAGAGCAAAGGATGTTTCAAGAGAGAGGGTCTGCCTCGCGGCAGGACTCATCACCAGATGGGTTTCCACCTCAGCTACGTCGCGCAATACCTGCAACAAGCGTACGCCGTAGATTGCGCCACTGGCACCCGAGATCCCCACAATGAGTCGTTTCATAACTGTCGCCTTTGTTCACACTGAGGCAGACTTTGCCGGAATATGGCAGGAGTTGCAACTGATGAGCGCCCTCTCCTGGCGGAGAGAGCGCTGGCAAGCGGGATTACCCTTCGTTGTGCATCTCTAAGTTTTCCACTTCGTTCTGAAGCTGCACGGCTTTCGCATCATCATTACGCAGGGAATCGAGATAATCGAGGTACTGCTGGTCAACGTCTTTGGTGACATATACACCGTTAAACACCGAACATTCGAACTGTTGAATATCCGGGTTTTCAGCGCGTACAGCGTCGATCAGATCGTTCAGGTCCTGGAAGATCAATGCATCAGCACCGATGATCTGGCGGATTTCGTCCACTTCACGCCCGTGAGCAATGAGCTCGTTGGCGGTCGGCATGTCAATACCGTAGACGTTCGGGAAGCGAATTTCCGGCGCCGCAGAGGCGAGGTACACTTTTTTCGCCCCGGCTTCGCGGGCCATCTCGATAATCTGCTCAGAGGTGGTGCCACGCACGATGGAGTCATCCACCAGCAGTACGTTCTTACCGCGGAACTCGGCACGGTTAGCGTTCAGCTTACGGCGCACAGATTTACGGCGCAGCTGCTGACCCGGCATGATGAAGGTACGGCCAACATAACGGTTTTTCACAAAACCCTGGCGGTACGGTTTACCTAAGATGCGTGCCATTTCCAGCGCGATATCGCAGGAGGTTTCCGGGATGGGGATAACCACATCGATGTCCAGATCTTCCCATTCACGCGCAATTTTCTCGCCCAGTTTCGTACCCATATTAACGCGTGCGCTGTAAACGGAGATTTTATCGATGAAAGAGTCCGGACGGGCAAAATAGACGTACTCGAACAGGCATGGGTTGGAAACCGGATTATCCGCGCACTGGCGGGTAAACAGCTGACCTTTCTCGGTCACATACACCGCTTCACCTGGGGCGACATCGCGCAGGAATTCGAAGCCCAGCGTATCAAGGGCCACGCTTTCAGAGGCCATCATATATTCGGTACGCCCGTCACCCAGTTCACGTTTGCCCAGCACCAGCGGGCGAATACCGTTCGGGTCGCGGAAACCTACCATACCGTGGCCAATGATCATCGCGATGCAGGCATACGCCCCGCGAATCTGGCGATTGGTTGCCGCAATGGCCGCAAACACATTGTCTGCTTCCAGCGGATAATGGCGGAAGTTGTCCAGCTCGCTGGCGAAAATGTTGAGCAGGATTTCAGAATCAGAAGTGGTGTTGATGTGGCGGCGCTTTTCTTCAAACAGTTTGGTGCGCAGCTCATGGGCATTCGTCAGGTTGCCGTTGTGGGCAAGTGTGATGCCGTAAGGGGAGTTGACGTAAAAAGGCTGTGCCTCAGACGCACTGGAACTCCCTGCAGTCGGATAACGCACATGACCGATACCCATGTTTCCCTGCAGACGCTGCATATGGCGGGCTTCGAAAACATCGTTGACCAGACCATTTGCTTTACGCAGACGGAAACAATTATTCGCATCAATAGTAATGATGCCAGCAGCATCCTGGCCACGGTGCTGAAGCACCGATAACGCGTCATAAATCGACTGGTTGACCGGCATAAAACCGGCGATTCCGACAATACCGCACATACGTCTTTTTCCTCGTTAAGCCACATCTCAGAGCTAAACCCTGGGCAAGAAACTCGACGAACTTTGCAGATAGTCAAAGAACCATCTGATGATGAAACTGAATTGCGGGATAAACTGCGACTTCTGCCAGTCGTCACTTTTCGACAAGCCCGTAAAGGTATCAAGGAAGAACAGAATGGCGGCGACGATCAGCACGCCACGTAGCGCGCCAAAGCAGATCCCCAACACCCTGTCTGTGCCCGACAGGCCGGTTTTTTCCACAAGTTGACCTATCACGTAGTTAACGATAGCGCCAACGATCAGTGTCGCAATGAACAACGCCGCAATGGCGATTCCGTTGCGAACCAGTTCATCTTCAAAGCCCGTGAACCAGACTGACAGGTAAGTGTAGTAATGACTGGCAACAAAGAAAGCACAACCCCATGTCACCAGCGATAACGCTTCACGAACAAAGCCACGGATCAGGCTAACCAGACAGGAAAAACCAATCACCGCGATGATGGCGTAATCAATCCAGACCATATGTGTCCCACGATTAAACGCCCTGTCGTCCAGTTCGGGGCGAATTCTAACAGAAAAAGAAAACGTTTGCGTAGGGATTTCCTTCCCGCGCGTAAATAAAAATGGCGCTGAAAAAACATTCAACGCCATCGGTTCTTTAGCCTCTTCGGGCGTGTTTTTTAGTGTCGTAGATTTACATCGCCCCTCACCCTCTCCCTTGAGGGTTAGGGCCGGGGTGAGGGGGAACAAACCGCACACTAGTTCGCGCTATAGTTCATCACCACGCCGTTAAGACCTGAGATCTGCTTCAGCTCATCCAGCGAACCTTTCAGTTTGTCTTTCGACGCATCCGGCCCCACAAGAATGCGGGTTATTTTACCCGGGACTGGCGTCGTCGGCGACGTATAAACGCGATAACCCGCACCACGCAATTTGCCAACAATCTCCGTAACCTTATCGGCGTTCTTCAGCGCACCAAGCTGAACCACCCAGGCTTTCCCGGTCGGAACAGGTTTATCAGCAGCAGGTTGCTCTGCCGGCGGCGGCGTTGTAGCCACCTGCTCAACCGGTTTTTGCGGCTGCGGCTTCGGCTGCGATTTCTCAACAGGTTTAGGCTGCTCGGTACGGGCTGGGGTTGTGACTTGCGGGCTTATGTTACTGCTGGTGGCCTGACGCGTGGTGTCCAGCGACGGCGCTTCGGCATCCCCCGCCCGTACCTCTTCGGCAGCCCCTTCCGGCGGCTGTGCCGGCAGCGCCTGCGTGGCAGCAGGCATCATGTCTGGCTCATCGCGATCGCCCGGTTTTGGCACCAGCGGGATCGCGGCAAACTCATCCTGATAATGCTTTTTCTGCCCGTCCAGCAGACCGGGAAGAATAATCACCCCGAGTGCCACCAGCACAATGGTGCCCATCAAACGGTTCTGAAACTTACTCGCCACCGGTTCTCCCCGCATCCATCGCTTCCATGACATGTGCCACCGTGTGGAATGACCCACACACCAGCACGGTATCTTCGGCGTTTGATTCCGCCATTGCCGCATGCCAGGCCGTCGCAACATCCGGATAATCTTTGCCCGCAGGCAGATGTGCAATCAGCTGCTGCGCGGTTGCCCCACGCGGCCCTTCCAGAGGGGCACAATACCAGCTATCGACTACCGGCTCCAGACAGGCAAGCGTCCCGGCGATGTCTTTATCATGCAGCATACCAATGACCGCCAGAACGCGCCCTTTTTTCGGCTCTGCACTCAGGCGTCCCGCCAGATAAGCGGCAGCATGAGGATTATGCGCCACATCCAGAATCAGGCGCGGGTTCTCGCGCACAATCTGGAAACGACCAGGCAAAATCGCGCTGGCAATGCCATCACGAATAGCCTCTTCGCTCACCGTCAGACCACTGGCGCGGAGTGCCGCCAGCGCGGTGGCCGCGTTGGGTTGCGGTACCTGAGGCAGCGGTAATTCACTTAACGTGCCGTGGGCATCGGTAAAGCACCAGCTGTCGCCCTGCACTTCATACTGCCAGTCCACGCCGCGACGCATCAGCTGCGCGCCCTTCTCGTTCGCCACATCCGCAATGGTCTGCGGCATGTCACTTTCACCGACCACTGCCGGTTTGCCACCACGGAACACGCCCGCTTTTTCGCGGCCAATACTTTCGCGATCCGGCCCGAGCCAGTCGGTGTGATCCAGCGCGATGCTGGTTACGACCGCCACATCAGCATCCACCAGGTTAGTGGCATCCAGACGTCCACCGAGACCCACTTCAAGAATCACCACATCCACCTGAGCCTGCTTAAACAGCCACAGCGCCGATAGCGTGCCGTACTCAAAATAGGTTAAGGATGTTTCACCGCGTACCGCTTCGATTTCAGCAAAAGCTCGGGTGTGCTCACTTTCCACCAGTTCAGCATTCTGAATGCGCACACGCTCGGTATAGCGCACCAGGTGAGGTGAACTGTAAACGCCTACCTTAAATCCTGCGGCAAGCAGAATAGATTCCAGCGTGCGACAGGTGGTGCCTTTGCCGTTAGTTCCTGCAACGGTGAAGACAAACGGTGCCGGGCGCAACACATCAAGACGCGCTGCAACCTGACTGACGCGCTCAAGGCCCAGATCGATGGTTTTACTGTGCAGGTTTTCCAGATAAGAAAGCCACGCGGCCAGGGGCGACGTGGCTTGCAAATTGCGTTTAATTTCCATGATGCCCGTAGGTTTTTTTGACGATGTAAAAGCAAAAGGGCAGCGCCGCGATGGCACTGCCCTTCGGTATTATCAGGCTTCGGCTTCCTGATCCGGCACCGGTGGCACCACCACGCTCTCACGCGGTGCGTCCGGATTCGGTGCGGGCTGATTGGTCAGCTTCGCCAGCACGCTTGCCAGCTTAAAGCGCATTTCTGCACGGCGAACGATCATGTCGATCGCGCCCTTCTCAATCAGGAACTCACTGCGCTGGAAGCCCGGCGGCAGTTTTTCACGTACGGTCTGCTCAATAACACGCGGACCGGCAAAACCAATCAATGCTTTCGGCTCAGCAATGTTGAGGTCACCCAACATAGCAAAGCTTGCAGAAACACCGCCCATGGTCGGGTCGGTCAGCACGGAGATGTACGGCAGACCGCGCTCCTGCATTTTTGCCAGTGCCGCAGAGGTTTTCGCCATCTGCATCAGAGACATCAGAGCTTCCTGCATACGCGCACCGCCGGAAGCGGAGAAGCAGATCAGCGGGCAGTTATCTTCCAGCGCCTGTTCAACAGCACGGACAAAACGCGCGCCGACAACAGAACCCATGGAACCACCCATAAAGGCGAATTCAAATGCCGCAGCAACAACCGGCATGCCATGCAGCGTACCTTTCATCACCACCAGCGCATCTTTCTCGCCTGTCTCTTTTTGCGCGCTCGCCAGTCGGTCTTTGTACTTCTTGGAGTCACGGAACTTGAGCACATCTTTTGGCTCGAGTTCGCTACCCAGTTCCACCATTGAACCTTCGTCCATCAAGCTATGCAGGCGATTACGCGCTGTCATACGCATGTGGTGGTCACACTTCGGGCAGACCTCAAGGTTACGCTCCAGCTCGGCACGGTAAAGTACCTGGCCGCAGCTGTCGCATTTCGTCCACACACCTTCAGGGATGCTCGCCTTGCGGGTGGGGGTAATATTGCTTTTGATTCGTTCAATCCAGCTCATTGATAACCTTTATGCATGAACCTGGTAGCCCATAAATGGGGCACATTAAAACATAACAGTTCGAAACTTGGGATAAAAAAGTGGTCGAACCGCCGATGAGGTCTTATTTTGCCTGCCGTGCCGCTGCCCGGCGGTGACGAATAACCTCAATCACACCAGGAAGTATAGACACCACGATAATCGCGACAATCAGCAACTTAAGATTTTCCTGCACCACCGGCAGTGTACCAAAGAAGTAACCGGCATAAGTAAACAGCAGCACCCACAGGAACGCGCCTACGACGTTAAACAGGGCGAAATGACGATAGGACATATGCCCCATCCCAGCAACGAACGGCGCAAATGTACGCACGATCGGCACAAAACGCGCCAGAATAATCGTCTTCCCACCGTGTTTCTCATAAAACTGATGCGTTTTATCAAGATAAGCACGACGGAAAATTTTCGAGTTCGGGTTACTAAATAACTTGTCGCCAAACAGCCGTCCAATGGTGTAGTTCACCGCATCACCGACGATGGCGGCGATCAGCATCAGTAACACCATGACGTGAACATTGAGGTCGTTGGTCGCAAGCGATGCCAGCGCCCCGGCCACAAACAGCAGAGAATCACCGGGTAAAAACGGCGTGACCACCAGCCCTGTTTCGCAAAACAGAATCACGAACAGAATGGCGTAAACCCAAATGCCGTACTGTGCCACCAGCTCCGCCAGGTGCACATCGATATGCAGGATGAAATCAATAAGAAAGCGTATTACGTCCATATTGCCTATGCCTTGGTTGATTGCGACTAGTCCGCGAGGAACAACGGACCCATTGGCAATGCAGGTAGGTCGAAACGCGGTGGGTAATCCACAGCGACGAGATACAACCCTTCTGCTTTTGCCGTTGCGGCTGCCAGCGTTCTGTCCTTAGCTGCCAGTAGCTCTGCTATCCAACTCTCCGGCTGGTTACCGGCGCCCACTTCCAGCAGGCTACCGACGATATTCCTGACCATATGGTGTACAAAGGCGTTTGCTTTGATGTCGACCACGACGTAAGCGCCATAACGTTGCACCTGAATGTGCATCATAAAGCGCCAGGGCGTACGCGACTGGCACTGCACTGCACGAAACGAGGTGAAATCATTTTCACCGAGTAAACATTGCGCCGCACGCTGCATACGTTCAGCATCCAGCGGCAGATGGTAGTGCGTCACCCCATTGCCCAGTACCGCCGGGCGCAGACGATGATTGTAGATGACATAGCGGTACCGGCGCGCCGTGGCGCTGAACCGGGCGTGAAACTCATCCGGGACATGTTTCACCCAACGAACCGCGATGTCTCCAGGTAAATTCGCATTTACACCTAACGTCCAGGCCGCATCTTTACGCTCGGCGGTGGTTTCAAAGTGTACCACCTGCCCTGTCGCATGCACCCCGGCGTCGGTACGCCCGGCGCAAAACACGCCAATAGGCTCATTCGCCACCTGAGAGAGCGCTTTCTCCAGCTTTTCCTGAACGCTGCGCACTTCCTGCTGACGCTGCCAACCGTAGTACTTACTGCCGTCGTATTCGATGCCCAGTGCGATTTTCAGCAACGGCTTTTCCACAACGTCGGACATCAGTACAGATACTCCTGAATCAGTTTTTCGGCGATTTTGACCGACATCAGCGCACCGCCAAAGCGGACGTTATCGGCAACGGACCAGAACTGAATCTGCTCCGGCATGCCGTAGTCGTTACGCACACAACCCACGGACAAGTGCGCACTGCCTGAAGCATCAGCCACCTGCGTCGGGAAGTCACCTTCTTCTGACAGTGCAATGTCTTCGCTGCGGCCAAACGCATCACGGGCTTCTTCTGCCGCCAACGGGCGCATCGCTTCGAAGTTCACCATCTGAGCATGACCGTAGAACACCGGGGCACGCACGCTGTTGGCTGAAATCATCAGCCCTTCGTCCTGCAGAATTTTACGTACCTGATCGACCAGGCGACGGTCTACCGGCACGACGCCTTCGCGATCCGGCAGCATGGGCAGCATGTTGAAAGCTAACTGACGACCGAAGAAATCCTCTTCATCAACAGGAATACCATTCAACAGCTTGGCACTTTGCCCGGCCAGCGCATCGACCGCTTGTTTTCCCTGTGCTGAAACAGACAGCAGGTTCGTCACCGAAATACGCGACAGGCCGCCGTCGTCAATCAACGGTTTCAGCGCTGTCAGCAACTGGCTGGTCAGGGCGTCCGGCACGGCAATGATATTTCGGTTGCGGTAATCGCTCAGGACAAACGGGTTGACGTCTGGCACCACCAGCGGAACGTCCGGCTCCAGCGCAAACAGGCCGCTGGCATCGATGACCAGACACCCGGCGTTGGTGGCTTCTTCAATGTAATCGGCTGAAGCCTGCGCACCGGCGACAAAAAACGCCAGTTGTGCCTGCGTCCAGTCGAACTGAGCCACATCTTCAACACGCACGGTTTTTCCGTTGTAACGCAGTGATTCGCCCGCGCTTTCGTTGCGCGCCAGCGCATAAAGTTCGCCAACCGGGAACTCACGGGTGGACAGCGTTTCAAATAAGGCTTCGCCTACGGCACCGGTGGCACCCAGGACGGCAATATTCCAGCCTTCAGACATGGTGATTTACTCCAGAAAAAAAGCGTGCCTGCCAGATTATCCGGCAGGCAGCATTAAGAAGACATTAACGGGCTGGTTGATGAACCGCGTTGAAACCCAGTTTTTGCAGAAGTTCGGCGGCACTGGCATCGTCACACTGTACAAACAGCGATGACCACTCCCGACGCTCAAGATAATTTTTACGCAGCTTATCGAACTCACCCGGCACGCCTGCTACTTTTCGCAGCAGCGCATCGTCGCGACGCACATCATACACCAAATGAATCAGTCTTTTCAGAGCAGACTGATCGAGTGGGCCGTGCAGGGTGATGCGACCAAATTCCGGGGCAGGCAGAAGCGTCGACAGCGAGACCTGCTGACGCTGACCAATAAACTCGCTGAATGCCTCGAACACCTGGGTGGTGCCACGCGCTTTCCCTTCGAGGGTATAACCCGCAATGTGCGCGGTGCCAATGTCGGCCTTTTCAAGCAGAGCCACGTTGAGATCCGGCTCTGGCTCCCAGACATCCAGCACCACATTCAGTTCCTGACCCGCCTCAAGGCGGCGCAGCAGCGCGGCGTTATCGACAACCGGTCCGCGACAGGCATTGATGAGGATAGTGCCCGGCTTCAGACGCTGAATCAGCGCTTCATCGGCCAGGTGTAAACTTTTATAGGGTCCGTCTTTGAACAGCGGCGTGTGGAAGGTGAGTACATCTGCTTCACGAACCAACGCGTCCAGCGCGCGGAAATCCCCTTCGTCTCCCCGGTCAGCGCGTGGCGGATCGCACAGCAGCGTGCGTACGCCCCAGGCTTCCAGGCGCGCCTGCAGGCGACTGCCAACATTCCCCACGCCGACAATACCCACGGTGCGGTCACGCAGTGCAAAGCCATCACGCTCGGCCAGCATGAGCAGCGAGGAGAAGACATACTCCACCACCGCAATCGCGTTACAGCCCGGTGCGGCAGAAAACGCAATCCCGGCCTGCTGTAACCAGGATTCATCAACATGATCGGTTCCGGCGGTTGCCGTACCGACAAATTTGATGGCCGTGTCCTTGAGCAGCGCGTCGTTGACTTTTGTGACCGAGCGCACCATCAGCGCATCGGCATCAGCCAGTTCAGCAACCGGAATTGGACGCCCCGGCACAGCCTTTACCTCGCCCAGGCGACGGAATAAATCGCTGGCATAAGGCATATTTTCATCAACAAGGATTTTCACGTTACAGGACCTGTTTGAGTACGGGAATTCAGCCATCAAGTGTGCCATAATCTCGCCGCCAGGCATACCCGCAATGCCGCGTCACGACTTGCGAGACCCAGAGGATTTCCATGATGCAACCCATTCAGGGAGCGCCCGCGCGCCCTCCCGGGCAAGACCCGACACCGACCACCAGCGTGGCTGGCGAGCAGCCGCTCTCCACTATTCAGCGTACCGTGCTGGAACGCTTGATTACGCGCCTGATGGCACTGACGCAACAGCAAAGCGCCGAGGTCTGGGCTGGCGTGAAGCACGATCTGGGTCTGAAAAATGACGCCCCGTTGCAGTCGCGCCATTTTCCGGCTGCAGAGCAGAATCTCAATCTGCGCCTGGAAACCGCAACGCAAAACCACACAACGCGTCAGGTGGTTTCACAACTTACCGAACTGCTTAGTCAGGGAAATAACCGCCAGGCTGTCAGCGATTTTATTCGGCAGGAATTTGGCCAGACTGCATTAAGCCAGCTCACGCCGCAGCAACTGAAAACGGTGCTGACGCTGCTGCAAAACAACCAGATGGCGATTCCACAGCCCCTGCAACGCCCGGCGACTGACCGCCCGCTCCTGCCAGTGGAACACAATTCGCTTAACCAGGCCGTCACCAAACTGGCCGCGGCGACAGGCGAATCCGGCAAGCTTATCTGGCAGTCGATGATGGAACTGTCCGGGGTGAAAAGTGGCGAACTTATCCCGGCGAAGCACTTTGCGCCACTGATGACCTGGCTACAGGCACGTCAAACGTTAAGCCTGCAAACCTCGCCCACGCTGCATACGGTACAAGCTGCGCTCAAGCAGCCGCTGGATGACACCGAATGGCAAAACATGAATGATTACGCCCGCCAGAACTGGCAGGTGACGCCGCAAACGGTGCTGACCACCGCCCAGGTGCAGGATATTCTCAATCAGGTCTTCCTGCGTCGCGCTGAGCGTTCGCAAGGCCCTCTGGAAGCACGCGATATTCAGCCGATCTACAGCCCGCTGTTTGCGCCGATCATGGAGAGCGTGAAGAACCTTTCCGCTCGTCCCGGCCTGCTGTTCGTGGCCCTGCTGGTCGCCTTCGCGATTATCTGGATTGTTATCTAAAAAAATCCCCTCCGGGTAGAGGGGATGTCTTCTTACAAATCGCTACCGTTATTCTTGATGGTTTCTTTGTACCAGCCGAAGGATTTCTTGCGGCTACGCTCAAGCGTTCCGTTACCTTCATTGTCTTTATCAACGTAGATAAAGCCGTAGCGTTTTTTCATCTCCCCGGTGCCTGCTGACACCAGGTCGATACAGCCCCACGGGGTGTAACCCATCAAATCCACACCATCTTCCACGACGGCTTTTTTCATCTCACGCAGGTGATTTTGCATGTATTCGATACGGTACTGATCGTTCACCGAGCCGTCGCTCTCTTTCTGATCGATAGCACCAAAGCCGTTCTCAACGATAAACAGCGGCAACTGATACAGATCGTAGAAATAGTTCAGGGAGTAACGCAGGCCCACCGGGTCAATTTGCCATCCCCAGTCCGAGGCTTTCACGTACGGGTTTTTAACCAGGCTTTTGGTTTCGTCGTAATCCAGTTGCGGGTTATCGGCAGTCGCTTTGGTGGCAAACGACATGTAATAGCTGAAACCGATGTAATCCACACAACCCCGTTTCAGGATCTGCAGATCCTCAGCGGTAATGTCGAGGTCAAAACCTTTACGCTCGAAATAGTTAAGGATATGCCGCGGGTAATAACCACGGACATGCACATCGGTAAACCAGTAGCGGCGGTGCATCGCGGCGACGGACATCATCATGTCATCCGGGTCGCAGGTTAGCGGGTAAATCGGGCACATGGCGATCATGCAGCCAATCTGGAAATCAGGATTAATGGCATGACCCGCTTCTACTGCCAGGGCGCTTGCCACCAGCTCATAGTGAGCAGCCTGATACATCACCGGCTCGCGATTTTCGCCCTCTTCGTATTTCAGGCCAGAGTTAGTGAAGGGGGCAAAATCCTCGTGATAATTCGCCTGGTTATTAATTTCGTTAAACGTCATCCAGTACTTCACCTTGGTTTTATAACGGGTGAAAACAACGTTGGCAAAGCGGACAAAGAATTCAATTAATTTGCGGTTACGCCAGCCGCCGTATTCGGTGACCAGGTGATAAGGCATTTCAAAGTGCGAAAGGGTAATAACCGGTTCAATATTATATTTCAGGCATTCATCAAAGAGATCGTCATAGAACTGTAATCCCGCTTCATTCGGTTCCAGTTCATCACCTTTCGGGAAAATACGCGTCCAGGCAATCGAAGTACGAAAACATTTAAAGCCCATTTCGGCGAAGAGCTTAATATCACCGGTATAGCGATGGTAAAAATCAATCGCTTCATGGTTCGGATAATTTTTACCAGGAAGGACGCCATTGGTAATTTCACGGGGCACACCATGAGCACCGGCAGTCATCACATCCGCCACGCTAATGCCCTTTCCGCCCTCTTTCCAGCCACCTTCAAGTTGATGTGCAGCTACCGCACCACCCCACAGAAAATCCGCTTTAAATCCTGCCATGCATCTCTCCTTTCTCTCAATTGTGGTATCAGAATAAGACAGTAAATAGCGTATTTAATCGACTATAACAGCCCTTAAATTGAATAGAAACGATGCAAAAAATTATATCAATGGAATATGTTACATCAATAAAACGTGATGTTTTTTCTGTGCCCTGGCGCGTATTTCTTTAAATTAGGCAGCATATTAATGTGCAAATAATATGACCCTCGAATGACGAGGGCCATATTTACGTTTATTTTCTAAATGCAATTAAGGTCAGTAAAATCCCGACAACGGCAGAAATAGCCGCCGCGAGAAACACGGAAGGATAACCCAAAGAGGTCGCCAGAAGTCCGGTCAACGGCCCGGTCACCCCATAGGCAATGTCCTGAAACGCCGCATATCCCCCCAGAGCCGTCCCACGTACCTGCGGCGGCACACGTTTCACCACTTCAACGCCCAGTGCCGGGAAGATAAGTGAACAACCGCATCCGGTCAGTGCCGCCCCGATCAGAGCAACACTGGCAACCGGCGCCTGCCAGAGCAGAAGAAGGCCGGCAGTCTCAATAAATAACGAAACAACGGCAACCCGTACACCGCCAAAACGGTCTGGCATCCAGCCGAAGAAGAGACGCATCATCACAAAAGTGCCGCCAAACGCCGTCAGCGTGAAGCCCGCCATTGACCAGCCTTTGCTGACAAAATAGAGCGAGACAAACGTGCCAATTACCGCAAACCCGACGCCCTGTAACGCTAACCCCAGGCCTGGCTGCCAGATAAGTCCAACCACACTCCAGAGTGACGGGCGCTTACCCGAATGAGGCGGCGTTTTTCTCACGCCCGCATTAAAGGCCAATGCGAGTATCGGCAACGCCATGGTGATCAGCGCAAGCCAGGCAAAACCCAACCGGCTATGTATGAGCAGCCCCAGCGGGGCGCCTACCGCCAGCGCGCCGTAAATTGCCATGCCGTTCCAGGACATCACTTTACCGGAGCGAGTCGGCCCAACAAGGCCCATCCCCCAGGTGAGTGTCCCGGTCAGAAGCTGGCTTTCACCAAAGCCCAGAATCAAGCGGCCTACGATCAGCAAACCAAATTTTGCCATCGGCTCGACAGGCAATAGCGCAGCGAGCAACCAGGCACCACCTGCCAGCGCACAGGCGAACATGCCTTGTATCGTCGAACGTTTGGCACCGTGCTGATCCGCCAGTCGCCCGGCATAGCCACGGGTTAATACGGTCGCCAGAAACTGAATGCCCACCGCCACGCCCACCAGGGTGTTGCCGTAGCCCAGTTCACTGTGCACGAAAAGTGGAATAACCGGTAAAGGCAAGCCGACGGTCATGTAGGTCAAAAACACCGCGCAGGCAAGACGAAACAACGAGACGTTGGGTGAGGATGAAACAGATTGAGTGTCAACAGACATGCATTACTCCATACCGCAGAGTAAGGCGAGGAATAGCCACGCCCCCTCTACCTGAGGTCCAGGATTAAGGTGCGTTGGATAACGTTAAACGCTTACGCATTATCAGAGGGTGATAATGTTGCGCAGGGAGTTTGCCTGCCTGGTAGCGACGTTGTCAATGGCAAATAAGAGGCATAAAAAAAGGGAGCCAGACGGCTCCCTTCTTCGTGAATCAAACAGTTACTGGAGCTTACGCATTACCAGTGTGGCGTTGGTACCGCCGAAGCCGAAGCTGTTGGACATCACGGTGGTCAGCTGACGGTCAGTCGGCTCAGTCACAATGTTCAGACCTTCTGCCTGCGCATCCAGCTCATCAATGTTGATGCTTGGCGCGATAAAGCCGTGTTCCAGCATCAGCAGAGAGTAGATCGCTTCCTGCACACCAGCCGCACCCAGAGAGTGACCGGTCATCGCTTTGGTTGCAGAGATAGCCGGGCTATTGTCGCCGAACACTTCGCGAATCGCACCCAGCTCTTTCACGTCACCGACTGGCGTAGAGGTACCGTGGGAGTTCAGGTAATCGATCGGTGTGTCCACACCGTGCATTGCCATCTTCATGCAACGCGCTGCACCTTCACCTGACGGCGCGACCATGTCTGCACCATCAGAGGTTGCACCGTAGCCGACGATTTCAGCGTAGATGTGCGCACCACGCGCCAGAGCATGTTCCAGCTCTTCAACCACAACCATACCGCCGCCGCCTGCGATGATGAAGCCATCACGGTGTGCATCATAAGTACGGGATGCTTTTTCCGGGGTTTCGTTGTATTTGGTGGACAGTGCGCCCATCGCGTCGAACTCACAGGCCATTTCCCAGCCCAGCTCTTCGCCGCCACCAGCAAATACGATGTCCTGTTTGCCCAGTTGAATCTGCTCTACCGCGTTACCGATACAGTGTGCGGAAGTCGCACAGGCGGAAGAGATGGAATAGTTAACACCGTGGATTTTGAACGGCGTTGCGAGGCACGCGGAAACCGCTGAGCCCATCGCTTTGGTCACAACGTAAGGACCGACTGCTTTCAGTCCGCGCGGGCTACGCATGGCATCTGCACCAAAGACCTGCGCCTTGGAGGAGCCGCCGGAACCTGCAATCAGGCCCACGCGTGGATTATTCTGGTAAACCTCTGCAGTCAGGCCAGCATCAGCAATGGCTTCCTGCATGGAGAGGAAAGCATAAATGGAGGCGTCGTTCATGAAACGGACCACTTTGCGATCGATAAGACCGGTGGTGTCCAGTTTTACATTGCCCCACACGTGGCTACGCATACCGGAGTCAAGAAACTCCTGGGAGAAAGTGATCCCTGAGCGTCCTTCACGCAGAGATGCCAGGACTTCCTGCTGGTTGTTACCGATGCTGGAAACAATGCCCAAGCCAGTAATCACTGCACGTTTCATTCAATACCCCTGTAAGTCGCACTAATTTAAGTTTCGAGTCGCAAGATAGCGTACACTTGTACGCCGAACAAGTCCGATCAGACAATTTATGGGTAAATTTGCGCCTGACGGCCTGCATCGTTAAGATCGTGCCACTGCCTGTCCGACGAGTAACTTACGTGAAACATACCGCTATACAATCTGCCAACCTCGAGTTCAACGCTGAGGGTACACCTGTTTCCCGAGATTTTGATGACGTCTATTTCTCTAACGATAACGGGCTGGAAGAAACCCGCTACGTGTTTCTCGGCGGCAATGCATTAGCCACCCGCTTTCCCGACCATCAGCGCCCGCTGTTTATCGTGGCGGAGAGCGGTTTCGGCACCGGACTTAACTTTCTGACGCTCTGGCAGGCTTTTGATGCCTTCCGCGCGGCGCACCCGCAGGCTACCCTGGAAAGATTACATTTCATCAGTTTCGAAAAATTCCCCTTAACCCAGGCCGATCTCGTACTCTCGCACCAGCACTGGCCTGAACTTGCCCCCTGGGCCACGCAGTTACAGGCACAGTGGCCCCTGCCCCTCGCAGGCTGCCATCGTCTGCTGCTGGATGAAGGTCGTGTCACGCTCGATTTGTGGTTTGGGGACATCAATGAACTGACCGATAAGCTCGACGACTCTCTGAATCAGCAGGTGGACGCCTGGTTCCTTGACGGTTTTGCTCCGGCGAAAAACCCGGATATGTGGACGCCGACACTGTTTGCGGCCATGGCCCGTCTGGCCCGTCCCGGCGGTACGCTGGCGACGTTCACCTCTGCGGGATTTGTTCGCCGCGGGTTGCAGGACGCGGGCTTCACCATGCAAAAAAGCAAAGGCTTTGGGCGTAAACGTGAAATGCTCACCGGCGTGATGGAAAATAATACGGCTCCCGTCCCGCGTACCCCCTGGTTTGCCCGCAGTGGAACAGAGAAACGTGAAGTCGCTATCGTTGGCGGCGGCGTTGCCAGTGCATTGCTCTCGCTGGCCCTGCTGCGACGCGGCTGGCAGGTTACGCTCTATTGTGCTGATGAAGCACCTGCCCAGGGGGCGTCTGGTAATCGCCAGGGGGCACTTTATCCGTTGTTGAGTGCACACGATCCGGCATTAAGTCAGTTCTTCCCGGCGGCCTTCACCTTCGCCCGCCGCCTGTATGATGCGCTTCCCGTTACTTTCGACCACGACTGGTGCGGCGTAACCCAACTGGGTTATGACGAAAAAAGTCAGCACAAAATTGCCCAGATGCTGTCGCTGGATTTGCCGCAGGCCATCGCCCATGCCGTTGATGCCGAACAGGTATTACAGATGTCGGGCGTCGAGACCCAGTGCGGCGGTATTCACTACCCGGCAGGCGGCTGGCTGTGTCCGGCAGAATTAACGGCGGCAGCGCTGTTACTCGCCCAACAGCAGGGTTTGCAGATTCACTATCGTCACGACGTTGAAAGTCTGGAACAAGAGGGCCATAGCTGGCAGTTGAAACTGCAGGATGGCACAACGCGCACGCATGAAAGCGTGGTACTGGCGAACGGCCATAAGGTCAGCGATTTCACGCAAACGGAAAAGCTGCCGGTCTACCCAGTCGGTGGGCAGGTCAGCCATATCCCGACCACCCCTGCCCTCAGTCAACTGCGTCAGGTGCTTTGCTACGACGGCTACCTGACACCGCAGAATCCGAACAATCAGCACCACTGCATTGGCGCAAGCTACCATCGCGGCCAGCGGGACATCGTCTATAGCGATGAAGATCAGCAGAGTAATCGCCAGCGCCTGATTAACTGTTTTCCGCAGGCTCAGTGGGCAACTGAAGTGGATGTGAGCGATGGTGATGCGCGTTGTGGCGTACGTTGTGCCACCCGCGACCATCTGCCACTGGTCGGCAACGTGGCAGATTATGACGCTACCCTGCGGGACTATGCTGATTTAATGGAGCAGCAGGATAAAGCTATCAGCGCGCCGGTTTACCCGGGACTGTTTATCATTGGCGCATTGGGTTCGAGAGGTCTGTGCAGCGCACCGCTGGCGGCCGAGTTGCTGGCGTCACAGATGAGCGAAGAGCCATTGCCGTTAGACCGTGAGACGCTGGCGGCCATGAATCCTAATCGGTTATGGGTGCGGAAATTGCTGAAAGGCAGGTTGGTGAAGTAAGCGCAACTTGTTGCCCTTTCCCAGCGGGAGAGGGCAACAACACAGCGTCAGTTTGCCTGCGCTTTCTGGAACAGAGTGTCCCACATGCCCAGCACCAGCGCCTGATCCGGCGGAGACAGCTCGCCTGCCTGAATGGCTTTTTCCAGACTCACGGTGACACGGTTGTGCAACGCCTGCGCGGAGTGATCGTCACCGCTTTCCAGGTCAGCCACGGCCAGCGTCAGGTGACCGCGCAGATAACCGCCCGCAAACAGCTCATCGTCACTGGCGTATTCAACCATGTCATCAATTAACGCCAGGATGCGTGTTTCAAATTCTGCGATCATCTTCTTTCCTCAGTTAAGATCTTCCGGCCACGGGAAGTGTTCCGCCGTGAATTCAGGCGTGTGGTAATAATTTTGCAGCGCTTTAATAAAGCGCGCCGGACGTTCAGGAATGCCCTTTTCAAGATATTCCATCACCTGCGCATGCACGCGGCGCTGGAAAACAATACGGTCAGGCTCGAAATCCCCTTCCAGGTTGTCGCAGCTGACGTTAAACGGATAACCCGCCGCCACGCAGAACAACCAGTCAAACGCCTGGGGTTTCACTTCAACATCTTCAAACTGGCACTGGGTTTGCGCATCGCGCCCGTCCGGGCAGTACCAGTAACCAAAATCGACCAGTTCGCGACGGGCTTTTCCGGCAATGCACCAGTGGGAAATCTCGTGCAGAGCACTGGCATAATAGCCGTGTGCAAACACGATGCGGTTATAAGGCACGTCCGCATCCGCTGGCAGATAAACAGGTTCGTCATCGCCTTTAATCAGGCGGGTATTAAACTCGTCGGCAAAGCAGCCGTCGAAAAGTGTAATCAGTTGTTCGTAGTTATGTGTTGTATTCATGCACCCATCCCCAGAAACTGGAGAATCTCCTGCCCGTGGCTATCAAAAAGTAATTTTGCACTCATCACCGCTGAGACAATCACAATCATCGGACGAATGAGTTTTTGCCCTTTACTGAGCACCAGTCGGGAACCCATGCGCGCACCAAGGAACTGCCCGATGAGCATCACAAACCCGGTAGCCCAGATAACCTTGCCGCCAATAATAAACAGCAGCAATCCACCCAAATTGGAGGTGGCATTCAGCACTTTGGCGTGTGCCGTCGACTTCGCCAGGTTAAACCCGGCAAGCGTCACAAACGCCAGCGCGTAAAACGATCCGGCACCCGGACCAAAGAATCCATCATAAAAACCGACACACCCGCCTGCTACAAGCGCAAACGGCAGACCATGCAGACGACGCTGACGGTCCTCTTCACCCAGTTTTGGCATCAGCAGAAAATAGAGACCAATGCAGATAACGAGAATCGGCAGGATCTGGCGCAACACATCTGATTTCACGTACTGCACCAGCAAAGCGCCGCTGGTGGAACCAATAAAGGTCATCAGAATATTGAGTTTCTGATCGGCCAGGCTAACGACCTTGCGGCGCACAAAGTAGATCATTGATGAGAACGAGCCACCGCAGGCCTGAAGCTTGTTGGTTGCCAGCGCCTGCGCAGGGGTCATGCCCGCCGCCAGCAGCGCGGGTACGGTCAGCAGACCGCCGCCACCCGCGAGGGCATCAATAAAACCGGCCAGTAAAGCCACGAAAAAAAGTACCGCCAGCATCAGCGGCGATACCATAAATAATTGCAGGAAAGTGTCCATTACAATACGTGTTCGTCCAGTAGTGCCTGACAGGAAGGGGGCAACGGCGGCGGCGTGGTTTTCTCCGGCGTCGTTGACGGTTTAGCAGGTTCAAACCAGCTTTGCAGTTCCGCACCGCAGCCATCGCCTGCTGGCGGTGGCGCCTGATCTTCACACTCCAGGCTATCCGCCGGGCAGCGCAGACGCACGTGCATGTGGGCACGATGCTGGAACCATGGGCGCACTTTACGCAGCCAGTCGCGATCCGTTCCTGCATCCAGGCAGAGCTGCTGTTTGATAGCCGGATTAACGAAAATACGCGTGACGTCGTTATCCTTCGCCGCCAGTTTGATCATGCTGCTGATTTCGGGTTTCCAAAGCGCAGGTACCACGGATTTGCCGCTGCGGGAGACTAAGTCCAGCGCCTGCGGTTTTAGCAACTGCGCCGACGACCAGCGAGCTTTCGGCAGTTGCAAAAAGATATCCACGTCGAGACCCGACTGGTGGCTGGCGTGGCCACCGTTAAAACGCCCTCCCGCAGGCATTCCCATATCGCCAATCAGCATCGTACCCAGCCCCAGATTATGTACCTGGTTGCCGAGACGCTGAATAAACAGAATCAGGTCCGGGTGGCCGAAATAACGGCGCTGATCGGTGCGCATCACCTGATAAGTGTCCGACTGCAACGGCAGTTCGTGAGCACCCACAATGCAACCATTGGAAAAGGCACCAATAGACTGCGGCGTGCCGGTGACGGGATGGGTAATCTTCTGCCAGGGCGTTGCCGCCTGGCAGGCCATGCTGGCGGCAAGCGCCAGCAGTGCGAGGGCTATTTTCTTCATCGTTTACCAGCGAGGAATTGTGGTCGTCACATCGCCATTTTGCGCACGCTGGCGCATAAAGTGATCCATCAGGACGATAGCGAGCATCGCTTCGGCAATCGGAACCGCACGGATGCCAACGCAAGGATCATGGCGACCTTTGGTTATCATCTCGACTTCTTCGCCAAAACGGTTAATGGTGCGACCCGGCACGGTAATGCTGGAGGTCGGTTTCAGCGCAATATTGGCAACGATTTGCTGCCCACTGCTGATGCCGCCCAGAATGCCGCCCGCATGGTTGCTCTGAAAACCGTCTTGCGTAATTTCATCACGATTCTGGCTGCCGCGCAGGTTGACCACGCCAAAGCCGTCACCAATCTCGACACCTTTTACCGCATTGATGCTCATCATGGCATGTGCGATATCGGCATCCAGGCGGTCAAACACCGGTTCACCCAGCCCTGCCGGTACGCCATCGGCCACAACGGTCAGTTTCGCACCGATAGAGTCGCCCTCTTTCTTCAGGCCACGCATCAGTTCATCCAGCGCGTCAATCTTGTCCGGATCCGGGCAGAAGAACGGGTTCTGTTCAACCAGGTCCCAGTCTTTGATCTCCAGTGGAATATCGCCCATCTGAGTCAGACAACCACGGATCACAATGCCGAATTTGTGGGCAAGGAATTTCTTGGCAATCGCACCGGCCGCCACGCGCATCGCGGTTTCGCGTGCGGAGGAACGACCGCCGCCACGATAGTCACGCAGACCATATTTCTGTTCGTAGGTGTAATCAGCATGACCAGGACGGAACACGTCTTTAATAGCGCTGTAATCCTGCGAACGCTGATCGGTATTTTCGATCAACAGGCCGATGCTGGTACCGGTCGTCACGCCTTCAAATACGCCGGAGAGAATTTTGACCTGGTCCGGCTCGCGACGCTGCGTGGTGTAGCGAGAGGTGCCTGGACGGCGACGATCCAGATCGTGCTGAAGGTCGGCTTCGGTCAGTGGGATGCCCGGCGGCACACCGTCGACGATACAGCCCAGCGCGATGCCGTGGGATTCGCCGAAGGTGGTGACGCGAAACAGTTGTCCAATTGTATTTCCTGCCATCACGGCTCCGTTATTTTGATGTTGTTGTTGAGCGTTTACTTAATCTTTGTAGATGCTGAAGTGTTCGCGGGCAGCAATAAGCTGGGCTTTGGTCAGCATAAAGACACCGTCACCGCCGTTATCAAACTCAAGCCAGGTGAACGGTACGTCCGGATATTGGTCCATCAGATGTACCATGCTGTTGCCCACTTCACAAATCAGAACACCGTTGTCAGTCAGGTAATCCGGTGCGCAGCCGAGGATACGGCGCGTGAGTTTCAGACCATCGCTACCCGAGGCCAGACCCAGTTCCGGTTCATGGCGATATTCAGACGGCAGGTCGTCCATATCTTCTTCATCCACGTACGGCGGGTTAGTGACGATCAGGTCGTACTGGACTTTCGGCAGGTCGCGGAACAGATCGGAACGAATCGGCGTGACGTGATGAATCAGGCCGTGCTCTTCAATGTTGTGCTCGGTGACCGCAAGGGCGTCCGGGGAGATGTCCACCGCATCCACTTCGGCTTCCGGGAAGGCATAAGCACTGGCGATGGCAATACAGCCGCTGCCGGTACACATATCCAGAATGTGCTGCGGATGACCGTCAATCAGCCCGGCAAAACGGTTGTTGATCAGTTCACCAATTGGTGAACGTGGAACCAGCACGCGCTCATCGACATAAAATTCGTGGCCGCAGAACCAGGCTTTATTGGTGAGGTAAGCCACCGGGATACGCTCATTCACGCGGCGAATGACACGCTCAACAATACGATGACGCTCGCTGGAGGTCAGGCGGGCATTGCGCATCTCTTCCGGGATATCCAGCGGCAGGTAGAGGGTCGGCAGCACCAGTTGTACGGCTTCGTCCCACGGGTTATCAGTACCGTGACCGTACCAGATATTTGCCGCGCTAAATCGGCTGACCGACCAGCGCAACATGTCCTGAATGGTATGCAGTTCACTCACTGCTTCATCGACGAAAATTTTATCCACTTTATCCCCCAGGACATGCTCTCTTTAAATTCGGCGGCTAGTTTGCCATGAAGGCGGCGATAAATCAGCATTGACGCTTACACTGCGGGCGTAAAAATGCATTTTGCTGAAAAGCGGAGGCCGAGTCAGGTAAACTAAAAGAAATAAGAGATGAGATGAACAGATGAAAAAGAAAGCATCGCTCAGCGAGGAGGAGCAGGCACTTTTCCGCCAGCTGATGACCGGCACCCGTAAACTCAAGCAGGATACGGTGGTACATCCGCCGACGCGCAAGAAGGTGAGCGAAGTCCCGGTAAAACGCCTGTTGCAGGAACAGGCCGACAACAGTCACTATTTTTCTGATGAATTCCAGCCGCTCCTCAATACCGAAGGGCCGGTGAAATATGTTCGTGACGACGTCAGCCACTTTGAGCTGAAAAAAATTCGCCGTGGTGACTACTCCCCGGAGCTGTTTTTAGATTTGCACGGTCTGACGCAGATGCAGGCCAAACAGGAACTGGGCGCGCTGATTGCCGCATGCCGCCGCGAGCATGTATTTTGCGCCTGTGTGATGCACGGGCACGGTAAACACATCCTGAAGCAACAAACACCCCTATGGCTGGCGCAGCATCCACACGTGATGGCCTTCCATCAGGCACCTAAAGAGTACGGCGGAGATGCCGCAGTGCTGGTGTTGATTGAAGTGGAAGAGTGGCAGCCGCCAGAGCTCCCCTGAGTGAGCGTCAGAAAGTAAAAAAGCCGCACTTAATGGCGGCTTTTATTCACGGTCCGGCGAATCAGATAGCTTTAGCCATCTTCAGGTTGCAGGGACTCATTTGCCAGTTAAAGACACCTTTACCGCTTTCATCCAGCGTGACGCTGGCAATGGCGGAAGTGGTAAACATTGGCGGTGCTTCACCCGGACAGAGCTCGGACACCAGGTAGCCTACCAGCGGCAGGTGAGAAATCACCAGCACCGCAGCGGTACCTTCATTGGCCAGAGCCTGCAAATAGGCACTAACCAGACCAATATCACCGCACGGAGTCAGTTCCGGCAGGACATCCACGTTGTCAGGCAGGTTCATACATCCCCCCACCTCTTTCAGTGTTTGCTCAGCGCGCAAGAACGGGCTGACCAGAACACGGTCGACATCCACTTTTTGGCCTTTCAACCAGGTTGCCATTTGACGCGATTCGTCACAACCACACGGGGTTAAGGGACGAACAGAGTCGCTGGCTGCATCGAGGGCTGCATCGCCGTGACGCATGATAAAAACTTGCATATTGCACCGCTTTTGTTAACCAGAAGCATCAATATTCCCGCGTGAAACAGTTCCATTACGACGGAAATTATCAATGGCCGGGCATTGTGCCTTATCCATTCACTGAATGAAACGCTGTCTTTTACCCTAATGCCGTAAGTATAGTCAATCACTGTTTACTAATTGACCACGACAATTTCATTCAAAGCTGGATTTACCCTTTTTTGACCTTAACTTACAAAATCAGTTTCCTTTTTGACCCAAAAAGTTTCGCCCTGCTCAGCCATTTGTAACAAATGCTGACAAGGGGAGAAACGCGCCCCATAAAGCGCGGTCAGGCGCTGGAGGACAGCAACCACTTCACCCGCGCCAAGGGAATCCATATAGCGGAACGGGCCACCCAGAAACGGTGGAAAACCAATGCCAAATACGGCGCCAATATCGCCATCTCGCGGCGAACGAATGATCTTCTCGGCATGACAGCGTGCGGCCTCGTTAAGCATCATCATCACGCAGCGTTCAGCCATGCTTTCAGCTGACAATTTGCCTGCCCCGGGCGCCCCTACGAGCGAGTAAATTGCCGGGTCAGGCTGTTTGTTGCTTTTACGCCCTTTCTTACCGTAAAGATAGAAACCGCGACCATTTTTTCTGCCTTTGCGATCGTCATTCAGGATTGCCGAAACGACACTTGCAGGGGCACCAAATCGCTCGCCGTATGCGGCTTCGAGTACAGGGATAATTTTAGTCCCGGTATCAATTCCCACTTCATCCAAAAGTTGGATGGGGCCAACCGGGAAACCAAACTTCACCAGAGCTTTATCAATCTGTTCAATGCGTTCACCTTCACTGAGCAAACGCATAGCCTCGCTTATATAAGGTGCGAGAATACGGTTTACGTAAAAACCGGCTTTGTCAGCCACCACAATCGGTGTTTTGCCCTGCTTCTTCGCCAGCTTCACGACCGTCGAGATAGTCTGCTCTGACGTCCCGGCATGTGGAATGACTTCCACCAGTGGCATCTTCTCGACCGGACTGAAAAAATGTAATCCGATAACCTGTCCCGGCCGACTCGCTTTTGCGGCGATATCGCCGATAGGCAACGAAGAGGTGTTGGAGGCAAAGATGGTCGTAGGATCACACTGCGCTTCGACCTCAGCCACCATCTGCTGCTTGAGGGCTAAATCCTCAAACACCGCTTCTATTACAACGTCGCGATGGGCGAAGCCACGGTAATCCGTCGTGCCAGAAATGCGTGCTATCTGCGCATCACGTTCTGCAGGTTTAAGATGGCGGCGACGGACCTTTTTATCAAGCTCCTGCCAGCTATATTGCAGGGCATGATTGATCCCTTTCGGATTAATATCTTTTATGCGAACCGGCAGGCCGCCTTTCACGGCGGTGACATAGGCAATTCCCCCGCCCATCAGCCCGCCGCCCAGAATACCGACCGTGCGCAATGGGCCTGCTTCAACCTCGCCACCAGGGTCTTTTTTCACCTCGGTGCTGGCGAAGAAAATATGGCGCAGAGCGCGAGATTCTGGCGTCATCGCCAGTTCACCAAAAGCACGGGCCTCAGCCTCATAACCACTGCTGCTGCCCTGACCCAGGCCGGTTTCTATCACGCTCAGAATGTGTGAAGTGGCGGGATAATTTCCCTGCGTTTTTTGTTCGGTCTTTTTGCCAACCATACGAAATAGCACGGCCCGTCCCAGTGGGCTGGCAAGCACGCGTTCACGCACCGGCAGATGACGACTGGCAGGACGTCCCTGAGTGGCAAGTTCGACCGCCGCCTCAAGCAGAATTGACGCAGGTACCACCTCATCCACCAACCCGGCTTTAAGGGCCTGGCGGGCGCGCAATTGCTTACCGGTCAGAATCATCTCCAGCGCAGTACTCACCCCTATCAGGCGCGGCAAGCGTTGTGTGCCGCCGGAACCGGGCAGCAACCCCAGTTGCACTTCCGGCAAACCCAACACGGTTTTGGCATCATCAGTACAAACACGGCGATGACAGGCCAACGCCAGTTCCAGACCGCCGCCGAGACAGGGTCCATGAATGGCCGCGATCACCGGGATCGACAACCCATGAATCTCCGACATAATCTTTTGCCCCTGTCGGGCAAGATCTTCAGCCTCTTTCGCGTTCTGGCAGCGATCGATCATGTGGATGTCTGCCCCGGCTATAAAGTTGTCAGGTTTGCCAGAGATAAACACCACGCCACGGAGACTTTTATTCTCACGAATTTGCTTGAGAATAGCGCGCACCTGGGTGCCAAACTCGGCCTTCAGGGTATTCATTTTCTCGCCAGGCACGTCAACGGTGACGACAGCGACAAAATCAGGGCGAACGGTCAGGGTAAATGCCGACATCATTTCCATTATTCAGCCTCCAGAACCATAGCCGCACCCAGCCCACCTGCCGCACAGGCGGTGACAAGACCAAATCCTCCGCCACGGCGGCGAAGTTCATTGAGCGTTTGGGTGATCATACGTGCGCCGGTGGCAGCAAACGGATGACCGTAAGCAATCGAGCCCCCCAGCACGTTGAATTTGCTGTCATCCACATCCCCGGTTGCCTGCGAACGCCCCAGCACATCGCGGGCAAAACGTTCGCTTGCCATCAGCTTCAGGTTGGTCAGCGTCTGAGCAGCAAAGGCTTCATGCATATCAAACAGGGTCAGATCCGCAAGAGTCAGCCCGGCCCGATCAAGCGCCAGCGGTGTCGCCCAGGCTGGCCCCAACAACATGTCCTGCTGTACATCAATGGCAGTAAAAGCATAGCTGCGCAGATAGCCCAGCGGCTTCAGCCCCAGTTCGCGGGCACGGGATTCAGTCATCAGGATCACTGCCGCTGCACCGTCGGTCAGCGGCGTACTGTTCGCAGCGGTGACTGTGCCATGTTTGCGATCAAACGCCGGGCGCAGCTTCGCGTAGTCTGCCAGGCTGGAGTTTTGGCGCACATTATTATCCTGCACCAGCGGTTCGCGATAAGGCGGTGAATAGGCGGTCATCACCTCGTCGTTTAGCTTGCCCTCGGCCCAGGCCTGGGCGGCAAACTGGTGTGAGCGGTGAGCCAGTGCATCCTGCTCTTCGCGGGTAATAGAATAGCTTTTTGCCATCTGTTCGGCGGTATCGCCCATACGAAGACCCGTCGAGTATTCGACCACAGCGGGTGGTACGGGGAGCAGGTCATGTAAACGCAGACGAGAGAAAAGTTTGAGTTTTTGCCCCAACGTTCGTGCTTTATTAGCATCAACTAATGTGCGGGCCAGATTTTTACTGACGCCGATAGGCAGAACAGAAGAGGAATCAGCCCCACCGGCAATACCCGCTCTTATCGTTCCTGCCATCAGACTTTCGGCCACATTCGCCACTGCCTGAAAACTGGTCGCACAGGCACGGCTCACACTGTAGGCATCGGTGTGCACACTCATCCCGGTTCCCAGCACTATCTCACGGGCAATGTTAGGCGCTTCAGGCATTTGAACCACCTGACCAAACACCAGTTGTTCAATAATGTCTGGCGGAATTTCACTGCGAGCGAGCAGCTCTCCCACCACCATTTTTCCAAGCTCAATGGCCGGAACACCATGGAATGCTGTCGCCTGACGAGCAAATGGCGTGCGCAATCCACTGACAATAGCGATGCGGTCCCCCTGACGGGTGACAAGCGATAATGCCTGACTCATAACACTCCCCTGTTAACAGCATAACTCACAAAGTGGTCTGACCTGATAACAGTCTTAACTATTTTTTTACATTTAGCCAATCAGAGGGGAGAAAAATTGGGAGCTAAGCCACAGAGATTATTGAGAATAACGCTCCCGCAGGATGCAGGAGCGTAGGGGGAAATTAACGCAGGCCCAACTGGAAGATCAGGGTTTCAGCTTCACAGGCGAAGACAAAGTCAATGTCCAGACGCACACCCTGTGCTTCTTCTGTCCAGGTCGCGGTAATCTGGCAAGGATCAGATTCCACACCACGGGCTTTTGCGGTCAGTGCAGCCAGAGTTTCTTCCGCTTCAGCGCGGTTAGCAAAAACACGGCTATAGGAGGCGGTGCAGTCGGAGTTGTCCATGATGGTACCAACATCCATACAGCAGCAAACCGGGGTTTCATCAGCACTGCATTTACTCATTGTGATTTCCTCTGAATTCGCACCCAAGGTGCCAGATAACGTTGGACATATTTTACCCCCCGCATGGGTGCCTCTCCAGTTGATAATTTGCAGAAGGCCTTCAAGTGACCGAAATCACACTTAAAAATGATCTAAAACAAAAATCACCCGTTTTGATTAGCGACCCTGGCCGCAATTTTGCCACGCAGATCCCGTTTCGAAGATCATACTTGAAAATTTTTATATACAACCTTGCAACATTTCCTCTGGTCAGACCTATACTCTCGCCACTGGTCTGATTTCTAAGATGTACCGCAGACCCTACACTTGCGCCCCTGTTACGCCATGTAACATATTTAAATAAATATAATTGATGAGGTTTTGGTCATGAGCCAGAAAACCCTGTTTACGAAGTCTGCTCTCGCTGTTGCAGTGGCAATCGTCTCAACTCAAGCCTGGTCAGCAGGCTTTCAGCTCAACGAATTTTCTTCTTCTGGCCTTGGCCGTGCCTATTCTGGTGAAGGTGCAATTGCTGATGATGCAGGTAACGTCAGCCGTAACCCTGCATTGATCATGATGTTTGATCGTCCGACTTTCTCGGGCGGTGCTATTTTCGTTGATCCGGATGTAAATGTGTCTGGTCGTTCCTCTATAGGTAACGATGCAAGTCAGGACAATATCGCTCCAACGGCCTGGGTGCCTAACCTGCACTTTGTGACACCGATTAACGATCAGTTCGGTATGGGTGCGTCACTAACCTCCAACTACGGCCTGGCGACTGAATTTAACAACAGTTATGCAGCAGGTTCGATGGGCGGTAAAACCGACCTGGAAACCATTAACCTGAACCTGAGCGGTGCCTACCGCCTGGACAGCCACTGGAGCTTCGGTCTGGGCTTTGATGCCGTTTACGCGAAAGCAAAACTGGAGCGTTATGCAGGTGACCTGCCGCAAATCATCGGTTCTAACATCCCGGCATTGGTTCGCTCAGGCCAGTTGACTCCAGCTCAGGCTGCAGCCATTGGTTCGCAAGCAGGCGGTATCAGCCGTGATACCCAGATTGCTTACCTGAAAGGTGATGAGTGGGGCTTTGGCTGGAACGCCGGTATCCTGTATGAACTTGATAAAGACAACCGTTATGGTTTGACCTACCGCTCTGAAATTAAAGTCGACTTCGACGGCGATTATAAGAGCAGCCTGCCTACGTCATTGAACCCAATTAACGCCGCACTGGGCCTGGGTTTACCGTATGGAACAGGCGGCCAAACCACCAATGGTGCGTTGACCCTGAACCTGCCAGAAATGTGGGAAATTTCAGGTTACAACCGAGTGGCACCGCAGTGGGCGATTCACTACAGCCTGGCATACACCAGTTGGAGCCAGTTCCAGGAGCTGAAAGCCACCAGCAGCAACGGTCAGACACTTTTTAAGAAAGAAGAAGGCTTCAAAGATTCTTACCGCATTGCATTGGGTACCACCTACTATATGGATGATAACTGGACCTTCCGTACCGGTATTGCCTTCGATGACAGCCCGGTTCCGGCAGACAAACGTTCTATCTCCATTCCGGATCAGGACCGCTTCTGGCTGAGTGCAGGTACCACGTACGCCTTCAACAAAGATGCGTCAGTTGATCTGGGTGTTTCTTACATGCACGGTCAGAAAGTGGAATTCACCGAAGGCCCATACACCTTTAAATCTGAAGGTCGTGCCTGGCTGTATGGTGCGAACTTTAACTACGCGTTCTGATTTTTATCTGACATAAAAAAAGGTGAGCCAGATAATGCGCTCACCTTTTTTATTGCTCTGCATTTACTTATTCAGAGTCGATATCTTTTAAATCACCTTCGATCGCTTTCGCGTTCGGGTTTTCATCCGGCTTTAGCTTACCGCCGTTGGCGATGAAGTCGTGGCGCTGGAAGTAAGCTTCACGCACCAGGATGTACGGGTCAGAAGACTGACGCAGCAGGCCATCGGAATCCAGAAGTTGCGCACGTGACTCGATCCCTTCCACTGTCCATTTACCTACGGACAATGGCCAGGTCAGCCAGGAAAGCACCGGATAGAGCGTATCAGCCATATCGCCACCATCTTCACGCAGCGTAAAGCTGCCATAGAACGGCAGCTGCACGTATGGACCGTAACCGATCCCGTAATGACCCAGCGTGCTACCAAAGCGGTGTGGATCAACCCGTTGCAGTTTGTCATTTGACATGCCGGCGACATCCATAAAGCCGCCCATCCCCAGTAGGGTGTTCAGGAAGAAGCGCGTGAAGTGCACCATGCCCTGGTAGGGATCGCCCTGCAGGAAGAAGTTCACCATGATGGCTGGCTCTTCAAGGTTACTGGTAAAGTTGCTCAGGCCATTTCTCGCCGGTTGCGGCACATAGTCACGCCAGGCAACGGCAACAGGCCGCAAAACATACGGATCCAGTACGTTGAAGTTGAAGCTGTACATCGTGCGGTTAAACCCTTCAAGCGGATCAGAACGCCCCTGCTGATCCCCGGAACTGGCGCAGCCAGCCAGAAGGGTTGTCGCCAGCGCGAGCGCTGACAGGCGAAAATTCATAGATGTCTCCCTGAAGAAAATGGCTTTCGCGAAACGCCATCCCTTTGCGCGCAAATGCAGGCCGTGGTGAGTAGCGTCATAAGCATGCAACGCATTGTATCAGTACACGTTGTGATGTCTACGAAACGGGAAATCCTCATTTCAGCATAGCTGTAGTTTGGCCCCGTGTTTGCCGCCATAGTATATAAACTTTGCGCATTCGGTATCACCATAGCTGCCATTAACAATAAATTCGGACTGAACCGCCCTGAAGGGCTGATAAAAGCCGCTACGCTTATGGAATAAAACAATTTTTGGTAGAGCTATCATGGGCGACGTCGTGGAAGAAAAAATCGATAAACACACTGAAGAGATTCAAGTAGAGAGCGATGAGAAGCAGCGTGGCGAGAAGATTGAAGTCGATGAAGACCGGCTTCCCTCTCGTGCGATGGCGATTCATGAACACATCCGGCAGGATGGTGAGAAGGAGCTGGAACGCGACGCCATGGCGCTCTTCTGGTCTGCCATTGCCGCCGGCTTATCCATGAGCGCATCGCTGCTGGCAAAAGGGATTTTTCACGTTCAGCTTGACGGTATTCCGGGCGCGTTTGTGCTGGAAAACCTCGGTTATACCTTTGGCTTTATTATTGTCATTATGGCCCGTCAGCAACTCTTTACCGAAAATACCGTGACCGCTGTACTGCCCGTGATGCAGACCCCTTCGTGGGTGAATTTCGGCCTGATGATACGTCTCTGGAGCGTGGTGTTGTTGGGGAATCTGGTTGGCACAGGGGTTGCTGCCTGGGCGTTCGAATATATGCCCATTTTTGATGAAGAGACGCGGGGTGCGTTTGTAAAAATCGGTATGGACGTGA
The DNA here is from genome assembly GCF_059074235.1 of Phytobacter sp. Classification (NCBI taxonomy): domain Bacteria; kingdom Pseudomonadati; phylum Pseudomonadota; class Gammaproteobacteria; order Enterobacterales; family Enterobacteriaceae; genus Phytobacter; species Phytobacter sp. Next base: position 296,769 of record NZ_JCACPZ010000008.1, read on the forward strand.
TGAAAAATAGCCCTGCGGAGATGTTTTCCAACGCCATCATCTCCGGCTGGATTATTGCCACTATGGTCTGGATGTTCCCTTCTGCGGGTGCAGCGAAAATCGTAGTCATTATTCTGATGACCTGGCTTATTGCCCTCGCCGACACCACCCATATTGTCGTGGGCGCAGTCGAAATCTTTTATCTGATCTTTAATGGGACTATTCACTGGAGCGAATTCTTCTGGCCCTTCGCCCTTCCCACCCTCGCGGGTAACATTTGCGGCGGAACGCTCATCTTTGCCCTGCTGAGCCATGCGCAGATCCGCAACGATATGATTAATGCCCGCAAGGCGGAGGCTAAAGCCAAAGCAAAGGAACAGCAATCCCCCCAGGATTTTGCAGAAAAAGAGGCGAAACGGTGACACTTTAACCACTTGGGCGCAGGTACGCTTAACGCGCAGCCGGAATAACGTTATACTCCTGCCGCCTTGTCCCCTTAGTTAAATGGATATAACGAGCCCCTCCTAAGGGCTAGTTGCAGGTTCGATTCCTGCAGGGGACACCATTTCTTAATTACCCATCATTTCCCTCAATTACCAAAACACTAGATATCAATGCCGTTTAACCACGCCATCATTCCCGCACAGTAACTAACATGATTTAACTGCACCGAACTTTTGCGGGTATATTGTGGGCATACGGCAAAATGGCCACGGATTTATGCCCATATGCTCACGGTAAAGCAAATTGACACAGCCAAGCCTGCAAAAATTCTTCTCGCCTCGCTACTGCAGGAGGCCTTTTAGCGGCGATTAGTGCAACCTGAGTGAATGTGATGTGGCTGCAATGAATTTCCTTTGTCATGGATATCGTGATTTGTCGAAGCACTTAGTTCCGAGCTAACCCTGGACATTGTCAGTGCGCAAGCTAATGAATTGTCCGCTTCGTGCCATGAGTTCAACGGGTCGATGGAACACTGAGCTTCACATCTGCAAGATAGGTTAGATCTACAATATAACAAGATAAATTATATTTGGTTTGAAAAAGGCCGAATGGTGATTAATTTGTAAAACACTCTGCAGGCGGAAGTAGTACAAAACCACTTAATTCAGGCAGATTACTTATAAATAGAAAAGTATTCGGCAAACAGTCTCACTCATCATAACGACGTTGATCAAGACAGGGGGGAAGTACCGTGATTAAAGTGTTTTATACCCTCCAGGATATGGAAATGTTTGTTAAAGGCGTGTCGTTCCAGTCAAGAGATAGTGCGGTGGCCGCGATCGCCACCGCAATAGAATGACTAACTAATCCGTGAAACATGTTCAGCTGCAGCTTCATTCGCGCGTTGACAAGCTTGTGCGAGACTTTCGCCTCGAGAAAGCGCGTTGCACAACACCCCCACAAAGCAATCCCCTGCGCCGTGGGTACTCACCAGCATAACAGGAATAGCAGGCAGAGAACGGGCGGTCTCCCCTTTCATGCCAAACGCAACACCATGTTCACCCGCCGTCACAACGACGGCAGGAAAGCGTTCGCTAAGTTTGTCTGTTGCAGCGCGAGCAGAATCCAAATCCGTCACCTCAATGCCACTTAAATCCCGTGCTTCAACTCCGTTAACAACCAGAATATCAATGTTGCTTGCCAGTTCCTGACTTAACAATCGTGCGGGAGCTGCATTAAGACACACCCGAGCTTGATGACGATGAGCCGCCTGTGCGGCGTGAATATTTACCGATTCAGGGACTTCATTTTGCAGAATCAGCAGTTGAGTCTTGTCCCATAATGCTGCATCAGACAGAACATCCTCAGGGATATGGTTATTCGCGTTAGAAACCACCACAGCACCGTAGTCCCCTTCCGCATCGCTTATAGCAACACTCATCCCTGAAGGAACCTCTTCGAGAGTGGCCAGGCGACGGATATCAATCCCATTGCCGGTGAGAACATCCCGTAAAAATTCGCCGTTCGCATCAGCCCCGACCGCGCCCACAAAAGCAACCTGCGCGCCAGCCTGCGCGGCGGAAACGGCCTGATTGCCGCCTTTGCCGCCAAATTTAAAATGGCAACCACTGCCAATTACGGTCTCACCTTTTTCAGGGCGATGGTGCGCCTGTAACATAACGTCGTAATGCAGACTGCCAGCGACGACTATTTTGCTCATGCTAGTATTCTCTTAAGTCTTTGACCGCTTGCTGCGTTTTCATCAGGTTTTTCTCCGCTTTCTTCAAATCCTTTTTAGCAATAGCGACAAACAGCGCGTCCAGGATATTGAGTTGCGCAATGCGTGATGCAGCATTTTCCCCGAGCAGATGCGATCCCTGTGATGTTGAATTGAGCACCACATGCGAGTTTTGCGCGATGGGTGACTCAGCGTAGTTGGTAATGGCAATGGCTTTGGCGCCGCTACGGGTCGCCAGTTTAACCGGGTCATTCACGGCGCGCGTCGCGCCGGAGTGACTAATTGCAATAACCACATCATCGTCAGACAAAATTGCAGCGGACATTAGCATCGTATGGGCATCGTCATACACGGATGACTTGATGCCAATTTTCAGGAGCTTATGCGACAGATCGCGCGCGACAGTAGCGGAGCCACCGACGGCATACATATCGATGTAGCGCGCTTTGAACAGGAGTTCAGCCGCGCGATCGAATGCCGCAACATCAAGGATTGAACTCGTTTCCTCGATGGCCTGGATTGATGTCCGAAACACTTTTGCCAGGAGTTGTTCCGACGAGTCTTCAGGCTCAATTTCCTCATGCAGATTGGCCACTTCAGAATGGTTGTAGTAAATCAAACTGCTTCTGAAATCACGAAAACCGGAAAAGTTAAGTTTCTTGGCAAGTTTTACCACCATGGCTTCAGAAACATTATTCTCCTGTGCAATCTCTTTTAACGATGTTTGCTCAGAGAGATCGGTTTTAAGCGTGATTGACTCCACAACCTTTTTCTCCAGGGGAGTCAGATGGGGCAATCTCATTCGAATTTGAGCACCAATCGCTCGTGGATCCAGGTTCATTATTTGCCTCGTGTCGCTCTGTCAATCAACATCGCTATGATAATAATAAGCCCCGTAGCAAGCAATTGATAAAAAGCCTGGATATTCAGTAATGTCAACCCGTTACGTAATGCCCCAAGGATGATTGCTCCGATAATTGTACCGAGTACACTACCTTTACCTCCCATTAATGAAGCACCACCGATTGCCGCAGCAGCAATGGCATCAAGCTCCCATAAATTTCCTAATGTGGGTTCAGCCGCTCCCAACCTGCCAATTAAAATAAGAGCAGCAAGTGCGGCTAATAAACCGGAAAGAACATAGACAGTAACCTTAGTTCTTTTTACAGGCACGCCCGCGACTCGTGCCGCCTCTTCATTTCCTCCCACAGCAAGAATATATTCACCCAGCGGGGTTTTATTCATGACCACCCATAAAATCAGCGCAATAGCGACGACGATTAAAATCGGCACTGGGATCCCAAACACCATCCCATTGATTATATTTCGAAATTCCATTGGGATGCCAAATATTGGATTACCGTCGGTGAAAATCAGCGCCATAGCCCGAAACAGTGATAAACCACCCAGCGTGACAATAAACGGTTGTAAGCCAGCATAAGCCACAAGCGTGCCGCTAAATACGCCGCACAAGGCACCAATACTTAACGTGGCCATGACGGCTAAGGGAACAGGAACTCCGGCGACCATTAGCGTTGCCCCCAGTACTGCGGACAGCGCAGCCGCAGGCCCAACCGATAAATCAATTCCGCCTGAGATAATGACCAGCGTCATTCCGAGAGCAATAATGGCGTTGATTGACGATTGCTGTAAAATATTCAGTAAATTAGGTAACGTAAAAAACACCGGCGATAAAAAAGAAAAGGTAATGATAATAATTAATAGGCCAATCAGTGTGCCTGCATCGCGAACATTAAATTTAAAATGTGACACCACTGGTGCTGTTGGCTGGGTATTGCCTTGAGTTATCATAATAGTGACCTTATTTGTAAAAGGGAAAAGTTAAATTTTCGTTCCAGGTTCGTTAATGGCAAACCTGGCAATATTTTCCTCTGTGATATCGTCCCCGTGTAATTCAGTAGAAACCTTACCTTCACGCATAACAAGCACGCGATCTGAAATTCGGATGATTTCTGTCATTTCAGATGAGACGACGATTATCGCTTTTCCCTGCTGTGCAAGTTTTTCAATCAGATTATAAATTTCTGATTTTGCACCAATATCTATCCCGCGAGTGGGTTCATCAAAAAGGAAAACCCTGGTGTCAGCGGCAACCCAGCGGCCAATAATCACTTTCTGTTGATTGCCGCCACTGAGAGTGCCAATTGGCTTTTCAATATTCAACGGGCGTAACTTCAGGTCAGTCATGACATCCGTTGCTATCTGATTTAATTTATTTTTTTTAATTAACCCGCCAGCGGTAAAATTTGGCATTGACGGTAATGCCACATTCATTTTAACGGCGCGTTCTTTGATGATCCCTTCTTTTTTACGGTCTTCAGGCACGAGTCCGATTCCAGCACGAATGGCGCTGGCAATAGTCAGTTTCCCCAACACATTGCCCTCCACCGAAACCTGTCCACTTGTGGATTTGTCGATACCTGCAATCAGTTTCAACAGCTCGGTACGTCCAGCACCGACCAGACCGGCGATGCCCAATACCTCACCTGCGTTAACGGTAAAACTGGCATTTACAACCGCCTTATCCCGACTAAGGTTTTTGACTTCCAGTACCTGCTTTGTCGTCGCCCAGGAATTGTGCTTTACCTTCTCGATTTTACGTCCGACCATTTTGGTGACGATGGTTTCTTCCGTTTCATCGCAAATATTAACCACCCCGACCTGCTTACCATCGCGCATAATTGTCGCACGATCGCAGACTCTGAAAATCTCATTCATTTTGTGTGACACGTAAATCAGTGCCACATTCATGGATTTAAGATCGGAAATAAGCTCCGCCAGTCTGTCAAATTCGCGTGGTGTCAGGCTGGAAGTAGGTTCATCCATGGCGATTATCTTTGCGTCATCAAGCAAGGCACGGGCAATTTCCACAATTTGTTGCTGAGAAACCTTGAGGTTCTTAATTGGCTCATTGGGATCAATTGTTGGATCGAGACGCTTAAGGATCGTAACAGCCCGCGCATACTGCGCTTTCTTGTTTACGAATAACCCTTTGTAATGCGTCAATGGCCGCCCTAAAAACATATTCTGCGCAACGGAGAGTTCTGGAACATGCTGCAATTCCTGATGGATCATCGCAATTCCAGCATGACGAGCTGAGAGCGGGCTTTTCATCTGAATCACCTGACCTTCAACACAAATTTCACCGCTATCAGCCGCTCTGACCCCGGATAGGATATTGAGTAAGGTCGATTTTCCCGCACCGTTTTCGCCAATCAACGCATGAACTTCCCCACGCTTAACCGAAAAATCAACATCCTGAACGGCAATGGCATTACCATAGGTTTTGGTAATACTGCGCATCGTTAAACAAAACTGTTCCATACACCCTCCGTTGCCTCGCTTTATTGCTGTTTCAGCAGTTCACGCAGTTTGTCGTTATCTTTAGTGGAAAATGCGTCTGCATTTTCTTTGGTGATAAGTGCCTGCGGGGTCGAAACGACGCGAGAAATTTTCTGTCCATCAATCAAACGCAGCATCACTTCCATCGCTACTTCCCCCGTCAGTATCGGGAAGCTGTCTACCGTACCGGTTAACTCACCGCGCTTGATGGAGGCATAGGCATCGGAAATACCATCAGTACCGAAGACCGCGACCTGACCCGATTTATTGGCCGCACGAACGGCTTCAACCACCCCTAATGCCATACCATCGTTGTTAGCGTAAAAACCAATCAGATCAGGATGTTGTTGCAGAATGGTCGCAGCGGCATTGTAGGCACGCTCACGACTCCAGTTAGCCGGAATGCTGGCGACAAGCTTAAATTTGCCATTAGCGCTGATCGTTTCACGGAAACCGTTGGTGCGTTGGCCGGCAGCATATACGCCAGGCTGTCCTTCAATAATGGCAACTTTCCCGCCTTCAGGGTGGTGTTTGATAAACCAGTTCGCCACGCGAACACCGTTATCTTTCTGCACGTTACCCACATACCATGCCGCTGTTGGCATGACAGCATCATTCACATTGACGACCGGGATACCTTTGCTTTTTGCCGCTTCCCAGGCGGGTTGCAGATTGGCATCAGTTTGTGGTGACACGAGCAAGCCGTTAAAACCCTGTGAGAGAAGGGTTTCAGCAATGGAAAGCTGGCCCAACTGATCGTCTTCATTTGCAGCAGCCTGGTAAGCGAGGGTAAATCCATTCTTCTTTGCCACATTTTTGTAGCCGTCGCCTAACGAGCGCCAGTATTCATTGGTTAACGTTTTCGATACGCCACCAATTTTCAGCTGACTGTTGGCTGCAGGCATCGGGCCATACTTGGACGTCAGCTCTGTCCAGTCTGTCCTGTCGGGTTCGGTATCCGAATGCAGCGGCGGAAGTTCTGCTGCGTAAAGGCAAGAACTGACGAGCATAGAGGCGAGTACAGAGAGTAATTTTATTTTCATCTTATGACCTTCAATGTTTTTGTAGGGGTAAACACCGGTAGTTCATTTATTAGCGAGCCAGCATGATGTCATTCACGACTTGCTGTGAAGTAACAGCATCCTGCCGCGAGATGGCATCTGAGAGCTCTGGATTGTTATTGAGCTTTTCACTCAATTGTAAGAAGCGTTTGACGGTCGCAATATTAGTTTCCGCTTCGCGCACAGGGTCAAGACCGCTTGCGTCCGGGAAGGTATCGAAGTAATAGGCCCCCTGATAACCATCACGTTGCATCTGCCAGATAAATTCCAGTGTTGCGCGGGGATTGACTGAACCCACCATCAGGCCATCATCACGTTTGCCCCATCCATCGTTCAGATCCAGACCCAGTAAGCGTGAGCGGCGTGCAACCATCGCAGCTGCGTAAGCCGGGATCTCGTTAGCGAAGAGTACGTGAGCAAAATCAAGCGTAATACCAAGATTTGGAGACCCCGCTTCTTCAACGGCTAAGAGACACGTGGTCACGTTCGGGAAGATGCTGTATGCACGAGGTTCATTGGGCTTATATTCGATGCTAATATCCACATCCGGCGCGTACTCCGCGACTTCACGCACCGCAGATACAGCGTCTTCCCACATTTTTTTGTAGTCAGCCTGGAAGCAGTAATCAAAACCATCCTGCCCCATCCAGAGTGTCATTAAGCTCGCACCAAATTCACGCCCGGCATCAATACCTTGCTTCGTCAGGTCGATGGCTTTGCGGCGAATTTTTGCATCCGGGTGTGTAAAAGCACCAATTTTGAACTCCGGCGCATCCCAGCGCATTTGCATACCGTTAACCGCAAGCCCGGCGGCTTCAATCGCCTGACGCATCGTTTTCACGTCCGTGGTCATATGCTGGGGGTAATTCAGGTCCAGATGAGTCAGTCCTTTCACCGTGCCGGCACGTTCAATCATCTGCAGTACTGACGGTTTTCCCTGCAAATCCGGCCAGTAAAGATGCGGCCCGGAGGCAAAGGAGTTAAGGCGTGTGGCAAATTTCAATTCTGACATGGGAAGTCCTTCCTAAATTGATTCGTAAAGTACTTTCTTTCTTCACGATTATTTGTGAAGTAGTAATTTACTATCACTGAAGTAAAACTTCCGCAAGTTAATTGCGTGCTGAAAGACAGATAATGAGAGGCTATTCACGAAAAAAGGGGATATCTGACATTGAAGTCGATGATACGTTAGAGATCTCTGACTCGATTGAAGTCTAAAGTTGCCAAGGCTACAACTGCAGCCCTGGATACATAAATGGTCAACAGGTATCAAGGGATCGTTCTGGGTTTAGGTTTAGGCTTACTCTTGGGAAGTGAGCAAACTTAAGCAACATCCTCTGTACACATCATAAAAGACGGAAGCGGCAAGCCAGCTGTTTTCTTCCTGTTTACAGTCAACTCCCGGCTGGCAAAGGTAACAAGCGCCCAGTAATTCTGCGATGGACGTTTTAACAAATCAGTCTAACCAGACATGATGACAATACCATCAAGGATCACCCGCTCACGCTCATCCATCTCATCTGCAGCCGCCCAATAAAATAACGGCTAAAACAGCTCAGTAACCCGGCAAACACTGCACATATTGAAGCCAGCCTTGCATCGCTCTAACGAGGCGATTATGAGGAACTGGACATTTAATGAACGCCAAAGAATCCATACAAGATAAAGGTGATTTAGATTACTGGGCTAGAAGTGATTCACAAACGCATAGAACTGATTAGTGCGCCACGTAATGACATGAAACGATGATTTGCATAGCTACTGAAAATAACTATTAACCCTCGCAGACCAGTCACACGCCGAGCCATAAGACAAGGAGCCTACTATCAAATTTCAACCCCAAAGCAATGCGGCTTGCCGAAGCAAACCGCACCATAAAAGCAGCCTCAGAACGACTTAAATCAGCGCTCTGCCCAGCGGCACAATATCGCACCACTGCTTTTTATATGACCAGTGTTCCTTATAGATCCCAAGAGAAAACTTGAATTCTTTCTGCTGCTCCTGACACAAGGCTCTTGCTTTCTGGATGTTAGCCCATAACAAGATGGTGCCGAGATTATATTCAGGATATAAACTAGAGTAGCCGCCATTGATATCATCAAAATAGATAAAATCATTAGCCTCTGATTTAAATATAATATCTAACGCACATACCTCGCCATTTTTTACCAGCACACAACCAAACAAGAGGTGTTGCAGACTTGTCAATGTTTCACACAAGTCACTATAACTGAAACATTTCAATTTATTCTGCCATCTGTCCTTGAATAAGCTTATGTATAGCGAAGCGATCTCTTCAATGGTGAACGCATTGATATCTTTAACCTCTCCGCCTTCCCTCAGGAATTTGTTAAGCTCACCGTTCCTTTTTTTCTCAGTAGACTTAGAAAAACTATGTTTAATGTACGCGATTTTATGTTTCAGGTGGCAGGAGTGAACGACGTTAAAAAAGTTCCCCTTATGAGCTGGTGATAATCGTTTTGTATTAAAGGGCAGAAATCCTCCGCCGTCTTCCGAAAAAGGAAAAAAAACATCATCAAAAACAACGGGAAATCTTTTGTCCTGTAATGATAGATTGCCTTTAACTGAGTAGCAGGCACCCGCGACTCTCCCCTGCGACATTTTGCAATAAAACTCAAGCACGACGCCGGATGCCCTGCTTAAAAACTGCAACACATCCGGATGGGTACATACAGAGCCGCCATAGAGATTATAAGCCAACTTGTAGGTTTCAAAATTCGATCTCTGCCATTTTGAAAAATATAACTTTATATTTTGTAAGTTCATGACCAGCCTTAACAATTCCATAAAGGTAAGTATTATTTTAGTTATGACTTGAATGAATAAACCCTACCACTACTTTCTTGATGGAACATTAATACGTCAGATAATACACATGCCTAACCGCCATCTGCGGCTCAATGAGTTTTCGCTAAAAAAAATATAAAACTAGCGCATGCACAATGGTAACTTTGTGCACTGCCATTATTAAATAATTATGACAATAAATAAGCCTATCCGTTCCAGGCAACAAATCCGGGGACAAATTTGTTAACACAATTTCCTTCGGGCAAAGGGACGCTATTTATGGTTCCCCTTGCTACATCATAATACGAAGGCCTCAAAAAATTTGCTATAAACCATCATTAAACGAAGTTAACTTTTAAAGTGCTGACTTCTGTTTCCTGATCTTTTTTATCATTGCCGCAACGCTAACGAAAAATACCGGCACAAAGAATACCGATAAGAGCGTACCGGTAATCATCCCCCCAAATACTCCCGTCCCAATGGCATGCTGCGTGGTAGCACTTGCCCCGGTCGCAACCATAAGAGGAACCACACCAAGGGTGAAGGCCAGCGACGTCATCACAATCGGGCGCAAACGCATTTTCGCCGCCTTGATCGTGGCAAACACAATGTTCTCCCCTTGCTCGTGAAGCTGTTTAGCAAACTCGATAATCAAAATGGCATTTTTAGCAGAGAGCCCAATGAGGGTAATCAGACCGACTTTAAAGAAAACGTCATTCGACAAATCCCGCATGATGACAGCCACTACCGCCCCCAGAATGCCTAACGGGACGACCATCAGCACCGAGAGTGGAATCGACCAGCTTTCATAAAGCGCAGCCAGCACAAGGAACACAACCAGCAGCGAAAGCGCGACCAGCATCGGAGCCTGCGAACCGGATTGCTGCTCCTGTAACGACTGGCCTGTCCATTCAATGGCAAAACCGGCCGGTAGCTTACGGGCTAATGTCTCCATTTCCGCCATTGCCTCGCCCGTGGAGTAGCCCTGAGCCGCCGACCCGGTAATGCGCATCGCGGGATACCCCTGATAGCGATTCAACTGTAAGGGAGACGTTTGCCAGTTAGCATGAACAAACTCAGACAAAGGAACCGCGCCCCCGGTTTTGTTACGCACATACATGGACAAAATCTCCTGTATGTTCATGCGATAGCGCGCATCTGCCTGCACAATGACCTGCTGAAGTCGACCCTCATTAGGGAAATCATTCACATAGGTCGAGCCCATCGCGCCCGACAAGGTTTGGTTAATATCGCTGAATGAAACCCCCATGGTTTCAGCTTTCTGACGGTCAATTGTCAGACCAATACTGGGGCCATCCGGCATACCATCCAGGTAAACCCCGCTCACAATCTTGCTCTGCCCGGCAAGAGTTAACAGCGTATTCAGCGCGTCATGTAGCGCAGCACTTCCTTTACCCGCCCGGTCTTCCAGGCGCAAACTGAAGCCAGACGAGGTACCCAGTTCAGAAATAGGCGGGGGCAAAAGGCTCATGACGGTCGCATCAGCGACATGGCTCATGGCGTTTTGAGCATACTCCGCCTCTTCCTGAGCAGAAGTACCAGTACGTTCATTCCAGTCTTTCAGGACGGTAAACGCGAGCGCAGCATTCGAACCAGAACCTGAGAAGCTAAACCCCAAAACGGACAGGTTATGATTCACATCAGGCCGTTTGGCTAATGCGCTTTCAAACTCTTTAACCACCTCCTCGGTGCGCTCGGTTGTCGCATCCGCAGGCAGTTGCAGCATGGTCATAAAGTAGCCTTGATCTTCTTCCGGAAGGAAAGAGGAAGGCAGGTTTTTAAACGCCACAAAAAGCGCGAGGCAAAGGCTGATATAAAGCAGCATCATCCTGCCCATTTTGGTTAACGCTTTTTGTACCCCCGTCTCATATTTCGCAGTAAGGCGTTCAAAGCCATTATTAAACTTACGGAAGAACCACGCTTTTTTATGCCCTTCTGGTGGTAATGGCTTTAATAGCGTCGCACATAAAGCTGGTGTCAGACTTAAGGCTAAAAATGCAGAGAAAAGGATGGATACCGCCATCGAGAGCGTAAACTGGCGATAAATCACCCCAACCGAACCAGACGCTAATCCCATTGGAATAAATACCGCCGTGAGCACCAGCGTAATACCCACCACGGCACCGGTAATCTCCCGCATGGCTTTTATTGTTGCATCACGTGGCGACAACCCCTCTTCTGCCATTAATCGTTCGACGTTCTCGACGACAACGATGGCGTCATCAACAATAATGCCAATCGCCAGCACCATACCAAACATGGTCAGAACATTAATGGAATATCCAGCGGCCATCATGACGGCAAATGTACCCAGCAAAGCCACGGGCGCAACGATGGCGGGAATAAAGGTGTAGCGGACATTTTGCAGAAAAAGATACATCACAATGAAGACGAGTATCATGGCTTCAATAAAAGTATGGATCACCTTTTCGATAGACACTTTTACGAAAGGAGCAGTATCAAACGGAATGGAATAGACCATGCCCTCCGGCATTGCCTTTGATAACTCTGCCATCCGGTCTTGCACCACATCAGAGGTCTTAACCGCGTTCGCACCAGGTGAAAGCTGAATAGCCACCGCAGTTGAAGGTTGTCCATTCTCGCGGGTCGCAAAAGAGTAGCTTTGCAGGCCCACTTCCACCCTGGCGACATCCCCCAGTAAAACTTTTGACCCGTCTGAGTTGGCCTTCAGGACAATCTGGCGAAACGCCTCAGGGCTGACCAACTGCCCGCTAACAGTGAGCGGGAATGCCGAGCGTTGGCCTGCAATGGCGGGAGAATCCCCCACTTTACCGGGCGCTATCTGGGCATTCTGTTGCGTAATCGCAGTCTCAACATCGCTGACGGTCAGGTGGTAAGAAACCAGCTTTGCCGTATCCAGCCAGATACGCATGGCTTTTTCTGCCCCGAATGCCTGGACCTTGCCCACACCGTCAATTCTGCGCAACTCTTCCGTGATGTTTCGCGCCATATAGTCACTCAGATCGGCTTCGCTGAATGTGCCAGCCGCCGATCGCAGGCCGACCATCATCAGAAAGCCTGATGATGCGGCCTCAACATTGATTCCGTTCTGGCGAACCGCCTGCGGCAAACGTGGCTCAACAATTTTAATCTGATTCTGAACATCCACCTGGGCAAGCTTGATATCTTTTCCAGGCTTAAAGGTCACGGTGATGGTCGCTGAACCCGACACATCACTGGATGATTCGAAATAGAGCAGATCGTCAACCCCGGAAAGCTCGCGCTCGATCAACGAGACCACAGAATCATTTAAGGTCTGCGGGGTCGCGCCCGGGTAGCTCACCGAAATAGACAAGCTCGGCGGAGCCACCGAAGGATATTGCGCAACCGGTAATTGAGGGATCGCAATTAATCCAAAAAGAATAATAAATAAGGCAATCACCCAGGCAAAGATCGGGCGCTGTATAAAAAACTGCGACATCAGGATGTCCTTTCGTCAAAAATAAAGAGAGCTTTTTCAGGTTTTATTTCAGCCATTGTTAATTACTGCTATCCCTTCCTGAAGTTTATCCTGACCCTCTACAACAATATTCTAACCCGCTTTAAGACCACCTTTAATAATAAAATGCTGGCCGGTCTGCTCCCCAAGCTGAATCTTTTTCTGGTATGCCATGCCCTTGCTGTCCACATACCAGGCAAAGGCTTCCCCCTGCTTGCGTTGCACCGATTCAACCGGGATCAGCAAGCCATTTTTATTAATGATCTGGGTGATTTTGAGGCGCACATACATGCCAGGAATCAGTTTTTTACCTGGGTTATTGGTGACCGCTCTTAAAACGACATCTCCGGTTTCATTATTGACGTTGATACCGGAGAACAAAATAGTCGGCTTAACACCATAGGACTGCCCATTATCATCAAGCAGAGTCAACACCCTGTTGTCTGCCGATGCATCCTGCATGAGTTTATTCACTTCCATTGCCGGAAGTCGGGCATCAATGTAAACATCATTGATTTGCTGAACGGTTGCCAGCGCCTGAGTATTACCGGCGCTCACCAGCGCGCCTTCGGTGACAAACTCCTGATCGATACGACCATCAATGGGTGCTCTCACGGTGGTGTACGCCAGATCGAGTTTCTTTCTGTTCAACGCAGCGGTCGCCTCTGCAACGCTGGCCGCAGCCTGAGTGGCATTGGCTTTTGCATCGTCAATGTCCTGGCGGCTCACCGCCCCGGAAGACTGAAGCTGGGACAGGCGCGCTGCGCGCAACTGGAGCTGATGGTAAGCGGCCTGCGCTTTAGTAAGTACTGCTGTAGCCATTTCGACATCCGCCTTAAACGGCGCTTCATCGAGTTGAAACAAAGGCTGATTAGCGCGCACCTCCGAACCCTGAACGAAGAGCCGGGATTTGATGATGCCGCCGACCTGAGGTCTAATCTCCGCTGTTCTGTTAGCACTTACCCGCGCAGGCCACGTCTGTTCTAAAATAATATCTGTCGGCTGAAGTTTAATTGTCCGAACAGTTTGCTGCGCTGGCTGCTGTGTGAGTTCATCCTGTGGGTTCGAATCACACCCGACGGACAACGCCAAAGCGAATGTAATAAATAAGATGTAAATTTTATTACTCATAAAAACCTATCCGGGTCAAAGCACGCGATGCATAATAAAAATGCAAACTAACTCATGATGATTAAGATTTGTTGCCGGTTTTGTGGAGATCAGATGGAGAGCAAAAATATAATTTTTCTCCTTAACAAAGAGGCTGTTTTCGATCAGGATAGGCAGTTATGAATAAGATACCGCTCGTTTTAGTTGTAGAAGATGATGCTGAGATTGCAGATATTGTTATGGCTTACCTGCGTCGCGATGGTTTAGAGGCTATCCATGCCAATACCGGCGCATTGGCGATAAATTATCACGCTCAACATGCACCGTCATTAATCGTCCTTGATATTCGTATGCCAGGAATGGATGGCTGGAGTGTGCTTACGGAAATCCGTAAAAAAAGCAACACACCCATTATCATGTTAACGGCCAATGATGATGATGCTGATAAATTATCAGCTTTAAGAATTGGTGCTGATGATTATGTTGTTAAACCGTTTAACCCTGCAGAACTGGTGGCAAGAATACGTGCTGTTTTACGCCGCACATTGTTTAACGATATTCCGACTAAACCCTCCGCCTATAAAACGGACTATCTTGAAGTTCAATTAGATGAACACCGAGTTATTCTCTCTGGTTCGGAAATAGATATTGGTCATGAACTAACCACCACCGAATTCAAGCTGCTGGTACATATGATAAAACAACCCAGAAAGGTGTTCAGTCGTCAGGAACTGATGGAGGCCTGTTTTACAGAAAGAGATGCCCTTGAGCGAACCGTCGATAGCCATATCAGCAAATTACGAAAAAAACTCGAAATGGCGGGACTGGCGGGTGTTCCTGAAAGCGTACGAGGTTTTGGTTACAGGTTAGGGAAATAAATGAGACAGTCGAGACTCAACAGCGCGCTGGCTATTTTGATGTTGAAGGTGACCCTCTATTCAACAGCGATTTCATTTTTTGTCTACTTTGTTACCACATGGATACTAGTCAACTGGCTGGGCCAGAAAGATCTTTATGATGACTACACCATGACCGGTTATGACTGGCTGCAATTCGCGTTGGGTACCTTTTTTTCTCTGTTTGCCTCTATTCTCACGGCCTTTAAGTTTTCGAAACATTTGCTCCATCCATTGATTTCGCTTGCTGACACCACCCGAAAAATCGCCAGCGGTACGCTGAGCGCAAGGGCCAATGTCGGTGAAGTTAAAATAAAAGAAGCCGCGTCACTGATTAATGACTTCAATACCATGGCAGAGCGACTGGAAACCACCTCTGGTGAAATAAAGACGTGGAATGCAGCGATTGCACATGAGCTCAGAACACCGATAACCATCCTTCATGGGCGCTTACAAGGGCTGGCAGATGGTCTGTTCCAGCCAGAACCCGCGCTATTTATGAATTTACTCAAACAGACCGACGGATTAATGCGGCTGATCGAAGATCTCCGCACCATCAGTCTTGCCGACAGTGGTTATCTGACCCTGCGTAAGGAAATTGTCGATCTCAGCCAGGAAATCACAGCAATTACCGAGATAATCACCCCTTCACTGAATGAAAGAAAGATAACCCCGGTCTTACGCCTGGACGATGTCTATTTGTCAGGTGATGCTATGAGAATCCGCCAGGCCATGCTTGCATTAATGGACAATACCCGTCGATACGCGGTATCCGGGATAGTGATGATTGCCTGCTACGCCGAGAACGATAACGCCATTATTACCCTTGAAGATGAGGGACCGGGTGTGCCCGATACACTCATAGACTCCCTGTTCGACCCCTTTAAACGTGCCGATGATTCCCGCTCCAGGGAGCATGGGGGTTCAGGACTGGGCCTTGCGGTCGTTAACTCTATCGTCAATGCGCATCAGGGTTCGATTGTCTATTTCCCAAGTAAACTGGGTGGTGCCGGGTTCAAAATTTCACTTCCCTTTCAATATAAAGATGCAAATGTTCCGTAAGGTTCAGCATGAACGAACACCGGGGCTCTGTACTATCAGGCTTCTGGCTGGCTTTGCAAACGAAGGGAAAACCGAAGAGAAACAGCCTATGCGATAGACATCACATTCACACCTTGTAATCACTTATCATTAGTCTCATATTTAGAGGGGTTATCCATTTTAACGTCTAAAATAATTGGCAACGACTTTGTCGAAATCAACTAATGTTATGATTGCTAGTGTTTTTTGTATGATGACGGTTTAAAACGCTTACCATAATGGCATTCAGATTTACTCAAGGAACCATCCCACAAGAGTCTGGTAAATCATGGAAAACAAAAAAATTCGTTTAAGAACAATCCTGACTTCTCTGACTGTAACAGCAGTAATGCTTACCGCTATTTTCCTGTTGGTTGCCCTGAGTATTTTTCAAAAATCAAACATTCAAAACAGTCTAATTCAAAACAATATAGCGTATGCAAGAAAGCTGGCTGACACGACGGATCATTACCTCACCATTAGCGAAAATGAACTCAAGTGGAGTGCAACTCAAATCAAAGATCTGGATTATAAAGATCAACTGGCTAATGAATCTGAACGTGTCAGGCTTCAATCTGGATTTTTTAATTCTGTTGTAATTGTCGACAAAAATAGAATAGTCAGAGCGACATCACCTGATAGCCTTAACTTGACGGGAAAAAAACTAACTTCTGGCGCCAGTTTACTCGCAGTAACTAAGCAAGTCCCTTTTATTTCTGAGCCATTCATTTCTGCCACTGGGAATGATGTTATCTTCATCTCCCACCCGATATTCTCCAATCAAAATGAATTCATAGGTTATATTGGAGGCACGATTTATCTCAAAAAACACAGCATTTTAAGCGAGATATTAACTCAGCATTTTCAATCTGGTAGCTCAGAGATGAAAATAATAGACCATAACGGAACAGTAATTTACAGTTACGACCCCGACATGGTGGGTTCACAAAACACATTCACATACACCACAACGAATCAATTTAATGAAAATAAAAATGGTATACTTACCGTTTTTGAAGATGGAGAAGAACACCAGGCTGCCTATGCAAAACTGAATAAAACCGACTGGAGCATTTTTATATTTGATGACGAAAACGAAGTTTTTAAAATACTTATTCAGATAGCAAAAGAAACAATCCTTTATATCATTGTCATTATCTTGCTTATTGGGTTTTTAATGGTGTTTCTTGGACGTCGTGTTGCAATGCCTATCGAAAAACTTGCTAATATAATGCGTGACAGTAATATTCATGACAGCAGCGACCGCTTTCTTAATTCAGTTCAGGTATGGTATTTCGAAGCAGATAAACTCAAAGATGCAGTTAAGCAGCATTTGCAGAAAACTCATTTACAGGTAAACGAACTTACAGATGTAGCTATGAAAGACCCACTGACTGGTATTTTTAACAGACGTGGCTTCAACAGCGTGTTAAAAAAACTTCCACATGATAAATTCATGAGTGTGATAGCTATTGATATTGATCATTTTAAAAATGTTAATGACCAATACGGGCATGATGCTGGAGATGCCGTTCTCGTCATGCTTTCAGACATCATAAGAAAGGCTTGCCGTGAGGGCGATGTCCCGAGCCGGTTTGGTGGGGAAGAATTCATCATTCTCCTGCCTGGGCTTTCAAGCAACGAAGCGGTCATTATCGCGGAGCGATTACGTTTAACAATCAGTTCTTCCATTTTTCCTCACGTGGGAAATCTGACAGTCTCAGCAGGAGTATCTTGTCTGTCAGATAACAATGGCGATATAACACTCACTTTGCGTCGTGCGGATGAAGCGTTATATCATGCTAAAGAGTCTGGTCGTAACATGGTCGTTCTTGCAACAGATAATGCGTTTTTATGCTATAAGAAACCTTAAGCATGGCAATAAAACAGATTATTAACAGTTGGGTTATAAAAACACGTTATGATGCGTTTGCCTTTCACAACCATTACTCCCTGACCCTTTCATCATGAAAATCAATCACTGCCTCAGGGTGGCGAATGAAAAAAACAGTCTACTCGGAATAATGGAACTCAATTCTTATACCACTTGGATCATAACACATCATGTGCATTGACGGCCCCTCTCTAATCAATGTTGGTTCAAATTCTATTTCAATTTGATTAGCCTTCAACACATCAAGAAGCTGAAACAAAATCTCTTTACTTTTAACCCGCAAAGCTAAGTGATGGAGTCCCACATTCATTTTGCGATCAAATTTAATGAACTCTTCTGTTTGCGTTTTCCAAAGCGTTATCATGAGTGCATCATCTTTCACAAAAATGGCGGGATAATCTTCGCGTCTTTTAACTTCCTTCCAACCCAATAATTTAGTGAAGAACTCGGCACTTTCTTCAAGATTTGATACAGCTAAACCAATATGGTGCACACCCGTAGTCACTGACATTGTTAATTTTCTCCTGCGAAAAGTTATTTAACCCACGTTTGAATCGCTAATTAGAACGAGCTTGTGGGATGTCATATATTTAAATTCCACGCGGACAGCTACGCCTTGCGTTTCATCATTTGAAGCAAAAGCCAGGCGCAGGCTATTTCGTGCCAAAGGCAAATTATTCAAGTGATGTGCTATTAAATCGTCCCGATGTTGATGAATGGTAGCAAGCCTGTAGTTTGTCCAGAAAAGTGAACAACACATCGTTCATTTCACTATAGTCATGCGCACGAAGCGCTTCGGGAGTGTTAACGAAGCGATATTCTGCAGCCCGGCTCAAATCGTTTTCTGAATGGGCAATAAGCCCCTCGACGACATCTGACGTTAACTCCATATGACACTGGAACCCATAAACCAGATCCGAGTAAGCCACTATCTGGCGCGGACAACCTTCACTGTACGCGATGATTTTTGCATCAGACGTAAGGCCCGGCATATCGTTGTGCCAGTGACCGACTTCAAGCCCATTGCCAAAATGAGAGAACATCTCATTTTCCTTTCCGGATTCTGTCAGGGTAATCGGGAACTTACCGATCTCTTTCTCCGGACTGTGAGTAAATGGAGCACCAAGCGCTTCGCCGATGAGCTGCGAACCTAAACAAATACCAATCACAGCTTTACCAGCGTGTATTGCACAAGCGATAACAGCCTGCTCCCGTCTGGAATCAAAATGAGGACACTCTTCAACGGTGATGCCCGGATCCTGCGGTCCGCCCATAACAATCAAGAAATCCACCGCCTTCACATCCTCTGGCAGCTTTTCAGCTGCATAAACACGTGAAAAAGTGACCTCATGCCCACGTGACCTTGCCCATGTTTCATACGCGCCAGGGGCTTCAAAACTTTCATGTACGATAAAGTGAACTCGCATTAGGATAGGCTCCTGTAAAACTGATGATAATCCTGATGTTGAATACATCCCCCTCCCGGTTGGTCATACCCGGGTGGTTCCGATTTCGCTATCATAATTGCAGGAGCTAAATCTGAAATGCCAGGTAGTATAGATAAAGCGCCAAGACATGATGAGTTAACAGGGTGGTCTGGCACTGCAATCCGCTATGAGCGCGGAGAGTCAGACCCTCCGCATCACCACATCGAAGGGCAGCTTTTATTCGCTACCAGGGGCGTAATGCTGGTCGAAACAGAGGGCCAGCGGTGGGTAATACCTCCTCAGCGTGCATTATGGATACCCCCTCTTCAGATCCACAGTTATAACCTTTTGTCACAAACAGACCTGCGGGCCGTCTACTTCAGCAACAGCCTGATTGCGGAATGCACGAGCTTTACAAAAAATAATCATGTCCACGTGATAGGAGCAACCGCGCTGGTAAAAGAGCTGATAGCCGGTTTATTCAGTGAGGTCTACAGCAGACCCAATCAACGTAAAATGGCCCTGTTGCTGCTGGATATTCTAAATGAGGCTTCCCCATTATCTGCAGAGCTTCCGGTCCCGAATGATGAGCGCTTATTCTCTGCGATAAGGGAGTTGCTGGTCAGCCATCGATGGGAAACATCTCTCACTGACCTGGCATTTATCGCCTCTATGTCTGAACGTACATTCTCACGTCTGTTTATTAAGGACACGGGCTTCAGCTTCAGAACATGGAAACAAAGAGCCAGGATTTGTGCATCCCTGGATCTTCTTGCCAATGGCATTCCCGTCAAGCAGGTTGCTTACCAGCTCGGTTTCTCGTGCCCGGCAGCGTTCACAGCGGCCTTCCGTTCCATTTTGGGTTCTACGCCACGCCATTTTTTGCCGTGATCTGCCGACTAACCTGACGGAGAAGCAACTAACGGATATTCCGGGCAAGAAATTCGCGAACAACATGATGAATTTCGTCGCAATGGGTTTCCAGTGCAAAATGCCCGGTATCAAAGAAATGAATGTCAGCACCTGGAATATCACGCCTCCAGGCTTCTGCCCCCGCAGGCAGGAAAAACGGGTCATTTTTTCCCCATACGGCTAAAAACGGCGGCTGATACTCACGGAAATAGCGCTGGAAGAGAGGGTACATCTGCACATTCGAGGCGTAATCCAGCAACAGATCAAGCTGAATCTCCGCATTGCCAGGCTGCATTATCTGCATCCCTTCAAGCGTATAGCCATCCGGTGAAACCATGCTCTGATCGGCAACGCCTTCCAGATACTGCCACTTAATAGCGGCCGGTGTCGGAAATTCGCGGAGTGCATTGCGGTTTTCAGGGGTCGGTTCGCGCCAGTATTGCCGGATAGGTGCCCAGGCCTCACCCAGTCCCTCTTCATAAGCGTTCCCATTCTGGGAAATGATGGCAGTCACCCGCTGCGGGTGCGCCAGTGCCAGACGCCAGCCAACGGGGGCACCGTAGTCGTGCACCATCAGAGCATAGCTATCAAGCTTCAGTTCTTCAGTGAACTGCCCAATCGTCAGCGCAAGCTGGTCGAAGGTGTAGGCATATTCGCCTCTCCCCGGCGCCTCGGTAAAACCAAAAGCAGGTAAATCCGGCGCAATCAGATGATAACGATCGGATAACCGGGAAATAAGGTCACGAAACATGAAGGATGAGCCTGCAAAGCCGTGAAGCATAAGCAACGTAGGCGCTTGTGGATCTCCTGCCTCACGGTAGAAAACCTTAGCATTGCCCGCTTGTTTGTAGCGGTAGTGAATCTTTGCAGACAGAGGGAAAGCTGTTTCACCAGCAATGCCTAATCCAGATGTAGAAGATGACATGAAAACCCCTATGTAACCGTTAAAATGACAGATTGAAGGTTACACATAATTTTGGTAACCTGTCAAAATTAATTTGTCGGTTACGGACTGCCATGGATATTCAACAACGTTCTTCTCAGCCTCTCTTTCTCGCGGATAACCTCGCGCTGGATTTCATTAACACGGAATACGGGACAGGAGACGCCAGACATGATTGTTTTGAAGACGATCTCAGCGTCATAGACTGGCTCAAAACAGTGGAAATTGTTTCAAAGGGTACAGAGCCACCAGAGGGATTATTAGCGGAAGCTCGCCAGCTCCGTGATGCGTCCAGAGCTGTCGTGCACGCTGCGATGAACGCTGTTGCGGTTGATTTGGGTGTGATTAACAGGATTCTTGAGAAAGGGCATCCCCTGACGAGATTACAGTGGGATCAGGATGCGCAGCACTATCATGTTGATGTTCACCCCGTCACCAATAGCCCCGAAAGCCTTCTCTGGCCCATTGCTGATGCGCTGGTGAAACTGGTCACTGGCAATAAATTTGAATTCGTGCGCCAGTGTGAAGCACACGACTGCATTTTACTGTTCCACGATCTGAGCAAATCACACCGCCGCCGCTGGTGCAGTATGGCGACCTGTGGCAATCGCATGAAAGTGGCGGCCTTCAGAAACAGAACACGATCTTAACGATTTTGGGCGTTCTTATCAGTGGAACAGACCAGGAATAACCGCATATCGTCTCCTCAGTGCAGGAAAAGGTAGCGTTTGCGGATAGGTAGACAGACTTAGCTCACCGTGCGTGAATCGAGGTTCAACGTGAACTGGCTTTTATACAAAGGACAATGGTATTTGATATCCCCATTAGCATTGAATGGCGAATTCAGGTTAACTGTGCCCGGTGAGCGAAGCAGCATCATTCTCAACAGACAGCAGTTGGAACGAGCGGTAAAAGAGAGCCTGGCTTTATCGGGCAGACCCTCGGCCCCAGGTACTGTTCGGAGTTGAATCCCAGAGCTCCCGAAAGGCCACCAAACCCCGATGCTTTCGTTTCTGCTCGCTACATCGCCAGAGAAAGTGGCTACAGCGCTTAAGGCAAATTTGATGTTGTCTATGGGCACGCCTTAACATTAAATCATATGCTGCCGAATACTTGACCAAGGAGAACGTCTGTTCTACCATTATTCTATGAACAAAAATACGACTAACACACGTGAAAAAATCCTCGCGACCGCCGAGCAACTTATCTATCAGAACGGCATTCATGCCACCGGTATGGATCTTCTGGTGAAGACCTCAGGCGTTGCCCGGAAAAGTATTTATCGCTATTTCGCGAATAAAGACGAAGTGGCGGCTGCCGCGCTGAATGCGCGGGATATACGCTGGATGGAGTGGTTCAGGACGGAATGCGACAAAGCGGATACCCCGCAGGAACGTATCCTGAATATTTTCACCGTGCTCAAAAGCTGGTTTGAGTCCGAGGGATATCGCGGATGTGCGTTTATCAATACAGCAGGTGAAGTGGGAGACAGTGCCGACCCTGTTCGCCTGATAGCCAAACAGCATAAACAAAAATTACTGGATTACACGCTTGAGCTTACCGGGCAGTTGAATGTTGAACCATCTCTCCCCCTGGCCAGAAAGCTGCTGATACTGGTAGAAGGCGCTATCACCATGTCATGTGTGATGGGTGATTACAGCGCCGCCGACGACGCCAGGGATATTGCGAAACTGTTACTGGAACAGGTATCGCAATAAGCATCTGGGTATGCGTTTTAAAATTCTCTTAAAGAAGAATCCCCATTTATTGAGCTAATTGGGGATTTTTTTGCATGCCATTAACTGGCGGAATCGTCATTTACTGCGGCAGTAGTGTTCAAACTCTCGAATTAAAATCATTTCTGTCTGACTTATCAGGACCTCCCTTTGTGCTCGCACAGCGGGGGTGAATTCATTCACCCCATTATTTCGTTATCCGCCCCCCCTCCCTCTTGCTCAAACAAACTGCATTCTGATTATTTTTATCATCTTTTTAACAAGCCTCTTGACGAAGGTAGAACGATCGTTCTACCATTAACCCATGGACAAAGAGCTACACCTCTGGCCAGACGGTTGTTAACGCAGTGGGGAGTACTATCGCCGGGTCGGATGAGACAGGCGAATGCCGCTCCGACCTTAGCGTAAGAGACGTTGTGGGGCAGTGGTTGAAACCTGAAGTCTGAGTACCCTGAACCCGGTTTACGGGTGCATCCAAATACACAGGAGTCTTAACATGTCTCATACAGAAATTCGTCCGCCGCTGCCTCCTTTCACCCGTGAATCAGCGATTGAGAAAGTGCGCCTCGCTGAAGATGGCTGGAACAGTCGTGATGCGCATAAGGTATCGCTGGCGTACTCACTGGACACCAAATGGCGTAACCGCGCCGAATTCGCGACCAATCGTGAAGAAGCTGAAGGCTTCCTCGCACGCAAGTGGAATAAAGAACTTGAGTATCGTCTGATAAAAGAATTGTGGGCGTTTACTGACAACCGCATTGCCGTTCGTTACGCCTATGAATGGCGCGATGATGCCGGTAACTGGTTCCGTTCTTACGGCAACGAAAACTGGGAATTTGGCGAAGATGGACTGATGCATCATCGCTACGCATGTATCAATGACATGCCGATTAAAGAAAGCGAACGCAAGTTCCACTGGCCGCTGGGGCGCCGTCCGGATGACCATCCAGGTTTATCTGAGCTGGGGCTTTAACTCTCTGCGTTTCTCATGATGGGCCCCCGGCTACTGTCCTGGTCGGGTGCCTGTTTCAGTGATGTGATACGGGATGGGATTCACACGAGAGGAGAGATGAATTCTTGTTAAGCTATTGATATATATTATTTTTTAACCATATAAGTAGTGCGCTATATAATCGTAAATAACTTAAATAAGGTAACACAATGAATATCAAATCTGCATTACTGTCTGCCGCGATGGCAGCCGTTTCAGTCAACTGTTTTGCTGATGCATCCACACCAGAACGCCATGTTCAGCAATTCCTGGATGCATTAAACGGCGGCGGGGGAAAACCCATTGAACAATTGTCTCCACAGGCCGCACGTCAAGTGTTGATCGATGCGCAGAAAGGAGCCACGTTGCCAGCGGCGGATGTCAGCGAAAAAACGATCAGTATTGATGGCCAGCATATTACGCTGAAAATTGTGAAGCCTCATAACGCACAAGGCACTCTGCCTGTTTTCATGTTCTTCCACGGCGGCGGCTGGATTCTGGGCGATTTCCAGACACATGAGCGCCTGATTCGTGACCTGGTCAGTCAGTCCGGTGCTGCAGCGGTCTATGTCAACTACACACCGTCGCCAGAAGCGCACTTCCCTGTGGCTATCAACCAGGCTTATGCCGCTACCCGCTGGGTGGCCGAACACGGCAGCGAAATTGGTGTAGACGGAAAACGTTTAGCCCTTGTGGGTAACAGCGTGGGCGGAAACATGGTTGCCGCCGTAGCGCTTCAGGCAAAACAACATAAGTCCCCTGCCATTCGCTACGATGTCATGCTGTGGCCTGTCACTGACGCGAATTTCGATACCGGTTCTTATAATCAGTACCAAAACGGCTATTTCCTGTCACGGAACATGATGAAGTGGTTCTGGGATGCCTATACGACTAAAGAGAGTGAGCGTAATAATATTCTCGCCTCACCACTGCGTGCGACACGAGAGCAACTGCAGGGATTACCACCCACACTGATCCAGACCGCCGAGTTTGACGTACTTCGTGATGAGGGTGAAGCCTTTGGGCGTAAACTCGACGCAGCGGGAGTGGATGTGACGGTGACCCGCTATAACGGCTTGATCCATGATTTTGGTTTGCTGAATGCGCTAAGTGACGTTCCTGCCGTAAGGGCAGCCATAGGTCAGGCTGCTGACCAGTTGAAAGAACATCTGAAATAACGGATGAGTGGCCGGCCGGTTTCTCCGGCTGGTCGCTGCCACCCTCAGCCACCTGCTTGTCTTCCTGATGAGGTTCCGGATTTGCCGGGACTGCGCCTTTAATCATTTTCAGTTTTCCCCCGACAGGCATGCGAGTGCCCGCTGCCCCGGGGGCTTTTTCCCGCTTCATCCTAATCGGGTTTGTTGAGAAAACTGAATAAACGCCTGTTCATTTCACATTTCTAATCGAGCGGATACGTCTATAGCCAGTTCAGTAAAAATCCGAGCAGCGGAGCTCTGATAGGCATTCTTTCGCCACATGATGACAGCGGTGCGCTGTAGGCGCTCGGGCTCAAGTGTAATCGCCACCAGATCATCATGCGCGAAGGCCGTCTTCGTGGGCAGCAATGTAGACAACGGTGTCCTGCGAACGATTTCAATCACCGCACCGAGGGCATTGGCCTCCATCAGCACCAGAGGGTGGATTCCGTGTTTACTGCAGTAACGATCAATCTGCCCGCGAGTCGCAAACTCCGCGCTAAGCAAAACAAGCGACTCGTCGTTCAGGGCCTGTAATCCAATAGACTTTTCATTTGCCAGTGGGTGTTTGTGGCTGACCACCAATGCCAGGGTTTCGTCCAGCAACGGAACCGCCTCGATGTCCGGGTTAAGGACATCCAGGAAAGCAATCCCCACATCCAGCTCTCCCTCAAGCAGCAAATCCTCTATAACTTCCTGCGAGATTTCGCGCACGTTAAAGGTAATTTTCGGATATCGGGAATGAAATGCCTCGATCAGCGGGCCTACCAGATACGTTGTGAAGGTTGGCGTCACGGCCACACGCAGCGACCCACGACTGAGATCGCTCACGTTATGGAGCGCGCGCGTGGCTTCCCGCAATTCCTGAGAAGCACGGTTGGCATACTGGAGATAGACGCCACCAGCATCCGTGAGGCGTGTCGTACGGCCAGACCGGTCGAATAACTGAACGCCAAGGCTTTCTTCCAGCAGCTTCACCTGCTGCGAAAGGGCTGGCTGAGATACGTGCAGCACTGCTGCAGCTTTCGTGAAGCTAAGATGTTCCGCTACCGCAAGGAAATACTGAATGTGTCGCGCAAGCATAACCTGACTCATAATATTATCTAATAAGGTTCATAATAAATGAGTCTTTTACCTTATACCGTGAGTTGCTTAATCTTTGCGTCATCCTCTCAAGATCGAGACAGCAGCCATGAAAGAGATTATTGATGGTTTTCTGAAGTTCCAGAAGAACGCCTTTCCCGAGCGGGCCAGTCTGTTCAAGAACCTGGCCAACCAGCAAAGCCCGAGGGCATTATTTATTTCTTGCTCTGACAGTCGACTGGTGCCTGAACTGGTTACCCAGCGAGAGCCAGGCGATCTTTTCGTGATCCGCAATGCGGGCAACATTGTGCCGTCATATGGTCCAGAACCGGGTGGTGTTTCAGCCTCTGTCGAATACGCCGTCGCCGCGCTTAAGGTCGCCGATATCGTTATCTGTGGTCACTCGGACTGCGGCGCGATGACGGCTATTGCCACCTGCAAATGTCTGGATCATATGCCTGCTGTGGCCAGTTGGCTGCGCTATGCCGACTCTGCCCGGGTGGTGAACGAGGCACGTCAGCACCCGGATCAACAGAGCAAAGTCACAGCCATGGTGCGCGAAAATGTCATTGCGCAGCTGGCCAATATCCAGACACACCCGTCCGTTCGCCTGGCTCTCGAAGAAGGCCGTGTGGCGCTGCATGGCTGGATATATGACATTGAAAGTGGGCGTATAGATGCCTTCGATGGCAGTACGGGGGGCTTTGTATCCCTCGCCAACAACCCCGCCGTTTACGCCGTTTCCCCACAAACCCGGCACATTGGCTGAAGGCTGTGCCTACCCAGGAGATAACATCATGACCCAGATACAAGTCACCCAGACCGCTCGCCAGGCCCTCACCGAAACCATCATATTATCTAAAGCCCGTAAGGGACTCTCGTTTGCCGAAATCGTTGACGGCACCGGCCTGTCCGAAGTTTACGTCACCGCAGCGCTGCTAGGGCAACACCCTCTGCCCGCCAGCGCCGCGATAATCGTGGGCGAAAAGCTCGACCTGGATGCGGATGACATTGCTTTGTTGCAGTCAATCCCCGTTCGCGGAAGCTTTGTTAACGCGGTACCAACAGACCCAACCCTTTACCGTTTTTACGAGATGATGTCGGTATACGGCACCACACTCAAAGTGCTGGTTCACGAGAAGTTTGGCGATGGGATTATCAGCGCCATCAACTTTAAACTGGACATCAAAAAAGTCGAAGATCCGGACGGTGGCCATCGCGCCGTTATTACCCTGGACGGCAAGTATCTGCCCACTGTGCCTTTCTGACCTCATACCTGGCTGGCCCGGGGGCTGAGAGTCACCGGGCTACGCCGAAAACTCCTCAATGGCTGATTCATACCTCTGTGCCAGCCCTCCTTCATCATTTGCCCAGCTTCGACAGCATCTCCGGGCGCATAAACTTATGGATGACCAGCATAAACAGCAATGACGGCACCAGCAAAATCAGGGCGGTAATGGATGACACCTGATAGTTGCCCGACATGCTGGCGTTATAGAGCAGAAGCGGTAGCGTGGAGATGTCCGGTGCGCCGACGAAAAAGGTGCCGGTAAACTCATCCAGCGATTCAAGGAAGACAAAAATACTGGCAGCGATAATCCCCGGCGAGGCCTGCGGCAACACAATATGCCAGAAAGTATAAATCGGCCCAGCACCGAGGTTACGAGAAGCCCTCGCCAGCAGCGGATCAACAGCGGAAAAGGCCGCCACGCAGATCCATACCGAGTACATCAGGCCGTGTACGCTGTGCACCAGCACCACGCCCGCTATTGTACCGTTCAGCCCCCACTGGTAGAACAGCCGGGCAATGTTCATGTACACCGTCAGGTTCGGAAACGCCTGCGGAATCAAAAACAGCAGCATAAACAGCACCCGCAGCGGCATCCCCCGCCGTGACAGCGCATAACCTGCCGGTACCGAAATTAACAGGCACACCACCACCGACAACACCGCAATCAGCACGCTGGTGATCAGTGAACCGGAAACATCACTGTAGGGACTGAACACCTGATACCAGTATTTCAGCCCCCACTGGCTGGGCAACGTATGAGGGAAAAACCAGCTCTCCGCCACCGTCCAGATGAGCAGGTTCAGCAGTGGCCCAAACATCACCAGCAGCATAAAAATCAACAGCAGCGTTTGTAGCGGCAGACTGACGCTCAGTTTTCTGCGTCCTTTCTCCAGCCACGTTTCCGGTAATGACATACTTTCCTCTTTCATCATTCGCCTCCCTTCTGTTGCAGGCTATGGCGCAAGTAGAACCACGACAGCGCACCGCAAATCAGCAGTGACACGACACCCAGCGCATTCGCAACCGCATAGTCGCCATAGGAGTTGACGCGGAACGCCATATCCACGGTCATCATCGTCGGTGTGCCAACCCCTATCATCAGCGGTACGGAGAGCACCGACATCATGGTCACGGTAGAGAGCACCAGTGCCACGCCAATCGCGGGCAGTACCTGCGGCAGAATAATGTCGAACAGAATGCGCGGGCGCGAAGCCCCGAGATTGCGTGCCGCCAGGATTTGCGACTGCTCAAGCGCCGCCATCGCGCCGCAGATAAGCAGCGTGGCGAAGGCCAGTTGTTTCCAGACAAAAGTGATAATGATCCCTTTCCAGCCCAGCCAGGAAACCGTCTCCATCGGCGTAAACAGATCGGTTGCCACCAGCGCATTGTTCATCAGGCCGTTTTTAGCCAGAAAGGTCCGCATCATCTGCGCGGCCACAATAAACGGGATAAACAGCGGCAGGCGGTACAAAAAACCCAGCATGCGCACGATCGGTCGGCAAGGTGACAGGGTGATCACCGCCGAGAGGGTAATGGAAATCACCGCCAGCAGCGCCACGGAAATCAGCACAATCACCACCGTGAACACAATATCGCTGGAATAGAGGGCGTAGATCTTACTGAAATGCGCAAAGGTCAGTTGCCGCGCATCATTGGTAAACGCCGCAATCAGCGAGAACCCCAGCGGGTACAAAAAGAGGATGGCGATCATCAGCGCGGCGGGCGCAACCAGTAACAGATATTTCAGCGAACGGCGCATAGCAAACCTGGTGTCAGCAAAAGAAAAGCTCAGGGCGGCGTCATGCCGCACCTGAGCATTGGTGATAATTAATTGGCGACCTGGCTTTCATAGCCTTCTTTAATGTCGTCAAAGTAAGGGGTAATCGGGAAACTTTTGCCGAAGTCTGCCAGGGCTTTTGGCGAGATTTCCGCGAACAATTTCTGCCAGGTTGCCGGATCCAGCTTCGGCTTCACATGCTCAGCATCAATACCCGGGTACCAGTTGAACTGTTTCACAATCCCCTGCGCCTGCACCTCCGGGCTGGTTGCCAGCTCAATGAATTCACGCGCCAGTTGCGGATTTGCCGCCTTCGCCGGTGTCACGTAGTACATCGGTTGACCTGGCATACCCGGCGACAGCAGCGCCAATTTGATTGACGGTGGCAGCTTGCCCTGATCTTTCCAGCTATAGAACATATCCACCCACACCGGCCCCATGGTGATTTCGCCACGGCTGAGCATATCGAGCGTCCCGGCATTGCCCGGCGTAAAGGTCACGTTCTTATTGAAGGCCTTCAGTTTCTCGAACGCCTGGTTCCAGTTTTTCTCTACGCTTTTATCGTAAGGCAACGCAGACAGACGCTGGGCATCAGTACCGTAGGCGTAGATCCAACCCACCACAAAGCTCACGCCGGACATGCCATTTTTAATGCCGTTATAGCCGAAAGCCTGCGGGTTTTTCTGCGCCCAGCTCACCAGTTCATCGTAAGACGCCGGTGGCGTTTTGATCGCCTCGCTGTTCCAGGCGATGGCGGTCTGGCTTAAAAACATCGGCATCACGTAGCCATCAACGTTCACACCGAGGGCATTCTTCGCGTTATCCGCGCTGACCATGCTGCCGGTTTTAATTTGCTGGCGGTATTTCTCCAGCAGCCCCTTTTCCACCAGTTCGCCACCGGCTTTCTGATGAACGACCGCCACATCAATATCCCAGGTCTTCGCGCCACTCTCTTTTTGTGCGCTCAGTTTCTCGATAATTTTATTTGAGCCAGCATCCCCTGGACCGGTGCCCACCACCTGCACTTTCACGCCCGGATGTGCCGCTTCGAACTTCGGCCCCAGCCAGGTTTTCACGTAATCCACCATATTCTGATCGCCGGCTGTGGCAACGTTCAGGATGGTGTCGGCCTGTGCGCCGTAGCTCAGAAACAATGCAGTCACTACCGCAGCTTTCGTTTTAGTAAACATGGTCTATCCCCAAAATGAACACGATGAAGTCAACTTGCTTGAGACGATGGAAAAATATGTAACGCGGTGGCCGGAACGTGCAGTCGGACGGATGACTGCGCGGGCCAGCACTGGGTTGAATCCGCCAGTAACACACGGTCACGACAGCGCACGCTGTGGCGGTATAAATTGCCCAGAAAAGCACTTTGTTCGACCACGCCATTAAGGGTTAAGCCCTCGTCAGGCGTACCGGTAGTTAATGCACTGAGCGCCGTATCGGCACTACGAAAATAAAGAGTACGGTCGCGAAAATCGTCGGCGGAATATCTCCCTTGTGCGCGCAGGGAAATATCCTGAGCGGCAAAGAGTTCGTTGGCAGAAATTTTATTGTCTGCACCCATAAAATCAGCAACAAATGGCGTTGCAGGACGCTGATAAATATCTTCCGGCGTTCCTATTTGCTCAATGTGACCATTATTTAACACGGCGATACGGTCAGCCATAACCAGCGCTTCCTGCTGATCGTGGGTCACAATTAATGACGTAAAACCGAGGCGTTTTTGCAGGTTTTTAATTTCATGGCGCACGTTAAGACGCACTTTAGCATCGAGGTTTGACAGCGGTTCATCCAGTACCAGTACATCCGGCTCGATTGCCAGTGCCCGCGCCAGGGCGACACGCTGGCGCTGTCCGCCGGAAAGTTCCGTCACCTTCACATCTGCAAGACCGGTAAGATTGACGATATCCAGCAGTTCCGCAACGCGGCGGTCAATATCGTCGCGACGCCATTTGCGCAGCTTCAGACCGTAGCCAATATTCCGTGCTACCGTCAGATGCGGCCACAGCGCGTAACTCTGGAATACCATGGTGATATTGCGCTGCTCCGGCGCACTGTGGGTAATATCACGGTGGGCAACGGTAATCTCCCCGGTGTTGACCGGAATAAAACCGCAAAGCGCATTTAATAGTGTTGTTTTTCCGCAGCCAGAGGGCCCCAACAGGGCAATCATTTCCCCTTTTTCGACATGCAGATCGATATTATGCAGCACGACCTTTTCGCCATAGCTAATTTGAAGCCCGGAGATCTGTAAATAACTCATATTCATTACCCAAAAATCGCTGCGTTGATTTTTTTTACTGCAATGAACACGTGTTCATTTGAGTGTAAAAAAAATGCAATGTTGACTCGACATTATGTGAGCCTACTTTGTCGGGTATTTGTGACAATTTAATTAAGACTCAAAAATTTTGGGTGAGGGAAAATGAAAATAGATGTTCTGGGCTGCGGAAGTGCCTTCTCCCGCGAACAAAATACCTCTGCGCTGCGGGTCATCGATGAGGCAAATCGCCAGTGGCTCATTGACTGCGGCCCCACGATTCCCCGGGCATTGTGGCAGCGCGAGGGGGATGTTAATGATATCGACGTCCTCTATTTTACCCACGTCCACCCGGATCACTGTACCGGGCTGACGGCGCTGCTGAACTACTGGAAAAGCTTCTCGCGCCAGAAAGCACTGGTGATTTATAGCCAGCCGCAGCAGCGTACTGTCCTGATGCAACTGGCCGCACTCGCCAACTGGCCGCAGACCACACTCTCTTTTGAGCTCGACTGGCGCGACACCACTGACGCATGGACATGGCACGACTGGCATATCCAGACCGCCGAAACGCAGCATGAACTCACCAACCGCGCGATCCGTATCACCCAGGGCGAACAGACGCTGTTCTACAGCGGTGACGGTCGCCCGACGGCAGAATCCGTCGCGCTAATGGGAGGGGCCAGTCTCGCTTTTCAGGAGTGTGCATCACTGACGGCACTCAGCGACGAGGCGTCCCACGGCGATTTTCCTTCCTGCCTGGCACTTTTTCAGCAGCTGAATCTCCCGGCGCTGGGACTCTATCACTGCAACGACGTGATCCTGCATGACCTGAAGACAGCCTGCCAGCCGTGGAACGGGTTATTCGTCAGCTATGACGGCCTGCAATACACGCTCTATGCATCGCCGATTTCCGGTGAGGAACGTCCGGCATGAGTTCCGTTCCCCGTAAGCAGAGCGTCACCGCACAGGATGTTGCCCACCGGGCGGGAGTTTCCCGGGCGGTAGTCTCACGCGCTCTGAGCAACAACGGCAGTATCTCCCCCGATACCCGGGAGCGTGTCCTGCGCGCGGCTGAAGAGCTCGGTTATCAGGTTAACTTTCTCGCACAGGGGCTGAACCGACGCCGTAGCCATCTGATTGGCGTGATTGTCTCGCGCATCAGCGATCCTTTTCGCAGCAGCCTGCTGGATGCCCTGCTCAGCGAGATCCAGCGGCGGGGCTTTCAGGCACTGGTGAGTGAAATTCGCAGCGAGCCGGACCTTGCCCGTACGCTGCGCCGTTTTGCCCAGTTTCGGGTTTCCGGGGTTATAGTGACCTCGGGCCAGCCGCCGGAATCACTGGTAAACGAATGCGTGTCACAGCAGATCCCGGTGGTGGGCATCAACCGCCAGCCGGAGATCCCCTTCGTGGATTACGTTAGCTCAGACAATGTCTACGGCGCGACACTCGCAGCCGGTCAACTGGTGCGCAATGGCTGCCGTCGCTTCGGCTGGCTCAATATCGCGCACTCCACCTGGGCCGGACGAATGCGTGGCGATGCCTTTTATCAGGCCTTGCAGACACTCGGCGTGGACACCACGCGCAATCTGCAGGCGATTATCGCCCCCGCCGAAGGCTATGACGGCGGGTTTCAGGCCGCCACTGAGGCAGATGAGGTCCTTGAGGGCATCTTCTGCGCCAATGCGCAGCTCGCCTGCGGGTTTCTTGACGGGATGCGCCAGCGTGGCAGGCACAGCCCGGATGATTTTCAGATCATCGGTTTTGACAATACGCCGCAAACGGCGCAATACAGTTACCAGCTCACCACCCTGCATCAGGACGTTGAGGAGATTTCCCGTCAGGCCTTAACCCGCCTGCTGGAACGCGCTGACGATCCGTTACAACCCTCACGGACAACATGGGTGGATGTGCAGCTTATTTCCCGGCGCACGTCGCCATCACCTCAATAAGAGCAGGCCATGACGGAAGAACAACAGCAGTCACTATGTGCATTGATTCGCCAGTTGGGCGCAAAGGCGCAGGAATTACGTAATGCCGGGCTACAGGTGGATAAAAAAGCCCGCCAGGATTTTGTCTCCCACGCCGACCTGTTTGTGGAAAAAGAGATCAAAAGCTGGCTCAACACCCACTGCCCGCAGGATGGTTTTCTCGGGGAAGAGAGCGGCCTGCAGGCCGGTGAACAAGGTACCTGGGTGCTGGATCCTATCGACGGGACGACCAACTATATTCAGGGGATGGATTACTGGTGCATCTCGCTGGCTTACGTTCGCCAGAACACCACGGAACTGGGGATTGTCTACGCCCCGGACCGCAATGAGTTTTTCATTGCCCGCCGTGGCAACGGCGCTTTTCTTAACGACCAGCGCCTGACATTACGCGAACCGGACCCGGAAACGGTGATTATTGGTATGGGGCGTTCCAGCCGTGCGCCGGTGGAAAACTACACCCGTACCGTTGCCCGCGTGCTCACTGGCGGAATGGAGTATCGCCGCTTTGGTGCCGGAGCGTTAATGCTTGCCCACGTAGCCAGCGGGCAGGTACATGCCTATTACGAGGAGCATATGAACAGTTGGGACGCGCTGGCCGGGATGTTGCTCATCGTCGAAGCAGGCGGTGCCAGCAATGACTTTCTTGCCGACGACGGTCTGTTAAAGGGCAATCTGGTGCTGGCAGGATGTGTCGATGTGCAGGTGCGTCTGGCAGATCTGCTGGTGAACCATTAAGCGTTAGGGCAATGCGCTAACGCCGGCTTTCGCAGTGAGGGAGCTCCAGCAATATTACGTTTTACAGCGATAGCACCGCACAATGGGAATAAAACAGTTACAGCGATGACAGGGTCCGGCTGAAAATCGATGAGGCGTTGGCGGCTGACCGGGGCCGCCCGCAGGGAAGCGGGCGGAGGGGATAGCCTACAAGGATGTAGGCTGGTCCCCGACCCGAAAGTCAGACGACATAAGACGAATGCACCGCGCCAGCGGCGATTTTCGTGGCCGGGAGCCCGGGTCGCCAGGGTGGTGGCGATGAGCCACCCTGGCACGTTCACGGGTTCTGGTGTGACAGAGAAGCAAGGAACATGAGGTGAACGGAATGACCCTCAGAGTCGCATGCCCCCCTCACCCTGGCCCTCTCCCTCAGGGAGAGGGGACCTGACGTGCGTTCGCTGCTTCCGCAGACTTCCCACTATTACCGCTCCCTGAACGCCTCGGCTTTCGCCCTTAAAATCGGCTTAAGCAAATACGCCAGAATCGTTTTCTTGCCGGTAATAATATCCACCGACGCGACCATGCCCGGAATGATCAGCAGCGGCTTCTCATCCGTCCCAAGGTGGTTTTTATCCGTACGCAGGCGAATGATATAAAAACTCTTGCCGTCTTTGTCAGTCACCGTGTCCGGGCTTATCTGCTCAAGCTTGCCCCTCAGACCACCGTAAATGGTGTAGTCATAGGCAGTGAATTTCACCGTCACTTCCTGCCCCGGACGTAAAAAGGCGATGTCCTGCGGGCGAATTTTCGCTTCCACCAGCAGCGTGTCGTCCAGTGGCACAATCTCCACCAGGTCATTACCCGGCTGGATCACGCCACCAATGGTATTGACCAGCAACTGCTGAACCACACCGCGCACCGGGGAGGTAACCAACGTACGGTTGACCCGGTCTGTGATCGCTTTGCCCGAGGCTTCAATTTTGCTGAGATCGGTACGCGCCTGGTTAAGCTGCCCCAGTGCATCGCTACGGTAACGCCCCCGTGTTTCTCCTACCTTGCTCTCAATCTCCTTGATGGCGGCCTCGGCGCGTGGAATGGCGAGAATAACGGAATCCAGTTGACCTTGTGTCTCAACCCCGGCACGGCGCAGACGCAGCATCTCAACTTTAGAGATGGCCCCTTTCGCCACCAGTGGTTCAGACATGCTGATTTCCTGCTGTTGCAACGCAAGACTGCGGCGGTACTGGACTAATTTTCCCTGAAAATCGAGCAGTTCCTGTTTCTTCTGCACCAGTTGCTCGTTGAGTCCGTTAATTTCACTCTGAATGCGTTTATTGACGCTGGAAAACAGCTCCATCTCGCCACTGGCGATATCTGGTGCCTGTTGGATGATTTCCGGTGACAGCGTCAGCTCCGTTGCCCCATCAAGCTGGGCGGTCAGACGCTGGATACGTGCATCCAGTGCCAACCGGTCAGCCTCGCTCTCTCCGGCATTGGAGCGAAAACGGGTATCGTCCAGACGCAAAAGCGGTGCCCCGGCTTTCACCACCTCACCTTCATGCACAAAGACCTCGGCAATAATCCCGCCTTCCAGGTTCTGAATTTTTTGCAAACGAGATGACGGAATCGCACGCCCTTCACCACGGGTCACTTCGTCTATTTCAGCCAGCGAAGCCCAGATAATCATGGCGATAAAGAAGGCAAGAATGGCCCACAAAGTCACGCGAACGACCCGAGGTGCATCATCTAACAAGGCTTTATTCACCTCGTTGGTGGTGAACGCGCTCTGCTGTTTACCGCCTGAAAGCCAGCTCATCATGCGGCTCAGTGCATCAACGATTCGCATGAATTTGTCCCTTTTTCAGTGCACTCATGACGCTCTCTTTCGGGCCGTCAGCAATGATTTTGCCGTTATCGACAATGATCAGACGGTCAACCAGCGACAGCAGCGAAGCACGGTGCGTGACTAACAGCAGCGTCTTATTGCTGATAACCGGGGCCAGCGCTTTCTTAATCAAATCTTCGCTGGTGTTATCCATTGAACTGGTAGGCTCGTCCATCAATAGCACTGGGGGATCGAGTAACAGAGCTCGTGCCAGCGTGACGGCCTGGCGCTGCCCGCCAGAAAGGCTTAGCCCCCGTTCACCCACCTGCATGTTGTAACCTGACGGATGGCGACGGGCGAAGTCGTGCACCCCGGTCAGGTTTGCAACCCGCAGCATGGTCTCATCGTCAACGTAGCTGGCACCGTACAGCAGATTTTCCCGCAGCGTACCGTTGAACAAATGGATATCCTGCGGGGCATAGCCGATGTTATGACGCAGGTCGTGCACATCAATCTGGCGCGCATCAATGCCATCAATCAGCACGCTGCCGCTGTCCGGCTGATAAAAGCCGACCAGCAATTTCGCCAGTGAGCTTTTACCGGAGCCACTGCGTCCGATAATCCCCACCTTCTCACCCGGCTGAATGGTCAGCGATACGTTGCTGAGGGAGGCAAACTGATTGCCGGGGTAGCAAAAGGTCACGTCGCGCAGTTCAATCGCCCCCGAAAGCGTCTCGCGCTTAAGTGGCACTTCGTCGTCTTCGACTTCCTGCTCCAGCCCCATCATTCTGTCGATGGTTGCTTTAGTCATACGCGCACGCTGGTAACGGGTGATCAGGCTGCACAACTGACCGACAGGCATCATGGCGCGACGGTGCAGCAGGTAGCAGGCAATCAGCCCCCCCATACTCAGGTTGCCAGCAATAATGATGTACACTCCGGCGACAATCATCGCCACGCCGCTGGCCTGTTGCAGCCAGGCGGTAAAGTTGACGGCCACATAAGAGAGCGATTTAACCCGCAGTTCCAGCTTGCTAAGCTGGCTGGTCAGGTTCTCCCATTGGTACTGGCGCTCACTCTGGGCGTTGTTAATTTTTATGGCATCAAGGCCAGTAAGCGTCTCCACGAGCATCGCCTGACGCTCGTTGGACAACTGATAGGTTTTTTGTACCCGCGACATCAACGGGCGCTGGATTAACCAGCTCACCAGTAATGCCAGTGGGTAGCAAAGTAACGGGATCAACACCAGTGGGCCACCGATAACACCAATGACCAGCAGGATCAGCAGCGTGAACGGAAAATCGATAAACGCCGTCAACGTCAGCGACGAAAGGAAGTCACGAATTGACTGGAACTCCTGGAAGTTCTGCGCAAAGCTCCCTACCCGTTTCGGGCGGAGCTTCATCTTCATGCCCAGCAGGCGTTCAAACAGCGCAGAGGAGACCACCAGGTCGGTCTTCTTACCCGCCAGGTCGAGGCAAATGCCGCGCAGAACCTTCAGCACAAAATCGAAGATAAACGCAATGCTGACGCCGATCGCCAGCACCCAGAGCGTCGCAGTCGCCTGGTTAGGGACCACCCGGTCATAGACGTTCATGACAAATAGCGGCGAACTGAGCGCTACCAGGTTGACGAGGAAACTGGCGACCACCGCATCAAGGTAGAGATATTTCGACAGTTTCAGCGTGTCTTTAAACCACGCGGTGGTACGCGGTAAGGTGGCAGTCGGCTGGGCGTCAAATTCATGCTCGGGCGAGATAAAAATCGCCCCGCCGTTGTAATGCTCCGCCAACGCCTCTCGCGACAGCGTAATCTCCCCACCTTCGGTTTCGCTGGGCAACAGACGCGCCTGCTGCTCATCCCAGCCAACCAGCACCGCTGTCTGATTATTTTTCAGCAACAGAATGGCGGGCAGTGAGAGCGCGGTAATCTTTTCCAGCGGACGCTGCACGACACGTGCCTTCAGCCCGGCACGGCCTGCGGCACGTGGGAAGGCTTCAAGCGTCAGTGTGTGTGACTCCAGCGGCAACCCAGTGGTCAATACGGTACGGCTGGTGGCGATGTTATGCAGCTTACAGATGATCATCAAAGCATCCAGCAACGGATCATCATGGCGTTGCCGGGGGTCCTGTCTGACTGACGCCTGCGGGGGCGTATCAGTCTGTTCAGGCGTGCCAATATCAGGCCTCATTCTCTGTCTCGATGTTCTGCAGACTTATGCCGCAGTTAAAAAAGAGAGGGTGATTGCCGGTTTTTATGCCGGAAATATCCCCCATCAACCGTCAATGCTGTCTTACTTCAGATCAGGAAGATCAGGCTGAGTACGTTGTGCCTGATCGAGCGGCTGAGAAGCTGAAGGTGCCTGAATATTCATGTTCTTAAGCAGTTCACCGGTACGCGCACTGATGCGGTAAGTGGTGAACATGTCGACATACTTCAGCTCAACGTAACGACGCTGGGCACTGAACACTTCATTTTCACTGTCCAGCATATCAAGCAGCGTACGGTCACCGAGACTGAACTGCTCTTGATATGCACTACGCACCGTCACACTGCGATCGGCATATTCTTTGGCAATCGGCACCTGCTGAGCGGCGTTGTTCAGCGCATTCCATGCAAGACGTAACTCTTCATTCGACTGACGCAGGGCGTTATTTTTCACATCCTGCGCCTCCTGCATTTTGTACGCATAGGAGGTGAGAGTGGCCTGATCGCTGCCACCGTTGTACAGGTTGTAGCGCATGCGCACCATCGCCTGCCACTCCTGGTTATGTCCGCGAGTGCCATCGATGTTGTTGTCCATCGTGCGACCCACTTCCACATTCACATTCGGGTAAAAACGAGATTTCGCCGCTTCGTACTGCTGGCGGGTCGCTTCCACATCCGCATCCGCTTGTTTCAGCAGCGGGCTGTTCGTCAGCATGACTGCGCGAGCAGCGGCCAGCGAGTCCGGGATCTTAATCTTTCCTGGCATCACCAGCGTGTCAGCGTCTTTGCCGGTGACGCTTTCATAGTTAGCGCGTGAATCTTCGAGATTGGTTTGCTCCGTAATCAGGTTATTACGCGCCTGAGCAAGTCGGGCTTCCGCCTGATCGAAATCGGCCTGGCGGCCTACACCCTGCTGTGTGCGCAGATTGATCTGATCAAATACGCGCTCATGATTCTTCAGGTTATCTTCCGCCAGCTTCACCATCTCTTCGCGCATCAGCACATCAAGATAGCTCTGGATTGCCTGTAACGCAGTGGCTTCGCTGGTATTCAACACTGTCCAAGCACGGGAATTCACCGTCGCTTTCTGGCGCGCTACTTCACTGGTGGTCGCAAAACCATTAAAGACGTTTTGTGTGAGATTGATGGCGGATTCACTGCGATTCAGGTTGCGCTGATGCTGGCCTGCCGCACGGGTAGTGGCGTTATCGGTTTGCTCCCAGCCCGTTCCGGCCGTGAGATCCAGCGAAGGCAGATAACCCCCTTTCGCGGCGCGAAGATCCTGATCGGCTGAATAACGACTGTTCGCCGAGGCGTTAACCTGCGGATGCCATAACAGGCTCTCTTTGACCGCCTGCTCAAGCGTCGTGGCCTGGCTTTGCGTCGCGCACAGCGTCAGTGCTGCACCCATAAAAATCTGGCTACCATATTTCATTTTGTCGTCCTTTTCGTCATGTCTCTGATAGCGCATTAACATCTACCAGAGAAAATGCCACGAGAGCGAGGGAGTGAATGCATCCAGGCTTATTTGCGATCGGACGGTATCCCTCGTCAGATCTGAATTCATGTCAGGATCGTTTGCCGCGCAACCCTTTTGCTACGCGGCGGCCTGTCAGGAAACTTCTTCCGGTTTCGCGATCAGACTCTCTACCATCGCTTCGTGGCCGGCATCGTAACTTTCCGCGCCCGCAGTCGAACCGCCTTCAGCAGGAACATGTTCAACCTCTGTCGCACCCTGCGCGGCT
This sequence comes from Phytobacter sp., assembly GCF_059074235.1. Classification (NCBI taxonomy): domain Bacteria; kingdom Pseudomonadati; phylum Pseudomonadota; class Gammaproteobacteria; order Enterobacterales; family Enterobacteriaceae; genus Phytobacter; species Phytobacter sp. The sequence goes on from NZ_JCACPZ010000008.1 coordinate 336,728, forward strand.
TCGCTTTGCGGGCCCGCCTGAATCAAACTACTGAGGTCGTTATGCTCCTCGTCATGGATGATGTCGCTGAAATTCAGCGTGTCATCATGACCCGCACTGGTACTCAGTGCGCTTTCGGTGGTCGGCGTGGCCGGTTCGGTCGAGGCCATATCGGTATGTTCATCCCCGGAGAGAGGATTCACGGCATTATCAGCCGTTGTCGTTGGGGTCTCAGCGCTGCCCGGGGCGTTATCGGCACCCTGTGGACTGAGCATTAGGCTCGACTCATCAATTAATGATGCGCTGTGCGCCTCAGTGGTCACACTGTGGTCGGTTTCTGAAGCCGACGTCTCTTCAACGGCACTGCTGGCAAGCGTCAGCTTATCGCTTTCGCTTTCATTGCTGCTGAGGGTCCTGGCTTCGTTGTCCGTGTCGACAGGGTTGTCTTCGGCAATGTGGCTGTCGGTTGTATGACTTTCGTCAACGGCATCAGGGTGATAGTCGGCAGTGCTGGCATCATGACTATGGCTGTCGCTGACATGCTGACCGCCCTCTTCACCGTCAAAGTCAAAATGGGTGTCATGGTGCTCAGACGCCGTCGTATCCACATCCAGCGTGATATCACCGAGTGTGCTCTTACCGTCGGGTAAATCCACGCTGACCTGCCCGGAGTAGTGCGTCGTGTGGCTGTCAAATGTCATGACATAGACCTTATTGGCCGCGTCATAACTGACGTTGACGTAGTTACCCGTGAAGGTGGCATTTTCCGGAATACCGTTAAAGGTGACCGTGTTCAGGTGGTCGTTGCTGTCGGAACTTTCGAGATTCACGTCCAGATTTAGCGTCACCTTGTAGCTGACGTCGGTACTGCCGCCATGGGTAGACGATGGTCCATTACCAAAAACAACGCCTTCAATGTGGTTCGCATTTTCATAAGGATGGCTGCCATCCTTATTGGTAATCTGGAGATTATCGATATCGTTGTTCTGGTGGTTTTGCGGATGCGGCACCCCCGTTACGGTGTAGTCCGCACTGTTACCCTGAACAAAAATATAGTCTTTTCCGACATCGCCTTCCGTCACGCCACCGTTCCCGGTTATGCCCTTCAGAGAGACGAAATTGTATTTGGTATTCGGCCAGTCGCTCTGCTGGTAATAACCACCAGTGTGATCGCCGACCACAAAGATATCGGTGTGCCCTTTACCACTATCGTCCGTATTGGCGTTGCCGCTGCTGGTGTAATAGTGAATCTGTGACGCACTGGCCGCCGTCGGCACAAAGTCGCCCTTGATAGCGCCATCCGGGTTGTCCGGCGTTAACCAGACATGGACGTTACTGCCGATCGCTACGATCACCCCATTCTGGACATCGTATCCGTTCGGGTTTCCGCTGCCGCCATTGATGTGAGTGACGGTGTTATCGGACGTATCAGCGGTCTTCGATCCTGGCGTGACCGTTACTGTCAGCTTCACATCAACATCAGAGTCGGAATCGGCATCGGCATCGGCATCGGCGTCTGCATCTGAATCGGCATCCGCGTCGGCGTCTGCATCAGAATCCGCATCGGCATCTGCATCTGCATCTGCATCTGCATCAGCGTCCGCATCAGCGTCTGCATCGGCATCTGCATCGGCATCTGCATCAGCATCAGCGTCCGCATCGGCATCAGCATCAGCATCAGCATCAGCATCAGCGTCGGCGTCTGCGTCTGCGTCTGCATCGGCATCTGCATCTGCATCTGCATCTGCATCTGCATCTGCATCTGAATCGGCATCCGCGTCTGCATCGGCATCGGCATCTGCATCTGCATCTGCATCTGCATCTGCATCTGCATCTGCATCTGCATCGGCGTCAGAATCGGCATCAGCGTCTGCATCAGCGTCTGCATCGGCGTCAGAATCGGCATCAGCATCGGCATCAGCGTCTGCATCGGCATCTGCATCTGCATCGGCGTCGGCGTCGGCATCTGCATCAGCGTCTGCATCAGAATCCGCATCTGCATCTGCATCGGCATCTGCGTCCGCATCAGCGTCTGCATCGGCATCGGCATCGGCATCTGAATCGGCATCTGCATCAGCGTCTGCATCTGCATCGGCGTCTGCATCTGCATCTGCATCCGCATCGGCATCAGCGTCAGAATCGGCATCCGCGTCGGCATCCGCATCGGCGTCGGCGTCGGCGTCAGAATCTGCATCCGCATCTGAATCCGCATCTGCGTCCGCATCGGCATCGGCGTCGGCATCTGCATCTGCATCTGCATCCGCATCGGCATCTGCATCGGCGTCAGCATCCGCATCCGCATCCGCATCCGCGTCGGCATCGGCGTCTGCATCCGCATCGGCATCCGCATCTGCATCTGCATCGGCATCAGCATCCGCGTCGGCATCGGTATCCGCATCGGCATCGGCATCGGCATCGGCATCGGCGTCGGAATCAGAATCGGCGTCGGCGTCGGCATCTGCATCGGCGTCGGCATCTGCATCGGCGTCGGCATCTGCATCCGCATCGGAGTCAGAATCGGCATCCGCGTCGGCATCAGCGTCGGCATCAGCATCAGCATCAGCATCAGCATCTGCATCTGCATCTGCATCTGCATCTGCATCTGCATCTGCATCTGCATCTGCATCTGCATCAGAATCCGCATCGGCGTCTGCATCAGAATCCGCATCGGCATCGGCATCGGCATCTGCATCGGCATCGGCATCGGCGTCTGCATCTGCATCGGCGTCTGCGTCTGAATCGGCGTCAGAATCGGCATCAGCATCGGCATCGGCATCTGCATCTGCATCTGCATCGGCGTCCGCATCGGCGTCTGCGTCTGCATCGGCATCTGCATCAGCGTCGGCATCAGAATCAGCATCAGCATCAGCATCAGCATCAGCATCAGCATCAGCATCAGCATCGGCGTCTGCATCTGAATCGGCATCAGCGTCTGCATCGGCATCTGCATCTGCATCTGCATCAGCGTCGGCATCAGCATCAGCATCGGCATCAGCATCGGCATCAGCGTCGGCGTCTGCGTCCGCATCGGCATCAGCGTCCGCATCGGCATCAGCGTCTGCATCGGCATCTGCATCTGCATCAGCGTCTGCATCGGCATCGGCGTCTGCATCAGAATCCGCATCTGCATCGGCATCTGAATCGGCATCTGCGTCCGCATCAGCGTCTGCGTCTGCATCTGCGTCCGCATCAGCGTCTGCATCCGCATCAGAATCCGCATCTGCATCGGAATCGTCAGGAGGGGTTACCGTGCCGCCGCCAGGTGTGGTCGGTGTAGTCGGCGTCGTCCCGGTACCCGCATCTGCCGCAGCGGCATTGGCAGTGGCAGTGGCAGGATCGAGAAGGGTTAATTCTTGAGGTCTTTCAGCATCGGGGAAATCCAGTCCCGTTGTTGGGTAGCCCGCTGTCGGGTCAACCACTTCGCCAGTGAGATCGAGTACCACATGAGTGTGAGAGCCACCGCCCCCACCACCACCGCCATCCCCACCGCCGCCACCGGCCTGAGGACCCGCAGCAGTCGCTTCGAGCGTTTTGGTCGGATCCTGACCGTCTGCGATAGCCTGTTGTAAGGCTGCAACATCCTGCTGTTGGGCGGCCGAGGGTTCAGCGGCCACAGTACCGGTGCTGTCCCAGTGGCTATCGCGACCGAGATCCAGTTGTTTACCATCCGCCGTCGAAAGGGTAATAGCGCCAGAAGACCCTGTCTGGACTTGTTCGCCCTCAAGGATCCTGTCGCCTTCAACCAATAAACGTCTGCTTCCATCAGGGCTTACTGCAAACACCTGACCAATTACCGCTTTGACGATCCCAGATACGCCGCTCATGTGTAGTTTCCCTCGATCTTTTTCTCGCCCAACTCATCCATGATTCAGGCATAGAATGCTAAAAGAGAATTTAATTAGAATGGGTAATGCAATACGTGAAAAAAGGCTAAAACGTGTTACGGCAGAGAATTTATTGATGCCGCTTCGCTTAAAGACCTTATATTAATAGATGGCGTGAATGAATAGTAGTGCGCGAAGCCGTTTTAGAATAAAAAAAAGGGACTTTGTCAAGAGCCCCTGTTTCGTACATGATATATATCGTGTCATAAAAGATGACGAGCTAAATAAGGCCCTCATCATCATCAGCGATTAATCCTTCCAGACCACTTAATGAAAGACGTGCCTGGGCACGGTTAGTCAGTTTATTTTGTGCAACCAGAGGAAGATCGGTAATGCTGATCACACCTTTACTCATCAGCACTTCAATTAAATCTTCCAGTACGCGAACCATCTCAAGGTCGCTCTGGCGCAGTTGTAGCAGAGACGCTTCTCGAATATCACGTTGCCTAAACCACTCATCGATCTCAGCTGTACTGGCTGCAGTCTGTTCTGTCATCGCGTGAAAAGATGTCATTGCCACCTGAATAATGCGTCCCTGCGCATCACGTTCTATGTAGTACATATTCAGCCTCTTTCATGTACGACCGGTTAAATTCCGACCAGCGTGCTGGCGTCCGCAAAATAGCGTCCCATTGCCCCATGCAAACCAATTTTTTCAAGAATCGCTAATTCACCCGCCGTTTCCACACGTTCAGCAATCAATGGCAAATTAATTTGGCGGGTCGCCCAATAGATAGCTTCAATAAACAGTTTTTTATCTTCTTCGCTATCAATATTACGAATGTAACTTCCATCGACTTTAATCCAGGCAAGACCCCATTGTGGCAAATTGCCGATAAGATGGAATCGTCCCCCAAAGTGCTGGATACCCAGACGGCAGCCCAATTCCTGGAGCCGGCTGACAAGGATATTTACCCGCTCAGCATCGGGAAGTTCATTTTCATCAAGTTCCAGGGTCAGACGGGAAGCCAAATGTGGCACACCTTTCAGCGGTTGCAGTAGTGCATGGAGGCTCTGATCATCCGCCACGCTGGCACCACTGATGCTTAGCGCGAACGGCTTATTTGATTTTTCCATCTCGCGCAGCGTCTGTTGCAACATCACAATGTCCATTCGACGGCTCAGATCAAGGCGGTGGATCCACGGCATGAAACGCCCTGCGGGTACCAGTTCCCCCTCCTGCGTTCTTATACGGGCGAGAATCTTATGGTGCAGAACAACATGCGCATTGTTGCATCGATAAACCGGCTGAGAAAAAAGCTCGAATGCGCCGTCGGTCAGCACCTTGTCCAGACGGGTATACCAGCTATGATGATCTTCTTCATTCTCGCTGGCTGCTGCGCTATCAAGGCTGGCAAAAACGCCCATTTCGGTTTCTGCCATCGCCAGTGCCTGATCCGCCTGCATTAGCACCGTCTGCGGTTTATCACCCACATGGAAGGGAACCAGGGCAAAATGTGCCACCGGGGTGACGTCACTCATGCCCGTTTCCGACAACGCTTTAAGCTGCGTACTGAGGGTATTGCTCAGATTGTCGAGTTCCTGCGACAAGATCTGCGGGGCAATAATGGCAAATTCCCCCCCGCGTACACGCGCGAGGAAGCCTTCGTTCTGAAAATAATGGCTTTGTAAGCCGGTCAGAATGTCGGCCACCGCCGTCAGTAACTGGTCGGTTTTTGCGCCACCCAAACGCTGGTTCATCCCCATCAGATCCTGCACACGCAAGAGCATCAAATGGCCTGACGCATTTTCTTCATCACTCAAACGCGACTGCAACTGCATATCAAACGCACGGCGATTATTCAGGCCTGTCAGGCTATCATGATAGGCTTCCTGGCGCAGAGATTCACTGCGCGATGCCTGCTCGCTGAACAACACTTTAAGTTGGGTGACCATCAGGTTGGTCGCTTCAACGACCCTGCGCAGTTCAGGGGTTTTCGGCAGCGCAGACACATTCAGGAATTCGCGACGGCAGATGGCCATTGCCTGGCCCACGATATAATTCAGTGGTCGCAGAAGACGACGCAGCAGCAGAGTCACACCCAGCACACAAAGCAAGCTACACCCCGTTAGCCACAAAAAACTGGCGACCATGCTGTCCCATAACCGAGCCAACGCGAACATCGGATGGCTGACCACCTCAACGCGTGCCACCTGCGTCCAGCCATGCGTCACAATGGCATCACCTTGACCCGGACTAAGATTCACCAGGCGCACAAACCATTGCGGTACACGCGCACTTTGCGGAATATCGCTGCGCTCAATAATGGGTTTATTCGTTTTAATATCGACCACTCGAATACGATAAAAATAACCGCTGTCAAAAATGGAATTCACCATCAATTCGGTCATTGTCGGATCGTCAATATTGGTTGTCAGCGACAGTCCTAATGCCGTTGCTGCATCCTGCGCATGCGCACTGAGCTGGTTACGATACTGGTCGCGCGAACTTTCCAGGGTAACAAAAAAGTTGCCGCAGAAAATGACGAGCGTAAATAAACAGATGCCGATCAGTAGCTGCTTATAAAGAGACATGTCCACATCCTATTCATTAATTACAAATCCTTCTGCACGCATTTTGGTGAGAAGATCCTGCCAGCGGGAGAGTCGTTTACTGTCACCCACGCGTTTATTGCCGCCGGTTTGCGGCAGCCACAGCCCCTCCCCGTTAAAAGCGTAAACCGGGAGCAAGTCAGTACGCTGTGTCGCAGGCAAGATGGCAGTTTTCAGGTTATCCAGCACCAGCGGAACGGCATCGGGCGTGGCATACCAGGTGACAACCATGTGCGCCTGATTCAGTTGAAGCGCTTTAACGTAGGTAATACGCAACTGGTTAGCGGGCACCCCCATTTCGCGCAACGTGAAATACTTCGCCAGCGCAAAATCTTCGCAGTCACCTGCCCCTTTACGTAAAAATTCGATCGGTGTTGCCCAGTAATCCTGCTGTTTCCAGACGACAATATCATCCTTAAAGGCCATTCTTGCGTTAAAAAACCGGTTAACCAGGTTTAATTTGTCCTGGATGTTGGCCGGAGGTGGGTTTTTCAGTAACGCTGCCCACTCATCAATCCGCTGCCGGGCGGCGGGTGATGCCGGACCGTACAGTTTTTCAGTGCTGATAGTAATAGCGTTGAAATCCCACCCAGCCCCGATCCCAGGCGAAATCACCAATAGCACCACCAGCCAGAACGATAACCATCGCTGGCAAGTTGCAGAAAGGAAGGAGAAAGAGAGTCGCCAGGTCATGGGTTAGCCTGTCCGGGCAAAGTTGCTAACGAGTATAGTCAGTTGCATAGCACCTGCTCACTTTTCCCCGCCCCTTCTCGCCAGCGTTTGCGGTAGGCAACATAGCCCGAAAGGTAGTGTTCAACATCGTCGATCCGTACGCGATAACTGTGGTGACGAATAAAGAAACTGCCCACAATACGCGGAGGATTTTTGAAAAACATCGCCAGTTCCGGCCAGAAAAAGCCATTTGCCAGGTAGCGGGCGCGGGTCTCCAGCGCCTGGTTAAACACATCCATATCAAAGTCATCGAGCAGGTACTTATGCGGCGAAGTGACAAGGCGCTCAATCATACGTGACGCCGCCATCATCAGCTCCAGTAATGTGGGATAAGTGGTGATACGTTCCTGAACAAACTCCAGATGATCGCGAACGTTATCCAGCCCAAACTGGTAATAGCGCGCTTCGGGCCGGTACAGCGTCAGTTCGTTTACGCAGTAACTGAGCCAGTGATCGTGCGCCTGCCAGTGCTTTTGCTCGATGAAAAAGTCCATCGCCCGTTCCACCCTCGCCAGACATTCAGGCGCTTTCGTCAGACCATAGAGCCGCATCAGGGCAAACGCGGCTTCGCCATCGTAATAGATGATACGATGCGCCGCTTTCAGAGACAGATCCCCGGCATTGAGCACATGAACAAAACCGCCACTCTGCGGGTCCTGCATAAAGCCAATGCCGTTTGCCAGCCGGGCCATCTGCGCCAGATAGCGGCTGTCATCCGTTAATTCGGTATATTTCGCCATCGCCAGAATGCACACCGCGTTGCCACCCAGCTTAATTTCATCGCCGGTATCCACCAGGAAATCGGCTTCACTGCCGTCTGGCAACGTGTAAGTACGGATAAACGTGGTGCAAAGTGCGCCCAGTGCACGCTCGATTGCGGCGAAGTGCGCCGGATTTTGCGTCACTTCCCATCCTTCGAGCAGCGCATAGGTCGAGCTGGCATGGCGCAACGCGTTATAGGTGGGAATGGCGCGATCAAAGCACGGAAACCAGCCGTAGTGATAACGTCCGGACTCCGTCACCTGGCGGGCCAGATAATCGGTCGAGGAGGCAATCATGGGTTCAAGCGCCTTCTCCTGCCAGTCAGGCAACTGGCGATAGCCGCTGTTGCGCCCGTCCGATTCAATGTGCAGCACCTGCTCACCGTCACAAAACAGTGCGCGGGTGGTAAATCGCCACAGGGTTTGATCCGGCTGCGCGGGCCACTCCACCCGCGCCCCGAAGCGACGGCGGGAAAAATGGGCAAGGTTTTTGGGATTGGGAGTGGCAACGCCGATATCACCGTTATAGAGCAGCGCATTGGCGGCAATTTCCTGTTCCAGCATCGCGTAACGAAATGCCGGATCCAGGCTCAGCCCGAAGCGAAAATAGTTACGCTTGGTGTTCGCTAACCGGGCCTGCAACGCGTCCCAAGGCAACGCTTCTATTTTGTCGACGACATCCACCCGTAGCCAACGAGCCCGAACGCTGCTTTTTTTACGCCACAATTGTAATGCCTGCGTCCCCTGCTGCCAGGCGAGATCAAACGTCTTACCGCTGCCCTGCACAACATGGGCCCGGCTTTTGCCGTCAGAAACACTAAAGAAGAGGACCCAGGACGGGCAAAGGGGGGGATTTGACGCGCTCTCCAGCGTTTCGATAACCGGGCGGGTTTGCGCAAGTAAGTGGCTGAGCGACATGTGACTCCTTCATTGCACCCGGGAATTCCCAGTCCGAAAAATCCTTTTATCATCTTAACATTATGAATGCTTGGTTGTGTATTCTGTATGTCTATATCTTTGCCCCTGAGGCGGTGCCGTGAGGCGATATTACACACTTATTTTTCTGCTGCTGGTGGGCGTTTTTGCCCATGCCGAAACGCCGCTATTGTGGAACCAGGCCAGCATCAGGCATAACTGCCCGGTCAGTGACGATGCCACATGGGTAACGTACAGCAGCGGTAAAGCCTGCATTCGCTACTTTAGTGCAGGCGAACTGCATAACGCCCCGCAGGTGCTGGTGGTATTTAAGGGGGACAGAGTCTCGCTAATTAAGCGCGCGCCGGAAACCATCCCCGCCAATACCGGGGATGCGCAACGTCAACAGGCTCAGGCGATGATGCAAAAGAGCGGATTACCGACGGTGATCATTGCCCGGCCCGGCACGTATGGCTCCAGCGGCAATCACTATCGCCGTCGACAGCCGGAAGAGTTTCTCGCCCTCGATGCTGCCCTTGAGGCGATCAAAGTACGCTACGGTATTTCGCATTTTATTCTCAGCGGCCACAGCGGTGGTGCAACCGCAGCGTCGGCGCTACTCACCTATGGGCGTCGCGATATTGACTGCGCCATCCTGACATCCGGGGCCTGGGGTCTGCTGGAACGGGCTGAACGGATGCGCCATGAACGCGGTGAAGCCTCTGCACCTCAGCTTGACGGCACCGGACTGCCGAACCCGTGGGATCCTCTTGACCACATTAACGGTATTTCTGCCGATCCCGCACGGCTGATTGTAGTGATCGGCAATCCGCAGGACCGCAACACGCCCTTCGATTTACAGACGCGGTTTGCCGATGCACTGCGTCAGCAGGGCCACCGGGTGACGTTGCTTGAACGCCCCGCCATTGCGCCGGAATATCATGACCTGCAGGGCAATCCAGGCATTGACGCCGTGACACTCTGTCCACACCGCCGTCCTGCTGACCAGGCGTAAGGAGACGACCATGAGCCCGAAATCCTCCCCTTCCCGCCCTGTGCAAAAAAGCTGTCCGGGCTGGACTGCCGCAGAGCTCACACGGCTTCTGCCCGGCAGCGTCTGGCATAACCGGCCGGATGAAAACTGGTCAGCAGGCGATATCGCCATTTTGCATGACAGCACGGAATTTCCCCGCCCCTGTCTGTTTGTAGCCATCGACCCCGAGACCTGGCACCAGGGTTCTGGTAACACCGGGTTGTATGCAGGCTGGAACGATACCCATGACACGCTGGTACAACACGCCTTACGTTACTGCGGGGCAATCGTTCAGCGCTACCTCGACGGACTCCCGCCTGATTTTCCACAACTGGTTATCGGCGATAGTTATCAGGCGCTGCATGTACTGGCGCAAGAGGCGCGGCGGCGGTTGAATGGCAGGCTGGTGGCGATAACCGGAACGGTGGGCAAAACCTCGACCAAAGAGATGCTGGAGGGCATTCTCACCAGCACAATGTCCGTCGTGGCAAGTCGCGGCAACCACAATACCCGCACGGGGGCATCGGTCACCCTGGCGCGTGCGGCGTGCGATCCCGACGCGGTGGTGATGGAGGTGGCGATCTCCGCCTTGTGGATGCGTAACGGTGGGATCGGGCCACACATCAAGCCCCACATCGTTATCATTACCGAAATTGGCATGACGCAGGTGGGTAAAAATATCACCACCCTGAAGGATGTCGCCCGTTTTAAGTCGCGCATCAGCCACGGTCTGATCCCTGGGGGCTACGCCATTTTGCATCGTGATATGGCGGAATATGACACCGTCGCGGCCCGGGTTGCTCGGGATGGCGCACGCATCATCAGCTACGGTTTCAGCGCGCAAGCAGATGTGCGCATTACCGCCATGATGCCTGACGACAACGGCAGTCTGGTTACGCTTTCGTTCCACCAGCAAACACTACGTTACCGACTGGCGGTGGCAGGCAAAGGCGGCGTGCTCAACTCGGTGGCCTCGCTGATTGCTGCCGACCTGCTGGGCGTCAGTCTGCCCTACATTATCGCGGGTCTTGAAGCGTATTGCGGTGACGATCGGCATATGTGCATCACTCCCCTCACTCTGCCTGGCGGCGGCTCAGCCACGCTGATTGATGACAGCTACAACGCCGAATATCTTTCCATGCTCAACGCGTTTGATGTAGCAGCACAACGCGCCCGTGATAGTGGGGGTCGTGTGGTTGCCCTGCTCGGGCGCATCATCAATCTCGGCGAGCAAACCGAGGAAATCCACCGCTCGCTCGCCTCCCCTTTGCTGAAAACCGGCTGTCAGCAGGTTTTTCTTCACGGTGAGGAGATGGCGGCATTGCATGAGGCACTCCCACAGATCGTTCAAAGCGGCCATTTTCTGACGGCCCAGGCGCTGGTCGATGTCGCAGCACCGGAATTACGTGCAGGCGATATTGTGCTGGTTAAAGGCAGTGTACGAAATTCCGACTTCAGGCAGGTTGTCGGGCTGCTCAAAACCCGGCTTGCCAACCTGCCCCCCCGTCCAGGCATAAAAACAGCACGCCTGTTGATCAATCTCACCACGGGTGAACAGCGAGTGGCTGATCGGGCCGATACTCCTTTTGCACCGCACTACCTGAGTCAGTTGTTGCTGACATGCTGTTTTGCTGAACGTCTGTTAAATAAAAAAGTGACGCTGGAAACCGCCATTGACGTGCGAAACATCTCCGCAGACATCCTCAAAGGAAACCCGGCACTCGGTCTGGAAAACGGCAAAAAACTGACAGTGAAATCATTGCTACAAGGAATGCTGATTCACAACGCCTGCGATGCCGCCATCAATTTGGCAGAGTATCTGGCGGGCAGCAGTGCCAACGCGCTTGTTCAGTTACGCAGCCTGAGTACCCGGCTTGAGATGACGCAGACGCACATTAATAACGTCTCAGGACGCACCCGACCAGGCCTGCGTACCACGCTTGAAGATGTTGCCAGGCTCATGCGTTATTTCTCGCTGCACTACCCGCATTTTCTGGCGTGGTTTTGCGAGAGTGAAGCGATTATCGGTGAGCGTATGTACCGTAAAACCGGCAATTTACAGAGTGACGGTAGCGCATGGGGGCAATTCAGCGCCGGAAACTGGGGGTTCGCATTACAGTGGGTGGCAGGCGAGCTGTGGCTGGCGGGTGCGGCAGGGGCTACCGATGCTTTCCACCTCGATTATCTGCTGGACGCATTACTGGCGAAGACCGGTGACCTGCACTCTGCCCCGGTCAGAATGCCTGAAACGCGGCAACTCACCACACCTGTCGCCACTCTGACCCTGCTCGGGGACACCTACTTTGGTGAGTGGTACACCCAGAGACGCAAAGCACGCGGCATAGATGACGCGCTGCAACGCCATGGCTATAACCACAGTTTTGCCGCGCTGGCACCGCTGCTGCAAGGGAGTGATTTTACCCTCGCCAACTTTGAGGCCGCGCTGGCAGTCGATCTGAGCGCCAGCCTCGAAGGCCGTAAACCTTTTTGCCTGACCGGCTCGCCAGCCTCCTCGGTGAGCGAGCTTAAAAAGCGCGGCATTGATGCCGTGGCGCTTGGTAACAACCACGCAATGGATGCTGGGTTGCCAGGTTTGAAGAGTACGCTGGCCGCATTTGAGGACGGTGGCATTATCAGCCTGGGCGCAGGGTTAAATGCTCATCAGGCTGAATCACCGCTCGTGATTACGGTGGGTGAGCGCACCTTTAAAATCTACAGCGCTTACTGGTATCGGCAGTATATGGAACAGGCATGTGCTTTCTATGCCCGGGCACGTCGAGCAGGTGTTGCCTGCCTGAGCGGCGGGCTGGCAGAACAGCTACGGCAGGAGAAGGCACGCGAAAATCCTGCTACCACAATTGTCCTTGCTCATTGGGGACTGGATTACCGCTGGACCACACCCATGCAACGCGCGCTGGCGAAGCAACTTACCGAGGCCGGGGCCGATTTAATTATCGGTTCCGGGCCACATATGCCAGGCGAAGCTGTTCGCTTAGGGCAAAGTCTGGTGGTCTACAGTATCGGTAACGCGGTATTTAACAGTAACGGCGAGTTTCAGGAGCGCAGCATGCCCCCTTATGGGTTTATCGTGCGGCTTCTGGTGGGCACCAGGACACCGCAGATCCAGCTACTGCCGATATTTACCGACAATAAAAAAACCTTCTGGCAACCGCGCCCGGTTAACGACGCGGAATTCGAGGATCTGCTTTTGCACCTGGCAGCACAGGGAATGCCTGTTATTCGGGAAGGACAAACCGGCGAGGGCTGGCAGGCGGTCAATATCAATAGTGAACGCATGTTGACCATGACGCTGGATAATCGTTTTGGCGAGGCGTGAACCGACAGTTTCCGAGAGGGCTGTCTGCATCGATAATAAAACTGCACCTTACTCAGCAGAAACTCTGCTTTTGAGGTGCAGTATTTTTATCAGGAATTTATCTGCATAACTGTAGTGTTAAATTTCCCTAAGAATTTAATTTTGCTGTTGTTTCGTCACTCTTTACTTGCAAAAACTCTCTGTATTTCTGGATTTCATCAGTATTGCACTGAAGAACAATACAGTACCCTTCAATCCATACTTTCACGTCGTGTTCATGAAAACTGCTCTCAAAGAGACGTCGCCACTCATCACTCGGCACGCCTTCGAGTTCAAAATACTTAAGTGCACCATTCCCGCGTTGGGTGCGGTGCTCATCCACTCCAATTATTTTCATGCGATTTATCCTAAGAAAAACCGCTGAAATAGTAACCTCTGAAAGTTTGGCGGAATGACGTTAATGAATAAAAACGATCAGCCGCCGACTTAAATGAAATTTAAGAATGATTTAACCATGAATGTCTTGCTCGTCATCTATAATCGTAGCAATTGCAGGGGTTACTCTTCCGCTATCGTGGCATCCGCCCAGAGTGTTGCCACTGTCATGGCATCAATGGCAACAAAATCGGGAATATCGAGTGTGTTCGCTAACGTTTTTACGTCAACCCACTCGCGCCGATCAAAATGGCAGGCCAGGAGGAGGATTTGGTAAAGTTTGCCTTTTTTATGCACCAATGCATCGTTTATCAGGGGAGAGATAGCAAGTTGTTGGCAAATATCTTCGATGGGCGTCTCGAGAATCGCGTCCAGCAATGACAATAATCCGCACAAGAAAGCATCCTGCGGGCTACAAGAGGGCAAAGCCTTCTCGACCATGACTTCACAGAATTTCGCCCGTACCAACGACAAATGATAAAGTTCATGATTATTTTTATTATTTAGATTAGTCAGACAAGCTAAAGAGACAAAACGTGAGAGTTCTTTTCGCCCTAAATACATGACGATATTTTTTAGAGTTAAATGTTCACTTTCAGTAATACCGCTCACCCGAAAAATAATATTTCTCGCATACTTCAATATCTTGTACGTCAGCGTGAGATCGTGTTCCAGGATGAGTTCAATTTTATCGAAATCCAACTCCGGTGCATTAACCGCATTTAAGAGTTGAAAAAGATGAGAAGCTTTATGCGACAATCGTTTGGTTTTTACGATTTCGGGCTTACTGTAAAAATACCCCTGAAAAAGTGAGAACCCTTTTTGTTTATATTTTTCGAATTCTGCATGGGTTTCCACTTTTTCTGCCAGCAAAATGATGCCATGAAGATGGATTGAGAACATGTTTAAAAACTGGTTAATGTCCTCATCGCTACTCGCCTGGATATCAAATTTAATGATTTTTATGTAGGGAAAGAATCGCTGCCACGCGGCATCCATCGTAAAGTCATCGAGGGCTAGTGCGTACCCTCCTGAATGTAAGCGTATTACCGCGTCCAGCAAGGCATCATCGGGTACAGCATCCTCAAGGATCTCAATCACCACTTTTTCACGGGGCAAGGCGTCTGCCAGACCTTGTATTATCATCTGATAAGGAAAGTTAATGAGTGATAAATGTTCCCCGACCAGTCGGCACAGCGGCGTTCCCAGAAACTGATCGGAGATCATCTGACTGGTTGCGTATTCGGGTTTGACATCCGGAAAGTAATTATTTAACCCAACCCGAAAGAGAAGCTCATACGCCACAGTATGCAGGTCGCGATCAAAAACGGGCTGCCGTGCTACAAACGAGTACATAATATTCCCGTGAAATATTAAAAAAATTTATCGAATACTTTTAAAATAACTGATTTAACTTCTAGTTATAAACGAAGATTTTTATCTGAAACGGATAACGGATGCAATCATTATCCTCACAGATAATTATGAAATTTTTTAATTATGGAGAGAAAATGCAAATTGAAAAATTTGCCTCGATTCATGTCATATTTAATTGACAAGCATCAATGAAACAAACCTGAATGCGAGCATTCACCAGTAGCAATATCATTAAGAATGCGAAAAGATCCGCAACGGCGACTTTAAAATAAATCCTCATCAGAAAGTATCACCTGCATTCAATTAAAAAGCAGTCCAACACGGACTTAATTCAAATACCCAGTGAATTGATGTCTTCTCACTGGAAGACGAACGCAAAAGAGAAGAGAAAGACCAGGGGTCTCTGGAGGGGCTCGTCGAACCCTTACGGCCTCGGAATGGGTTAATAAATGTGCTAGCGATCACAAAATACCCTTACTAATCAAAGCGGAAAAAACAGGTTTCAGCCATGTTACAACTCGTCGCCGAACCCGCATTTATTACAGGTGGAAATCAAAGTGTCGCCAAAGCCCGACAGTCTGTAAGTGACGGAAATTATTTAAAAAAAAGCCCCTTGTAAGCCTCCATTTTTAAGCGTACATTAGCCCCGTTTGGCGTGATTCACGCCACAAATTCTGAGATGGAGCTGTGGCCGAAAGGGAGAAAATTCCCATTTTCAATTTGGCGTAGTTTCACCTCTCTATACTCAGTCCTGATCTGGTCATGAATGCATACCTTGTGTATGCGGAGCGATGAAGCGTGAAATATTTCTTTATGGGCATTTCGGTGATGGTCATTGTTTGGGCCGGCACATTCGCCCTGATGATCTGAGCAACGAATAAAGCAAAAAAGAACAGGAGCCATTTGGCTCCTGTTTTCATTGGGCAATTACGGTAAGTTTCAGCTTATTCCGTATCTTCCACAGCTGATTTTGCGGATGCAGGCAGTAGCCCGTCAGCACGGAACATCGCTTTAATTCCTCTTACCGCCTGACGAATACGATCGCGGTTCTCGATCAGTGCAAAACGCACGTGCGTATCGCCATAATCACCAAAGCCGATGCCCGGCGAAACGCAAACTTTCGCGTCCTGCAGCATCTTTTTAGCAAACTCTAATGAGCCCATTGCTGCGTACTGTTCCGGAATTTTCGCCCAGACGTACATTGACGCCTTTGGCATCTCAACCATCCAGCCCGCTTCATGCAGACCTTTGACCAGCACATCGCGACGACGCTTATATTGCGCGGCAATGTCTTTGACACACTGCTGATCGCCTTCAAGTGCTGCAATCGCGGCAACCTGTAACGGCGTAAAGGTGCCGTAATCATGGTAGCTTTTGATACGCGCCAGCGCGTTCACCAGCGTCTTATTACCGACCATGAAGCCGATACGCCAGCCAGCCATGTTGTAGCTTTTTGATAAGGTGAAGAACTCCACCGCGACATCACGTGCACCCGGCACCTGCATAATCGACGGGGCTTTCCAGCCGTCATAGACAATATCGGCATAGGCCAGATCATGCACCACCAGCACATCATAGCGTTTTGCCAAAGCAACCACTTTCTCAAAAAACTCCAGCTCAACACACTGGGCAGTTGGGTTCGAAGGGAAGCCGAGGATCATCATCTTCGGCTTCGGATAACTTTCACGAATTGCACGTTCCAGTTCGTTAAAGAAATCCACCCCTTCCACCAGCGGGACAGAGCGCACCTGAGCACCAGCAATCACCGCGCCATAAATGTGGATCGGATAACTGGGATTGGGCACCAGCACGGTATCACCGTGATCCAGCGTCGCCAGCATCAAATGCGCCAGCCCCTCTTTCGAACCGATGGTCACGATCGCTTCGGTTTCAGGATCAATATCAACGTCATAACGATCCTGATACCAGCGGGAAATCGCACGACGCAGACGCGGAATACCGCGAGACGTGGAATAACCATGTGTATCCGGGCGCTGAACGACAGTACAAAGTTTTTCGACGATATGCGCCGGTGTCGCGCCGTCGGGGTTACCCATGCTGAAATCAATAATGTCTTCGCCGCGCCGACGCGCAGCCATTTTCAGTTCAGCAGTGATGTTAAAAACATAAGGGGGGAGACGATCGATACGCGTGAAACGGCGTTCAGGACTGAATTCAGCCATAGATTCCTCAGATTACGTTAGCGCCCGGACCGTCCGAGCGACGCTGCCACGATGGTGGCGTCTAATGAAAATAGCCTGAAAAAAAACCTGCTGTCGAGAGGAAAAGTAAAAATAATTCAGCGCGCAAAAAGAGGAACAGAGAATTCAGATGAGTAAAAACAATGTGTAGTATTAATGTTTATTAGTGCATCAAATTTAACATATTGATATCAGTGTAATTACCTCGTGCATCAGAGTTTTTTACGCGATAGCGAAAAATCTCGTACCCTGCATCAATCCCCTTTTAAATAAATGGTTTTTCCTCATTGAATGAGTCGTGTACTTAACTGGTCATCTGCACTGATGTTTTTTATCATAGCTTTTTCACGCTTTTTACATGAGTTCCCCGTGCACGAAATATTCGACATGCTGCTGGCGGTTTTTGATCGGGCCGCGCTGATGCTGATCTGTCTCTTCTTTCTGATTCGCATCCGTTTGTTCCGAGAGTTGCTGCATAAAACCGCACATACACCGAAAGAGCTACTCGCCGTCACTGCCATTTTTTCCATGTTCGCACTCTTCAGCACATGGTCTGGCGTGCCAGTTGAAGGTTCGCTGGTCAATGTGCGTATCATCGCCGTGATGTCCGGGGGCATTTTGTTCGGCCCCTGGGTGGGCATCATTACGGGCGTAATTGCCGGGATCCATCGCTACCTGATTGATATCGGTGGCGTCACCGCAGTGCCCTGCTTAATCACCAGCATTATTGCTGGCATTCTTTCCGGCTGGATAAATATCAAAATCCCAAAAGCGAAGCACTGGCGAGTGGGGATTATTGCCGGAATGCTCTGCGAAACACTGACCATGACGCTGGTCGTGCTTTGGGCCCCCACTACAGCACTGGGCCTGGATATCGTGTCAAAAATCGGCGTACCGATGATCCTCGGGAGCGTCTGTGTTGGCTTCATTGTGCTGCTGGTGCAAAGCGTCGAAGGCGAAAAAGAGGCTATCGCCGGACGACAGGCAAAGCTGGCGCTTGATATTGCCAATAAAACCTTGCCGCTATTCCGTAATGTGAATAACGAATCGCTGCGTAAGGTCTGCGATATTATCCGCCGGGATATTGATGCCGATGCCGTGGCCATCACCAACGTCGATCACGTTTTGGTCTACGTTGGGGTGGGCGAAGATAATTATCACGACAATGACGATATTATTAGCCCCACAACCAAACAGGCCATCGACAGTGGCGAAATCATCATTAAAAACAATGATGAAGCCCATCGTACGCCGGAAATACACTCGATGCTGGTCATTCCGCTGCGGGAGCAGGGAGTGGTAACTGGCACGTTGAAAATTTACTATTGCCACGCTCACCAGATTACCTCGTCATTACAGGAAATGGCGGTAGGCTTATCGCAAATTATCTCCACCCAGCTTGAGGTTTCACGTGCAGAACAGTTGCGCGAAATGGCCAATAAAGCAGAGTTGCGGGCGTTACAAAGTAAAATTAACCCCCACTTCTTATTTAATGCCCTGAATGCCATTTCTTCCTCTATTCGCCTGAATCCGGACACCGCCCGGCAGCTTATTTTTAATTTATCTCGCTATCTGCGCTATAACATTGAATTAAAAGATGATGAGCAGATCGACATTAAGAAAGAGCTGTATCAAATTAAAGATTATATTGCGATTGAACAGGCTCGCTTCGGCGACAAACTCACTGTCATTTATGACATTGATGAAGAGGTCAGTTGCGTCATTCCCAGCCTGTTAATCCAGCCGCTGGTAGAAAATGCGATTGTCCATGGTATTCAGCCCTGTAAGGGCAAAGGCGTTGTGACGATCAGCGTGGCAGAATGTGGTCGCCGGGTACGTATTGCCGTGCGCGATACCGGTAATGGTATTTCACCGGAGATGATTGCCCGCGTGGAAGCCAATGAGATGCCAGGCAACAAAATTGGCCTGCTTAATGTCCACCAGCGTGTGAAATTATTGTACGGGGAAGGTTTGCACATTAAGCGTCTGACGCAAGGTACAGAAATTGCGTTTTATGTCCCCATGCACGCGTCACCCGCTGCGGTGTCTGCGACCTTGCTGCCTTAAGAGATAAATAAATGAAAGTCATCATTGTTGAAGACGAAATACTGGCTCAGCAAGAGCTTAGCTGGCTGATAAAAGAACACAGTCAGATGGAAATTGTGGGCACATTTGATGACGGCCTGGATGTGCTGAAATACCTACAGCACAATAAAGTGGATGCCATTTTCCTGGATATTAATATCCCGTCACTCGATGGTGTGCTGCTGGCGCAAAATATTAGTCAGTTCGCCCATAAACCGTTTATCGTGTTTATCACAGCGTGGAAAGAGCATGCGGTAGAGGCCTTCGAGCTGGAGGCGTTTGACTATATTCTTAAGCCGTACCAGGAATCACGTATTATCAGCATGCTGCAAAAACTGGAAAGCGCCTGGCAGCAGCAAACCGGCGCAGCTGCTAACCCGGCACCGCGTGAAAACCTGACCATAAACCTGGTGAAAGATGAGCGCATCATCGTGACCAGCATTCACGATATTTATTACGCTGAAGCCCACGAGAAGATGACCTTCGTCTATACAAAGCGTGAGTCATTTGTGATGCCAATGAATATCACCGAGTTTTGCGGCAAGCTGCCCGCCGCGCATTTCTTCCGTTGTCATCGCTCGTACTGCGTGAATCTGGATAAAATTCGTGAGATTGAACCCTGGTTTAATAACACCTATATCGTGCGACTGCGGGACCTGGATTTTCAGGTTCCCGTCAGCCGCAGCAAGGTCAAAGAATTCAGGCAGCTAATGCATCTTTAGAGATAGAAGCCCAGAGTCTGACGCAGGTGAGCACCCGCCCCCAGCAGGCCTGGATTGTCGTGCACGATCAAATAGACAGGGATGTCCTGGACGTAGGATTTAAAGCGCCCTTTATCTTCAAAACCACCACGGAAACCGGAAGCGGTGAAGAAATCCAGGAAACGCGGCACAATGCCGCCTGCAATGTAGACGCCACCGAAGGTGCCGAGCGTTAACGCCAGGTTGCCACCAAAACGGCCCATGATCACGCAGAAGAGTGACAGTGCACGGCGGCAATCGATGCAGCTATCCGCCAGCGCACGCTCGGTAATGTCCTTCGGCTGCAGGTTTTCCGGCAGTCGGCCATCCGATTTTACAATCGCGCGATACAAGTTGATTAAACCCGGGCCTGAAAGTACACGCTCAGCGGAGACGTGGCCGATTTCCGCACGCAGCTCTTCAAGAATGATGCCCTCTTCTTCACTGTTTGGCGCGAAGTCAACGTGCCCACCTTCGCCTGGCAGGCTCACCCAGCGCTTGTCGACATGCACTAAATGCGCAACGCCCAGCCCAGTGCCTGCACCGTAAACGGCAATCGGTTTTCCTTCCACCGCATCGTTGCCACCGAACTGGATCAAATGCTCTTTTTTGAGCATCGGGATAGCCATGGAGACGGCAGTGAAATCATTGATGATTTCGAGGTGAGCAAAACCAAGATGGTTTTTCATCTCTTCAATAGAGAATGCCCAGGTGTGGTTGGTCATTGCTACCCAATCACCAGTGATGGGGCAGGCAATGGCAATACAGCCATCTTCGACGCTAACCTTATGCTCATCGAGGTACACGCGTACCACAGCCTCAAGGCTTGGATAATCCAGACCGGAATAGGTTTTGGCCTGGGAAATCTCACCGCTGTCGACATCACATAACGCCAGTCGAGCATTGGTGCCGCCCACGTCCCCTACTAAAGCATATTTTGTCATTCTTTTACGGCTCCGCTAAAGTCAGAATAAATCTTTGGCACACTGTAAATTCAAGGCGCTGTAACAACAACGACCATAGCATGAGTGCCCCGGGATTATCGATCTGCATCACAGATTAACGTAATGATTTCAGCCGCGTTTGCACTCACCCTGGTTTTATAACGGGTTAAGTGTTGCCATAAAACAGTTAAAAGGAAATGAGCATGCTCCATCCGCGCGCCAGAACGATGTTATTACTGGCTCTCCCCGCACTGGCAATTGGCGTAGCATCAAGCCTGGTGCTCCTGCTGGTGATGAAAGTCGCTGCCGTATTGCAAACATTGTTTTGGCAGAGCCTCCCCTACCGGATGGGGTTTACCCCGGATTCTCCTTTATGGGTGGTGTCGATGCTCACGCTGACCGGCATCGCCGTGGGGCTGGTGATTCGCTACAGCGCAGGGCATGGTGGCCCGGATCCTGCTACCGAACCCTTAATCGGTGCCCCGGTAAATGTCTCTGCATTACCGGGACTGGTCGCCGCACTGATCCTTGGCCTGGCGGGTGGCGTAAGCCTCGGTCCAGAACACCCGATCATGGTGCTCAATATCGCACTTGCTGTTGCGCTGGGTGGTAAAATTTTCCCCCGCGTGGCTCCGCTGGACTGGACTATCCTTGCCTCTGCCGGAACCATCGGTGCACTTTTTGGCACCCCGGTTGCCGCTGCTCTGATCTTTTCTCAGACCCTGAATGCCAGCAATGATATCCCCCTGTGGGACAAACTCTTCGCTCCCTTAATGGCAGCCGCTGCGGGGGCACTAACCACCAGCGTGTTCTTCCACCCGCACTTCGCGCTGCCCGTTGCCCATTACCCTCAGTTGCATATCATTGATATTGTTAGCGGCGCGGTAGTGTGTGCTATTGCCATAGCTCTTGGTATGGTGGCCGTCTGGTGTATGCCCAGGTTGCATCAACTTATGCAGCGCATCAAAAGCCCGGTACTGGCGTTAGGGATTGGCGGATTTGTTCTGGGCATTTTGGGCGTTGTTGGCGGCAATATCACCCTGTTCAAAGGGCTGGACGAGATGCAACAGATGGCCTTCTCCCAGACCTTTACGGTGACCGATTACCTGCTGTTTGCGGTGGTGAAACTGGCGGCACTGGTTGTTGCTGCCGCCTGCGGCTTCAGAGGGGGGCGCATCTTCCCGGCAGTGTTCGTTGGGGTCGCGTTAGGCTTGATGTTACATGAACATGTGGAAGCGGTTCCGGCTGCAATTACCATCTCTTGCGCCATTCTGGGTATCGTTCTGGTGGTCACCCGCGATGCCTGGCTCAGCCTGTTTATGGCCGCCGCCGTTGTACCCGATACCTCTTTGCTTCCCTTGCTATGTATAGTAATGCTGCCTGCATGGCTGTTGCTGGCGGGTAAACCTGTCATGATCGCGCCACGGAAAAAATAAGTGCGCCGGTCCCAAATTTTCGTGTACAGGTAAGCGGTATCCGACAAGCTGGTGTAAGCTCAAACACTCTTTTGTGTAAACGTATACACCGACAACGTAAGGGCACCGAGATGGTTTATCAGGCCGATGAAACACGTTACCAGCGTATGGAGTACCGCCGTTGTGGCGACAGTGGTTTAAAGCTTCCGGCCGTGTCGCTGGGGTTATGGCATAACTTTGGCGATGCGACGCTGATTGAGAACAGCCGCCAGTTACTGCGGCATGCGTTTGATCTGGGGATCACCCACTTTGATCTCGCCAACAACTACGGCCCACCTCCGGGATCGGCAGAACGCAACTTTGGTCGTCTGTTGCAGGAAGATTTCCTGCCATATCGTGATGAGCTGATCATCTCCAGCAAAGCCGGTTACACCATGTGGGACGGCCCTTACGGGGACTGGGGCTCACGCAAGTATTTGATCTCAAGCCTTGACCAAAGCCTTAAGCGGATGGGGCTGGAGTATGTCGATATCTTTTATCATCATCGTCCGGATCCTGAAACGCCTTTAAAAGAGACGATGCGCGCGCTAGATCATATCGTGCGTCAGGGAAAAGCGCTGTACGTTGGCCTCTCCAACTACCCGGCTGAGCTGGCACGCCAGGCCATTGATATTCTCAACGATCTGGGTACCCCCTGCCTGATTCATCAACCTAAATATTCGATGTTTGAGCGTTGGGTAGAAGATGGCTTACTGGATGTTCTCAGCGAAAAAGGGGTCGGGAGTATTGCGTTTTCACCGCTTGCGGGAGGGCAGTTAACCGACCGCTATCTCAACGGAATTCCGGCTGACTCTCGTGCTGCCAGTGGCAGCCGCTTCCTGAATCCTGACCAGCTCACCGAAGAGAAACTGGCAAAAGTCCGCCAGCTCAATGAGATTGCGGAAAAACGCCGACAAAAACTGTCGCAAATGGCGCTGGCCTGGGTACTGCGCGGTGACAGAGTAACGTCCGTGCTGATCGGAGCCAGTAAAACCAGCCAGCTTGATGATGCTGTGGGCGCAATGGCTAACCGTCAGTTTAGTGCTGCCGAGTGTGATGCTATTGACGCCATTCTGAACTGCTCAAAATAACATCGTTTTTAGCAAAAAGTGCTGCTACCCCGCATTTAGGAGTTGTGCCGAAGATGCGGGGGGAATCGTTACATAATATTGCTGCAACCGACCCGTTCGTGAAGGAGAAAGCTATGTTCAGGTCACTTATTCTTGCAGCAGCATTAACAGTTTTTGCACCGCTGGTCACCACTGTCGCCCATGCAGGTGAAATCACGCTGCTGCCATCCATTAAGTTACAGATTGGCGATCGTGATAATTACGGTAATTACTGGGATGGCGGTCGCTGGCGTGACCGTGATTACTGGGGCCGTCATTATGAATGGCGCGATCATCGCTGGCGTCCACATGACCGTGGCTACCATCGTGGCTGGGACAAACGTAACGCCTACGAACAGGGCTATCGTGAGGGCTGGAACGATCGTGATGATCGCCGTGGCCCGGGGCGTGGTCACGGGCATGGTCACCGCCATTAACGAAAAACGTATTAACAAAAAAGGAGCGCAAGCGCTCCTTTTTCTTTAGATGGCCTTCAAAGCCCGAAAAGTGTGCCCACCAGCAGCCAGCTGTTCAGCCCGACCACCAGTACCACAATCACCCAGCCGGTGCGTTTAACCCATGCCGAGTTGACCAGATCTCCCATCAGTTTTGGATTGCTGGTGAAAACCAGCAGTGGCACCAGCGCCAGCGCGATCCCAAAACTCAACAGGACCTGACTCATCACCAAAATACGGGTCGGGTCCAGCCCCATCAGAATAACAATAAACGAGGGCATCATTGTAATACTGCGGCGCACCCACAGCGGAATGTGGAAACGAACAAAGCCTTGCATTACGACCTGCCCCGCCAGCGTCCCCACGACTGTGGAAGACAGCCCCGCCGCCACCAGGCTCAAACCAAAGATAGTGGCCGCCGAATGGCTTAGTAGCGGTTCGAGTGTCAAATAAGCTTCGTCAAGATCGGCAATACCGGTATGACCGTTAAAGTGGAAGGCCGCTGCGGCGGTGGCCATCATTGCCAGATTCACAAAACCGGCGATGGTCATCGCAATACCAACATCCCATTTGGTCGCGGAGTAACGCTCACGCCGTGTACCTTCATGCAGATATTGTGTCAGGGACGAGTGCAGATAAATGACGTGAGGCATGATAGTTGCCCCCAGCACACCCGCAGCCAGGAAGACGGCTTCCGTACCAGGTAAGTTCGGAATAATAATCCCCTTCACCAGGGGGGCGACTGCTGGCTGAGAGAAAACCAGCTCAACGATATAAGCAGCCGCCACAAACAGCAGCAGCCCACCGATGACTTTTTCCAGCGGTTTTTGCCCGCGACGTTGCAACATCAAAATCAGGAAGGTTGCAATCCCGGTCAGCACAGCCCCTTGTAACAGGGAGACGCCGAGTATCAGCTTAAAGCCAATGGCAGCCCCAATAAATTCGGCCAAATCCGTCGCCATCGCGATGATTTCTGCCTGCACCCAGTAAAACCAGACCAGCGGGCGTGGGTAATGATCGCGGATTTGCTCGGCAAGATTTTTCCCGGTGGCAATCCCGAGTTTGGCTGACAGCAGTTGAATCAACATAGCCATCAGGTTCGCCCAGACAACCACCCACAGCAGTTGATAGCCAAAACTGGCCCCTGCCTGAATGTTTGTGGCAAAGTTTCCGGGATCGATATAGCCGATCGCCGCAATGAACGCAGGCCCCATCAACGCGAACCTTAATTTGCGCGCTGTACGCCCACTGCTATTCTCAACGCGACTGTTGCTCATTAATTTGCCTCTAATATAGCCTTTGCTATGTTTGATGCTACCAAAATGAGAATGATTATCAAGTTCATTGAGTGTGCTTTATCTTGATTTCTCTGATAGCCAGAAACGATAGAAGGGCCGACTGCAGTAGATTGGGGAAAAGCGATTGTGGGTCACACAATTCTGTTAAGAGTTTAGCATTTCAGTGCAACTTTTCACTTCTTTACTTAACATCACCGAAATGTATGGTTGATCACTAATTTTGAGTCTGGTCACAGGTCATTAATATACTGTGTGTTTGATCTCGTTTTCTTTCTACTTGTTACATAGAATGTGCACGAAATTACTACCCGTCTCATATTTGGAGCAAATATGTCCCGCGTTCTTCACTTTGTTCTGGCGCTTGCTGTTGTGGCGCTGCTTGCACTTCTTGTCAGCAGCGACCGCAAAAAAATCCGCATTCGCTTTGTTGTTCAACTGCTCGTCATCGAAGTTCTGTTGGCCTGGTTCTTCCTGAACTCTGACGTTGGTCTGGGTTTTGTGAAAGGCTTCTCCGAAATGTTTGAAAAACTGCTCGGATTCGCCAACGAAGGGACAAACTTCGTCTTCGGTAAAATGAATGATGATGGTCTGGCATTCTTCTTCCTGAAAGTGTTGTGCCCAATTGTCTTCATCTCCGCGCTGATCGGTATTCTGCAGCACATTCGCGTACTGCCGATCATCATCCGTGCCATTGGTACCGTGCTGTCCAAGGTTAACGGCATGGGTAAGCTGGAGTCATTCAACGCCGTCAGCTCCCTGATTCTGGGTCAGTCTGAAAACTTTATCGCGTACAAAGATATTCTGGGCAAGATGTCCCGCAACCGTATGTACACCATGGCGGCCACGGCAATGTCCACCGTATCCATGTCCATCGTGGGCGCGTACATGACCATGCTGGAGCCGAAATACGTTGTTGCGGCACTGGTTCTGAACATGTTCAGCACCTTTATTGTGCTGTCACTGATCAACCCGTACCGCGTGGATGAAAGTGAAGACAATATCCAGATGTCCAACCTGCATGAAGGCCAGAGCTTCTTTGAAATGCTGGGTGAATACATCCTGGCTGGTTTCAAAGTGGCTATCATCGTTGCAGCGATGCTGATCGGCTTTATTGCCCTGATCGCCGCACTGAACGCCCTGTTCGCGACCGTTACCGGCTGGTTCGGCTACAGCATCTCCTTCCAGGGCATTCTGGGTTACATCTTCTATCCGATTGCATGGGTAATGGGTGTGCCGTCATCAGAAGCGCTGCAGGTGGGCAGTATCATGGCGACTAAACTGGTTTCTAACGAATTCGTGGCCATGATGGATCTGCAGAAAATTGCAGCCACCCTGTCCCCACGTGCGGAAGGTATCCTGTCAGTCTTCCTGGTCTCCTTCGCTAACTTCTCTTCTATCGGGATTATCGCCGGTGCGATTAAAGGCCTGAACGAAGAGCAAGGTAACGTGGTTTCACGCTTCGGCCTGAAACTGGTTTACGGCTCTACGCTGGTGAGCGTGCTGTCTGCCTCTATTGCGGCACTGGTGCTGTAATCCACGTTTAATATGTTTAAGAAACCGGGGCACTGTCCCCGGTTTCTTTTTCCAGCGGCTGCGGCTTACCGAGTAAATATCCCTGTAAATAATCCACCCCCGCCGTCAACAATAACTCGCGCTGTTCCCGTGTTTCGACATACTCCGCCACCACCGTCAGTGATTTCGCTTTCGCCAGTTCGCATATCGCCTTCACAATCAGTACGTCCTGGGGATCACGTGCTATATCCCTTACGAAACAGCCGTCAATCTTGACAATATCCGCCTCCAGGCGTTTCAGCCGTTCGAAGTTGGCATATCCCGTACCAAAATCATCGATGGCTATTTTGAACCCGGATTGACGTAGATGCTGAATGTTCCTGATGCTTAACTCTGAGTTCGAGAATGCCTGCTCTTCCGTCACTTCAATAATGATTTCCACAGGTGAAATAGCGTACTGCGTGAAAAGCTCGACCAGTTGCTTGCCAGCATCTTCCTGCATCAACGTCAGCGGTAAAAGGTTTACCGAAAAGCGAGCCTGCGAGGAGGACACGGGATGCGTCTGCATCCATTGCAGAAGCGTTTCGATAACCAGCATGTCAAAACGCACGCTGAGATTGAACTGTGCAATAACCGGGATGAATTGCACCGGGCTCATCACCTCCCCTTCGCTCACCAGCCGCGTCAAAATCTCGTGGTAACCCTTGCCTTCGGCATTCTGGATGGGTTGAGCACACAAGCTTAGTGTTTTCTCATCCAGCGCTCGTTTCACTTTATTGAGTAAGCGCACACGTTCAGACGTCTGGTCACTGACCACTTCCAGGCTGTGAGTCAACGCCAAAACCTGTCGCGTGTTACTCGCTTGTTCTGACAGCCAACTGAGTTGCCCCAGCGTGTGATGAAGCGTCTCCCCGGCATCGAAGACTTCGCCCCAGGAAGCACCAAACTCGATATCCAGACCGGTATTATGCCAGTAAATTCGCCGGTTATTGAGATGAACGACAATGTGCTGGAGGCGTTCAACAGCCTTTGTTCCATGAAGGACGAGTATTAGTTCGCTGCCCGGTAACTGGAATAACTGCTCACCTTGTTGCAGCAAAGGTTGCAACTCGCGCGTCACACTACGCTTGAAGTGGACACGCATCATCATGCCGTAGTGGCGGCTCAGAAATTCCAGATTCTTCATATGCAGGCAACAGACAACCTGATCGGTTCTTTTTGTCAGACTCCGCTCCAGAGCACGTAAATTCGGCAGTCCCGTAAGCGGATCGGTCAGCGCTTGCCCTTGCCAGCGTCGCTTAATCCATTCATTACGATGATAAATACGCGTCATATAAATGAGGCAAATAGAAAAGCAAATTAACACTGACATCACGAAGGCCAGAGAATATTCAGTATTCACTCCCTGTAGAAAATTATGGTTGTAAGCCAATAACATAAATGCAGAAACAGGCCAACAAAGCATAATCAGCGGGTAATGTAATTTACTGACACTTAACGTGAAAAGAATAAATATAACAGGAACGAGATAACCCGCGATATATTCAGATTTTATCGAGGAGCAGAGAAGCGCTAGTAAGATAATGAGACTTATTAACCAACTTAACGTGAATAAGCGCTTACCTTTTATCACACTGGGCTTAACATTTCGGTTCCAGAATGTGCGCCCATAACGGGGATTGAGAATCATCCGCATAGGATAATAAAACATCATGGTGAATATCAGAGCAGCACAAATCAGATTCTGGATGTCGACAATGCTGTAAATAACAGACGCATTGCCAAAGTAACCGGAGAGTGACGCAGGAAAGGTAAACCACTTCCCGGCCAGATACATCAAGGCTTTGATACCCAATGGTGCGGCAAAGGCCATCCAGAAAATTCTCAGCCCCATATTCTTATTGGGTATGCCATGCCGCCAACGGGAACCCAATCGCCAATGAACGATAGCACATGAAAATAATACAGGAAATAACTGACAAAATAATAAGATAGCCGCCAGAGCAAAGGGCAACCCAAGCAACCATTGATTGACAATGGCAAAGCTTAATATTATCGGAAAAACAGCCTGACGCCCAAATAACAAGAGCGCAGATAACATCACACTGAGTGGCAACCAGGAAAGATAAACCGTACTGGAATCAACAACAGCTACCGGTGAAATAAATCGAGAAACTGGAACAAAAATAAAACAAAGAATTAACGCAGAAACAAATTTTTTAATTATTTCATCTATTCCCTTTTTCATGTGCGTCAATCCCTCTATTATCTGGCTGTTATTTATGCAGGCCGGATAATAAGTTTATTCGCATAGTGAAGCAAGTTGGCAGGTCGATAATGCCATTTAATTACTGGGGTTTTAACAATCTGAGATTATTCGACTTAAACTGAAATGAATTTACAGATTGAAGCGGACTAAAAAACAAAAACCCCCGCGTAAACGCGAGGGTTTAAATTTTTGGTGGAGCTAAGCGGGATCGAACCGCTGACCTCTTGCATGCCATGCAAGCGCTCTCCCAGCTGAGCTATAGCCCCACAATGTTCTTTACACACCAAATTCACCTGGGATGATGATTTGGTGGAGCTAAGCGGGATCGAACCGCTGACCTCTTGCATGCCATGCAAGCGCTCTCCCAGCTGAGCTATAGCCCCATCGCGTAAAGCGTGTCGTGTTGACGGGCGGCATAATATGAATTCCCTCGTCAGGTGTCAACGGCAAAATTATATGGGTGCGCTCAACCGCTGAAAAAGCAGACAAATGAAGAACATTGAGAGAGGGCTCGCAGCCAGTAGTTAAACCTGTCACATTTTCGCATAAAATGATGCTATAACATCATCGCGTAATTACCCCTACAACCACTCTGGAAATGACATGCTCAAGGAACGAATGACGCCAGAAGAGTTAGCGAAACTCACCGGCTACAGCCGCCAGACCATTAATAAGTGGGTGCGAAAAGAAGGCTGGATCACCTCCCCTAAACCGGGTGTTCAGGGTGGCAAGGCTAGGCTGGTACATATCAATGAGCAGGTCCGGGATTTTATTCGTAACGCGCAACGCCCGGCTCAGGATATCGCCTACCCTACCGTACTGGCGCAAGATACCGCACTTGAAACATTGCTACTCACGCTGGCAAATGAAATGACGGTATCGGAACAAAAGCGTCTTTCTTCATTACTGCTGCGAGAAGGGATTACGGGATTACTGAGTCGTTTAGGGATCCGCGAAACAATACTATGAAACTACCTGATAAAATGACCACCGAAGAGTTAGCGGTTTTTCTCGGTGTAGCAAAACAAACGGTTAATCGCTGGATACGTGAGCAAAAATGGTCAACTGAAAGCCTGCCGGGTATCAAAGGCGGCAGAGCAAGGTTGATACATCTGAATAAAGATGCACGTATTTTTATTATGAAAACCCCCTCAATGCGCCACCGACTTTCGCCAATAGCCGCAACTGAGCCTCTAGCCGATTATACGTCAGAGAAAATGACGCCTGCTCTGCGGCGGATTGTCAACATGCTGCAAAATTTGACACCACATGAGCAAGAAGCGCTTGATGTCTTACTGGTCAGAGAGGGGATTCAGGGTTTTCTCACCAGGCTCTCTATTACCCAGCCTGAATATCGCCCTGTAGAAGAATAAAAAAACGGCAGGATAATCCTGCCATTTTCATTTTTTCATAACGCGTAGGGCTTATTGCTGGCTTTCACGCTCAGCAATAAAACCTAATGCTTTATTGATACGCTCAACACTGCGGGATTTGCCAATTGCATGAACGGTCACATCCAGCGCAGGTGACTGACCAGCACCCGTCACTGCAACGCGCAGCGGCATACCGACTTTACCCATGCCGACTTCCAGCTCATCAGCAGTTGCCTGAATCGCGTGATGAACGTTTTCCGCCGTCCACACATCAATAGCAGCCAGCTTGTCGCGCACGACTTCCAGCGGCTGACGAGCAACCGGGCGCAGGTGCTTCTTCGCAGCATCCGCATCAAACTCGGTAAACTCTTCGTAGAAGTAACGGCAGCTCGCTGCCATCTCTTTCAACGTCTTGCAACGCTCACCCAGCAATTTCACCAGATCAGCAAGCTGCGGGCCATTGCGAGTATCGATGTTTTCCTGCTCAATATGCCACTGCAGGTGCGTCGCAACATATTCCGGTGCCAGTGAATTAATGTAGTGATGGTTCAGCCACTGCAATTTTTCTGTGTTGAACGCACTCGCTGATTTGCTGACTGCATTTAGCGAGAAGAATTCGATCATCTCTTTGCGGGTGAAGATTTCCTGGTCGCCGTGGGACCAACCCAGACGCACCAGATAGTTCAGCAGAGCTTCCGGCAGGTAGCCATCGTCGCGATATTGCATCACGCTGACTGCACCATGACGTTTGGACAGTTTCTTACCATCATCACCGTTGATCATCGACACGTGCGCATAAACCGGCACCGGTGCATTCAATGCTTTAAGGATGTTGATCTGACGTGGCGTGTTGTTGATATGGTCTTCACCACGGATCACATGGGTGATTTCCATATCCCAGTCATCGACAACCACGCAGAAGTTGTAGGTCGGCGAACCATCGGTACGACGAATGATCAGATCGTCCAGCTCCTGGTTGCTGAATTCGATTGGGCCACGAATCTGATCGTCAAAAATAACGGAACCGTCCTGCGGGTTGGCAAAACGCACGACGCAAGGTTCATCAGCAGCGTGGTGTTCATGGTTATGGCGGCAACGGCCGTCATAACGCGGCTTTTCATTATTGGCCATCTGCTCTTCACGCAGGGCATCAAGACGTTCTTTGGAGCAATAGCATTTATACGCCGTACCCGCTGCCAGCATTTCATCAATCGCCGCGTTGTAACGATCAAAGCGCTTGGTCTGATAGTACGGGCCTTCGTCCCACTCAAGGCTCAGCCAGTTCATTCCATCCATAATGGCTTCAATTGCTTCCGGCGTTGAACGTTCGAGATCAGTATCTTCAATACGCAGTACGAACTCACCGTCGTGGTTACGTGCAAAAAGCCAGGAATAGAGAGCAGTGCGCGCGCCGCCTACATGCAGGTAGCCGGTCGGGCTTGGCGCGAAGCGAGTTTTGATTTTCATGAAATGGCCTTACGTTTGGTAAAAATGCCGAAAACCGGCAAATCCTGGGAAATAGAAGTCGGCGATATTCTATCACCGTGAGGTGAATCCTCAATGTTGTTGCCACAATCCTGACTATTCATATGCATTTTGTATAGAAATCGCGCTGCAAAGTCTGTTTAAACAGCGCTTTGTCTAATTTTACGACGAACGAACAATTTCTTTAGAAAATGCGTTGACTCATTTTCAACTCTCCCTATAATGCGACTCCACACAGCGGGGGTGATTAGCTCAGCTGGGAGAGCACCTCCCTTACAAGGAGGGGGTCGGCGGTTCGATCCCGTCATCACCCACCAACTACTTTATGTAGTCTCCGTTGTGTAGCAAGAAATTGAGAAGTGGGTGATTAGCTCAGCTGGGAGAGCACCTCCCTTACAAGGAGGGGGTCGGCGGTTCGATCCCGTCATCACCCACCACTTTCTCGCCAGCTGGATTTCTTGCAGTAAAAATGTAGTACCGAAGTGGGTGATTAGCTCAGCTGGGAGAGCACCTCCCTTACAAGGAGGGGGTCGGCGGTTCGATCCCGTCATCACCCACCACTTCGGGTCGTTAGCTCAGTTGGTAGAGCAGTTGACTTTTAATCAATTGGTCGCAGGTTCGAATCCTGCACGACCCACCAATGTAAAAAAGCGCCCTAAAGGCGCTTTTTTGCTATCTGCGATTCACGCATTCCTCTCTTCTGTTCCACTTAGGTACTTTAAATTTTTATACCCTGCTGATTTCATTTAAGTGGACATTAATTACCAAAAAAAACTTAAGTTACCGACATAAAAATCACCGCAACAAATATTAGAAGAATATTAAAACACCTTAAAAATCAACACAAAAAGTTGGTAACCTTTATCCATCATTTACCCTTAATGTCAGGATATGATCGCCATGCTACGCATGCTTTGCGCAGCTCAAGAAGAATATGATTACGCCGATAATGATGTTTTATGGCAAAAGGGGTTAATAATGACAACTATTCAAGCGACTACGTCGTCAGTTAGTAGTAGCAGTTCATCTTCTGGCGGCAGTGATATTGCATCTCAGATCAGTCGACTAACTCAGCAGATCTCCACGCTGAATAAGCAGCTGAAAACCGTTGCAGAAGGCAGTGGTACCACTGAAGAAAAACAGACGCAGAAAGAGCAGATTCAGGCTCAGATCGCTTTGCTGCAGGCTCAAATTGCTCAGTTACAAAGCAAGCAAGCCGAAGAAGCGCAGAAAAAATCTGAAGACAAGCAGACAGATTCACAAACTAAAGCCAAAGTTGAAGGTGTGAACAACCCTTCAGCCGACCATCAGATTGATATCTATATCTGATTAAAAAGCGGATCATCTGCTCTGGCCCGGGTTAAATACCGGGCCTGTTCTCTCGCCACATCCCACACTGCCTGCGCCGCACCCGACAACGAGCGATTTTTACGCCTTACCAACATAATCTTGCGCTGTATCTGCGGTATTAACCGTTTAACACACAAAGTACTACCCTCAGGTAAAGGCAGAGCCAGTGCGGGCAACACGCTGGCACCAATTCCAGCTTCTACCATAGGAAATAAGGTCGCCGGGTGTCCTATCTCCTGCACTATCTGGGCATGAATACCAAATCGAGCCAAAGCCGCATCGATAAGTGGCCGACTGCCGGAAGCATAATCCTGCACGACGAGCCTGGCCCCTTCCAGTTCGGCCCAGGAAACACATGGTTCTTCCGCCCATGCGTGGTCGCTGCGACATAACAGGAAAAAGGGTTCCGAAAGAATTTCTTCGCATTCAAGATCGCTGACTTGTCCCGGATCGATAACGATCCCAAAATCCACTTCGCCATGACGAATACTTTCCAGCACCCACTGCTGCGGGCGGTCGTGCAACATAAAAGCTATTTCCGGGTAGCGCAGATTACTTTGGGCAATGCACTGAGGAATCAGATGCGCAGAGATCGTCTGACTGGCAGCCACACGTACTGTCCCTGTGAGTTGCTGCCCCACCCGACCCGCTTCTCTCAGGGTGCTGTTGAGTTCATCGAGCAGACGTTCCAGACGGGCAGCCAGCTGCTGCCCGGCTTCGGTAAGTATGACTTCCCGGGTTGTTCGGTCGAGTAATTTGACGCCTGTTTGCAGCTCAAGCTCTTTAACAGAGTGGCTCACTGCCGACTGGCTTAGCCCAATGATGTCGCCCGCCCGGCTAAAACTTCGCGCCTGAGCTACGGTGACAAAGACACGTAATTGCTTCAAAGAGTAATTCATCTGAAAAATTCATAAATGGATTCAATAAATCAATTTTATTTCTCAAACCAAAAAAAGCAAAATGTTGACACTGAATTTCAGGAGTCCTTATGAAACTTTTTCGTATCCTTGACCCTTTTACACTGACCCTGGTCATTACCGTTCTTTTAGCCTCTTTCTTGCCCGCACGCGGAAGCTTTGTAACTTTTTTTGAATGGCTGACGACTGCGGCTATCGCGTTGTTGTTCTTTATGCATGGCGCAAAATTATCCCGTGAAGCAATTATTGCCGGGGGGAGCCACTGGCGTTTACACCTCTGGGTAATGTGCAGTACCTTCATTCTCTTCCCCGCACTGGGCGTACTCTTTGTCTGGTGGTCGCCGGTCAATGTAAGTCAGGAGCTTTATACCGGCTTCCTGTACCTTTGCATCCTGCCTGCCACGGTGCAATCCGCCATTGCCTTTACGTCTCTGGCAGGCGGAAATGTCGCTGCAGCGGTCTGCTCTGCATCAGCATCCAGTCTGTTGGGCATCTTCCTTTCCCCACTGTTGGTCGGGCTTTTGATGAATTTGCATGGCGCGGAAGGCAGTCTTGAGCAGGTCGGTAAGATCATGCTGCAACTGCTGCTCCCGTTTGTGCTGGGTCATCTCTCTCGCCCGTGGACCGGTGCCTGGGTGGCGCGCAATAAAAAATGGATATCGAAAACCGACCAGACGTCGATTTTGCTGGTTGTTTATTCCGCCTTTAGCGAAGCGGTGGTCAATGGAATCTGGCAGAAAGTTGGCGTGGGTTCACTGCTGTTTATCGTTGTGGTGAGTATTGTTCTGCTGGCGATTGTCATTGCCGTCAACATTTTTGTTGCCCGGCGCTGCGGCTTTAACAAAGCAGATGAGATAACCATTGTCTTCTGTGGCTCCAAAAAGAGCCTGGCCAATGGGATCCCAATGGCCAATATTCTCTTCCCGACGTCCGTTATTGGGATGATGGTGTTACCGCTGATGATTTTCCATCAAATCCAGTTAATGGTCTGCGCCGTGCTGGCCCGACGCTACAAGCGCCAGGCTGAAAAAGCACAGGCACAGGAAGCCGCTAAAGCTTAATGGCGCTTCAGGGGCTGAACCAGATGCGTCAGCCCCTCGGTTTTTATGAGCAAAACCAGCTGTAGCAGTTCGCCTAAATGCCCGGCAGGAAAAGCATCCTTACGCGCAAACCAGAGCAAGTACTCCTCGGGCAAATCAATCAGCCTGCGCCCTTCATATTTCCCAAAGGGCATGTGCGTATTGGCAATTTCGATAAGCTGCTCTTTTTCCATTTATACCCCCAGCAGTCGAAGCATTTCGGCTTCATCAATCACGGCAATGCCCAACTCCTGCGCTTTCGCCAGTTTTGAACCTGCGGCTTCACCAGCAATGACCAGATCGGTTTTTTTCGACACGCTACCCGCCACTTTGGCGCCTAATTCCACCAGACGCGCTTTGGCATCGTCACGGGACATCTGACTCAGACTGCCGGTCAGCACGACGGTCTTGCCCGCAAAGGGACTGTCAATTTCATCAGCATTAATCACGACCGGCGCGGGCCAGTTCACCCCCTCTGCCAGCAACTGGCGTATGACATCGCGGTTGCTCTCTTCAGCAAAGAAGTTAAACACATGCGCGGCAACCACCTTGCCTACATCAGGTACTTTTTGCAGCTCTTCATCCGACGCAGCCTCAAGCGCTTCCAGGGTACCAAACCAGCCTGCAAGCCCTGCTGCAGTGGCTTCCCCGACTTCACGAATGCCGAGTGCATAGAGGAAACGGGCAAAGGTTGTCTCTTTGGCCTTCTCCAGCGCATTGACCACGTTTTCAGCCGATTTTGGCCCCATGCGGTCAAGCCCGGTTAGTTTGCCTGCCGTTAAGCGGAAGAGATCGGCCGGTGTGTGGACGTACTCTTTCTCTACCAGTTGGTCGATAATTTTATCGCCCATCCCGTCAACATCCATCGCACGACGCGAGACGAAATGTTTAAGCGCTTCCTTACGTTGTGCCCCGCATATCAGACCGCCGGTGCAGCGAGTTACCGCTTCACCTTCCACACGTTCGACATCAGATCCACATACCGGGCAGTGAGCCGGAAACTCAATTTCACGGGTCTCTTCCGGGCGCTCGGACTCCACCACATTGACCACCTGTGGAATGACATCGCCCGCACGGCGTATCACCACTTTGTCGCCAATACGCAGACCCAGACGAGCAATTTCATCGGCATTGTGCAATGTGGCGTTACTGACCAGTACCCCCGCAACCTGAACTGGCTCAAGGCGTGCAACTGGCGTAATCGCACCGGTACGGCCGACCTGGAACTCCACATCGCGCACAAAAGTAGTTTGTTCCTGTGCCGGGAATTTAAAGGCGACCGCCCAGCGCGGTGCGCGCGCCACAAACCCAAGCTGCTCCTGCAAATCCAGGGAGTTAACTTTGATGACCACACCATCAATGTCGAATCCGAGATGAGGACGGTCCGTTTCCACCTGATGATAAAAATCGAGCACGGCCTCAGGTGAGTCACAAAGACGTATGCGCTCACTCACCGGCAAGCCCCAGGTTTTGAATTGCTGTAAGCGCTCCAGGTGCCCACGCGGCAGTTCGCCACCCTCCAGAATCCCTACGCCGTAGCAAAAGAAAGTGAGTGGCCGCTTCGCCGTAATACGCGGGTCGAGCTGGCGCAGTGAACCTGCCGCAGCATTGCGCGGATTAGCAAACACTTTGCCGCCGGTACGACGGGCCTCTTCATTGATCTTTTCGAAGCCGGCCAGGGGTAAAAAGACCTCCCCGCGCACTTCAACACGTGCAGGAATGTTCTCGCCCTGAAGTTTAAGCGGAATAGCGCGGATGGTTCTCACGTTGGAAGTAATGTCCTCCCCGGTGGTCCCATCCCCACGTGTAGCAGCGCGAATCAGCACGCCATTCTCATAAAGAATGCTGACCGCAAGGCCGTCAAGTTTCAGTTCGCAGCAGTAGGTTAGCGAGTCTGTACTTTTCAGACGGTCCTGAACACGTTTGTTGAACGCGAGAAAACTCTCTTCATCAAACACGTTATCCAGTGACAGCATCGGCACTTCATGGCGAATCTGGCTGAATGAGGCCAGCGGCGCTGCACCGACACGCTGGGTCGGCGAATCCGGCGTGATCAATTCCGGGTGCTGAGCTTCAATCTCACGCAGCCGAATCAGCAGCCTGTCATACTCAGCATCCGGGATCTCAGGCGCATCCATGACGTGATAAAGATATTCATGATGGCGAAGCGTCGTTCGCAGTTCGGTGAGTTGTTGTTCGATTGATTCCATGTCGCACCATCAATATAAAAAACCCCCGACGGGCGGGGGTTCTGGCTGATAACAAAATAACGTCGTCGGTTACGCGTGTGACTCTTTCACTTCGCGGATCCGGTCCTGATACTCGCGCAGTTTCTGCGGCGTCATCATGCGGCGTTGGTCGTCCAGAACCACACCACCGACTTCATCGGCAATATACTGCGCTGACTGCAGCATCAGCTTAAAGTTTTGCAGCTCATCACCATAGGAGGGAACCTGCATAAAGATCGTGACGCCTGGGGTGGTGAAGTCTGTCATCTCTGGATCAAAGGTCCCAGGATTAACCATATTGGCAAGACTGAATAACGCCGGGCCACTGCCATCAGGGCTGAGATGACGATGGAAAATGCTCATGTCACCAAATTTGAAACCGGCCTGCTGAATACTGTTAAGCAGCAATTCGCCTTGCAACGCAGTGCCATGATGCGCAGAGACGTTCATGATGATGACGGTCTCTTTACGCACCGGTTTTTCGACAACGGGCGCTTCTTCAACCACCGGCTCAGGCTGAGCGACCGGTTCGTGATGCACGGGTGCGACAACCGGTTGTGGTGCCACGGGCTGCGGTGAAGCAGGTTGAACAACGTCCTGACGTGGTTGCACATGCTCAACGGGAGCCACTTTAGACGCGGGTTGAGCAACTGGCTGCTGCGGACGCTCGTCATGATGCTGCAACGGCGCAGGAGCCGTCGCACGCGGTTGAGCGGACGCATAAGGTGGCTGGTATTGATGTTGCGGCTGCTGACGAGGCGTTTCCGGCTCGCTGCTGGCTTTCGGGGGAGTATTCACCCGATGAACGCGAACTTCACCCACACTTTCGTCTTCTTCCTCGACATCCTCGTCGTAAGCGTCATCGTCATCGCGTCGCGACTTCATACGTTTCAGCGGACGATCGCGGAACATAGAAGAGCGTTCTTTACGGCTGGTCCAAAAACCATGAACCAGTAAAGCGATTATGGCGATCGCGCCAACAATGATTAATATCAGACGCAAATCCTGCATCATTATATTCTCTGTTGTTCTAACACCTTGCCAACACGGCAAACATTTACTCACTAAGAGTATTTGCCGATTACGTCAAGTGCAAGTGTACACATGCCATTCACGGCATAAAGATGAACGAAATCGTGCTTTTTGCTGTTTTTTCGAACATTTCCGAACGGGTTTTTTCTTCCGCGAGCAGATAATATAGTCTTCTGAATTTCCGGCTGTAATACAAAGGAGTATCGCCAGGCTATGGTTTCACCTTCATCTGTCCCATCACGCAGCGGCCTTTTTTACTTTTCCCAGGGCTGGAAGCTCATCACCCTCCCTGGCATTCGACGTTTTGTCATCCTGCCATTACTGGTAAACATCGTGTTGATGGGGGGCGCGTTTGTCTGGCTGTTC
Organism: Phytobacter sp.; assembly: GCF_059074235.1. Classification (NCBI taxonomy): domain Bacteria; kingdom Pseudomonadati; phylum Pseudomonadota; class Gammaproteobacteria; order Enterobacterales; family Enterobacteriaceae; genus Phytobacter; species Phytobacter sp. Next base: position 375,610 of record NZ_JCACPZ010000008.1, read on the forward strand.
ACGCGTCTGGATAACTGGATCCCCGCCATCATGAGTCATGTCCCCGACTGGTTACAGTGGCTGAGCTATCTGCTCTGGCCGGTGGTCGTGGTGTCGATACTGCTGGTTTTCAGCTATTTCTTTTCGACTATCGCCAACTGGATTGCCGCCCCCTTTAATGGGCTTCTGGCAGAGCAACTGGAGGCACGACTGACGGGAGCAACACCACCGGATGCTGGAATCGGCGCTATCCTTAAAGACGTTCCCCGCATCATGAAGCGTGAATGGCAGAAGCTCGCTTGGTATTTACCTCGCGCCATTGTTCTTTTGCTGCTTTATTTCATCCCGGGTATCGGGCAGACCGTAGCCCCGGTAGTGTGGTTCCTGTTCAGCGCCTGGATGCTGGCCATCCAGTACTGTGATTATCCTTTCGATAACCACAAAGTGCCGTTTAAAACGATGCGCGCCGCCCTACGGACCCGCAAACCAACAAACTTACAGTTTGGTGCCATCACCAGCTTGTTCACGATGATTCCCGTTTTAAATCTGGTGGTCATGCCCGTAGCCGTCTGCGGCGCAACGGCAATGTGGGTGGACTGTTATCGGGAAAAAAATGCACTCTGGCGGTAAGGGCGTTATTCCCGTTCTTATTCCATACTGATTGCCATTATTTCACCTCAGCATATAGATATGCTAATTCCTTACTTCCCCGTGGGCGGTAAGTGGGTATGCTGGGGTGGTTCCCAAATTTCATACAGTTAAGGACAGGCCATGAGTAAGATTTTTGAAGATAACTCGCTGACTATCGGTCATACGCCGCTGGTTCGACTGAACCGTATCGGTAATGGACGCATCCTGGCAAAGGTAGAATCCCGTAACCCGAGCTTCAGCGTTAAATGCCGTATCGGTGCCAATATGATTTGGGATGCCGAAAAACGCGGTGTACTGAAACCAGGTATCGAACTGGTTGAGCCGACAAGCGGTAACACCGGTATCGCGCTGGCCTATGTGGCTGCCGCACGTGGTTACAAACTGACGCTGACCATGCCAGAAACCATGAGTGTCGAACGCCGTAAGCTGCTTAAAGCACTGGGCGCGAATCTGGTACTGACCGAAGGCGCAAAAGGCATGAAAGGTGCCATTCAGAAAGCGGAAGAAATTGTCGCCAGCGATCCGTCCAAATTCCTGCTGCTCCAGCAGTTCAGCAACCCGGCTAACCCGGAAATTCACGAAAAAACCACCGGCCCGGAAATCTGGGAAGATACCGATGGTCAGGTTGATGTGTTTATCTCTGGCGTCGGTACTGGCGGTACCCTGACGGGGGTATCTCGCTATATTAAAGGCACAAAAGGTAAATCAGACCTGATTACCGTTGCCGTAGAGCCAACAGATTCCCCGGTTATCGCCCAGGCGCTGGCGGGTGAAGAGATCAAACCCGGCCCGCATAAAATCCAGGGTATCGGTGCAGGTTTCATTCCTGGAAACCTGGATCTGAAGCTGGTTGATAAAGTGGTCGCCATCACTAACGAAGAAGCGATCAGCACCGCACGTCGTCTGATGGAAGAAGAAGGCATTCTGGCAGGAATCTCTTCCGGTGCAGCCGTTGCTGCTGCACTGAAACTTCAGGAAGACGAAACCTTTACCAACAAGAATATTGTCGTTATCCTTCCATCTTCAGGTGAACGCTATTTGAGCACCGCTTTGTTTGCCGATCTGTTTACTGAGAAAGAACTGCAACAGTAATGCCAGATTGTTACAAACGCACAAAAAAGCACCCAATGAGGTGCTTTTTTGTGGCACACGTCAAAGTTTCACTCCTCCTGCCATTGCTTAGACACCTCGGGTCTGGTATTTAACCATCACATTTATTTTGATGCGCGAAATTAATCGGTTTCTGATTTCACGAAGCTGAATCGATTTTATGATTTGGTTCAACTCTCGCTTTCGCGGCATAATGTTTAATGACGTTTGATACGTCAGTAGCCAGAAGCGCCAGCATCAAAAATGCGTTACCCACGCTCCTGGCTTTCGAGTCGTGTCTCGTAACGCCGGCGCTAACGATACAGGCTAAAGTCAAACCGCCAGGCTAGACTTTAGTTCCACAACACTAAACCTATAAGTTGGGGAAATACAATGTTCCAGCAAGAAGTTACCATTACCGCTCCGAACGGTCTGCACACCCGCCCTGCTGCTCAGTTTGTTAAAGAAGCAAAAGGCTTCACTTCTGAGATCACTGTGACTTCCAACGGCAAAAGCGCCAGCGCGAAAAGCCTGTTTAAACTGCAAACTCTGGGTCTGACTCAAGGTACTGTTGTTACGTTGACCGCTGAAGGCGAAGACGAGCAAAAAGCAGTTGAGCATCTGGTCAAACTGATGGCAGAGCTCGAGTAAGTTTACGGGTTCTTTTAAAGATCAGTCACAAGTAAGGTAGGGTTATGATTTCAGGCATTTTAGCATCCCCGGGTATCGCTTTCGGCAAAGCATTACTGTTGAAAGAAGACGAGATCGTCATTGACCGGAAGAAAATTTCTGCCGATAAGGCTGACCAGGAAATTGAACGTTTTCTGAGCGGTCGTGCCAAGGCATCTGCACAGCTTGAAGCGATTAAGACGAAAGCTGGCGAAACGTTCGGTGAAGAAAAAGAAGCTATCTTCGAAGGCCACATTATGTTGCTCGAAGATGAGGAGCTTGAGCAGGAAATCATAGCCCTGATTAAAGATAAACACATGACAGCTGACGCAGCTGCACATGAAGTTATCGAAGGCCAGGCCACTGCCCTTGAAGAGCTGGACGATGAATATCTGAAAGAACGTGCGGCTGACGTACGTGACATCGGCAAACGTCTGCTGCGTAACATCCTGGGTATGCCCATCATCGACCTGAGCTCCATTCAGGACGAAGTGATTCTGGTTGCCGCTGACCTGACCCCATCTGAAACCGCACAGTTGAACCTGAATAAGGTCCTCGGTTTCATTACTGACATGGGCGGTCGTACCTCCCACACCTCTATCATGGCGCGTTCACTTGAACTGCCAGCGATTGTGGGGACGGGCAGCGTCACCTCTCAGGTTAAAAACGACGACTACCTGATTCTTGATGCCGTTAACAACCAGGTTTATGTTAACCCGTCTGAAGAAGAGATCGAGACTCTGCGTAGCGCGCAGGCTCAGGTTGCCGAAGAGAAAGCCGAACTGGCTAAACTTAAAGACCTGCCGGCTATTACGCTGGATGGTCACCAGGTTGAAGTCTGTGCCAACATCGGTACCGTGCGCGACGTCGCAGGTGCTGAGCGTAACGGTGCAGAAGGTGTCGGCCTGTATCGTACCGAATTCCTGTTCATGGACCGTGACTCTCTTCCGACTGAAGAAGAGCAGTTTTCTGCGTACAAAGCGGTTGCTGAAGCCTGCGGCTCTCAGGCCGTTATCGTACGTACCATGGACATTGGCGGCGACAAAGAGCTGCCGTACATGAACTTCCCGAAAGAAGAGAACCCGTTCCTGGGCTGGCGTGCAGTGCGTATCGCAATGGATCGCAAAGAGATTCTGCGTGACCAGGTTCGCGCCATTCTGCGTGCTTCAGCTTTCGGTAAACTGCGCATTATGTTCCCGATGATCATCTCTGTTGAAGAAGTGCGTGCACTGAAAAAAGAGATCGAAATCTACAAACAGGAACTGCGTGACGAAGGTAAAGCCTTTGATGAGACCATTGAAGTTGGCGTAATGGTGGAGACCCCCGCTGCGGCAACCATCGCTCATCACCTGGCCAAAGAAGTTGATTTCTTTAGTATCGGAACCAATGATTTAACGCAGTACACCCTGGCAGTTGACCGCGGTAATGATATGATTTCACATCTTTACCAGCCGATGTCACCGTCTGTACTGACCCTCATCAAGCAAGTTATTGATGCATCTCATGCTGAAGGCAAGTGGACAGGCATGTGTGGTGAGCTTGCAGGCGACGAACGTGCTACACTTCTGTTGCTGGGGATGGGTCTGGATGAATTCAGTATGAGTGCCATTTCTATCCCGCGCATTAAGAAGATTATTCGCAATACGAACTTCGAAGATGCGAAGGTTTTAGCAGAGCAGGCTCTTGCCCAACCGACAACGGACGAGTTAATGACGCTGGTTAACAAGTTCATTGAAGAAAAAACAATCTGCTAATCCACGAGATGCGGCCCAAATTACTGCTTAGGAGAAGATCATGGGTTTGTTCGATAAACTGAAATCTCTGGTTTCTGACGATAAGAAAGATACTGGAACTATTGAGATTATTGCTCCGCTTTCCGGCGAAATCGTCAATATTGAAGATGTACCGGACGTTGTTTTCGCTGAGAAAATCGTTGGTGATGGCATTGCTATCAAACCGACCGGCAACAAAATGGTAGCGCCGGTTGACGGTACTATCGGTAAAATTTTTGAAACCAACCATGCTTTCTCTATCGAATCGGATAGCGGCATCGAACTGTTCGTTCACTTCGGTATTGATACCGTTGAACTGAAAGGCGAAGGTTTCAAACGCATCGCAGAAGAAGGCCAGCGCGTTAAAGTTGGCGACCCGGTCATTGAATTCGATCTGCCACTGCTGGAAGAAAAAGCCAAGTCTACCCTGACGCCGGTTGTGATTTCCAACATGGACGAAATCAAAGAACTGATCAAACTTACCGGCAGCGTAACCGTGGGTGAAACCCCGGTTATTCGCATCAAGAAGTAATTCTTGCCGATAAAATAAAAATGGCGCCGAATGGCGCCATTTTTGTTTGTCAGGCGGGCAGAATGAGCTCGTCGTAGCCTTTTTCTAACGTATAACGCATCACATCGGTCACACGATCGCCTGCACCATGAATCGCCCCGGCAAGCGGTTTGCCCTTAACGATATTGCTCACCAGTTCAGAACAGAACAGATCGCCGGTCCCTTTTAAATCGGTTGCAATACGCGGGTGCGTGCTGATTTCCACTGCCTCCGCCGTTACCAGCACCACGTGGATGCTGTTGCCATCAGATGCAACGGGCGCGCTGGTGATTGCCACCCATTTCAGGGAATCAGACAGCAATCCTTTCGCAGCCTCAACGGCGCTGTCGATATCACGGCACGGCTTACCGCTGAGAATTTCCAGCTCGAAAACGTTTGGAGTGATCCCTTGCGCCAGCGGCAGCAAATGTTCGCAATAAGCACGAGGGATATCTGGTTTGACGTAGATCCCGCTGTCCGTATCACCGATCACCGGATCAACCAGGATCAGCAATTGCGGGTGCTTTTCTTTCACGGCAGTCAGCCATTTCGCCAGAATCGCAATCTGACTGGCGCTGCCCATATAGCCGGTGGTGACCGCTTTCAGTTCACGCAGCACGTCACGCTCTTCCAGCGCCTGTAGATAGCCGCTGAACCAATCGTCAGGAATAATTCCTCCGTAGAAAGTATCGTAGTGCGGAGTATTGCTGAACAGCACGGTAGGCACGGCCGTCACATTCAAACGATGCTGACGAATGTTGGGCACCGCTATGCTGTTGCCGACACTACCGTATACCACCTGCGACTGCACGGCGACGATGTCGGTCTGCTGCGCACGGGTTTTGTCTCTGAAAAGAATCATTTCCATAATTAAATACCCGCTCCCTGAGAGTAACTTTCCTCACCAAACACGCCAGTGGAGAGATAACGATCTCCGCGATCGCAAATAATGGCGACCACAACGGCACCAGGATTTGCCTGCGCGATGCGGATCGCGCCTGCCACTGCACCACCGGAGCTGACGCCACAGAAAATGCCTTCCCGCACTGCCAGCGCACGCATGGTGTTTTCCGCATCACGCTGATGAATATCCAGGACCTCGTCCACCAGGCTAGCATTGAAAATGCCTGGCATGTATTCCGCAGGCCAGCGGCGGATACCCGGAATGCTGCTCCCCTCTTCCGGCTGCAAACCCACTATTGCCACTGCTCTTTCTTGCTCGCGCAGGAACCGTGAGACACCGGTGATGGTGCCGGTAGTACCCATACTGGAGACGAAATGGGTAATTCGCCCGCCCGTTTGCTGCCAGATTTCTGGCCCAGTGGTGGTGTAGTGCGCGTAAGGGTTATCTGGGTTATTAAATTGATCCAGTAGCTTGCCTTCACCGCGATTGGCCATCTCAAGCGCCAGGTCCCGAGCCCCTTCCATGCCCTGCTCTTTGGACACCAGAACCAGCTCCGCACCGTAGGCGCGCATGGCCGCACGACGTTCCTGGCTCATGTTGTCTGGCATCAGCAACTTCATGCGGTAGCCTTTCAGCGCCGCAATCATTGCCAGTGCAATGCCGGTATTGCCGCTGGTCGCTTCAATCAGCACATCGCCGGGTTGAATTTCCCCGCGCTTTTCCGCTTCAACAATCATGGATAAAGCAGCTCGGTCTTTGACGGATCCCGCCGGGTTATTACCTTCCAGTTTGACCCAAATCTCGCTGCCGTTGTCCGGGCCCAGGCGCTGCAACCTGACCAGCGGTGTGTTGCCGATGGTTTGTTCTAATGTATTGTTCACTTACCCTGTCCAATAAAAAAGCCCGGTCGCGCATTCGCATACCGGGCCTACAAATCGCATCTAACCTGTAGGCCGGGTAAGCGCAGTGCCACCCGGCAACAATTTCTGATGCAATAACCTATCAGGCAGATTCTGCGAGAGCAAGCTCCTCGCGGTTTTCAATCCGCTCATTACCCGAGTACAGGCGCGCATTCTGCAAACCAACAAACAAGCGCTCACCGCGCTCTGGCGCGTCATCACCGGTCAATACAACGCTTAATGGCTCGTCGTGCCAGCCCAGCGGTTGTACCACCAGTTGGGTGTAATGCCCTTTCGGAGTAGCTTCCAGAACCTGTACCGGCAGCGGTGAATCCAGGCTGGTACGGCGGCTGATGTCCACTTCCCACGGGCGCAGGAACAGATCAACCTCGCCCTGGTGCGCCGGGGTATAGCCCAGCGGCCAGCGATGTGCGCCCACATGGAATTGCCCACCGCTGATGGTGCCTCTCAGGCGGTTCACTTCGCCCATAAACTCCAGTACGAAGCGGGTTGCAGGTTCACGCCAAACCTGATTCGGCGCATCAGCTTGTTCGATGTTACCCTGGCTCATCACCACCACGCGATCCGCGACTTCCATCGCCTCTTCCTGATCATGAGTCACGAACACGCTGGTAAATTTTAGCTCTTCATGGAGCTGGCGTAGCCAGCGACGAAGCTCTTTACGCACCTGCGCATCCAGTGCACCAAACGGCTCATCCAGCAGCAGAATTTGCGGCTCTACAGCCAATGCACGGGCCAGTGCCACACGCTGTTTCTGACCACCTGAGAGTTGTGCAGGGAAACGATCGGCCAGATGGGCAAGCTGCACCATCTCAAGCAGCTTGGTCACTTTTGCTTTGATTGTCGCGGAGTCCGGGCGTTCGCGCTTTGGCAACACGGTCAAACCGAAAGCGATGTTGTCGAAAACGTTCATATGGCGGAACAGCGCATAGTGCTGGAACACAAAGCCCACTTTACGCTCACGGGCGTGAATGCGGCTCACGTCAGTGCCGTGAAAACGAATACGCCCGCTGGTCTGATGTTCAAGACCAGCAATGATGCGAAGCAACGTGGTTTTCCCGGAACCTGACGGCCCCAGCAAGGCGACCATTTGTCCGGAAGGGATATCCAGCGAGATATCATTCAGCACCTGGGTGCGACCAAACGACTTCTTAATATTGGCAATCTCAATGCTCATGATTTCCCTCCTGCTGCGCGCGTTTTTCCTGATTGTTCAAACGCCATTGCACTGCACTCTTTAAAAACAACGTCAAAATAGCCATTAATGTCAGCAGGGCTGCGGCGGTAAAGGAACCCACCGTGTTGTAGTCCTGTTCCAGTAATTCAATTTGCAGCGGCAGCGAGAGCGTCTCACCGCGAATCGATCCCGACACCACCGATACCGCACCAAACTCACCAATAGCACGCGCATTGGTCAGCACCACACCGTACAGCAGCGCCCAGCGAATGTTTGGCAGTGTGACGCGCTTAAACATCTGCCAGCCTGATGCACCTAACAGAACTGCCGCTTCATCTTCCTGACTGCCCTGGCTCAACATCACCGGCACCAGTTCACGTACCACGAATGGGCAGGTAACGAAGATAGTCACCAGCACCATGCCCGGCCAGGCGAACATGATTTGCAGGTTATGCGCATCGAGCCACGGCCCCAGCGGGCCATTGGAGCCATAAAAAAGCAGGTAAACGAGGCCAGCCACAACGGGCGAAACCGCGAAAGGAATATCAAGCAGGGTGAGCAACAACTGACGGCCAGGGAAATCAAAGCGCGTTACCAGCCAGGCCAGTAGCGTACCGAACACCAGGTTCACCGGAACTGAAATCAGCGCAATCAGCACCGTCAACCAGATGGCGTGCAGCATGTCCGGGTCAGCCAGATTCTGCAATACCGGAGCCAAACCTTTGCTGAAGGCATGCACGAAGATGTAGACCATCGGCACCACAAGGATAAATGCAGAAACCGTAATCCCGGTGCCAATCAGAAACCATTTTCCCCAGTTAATACGGGGGCTGTCATAGCGTTTCAATTCAGTAACTTCCGCCATTAGTGACCTACCACACGTCGACCAAAACGACTTTGCAGCGTGTTGATGGAGAACAGCAACAACAACGATGCCGCGAGGATGACGGAGGCGATTGCGCTCGCCGCCGGATAATCAAACTCCTGCAGGCGCACGAAAATCATCAGTGAGGTTACTTCCGTCTTCCAGGCAATATTCCCGGCGATAAAAATGACGGCCCCAAATTCGCCAAGACTACGGGTGAACGAGAGCGCCACACCGGCCAACAGCGCCGGGGAAAGCTCCGGCAGTACCACTTTGCTAAAGCTCTGCCAGCGAGTCGCACCCAGCGTCTCTGCTGCCTCTTCATATTCCGGGCCAAGTTCTTCCAGTACCGGTTGTACGGTACGCACCACAAACGGGATGCTGGTGAACGCCATCGCCACGGCGATACCCAGCCAGGTATAGGTCACTTTGATATCTAGCATCGCCAGCCATTGGCCATAAAAACCGTTCACCGAAAACAGTGACGCCAGCGTCAGACCCGCAACCGCCGTGGGCAGCGCGAACGGTAAATCCATCAGCGCATCCAGCAAAGTACGGCCCGGAAAACGGTAGCGGGTTAAAATCCACGCCATCAACAAACCAAACACGCCGTTGAAAATGGACGCCACAAACGCCGAGAGTAGCGTCACTTTATAGGCCGCCACCACCTGAGGATTGGTGATGACTTCCCAGTACTGCGCCCAGCTCATCTGCGCCAGTTGCATTACCAGCGCACTCAGCGGTAACAACAAAATCAGACAGACGAACAACAGGCTGGTCCCGAGGCTTAAGGTAAAGCCGGGCAGCACACGTCTGGAGGAAACTGCAAACATTACTTACGCCCCGCCGCCAGCAATTTGTCTAACTCACCACCGCTGTTGAAGTGGGTTTTCATCACTTCAGGCCAGCTGCCAAACTTGTCTTCCACGCGGAAGAGCTCGGTCTGCGGGAACTTGTCTTTCAACGCATCCATCACTTTGGGGTTGTTCACGCGATAGTAGTAATCGGTAATGATCGTCTGGGCCTGCGGGCTGTAGAGATAGTTAAGATAGGCTTTCGCCGCTTTCTCAGTCCCGTTAGCTTCGACGTTTTTGTCGACCCAGGCCACCGGGAACTCTGCCAGAATATTGGTTTTCGGGATCACGACTTCAAAGCCCTGATCTTCGTACTGCTTACGAATGTTGTTCACTTCCGATTCAAAGCTTATCAGCACATCGCCAAGACCACGTTCCGCAAAGGTGGTGGTCGCCCCACGGCCACCGGTATCAAACACTTCGACGTTTTTCAGGAACTGCGTCATGAACTGCTGGGTTTTGGCTTTATCACCACCGTCAGATTTATCCGCAGCACCCCATGCCGCCAGGTAGGTATAGCGTGCGTTACCGGACGTTTTTGGATTCGGGAAAATCAGCTTCACGTCAGAACGCACCAGGTCATTCCAGTCATGAATGTTTTTCGGGTTGCCTTTGCGCACCAGGAACCCCATGGTGGAGTAGAACGGTGAGCTATTGTTTGGCAAACGGCTCTGCCAGTTCGCCGGAATAAGGTTGCCTTTGTCATGCAGGATCTGGACGTCAGTCACCTGGTTGTAGGTCACTACATCTGCCTTTAAGCCCTGCAGAATCGCCAGTGCCTGTTTAGAGGAGCCAGCGTGAGATTGCTTGATCGTCAACGCGTCGCCCGCGTTATCTTTCGCCCACTGCTGTTCAAAGGGTGGGTTCAGGGCAGCGAACAGCTCACGAGAAACATCATAAGAACTGTTCAACAACTCCGTCGCTTGCGCCTGTGCAGCCAACAGCATCAACGCTGTCAGTGTCAGATATCCTTTTTTCACTACATTAACGGTCATTGCGCACCCTTATTCGATGATGACGATATGGCCTTCAGTTTATTTATAACGAGTATGAAACCAGTAACGGTTTTATATACCGTTTGGTGCTTTGGAAGTTAAAAAGAGAATAAGCATTTCTGGATAGATGCCCCGGCTCCCGGTTGCTTGCACGAATAAGCAGGAAACCGGGCAGGGAAAGAAGAATTACAGTGCCAGCAGTCGTTCTATCGACGGAGCAAAATAGTACCCGCCAGTGACCGGTTTTGTGAAGCGTAACATCGCATCACGCTTGCCATCAGCATCACCGAACATACTCAGTAATTGCTGCTCGATGTTATATAACCGTGCACAGTAGGCACAAAAATACAGGCCGTGAATACCACTGGCAGTGCCATAAGGCAGGCTCTGGCGCACAATTTTCAGGCCTTTGCCGTCTTCCTTGAGGTCAACACGGGTCAGGTGAGAGGTTACCGGGCGATCGTCACCGTCTATCTCTTCATTCGCCTGTTTAGTTCGCCCGATCATCATCTCCTGATCGCCCACGCTCATGCGGTTAAGCTGCTTGAGATTATGCTCCCAACGCTGCACCAGCACATAGCTGCCACCAGCATCGACACCTTCTTTGATGACCGCAACGTCGCGACGTTTTTCTTCACCCGCCGGGTTTTCGGTGCCGTCGACGAAGCCGCTTAAATCACGGTCTTCAACCCAACGGAATCCGTGTGTCTCTTCTTTGATTTCGAGCGTATCACCAAACGCCGCCAGCGCGGCCTGAGCAATAGAAAAATTCACATCGTGGCGCAAAGAAAGAATGTGAATGAGGACATCATGTTGCGTGGCAGGCGCCAGGCCTTTGCCCAGAGGGGCAAAATCTTTCAACTCTTCTGCCCCAACGCCTGCGCTCAGTTCCCGCCAGACGGTATTGCCAAAGGCCACAACAGCACCTGCAGCTGCATCAGGGAATGCCGCCTCGAAGGTCGTCAGTTTATCGATAAATACTTTACAGCCTTCACGCAGGGCATCCAGACTGCCCACGACGTTGGCTTCAATCCAAATTGCCGCACGGCAATGTTCTGGCAATATGCCGCTTTGAACCTGAGTCATCGTTCCTCCTGAAAAAAAGATGCCACGCAACCGTGGCATTGTTGGGGTTATTGTACCCGTTTTTGTTCAGAGAGCGGAACCGCAGACTGTATTAACGTCGCCAGATAATCTTGTGCAGTTTCCAGGATTTAAGCGCATCATCAGAGGGCATAAGTCCTTCCGGGCCGTTCCATTCACCGGTAAACACAAAGCTGATATGCTGACTTTCAGGCGCTTTACACTCCACCCCCTTGCTGTCATCACCCGTTGCCGCCGCACACTGGCCGAAGGCTTTATCGTAAAGCTCACTGAACGGCGTACCGATTTTGGTCCCTTTTGCCGTTTCAATGCTGCTGTCGAGCACATCAACCTGGCTCACCGTGCCATTTTCGCCGTTCACGATCAGCGCAACCTTATCCTCTTTCAGCGCTTCGAAATAACGAATAATGTTGCCCTTTTCGGTCTTCATACCGCTACGCAGATGGTAGTCACCGCCCAGCGCATCGTTAATGGCTTTTTCATCAAGCGCCGTGCTGGCAGTAATATTGCCCACACCCTGCTCGCTCACTTCCGCTGATGAGCCAAACCAGTTCCACGGATTCGCCGCAGACCAGTTGATGGAAGAGAGAGTGGAACAGCCGGACAACACCAGCGCCATAGCGCATATACCTAAACGCAGGGACTTCATCGTAACTTCCTTTCTTGTTAACTCAACGGCTCTTGGAGTGCCGTAAAGGCAAAAAGTGCCCGTTAATGTTCATCCTGATGAAAACAGGCATATAACCGAGGGTTGGTGAGTAACCAGCCCAACGCAACCAGATCCACCACGACAAGGGCTAACCCAATGCCGCTGAGGGTCTCACCGTTCAGCCATAACAGGGGTTGCCACACCAGTAAGGCGATTTGCGCGACAATTAACAGGGGGCGTAATGCGCGCCAGATGCGGGGAAATAACTGCCGACGCCCACAAATGAGAAAAGCCAGCACGGCGGGGCCTCCGGGCAGCAATCCCCACCAGAACGCATCATGATCGGGATAAAAGAGCGTGAGTAGTGCATCTCCCTGCCCGCGTGATGCTCCCGCCATCATAAAAAGAACCCAGGTCCGCGCCTGTAACAACAATACACACCAGAACAAAAACGGCAGCCGCAGTCGACCATGGCTGTCGTAATCCGCAGGCGAAAACTCAATATTCTTCATCTTCGATCAAACGCTTACCTAAGCTCAGTGAATCCGTGTGCTCATATCCCAGTCGTTCATACATGCCGAGTACAACATCATTATCTTCACGCACCATAATGTTGATTTTTGGGCATCCGCGAGCAATAAGCTTTTTCTCAAGGCGACTTAATAAGGCATTGGCGATACCGCGACCACGAAATTCAGGATGCACACCAAGGTAGTACGCCGAGCCACGATGGCCGTCATAGCCGCCCATCACCGTGCCAACAACTTCGCCGTTCACTTCAGCGACCAAAAAAAGACTGACGTCGTGATTAATTTTGCGTTCGATGTCCATTTCCGGATCATTCCACGGACGCAACAGCTCGCAACGCTCCCACAGGGTGACCACTTCGTCAAAGTCGTCCTGGCGAAAAACGCGTATCTCCATGGTTTGTTTGCCCCTTTTAGCTGAAATTATGGTGATTATGGCGCGAACGGCCGCTGCCGCCAATATCCGGCGAAATCGAGACGGGGAAATGGCATAATGTCACTCTGTCACGTATTGAAATGAAAAGTAAAACTTTTATTACTAAGGACTGTCGTAACGGCCTGGACGATACGATATAACACCAGGGACTATGGATAATAAGACTGACCGTATGAGCACTTCAAAACCGTTAAAAATATTCACCTCGCGCCGTCAGATTCTCAAAGCAGGCCTCGCCGCTTTGACCCTGAGCGGCATGTCACGAGCCATCGCAAAAGAAGATACAGCCCTTAAAACCAGCACCGGTCATAGCCCGGTAAAAGCCAAAAAGGCAGGCGGGAAACGTATCGTTATGCTCGATCCCGGTCATGGCGGCATTGATACCGGGGCCATTGGCGGTAACGGCTCGAAAGAGAAACACGTGGTGCTGGCAATCGCCAAAAATGTTCGCACGTTGCTGCGAAACCACGGCATTGATGCACGCCTCACCCGTAGTGGAGATACATTTATCCCGTTGTATGATCGTGTGGAGATCGCCCACCAGCACGGCGCGGATTTGTTTATGTCAATTCACGCAGATGGTTTCACCAATCCCAGCGCAGCAGGTGCATCGGTGTTTGCGTTATCCAACCGTGGGGCCAGTAGCGCCATGGCGAAATACCTCTCTGATCGTGAGAACGCCGCCGATGATGTCGCGGGCAAAAAAGCCACCGACAAAGATCATCTGTTGCAGCAGGTCTTGTTTGATCTGGTGCAGACCGACACCATCAAAAATAGCCTGACGCTCGGTTCACACATCCTGCGCCAGATTAAACCCGTTCACCGCTTGCACAGTCGTAACACGGAACAGGCCGCCTTTGTGGTGCTAAAATCACCGTCAATTCCCTCCGTGTTGGTTGAAACGTCCTTTATTACTAACCCGCAGGAAGAGAAATTGCTGGGTACAACGGCATTTCGTCAAAAAATTGCCAGTGCCATTGCTTCCGGTGTGATCAGTTACTTTAACTGGTTTGATAATCACAAAGCTCATTCGACGAAACGCTGATGACCCTTCCCGATACCCATGATGTGAAAGCCTTCCTGCTTAAATTGCAGGATGATATTTGTCAGCGACTGTCAGCGATTGACGGTGCAACCTTCAGCGAAGATAACTGGCAGCGCGAAGCGGGTGGCGGCGGGCGCAGCCGGGTGCTGCGTGAGGGTGGCATTTTCGAACAGGCGGGGGTGAATTTTTCCCATGTCACCGGAACGGCAATGCCGGCTTCGGCGACCGCGCACCGCCCTGAACTGGCCGGGCGCAGTTTCGAAGCGATGGGGGTATCACTGGTGGTGCATCCGCGTAACCCCTATGTGCCGACCAGCCATGCTAACGTGCGCTTTTTCATTGCGGAAAAACCCGGAGCCGATCCGGTCTGGTGGTTTGGTGGCGGCTTTGATTTGACGCCGTTCTACGGCTTTGAAGAAGATGCCATTCACTGGCACCAGACGGCCCATGACCTGTGTCAGCCGTTCGGGGAAGAGGTTTATCCGCGCTACAAAAAGTGGTGTGACGACTATTTCCATCTCAAACACCGCGACGAGCAGCGCGGTATTGGCGGTCTGTTCTTTGATGATTTGAACACGCCGGATTTCGATACCTGCTTTGCTTTTATGCAGGCGGTGGGAGAAGGCTACACTGAGGCTTATCTGCCGATTGTTGAACGTCGCAAAGACATTGCGTATGGCGAGCGTGAGCGAGAATTCCAGCTTTACCGCCGTGGCCGCTACGTTGAGTTTAATCTGGTGTGGGATCGCGGCACATTGTTTGGGCTGCAAACCGGTGGGCGTACCGAGTCGATTTTAATGTCGATGCCGCCACTGGTGCGCTGGGAATACAACTACCAGCCAGAAGAAGGCAGCCCGGAAGCTGCCTTGAGTGAGTTTATTCAGGTGAGGAAGTGGATTTAACGCTTCCTCGCACTCTCCCCATTCGGGGAGAGTCGGGACAAATCAAAGCGGCTGCGTCTGCGCCTCCACCACCGCCAGTGCCACCATATTCACAATGCGTCTGACCGAAGCAATTGGCGTCAGCACATGTACCGGTTTCGCCACGCCCATCAACACCGGTCCGACTGTCACCCCTTCAGAGCTGGAAACACGCAGTAAGTTGTAACTAATACGTGCGGCCTCCACGTTAGGCATAATGAGAATGTTGGCAGAGCCTTTAAGCGGGCTGTCCGGCATCCGCTCATGACGAATGCTTTCGACCAGCGCGGCATCACCGTGCATCTCCCCGTCAATCATCAAATCCGGCGCTCGCTCACGCACCAACGCCAGGGTGTCGCGCATCTTTGTTGCCGCCAGTGATTTCGACGAACCAAACTGCGAGTGGGACAGTAGCGCCACCTTGGGCTCTATACCAAAACGGCGCACCGTCTCTGCCGCAAGGAGGGTAATTTCTGCCAGTTGTTCTGCGGTCGGGTCCTCATTCACGTAGGTGTCGGCGATAAAGGTATTGCCGCTTGGCAACAGCAGCGCATTCATCGCCCCTGCCGCATGCACCCCTTCGCGATGACCGAAGATCTCCTGCACCACACTATAGTGCTCATGGTAATCGCCGATGGTGCCACAGATCATCGCATCTGCTTCGCCACGATGGACCATGATGGCGCCAATCACTGTGGTATCACTGATCACCGCCCGCTGCGCCTGCTCTTGCGTCACGCCACGGCGCTTCATGATGCTGAAGTATTCCGTCCAGTACTCTTTGAAGCGCGGATCCGACTCATTGTTGACGATTTCGAAATCCACATCCGGGCGAATTTGCAGCCCCAGTTTCTGGATGCGCATCTCAATAACGCCAGGACGACCAATCAGGATCGGTTTTGCCAGCCCTAGTGATACCAACTCCTGGGTGGCGTGCAGCACACGCGGCTCTTCCCCTTCGGTCAGCACCACACGTTTGGGATCTTTACGTGCCAGGGAGAAAATCGGCTTCATAAACAGATTGGTTTTGTAGACAAACTCGGTGAGCTTGTCGACGTACGCATCCATGTCTTTAATCGGTCGCGTCGCCACACCCGAATCCATCGCCGCTTTCGCGACTGCTGGTGCGATCTTGACGATCAGACGTGGGTCAAACGGTTTGGGGATCAGATAATCAGGGCCAAAACTCAGATCCTGATCGCCATAAGCCGAAGCAACGACTTCGCTTTGTTCAGCGTGCGCCAGTTCTGCAATGGCATGCACGGCAGCGAGCTTCATCTCTTCGTTGATTGCCGTCGCGCCGACGTCCAGCGCCCCCCGGAAAATGAACGGGAAGCAGAGGACGTTATTCACCTGGTTCGGATAGTCAGAGCGACCGGTGCAGATAATCGCATCCGGGCGCACCTCTCTGGCCAGTGGTGGCAGAATTTCCGGCTCCGGGTTGGCCAGCGCAAGGATCAGCGGCTGACGGGCCATCTTTTTCACCATCTCCGGCGTAAGCACTTTCGGGCCTGAACAGCCAAGGAAAATATCCGCGCCGTCCACCACATCCGCCAGCGTACGCTTACCGTCATCGTCAACGGCATACTCCGCTTTGGTTTCCGCCATGTTGGCTTCACGGTTTTTGTAGATAACGCCTTTGGAATCGCACACCACAATGTTGTGCTTTTGCATACCCAGCGCCACCAGCAGGTTCATACAGGCGATTGCTGCAGCCCCTGCCCCGGAGACCACCATGCGCACATCGGAGAGGTTTTTCTCCACCACGCGTAAACCATTAAGAATGGCTGCCGTACTGATGATCGCGGTCCCGTGCTGGTCATCATGGAACACGGGAATATTCATCCGTTCGCGCAGTTTGGCTTCAATGTAGAAACACTCCGGCGCTTTGATGTCTTCAAGGTTGATGCCACCGAAGGTCGGCTCCAGCGCCGCCACCACATCGATAAGCTTGTCCGGGTCATGTTCATCGACTTCAATGTCGAACACATCAATGCCCGCAAATTTCTTAAACAGTACCCCCTTCCCTTCCATCACTGGCTTACCGGCCAGCGCACCAATGTTCCCCAGCCCCAGCACCGCAGTCCCGTTGGAGACAACGGCAACCAGGTTGCCACGCGCCGTGTATTTGTAAGCTGCCAGCGGATCTTTCGCTATCTCAAGGCAGGGAGCGGCAACGCCGGGGGAGTAGGCCAGCGCCAGATCGCGCTGTGTGGCGAGCGGTTTCGTTGGTGAAACCTGGATTTTCCCCGGTTGGGGGAATTCGTGGAAATCGAGGGCACTTTGTTTTAACTGGTCGTCCATTTGCTGTTCCTTTCACGTATCTTTCAGATGTGAAGCGTAAACTGTCCAAATGCACCGACCAGTATGTCCCCTGCGCTTTTCTCAAACTTTGAACACCTCCAAAGTCTGACGACGCCATAACAAAAATTGCTATCAATTCATAACACGATTGTTACAACCCTGCGGAAGCAGAACAGCCCCGGTCTGCTATGCTTTTTGGTTATGCACATCACATTTCTGACGGCACTACATTTCGAAAAATTCATATAACACCCTGTTGTTAAAGGAGAATGACTATGAATCATTTAGACGGCATCAAACAGTTCACCACCGTGGTGGCGGACAGCGGCGATATAGAATCCATTCGTCACTATCAACCAGAAGATGCCACCACCAACCCTTCTCTGCTCCTGAAAGCAGCCGCCCTTGACCACTTTAAGCACCTGATCGACGACGCCATTACCTATGGCAAAAGCCACGGTAAAACCCAGGAACAGCAGGTGGCAGAAGCCTGTGACAAACTGGCGGTCAATTTTGGTCAGGAAATTCTCAAAAGCATTCCGGGCCGCGTCTCTACCGAAGTCGATGCGCGTCTCTCGTACGATAAAGAGAAAAGCGTCGCCAAAGCCCGCAAGCTTGTCGGTCTCTATCAGGAACTGGGGATCGATAAATCACGCATTCTGATCAAACTCGCTTCAACCTGGGAAGGGATCCGTGCTGCAGAGGAGCTGGAAAAAGAGGGGATCAAGTGCAACCTGACGCTGCTGTTCTCCTTTGCTCAGGCACGCGCCTGCGCCGAAGCGGGCGTCTTTTTAATTTCCCCGTTTGTCGGACGTATTTACGACTGGTATCAGCAGCGCAAACCCATGGACCCGTATGTGGTGGATGAAGACCCAGGGGTGAAATCGGTACGTAATATCTACGATTACTTTAAGCAGCACCGCTACCAGACCATTGTGATGGGGGCGAGTTTCCGTCGTACCGAACAAGTACTGGCGCTGGCGGGTTGTGACAGACTGACCATCTCCCCTGACCTGCTCAAAAAGCTGCATGAACAGGAAGGTATCGTTGAACGCAAACTCGTCCCACCTTCCCAAAGTTTCCCACGGCCGGAGCCCCTCACCGAAGCGCAGTTCCGCTGGGAACATAATCAGGATCCCATGGCCGTAGAAAAACTGTCAGACGGCATCCGCCTGTTCGCCGTCGACCAACGCAAACTCGAAGATCTGATCGCCGCAAAATTTTAACCCTGACCAAGGAGAGAATGATGTCCCGTAAAGAGCTCGCTAATGCGATTCGTGCCCTCAGTATGGACGCGGTACAAAAAGCCAATTCTGGTCACCCCGGTGCACCAATGGGCATGGCGGATATCGCCGAAGTGCTATGGAATGATTTTCTGAAGCACAATCCCACCGACCCCACCTGGTATGACCGTGACCGCTTTATTCTCTCAAACGGCCACGCCTCAATGCTGCTGTACAGCCTGCTGCACCTGAGCGGTTACGATTTGCCGATTGAGGAGTTGAAAAACTTCCGCCAGTTGCATTCCAAAACGCCAGGGCACCCGGAAATCGGCTATACACCGGGCGTTGAAACTACTACCGGCCCGCTGGGTCAGGGGCTGGCAAATGCAGTGGGTCTGGCGATTGCGGAACGCACCCTTGCAGCCCAGTTCAACCAGCCTGGGCATGACATTGTCGATCACTACACCTATGTGTTTATGGGCGATGGCTGCCTGATGGAGGGGATTTCCCACGAAGTCAGTTCACTCGCAGGCACGCTGGGTCTGGGCAAATTGATAGGGTTTTATGACCACAACGGTATCTCTATCGACGGAGAAACTGAAGGCTGGTTTACCGACGATACCGCCAAACGGTTTGAGGCCTATCACTGGCACGTCGTGCATGAGATAGACGGGCACGATCCTGAGGCGCTCAAAAAAGCCATCAAGGAAGCGCAAAGCGTGAAAGACAAACCGTCGCTGATTATCTGCCGCACGGTGATTGGTTTTGGCTCGCCGAATAAAGCCGGGAAAGAAGAGTCGCACGGCTCTGCGCTGGGTGAAGAAGAGGTAGCATTAACCCGCCAGAAACTGGGCTGGAAATACCCGGCCTTCGAAATCCCGAAAGAGATCTATAAAGCCTGGGATGCCCGCGAGCGTGGTGAAAAAGCGCAACACGGCTGGAATGACAAATTTGCCGCCTATAAAAAAGCACACCCTGAACTGGCCGCTGAGTTTACCCGACGCATGAGCGGTGGTTTGCCTGAGGACTGGGAGAAAATAACCCAGGGCTATATTGAAAAACTGCAGGCAGAACCGGCTAAAATCGCCACCCGTAAAGCCTCGCAGAATGCACTCAACATCCTCGGCCCTGTGCTCCCCGAACTGCTGGGTGGCTCTGCGGATTTGGCGCCCAGTAACCTCACCATCTGGTCCGGCTCGCACTCACTGAAAGAAGATCCGGCGGGTAATTACATTCACTACGGTGTACGTGAATTTGGGATGACAGCAATCGCCAACGGTATCGCCCATCACGGCGGCTTTGTCCCTTACACCGCCACCTTCCTGATGTTTGTTGAATATGCCCGTAACGCGGCGCGTATGGCAGCTCTGATGAAAGCGCGGCAGATTATGGTCTATACCCATGACTCGATTGGTCTAGGGGAAGATGGGCCAACGCACCAGGCGGTCGAACAGCTCGCCAGCCTGCGCCTGACACCTAACTTCAGCACCTGGCGTCCTTGCGATCAGGTGGAGGCGGCGGTGGGCTGGAAGCTGGCAGTTGAGCGCCATACTGGCCCGACAGCGCTTATTCTTTCACGTCAAAATCTGGCACAGATGGACAGAACGCCGGAACAGGTAAAAGCGATCGCCAAAGGTGGTTATATCCTGAAAGACACAGACGGTAAGCCGGATCTGATTTTGATCGCCACAGGCTCAGAGATTGAAATCACCGTCAAAGCGGCAGAAAAACTGAGTCAGGACGGGCACAAAGTGCGGGTAGTTTCCCTGCCGTCAACCGACATTTTTGATGCCCAGGATGAGCAATACCGGGAGTCGGTTCTGCCATCCGACGTCAGCGCCCGCGTGGCCGTGGAAGCCGGTATCGCAGACTACTGGTACAAATATGTCGGCCTGAAAGGGGTGATTGTGGGTATGACAGGCTACGGGGAATCGGCCCCTGCCGATAAGCTCTTCCCGTACTTCGGCTTCACCGTTGAAAACGTGGTTGAGAAAGCCAAACGCGTGATTAAGGTTTAACGCGTAACCCAAAGAGTGGGCCAGGCATCTGGCCCATGCCAGTTATCACATTTCGGTTCTTCGGCGTAGCGCACCAGGTTGAAGCGCTGGCCGTTGAACCGCCACCGCGTCATCACTCCGCAATCCGCTAGCCCACGACCTTTTGTTAACGTCGTCAGCTCACGCGTTTTTTCATCAAAGGTCGCATTCATCAATTCAAGATCGTTACTGCCGTTGGAAGGGGTAAAAGGCAGCTTAAGATTTACCGGCCGTGAAGCAAAAGGTTTTTCCCGTGACACCAGCCAGGCCAGCTCCACCGTATTGTAGGCACCGGCCTCACAATCAATGATCAACAGTGCTTTGTCATCCGTCAGTGCCGTAACCCGCACTTCCCGGCGCATAGGATCGAGCGAACACTGGCTGTTGTTCATCCGCCAGTTGCCGTAATCGAGCAGGTCATTGAGTTCTTCGTGCGTAAGCGGTGTGGGGGTGGGGTTAACCAGTGCAACTTCTTTCAGAGCAGGCGCAGGCGGAACGCTCAGTGGCGGATCGTCGCCTTTTTTAATCCACGCCGTTTCACTGCCCACACGTTTTTGCTGTGCATCAATAAAAAGCAGCGCGGCCTTCAGCCCAACCAAGGAAATTGTCCCCTTCCCGTCCTGTAGCGAAATGCTCTGCGCTTCCTGAATGGTTTGCAGGAAAGCGGTAATGGCGACTGCATTATCCGTCATCAGATGCCAGGGCGTTATCTGCCACTGGTCGGTACCCAGAGGAAGTACAGCGTCATCAAGACGCAAGCGGGGAGCAATGGCAGGTTCTTTTGCCGGAGGTAGTTCCCGCCCACCCAAATCAATACGTAGAGCAGCGTCAGTATGCGCACCCGCACTGCGGGCAAGCGTCATCACCAGGCCATTGTGAATACCCGTATTACGCGCCACGCAGAAGTTTTGATTATTACAGGTTACTTGCCAGTCAGAAAAAGACTGTTGCACCGGAGCTGCCCATGAGAAGGTAGCTGGCAACAGGCCCAGAAGAACAGCAAGCAAAACGCGGTAACGCATGGATAACACAGCCCCGGAAGAAGATAGCAACACACAACCCGCGTATCTTCGTGCTACCACGCCTGCCGCTCAATCAGAATTGTCGGATAGATTTATCTAAAATGCAGGTTATTAACTACAATAAAATCAATCCATTAGACCTGATGATTTTAAATATTGTAATAAAATCACCGCTTTGCCGTCTCGAATATCTCCGTTCGAAACCATAGAAAGCGCCTCGCTAAACGGCAATTCCAGCACTTCAATATCTTCATCCTCAACACCGCCACCGCTGTTGGCTCGTGTGCTTTCATCATACTCGGCAATAAAGAAGTAGACGATTTCAGTCACCCCACCCGGAGACATGTAGAGCTCGAAGACCTTTTGTACTTCACCCACCTGGTAGCCTGTCTCTTCGATAGCCTCTTTGCGAATGCACACTTCTGGCTCGTCGTTATCAAGCAGACCCGCGCAGGTTTCAATCAAACGACCGTCTTTATTGCCGTTAACCCAGGTCGCAATACGGAACTGGCGAATCAACACCACTGTCCGTTTTTCACGGTTGTACAACAGGATAGTCGCGCCGTTACCCCGGTCATAAACCTCGCGTTTATGCTGGATCACTTCACCGTTATTACGTGTCAGATCGTAGGTAATATTGCGCAGAATGAAATAGTTATCAGAAAGGACTTTGTCTTTAATGAGGTCAATTTTAAACGACATACAGGCTCCACACCGTAATACAGTCAGCTACATATTACGCGGCGGAGCCTGGTTTGTCGCGACGGAGAATTAATGCCCGCCGGGTGTTTTCACGCCCATCCAGCGCATCATGCCCTGTGCGGCATGGCGACCTTCCGCCATCGCCGTGACCACAAGATCTGCACCACGAACCGCATCACCACCAGCAAAAATCTTCGTATTACTGGTCTGGTAACGGTAATGACTGTTCACACTGGCGGCGATGCGTCCCCAGTCGTCTACCTGCACCCCCTGCGATTCAAGCCACGGCATAGAGTGCGGGTTAAAGCCGAAGGCCATGATGACCGCATCCGCAGGCATCACAAATTCACTGCCCTCAACTGGTACTGGTTTGCGACGACCTTTTGCATCCGGCTCTCCAAGCTGGGTACGCAGCAGGCGAACGCCTTTCACCTTGCCGGATTTATCCAGCTCAATGTTGACTGGCTGGACGTTGAATTCAAACGCGGCTCCCTCTTCACGGGCGTTTTTGACCTCTTTTTTTGACCCCGGCATATTGGCTTCATCGCGACGATACGCACAGGTGACGTTCGCCGCCCCGTGGCGTAATGCGGTTCGCACGCAGTCCATCGCCGTATCGCCACCGCCAAGTACCACCACATTCAAGCCCGCGGTGTTGATCCAGGGTTCTTCAGGAGAATCAGACAGTCCCATCACCTGTTTGGTGTTGGCAATCAGGAACGGTAAGGCGTCATACACACCTGGCGCGTCTTCATTAGGCAGGTTCGCCTTCATCGAGCGATAGGTCCCCACTCCGACAAAGACCGCGTCATATTCATCCACCAGCGACTGCAAAGTGATGTCTTTGCCGATTTCACAATTCAGCTCAAACTGAATACCCATCGCGCTGAAGATTTCACGACGACGAGCCAGCAGGGATTTATCCAGCTTGAATGACGGAATACCAAACGTCAGCAGGCCACCAATTTCAGGGTGACGGTCGAACACGGTCGCACTGACGCCGTGTCTCGCCAGTACGTCTGCGCAGGCCAGGCCTGCTGGTCCGGCACCAATAATCGCGACTCGTTTATCAACTGCTTTAACGTGCTGGAGATCGGGCCGCCAACCTTTCGCCAGCGCCTGATCGGAGATATAGCGTTCGATGTTGCCGATAGTGACAGAACCGTAATCATCACGAACGGTGCAAGCCCCTTCACACAGCCGGTCCTGCGGACAGACGCGCCCGGTAATTTCCGGCAGGCAGTTGGTCTGGTGCGACAGTTCCACCGCGGCATCAATGTCTCCGGCTTTGACACGCTCAATCCACTGTGGAATATGGTTATGCAGCGGGCAGGTCCATTCACACACGCTATGATCGCCACACTTCAGACAGCGTTCAGCCTCACGCTGCGCCTGATCGGCATGGAACGGCAGATAGATCTCATCGAAGCTGGTTTTACGGGCAGCAATGGCAAGTTTATCTGGCTCACCGCGTGGCGGCGTTCTGAGCATCTGCTTTACTTTACGATCGTTAAACGCCGGAGCCAGCGCAGCCATGCTATGCCACGGCTGCGCTTCCTGACTTGCCGCACGCAGGCGGCGATTTTTAGCCAGATCCGCCAGCCCTTCATGGCTCACTAACTGCAGCGCATCCGCCGGGCAGTTTTGTGCGCAAGCCGGGCCCTCAGAACGGTCAACGCAAAGATCGCATTTATGCGCGCTGGCCTTCACCATGCCGTTACCCATAGGCTCTATCAGGATTTGCATGGTGCCGAACGGACAGGCAACCGCACAGGATTTGCATCCGATGCATTTATCCTGGTTAACTTGCACTGAGTCATTGACGCGGCTGATCGCGCCATTAGGGCAACTGCGGGCACAAGGAGCTGCTTCGCAGTGATGGCAGGTGACTGCACTGCGCTGATGTTTGTTTTTTACAACCGTAATTCGGGGATGAAAATGGTCATGACTTAAAACGTGCTGTTCCTGATTATGCGCCATCACGCACGCCACTTCACAAGCACGACACCCTATACATTGCTGGCTGTTAGCCATAATAAAACGATTCATGGCAACCTTCTTTTCTGGTTTAATAAACCTTGTTTTTTATATGACCAATGTATTTACCTGGGCTATTCAGGTCCGGCAATGTACATTTGCACAAAAGAGTTGCTTAATTGTCACGCGCATGTTGCAGATCAATTTATTGCGCCATAAATGAAAACTAATCTCATTTGACGAGCCGCCTGACGACGTTCTGTTGTGAGCTGGCCTCAGGTAGCAGGAACCGCTTTTGTGACCGTAAAACAGCCTGTATCGGCAAGCCTTGCCAAAGCCTTTTTCTATATTGTTCTGCTCTCGCTGCTCTCTACCGGCGTCGCTCTGGTGACGCTAGCCAGCAGCCTGCGCGATGCCGAAGCGGTGAATATCGCAGGTTCACTTCGCATGCAGAGCTACCGGTTGGGTTATGACCTGGAGCGGGATGCCGTAGACATGGCAGCCCATCGCCAGAGTTATCAAAAATCCCTAAACTCACCGGTTTTACAGCAGCTCAATCGCTGGTATGTGCCTGATATTGTGGGAGAACGCTACGCACAGTTACAGGAAAGCTGGAAAGAGATGGATGTGCGTTTAGGTGCAAACGATAAGGTCTGGTATCAAAAAAATATTCAGCAGTATGTAAACAACATTGATCAGTTTGTCCTCGCACTACAGCACTACTCCGAACGCAAAATGTTGCTGGTCGTGGGGATTTCACTAGTGGGTGCTGGCGGTATTTTTCTGTTGGTGTTTTTTACCCTCAAACGCATTCGTCAGCAGGTTGTTAAACCCCTTAATCAATTAATGATCGCAAGTACGCATATTCAACAAGGGCATTTTACATATCCGTTACTCAACGACCATTTAGACAATGAATTAGGGCTACTGGCCTCCACTTTTGATCGCATGTCTGGTGAATTGCACAAACTCTATCGGACCCTGGAAGCACAGGTGGAAGAGAAGACACGCGACCTGAATGAAGCCCATCGTCGACTGGAAGTGTTGTATCAATGTTCGCAGGCGCTCAATACCGGCCAGATAGATGTGATGTGTTTTCGTCACATTCTGCAGATAGTCTATGACCATGAAGCCGCAACCTTTCTGGAACTCGATGTGGGAGAGCACTGGTCGATACAGCACGGAGAGAAGCAAGAGGCCATGCCCGTCAGTTCACTGGCAGTAGGTATGCAAGAGAACGTCTTTGGTGAGTTACGCTGGCAGAGCCCTCATACGCAAGCCTCCGCGCCGCTCATGCACAGTGTGGCGGTCATCATTGGACGTGGCCTTTACTTCAACCAGGCGCAGAAACATTACCAGCAACTCATGCTGATGGAAGAGAGAGCCACTATCGCCGGAGAGCTGCATGATTCACTCGCTCAGGTGCTCTCATATTTACGCATCCAGCTGGCCCTGCTTAAACGGGCCGTGCCGGAAGATAATACGGCTGCGCAGACCATCATTGCCGATTTCTCCAGGGCCTTAAATGATGCTTACCGCCAGCTCAGAGAGTTGTTGACCACCTTCAGACTGACCGTTTCACAAAGCGATTTGCCTTCCGCTCTGCGCGAGGCACTGGATATTTTGCGAAGTCAGACCCCCGCCACAGTGACGCTCGACTGCCGCCTCCCGACGCTGGCGCTGGATGCACAGCAGCAGGTCAATGTGTTACAAATCGTCCGGGAAGCGGTAATTAATGCCATTAAGCATGCCGATGCCACCAGCATTACCGTCAGTTGTGTCACCGATCCTGATGGACTTTATTCTGTTTATATCCGTGACAATGGCAAAGGGATCAGTCATACCCAATCTGAAGGACATTATGGACTCAGTATTATGCGCGAGCGCGCCAGTCGATTGGGTGGAACACTGACATTTTCATGTCCGTCTGGCGGAGGAACGCTCGTTCAGTTTAAATTTCCCGTTCCAGCCATAAGCATAAAAAGCCAACAAACGTAATTAAACGCAAACTACTGTTAGCGTGCCGGGAAAAAATTTGAGTTAAAGGTACTTATGCATGCTTATGCCTTGATTTTGCATGATAATTTACACTTTCTCCTTTATTTCTCCACGATTAGGTTCGCGGTTAACGCTACATTGATTCAAGCAATGTCAAAATAATGATGGCAGCAAAACGAGGTCTTATTTCTGATGGCGAATTTTTTTATTGATCGCCCCATTTTCGCGTGGGTGTTGGCGATCCTGATCTGTCTTACCGGAACGCTGGCCATTATCTCTTTACCTGTTGAGCAATATCCCGACCTGGCTCCCCCTAACGTCCGTATTACCGCAAACTACCCAGGTGCTTCTGCACAAACGCTGGAAAACACCGTTACCCAGGTTATCGAGCAGAATATGACAGGCCTCGATAATCTGATGTATATGTCCTCTCAGAGCAGCAGTACTGGTCAGGCGACGGTCACGCTCAGTTTCACGGCTGGTACCGACCCGGATGAAGCAGTCCAGCAGGTGCAAAATCAGCTTCAGTCCGCCCTGCGAAAACTACCTCAGGCAGTACAAACGCAAGGGGTGACAGTACGTAAAACCGGGGACACCAATATTCTGACCATCGCCTTTGTCTCTACCGATGGGTCAATGGATAAGCAGGATATCGCCGATTATGTTGCCAGTAATATTCAGGACCCGCTCAGCCGTGTGAACGGTGTGGGGGATATTGACGCCTACGGCTCACAATATTCGATGCGCATTTGGCTTGATCCGGCAAAACTTAACAGCGTGCAAATGACCACCAGCGACGTCACTGCGGCGATTAAATCCCAAAACGCACAGATTGCCGTTGGTCAGCTTGGAGGAACGCCTTCTGTCGATCGCCAGGCGCTGAATGCCAGCATTAACTCACAGTCATTACTGCAAACGCCTGAGCAGTTCCGAAATATTACGCTACGGGTAAACCAGGATGGCTCTGAGGTAAAACTCGGTGACGTCGCCACCATTGAAATGGGGGCGGAGAAATATGATTACCTGAGTCGCTTCAATGGAAACGCAGCATCAGGTCTCGGGGTAAAACTGGCCTCAGGCGCGAACGAAATGGAAACGGCGAAGCTGGTCATCAACCGACTCGATGAGCTGGCAAACTACTTCCCGCACGGTCTGGAATACAAAGTCGCCTACGAGACCACCTCCTTCGTTAAAGAATCCATTATCGACGTGGTGAAAACGCTGCTTGAAGCCATCGCGCTGGTCTTCCTCGTGATGTATCTCTTCCTGCAAAACTTCCGCGCAACCTTAATTCCGACCATCGCTGTACCGGTGGTACTGCTAGGGACCTTTGCTGTGCTTTACGGCTTTGGTTACAGCATTAACACCCTGACCATGTTTGCCATGGTGCTGGCGATTGGCCTGCTGGTGGACGACGCCATCGTGGTGGTCGAAAACGTCGAACGTATTATGAGCGAAGAGGGGCTGACGCCCAGGGAAGCGACGCGCAAATCCATGGGCCAGATTCAGGGTGCACTGGTCGGGATTGCGATGGTGCTCTCTGCGGTCTTTATTCCTATGGCTTTCTTCGGCGGCACGACCGGGGCAATTTACCGTCAGTTCTCCATTACCATTGTTTCAGCCATGGTGCTGTCGGTGCTGGTGGCGATGATCCTCACCCCTGCCCTTTGTGCCACATTATTGAAACCGCTGCACAAAGGTGAGCATCACGGCGAAAAAGGCTTCTTCGGTGCCTTTAACCGCTGGTTTAACCGCAGTGCCGATCGCTATGAAAACGGTGTGGCTAAAATCCTGCATCGCAGTCTGCGCTGGATCCTGCTTTACGTGCTGCTGCTGGCCGCAATGGTCGTTCTGTTCCTGCGCCTGCCCACCTCATTCTTACCGCAGGAAGACAGAGGGATGTTTATCACCTCCGTGCAATTGCCAGGGGGAGCGACACAGCAACAGACGCTGAAAGTGGTACAGAAGGTTGAAGATTATTTCTTCAAAAACGAGAAAGACAATGTGTCATCGGTCTTTGCCACCGTCGGGTCCGGTCCGGGAGGGAATGGTCAGAACGTTGCCCGTATGTTTGTCCGTCTGAAAGACTGGGAAGAGCGCGATCCGACTAACGGCAGTTCGTTTGCCATTATTGAACGCGCCACCAAAGCCTTCCGCCATATTAATGAAGCACGAGTCTTCGCCAGCAACCCGGCGGCCATCAGCGGGCTGGGCAGTTCAGCCGGATTCGATATGGAATTACAGGATCACGCCGGTGCCGGGCATGACGCCCTGATGGCTGCTCGCGATAAGCTTATCGAGCTGGCCGACAGCAACAGCACGCTGACGCGCGTGCGTCACAACGGTCTTGATGACAGCCCGCAGTTGCAAATTGATATTGATCAGCGTAAAGCCCAGGCGTTAGGCGTGTCGATTGATGACATCAACGACACGTTGCAAACCGCCTGGGGTTCAAGCTATGTGAATGATTTTATGGACCGTGGTCGTGTGAAAAAGGTCTATGTTCAATCCGCGGCAAAATATCGCATGCTGCCGAGCGACATTAATCTCTGGTATGTACGTAATAGCAGCGGCGGCATGGTGCCCTTCTCCGCTTTCGCCTCTTCACATTGGGAAACGGGATCACCGCGTCTTGAGCGTTACAACGGTTATGCTGCTGTTGAGATAGTCGGTGAAGCGGCACCGGGCATCAGTACCGGTTCAGCTATGGACACCATGGAAAAACTGGTGCACCAAATCCCTGGTGGCTTTGGACTGGAGTGGACGGCAATGTCCTACCAGGAGCGCTTGTCGGGCTCACAGGCCCCGGCACTTTATGCTATCTCGCTGCTGGTAGTGTTCCTGTGTCTGGCTGCACTCTATGAGAGCTGGTCAGTGCCGTTCTCGGTCATGCTGGTGGTACCGCTGGGGGTCATTGGTGCGCTGCTGGCAACCTGGATGCGCGGTCTGGAAAACGATGTCTATTTCCAGGTCGGGTTACTCACCGTCATCGGACTCTCAGCGAAGAACGCCATTTTGATTGTCGAATTCGCCAACGAAATGAACGCCAAAGGTCACGATTTGCTGTCGGCCACGCTTAACGCCTGCCGTCAGCGTTTGCGCCCGATCCTGATGACCTCACTGGCATTCGTGTTTGGCGTGCTGCCGATGGTGACAAGTTCGGGAGCCGGATCTGGTAGCCAGCACGCGGTAGGGACCGGGGTGATGGGCGGGATGATTTCCGCTACCGTTCTCGCCATCTTCTTTGTGCCGTTATTCTTCGTGCTGGTCAGACGGCGTTTCCCGCTGAAAGAGCCGCAGAAGTAACAGGCAATAAAAAAGGCGACCTCATTACGGGTCGCCTTTTACTGCGTGATGTTATTCACACTTTTATCGTTTTAAGCACTCACTGCTTTATGATTCTTCTGGAAATTATTTACGAAGCATACCTTCGATAAAATCTTTCCAGTTCCCCAGTTCACGTTCAATCATAACTACCTCTCTTATTATTGTGCGTATTCTACGAGAACCCGACATCGCTGTGAAGATATTTTCACCAATTCCTTTGATTGGTCTCTCATAGCATTTGCGTTAATGAAATAACTATGAGCCACCCCGGCGCTATTTTATGTGAGCGATAGCAACATTTAGAAACAAACCCTGAAAACCCGATGAATACTGGCCTGAGGGTTATTTATCGTGTGAAAAAAACGTAACTATTGAGTGACAGCAAATGCGATTTTTTACCATTTGGTAAAATCATTGTTTATTTATTCGTCGATATAAAAGTCCTCTTCATTCCTTGTTGTCATTCACACTCGCAGGCTAGTACATATTACTGATAGCATAACTTCTCATTACATATTAATAAGTGCAGAGACGATTACTCTGCGAATGATATTATGTCGACGCGTGCTTTATGAATGTTATTCTAATATTCTGCGCGATTAACAAAAATTAAGACAAAAGGATTCACCATGCATACGCTTTACGGCATCAAAAACTGCGACACCATCAAAAAAGCACGGCGCTGGCTTGATGACCACCAGGTTGAGTACCGCTTTCACGATTACCGTATTGACGGACTTGATGCAGATTTATTGCATACTTTTATTGATCAACTGGGGTGGGAAGCATTGCTCAACACGCGCGGCACCACCTGGCGAAAACTGGACGAATCGCTGCGTTTAAGTATCGATAATGCGCAATCTGCCGCCACACTAATGCTAGAAATGCCAGCAATCATCAAACGCCCATTGCTCTGCGCGCCCGGTAAGCCTATGCTGCTGGGTTTCAATGAATCCAGTTATGAGAAGTTTATCAACGAGGTGTAGTTTATGTCGTGCCCGGTTATTGAGCTGACGCAGCAGCTTATTCGTCGCCCTTCTCTGAGTCCCGATGACGCAGGATGCCAGGCGTTAATGATTGAACGCCTGAAAGCTATCGGTTTCACCATTGAGCCGATGAACTTTGGTGACACACAAAACTTCTGGGCATGGCGCGGTCAGGGGGAAACCCTGGCATTTGCGGGCCACACTGATGTGGTGCCTGCTGGCGATGCCGACCGTTGGATCAATCCCCCGTTTGAACCGACGATCCGCGACGGTATGTTATTTGGTCGTGGCGCGGCAGACATGAAAGGCTCGCTGGCGGCAATGGTCGTTGCTGCAGAGCGTTTTGTTGCTGCCCATCCTAACCATAAAGGCCGCCTCGCATTCCTGATCACCTCCGATGAAGAAGCCAGTGCGGCGAATGGCACGGTCAAAGTGGTGGAAACCCTGATGGCGCGTAACGAGCGTCTCGACTACTGCCTAGTCGGCGAGCCATCCAGCACCGAGGTAGTCGGCGATGTGGTGAAAAATGGTCGCCGTGGTTCACTGACCTGTAATCTCACCATTCATGGTGTACAGGGGCATGTGGCCTATCCGCACCTGGCCGATAACCCGGTTCACCGCGCGGCCCCCATGCTCAATGAACTGGTGGCTATCGAGTGGGATAAAGGCAATGAGTATTTCCCGCCCACCAGCATGCAGATTGCCAATATTCAGGCAGGAACCGGCAGCAACAACGTCATTCCTGGCGACCTGTACGTGCAGTTCAATTTCCGTTTCAGTACCGAACTGACGGACGAAATGATCAAAGCCCGTGTCGCGGCATTGATGGACAAATACGAACTGCGTTACACCATCGACTGGTGGCTCTCAGGTCAGCCGTTCCTGACCGGGCGCGGTAAGCTGGTGGATGCGGTGGTTAAATCCATTGCGCACTATAATGAGATCAAGCCGCAGTTGCTCACCACTGGCGGTACTTCAGATGGGCGTTTCATCGCTCGTATGGGGGCTCAGGTGGTTGAACTGGGACCGGTAAACGCCACCATTCATAAAATCAATGAATGCGTGAACGCCGCCGATTTGCAGCTGCTTGCACGGATGTATCAACGCATTATGGAAAATATCATCGCCTGACGGGGAGGAAGCATGGACTGGCTATCGAAATATTGGTGGATTTTAGTACTGGTTTTTTTAGTGGGCGTTGTGCTGAACGTAATTAAAGATCTCAAGCGCGTCGATCATAAAAAATTCCTCGCTAACAAGCCCGATCTCCCGCCGCATCGTGATTTTAACGATAAGTGGGATGATGAAGACGACTGGCCGAAGAAAGATCAGAAGAAGTAATCTTGTGCCAGTGTTGCCCGGCGAGCATAACGCCACCGGGCAATTCATTCAAAGCATCTCAATAATGTCGTCGTCGCTTGGCTTGCTTCCGCTCAATGCTTCATCGAAATAGTGCTTCGGTACGGTAAAACGGAGGTGATCCAGCGCCAGTTGCATACTGCGATCGTCAATTGCGTGGCCTAAATCTTCCACGATATCCAGCGTGACGTCCCCACCGGCCTGTAACAACGCTTCCTGCGCAGCCACCGCATGAGCCAGATCGATAACCCGGTCTTCACCACCGTGGATCAAATGGACTGTCGTTGCCCGGGAGGCTTTTTTCGGCAGACTGGCATAGCGCCCGTTAAAAGCAATCACACGTGACACCAGGCCCGGCTGCGCCTTCAGGCTTTCCAGAGACATAATAGAACCCTGGGAGAAACCCACCAGTGCGGTAGCCTGCGGCCCTACACCACTTTGTTGCTGCCAGTAACGTACCGTCTCAATAAAGACTGGCATGATGGCATCAATACGCGCCTGGCGATTCTCCTCCGTCACGCCCTGCACGGAAAACCACTGGCGCCCATTTGGCCCGCAAGGCTCGACGCCCCCGACGCTGACAATCAGCGCATCCGGGAACAGGGGGGCAAACCAGCTGGCAATGTTGCCCATATTCACCGGGTTATCGCCCACGCCATGGAAGAACAGCAGGAGTTGTTTCGCGGCGTTGTCCGGCTTTTGCACAATAAAATGGTCATGTTTCATGGCGGTCTCCTTCATTTGTTGAGAGCAGTTTACGCCGGGGAAGAATAATAACCA
This sequence comes from Phytobacter sp., assembly GCF_059074235.1. NCBI lineage: Bacteria > Pseudomonadati > Pseudomonadota > Gammaproteobacteria > Enterobacterales > Enterobacteriaceae > Phytobacter > Phytobacter sp. The sequence continues at coordinate 408,430 of NZ_JCACPZ010000008.1, forward strand.
TGACATTTAACTGAATGAGTTAGTTAAAAAAATTGCAGCTTCCGCACCCACTCTTTCATTTCAGTCGCACGGTAAGCATCAAGGTAAGCAAGCGCCGAAGCGGCCTCCTGACGCAGCATCAGCAGCACGGCTTTGCGCCCGGAAAGCCCAAACCGGGTAGACATGTCATTATCATTACACTGTTCCAACAGTTTTGTTCGTAATCCAGGAAGGGGCAAATCAAGAGTCGAGAGCAGCCGCCCAAGTGCGCCAATAGAGGCGGAAAGAGGACGGTGGGCATAAGCAAATCCACCCAGTTCACGCCAGTCATCCTCATTCATCAGAACATCCGCAACAACAGGCAGTGGCAAAGATTGCGTCTTCCACTCATCAAGCCAGGGCAGATCGCGCGCCAGACGACGCTGCTCATGCGCCACCAGCGTGTTCCCGGTCTCGGTTAACGGCAACAACGCCATTGCCGTAAAGCAGCCGCTGCTGGCTTCCCGGTGACTTCCCAGCCGTACAAGCTGGAAACCGCACTGTTGCCAGAAATGCCAAAGTTCGTCGGTGAAGCCAAAACTGACGGAGAGATAATCGCAGCCTGACGTGTACGTTTTAGCGTGTTCAATCAGCGCCTGCCCCAGCCCTTCACGCTGTCGGTAAGGATGCACAGCAATGCGACTTACGCGCAGGCCATGCAAGGTCGCCGCCTGCGGGCTTCCACCATGAGCGGCCAGGGACTGCGCCACCAGATTTCCACGTGGACGACGAAAACCGGCCCACACAGCCTCACTCAGTTCAGGAGAAAGTCCCCCCTCCTCCACCAGCCATAACCCCGCCAGAATGTCGGTCGCAGTGGACGTGAGCCAAAAATGTTGCCCAGGCGCATCCATCATCCGGCGGAGATCCAGCGGTGAGGTACGATAGTGAGCGCTGGAAAGCAGACGATAGAGAGAGGCAGGACGTTGCGGATCCTCCAGCCATTCATGCTGACTCAACGCCTGAATGATCCCTTCTCCTTCGGGTTTTATCAGCGACTGCTGCTCATCAAACAGAAGCACATCACCGACAAAAGCGTCAAGCGGACAGCCCGCAGCCCAGCGTAAAGGCATGTGCAACTGGCGATGAATCAACGAGGTAAAACCGGCGCAGAATTTCAGCATGAAACCCTGACCGGTGCCCTCGTAGCCCTGAACCGTGGTGGTCAAAAGCACATGGCGAAACGCGCCCACCAGTTGATGCAGGAGTGGACCGGGTATCGCCGCAGCTTCATCCACAATCAACCAGTCAGGCCGGGGGATATGGATATCTTTAATCTGTTGCAGCAGAGCATCCGGTGCCATGAACGTGATTGACCCCGCATAACGGGCGAGCACCTCCACTGAGGCCCTCGAAGGTGCCGTCACTATCGCATTGCCTTGCAATCGCGACACGTGCATACCTGCCAGGGCAGACTTTCCTCTGCCACGCGGCGCTGTTACCGCCATAATGCCAGGTGGAAGAACAAGGAGATCATCAAGGATCTCAGCCTGTTCTCGCTCAGGTGCACCCGTTGCAGCGTGCCAGGCGGCACGAGGGGTGATAACAGGAAGAGAGAGCGGCACATCCTGTTGCCAGATGAGAACATCATCGTTGTACTGCAGCTTGCGGCAAAAATAGTCGATAAAGCGTGGGGTCGGGACAGGTGATGGACTGTCACACCAACGGCAACTGTCCGCGTCAGGCTGTTGAGACCAGTTGTGCAAAGTCGGGGTGAGTAATACCAGCCAGCTTCCAGGCTTGAGCGTACCGCTTAGCGCCGCAAAGGCCGCGACATCAAAACCGCGTCGCGCATCCAGCACGCCATGGGTAAATTCGCGCCCCAGCATGGTGGTTAATGTCGCAGGTGCGCACTGCAAGCCCTCGGCCGTTTCACCGACCCACAACCAGTCGCCCGTTAGTGTTTCCCGTAGACGATCGGCCTGCTGCTCACTCCACGTCTCATCACCCGCGATGACCAGCAGCCGACGGATCCCTTCACGCGCCATTTGCGCACTCAGGGTATTCAGATGTTGCATCCCGCTCTTCCCTGCAATGAATTAAAGCGAACGCCCAAAGGTATCACACTGCACTGGATCGCCTGTTTCCATGCCCCGTTTAAACCAGCTGTAGCGCTGCGCGGAAGTACCGTGCGTGAAGGAATCCGGGATAACCTGGCCCTGACTTCGCTGCTGCAAGCGATCGTCGCCAATGGCCTGCGCGGCATTCAGCGCTTCTTCCAGATCGCCCGCCTCCAGCACGCCTTGCTGCTGCATGCTATGGCCCCAAACGCCAGCGTAGCAGTCGGCCTGCAACTCCATTCTCACCGAGAGTGCATTACTTTGTACCTGGCTTGCTCCTTGCTGGAGCTGGCGCACTTTGGCTTCGGTGCCAAGCAATTTTTGCACGTGGTGACCCACCTCGTGGGCAATCACATACCCCTGCGCAAAATCACCATCGGCACCTAATTTATGTTTCATTTCATCGTAGAAAGAGAGGTCAATATAGACCTTGCTGTCAGCCGGGCAGTAAAACGGCCCCATAATGGATTGCCCGGTGCCGCAGCCTGTCGTAATTCGGTTACGATACATGACCAGCTTTGGCTGCTGGTAGTGACGTCCCATTTTTTCGAAGATTTGTCCCCAGGTGTCTTCCGTAGTGGCAAAAATGACGCTGGTGAATTTTGCCGACTCATCTTCCTGCGGACTGATAGAGCGCTGTTGCGAAGACGATGTAGGGGGCTGGCCGGTGATAAACCCAGTCAGATCGACGCCGTAATAACTGGCGACGATAACGATAACCAGCAGGATAATTCCGCCTTTGCCAGCAGGCAGACGAAAACCGGGGCCACGAATAACACGTCCGCCGGATTCATCGCGCCGGTCTTCAATATTGTTGCTTTCTCGACGCCCTTGCCAGCGCATAAACACCTCAACTTCCCGGATAATAAGAGTGATCGTAGGCGGTTGCGGGGAGGATTACCATAAGAAAAAAGATGCAGAAAACCAGAGGATGCAGGCACCCTCTGGTCAGTCGTGCTCAGGCGGGATTAGTCGAGCTTCACGCCCAGACGATGGGCAACGGCTTCATAGGCTTCAATAAGGCCACCCAGGCTCTGACGGAAACGGTCTTTATCCATTTTGTCCAGGGTCTCTTTGTCCCACAGACGACTGCCGTCCGGAGAGAATTCATCGCCCAGCACTACTTCGCCTTTGAACAGACCAAACTCCAGTTTGAAGTCAACGAGGATGAGCCCGGCATCATCAAAGAGTTTTTTCAGTACGTCGTTCGCTTTGAAAGTCAGTTCCTGCATACGCGCCAGGTTCTCTTTGCTCACCCAGCCGAAGGTTTCGCAGTAAGACTCGTTCACCATCGGGTCGTGCATGGCGTCGTTTTTGAGGAACAGGTCGAACAACGGCGGATTCAGTTCGATGCCTTCTTCAATGCCCAGACGTTTAACCAGCGAACCTGCAGCACGGTTACGCACGACACACTCAACCGGGACCATATCCAGTTTTTTGACCAGACATTCGGTATCGGACAGCAGTGCTTCCATCTGGGTTGGGATACCCGCTTCTGCCAGTTTGCTCATAATGAAATGGTTGAACTTGTTGTTCACCATGCCTTTACGGTCAAACTGCTCAATGCGCGCGCCATCCCCTGCTGACGTATCATTGCGGAATTCGAGCACCAACAGGTCCGGGTTTTCCGTGCTGTATACGGTCTTCGCTTTGCCACGATACAACTCAGCTTGCTTTTGCATCTTTGTCACTCCAGGTGTGATGATTTAACTAAAAAAGCTATTTTACCCCGACGCACACGTTTGCGTCGATGAAATAAAAAAAGGCCGGAGGTTTCCGGCCCTTAGATTTACTTGTTGAAAGCGGCTTCGAATGCGGCCACAAGGGCATCATTCTGCGACTGCGTCAACGTATGTCCTTTCGGATCGATAAACTGGAGGCTACTGCGGTTGTCGAGATCGCCGACCTGCAGTTTGTAGTCACCAGAAACCAGTCCAGGATCGCGTGCACCCAGATCGCGCCATGCGCTGTCAGACAATGGCTTATAGGTCACTGCCATGCTGCCTGTAGAACGCGTGCTGTCGGTCACTTTCATGCCCACTTTTTCAAGCGTTGCAGGCAGACGTTGCCAAACCACGTTGAACGGGCCACGAACCACCAGCATCGGCAGACCGGTATCATCGGCTGCACTCTGCACGTCCAGCGATGTTACGCTGCGGTTTTCAGCGGCATTCTGGGCAGCGGTTGCTGTTTTATCAAGGCCATCAGAAATCACGTTCAGCATTTCAGTGCTGTAGCGCTGAAGTGATGCAGCATCGGCAACCGGTTTACCCGCTTGCTCCAGGTTGACCAGCTTAACGGTGACCGTCTGCTGATAGCCCTGCGGTTTAACCGAGATTTGATAACGACCACGGTACTGCTGATCTTCGTCAAGACGATTCCACTCAACCCAGTCGGTGGACAAGGTCTGACTGGCATCATCACGCTTGGCAATCGCAAAGTTTTTCGCCTGGACAACGCTAACCACTTGCGACCACAGGTTGGTGTTGCGACCGTTTTCGACCATCAGCGTTGCGGTGTCACCCGTAAATTGCGTACGAGCACCCGTTACCAGCGCCAGCGGCTGGGCCGGTGGGCGAATATCGAGTTCTTTACCGACAGCACCGCCGCCTTGAGTGACAGGAATATTGTAATCGCCGCGTTGCACCGGCAGGATCATGCCCGCAGGCGCATGAAGTTCCGCAAGCGGTGTAGCATCCAGATAGGATTCGTCACCGCTAACCTGACGCTTGTAGCGTGAATCGGAACTACAGGCCGCGAGTAACATCACAAGTGAAACACCCGCAACCTTCGCCAGGCGCGACTTCTGTACTGAGTAAGCCATCAAATCTCCCTAAACTTTACAGCAATCCAGCATGCTTAAGCGCAGAACGAACCACTTCACGACCGTTATCGGTGATCGGTGTCATCGGCAGGCGCAGCGTGTCGGTTGCCACAAGCCCCAACTCCATACATGCCCATTTCACTGGGATTGGATTGGGTTCGACAAATAGTTTGTTGTGTAATGGCATCAGACGCTTGTTAATCACGCGAGCTTCAGCAAAATGCCCTTCCGCTGCCAGTCTGCACATATCGGCCATATCACGCGCCGCCACGTTCGTGGTGACGGAGATCACGCCATTACCGCCAAGTTGCATAAAGTCCATTGCGGTTGCATCGTCGCCGCTGAGCAGGATGAAGTCATCTGAAACCAGCTCTTTGATCTGATGAACGCGACTTAAGTTCCCGGTGGCTTCTTTAATACCGATAATATTTTTAATTTTCGCCAGACGCCCCACTGTTTCAGGCAGGAGATCACAGCCTGTACGCGAGGGCACATTATACAGAATTTGTGGCAGATCGGTGTGTTCAGCGATGGCTTTGAAATGCTGGAACAGCCCTTCTTGCGTCGGACGGTTGTAGTAAGGGGTAACACTCAGACAGCCAACAACACCGCTGTCGTTAAAACGTTGGGTCAGACTGATGGCCTCGGCGGTGGCATTCGCACCTGTCCCGGCGATAACCGGAATACGTCCGTCCGCCAGCTCCAGCGTCATCAACACCACTTCGCCGTGTTCTTCATGGCTGAGTGTGGCGGATTCACCCGTCGTTCCTACAGAAACAATCGCCGATGTTCCATTGGCGACATGGTAATCAATCAGTTTTTTAAGGCTTGGCCGACAGACTTTACCGTTATCATCCATTGGCGTGACAAGCGCGACTATACTTCCCGTGAACATGGGCCATCCTCTGTGCAAACAAGAATCTCAATGGTACGTGTGGTCCCGCAAGAAAAGCAAGCGACCTGAGGGGCTTCCAGCGGTTGTATGCCGGTTTTTTTTATGCTTTCCTTATGATTATCTCAGGTTTGACAGGAAGCACCGGTTTGACAGCCTCATCACAACATTTTCTGGTTATCACTGCGCTGGGTGCCGACAGGCCAGGTATCGTTAATACCATTACCCGCCACGTCAGTAGCTGTGGCTGCAATATTGAAGACAGCCGCCTGGCGATGCTGGGGGATGAATTCACCTTCATCATGTTACTTTCCGGCTCATGGAACGCCATCACGCTGATTGAATCGACACTGCCGCTTAAAGGCGCGGAACTGGATTTGCTGATTGTGATGAAGCGTACTGTTGCCCGACCGCGGCCGGCGATGCCCGCCACGGTATGGGTACAAGTGGATGTTCCGGACTCCCCTCATCTGATCGAGCGCTTTACCGCGCTGTTCGACGCGCACCAGATGAACATTGCAGAACTGGTTTCACGAACACAACCCAGCTCTCACGAGACGGCTGCACAGTTGTTTATTCAGATAACCGCGCACAGTCCCGCATCACAAGATGCATCAAATATTGAGCAGGCATTTAAAGCCCTATGTACAGAATTGAATGCACAGGGCAGTATAAATGTCGTCAACTATTCACAGCATGATGAACAGGATGGAGTTAAGTAATGAATCCACTGAAAGCCGGTGATATTGCACCGAAATTTAGCTTGCCGGATCAAGACGGAGAACAAGTAAATTTGGCCGACTTCCAGGGACAGCGTGTTCTGGTCTATTTCTACCCGAAAGCGATGACCCCAGGCTGTACCGTGCAGGCATGCGGCCTTCGCGATAACATGGATGAGTTAAAGAAAATCGGTGTCGATGTTCTCGGCATCAGTACCGATAAGTCGGAAAAACTGTCCCGTTTCGCCGAAAAAGAGCTGCTGAACTTTACGCTGCTTTCCGATGAGGATCACCAGACATGCGAGCAGTTTGGTGTCTGGGGCGAAAAATCCTTTATGGGCAAAACCTATGATGGAATTCATCGCACCAGTTTCCTGATTGATGCGGACGGTAAAGTTGAGCATGTCTTTGATGATTTCAAAACCAGTAATCACCATGACGTCGTGCTTAACTGGCTGAAAGAAAACGCCTGATATTTTTCGCGTATCGAGACTGTCTTCAATGACGGCCCCCTCGTGGGCCGTCATTACTTTTGTGCTCACCCAACTTATTTTTGTGACAAGTATCACATTTAAGCCACCCTATCGACACTAGTGCCGACATCCGCTTTTACTCCCCCCCTCTGACCATCACTTTTGTTCTCAGCGCGCCCGCTAAAAACCCAACACACTGAAAATTAACAACTTTACACATTGGCACACCTTATGCTTAAGGAGGCTCAACGTATTTTGCTTTCTTCTCAAGGAGCCGACATGAACCGCTTTGTGATTGCAGATCCCGAGTGGTGTATAGGATGCAATACCTGCCTTGCCGCGTGTTCGGATGTACATAAAACGCAGGGACTACAGCATCACCCCCGTTTAACGCTGGTGAAAACAGAGACCAAAACCGCCCCGGTAATGTGCCGACACTGTGATGATGCCCCGTGTAAACAGGTCTGCCCGGTCAACGCCATCAATTTTCAGGGCGATGCCGTCTACCTTAACGAAACGCTGTGTATCGGCTGCAAACTTTGCGGTCTGGTTTGCCCGTTTGGGGCCATCACCCCATCAGGCAGCCGCCCTTTAAACATCCCCTCTCGCTACGAACACTTCGTCCCTGAAGCACAGCTCAGGGATGTACCCGGTAGCCCGCAAACCGTGCATCCATTTCTACGCTGGAACGCGGGCGTGCAGACCATCGCCGTCAAATGTGACCTCTGCCATTTCCTCCCGGAAGGCCCGGCCTGTATCAGAGCCTGTCCAACTCATGCACTGCATCTGGTTGCCGAAGACACACTCAGCAAACAACTGGCAGCACGAAGATTGCTGGCTGCCCGGAACACGACAGAGATGACTTTCGATTCCTCTTCAACTACGCCGGAGCAACGCTAATGGATGCCCTGCAATTATTGATGTGGTCAATATTGTTGTACGTTGCCGGTGGCATCCTTTCTCTGCTACTGGCTCGTCAGGAAGCGCTGGCCATAAAAGTCTCCGGTATCTCGGCGATGGCCGGTGGGCTATCTGGCCTTGCCAGCGCCCTGACCGCCCTCTCAGGCGGAAAAACATTACTATGGCAAGCGACGGGGCCTTTCCCCTTTGCTCATTTCATCGTGCGGATGGACAGCCTCGCAGCCTTTATGGTGCTGGTGATTTCGCTGTTGGTGTCAGTGTGTGGTCTGTACTCACTCTCTTATGTGCGCGAATACATCGGCAAAGGTGTCGGCGCGATGGGATTCTTTATGAATCTGTTTATCGCCTCGATGGTCGGGTTGGTGGTGATGGACAATGCCTTCTGGTTCATCGTGCTGTTCGAGATGATGTCACTGGCCTCCTGGTTTCTGGTTATCACCGACCAGGATGACGAATCTATCCACGCGGGACTGCTTTACTTCTTTATCGCCCACGCCGGTTCCGTGCTGATCATGGTGGCCTTCTTCCTGATGTGGCGGCAGAGCGGCAGCCTGGATTTTGCCAGCTTCCGCGAGCTGTCGTTATCGCCCGGTACTGCCTCCGCCGTGTTCCTGCTGGCATTTTTTGGCTTCGGGGCGAAAGCGGGGATGCTCCCACTGCACAGTTGGCTGCCGCGTGCACACCCGGCTGCACCGTCACACGCATCAGCACTCATGTCCGGGGTGATGGTCAAAATCGGTATTTTTGGGATCATCAAAGTCGGCATCGATCTTCTCGGTCACAGTGGCATTCCTTTATGGTGGGGCGTGGTGGTGCTGGCCTTTGGCGCGGTGTCGTCAGTGCTGGGAGTACTCTACGCACTGGCGGAGCACGATATTAAGCGTCTGCTGGCCTGGCACACGGTCGAGAACATCGGCATCATTTTGATGGGCGTAGGAACCGGCATGGCGGGCATTGCGCTCCATCATCCGCTGATTGCCGCCATCGGTCTGCTTGGTGCGCTCTTTCACCTGCTTAACCACGCGCTGTTCAAAGGTCTGCTGTTCCTTGGCGCCGGGGCAATCATTTTCCGTTTACATACCCGCGATATGGAAAAAATGGGGGCGCTGGCAAAACGGATGCCCTGGACCGCAGGGGCATTTCTGATTGGTTGTCTGGCCATTTCCGCCATGCCGCCACTCAATGGCTTTATCAGTGAATGGTACACCTATCAGTCGCTGTTCTCCCTCACCCGGGTAGACGCCATTATCCCGCGGCTTGCCGGCCCAATTGCCATTGTGATGCTTGCCATCACAGGAGCTCTTGCTGCGATGTGCTTCGTCAAAGTGTATGGCGTGAGTTTCTGTGGTAATGCCCGCAGTGAAAAAGCGGAGCATGTCCGTGAAGTTCCCTGGCCGATGGTCATTGCCATGTGTCTGCTGGCGTTGTGCTGCGTGCTGGCGGGCGTGGGCGCAAGCGTGGTGGCGCCTCACCTGCTGCTCATTGCGCAGTCCCTCACCACACCAGACACGCTGAGCGTCGTCCAGGGCACCACACTGATGCCGGGCGATGCCCATCAGGCTGTGCTGACGCCGTCGGTGGTCTTCTTGCTGTTGATTGCTCTGCCACTCCTTCCTGGCCTCTTTTGGTACGTCAATCGTCAGACGCGCGGCCAGTTCCGCCGCACCGGTGACGCATGGGCCTGCGGTTACACATGGGAAAAAGGCATGGCACCGTCTGCTGGCAGTTTCACCCAACCACTACGTGTGATGTTCGGCCCGCTTTATCGCATGCGTAAGCAACTGGATCCCGCCGTGCCGCTCAATCGTAGCCTGAGCGGGGTTACGTTCGCCGCCACACGGACAGAACCATTCTGGGACGACAAAATCATCCTGCCGCTGGTCAGTCTCACCAAACGCATTGCCCGCACGGTGCAGTACCTGCAGAGCGGCGATTTCCGTCTTTATTGCCTGTATGTGATCGCCGCACTGGTGATCCTGCTGCTGACTATTGCCGTCTGAGGAGGGAGAGAACATGTTAGAACCAACCCCTGACTGGTCGATGGCGCTGTTTGCCCTCTTCCAGGCGGCGTTCCTGCTGGTGCTCGCACCACTGTTTACCGGTATTTCGCGCCAGATTCGCGCCAGAATGCACTCGCGGCGTGGACCAGGAATTTTGCAGGACTACCGCGATTTGCAAAAACTGCTTAAACGCCAGGAAGTGGCTCCCGCCTCTTCCGGCATGATGTTCCGCGTCATGCCCTGGGTGCTGCTGAGCAGCATGCTGGTAGTCGCCATGACCTTACCGCTGTTTCTTCGCACCTCCCCGTTTGCCGGGGCAGGCGACCTTATCACTCTGATTTACCTGTTCGCGCTGTTCCGCTTTTTCTTCGCCCTCTCAGGGCTGGATACCGGCAGTCCCTTTGCAGGCATTGGCTCCAGCCGTGAACTGACGCTGGGGATTCTGGTTGAGCCGATGCTGATCCTCTCGCTGCTGGTGCTCGCCCTGTTAGCTGGCTCCACCAACGTGGGGGCCATCAGCACTACGCTGGCAGCGGGCTGGATTTCTCCGGTTGCCACGCTGCTCGCCATGCTGGCCTGCGGGTTCGCGTGCTTTATTGAGATGGGAAAAATCCCTTTCGACGTGGCCGAAGCAGAGCAGGAACTCCAGGAAGGTCCGCTCACGGAATACTCTGGCGCAGGCCTTGCGCTGGTGAAATGGGGGATCGGGCTTAAACAAGTGGTCATGGCCTCGCTGTTTCTCGCCCTGTTCTTCCCGTTCGGCAATGCCGGCACGCTGACGGCAGGCGCAATGATCCTGGCGCTGGTCATCACACTCATCAAATTGTTGGCGGTGTTTGTGTTGGCATCGGTGGTGGAAAACTCACTGGCGCGTGGTCGGTTCCTGCTGACACACCACCTTACCTGGCTCGGCTTCAGTCTCGCCGCGCTGTCGTATGTTCTTTGGTTAACCGGTCTGTAAGGAGCGCGGAATAACTATGGAAACTCTTACCCTGACGGTCCTGTTGCTGCCTTTTATCGGCGCACTGATTGTCTCCCTGGCCCCCCGGCAGACCGCGCCCATGCTTGCCACGGTGATTGCCCTGCTGGCAACAATTGCCACGGTCGCTCTTGCAGCGGGCTTTCACGCCGCAGGTAGCGAAGCCGTCGACATCCCGATGCTGAGCATTGGGCAAGTCGCCCTGTTTGGCATGACAGTAGACCGGATAAGCACTCTGATCCTGTTTGTGGTGGTGTTCCTGGGTCTGTTAGTCGCCCTCTACTCTACGGGGTATCTGACCCGTGGCAACCGAGAGCACCCGCACGACGGCAGTAATCGCTACTACGCCTTCCTGCTGATTTTTATCGGTGCGATGTCCGGTCTGGTGCTTTCATCCACATTACTGGGTCAGTTGCTGTTCTTCGAAATTACCGGCGGTTGCTCATGGGCTTTAATCAGCTACTACCAGTCTGAGAAATCTCAGCGCTCGGCCATGAAGGCTCTGCTCATCACTCATGTCGGTTCGTTGGGGCTTTATCTGGCAGCAGCAACGCTGTTCCTGCAAACCGGTACCTTCGCGCTGAGCGCGATGAACCAGTTAAACGGCAGTGCGGCGTTAATCGTTTACGGTGGCATCCTGTTTGCCGCCTGGGGTAAATCGGCGCAGTTACCGTTACAAGCCTGGCTGCCGGATGCGATGGAAGCCCCCACGCCGGTCAGTGCGTACTTACATGCCGCGTCGATGGTGAAAGTAGGCGTCTACATCTTTGCCCGTGCCATTTCAGAAGGCGGGGAAATCCCACACATTATTGGTTGGGTGGGCGTCACTATGGCGACCCTGACGCTGGTGTATGGCTTTTTAATGTACTTGCCACAGAAAGACATGAAACGACTGCTGGCATGGTCAACCATCTCGCAGCTGGCATGGATTTTCCTCGCGCTGTCACTCTCCATCTTCGGCTCGAAAATGGCCTTCAACGCGGGGATTGTTTACATCTTCAACCATGCCTTCGCCAAAAGTCTGTTCTTCCTGGTTGCGGGCGCACTCAGTTACAGCTGCGGCACACGTATGCTCCCACGCCTGCGTGGGGTGATGCGTACCCTGCCACTGGCAGGCATCGGTTTTTGTGTTGCCGCTCTGGCCATTACCGGTGTGCCGCCGTTCAGCGGTTTTTTTAGCAAGTTCCCACTGTTTGCCGCCGGCTTTGCCCTCTCCGACCACTATCCGATTTTTCTCGTCGTGATGATTTTAGCCCTGGTGGAATCCGTCGCCAGTTTTGGCTGGTTCATTTACTGGTTCGGACGGGTGGTGCCGGGTGAGCCCAGTGAAGAGGTGGCGCAGGCTGCACCACTGCCCTGGGCAATGCAGGTTGTACTGGTGATTCTGGTGGCAATGTCGCTCTGCTCGAGCGTGATTGCCGCAGCGTGGATGGGATAAGGGAGTCGAAGATGACTGGAACACTGCTCGTTAACAATCTGGCGGGGCTAATGATGTTTACCTCGTTGTTGGTCACCTGCGCCAGACGCTACACCGTCTCCTGCTGGTTGTACGCGCTGCAATCGCTGGTGCTGGTATCGATATTTTTCACCCTGTCAGAGCTGCTCGATGCAGAGCAACTGCGCATGTGGTCCATCAGCGCATTCTTCACCAAAGTGCTGCTGGTGCCGCTCATCATGGGCTACGCCTTTCGCAAAATGGCACCAGCCGGTCAGGGGGAGCGATTGTTTGGCCCGGCGACTCTGGTGCTGATGGCCGCCGGGATCGTACTGCTTTGCTGGTTTGTGGTGCGCCCGGTGCAATTGCCAATGGTGGCACAACTTAAGCCAGCGCTCGCCGTTGCCCTCGGCCACTTCCTGCTTGGGCTGCTGTGCATCATCAGCCAGCGCAATATTCTGCGTCAGGTGTTTGGCTACTGCCTGATGGAAAACGGCTCGCATCTCGTGCTGGCACTGCTGGCCTGGCGTGCCCCGGAGCTGGTGGAAATAGGTATCGCCACCGATGCCATCTTCGCGGTGATTGTCATGACACTGCTGGCGAGAAAAATCTGGCGTACCCACGGCACGCTGGATGTTAACAACCTCACGGCGCTGAAAGGATAACAACATGAGTCACGCATTAATGTTCACCTTGCTACTGCTGACGCCGCTGGTGATTTCGATCCTCTGCTTTGCCTGCCGCCTGCGGGGCGATGCCGCGCGGGGGCTCGTCACCGCCGTACATACGATAGGTATCGCGGTGCTGATGATCGTTGCATTGTGGACAGTGGCAGAAGCGGTCAAAGAAGGGGAGATTTTCGGCGCGCACCGCTGGCTACACATCGATAGCCTGAGTGGTCTGTTCCTCTCCCTGCTCGGTATTATTGGTTTTCTTACCGGCCTTTACTCGATTGGCTACATGCGACACGAAGTGGACCACGGCGAAATCACCGTGGGTACGTTGTGCAACTACTACGGTTTTTTCCACCTGTTCCTGTTCACCATGCTGTTAGTCGTCACCAGCAATAACCTGATTGTGATGTGGGCAGCTATTGAGGCCACCACCCTCAGTTCCGCTTTCCTGGTGGGGATTTACGGTCAACGCTCGTCGCTGGAAGCGGCATGGAAATACATCATCATCTGTACCGTGGGCGTGGCCTTCGGCCTCTTCGGCACCGTACTGGTATACGCCAACGCCGCCAGTTTTATGGTAGAGCCAGACCATGCCATCTTCTGGACCGAGGTACTTAAAGAGAGCAGCAGGCTTGACCCAACGTTGATGGTACTGGCCTTTGTCTTCGTGTTGATTGGCTTTGGCACCAAAACCGGCCTGTTCCCGATGCACGCCTGGTTGCCGGATGCCCACAGTGAAGCCCCGAGCCCGGTGAGCGCTCTGCTTTCGGCGGTTCTGCTGAACTGCGCCCTGCTGGTGCTGATTCGCTACTACATCATTATTTGCCACGCTATCGGCAACAGCTTCCCCAATATGCTGCTAATGATCTTTGGCCTGCTCTCCGTGGCAGTTGCAGCGTTTTTTATCCTCGTCCAGCAGGATATGAAACGCCTGCTGGCGTACTCCAGCGTAGAAAACATGGGACTGGTGGCCGTGGCGCTCGGTATCGGTGGCCCACTGGGCATCCTGGCCGCTCTGCTGCATACCCTGAACCATAGTCTCGCCAAAACGCTGCTGTTCTGCGGCTCTGGCAATGTGCTGTTGAAATACGGCACCCGCAATCTGGATGTGGTCTGCGGCATGCTCAAAGTGATGCCCTTTACCGCCGTGCTGCTCGGCGGCGGAGCACTGGCGCTGGGTGGAATGCCCCCGTTCAACATCTTCCTGAGCGAATTTATGACCGTCACCGCAGGTCTTGCTGCAGATCATTTAACCGTGACCATTGTGCTGCTGTTACTGCTGACTATTGTCCTCGGTGGTCTGGTGCGCATGGTCGCTAAAGCGCTGTTTGCCGCCCCACCACAAGAAGTGGCGGCTGGAGAACTTGGCTGGCTTACCACCCTGCCTATGGTGATATTGCTGGCGATGATGCTGGTCATGGGTACCCATATTCCACAACCGGTCAGCAAAATGCTGGCAAATGCCTCCGCCATTGTGATGTCCGGTAACGATGAACAATCAACACAATTTAGCTGGCTGTGGGCGTCCTTCGACACCACCGCCACAACGGCTACGCCCACGCGGGTTCAGGGAGAGTTAAAGTGAGTTATTTAGAGAGTGTCAATCTCGATGCCCCTCGTGGCGGTGCCTACCTTGCGGCGTTAAATGCGCAGTTCCCTGGGGCGATTCTTGAAGAAGAGCGACAAACCTTTGAGCAAACCACTATCACGGTGAAACTCAATCTGCTGCCGGACATCGTGCATTATCTCTACTACCAGCACGATGGTTGGTTGCCTGTACTGTTTGGTAACGATGAACGTACCCTGAACGGCCATTATGCGGTCTATTACGCACTCTCAATGGAGGGTGCAGAAAAATGCTGGATCGTGGTGAAAGCGCTGGTGGATGCCACGACCCGTGAATTCCCTTCCGTGACACCGAAAGTCCCCGCTGCCGTTTGGGGCGAACGTGAAATTCGCGATATGTACGGGTTGATCCCGGTAGGTTTGCCGGATCAGCGTCGTCTGGTATTGCCGGACGACTGGCCAGACGATTTGCATCCGCTGCGCAAAGATACCATGGATTATCGCACGCGACCGGAACCCACCACCGACACCGAGAACTACTCGTTTATCAACGAAGGGGGGAACTCTGCACGCATCGTGCCGATTGGCCCGTTGCACATTACCTCTGATGAGCCCGGCCACTTCCGCCTGTTTGTCGACGGCGAACGCATTGTGGATGCCGACTACCGCCTGTTTTACGTGCATCGTGGCATGGAGAAGCTGGCGGAAACCCGCATGGGCTACAACGAAGTCACCTTCCTGTCAGACCGCGTCTGCGGGATATGTGGCTTCGCCCACAGCGTGGCCTACACCACCTCAGTGGAAAATGCGCTGGGTATTGTGGTGCCGCAACGCGCCCATACCATCCGTTCCGTGCTGCTTGAAGTTGAACGTCTGCACAGCCACTTATTGAATATCGGGCTCTCCAGCCACTTCGTCGGTTTCGATACCGGCTTTATGCAGTTTTTCCGTATCCGTGAAAAATCAATGACCATGGCGGAACTGCTCACCGGCTCACGCAAAACCTACGGTCTGAATCTGATCGGCGGCATTCGTCGCGACGTGCTCAAAGAGCAGCGCGTGAAGACAATTCAACTGGTGCGAGAGATGCGCGCTGAAGTCACGCAACTGGTGGATATGCTGCTCTCCACGCCGAACATTGCCCAGCGTACTCAAGGTGTTGGCGTGCTGGACAGGCAAATTGCCCGCGACTACAGCCCGGTTGGTCCTCTGATCCGTGGCAGTGGCTTTAACCGCGACATGCGCTTTGATCATCCCTATGCCGACTACGGCAACCTGCCCAAAACCCTGTTCAGCTGGCCGAATGGCGATGTTTTCTCCCGTGTGATGGTGCGCGTAAAAGAGGTCTTCGATTCTCTTTCAATGATCGAATACGCCCTGGATAACCTGCCAAACACGCCGCTGCTGACTGAAGGCTTTAACTATCAGCCACATAAATTTGCTCTCGGCTATGTGGAAGCGCCCCGCGGTGAGGATGTGCACTGGAGCATGCTCGGTGATAACCAGAAACTGTTCCGCTGGCGCTGCCGTGCCGCTACTTACGCCAACTGGCCGGTGCTGCGCTATATGCTGCGCGGCAACACTGTCTCAGATGCACCACTGATCATCGGTAGCCTTGACCCTTGCTACTCGTGCACTGACCGCGTGACCCTGGTGGATATCCGTAAACGTAAATCCACCACCGTGCCGTACAAAGAGATCGAACGCTACGGCATTGAACGTCGCAATTCGCCACTGAAATAAGGAAGATACGATGCTTAAATTGTTGAAGACCATTCTCAGGGCGGGCGATGTGACGGTGAAATACCCGTTTGCACCACTGGAGGTCTGCCCGGGATTTCGCGGCAGACCTGAGCTTGACCCGCAACAGTGTATTGCCTGCGGTGCCTGTACGACAGCCTGTCCGGCCAATGCCCTGACCATGGAAACCTTGCCTGCGGATAACGCGCGTGTCTGGCAACTTTTCATTGGCCGCTGCATTTACTGCGGCCGCTGTGAAGAGGTTTGCCCGACTCATGCTATTCGCCTGACTGAAGATTTCGAGCTGGCCGTCACCCGCAAAGACGATCTCTTTGTGCGTGCCACCTTCCGCTTACAGCACTGTTCAGAGTGCCACCAGCCCTTCGCCCCGGAGAAATCGGTCGCTTTGGCTGTTGAACTGCTGGCGCTAAACCAGGCAAAACCGGAACTGATTAAGACGTTGCGTGCACAGGCCGAGGTTTGTCCGGCCTGTAAACGTCGTGCTGCGCTGGAACATCGCGGCAGTACCAACGTTCATTACTATCTTAAGGAGCAAGCATGAGCGCGGATTCCTTGACGCTAACGCAGCACATCAGCCAGCCTATTTCGCTGGATGAGCAAGCGCAGCAAATGAAGCAGGTGTTACTGCGCGATATCAAACGTTCCGCCTACGTCTATCGCGTCGACTGCGGCGGCTGTAACGGCTGCGAGATAGAGATCTTCTCCGCCATTACGCCGCTGTTTGACGCCGAACGCTTTGGCATCAAGGTGGTCGCCTCGCCGCGCCACGCCGATATTCTGTTGTTTACAGGCGCGGTCACGCGTGCAATGCGCATGCCCGCGCTGCGTGCCTGGCATTCGGCCCCCGATCATAAAATCGCCATATCTTACGGTGCCTGCGGCGTCGGTGGTGGCATTTTCCACGATCTGTACTGCGTATGGGGCGGAAGTGACACCATTGTGCCTATTGATGTCTGGATTCCTGGCTGCCCACCCACGCCTGCCGCCACCATCCACGGTTTTGCGGTGGCGCTCGGGCTGCTGGAGCAGAAACTGCACGCTATCGACTATCAACAAGCGGAGAATGAAATCGCCACAGTACGTTGGCCCACGGTGCCGCTGGCACTGCGGGTACATATTGAACGCCTGGCGCGTCAGTTAGCCGGTTACCGCCAGGGACGGGAAATTGCCGATCGCTTCTTTGCCCTGCTGACGGAAGGCGAGCCGGAGCAACGAATCTCACGCCTTCACGGCTGGCTGCACCAGGCGGCAGATCCTCGTCTGACATCGATAGTGCAGCAGTTGATCGCAGAAATGGAGCGTCAACATGGCTGAGTTCGGCGGTAAGGTGATGTTCTGGACGCTACGACAGAAATTTGTTGATGACAGCGTCAATGTAGAAGAGAAGAGCCGCCAGGTGATGTACTACTCGCTGGCGATTGGTCACCACGTGGGCGTGATCGACTGCCTCAACGTGGTGCTCGAGTGCCCGCTCGACCAGTACGAAGCCTGGCTGGGGCTACTGGAAGGTGAAGCACAGCGTAAAATGCGCGGCTTATTGACCTTCGGGGAGATTGTGATTGATGCCAGCCACATTAACATTCTGGCCCCGGCCTTTGCCCATCTTGCCAGGGAAGCAGAGTCACCCTGGTGCGGCTGGAGTGAACAAATGCTCCAGCATTTACAAGATATTGCGCAGGAACCCGCGATTTATCTGATGGTCCGTTTGGTGAGGTAAACCATAAGCATCATCAATTCCTAATCAATTAGTATGACAATTAATGTATACGTGAAGCGGGTAACACTACAAAAAACAGGGTTATAGTAGGATAATACGTGGCCCCGCTTGCGTACCGATGAAGAAAAATCACGCTAACACAACGGTTAAGGAGGTCGCTCAATGCTGGCCTGTACTCGCTTTTGTCTGCTTTTGTGTGCAATTGATTCTGGAAGGATGCAGTACCCATGATTTTACAGCGCTTGCTGGAACAAAAAGACAAGGCGTCCGTGCTACGGGCGTTCATCCCCTTACCCCCGCCCTTCAGTCCCGTCCAGTTTGTCGAATTGTGTCTCGGCCATACCCGTTTTTATCGCTGTTTTGATGATGGTAGCGACGAATTCTGCACGGATGAATATGCAGGGCAGATTAGCGACAGTTCCGTTCATGTGATCCTGCTTGCGGGTGACACGATGGCTGAGCTACGTTTTGTGCGCACCGATGGCGGCACCTTCTGCGACAAAGACAATACGATGTTTGCGTGGCTTGCCCGACTCGCCACGCAGGGACTGGAAGGGGACATCACTCGGGAAGGGCTGGAAACTGCGATGGTGGCACTGCAACAGGAACGTGACCACGACCGGGTACTGGTGGATATCACCAATACCGTGCTCTCACATCTGGACATTGACGAACTGGTCGTCGACGTATCGCGAGAGATCCATCGCTTCTTTGGCGTGGATAACATCAGTATGGTATTGCGCGACGCCCTGCGGTCTCGCCAGTTGATCTGGCACTCGACCGACTTTACAGCGTCCCAGCCTGACAGTCAGCATCATCCATTACGCAGTGAAAGTGCGCTGCTTACGAGCGCACTGAATGAAAATCATGCCTCCTTGCTGCAAAAGAAAGATGATCCTCAGCAATGGCTGACCGACCCACTGCTTCAGTCGTTGGCGGCCCGGGGCATGGAAGCTGTCTTTATTCTGCCACTGGCCTTCAGCCATCAATCGACAGGTGTGCTGGTGTTATCACACACCGACATGACGCTGTTTAGTACGCAAAATTGTCGATTACTTCGCCAGATTGCCGACAGAATTGGCATTGCCGTCGATAATGCCGAGGCCTACCGGAAAGTCACCCATCTGAAAGAAAATCTCAAAAATGAGAACAGTAAACTCAACGAACAAATTCTTTCTAACCAGAGTTTTGGCGACATCATCTACCAAAGCGATGCAATGCGTGATGTGCTGCAACAAGTCGACATTGTCGCACTCAGCGACAGTACGGTCTTAATTCTCGGCGAGACAGGCACCGGTAAAGAGGTCATTGCGCGCGCCATTCACCAGCTAAGTCTGCGCAAAGATAAACCGCTGGTGAAAATTAACTGTGCAGCCATCCCCTCAAGTCTGCTGGAAAGCGAGCTCTTTGGTCACGATAAAGGGGCTTTCACCGGGGCGATAAATACCCATCGGGGACGCTTTGAGATGGCCGATGGCGGCACGCTGTTTCTGGATGAAATTGGCGATATGCCCATTGAACTGCAACCGAAGCTGCTCCGCGTGTTGCAGGAGAGAGAGATCGAGCGCATTGGCGGCACGCGGACTATCCCGGTTAACGTGCGCGTCATTGCCGCCACCAACCGCGATTTGAAACAGATGGTGATTGACCGTGAGTTCCGCAACGATCTCTTCTATCGCCTAAACGTCTTCCCGCTGGTTCTGCCGCCACTGCGTGACCGCCCGGATGACATTCCTCTGCTCGCACGTTACTTCACCAAAAAATTATCACGCCGCCTGAACCGCTCCGTCGACACCATCCCGACTGAAG
Organism: Phytobacter sp.; assembly: GCF_059074235.1. Taxonomy (NCBI): domain Bacteria; kingdom Pseudomonadati; phylum Pseudomonadota; class Gammaproteobacteria; order Enterobacterales; family Enterobacteriaceae; genus Phytobacter; species Phytobacter sp. Next base: position 428,278 of record NZ_JCACPZ010000008.1, read on the forward strand.
CCATGCGTCAACTCATGCGCTACGAGTGGCCAGGCAACGTACGGGAGCTGGAAAACATCATTGAACGTGCGGTGCTGCTTTCAAGAGACAATACGCTGAGCCTGCACCTGAACGCTCAACCTACCAGCATGGTTCAGCCGGTTGCACACGACCCGTTCCCGTTCCCGCTGCCCAAAGTGGCGGAAATGATGCATACCGAACCACCTGAAAATGATGAAGAAGAACGTCAACGCATCATTCAGGTTCTGCGAGAAACCAATGGCATTGTTGCGGGTCCGCGCGGTGCTGCTTCCAAACTCGGCATGAAACGCACCACCCTGCTTTCACGTATGCAGCGCCTGGGTATTGCCGTGCGGGAAGTGCTCTAATCCTTTTATTTCTCCTGATGTTAACTGTGAGCCAATTAACGCTTTGCTGACCAGAAAATATCCGCATCTGGTACGCGCTATGCATATCACGGCGAGTGTCAATATTGTCCCCCTCTATCGGGTTCGCTTTATTCGCGTAGATATCAGGAGATATTCATGGATACCAGCAATGCTTTTGATCTGCGACTTCCCGCAGAAATGGCCAAAGTTGCCGAACAGGCAGGTTTATACAAAGTCAGCAAGAAGAAAGAGTTGTCCTTCTTTCTCGCCGTGACCGCTGGTGTATTTATTTCGATTGCCTTCGTTTTCTATATTACCGTGACCACCGGCCCGTCCCCGGCAACTGCACTCGCAAAACTGGCGGGGGGCATGTGCTTCTCGCTTGGACTGATTCTGGTGGTGGTATGTGGTGCCGACCTTTTTACCTCCACGGTGCTCACCGTGATGGCGAAAGCCAGTGGCCTGATAAGCTGGGGACAGCTTATCGTGAACTGGATTGTGGTCTATTTGGGCAATCTGGTCGGGGCACTGTTTTTTGTCGCCCTGATTTGGTTTGCCGGACAGCATATGAACGGTAATGGCCTGTGGGGGCTGAACGTATTACAAACCGCCGATCATAAAATGCACCACACCTTTATTGAGGCCGTTTGCCTCGGCACACTCTGTAATTTGATGGTCTGTCTGGCAGTGTGGATGAGTTATTCCGGCCATACGTTGACGGATAAAATTATGGCAATGCTGCTGCCCATCGGCATGTTTGTCGCCAGCGGTTTTGAACACAGCATCGCCAATATGTTTCTTATTCCTCTGGCTATTCTCATTCGTGATTTCGCCCCAGACAGTTTCTGGACGGCCGTGCACTCATCAGCCGATAACTTCCCGGCCTTAACCGTCGGCAATTTTATTACCGCAAATCTGATCCCGGTAACCATTGGCAATATTATCGGCGGCGGGTTACTCGTGGGCGTAACCTACTGGATTATCTATTTGCGTAATCAGAATAGCGGGCACTGAGCATGAATGGTCCCCTCGCCCCTTGGGAGAGGGGAACTGAAAAAATCAATGCGGGTCATCAACCACCACGGCATCTGGCCAGGCATGAATCACCGCCTTGACCAGCGTCGCCAACGGGATGGCAAAGAAGACGCCCCAGAAGCCCCACAGCCCGCCGAAAATAATCACTGACAGAATGATGACCAGCGGGTGCAAATTCACCGCTTCAGAGAAGAGCACCGGTACCAGTAGGTTACCGTCCAGCCCCTGAATGATCAGATAGACAGCAAAACAGCTCCAGAACTCTGTGCCTGCACCAAACTGAAAGAGCGTCACACAAATAACCGGAATAGTGACCACAAAGGCGCCGATATAAGGAATCAGCACCGAGAAACCGACAAGTACGGCTAACAGCAGCGAGTAGTTGAGGCCAAAGAGCAAGAAACCAAACCAGGTGGCAACGCCCACGACGATCATTTCGAGCACTTTGCCACGAATGTAGTTGGTAATTTGCTGGTTCATCTCTTTCCAGACCTGACCTGCAAGTCCTCGGTTACGCGGCAGTACCCGGCGCACAGCGTTGAGCATCTGCTCTTTGTCTTTCACCAGGAAGAAGACCATTAGTGGCACCAGCACCAGATAGACGGCCAGTGTTAGCAGGCCGACCAGCGAGGCAAGGGAATATTTGACCACCGAGTCGCCCATGCCGAGCATACGGGCGCGCATATTTTCCGCCATCGCATCAATGATGCCGGCATCCATTAGCATCGGGTAGCGGCGCGGAAGTGTGGCAGCATAATCAGAGAGTTTGTTGAGCATCCCCGGCATATCGCGGATAAGATTCATCCCTTGCTGCCAGGCGACAGGCATCACCACGAAGGCCATCACCATCAGAATACCGACAAACAGAATCAACACCATCGATGCTGCCCAGCGTCGGGAGAGACCAATGCGTTCCAGTCGAACCGTTGGCCATTCAAGCAGGTAAGCCAGTACCAACGCGACCAACAGGGGGGCAAGCAGGCCATTGAAAAAGAAGAGGATAATAAAACCGGCCAGCAGAATTACCAGCAGCGCAATCGCTTCAGGGTCACTAAAGCGACGGCGATACCACTGCATCAACAATTCGAGCATATGTTCCTTCCGGGGGAACCGGATTGAGCGGTGTGAGTAGAGGAAGTGTATCGAAATGTCACAAAAAAGACTTCGCTTTTTATCGCCTTTAGCGGAAACATTACTACGGGGTAAAAAGATTTTAATCCTCAGATAACGCAGCTAAACTTCCTCTTCCAGTGCGCAGGAACCAAGTTTCGCGCCTTTGGTCAAACGGTAACACCTTTTATACAGGAATGAGGTTATGTTCAGGCAGTTGAAAAAAACGCTGGTCGCAACCCTAATCGCTGCAGTGATGGTTGGTCAGGCAGTGCCCGCTTTTGCGGATTCGGCAGACAGCTTGCCGGATATGGGAACCTCCGCAGGAAGCACCCTGTCAATCGGCCAGGAAATGCAGATGGGCGATTACTACGTGCGCCAGCTGCGCGGCAGTGCGCCACTGATTAACGATCCTCTGCTGGTGCAGTACATCAATTCGCTGGGGATGCGACTGGTCGCCCATGCTGACTCGGTGAAAACTCCTTTCCATTTTTACCTTGTCAATAATGACGAAATCAACGCCTTCGCCTTCTTTGGCGGTAATGTCGTGCTGCATTCAGCACTGTTTCGTTATGCCGATAATGAAAGCCAACTGGCGTCGGTAATGGCGCATGAAATCTCCCACGTCACTCAACGCCATCTGGCTCGTGCTATGGAAGATCAGAAACGTAGCGCCCCCCTGACCTGGGCGGGTGCCCTCGGTTCGATCCTGCTGGCAATGGCCAGCCCACAAGCCGGGATGGCGGCTCTGACCGGTACGCTGGCAGGGACGCGCCAGGGAATGATCAGCTTTACGCAACAAAATGAGCAGGAAGCGGATCGCATTGGTATCCAGGTGCTACAACGTTCCGGATTCGACCCGCAGGCAATGCCGACCTTTCTTGAAAAACTGCTCGACCAGGCGCGTTACTCCACGCGTCCGCCAGAAATTTTGCTGACCCACCCATTACCGGAAAGCCGTCTTTCCGACGCCCGTAACCGTGCAAACCAGATGCGCCCCGTCGTCGTACAATCGTCAGAGGATTATTATCTGGCAAAGGCCAGGACGTTGGGGATGTATAAATCCGGGCGTAACCAGCTGACCAGCGATCAGATTGATGCCTGGGCAAAAGGCAACGTACGCGAACAACGCGCAGCGCTTTACGGACGGGCCTTGCAGTCTATGGAGGGCAAAAATTACGCGGAGGCCATGAAGTCACTGCAACCACTGTTAAGCGTCGATCCCAATAATGCCTGGTATATTGACCTGGCAACGGATATCGATCTGGGGCAGAACAAAGGCAGTGATGCCATTAATCGTCTTAAAAACGCGAAGGACCTGAGAACCAATCCGGTGCTGCAACTGAACCTCGCCAATGCATATTTGACGAGCGGCCAGCCGGGTGAAGCGGAAAAGATCCTCAATCGCTACACCTTTAACTGGAAAGATGATGTCAACGGCTGGGATTTACTGGCACAAACGGAAGCGGCCCTGAACCATCGCGATCTGGAACTGGCGGCGCGAGCCGAAGGCCAGGCGCTGGTAGGACGGCTCGATCAAGCCATCAAGTTACTGAGCAGTGCCAGTTCACAGGTCAAACTCGGAAGCTTGCAGCAGGCGCGTTACGATGCCCGTATTGATCAGCTTCGCCAGTTGCAGAAAACCTTCCACCCGTATGAAAAGATGTAATCAGGAGAAAAAATGACCGACGCGGTGAAGATTTTTCATAACCCCCGCTGCTCCAAGAGCCGCGACACCCTGAGTCTGCTGAAAGCCAATGGGATCGACCCGGAGGTGGTGCTCTATCTGGATACGCCTGCAGATGCAGAAACCATTACGTCGTTGCTGCGTATGCTGGGTATGTCCAGTGCACGGGAATTGATGCGCCAGAAAGACGATCTGTATAAATCGCTGGCGCTGGATAATGCTCAGTTAACGGAGAGAGAGTTGGTTCAGGCGATGGTAGACAACCCGAAGCTGATGGAGCGCCCGATTGTGGTCGCCAACGGCAAAGCACGTATTGGACGCCCGCCGGAACAGGTACTAGAGATAGTTAACTGACCGCAAAGCCCGGTGACATTTTGCTTACCGGGCCTACAATTTGAGGATGTCTTTCACAAACGGAATGGTCAGTTTACGTTGCGCGGTGATAGAGGCACGATCGAGTTCATCCAGAGTGTCAAACAACGTGCGCATTTCCCGGTCCAGACGCTTGAGCAGAAAACGCCCCACATCTTCTGGCAGTTCAAATCCACGCAGTCTTGCGCGCAATTGCAGTGCCAGCAGTTTGTCTTCGTCTGACAGCGGTTGCAGCTTGTAGATTTGCCCCCAGTCCAGACGTGACGCCAGATCCGGCAGCCCCAGATTGAGCTGGCGCGGAGGACGATCGCCGGTGATCAACAAACGCGTTTTACCCGATTCCAGGATGCGATTGTAGAGATTGAACATCGCCATTTCCCAGAGCTCGTCACCCGCAATACACTCGATATTATCGATACAGACCAGCGAAAGGTGCTCCATGCCATCCAGTACTTCAGGCACAAACCAGGTGCGCTTATCGAGGGGAACATAGCCTACGGCATCGCCGCGCTGCGACAGTTCCGCACAGGCTGCGTGCAGCAGATGACTGCGCCCCGCACCTTCGCGCGACCAGAAATAGATGTATCCGCTATGCTCCTGGCGAAGGACATTTTGCAATGCCGCCAGCAAAGAAGGGTTGTCGCCCGGCCAGAAACTCGAGAACGTTTCATCGTCAGGGAGATAGAGTGGCAGGGAAAGCTGTGCCGGTGTGTTCAGACGTACCTCAACAGGGCTTTAATAAAACGCAGCGAGTTTACCATAAAACTGCGCTGCGTTTGAACCGGGCATCGCGCCCGGTTTACTGACAAGAGTTAGTGCGTTTTTGCTTCGCTTTCGTCAGCATCCAGAACCACTTCTTCCGGGCGCAGAACACTGATCAGTTTGAAGATCAGGCTCAGACCCACGCCGACGATAGTCGCCAGTGCCATACCTTTCAGTTCAGCGGCACCAATGTGTACTTTCGCGCCACTCACGCCGATGATCAGGATCACGGAAGTCAGGATCAGGTTTTGCGCTTTGCTGTAATCCACTTTGGATTCGATCAGCACGCGAATACCGGATGCACCGATCACGCCGTAAAGCAGCAGGGAAACACCGCCCATCACCGGAACCGGGATAATCTGAATCGCCGCTGCCAGTTTGCCTACGCAGGAGAGCAGAATCGCAATGATTGCCGCGCCGCCGATAACCCAGGTGCTGTACACGCGGGTAATCGCCATTACACCAATGTTTTCACCGTAAGTGGTGTTTGGCGTAGACCCGAAGAATCCGGAGATCATCGTGGAAAAGCCGTTGGCAAACATGGAGCGGTGCAGGCCCGGATCGCGAATCAGGTCTTTCTTCACGATATTCGCTGTCACTACCAGGTGGCCTACGTGTTCAGCGATAACCACCAGCGCAGCAGGCAGAATAGTGAAGATAGCAAACCACTCAAAGCGCGGGGTGTAGAAGGTTGGGAGTGCGAACCAATGCGCCTGCGCAATCGGAGTGAAATCAACCACACCCATGGCGAAGGAGAGCGCATAACCGGCCAGAACACCGATCAGAATCGGGATGATAGCCAGGAAGCCGCGGAACAGGACGGAGCCAAACACCGTCACGCCCAGCGTTACCATCGAAATAATTACGGTTTTGGTATCAGCAGACTGACCATCCGCAGGCAGTAATCCGGCCATGCCTGCTGCTACACCGGCCAACTCCAGACCGATGACGGCAACGATTGCGCCCATTGCCGCAGGCGGGAACATCACATCCAGCCAGCCCGTGCCCGCTTTCTTCACAATGAAAGCCACAACACAGAAAAGCGCACCACACATGATGAATCCACCCAGCGCCACTTCGTAGCCGAGCGGCAGAAGCAGCAGAACCGGCGAGATAAAAGCAAAACTGGAACCCAGATAAGCCGGGATCTTCCCTTTACAGATAAAGAGATACAGTAGCGTTCCGACACCGTTAAACAACAGCACGGTGGCCGGGTTGATGTGAAACAGGATTGGCACCAGCACGGTTGCGCCAAACATAGCGAACAAGTGCTGCAAACTAAGCGGGATTGTCTGTAAAAGCGGCGGTCTTTCACTCACCCCGATAGCACGGCGCGTCATAGTGTTTTCCTCTAAGTGTTGTTGTTTATGTTCCGCTCATCGTTCAACGCACAGTTTTGTGAACCGTGTGAGGAATTCAGGCGGATTCTGTTCTGGTTTACGCCAAAAAAAAGCCGACTTTCAAAGTCGGCTTTTATTTTTAAAGCATTTACTTCGTACCAAAAATTTTGTCGCCGGCATCGCCGAGGCCCGGAATAATGTACCCGTGCTCGTTGAGGCCTTTGTCGATGGACGCGGTGTAGAGTTCGACGTCCGGATGTGCCTTTTCCAGTGCAGCCAGGCCTTCAGGCGCAGCAACCAGCACCAGCACTTTGATGCTGTGACAGCCCGCGTTTTTCAGCAGGTCGATGGTGGCGATCATGGAACCGCCGGTCGCAAGCATCGGGTCAACAACCAGCGCCATACGCTCGTCGATGTTAGAAACCAGTTTCTGGAAGTACGGTACCGGCTCCAGCGTCTCTTCGTTACGGTAGATACCGACCACGCTGATACGTGCGCTTGGAACGTGTTCCAGTACGCCTTCCATCATGCCAAGACCAGCACGCAGAATAGGCACAACGGTGATTTTCTTGCCTTTGATTTGCTCAACTTCAACCGGACCATTCCAGCCCTCAATCACGACGCGCTCTGTTTCCAGATCGGCAGTCGCTTCATAGGTCAGCAAGCTACCGACTTCCGAGGCGAGTTCACGAAAGCGTTTGGTGCTGATGTCATTTTCACGCATCAGGCCCAGCTTGTGTTTGACGAGTGGGTGTTTTACTTCCACGACCTTCATACTCTTCTCCTTCCCCAGAAAGGTGGTAGCCACAAAAAAAATCGCCGGATTATACCGCTTTTTTTCCGTTGTGCTACAGGTACGGGGTTGATCCGGATCAAATAGACTGGAAAAGAGTATATCCTAAGAATCCTGACTACCCGGAAATAATGGACTCGCAAACGTTTGCCTTCACTGTTAGAATTGCGCCGAATTTTATTTCTATAACCTGAATAGTTCGGCTGTCAGCCTGAAATATGACGGGTGAACCGCAAGCAAACGCGTGGGGACTCAAGCAGTGACCGATAAAACCTCTCTTAGCTATAAAGATGCCGGTGTTGATATTGACGCAGGTAATGCTCTGGTAGACCGAATCAAAGGCGTAGTGAAGAAAACCCGTCGTCCGGAAGTCATGGGCGGTCTGGGTGGCTTCGGCGCGCTGTGCGCATTGCCGCAAAAATATCGTGAGCCAGTTCTGGTTTCCGGCACTGACGGCGTGGGTACAAAACTGCGTCTGGCGATGGATCTGAAACGTCACGACAGCATCGGTATCGACCTGGTCGCGATGTGCGTGAACGACCTGGTGGTACAAGGCGCTGAGCCGCTGTTCTTCCTCGACTATTACGCGACGGGCAAACTGGATGTGGATACCGCGTCCAGCGTGATCACCGGCATCGCGGAAGGCTGCCTGCAGTCTGGCTGTGCGCTGGTCGGCGGTGAAACCGCTGAAATGCCAGGCATGTACCACGGCGAAGATTACGACGTGGCCGGTTTCTGCGTTGGCGTCGTTGAAAAGTCAGAGATTATTGACGGCTCCAAAGTGACCGACGGCGACGTGCTGATTGCGCTGGCGTCCAGCGGTCCACACTCCAACGGCTACTCTCTGGTGCGCAAAGTCATCGAAGTGAGCGGTTGTGACCCGGAAACGACCCAGCTTGAAGGAAAGTCCCTGGCTGACCACCTGCTGACCCCGACCCGTATTTACGTGAAATCAATCCTCGAACTGATTGAAAACGTCGATGTTCACGCGATTGCCCACCTGACCGGTGGCGGCTTCTGGGAAAACATCCCGCGCGTACTGCCAGACAATACCCAGGCTGTGATTGATGAATCCTCCTGGCAGTGGCCTGCAGTATTCGACTGGTTGCAGACTGCTGGCAACGTCAGCCGTCACGAAATGTACCGCACCTTTAACTGTGGTGTAGGTATGGTCATCGCACTGCCGGAAGCGGAAGCTGATAAAGCTATCGCACTGTTGAATTCAAAAGGTGAAAACGCGTGGAGAATCGGTATTATCAAAGCATCCGATTCCAGTGAACGTGTGGTCATCGAATGAAAAATATAGTGGTGCTCATTTCCGGTAACGGAAGCAATTTGCAGGCGATTATTGATGCCTGCAAACAGAAGAAGATTAATGGCACCATCAGGGCAGTATTCAGTAACAAGGCCGACGCGTTCGGCCTTGAACGTGCGCGGGAAGCTAACATTCCCGCTCATGCCCTTCTGGCCTCCCAATTTGCCAGCCGTGAAGGTTTCGATCGTGAGCTGATGCAGGAAATTGATGCCTATGCGCCTGATCTGGTTGTCCTCGCAGGCTATATGCGCATCCTCAGTCCGGCCTTTGTTGCCCACTACACCGGTCGTTTAATCAATATCCACCCTTCTCTGTTGCCGAAATACCCCGGTTTGCATACCCATCGTCAGGTGCTCGAAAACGGCGATGAAACGCACGGCACCACCGTGCATTTCGTGACCGACGAGCTGGACGGCGGTCCAGTTATTTTGCAGGCGCAGATTCCGGTATTTGAAGGCGATTCGGAAGAGGATGTCACCGCCCGCGTGCAGACACAGGAACATGCAATCTACCCCCTGGTAGTGAACTGGTTCCTCGAAGGCCGCCTTGCCATGCAGGAAAGTAAAGCCTGGCTGGATGGCGTCTGCCTGCCTCCTCAGGGTTACGCTGCGGATTAATCACACTTTCTCTTTACCTGCGCGTGACTTAAGGTTGCGCGCAACACCTTAATCCGGGTAAAAACGGATTACTGTCATACTTATCTGTCACAGTTGGACATCTGATGGCAAAGCTCGCCATAATATGGGGTGTCTTTCTCACACGAACGCCAATAACGTTTACCTGCACATGAGGACACCGCCTGGCGAGAAGGAATTGCCGTGTCCCGCGAGTTAACTGGAGTGTAAGCTGTAATGGGTCAGGAAAAGTTATATCTGGAAAAAGAACTGAGTTGGTTGTGCTTTAACGAGCGCGTGCTTCAGGAAGCGGCAGACAAAAGCAATCCGCTGATTGAGCGTATGCGTTTCCTGGGCATCTATTCCAATAACCTTGATGAGTTCTATAAGGTCCGCTTCGCAGAACTTAAACGCCGTATCATTATTAGCGAAGAGCAAGGACAAGGCACCAACACCCAATCGCGTCATTTGCTGGGTAAAATCCAGACCCGAGTACTCAAGGCCGATCAGGAATTTGACACGCTTTATAACGACCTGCTGCTGGAAATGGCGCGCAATCAAATCTTCCTGATTAACGAACGCCAGCTTTCCGTCAACCAGCAAACCTGGCTACGCCATTATTTCAAACAGTACTTACGCCAGCACATCACTCCGACGCTGATTAATCGCGAAACCAACCTGATTCGTTTCTTAAAAGACGACTACACCTATCTGGCGGTCGAGATTATCCGTGGGGATTCGATTCGTTACGCGCTGCTGGAGATCCCGTCTGACAAGGTTCCCCGCTTTGTGAACCTGCCGCCGGAAGCGCCGCGCCGTCGTAAGCCGATGATCCTGCTGGACAACATTCTTCGTTACTGCCTCGACGACATTTTCAGCGGATTCTTTGATTACGATTCGCTGAATGCCTACTCGATGAAAATGACCCGTGATGCCGAGTACGATCTGGTGCACGAAATGGAATCGAGCCTGATGGAACTGATGTCCTCCAGCCTGAAACAGCGTCTGACCGCAGAGCCCGTGCGTTTTGTGTATCAGCGCGACATGCCGGATGCCATGGTCGAAATGCTGCGCGAGAAGCTGACTATCTCCCGTTTCGACTCCATTATCCCGGGTGGTCGTTACCACAACTTTAAAGATTTCATCGGCTTCCCGAATGTAGGCAAAGCCAACTTGGTGAATAAACCGCTGCCGCGTCTGCGCCACATCTGGTTTGATAAATTCCGTAACGGGTTTGATGCCATCCGCGAACGCGACGTTCTGCTTTACTACCCGTACCACACTTTTGAGCATGTACTTGAACTGCTGCGCCAGGCATCGTTTGACCCGAGTGTGCTGGCCATTAAAATCAATATTTACCGTGTAGCAAAAGACTCTCGTATTATTGATGCGATGATCCACGCCGCCCACAACGGCAAAAAAGTGACTGTGGTAGTGGAATTGCAAGCGCGCTTTGACGAAGAGGCCAACATTCACTGGGCCAAGCGTCTGACCGAAGCCGGTGTGCAGGTTATCTTCTCCGCTCCGGGCCTGAAAATTCACGCCAAACTGTTCCTTATCTCGCGTATGGAAGGGGAAGAGATTGTGCGTTACGCGCACATCGGTACTGGTAACTTCAATGAGAAGACCGCGCGTATTTATACCGACTACTCATTACTGACCGCCGATGCCCGTATTACCAACGAAGTTCGCCGGGTATTCAGCTTTATTGAAAATCCTTACCGTCCGGTTCACTTTGACTACCTGCTGGTCTCGCCACAAAACTCGCGTCCGCTACTCTATGAGATGATCGACAAAGAGATTGCGAATGCGCAGAACGGTATCCCAGCTGGCATTACTCTGAAAATCAACAACCTGGTCGATAAAGGGCTGGTTGATCGTCTGTATGCAGCCTCAAGCTCAGGCGTGCAGGTTAACCTGCTGGTGCGTGGAATGTGCTCACTGATCCCGGAACTGGCGGGTATCAGTGATAATATTCGCGTAATTAGTGTCGTTGACCGTTTCCTTGAGCACGATCGCATCTATATTTTTGATAACGGCGGCGACAAAAAAGTGTATCTTTCTTCAGCCGACTGGATGACGCGAAATATCGATTACCGTATCGAAGTAGCAGCACCATTACTGGACCCACGCCTTAAACAGCAGGTCCTGGATATCATCGACATTCTGTTCAGTGATACCGTTAAAGCACGCTACGTCGATAAAGAACTGAGTAATCGTTATGTGCCGCGCGGCAATCGCCGTAAAGTGCGCGCGCAACTCGCGATTCATGAATATCTGACTTCACTTGAACAGCCTGATTAATCTATGCCGATAAATGACAACACACCACGACCGCAGGAGTTTGCGGCGGTCGATTTGGGTTCGAACAGTTTTCATATGGTGATCGCGCGCGTGGTGGATGGTGCGATGCAGATCATCGGTCGCCTTAAGCAGCGCGTACATCTGGCTGATGGCCTGGATGCAAACAGCATGCTGAGCGAAGAAGCGATGGAGCGCGGGCTGAGTTGCCTGTCCCTTTTCGCTGAGCGCCTTCAGGGCTTCGAGCCTTCCAGCGTCTGCATTGTGGGTACGCATACTCTGCGCCAGGCTCGAAACGCGACGGAGTTTCTTAAACGTGCCGAGCAGGTTATCCCCTACCCGATTGAGATAATCTCCGGTAATGAAGAAGCGCGTCTGATTTTTATGGGCGTTGAGCATACGCAGCCTGAAAAGGGCCGCAAGTTGGTCATCGACATTGGGGGTGGCTCAACGGAACTGGTCATTGGCGAAGATTTCGAACCCAGACTGGTGGAAAGTCGCCGTATGGGTTGCGTCAGTTTTGCCCAGACTTACTTCCCGGGCGGCTCACTGAATCGCGAAAGCTTCCAGCGTGCCCGCATCTCCGCGGTGCAGAAACTGGAAACGCTGGCATGGCAGTATCGCATCCAGGGCTGGAACGTCGCACTGGGTGCCTCCGGCACCATCAAAGCAGCCCATGAAGTGCTGCTGGCGATGGGCGAGAAAGATGGCTTCATTACCCCCGAACGCCTGGATAAGCTGGTCACGGAAGTATTGAAATACAAGAATTTCGCCGAGCTAAGCCTGCCAGGCCTGTCTGAAGAACGTAAAGCGGTCTTTGTGCCAGGACTGTCGATTCTGTGTGGCGTGTTTGATGCGTTGGCCATTCGTGAGCTGCGCTTATCTGACGGCGCACTGCGTGAAGGCGTGCTGTATGAAATGGAAGGCCGCTTCCGTCATCAGGATATCCGCAGCCGCACAGCGCAGGCGCTGGCCAGCCACTACAACATCGACAGAGAACAAGCCCGCCGGGTGCTGGAAACCACAACCCATATGTTCGATCAGTGGCAGGCACAAAACCCGAAGCTGGCGAACCCGCAACTGGCAGCGTTGTTGAAATGGTCAGTCATGCTCCACGAAGTGGGTCTGAACATTAATCACAGTGGCATGCACCGTCACTCGGCGTATATTCTGCAGCACAGTGATTTGCCTGGTTTCAACCAGGAACAGCAGCTGATGATGTCCACCCTGGTTCGTTATCACCGTAAAGGCATTAAGCTGGATGATTTGCCGCGCTTTACGCTGTTTAAGAAGAAACAATTCCTGCCGTTGGTACAGATTTTACGCCTGGGTGTCCTGCTGAATAACCAGCGTCAGGCCACCACCACGCCGCCGACTCTGCGTCTGACTACGGACGATAATCACTGGACACTGAGTTTCCCGCACGACTGGTTCAGCCAGAACGCGCTGGTCCTGTTCGATCTCGAGAAAGAGCAGGATTACTGGGAAGCGGTCACCGGCTGGCGACTGAAGATCGAAGAAGAACAAGCTCCGGAAGTCGCGGCCTGATATCAGGCCGCCTCATGCTCTACCGCCAGACTTTCCAGCGGTTCTGGTTTGCCAATCAAATAGCCCTGAAGATAATCGATACCCAGCGCGATAGCTGCGCTGCGTATCTCTTCACTTTCTACATACTCCGCAACCACCAGCATTCTTTTCATCCGCGCTAAATGGCAGATAGAGGCCACTATCTGATAATCGAGGCTGTTGGAGACAATATTGCGAATAAAGCTGCCATCAATCTTAAGAATATCCGCATTCACATTTTTTAGGCGGGCATAGCTTGCATATCCGGTCCCGAAATCATCAATAGCCACCCGACAACCCATTTTCTGGAGTTGAGCAAGCGTCTGGTTGGCCTGGTGAATATTGGAAAGCGAATTGCTTTCGGTGATTTCGAAAATGAGCTGCCAGGCTTCAATGCTGTACTTACGCAATAAACGTCCGACTTCCAGCGAAAACTGCGCCCGGCAGACCGAAGTGGGTGACAGGTTGATGGCAAAACGCTGACCGCGTAATTGATCCCGATGTGTAGCCATAAAACTCAGCACATGCTCCACCACCCACAGGTCAATTCGCGATGACAAACCAAACTCATGAGCGACCGGCAGGAAGTCATCAGGATGGATGTACTCGCCATTCTCCTCTTTCATACGCAGTAAAATTTCGTGGTAGTTGTCACCCCGCATGCCCACAATCGGCTGCACCATCAGACTGAAACGGTTCTCTTCCAGTGCACGTTGCAGGCGGCTCATCATATCCACCTTGCTCTTCAGGCTGCGCTGTAGATTGACCGCTCCCCGATGCTGCAAACTTTCCGGATGATTGGTGGCCAGCGAAAGGTCCGCAATGGTGCTCAGTTCTCCCAGCAGTAAATAAAGATGCTGAACCGGCGAACGTACGTAGCAGTAGCTCATCCCCACCTGCGGTTGCAGCGGCATATCATCCCAGGAAAAACGAAACTGCTTGATGCGCTGATCGAGCTCTTCAATACGGGTCTGGTGTGATTGCGAATGCAGGCGAATCGCCAGATCGTACCCCGTCAGCAGATATACGCCCTCTTCTTCCCCCAAAACGGGCCTTAACCACTCCGACAATTTTTGTTTGTACAGGATCCGCAGCATGATGCCGTAATTGCGCCCCAGCAGTTCCAGTTCAGGGATACGCAACAGGCACAATACCGACCAGGGTGAGTCAGCAAGGGAGCGACAAAGTGCGCGTAAGTTCGGCATATGAACAACAGGATCGAGAAACGCCAGTCTCCTGGCACGATCGTGGAGGCGTCGCTGACGTGTCGCCAGCAATGCAACGCTCAGAATAATGACCGAATAGACCAGGTAGCAGGATGAGGCAATCGCCAACTGCACGTCATAACCGGCATAAGCGGGAAGATAGCGATAGTAGTAGTGTACAAAAACTGTGAGTAGCAATGCCCAGAGCAGCGACATAAAGCGATAGCCGAAGCGCATTGAGCCCCATAGCATCACCGGGAGGAGCAACGATAAGGTGTAGTTGGTGCTGAAAATCGAGCTGTTCTCTGTCAGTGGCATCAATAGCAGTATCACCAGACCTGTGGCTATTGCAAACCAGATAATCAACTCCGCACGCGTCACTTTAGGGTCAAATTCATTTCGCAATTGCGAGAACCAACTACGCAGATAACGGGGATGATGTAATGCACGAACCAATAAATAGCAGGTCGGGATCCCCGTCATCGTGCCCACGAGGATGGCCTGGTAATCAATCAACAGATGAATATTGAGCGTTAACGTATTGGTATTGCTGAGCTCAGTGTCATAGAGCGACAGCCAGATAACAAACTGCAGGATAGTCATGTACAGCGTTGCCGGGCAAAACATTTGCCAGAAAAGGCGCTGGGCAAAAAGCCTTGCATCACCGTAGGCAATATTCTGCCGACGGGTCACAAACACGCGATAGCCTCCCCAACTAAGCAAAACCGGCACCAGCAGGTGCAGCGTTTGCGCAATAAGTTGTGCAGGTTCGTCCAGCCTAAAAAGCGCGACCAGACCAAGAATAATACCGGGGATGGCAGCCAGACCATAAATCACCAGCAGACTCATCATCACCGCCATCGGCAGATAGAAAAGCACCACACCTTCGCCAGACACCGTTGTGTATGTATTAGCCAGGCTAAACAGTGGAAGCAGCAAGCACGGTAAAATGAGGGGCAGTGCCCACCACTTATCTTTATGTTGGCGGTAATGTGTAATTAAAGTCATAGATGCTCAGTAGAAAACCCAGGATCCTGCGGGGTATTTTCAGGCAGGCATCCGACCTGACTGTACATGTTTGAGGCAATGAGTGAGCTGGGATTTTAGTACCGAACCGCATGTGATAATTGACATACGTCAAATAAAATAGGGTCGTTTATTTAATTCTTACTTTTTTCCGCGCCAGAATGAATTTAGCATTTACGGGGTAAATGTTTAATTTATTTATATTATCCAGACTAATATTTTTCATCTTTTCGTTTTTATGTGGTGATGAATTGACCTGCACCCCACTCTGTGACTTAATGTCCCTGTCGCCCTTTTATAGGGCTTATCCAAGGAACCATTGTGAGTCAGGCAACCCCTATGCGAAAACGACATCGATTTGACAGTCGCATGACCCGTATCGTACTGCTTATTAGCTTTATCTTTTTCTTCGGCCGTTTTATCTATTCTTCGATTGGCGCCTGGAATCACCACCAGGAAAAGAGCCAGTCACAGCAAGTAAGTCAACCTATCGAATCCTCCGCAGAACGCTAAGTTCTTTTTTGGGCTTTTACACGTCTTCACGTGGGCATTGTCACGCCCAGAAATGACGTAGCATGGCAGCGATCATCACCACACCGAATCCAGCCAGAATACCTCCGGCAATACGCTCGATGATGTGAACATACGCTGTGACACGCACCTGTACCGCTGAGAGCCCGATCAATGCGGCCACGAGCAGATTCCAGAGCAGCACGGCGATGCTCATCCAGGCACCAGAAAAAATCTGCTGTGGAAGCGTCACGCCTGCGCCGAGAATCGAGGTCATCAGCGCCAGATAAAACAGCGCATTTTTGGGATTGAGCAGAGCAGAACTCAATCCCAGCAGGAATTGTTTTTGCAGAGACGGACAGGCCGCGTCGGTAGCACTGAGCGCTTTTTCCTGTTTTCGACTGCGTAAAAGATGGCTGCCAATCCATATCAAATAAAGCGCACCCGCTATTTCGATCAACCGGAACACGAGCGTGTACTTCTGCAACATATTCCAGCCAAACAGTGCCAGCAGGATGTAAAGTGCGTTGCCGAGCGCAATACCAATGCCGATCCCCGCACTTCCACGCAGGCGATAGCGAATGGCATAACCGGACTGCAAAAAGAAATCGGGACCAG
The DNA here is from genome assembly GCF_059074235.1 of Phytobacter sp. Lineage (NCBI taxonomy): Bacteria > Pseudomonadati > Pseudomonadota > Gammaproteobacteria > Enterobacterales > Enterobacteriaceae > Phytobacter > Phytobacter sp. The sequence continues at coordinate 444,900 of NZ_JCACPZ010000008.1, forward strand.
GACTGACCAGCGCCACAAAATGTGACAGGGCAAGAAGCGGAAAAGCAGCAGGAATAAAATAAGAAATAAACGACATAACGGTGACTCCCTTAAAAAGAGAGCCACTGTAATGAAAGCATAAGGTTATTTATTGTCGGATATTGATCGTGCCCGCGCATACTGGCGCGGCGTGGCCGCCGTAAAACTAACAAATGTGCGGTGAAAATGACTTTGATCCGCAAAGCCACTGAGATACCCCACATCGGTAATATCGTTCCCCGCGCGCAGCTGAGTTTTGGCAAATTCAACACGGGCATTATTCAGCCAGGCGCCAGGCGTCAACCCTGTCGCCTGTTTAAACTGACGAATCAACGTCTCTTTGCGCAGGTCGTAATGCCCTGCAAAACTGTCCAGCGTCGGCGCAACGGTAAAATCGGCCTGCAACGCAGACTGCATCTCATAAAATTCGCGTTGATCCTGAGGGAAAGTCGAAAGACCCGGTATCTCTGCCAGCAGGTCACGGACGGCACCCGGCAACAGATCGGTCCGATTGCCTTGCATCAGTTCAATCACCCGCTGGTAAGCGGTAAAGAGAAGCGGATCGCGGATAAGGGTGTGCTCGCAGCGCAGCGCATCGCCCGCTTGCCCCCCAAGTTGCGCCAGACACCACGCCTTATCGATATAGAGCATGTAGTAACTGCGCGCCGTGCCCGCAACCGGATTACAACTGTGCGCGACGTCTGGCGCAATCATAACCATATCGCCAGGGTGAAGATGGTATGACTGCCCATCGCAGAACGTCTCCGTCTCCCCTGCCACAATCGCCCCAATAGACAGCTGCGCATGCTGATGCAGTTTGTACGCCTGCGTGCTCTGCCGGGTAGTGCGAAGTTCAATCCAGGGGGCTTTTTCTGAACGCCAGAAGCCTTGTTTGATATTCCGCGTGGTCATTTGTCCTCCCCTGATTTACCTGATTTCATCAATGACCTTCGACATGCCTACTTTTCTGTTACACGTGCCAACCACGCCACGTATTCGGCAGTGAAATCCGCGGACATGTTTTGCCGGTAAGCGTTCAATTCGTCATCCATGCCGAAAATTTTCCATACCACCGGCGCCAGCTGTGCTACTGGGCTCCCGGTGTTTTCCTCCGTACGCAGCAGTTCCAGACTGCGTTTTTTATATTCACCGAGGACCTCCGACTGATATTCAAACGCTTTCCCCAGCCCGGAGAGATACATCAGTTTCGGCACCTCCGCTTGCGGCCACTGCAGCGCCATATTCAACGGCCACTCCAGCATCGAGCGCTCGCCCCATAACGCAGAACGGGGGATGTAGTGATTGGCAACCAGCGTCAGGGTAAACGCCTGCCCCAGTTCAGCAAGATAGACGTCAATCGCGTCACGAGATGGGCGGGCATAAAACGCATCCAGTGGCGAGGCACTCACTGCGCCGATTTTTGCCAGCAGCTTCTGTTCCAGATCCAGTACCAGCGCCCCCAGTTCCGAGTGCTCCACCGTGCCACTTTCAGAACCATATGTTGTACGATGGGTGCAATCCCAAAGCGTGAGCGTAAGCTGCCACTGGCGCTGCTCTCCCACCTCAGCACAACCAAGCTGCCCGGTGACGAAGTATTTCATCGTCGGCGGAACAAGATCGAAAAGCGCATTGCCATCCGTCTCATGAGACGTGAGTACTGGCCCTATCCCCGCAGCAATCTGGAAGTAACACTGAGCTGCAAAAGGTGTCCAGTAATGGCTCGCTTCAGCAAGATACAGCGGAATGGCTCGGGCAAGACGACCCACATCATCCTCGCGCTGCGACTCAGCAGGTTTTGTCTCACTGACAAGCTTGCTAAGTGCAAAGAAACCGACCACGTCGGCCTCTTGCGGTTTTTTTGCGAACAGCCAGTCAGCCTTATAGAGCCCGTAATGCCAGATGGGCTGCGAGATAGCCAGGGTACTGATCTCCACCTGTCCGGGATCGGTTGGCGTCCCCTGCGCACTCTCTTCTCGCATCTTCTGGAACGCCTGCGCTGATTCATCCAGATACTGCTTAAGCGGCGGGTAATCCAGAGCGTACATCCGGCTAAGCAGCTTCTCGCCCTCCTCAGGGTTTCCCAACTCCTGATAAGCGCGCAGCAGGTTGATCCCGGCCATCGGATCGTGACGGTGTTCATCGTAGACCGGCGCGACCAGCTCAACGAGCAGTGGGATTTCACCGTTTTGGCCCAGATCGCCGGAGATCATCATCAGCGCACGGTTGTCGTACCTTCCGCCCGCCAGGACTTCGTCATAAAGCGCTCTGGCGGATGCTACGTCTTTATGCTCAAGATAGTGACGTGCCAGCCACAACTGCGCGCGCCAGGAGCCCGGCAGTGCGGCGACGGTCTGAAGCCCCGCCACATACCCCGCTTCCCCTTCACGTTCCTGTTTAAGGCTCGCCCACCAGACTAGCCCGTTATCCAGATTCGGATCGGCTTCAATGGCCTGCCAGAGGATTTCGTCAGCACGGACGTCATCACCACGTTCGGCAAACACTTTCGCGAGGTTAGTCAGCAAAATGCCCGTCGCACCCACTTTCTCTATTCCTGCCCGCAGTGTGCTTTCGGCCTCTGCCAGCAGGTTGTTTTTCATCAGCACGATGCCCTGGATGGTGTGGCTGCGCTCGGGATCGCTATCGATGTCCACCAAACGTGCGGCAGCGGGAAGCAGATCGTCGGCAAAACCGTCGTTCAGTCCACCGAGAATGGCATCGTAGAGGCCTGCCGCATCGTCCCATTTTTGCTCAAGACCGGGGAGGAAAACCTTGTCCCGCCAGTCGCTGCGGGTGATGTGCATCTGCCTCCCATTGGCATCATAAGCAACAATGAGCTCTTCCTGCGGCTCTATGGGATTTGCCTGTTCTGATTCCACGAAGGTCTGCGATTTGTCTTTTTTGCCGGTCAGGCTGGAAAGCAGTTTTTTAAACATAGTGAGCCGGGTCAGGTCGAAAGCGTTAAAAGGATGAAAGTGTCGATGAGTAAATCCAGGACATGCGTAAACACTCAGCCCAAAGGTTGGCATAAAAGGTCATGGTCGTCTAATGCCTGAATTAGTGGGCTTGGATTTATTACTGCCTGGAAGTCTCTTCGACATACCCTTATCACTCGTGTCAATGACACATAAAAAAACACCAGCAGCGCGAGGCTTACTGGTGTTTTGATATTCAGCGGTTACAGGCTAAAGCCAGAACGCTTATTCCCACTCAATCGTTGCTGGCGGCTTGCCGCTGATGTCATACACCACACGGGAAATGCCGTTTACTTCGTTGATGATACGGTTGGAGACACGGCCGAGGAAATCGTACGGCAGGTGTGCCCAGTGGGCAGTCATAAAGTCGATGGTTTCGACAGCACGCAGGGAGACAACCCAGTCGTATTTACGACCATCGCCCATAACACCAACGGAACGTACCGGCAGGAAGACGGTGAAGGCCTGGCTGACTTTGTTGTACAGGTCGGCTTTGTGCAGCTCTTCGATGAAGATAGCGTCAGCACGACGCAGCAGGTCGCAGTACTCTTTCTTCACTTCACCCAGTACGCGCACGCCCAGACCCGGCCCCGGGAACGGATGACGGTAGAGCATGTTGTACGGCAGGCCCAGTTCCAGACCAATTTTGCGCACTTCGTCTTTGAACAGCTCACGCAGCGGTTCAACCAGACCCATCTTCATCTCTTTCGGCAGGCCGCCCACGTTGTGGTGAGATTTGATGACGTGTGCTTTACCGGTCGCGGAGGCCGCAGATTCGATCACGTCAGGGTAGATTGTGCCCTGCGCCAGCCACTTCACATCTTCCAGCTTCAGCGCTTCTTCATCGAAGATTTCAACGAACACGCGGCCGATAATTTTACGCTTGGCTTCCGGATCGTTCTCGCCCGCCAGCTCGCTCAGGAAGCGAGACTCGCCTTCAACGTGAATGATGTTGAGACCGAAGTGGTCACCGAACATGTCCATCACCTGCTCTGCTTCGTTCAGACGCAGCAGGCCGTTGTCCACGAAGACGCAGGTCAGGTTTTTGCCGATAGCACGGTGCAGCAGCATAGCGGTTACGGAGGAGTCCACGCCGCCGGAGAGGCCGAGGATCACTTTGTCGTCGCCAACCTGCGCTCGAATACGTTCGATAGCATCGTCGATGATTTTTGCCGGGGTCCATAAAGCTTCGCACTGGCAGATATCGATAACGAAACGCTCCAGCATGCGCAGGCCCTGGCGAGTGTGCGTCACTTCCGGGTGGAACTGAACGCCGTAGAAGCGTTTTTCTTCGTTAGCCATAATGGCGAACGGGCAGGTCTCGGTGCTGGCAACGGTCACGAAGTCAGACGGGATAGCCGTCACTTTGTCGCCGTGGCTCATCCACACGTCCAACAGCGGTTTACCGTCGGTGGTCAGGGAGTCTTCGATACCGCGAATCAGGGCGCTGTCGGTCAGAACTTCAACCTGTGCATAGCCGAACTCACGCTCGTTGGAGCCTTCAACGTGGCCGCCGAGTTGCATTGCCATGGTCTGCATACCGTAGCAGACGCCGAACACCGGTACACCGGCTTCAAACACGTACTGTGGTGCACGCGGGCTATTGTCTTCGGTGGTGCTTTCCGGGCCGCCGGAAAGAATGATGCCGCTTGGATTGAATTCGCGGATCTGCGCTTCGGTGACATCCCACGCCCACAGCTCACAGTAAACACCGAGCTCACGCACGCGGCGGGCAACGAGTTGCGTGTACTGGGAACCGAAATCCAGGATAAGAATGCGATGTTTATGAATGTTTTCCGTCATTGACGATTAATTCCGAGGCAAGTGAAACAAAATCGCCCGGCATTAAGCCGGGCGTGGAAATGATCAGGAACCCATACGGTAGTTCGGGGATTCCTTGGTGATGGTCACATCGTGGACATGGCTTTCCTGGATGCCCGCACCGCTGATACGCACAAATTCCGCTTTAGTGCGCAGCAGGTCGATAGTACCACAGCCGGTCAGACCCATACAGGAACGCAGGCCGCCCATCTGCTGGTGAATGATCTCTTTCAGATGGCCTTTATAGGCAACGCGGCCTTCGATACCTTCCGGTACCAGTTTGTCGGCTGCGTTATCGGTCTGGAAGTAACGGTCAGAAGAACCTTTGGACATCGCGCCCAGTGAACCCATCCCGCGGTAAGATTTGTAAGAACGGCCCTGGAACAGTTCGATTTCGCCCGGGGATTCTTCGGTACCTGCCAGCATGGAGCCGACCATGACCGCAGCAGCACCTGCCGCAATGGCTTTGGCGATGTCACCGGAGAAGCGGATACCACCATCAGCGATAACCGGAATGCCGGTGCCTTCCAGCGCTTCAACCGCGTCAGAAACCGCAGTGATTTGCGGAACGCCCACGCCGGTAACAATACGGGTAGTACAGATGGAGCCAGGGCCGATACCCACTTTCACTGCGCTGCAACCAGCTTCTGCCAGTGCACGTGCACCTGCGCCTGTTGCTACGTTGCCACCGATGATTTGCAGGTCCGGGTATTTGGCACGAGTTTCACGAATACGCTGTAGAACGCCTTCAGAGTGACCGTGTGAAGAGTCAATCAGCAGAACGTCAACGCCCGCTGCAACCAGCGCATCAACACGCTCTTCGTTGCCTGCACCTGCGCCAACCGCTGCACCCACACGCAGACGGCCATGCTCGTCTTTACAGGCGTTAGGTTTACGTTCTGCTTTCTGGAAGTCTTTAACGGTGATCATGCCGCGCAGATGGAAGCTGTCGTCCACAACCAGTGCTTTTTCAACACGCTTTTCATGCATCTTAGCGAATACTACGTCGCGGGTTTCGCCTTCGCGCACGGTAACCAGACGCTCTTTCGGTGTCATGTAGACGCTAACCGGCTGGTTCAGGTCAGTCACGAAACGCACGTCACGACCGGTGATGATACCCACCAGTTCGTAATCTTCGGTCACAACCGGGTAACCCGCGAAACCGTTACGTTCGGTCAGGGCTTTGACTTCGTGCAGAGTGGTGGTCGGCAGAACAGTCTGCGGATCGGTCACGATACCGGATTCATGTTTCTTCACGCGCTTCACTTCTTCAGCCTGGCGCTCGATAGACATGTTTTTGTGGATAAAGCCGATGCCACCTTCCTGTGCCAGGGCAATTGCCAGGCGCGCTTCGGTTACAGTGTCCATGGCTGCAGAGAGCATAGGAATATTCAGGCGAATGGATTTGGTGAGCTGCGTGCCCAAATCGGCAGTATTCGGCAGAACGGTTGAATGAGCGGGAACAAGGAGGACGTCGTCAAACGTCAGGGCTTCTTTAGCGATACGTAGCATGGGCAATATCTCTGACCTGGGGGTGGTTAAATATTGCCGTGGCATTATACAGAGCGTAACCGATTGCTTCCACATTTTTTTGAGAAAAATACTTGCGATCATCGGTGAGCGGGTTACTATCGACTGAATAACCTGCTGATTTAGAATTTGATCCAGCTCACATGTCGCCTTCTCAAAGCCCCGCAATTTTTACCGTAAGCCGCCTCAATCAAACGGTTCGTAGCCTGCTGGAACGTGAAATGGGCCAGGTCTGGATCACGGGCGAAATTTCTAATTTTTCGCAGCCCTCATCCGGTCACTGGTATTTCACGCTTAAAGATGACACCGCCCAGGTGCGCGGTGCGATGTTCCGCAACAGCAACCGCCGGGTCACCTTCCGTCCTCAACATGGTCAGCAGGTGCTGGTGCGCGCTTCGGTCACATTGTACGACCCACGTGGCGATTACCAGATAATCGTTGAGAGCATGCAACCTGCGGGCGAAGGCTTGCTGCAGCAAAAATATGAGCAACTCAAGGCTGCGCTTTCAGCAGAAGGCCTGTTTGATCTGCAGTTCAAACAGCCACTCCCCTCTCCTGCCACCTGTATTGGTGTGGTGACGTCAAAAACCGGTGCGGCTCTGCATGACATTCTGCATGTGCTCAGGCGTCGTGATCCGTCGCTGCCGGTGGTGATTTACCCGACGCCGGTTCAGGGTGACGATGCGCCCGCACAAATTGTTCGCGCTATCGAACTGGCGAATGCCCGTCAGGAGTGTGACGTGCTGATTGTTGGCCGTGGCGGTGGCTCCCTGGAAGATTTGTGGAGCTTTAACGACGAACGGGTCGCACGCGCTATCTTTGCAAGCGCCATCCCGGTGGTGAGCGCCGTGGGTCATGAAACGGACGTGACTATCGCCGATTTTGTCGCTGATTTGCGTGCGCCAACGCCGTCGGCGGCAGCTGAAATGGTCAGCCGTAACCAGGCAGAACTGGTGCGTCAGCTTCAGTCAGCGCAGCAGCGCCTGGAAATGGCGATGGACTTTTATCTGGCTAACCGCACGCGTCGCTTCACGCAAATGAATCATCGTTTGCAGCAACAGCATCCCCAGTTGCGATTAACGCGCCAGCAGACCGTTCTTGAGCGATTACAGCAAAGAATGCGTAATGCGCTGGATAGCCAGTTCCGTCAGGCCTCCGTGCGCCAGCAGCGCTTAGCTCAGCGGCTGAATAACCAGAATCCACAACCCAAAATTCATCGGGCACAAACGCGGGTTCAGCAGCTTGAATTTCGCCTTGCACAGGCGATTCAGTCACGCATGAGCCAGACGCGTGAGCGCTTTGGTACCGCGATTACGCATCTTGAAGCTGTTAGCCCGCTGGCAACACTCTCTCGTGGTTACAGCGTGACAACAGCCAGCGATGGCAAGGTGTTGAAGCAGACCACGCAGGTGCATAAAGGCGATATGCTGACCACCCGCGTTAAAGATGGCTGGCTGGAAAGCGAAGTAAAAAATATCATTCCGGCGAAAAAAGCCTGAAAAAAAAGCCGCATCTCAGTGCGGCTTTTTTCTTTCAGCGAGGGACAAACTCCACCCGTTTTTTCGATATCAATCCATGACCTTGCTGGCAGAAGTAATCCACAGCACCGCAGGCTTTCAGGATCTCAAGCGGCTGATGGCAATCAGGGCATAACGCATTGACCTGATAATCTTTATCACAGCCAAAACAGTGCGCATGGGTGCCGACCAGTTCGAGCGGGTTATGACAGGTTGGGCATTTAAGTTCCATACATATCCTCCCAAAGCTTAGCTTGCCCGGCAGTCAAACCTGCCGGGCACTAAAACTTACTTACCCTTTTTGATGTGCTTGATCAAACGCTTACGCTTACGCATCTGGTTCGGCGTCAGGGTGTTACGTTTGTTGGCAAACGGGTTTTCGCCTTCCTTGAACTGAATACGAATAGGCGTACCCATCACATCCAACGATTTACGGAAGTAGTTCATCAGATAACGTTTGTACGAATCCGGCAGGTCTTTGACCTGGTTACCGTGAATTACGACGATCGGCGGGTTATAACCACCGGCATGGGCGTATTTCAGTTTCACACGGCGTCCGCGCACCAACGGTGGCTGGTGATCTTCTTCGGCCATGGTCATAATGCGGGTCAGCATCGCCGTACTCACGCGACGCGTGGAGCTATCATAGGCTTCGCGAACGGATTCAAACAGGTTACCCACGCCGCTACCGTGCAGGGCAGAGATAAAGTGCACGCGCGCAAAGTCGATGAAGCCCAGACGGAAGTCGAGGGTCTCTTTCACCTGTTCGCGCACTTCGTTGCTCAGACCATCCCACTTGTTCACCACGATGACCAGTGAGCGCCCACTATTCAGGATAAAGCCGAGCAGCGAGAGGTCCTGGTCGGAGATACCTTCACGGGCATCAATGACCAGCAACACGACGTTGGCATCTTCAATCGCTTGCAGCGTTTTGATAACGGAGAATTTTTCTACCGTATCCGTGATTTTCCCGCGCTTACGCACACCAGCAGTGTCAATGAGCACATATTCGCGCTCATCGCGTTCCATCGGGATGTAAATACTGTCGCGGGTCGTGCCCGGCATGTCATAAACAACGACACGATCTTCACCGAGGATACGGTTAGTCAGTGTGGACTTACCAACGTTCGGACGACCTACAATCGCCAGCTTGATTGGCAAATCCTGTGGGTTGAAGGCTTCTTCTTCTTCCTCAGGCACTTCACCGTTCTGCTCAGCTTCGAATTTCGCCCAGTACTCGGCTTCTTCGTCCACTTCTTCTTTCGGGTCAATTTCATCCATCCACGGCAGCAGCACGTGCTCCAGCAGACTCAGAACGCCACGGCCATGAGACGCGGCAATCGGGTGAATTTCACCTAAACCCAGAGAATAGAAATCGATAATGGCCTGATCCGGGTCAAGACCATCGGTTTTGTTCGCGACCAGGAAGGTCGGTTTTTCACGTGAACGCAGGTGCTTGGCGATGGCTTCATCGGCAGGCATCAGGCCCGCGCGCGCATCCACCATAAACAGCACAACGTCTGCTTCTTCAATCGCCAGCAGCGACTGCTCTGCCATCCGGGTTTCGACACCGTCTTCGGTGCCATCAATACCGCCCGTATCAATACAGATAAATTCACGACCTTCGACTTCTGCACGACCGTACTTACGGTCACGGGTCAGCCCCGGAAAATCCGCTACCAGCGCATCACGGGTGCGTGTTAAACGGTTAAAAAGCGTGGATTTTCCAACGTTAGGGCGCCCGACCAGCGCGACCACAGGTATCATGTTAAAGCCTCATTACTTAGAATTCGAAAATCAAGAACGCCGCAAAACAGGCGACGCTTTAAAAACAGTAAAACGGCCCCTGCAACAGGAGCCGTCTTCGGACGCGTGACTGACTACGCCTGAATTAGCGCGTAATAGAGTACAGTGTACCGTCTTTCGCCTGGATGAGCAGCTTGCCATCAGCAACGACAGGATCGGTCAGGAAACCGGAACTGTCCACTTTTTGCTGTGCAACAAAGTGACCATCTTCAACGCTGATCCAGTGCATGTAGCCTTCACTGTCGCCAGTAACAATGTAACCATTGTACAACACCGGGGAGGTCAGGTTGCGGTGCAGCAGATCGCTTTGCGTCCACAGGGTCACGCCACCATCGGTGGTCAACGCCAGTACGCGATCGTTCTGATCGATCATGTAGATGCGGTTGCCATCGACGATAAAGTCGCTGACTGAACCCAGCTCTCGTTTCCACATCACCTGACCGCTGCGCAGATCCATCGCCGTCAGGTTGCCATTGTAAGCCAGTGCATAGACCACATTATTCACAACAACTGGCGTGGTATCTACGTCGCTCAGGCGATCGATTTCTGTCGGCCCGGTGGCCTGAGAAATACGCTGCTGCCAAATCAACTGGCCCTGCTGCATCAGTACCGCACTCACACGGCCGTTATCACCACCCACAATGGCTGCGCCAAAGGCCGTCGCCGGAGCGGATTCACCGCGCAGAGAAAGAGAAGGCATATCCAGGTTAACGGTCCATTTGACCACACCAGTACCTTCGTCAAGAGCCTGCAACTGACCATTGCTCGTGTGGATTAACACCAGGCCGTCGCTGACAACAGGGCGGGACAATGCTTCGCCTGCGACCTGCGTTGTCCATGCTACCGAACCATCGCTGGTGTTCAGTGCATACACTTTCGCTTTTTCGCTACCGACATACACATGTGCGCCTGCAACGGTCACACCGCCAGAGAGCAGTGCCGGGTTGGTCGAGAACCAGCCGGCTTTTTCCGCCAGGCTCACTGACCAGACTTCTTTACCATCGCTTTCACTAACGGCTTTCACCGTACCGTGACGATCGGCGGCATAAACCACACCGCTCGCCAGCGCTGGATGCAGATTCGAGTAGAAATCACCGATCCCATTACCTACCGAAGTGCTCCACGCGGTAGTCGGGGTAAACTGGTTTTCAACCGTCGGCAGAGGAGACATTTTGACAACATCTTCTTCGCCATTAAACAGGGAACAACCGCTCAGTAAAGTGACGGACAGCAGCCCAGGCAGAAGTAATTTACGCAATTGCATCGGGTCCCTCTTAGATGGACAAATTATTGATTTTCATCTGCATCATTTCACTCAGCGCAGGGGAAGCGTTATTTTTAACGCCACTTTCCCATGCGGTGCGCGCACCTTGTTTATCGCCTTTGCTCAGCAAAGCTTCGCCACGCAGGTCCGCTACGATAGCCGACCAGCCTTCACCTTTCACGCCTTCCAGCGTTTTCAGTGCGGCATCTTGCTGCTTGAGCTGAACCTGAATGCGGGCGAGACGGATATTGATCATACCCTTAAGATTTTCATCGCTGGTCGCGGCAAGGCCTTGCTGCAACTGAGCAGACGCCTTATCCAGCTCATTACTATTGACATACTGTTGCGCCAGTTCAAGCGACGCCAGCGCACCGTAAGTATTTTTGTTTTCCGCCGCAAATTTCTCTGCAGACGCCAGTGTTTCAGGTTTGTCCGCTTTCAACGCAGAGATAACATGCTCATACGCTGCCGAAGCTGATTGCGCTGATTCGGTCTGATGGCTCGTCCAGTAACGCCATCCCACCAACGCGCCAACACCTAAAACAACCCCAACGACCAGTGCTTTGCCATTCTCAGCAAAGAAGCGCTTAATCGCGTCTACCTGTTCGTTTTCGTTCTCGTAAATTTCCACGCAGTCCTTCTCCTTAACGATAATTCACCGGGGAGATTAGCCCAGTAGTGTGCGCAAATGCGCCGCAACGCTGTCCTGCGTTACCGTATTTTGCTCACCAGAGCGTAAATCCTTCACAACAACGTTGCCGTCAGCGATTTCAGATTCACCCAGCACCAGTGCAAGCTTAGCGCCCCACTTATCGGCACGAGCAAACTGCTTTTTAAAATTACCGCCGCCGTGGTTTGTCATGAGCTTAACGCCAGGCACCGCACTGCGTACCTGTTCAGCCAACAGCATTGCTGCGGACTGCGTATTCTCACCTGACGCAACCAGGTATATATCGACAACAGATTCTGCTTTAAATTCCGGATTAACTGCCTGAACTAATAAAACAAGTCGTTCAAGACCCATTGCGAAGCCAACCGCCGGAGTTGCACGCCCGCCGAGTTGCTCCACCAGGCCATCATAACGACCACCTGCGCACACCGTTCCCTGCGAGCCCAGGCTACTGGTAACCCACTCAAAAACAGTACGGTTGTAATAATCAAGACCGCGCACCAGACGTTGGTTCACGGTGTAGGTGATACCTGCGGCATCCAAGAACGCGCAAAGGCCAGCAAAGTGCGCTTTGGAATCTTCGTCAAGGTAGTCACCCAGCGCAGGCGCATCATTTAACAGCGCCTGCACGTCAGGATTTTTTGAATCCAACACACGCAGCGGATTGGTGTACATACGGCGTTTGCAGTCTTCGTCCAGTTGGTCTTTGAACTGCTCAAGATAGGCAACCAGCGCATCACGGTATTTCGCGCGAGCGTCCAGAGAGCCAATAGAGTTCAGCTCCAGGCTTACGTGGTCAAAGATGCCCAGCTCACGCCACCAGCGCGCAGTCAGCATAATCAGCTCTGCATCGATGTCCGGGCCCTGCAGACCAAAGACTTCCACACCCAGTTGGTTAAACTGGCGGTAACGCCCTTTTTGAGGACGCTCATGGCGGAACATGGGTCCGATGTACCACAGACGCTGTTCCTGATTGTACAGGAGACCATGCTCGATGCCGGCGCGTACGCAGCCTGCCGTGCCTTCCGGACGCAGCGTCAGGCTATCGCCATTGCGGTCCTCGAAGGTATACATCTCTTTTTCAACGACGTCGGTGACTTCACCAATAGCGCGTTTGAATAACGGGGTCTGCTCTACAATCGGCAAACGAATTTCGCTGTAACCGTAGCTGCCGAGCACGCTTTTTAAGCTGCCTTCAATGCGCTGCCAGATTGCGGTATCGGCAGGCAGATAATCGTTCATGCCGCGGATGGCTTGAATGTTTTTTGCCACGTTTATTCTCTTTATAGATGCAAAAAATGAACCCTCAAGACGCCAGGCCTTGCGGGCTCATGATACACGGGAAGCCAGCCGCTTCCCATCACGTTATTTTTCTACCAGATGGACATCAATGCGATTTGTTTCATCCAGCATGGAGGCTTTGGCACGAATGCGAGCTTCGAGCTGGGTAATCATATCATCGTTGTCCAGACGGTCTTTGCGCACACCGTCTTCGTACAGGCCGCTTTTCTTGTTACCGCCAGTGACACCCAGGGTTGAAACCAGCGCTTCACCCGGACCGTTCACCACGCAGCCAATGATCGAAACATCCATCGGCGTAATAATATCTTCCAGGCGCTGTTCAAGGGCATTGACGGTACCAATCACATCAAATTCCTGACGAGAACAGGTCGGGCAGGCGATAAAGTTAATACCGCGTGAACGAATACGCAGCGATTTCAAAATATCGAAGCCGACTTTGATCTCTTCAACCGGATCCGCCGCCAGCGAGATGCGCAGCGTATCGCCGATCCCTTCAGAAAGCAGCAATCCTAAACCGATCGCAGATTTTACCGAACCTGCGCGTGCGCCGCCGGCTTCGGTAATCCCGAGGTGCAGCGGCTGATCGATCTGTTTGGCCAGCAGACGGTAAGACTCAACGGCAAGGAAAACATCAGATGCTTTCACGCTGACTTTGAATTGATCAAAGTTGAGACGATCCAGATGATCAACATGGCGCATAGCCGATTCGAGCAGGGCCTGCGGTGTTGGCTCGCCGTATTTTTCCTGCAGATCTTTTTCCAGCGAACCGGCATTCACGCCGATGCGGATAGGAATATTTTTGTCGCGAGCGCAATCAACAACCGAGCGAATGCGCTCTTCATTGCCAATGTTGCCAGGGTTGATACGTAGACAGTCGACGCCATACTCAGCGACTTTGAGTGCAATACGGTAGTCGAAGTGAATGTCCGCCACTAGCGGGACGCTCACCTGTTGTTTAATGAACTTAAAGGCTTCAGCCGCATCCATTGTCGGTACGGATACACGAACAATATCCGCACCTACACGCTCAAGGGCCTTAATCTGATTAACCGTCGCTTCCACATCCGTGGTACGGGTATTTGTCATCGATTGCACGGCAATGGGGGCACCATCGCCAATCGGCACATTACCAACGTAAATCCGTTTCGATTTCCGACGTTGAATCGGAGCCTGGTTATGCATGAAAAATCTCCCGCGTTGCCCGTCTGTTACTGTGCTGCTGATTGTTCGGCATTGAGGGTCAGGCGTGCAACCTGGTTAGTTCTGATAAAGCGGCTCAGATCGACAGGTTTTCCCTGATATTGGATCTGAACAGCAGCCGGTGCGCCAATTTTCAGTTTGTAAGGTGCCTGTCCAGTCAAGTTCAGGGACGCATCTTTACGCTGCACACCGCTGAACAATTTCTTGCCTGTTGCATCGCTTACTTCCAGCCAGCAGTCAGCCGTGAAGTTCATGACCAGAGCATTGGTATCGGCAGTCGCTGCCGCAACACCTGCCTGACTGGTCGGCAACGGGCTGGTACTAGAGGTTGCTGAAGGCTGAGCGATCGGAGCCTGAGAAGGCGAAACCACAGGATTAGCGTTGTTCGCCGTCGCAGAAGAAGGCGTTGATGGCGCTGGCGCTTCAATCGGGGTAGACACACTGTCCTGAACTTCAGCAGGCGCAGTCGCCGTGTCGTTATTCAGTGGGACATTTTGCCCTTGACCGCTGGCATTCAGTTCCGCAGAAGACTGATCGGCCATAGTCGTAATTTCTTCCTGCTGCGCTTTGTGATTCTGCCACCACCACGCGCCCGTCAGGCCAATGACCACAAACAGCACCAGCCAGGTAAAGCTCATTAACCAGCCATCACGTTTTTTGCGACGCTTGCCCAGTGCATAGGTCTGCATTGGGGCCACTTTCGCCGTCCGGACAGGGGCCTGCTTCTCAATCATTGGCAGCAGTTCTTCTTCCGGAATATGCACCAGGCGGGCATAGGATCGGATGTAACCACGCAGGAATGTCGAAGCCAGATCGGCCGGAGCCTTATCGTCTTCAATATCGCGAACCGTGGAGACTTTCAGACACAGGCGTTCGGCGACCACCTGTTGGCTGAGTCCAAGTTGTTCACGGGCGTTGCGCAGACGAACGCCTGTGGTTTGTGCTTCATGTTGTTCGTTAGTGGCTTCAGTATTCATTCGCTACAACTGCTGGTACGTGTTTTAAGGTTCAGCGCGTGTTCGGCCATTGCCTGGCGCGCCGCGAAAATTCTGGGTCAAATAAACTTAGACCGACAGTATAAGACTGTCAGGCCAGTCA
Organism: Phytobacter sp.; assembly: GCF_059074235.1. NCBI lineage: Bacteria > Pseudomonadati > Pseudomonadota > Gammaproteobacteria > Enterobacterales > Enterobacteriaceae > Phytobacter > Phytobacter sp. The sequence continues at coordinate 460,098 of NZ_JCACPZ010000008.1, forward strand.
TGACAGAACAGCTTTAAGCCCAATTGCTAAGCCGTTGTTCCATCATTACATACTGCCTTAAAGTCGGAAGAAACGCACCGTAATTATTGACTACACGAGTCGTTGCAGGCGATTTATTCAGCATAATTATGCGTCGCGGCAAACTTATCTGCCGCGACGCCAGGACTATCAGATTGCTTTAACCGCAATCGACTCGCCCTGCATACGTTTACGGATGGTACGCTTCGTACGATCGATGACTTCACCCGCTAACTGACCACAGGCTGCATCGATGTCATCACCACGGGTTTTACGCACAATGGTGGTGAATCCGTAATCCATCAACACCTTGGAGAAACGATCGATACGACTGTTGGAACTGCGACCATACGGCGCGCCCGGGAAGGGGTTCCATGGGATCAAATTGATCTTGCACGGCGTATCTTTCAGCAGTGCCGCCAGCTCATGCGCATGCTCGGTGCCATCATTGATATGGTCCAGCATCACGTACTCGATGGTGACACGTCCCTGGTTGGCGTTGGACTTGGAAATATAGCCACGAACGGATTCCAGGAAGGTGGCGATATTGTACTTTTTGTTGACAGGTACAATTTCGTCACGAATGGTGTCATTCGGCGCGTGCAGGGAAATCGCCAGCGCCACGTCAATCATGTCGCCCAGTTTATCCAGCGCAGGTACAACACCGGACGTAGAAAGTGTTACACGACGTTTAGACAGACCGAAACCGAAGTCATCCAGCATGATTTCCATCGCTGGCACCACGTTGGTGAGGTTGAGCAGCGGTTCGCCCATCCCCATCATAACCACGTTGGTGATCGGACGCTGACCGGTAACTTTCGCTGCGCCAATGATTTTTGCCGCGCGCCAGACCTGGCCGATAATTTCCGACACTTTCAGGTTACGGTTAAAGCCCTGCTGCGCTGTTGAGCAGAATTTACATTCCAGCGCACAACCCACCTGCGAGGACACGCATAACGTGGCACGGTCGTCTTCCGGGATATAAACCGTTTCGACGCGCTGATCGCCTACGGCAATCGCCCATTTGATGGTGCCATCGGAAGAGCGTTGTTCTTCAACCACTTCCGGTGCACGGATCTCAGCCACTTCTTTGAGTTTATTGCGCAGAACTTTGTTGATGTCAGTCATATCATCAAAGTTATCGCTGCAATAATGGTACATCCACTTCATCACCTGGTCGGCGCGGAAGGGTTTCTCGCCTAAGTGTTTGAAAAACTCGCGCAGCTGCTGACGGTTCAGGTCCAGCAAGTTGATTTTTGCATCTTTGTTGGGAATCGTCAGTGCGACGTTCTCAGGCGTGACAATCTGTTCAGACATAGTTTTATTCCGGCCTCGTTGTTACACGTTATGGCCCCTGGAGGGTGGTTGAAAAAAAGAAGCGCCCCGGGAAAGCGTCTGCTTCTCTCGGGGCGCTGCATTGTACAAATTCTGGTGTACAGATGCCACGGTTGCACGCGGCATTGGCGAAATAAAGTGTAAATGTCCTTACACTTTGTTCAGCGGATTAGCGAGTGCGCGGGCACACTTCGCCTTCTGCGAAGAAGAAAGCGATTTCGCGCGCGGCGGATTCTACGGAGTCAGAACCGTGGGTGCCGTTCTCGGTGAAGCTGTCAGCGTAGTCAGCACGCAGGGTACCCGCCAGCGCGTTCGCCGGGTTGGTTGCGCCCAGCAGGTCACGGTGACGCTGAACGGCGTTTTCGCCTTCCAGTACGGAAACCACGATTGGGCCGGAGGTCATGAACTCAACCAGACCGTCGAAGAATGGGCGACCTTCGTGTTCTGCATAGAAACCACGAGCCTGTTCAACGCTCAGGTGCAGCATTTTGGTGCCAACAATTTTAAAACCAGCAGATTCAAAACGCGCAAAGATGCTACCGATAACGTTTTTTGCTACCGCGTTCGGCTTGATGATGGAAAAAGTACGTTCAATAGCCATGTTAACCCCTGTAAGTTGTTCTGTTGTCGTACATACATGCGTATGACCTGGCGCGGATTATAATGAGCAACGCAGGTATTGCCTATGGATATAGGTAACATTTTTTTAAAATAAGACGAGTTTTAGTAACACTCTTCACTAAATCGCTTATTCTGCACATTATTGCACCGCGAACTGCACGGTCTGTACCTGCCCGGCGTCATCCATTACCAATAACTGATATTCACCAGACTTATCAAGTTTAAGACTCAATAGCGGTGAGTGGGTGTCTAATGGTTCACCATTCAAGAACCACCAGCGACTGCCCTGCCCGCCAGATGCCAGCACTGGCAACGTAGCTGCAGCCTGACCTGGCACCCGTTTAATCACGCCCCCCTCCCGGATACCCGAGAGCACCAGCGGCGGTGGGGCATTCTCATTCTGTGGTGGGCAGACGTTTGAGCGAGCAGGCAGACGCGCGGCGCGTTTTTCAGCAATCGGTAGCCAGGGCTCGAGCGGCAGCGGCCAGACAATCATCGTTTTCTGCTCAGCATCCGGACAATCGGCCGCCACGCGCTGGCCCTGAGCGTTCAGCCAGATCGGGAATCGAATTCCTTTCACCCCTTCCTGCTCTGGCATCAATAAGGTGGGCGGCTGACTCTCGTCCAGCAGCCAAGTTGACAAGCGGCGGCGGCAGTTACTGTCTCCGGCTGGCAGACTCTGACCACCAGGCCAGCAAATCACCCCACTACTGACCGATTCAGGGCGCGGATCTTCAGGCATTTTAGCCTGTTCCAGCGCCGAGCGCGGTTGCAGCATGTTATTCACTTGATTGAGTACCGGTACCGCACTGGCAAAACCAAACTGCCCTGCAACCGGGGTGCCATCCGGCCTGCCGGTCCAGACACCAATAAGATAGCGCCCGTTGACCCCTATCGCCCAGGCATCACGGTAGCCATAGCTGGTACCGGTTTTCCACGCCAGCGGTACGACACGGGGTAAGGCGCTGTCCGGCAAAGGCTGCGCTTCATTCGCCAGAATACGGCGGATGATCCACGCCGACCCCGGAGACATCAAAGGGCGCTCAATCAGTGGGTCGTCAGGCTGTAAACGCAGTTGCCCGGCCTTCCCCTGGCGAGCAAACGCACTGTAGGCGGCGGTGATATCTGCCAGTCGCGCCCCCGCCCCACCGAGAATCAGCGAAAGATTGGGCTCTGCCCCTTGTGGCAAGGTCAGCGGCAGCCCCGCATTACGTAACATGCCGGCAAACTTTTTCGGACCATAGACTTCAAGGACCTGTACAGCGGGAAGATTAAGCGAGCGCACCAGCGCCTCGCTCATACTGACCGGACCATGAAAGCCGCTATCAAAATTGCCAGGTCGATAATCGCCGGTGCGGCGCGGCACATCCTGCAATAAAGAAGCCGGATGAATCAGCCCCTCGTCCATCGCCAGGCCGTAGATAAACGGCTTGAGAACCGAGCCTGGTGAGCGAATCGCGCTCACCATATCCACATGACCAAACCGGGTGTCATCAGAGATATCTGCCGAACCGACCCAGCCGCGCACTTTCATATCGGTGTGGTCGACAACGATAATCGCCAGGGAGCTGCGCTGAGGCAGCCGGGTTTTGAGGCTCAGCGCCAGCTCTTCCAGCTGACGTTGCAGGCTGGCATCCAGGGTGGTGGTGACCTTCAGCGCAGAACGCTGGCTGACCATCATGCGGGAAAAGAGCGGCGCCAGTTGTGGCATCTGGCGCGGTGCCAGCCAGACAGGCTCTTCGCGTGACTCCGCCACCTGCTCTGCACTCCAGACGCCCTGGCTGACCATACGATCGAGCACTTTGTCGCGTGCGGCCTGGGCACGCTCTGACCATCTGTCCGGTCGCAAGCGGCTCGGTGCCTGCGGCAGTACCGCCAACAGCGCCGCTTCGGCATAACTCATTTGTGCCGGAGACTTGCCGAGATAGGCCCAGCTTGCTGCTCCAACGCCTTGCAGTGTTCCGCCGAAAGGGGCGCGATTCAGGTAAAGCGTCAGGATGTCGCGTTTGGAAAGGTGCCATTCCAGCTGCAGTGCACGCCAGAGCTGGCGAATTTTACCGCCAAAGGTGCGTGAATGAGGGTCAAGAAGACGCGCCACCTGCATGGTCAGGGTGCTGCCGCCGGAAATCACTCGCCCGGCACGCAGATCCTGCCACGCGGCGCGAGCAACCGAAAATGGGTTAACGCCAGGGTGTTTCCAGAACCAGCGGTCTTCATACTGGATAAGTGCTTCCAGGTAGCGCGGTGACACCTCTTCGATAGTCACCGGGTAACGCCAGATCCCTTCTGCATCAGCAAAACGCCAGAGCGGTGTGCCATCTTCCGAGACAACCACCCGCGCCGGATTCACCTCAGTGAGCGGCAACGGCCAGATCTTGTCTGCAAGAAACACACACACCAGCAATAAAAGAGGCGCTCCCGCCAGCCAGAGCCAGCGGGAGCGCAGGAGACGCCTGTTTTTCATCTTACGGGCGAACAATCAACGGACCACTTGCGGCTCCCGTTGCCCGCCACTGAGGAACATACATCGATTCCACTTGTGGCATTGGCAGTTGATAGGTTCCCGGCGTCACGGCACGCGCCAGGTAAATCAGGGTGACAGGTTGCCCCTGACTTACCGCTACGGCAGCCACAAAGCGGTCATCACGGAACTCCATATGCTGAATATCCGCCTGCTGCATCCGGTTGAGCAGCTCCTGCACTTCGCTGGCGCTGTCCGCCAGGCTGGCGCTGCTGCTGGCCAGGTTCTGGTTTTCCAGTTCCAGACCCGCAGGCAGCAAGTCGACCACCAGCGCATCCGGCACGTTATTGCTGGCCGTCACTTCCAGCCAGACCAGCACCAGTTCACCACTTTTCAGTGAATCCAGCGCTTTGGTGCGACCGTCGGTTCCCATAATGTGGCGTTCGATTTTCAGCACATTGCTCGCCGGTGCCGGGGTGTATTCCGGGTAACCGGTGCTGTCCAGACGCAGCCACATTGGGCTTTCACCGGTGTTCGTCACCTGCAACGCCGTCATTTGGTCGGCATTCAGTTCGCGGGTTTGCTGTTTATCGCCTTTAAGCTCTTCAGTTGTCAGACTGGTCTGCGCCTGCCAGTTACCCGGCAGATTTTGCAGAGGACGTCCGGCGAGGAACAACGCATTGCTCTCTTGCGTGGAGAGCCAGCGTTGCCCGAAGGCTTCCTCAGACAGGGTGGTCAGCAGTTTGTTTTGCTCATCCGGCAACAGCTTGTTCTCTTCGAGCAGTGCCAGCATCAGCGCATTGTCACGCAGTTCACTACCGTAATCGGCCATCCAGCGTTGAGACGACAGACGTTTCGTCACCAGCGCCTGCGCCATCGCCTGTTCACTGCGCGGAGCATCACCCATTAGTTTAAGTGCCACACCCAGTTGCATCAGCGGCAGTCCTGCTTTCGCCTGACTGTTACGCTGCCAGAGTTCACGCAGCGCGCCCAATGGGGCTTTCTGCTGGCGCGCCAGGACCAGCGCAGCATAGCTTTGGGTGGCAAATTTGGTGGCTGATACGTCATCGCTGTATCGCACGGCCATCGCTGCAGGATCCTGCAAATAGCGCAACAGGCGGTTGTTCGCGTTGTTCAGCGCCTCGCCCGGTACGCTGTAGCCCTGCTCGGTCGCCCGGAACAGGAAATCGGTCACATAAGCGGTGAGCCAGTACTCTTCAGGACCGTTTTTGTCCCACAACGAGAAACCGCCATCGTCGCGCTGCATTTGCAGCAGACGGGAGATGCCAATATCCACCGCCGCACGGCGTTTCTCATCGCTGTCGCCTTTGATACCCAGCATTTTAAGCTGCTCAGCATTGGTATACAGCGACGGGAACAGGCCGCTGGCAGTTTGCTCCAGGCAGCCGTACGGATAAGCACGCAACTCCTGAATATAACGGGCAATGTTCAGGGAAGGACGACCGCTCAGCAGCAATTGCCCCTGCAGCGCTACCGGAGAGATACGGTTGGTATGTTCCGCGGGTGCATTCCAGCTTTCATGCGGGTAAATCATCACATCGCTGCTGATGGTCTGCGCAGGCCAGGCTGGACGCACACCCAGCTTCCACGCTTTATGCTGAGGGGCAAAGGTTTCACCCGGGAGCGTCAGGCCTGAAATATCGGCACTGATTTCGCCATCACCAAATCCATCCAACGCACGTACCGGAATAAACAGCGTGGTACGGGCACCCGGAGCAAGTTCAACCGGTTTCGGCTGCTGGCTTGCCAGGGCCACCAGACCGCTGGCAGAGACGGTAACCTGCAGGCTTTGTGGTTTATCTGTCAGGTTAGTGATGTCCATCGTGAGGCGCGAGGTATCGCCACCTGCGAGGAAGCGCGGCATGTTGAGTTCAGCAATCACCGGTGCGGCCACTACTACTTTGCCTTCGCTGCTGCCAAAATCTTCCGAGGTCCAGGCCTGCGCCATCACGCGCAATTCACCGTTAAAATCACCAATTGGCAACGTCACCGTACCTTCACCGTTGTCATCCAGTGTGACTGGCTGGGCCTGCTGCGCGATGATAGTGACATGGTTAACCGGCGGTTTGCCGCCACGGTTGAGTTCATCACCATCGCCACCAAAGCGCAGCGATGCCAGACGCCCCTGGCCTTCAATCACCTGACCGTAGATATCGTAGATATCGGCACCGTAGCGTTTCTGACCAAAGAAGCCCGCCCACGGGTCTGGTGTTACGTAGTCGGTGATATTCAGTACACCGCTATCAACCGCGGACACCAGTACATTGACCTGTTTAGGCGCTTTGCCGTCTTTCAGATTGGCTTTGATTTTTACCGTCAGCGGCTGGTTTGGCCGCATTTTCTGCGGACTTTCCAGCGCCACGTTCAGTCGGCGGTTTTCATCGCCCATTGGCAGATGCAGTAAACCGACTGCCCGTTTCGGCGTCGCGGATTTCGATTTATCCCCCGGGCGGACCACCAGCGTACTCAGGTAGAGATCGTGACGGCGCCATTTCTGATCGACAGGAATGGAAATATCAAGACCGCCTTCCGGCACATCAATCTCCTGCCACCACAACGGCCCTTCACTGGACTCTATCATGGCGTAGCCTTTGCCCGCCGCCGGGGCTGTCACGTGCAACTTAATGGTGTCACCAGGCTGGTAAGCCGGTTTATCAAGTTTCATGGTCACGCGGTCAGGGCGCGCGGCACCTGCACCGTCGCTGTTATCCTGCCAGCTATAACCGGCCCAGAAACGCACGCTACTGACGCTTTCATCCGGTGCTTTCACTTCCAGACGATAAGAACCCCACTCGACCGGGAAGCTCACCTTACCAGTTTCATCGGCGGCTAAATCGAGGGATTGCTCCCCTTCAACCAGATCTTTTTGATCGAACTGAGACTGCCAGCCTTCGCTCTCAGACCAGTTCCAGTAATAGTCACGACGTTCGCGTATCAGGCGAACCTGAAGTCCAGAAACTGCTTGTTTGGCGCCTGTCGGGTCGGCATAAACAATGTCGAAGCCAGCCAGACCGTTCTCATCGACAATCGGCTGATTGACCGTCGTGTCAGTGCGATAGTCATAGACAGCTTTCGCCGCGAACTGTGGACGAATCCCCGGTAATGCAGCCGCAGGCCAGAGCGGTTGTTCTGCGCGACGGGTCACAGGACGACCGCCGGACTCCAGCAGGCTTGCCTGCAGAATCACCTGCAACGGCGAGTGCAGATCTTTCCACTGGCTGGCGGTACTCACCGCACCGTGCCCTTTTTCATCCAGTTGGATCTGCACTTCATCCAGGCTGCGGCTCTGATTCTCTTCTGCGATATCACCAAACTGGAAGCCCGGCAGGGCTTTTACCGCCTCACGCAATGGACGCAAGAAAAGTTGCCCTTGCAGCGTGTTGCCGCTGGCTGGTGCGCCGTACAGGTAGTACCCCACCACGCCAAAGTTGACGTCATCTTCCAGTGAAAGCGGTTCCTGTTGCGGGGTGAGATTGAGCGCCATACGCTCCGGCATAAAATCTTCCACATGGAAGGACCAGCTACGTAACTGGTTATCACCGGTGTTGGCGCGAATCGCCCAGGTACCGGTTTGCGCGCTGGCATCCAGCGTCCAGGTAAAGCGATACAGGCCATTTTCCGGCTGGCTGACCACGCTGCGCATCACCTGACCGTCGGGTTTCACGACCTCAAGTTTGACGGGCTGATCGGCAATCGGTTTGCCGTCGCTGTCGCGCAGCAGCGCATTCATGATGACCGTTTCGCCAGGACGATAGAGATCGCGCGGGCCAAACATGAAGAACTGCTTGCTGTAACCCGGATCCCCGGCAATGGCAAACTCAGCAAGATCCAGCGCCGGGAGTTTTAAATCCAGCAGCGTGGTTTCGCCCTCTTTACGCGCCAGCAGCAGCGCGGCTTCTTTGTCGGTGTTGAGTGTGGCATGGCCCTGTGCATCGCTGGTCGCCTGCGCCAGCGTCTGGCCTTTGTCATTGAGCAGAACAACATCAACGCCCGACTGCGCCGCCCCGTTCTCCAGACCCTGGGTGAAGATATCCATTCGATCGTGATAGCGGTGGGCAGAAAGGCCGATGTTGCTCAGGGTAAAGAGTGTGGCGGCGTTACTGTAGTTGTAATGCCCGGCCTGATTCATCACCGCAACATACACGCCCGCCTGCTGCAATGGCTTTATCTCTTTGAGCGGTAACTGCAGTTTTTCACGCGTGTTGCGTGCCGGATTAAGGTCAAAACGTCCGGTGTACACCAGGTCGACCATCTTGAGTAAATTCTCTGACTCCCAGTTGGTCAGGGAATTACGGTATTCCCACTGGCTGACAAAAGCCGCGAGGGATTCCGGTTTCACCCGGTAGAAATTGACGTCGATGTTATCCACGTTAAGTGCGATAACCGGTAAGCCTTCAACCACTTTACCTGGCAGCAGCGAGCCACGGCTGGCAAAACCAACGGTCGGCTGAATATCTCGGGTCGTGATTGGCTTTTCGTAATCAATGCCAAAAGTGGCGTTATTGATGGCCTGCAGACCACGATCGACCGACACCAGCAGTTCGCGGTTTGGCTCCAGGTGACGTAAACGGAGCTCTTTCAGATTAGGGGCCAGTTCCCAGGCACCGTCCACCTTGCCGTTCTTTTTGTCCACCACGTGGACGGTCTGGGCAAAGTTTTGATCCGGATTCAGCGGAATAGAAAAAGTCAGCACGAGGGCTGCGGCACCGTCCAGCTGGACTTCAGAGGCATCCACCAGCGTCAGCGGTTTACCTTCGCTACTTTTTGCCAGCTGTTTGATTTTTTCACTGTCGGGTTTCGCCGCCGGAGGCGTGCCTTGCGACGTTGAAGAAGTAGAGGTGGATGCAGGTGCTGACTGCGCTTCCTGCGGTTTATCGTTGTTGTCACAGCCTGCCAATGTGAACGTAGTCAAGAGTGCGATAGCTATCGCCGCTGAACGTAACGGTATCATCCTTTATCCCTGGCCCCAGAGCCTGTTAAGTAAATATCCGTAAGTATTATGCGCGACTTTACCAATTTCAAATAGCCACCCGATTCTGGAAAACATTTTCTGCCCAAAAACGAAGCAATGGCGCTGTTAGCCGGATCACAGGGCGTAACGTTACATGTAACCTTCTAAGTCATTTGTTTTTAATACAATAAGATAGCTGGCAAACCTCCGTTTACGGCTGCTAACGTTACTCCATCTTCACTCACCTCCCTGCGGTTCATATAAGAGAGAACGTAATGAGCAGAGCCGTTAATGCCCTACAAAATTTCGGTAAGTCCCTCTTTGGTCCGGTCCTGATTTTGCCCATCGTCGGCTTGTTTATTGCCTTTGGTAACATCCTGGGCAATGGCAACCTCGCAGAGTACCTGCCCTTTCTTGGTCACCCGCTGATTCAACATACCGGTCAGCTCATCGCCAAATCTGCCGTCTCCGTACTGGTTAACCTGGCGCTGGTGTTCGCGGTGGGGATTCCAATTGGCCTGGCCGCGCGAGATAAAGGCTACGCCGCCCTGATTGGGTTGGTGACCTTTATCGTCTTTATCAACGCCATGAACGTCACCATGCAGCTACAAGGCATGCTGGCCCCGGCAGACCAAATGAAAGCTGCCGGGCAAGGAATGGTGCTGGGTGTGCAGGTGCTGGAGATGGGTGTTTTTGCCGGTATCCTGACCGGTGCCCTTTCTGGCTATCTCTACAATAAATACTCCGGCGTGCAGTTTTCCGGCGCGATGGCTATCTACTCCGGCCACTGTTTTGTTGCCATTATCATGCTGCCGGTGTCGATGGTACTGGGCGTGCTGATGACCGAAATCTGGCCTTTCGCCCAGCACGGCATCAGCACGCTGGCAACCGCCATCAAAGGCGCAGGTCCGTTTGGCGTGGCGATTTACGGCTTCCTTGAGCGCATTCTTGTGCCTACCGGATTACATCACCTGGTGTATACCCCGTTTTTGTATACCGAACTGGGCGGCACCCAGGAGGTTTGCGGCACGGTATACCAGGGCGCACGCAACATCTACTTCGCCGAGATGGCCTGCCCGGACGTCAAACAACTCAGCAGCACGGTAGTATGGGATGCCCGTGGCATCAGTAAAATGTTTGGTCTGCCTGCCGCCGCGCTGGCCATGTACCTCACGGCAAAACCCGAGCGTAAAGCCGCCGCGAAAGCGATTTTGATTCCGGCCGCGCTGACTTCGATTCTGGTGGGGGTCACTGAACCTCTCGAGTTCTCCTTCCTGTTTGTTGCGCCCCTGCTGTTCGTGGTGCACGCGGTGCTGACCGGCATCGGCATCGGCATGATGCTGTTTTATCTCTTTGGCGTTCATGCGATTGGTGCCAACGGCATTATCGATTTCATTCTCTATAACCTGCCGCTGGGCACCGAAAAATCCAACTGGCCGATGTACATCGTGGTCGGGCTGATAATGTTCGCCCTCTACTTTGTCATCTTCCGCTTCCTGATCCTGCGCTTTGACATGAAAACCCCCGGTCGCGAAGAGGCCGAGGAAGAGACGCGTCTGTACAGCAAGCAGGATTACCAGGCCAAAGGGAACAACGACGGGCTGGGCGAAGCGATTGTCGTGGGCCTCGGCGGTCGCGACAACATTGAGGTGGTGGACAACTGCTATACCCGCTTACGCGTCACTGTCAAAGACGTCACCAGCATCGACGAACCCCGTCTGAAGGCGACCGGGGCGAAAGCGGTCATCAAACAAGGTAATAACGTTCAGGTGGTCTACGGGCTGCATGTCAAAAAAATGCGAGAAGCCGTTGAGCTGTTTCTCTAAAGGAGACTAAAGATGTTCAAACCCCCGTTTATTCTCTCTATCGCCGGTGGCGGCAGCACCTACACGCCAGGGATTGTGAAGAGCCTGATGGTTCAGCTGGATAAATTCCCGCTGGCGGAAATTCGCCTCTATGACATCGACGAAGCCCGGCAGAGCACCATTGCGCCGGTGGTCGAAAAAGTGCTGCGCGACCATAGCCAGAGCATCAAATTTACCGTCACCACTGACCCGGAAATCGCTTTTCACGGCGCACACTTTGTCTTCGCCCAGATGCGTGTTGGTCAGTACAAAATGCGCGAGCAGGATGAAAAAATCCCTCTGCGCCACGGTGTCGTCGGCCAGGAAACCTGTGGCCCTGGCGGTCTGGCGTATGGCTTACGTACCATTCTGCCAATGGTCGAGCTTATCGATCATGTTGAACGCTACGCCGATAAAAAAGCCTGGATCGTGAACTACTCCAACCCGGCCGCCATTGTGGCTGAAGGCGTACGTCGCCTGCGTCCGGATGCCCGCGTACTTAATATCTGTGATATGCCGGTCGCCGCCATGCGTAACATGGGTGCCGTGCTGGGTGTTGATCGCCACAAGCTGGTCGTGGATTACTTCGGTCTTAACCACTTTGGCTGGTTCACTCGCGTACTGGTCGATGGTGAAGACAAGCTGCCGCAGTTGCGTGAACATATTGCACGCTTTGGTCTGCTGACCGAGGATGCCGCGCAAACCGACCCGCAGCACTCGGATCCATCATGGGTGAAAACCTGGCGCAACATCAAACCGGTAATGGATCATTTCCCTGATTACCTGCCGAACCCCTATCTGCAGTATTACCTGATGCCTGACGACATTGTCGAACATCAGGATCCGAACTACACCCGTGCCAACGAAGTGATGAACGGGCGTGAGAAAAAGCTGTTTGCCGCAGCGGAAGAGTACAAGCGGACCGGGATTTTGTCGGATGCCTTCCACGTGGGGGTGCACGGTGAATTCATTGTCGATGTCGCCCGTTCACTGGCCTTTGATTTGCGTCAGCGTCATCTGGTGATTGTGGAAAATAAAGGAGCCATCGCCAACCTGCCTTACGATGCGATGGTGGAAGTGCCCGCCTACATCACCGCCGAAGGGGCTGAGCCGGTACGTATGGGTGCCGTGCCGTTGTTCCACCAAACGCTACTGATGCAGCAACTGGCCTCAGAGCAACTGCTGGTCGAAGCGACGATTGAAGGCAGCTACGAAAAAGCGCTACAGGCATTTACCCTTAATCGCACCGTGCCGACCATGCAGCATGCCAAAGCCATTCTCGACGACATGATTGAGGCCAACCGCGACTACTGGCCTGCCCTGCAACATGCCTGGGAAAACGGCAAGGCCGTGCAAAAATAACGAGGTAACTCGCGCCTTTTGCGATGGTTGCTTGTCGGGTCAGGAAAAAACGTTAACAATTCACGTTATTGTTGATGACCCGGAGGCAACCATGTCCACCTCTTATTTTGTCTCAGCCGACTGGCTGATTGAACACGGGGATAACCCCGAAGTACAAATCATTGATGCACGCATGGCCCCGCCGGGCCAGGAACATCGCGATCTCGTGGCGGAATACCGTGCTGGCCACATTCCTGATGCGATTCGATTTGATATCGAAGCCCTTTCCGATCACACCTCAAACTTGCCCCATATGCTGCCACGCCCGGAGGCATTTGCCGTCGCCATGCGTGAACTGGGCATCAGCCACGACAAACATCTGGTTGTCTACGACGAAGGCAACCTCTTTTCCGCGCCACGCGCCTGGTGGATGCTGCGTTACTTTGGTGCGGAAAACGTCTCGATTCTCGCCGGAGGCCTGGCAGGCTGGCAGCGCGACGAACTGCCGCTTGAGCAGGGTGACGTCACCCATCCTGAATCTGACTTTGACGTGAAAACAGACCCGACAACGGTTCAGCGCCTGACGGATGTGCTGTTAGTCAGCCATGAAGGCACTGCTCAGATCGTTGACGCTCGTCCTGCGCCACGCTTTAAGGGCGAAGCCAATGAACCGCGTCCGGGCCTGAAACGCGGCCATATTCCGGGTGCGCGTAACGTGCCCTGGGGTGATCTGGTGGTCAACGGTGAGCTGAAAACCACGGATGAGCTCGAGGGGATCTTTGAGCATCAGGGCGTGGATTTACACAAACCGATTATTGCCAGCTGTGGCTCCGGTGTGACGGCGTGTGTGGTCATCCTGGCGCTGGCGACACTCGGGGCGCACAACGTTAAGCTGTACGACGGCTCCTGGAGTGAATGGGGTGCCCGTCACGATCTGCCGGTTGACCCGGCATAAATGGATAACCGACTCGCGCCACTGTTGACGCGTGGTGAATCCCTGACGCGTGCTGAGTACCGTGTGCTGGCCCACCTGACGGAGCATCCGCTGCTGGTGGGCAACATCACGGTCCGCAATCTGGCGACGGCCACCTTTGTCTCTACTGCCACCATCATGCGTCTCTGCCAGAAGCTGGGCTTTAGCGGCTACAGCGAGTTTATCTGGCACTGCAAACAGCTTCTGGCCGACACGCCGCACATTGCCGAACAGTCGGCGAATAACAGCGATACGTTACCCACGCTGTTTCATCAGTTTATGGCGAATTACCAGCTGACGTTCCAGTGGGTGACGCCAGAAAAGCGGCAAGCCTTCGTCAGACTGCTGCGCGAAAAAGAGAGCTTCTTCCTCTACGGCGCGGGATTTTCCTATCTCTTTGCGGAGTATCTGACCAAGAAGTTACAGGTGCTGGGCAAGACGGCCTTTATCTCAGGGCCTGGTGACAGCCGCAATATTTTTCTCAGCAATGCCGCGCGTTACCAGGTGTTTGTCGCCGTCTCACGCAGTGGCGAAACCGAGCAGGTACTGGATAAAGCCCGCATTGCCAAAAATGTCGGCATGACGGTGATCGCCTTTACCCGCGCCTCAGCCAATCCGCTGGCAGAACTGGCGGATTTGCATTTCGCGCTGTACGACGAAGCGGTACATTTCGCCGCCGAAGCTGCGGGAGTGACGTCGTTTGAGTCAAACCTGGTGCTGTTGATGGATTTACTGCTGCTGGAAGCGACGGGCTAATACAGCCCGTCATGCATTTAGATAATGCGGTTGTTCTTCAGATCGCGCAGGAAGCTGCCCCAGCGACGCTCATAGAACGGGGTAATGTGATCAATCATGAAATGGCTGATTCCTTTTTCCCCTTTAACGACCTGGCAAATATCGACCGGATCGTCGCCTGGTAAGGTATCCATAGCCACGCTACCCGCCGCCTGGATAATCTCTTCGATATCGCCATCAGCTTCAATGCCAATCAGCAGATTGGACTGGTCATCGTTTTTCTCTTTGATCGAGCAAAGGTATGCGCACTTCACGTTATTAAAGGTTCTGAACAACGTGGTGAGTGAGTCGATCATCTGCGCAGGCGGTTCGGTCACTTCGGAGAGCAGCAGCGCCGTGCCGCCTTCCAGCACTTCCTGCTCGCTGAGCGGGCTGCCCTCTTTCCCCACCAGATGATTGATTTCGCGCGGGGTCAGTTCTTTACCGGTCGGCAATTTCGCGTTGAGGAAAAGCGTCTCCCCGAGCGTCATTTCGAACAGTGTACGGGCAGGCAGCACCACAAACTCCTGCTCGGTATCGACTGCTTGCTGCAGCGCTTCCAGTGAGGTGAAAAAGGGAATGACCGACTCGCCGTCATCTTTTTCCCAGTGCTGAATGTCCAGCGCGCTGTCTTCGACAACGGATTTATCATCCGCCGCCGTGCCCGGAACCCACACGGTAGACTCCAGCAGCGAGCGGAAAAAGGCCGGGCGGTAAGCAGGCTCAGTCGCCGCCTTTTCCAGCAGCGTTTCGAGGGTTTCAGTCTCGTGATGATGATGGTCGTGATCGTGGTCTGAATGAGACATAGATTTTACGGTTCGTCTTAAGCTGATTGATGCCCTCACCTCGCCCTCTCCCATCGAGAGAGGGTAAGAGTGAGGAAACAAATTACTTACTGGTCAACAGATTCGCCAGTGCACGGACGCCAAGCCCGGTTGCACCTGCCGCCCACTGTTCGACGCCCGCTTTACGGTAGGTTGCGGAACAGTCGATATGCAACCAGCCCTGCTGATAGTTCTCAACAAAGTGAGACAGGAAGCCCGCCGCCGTACTTGCGCCAGCCGGGAAAGCCGCGCTGGCGGTATTGTTCAGCTCAGCAAAGTTTGACGGCAACTGATGGCGGTGGAACTCGGCCAGTGGCAGACGCCAGAACGGCTCGTTCTCCGCAACCGCACTTTTCAGCAGGCGGTTTGCCAGTTTGTCATCAAAGCTGAACAGTGCATGGTAGTCGTTACCCAGAGCGGTTTTGGCCGCACCGGTCAGGGTCGCTGCATCGATGATCAGCTCAGGTTTCTGCGCACTGGCATTGATCAGGCCATCGGCCAGCACCAGACGCCCTTCTGCATCGGTGTTCATCACCTCAACGGTTTTACCGTTACGGTAGCGAATGATGTCGCCAAGCTTAAAGGCATTGCCACTGATCATGTTGTCCGCACAACACAGATAAAGCTTCACGCGCTTGTTCAGACCGCGGGTAATGGCAAACGCCAGTGCGCCGGTGACCATTGCCGCGCCACCCATATCGGATTTCATTGAATCCATAAACGCGGTCTGTTTGATACTGTAACCACCGGAGTCGAAGGTAATACCTTTACCCACCAGACAGGCATAAATTGGCGCTTCTTTGTCACCGGTCGGGTTGTAATCCAGCGAAAGCAGAACCGGTGGACGTTCTGAGCCACGTCCGACGGTATGAATGCCTGCGTAATTTTGTTCACGCAGATCTTCGCCTTTAACAATGCGGTAAGAGATAGAATCGCCGCCCACGTCATTGAGCAAATCGACAGCACGCTGTGCCAATTGTTCTGGCCCCAGATCTTCCGCAGGTGCGTTGATGATGTCACGCACCCAGTCAATGGTTTTCAGGCGTGCATCGAGCTCTTTTTGATCGGCTTCAGATAAAGTCGCCCACTCAACGTTACGGGTCCCTTTTGGCCCTTTGTAACCCGCCCAGAACGCCCAACTGCGGTCCGCGTCCCAGCCTTCGCCGCTCAGCGCGACATGCTTGATGCCCATGCCGTCGATTTTGCGTGCTGCACGCTGAATCAGGCCGGTATCGTCTTTGCCATTAAGATGCAGAGTAATGCCGTCGTTATTAATGCTGTACGTGGCTTTCTCGCCCCAGCGAGCGTCCGCGCCCTGGGTCGTTAAGGTAATTTTCATCGCTTCTGTTGTCATTGTTTTGTCCTTTAGCGCATGGGATATGAAAACGGGCCGCCAGAAGGCAGCCCGTCGATATCAAGATGCTTCGTCTAACCAGACTAGCAGAATTGCCTCGAGAATTTTTTCGTTCGATGCGTTTGGATCATCATCGAAGTCTTCCAGATTGCAAATCCACTGGTGCATGTCAGTGAAGCGTACGGTCTTCGGATCGAGATCCGGGAAGGTATCGTACAGGGCTTCGCCAATTTCGCGGCTGTCGGTCCATTTCAGTGACATATTAGTGCTCCCGCGCGTGATTGATGGTGTAGCGAGGAATCTCCACCACCAGGTCTTCGTCGGTGACGCGCGCCTGACAGCTCAGACGACTTTCCGGTTCCAGACCCCAGGCTTTATCCAGCATGTCGTCTTCATCTTCGGTGCTTTCCGGCAACGAATCAAAACCTTCACGCACGACACAGTGGCAGGTGGTGCAAGCGCAGGATTTCTCACAGGCGTGTTCAAGCTCGATACCGCCACGCAGGGCCACATCAAGAATGGTTTCGCCGATATTTGCTTCCATAACTACGCCATCGGGACACAGGTCCTGATGAGGCAGAAAAACGATCTTAGGCATGTTAAACCTCGTCGACGGAATGGCCTTTTAACGCGGTGCGTACGGACTGATCCATACGGCGCGCGGCGAATTCCTGGGTTTGTTTATCTACATTTTTAATAGCGTGTTCAATGGCGTCGGTATCATTGCCCTGGGCAACGGCAACAAGTTGCTCAATTGCTTCGTCAATGACCGCACGCTCTGCGGCGCTGAGCAGCGCGGCATCTGTTGCCAGCGCACCGGTCAGGCTCTCCAGTACGCGGGCGGCTTCCACTTGCTGTTCGGCGAGCATACGTGCTTTCACGTCCTGCTCGGCAAAGCTCATGGAATCCTTAATCATGGTGGCGATTTCGTTGTCGGTCAGACCGTAAGACGGCTTCACCTGAATCGCCGCTTCAACACCGGTGGATTTCTCCATCGCGGTCACGCTGAGCAGGCCGTCAGCATCCACCTGGAAGGTGACGCGAATATGCGCGCCGCCCGCAGGCATCGCTGGGATCCCGCGCAGGGCAAAACGCGCCAGAGAACGGCAGTCCTGCACCAGTTCACGCTCGCCTTGCATCACGTGGATAGACATCGCCGTCTGGCCGTCTTTAAAGGTAGTGAACTCCTGCGCACGCGCCACCGGAATCGTGGTATTACGCGGGATCACTTTCTCCACCAGACCGCCCATGGTTTCCAGACCGAGTGACAGCGGGATAACGTCGAGCAGAAGCATGTCGCTGTCCGGCTTATTTCCTACCAGAATGTCGGCCTGAATCGCCGCACCAATGGCAACCACTTTATCCGGATCGATGGACGTCAGCGGTGTGACGGCCAAAAAATTCACCCACCCGTTCACGCACCAGTGGTACGCGAGTTGAGCCGCCGACCATCACCACTTCCAGCACTTCATCAGCTTCCACACCCGCGTCTTTCAAGCGCGCGACGGCAAGAGAGTAACGTGCGTTTTACCAGCGAGGAAATCAATCTCTTCGAACTGTTCGCGAGTCACGGATCCCTTCCAGCCCGCGACCTCAACGGTAACTGAAGCTGCATCGCTCAAGGGCAATTTTTGCCGCAATCGCCGCATCCAGCAATTCGCGCTGTAGACGATTATCGCCATGCGCCGGCAGGTTCCCCTGCTCGCGAATGAAGTCCGCCAGCAGATGATCAAAGTCATCTCCGCCGAGTGCGGAGTCGCCGCCCGTCGCCAGCACTTCAAATACTCCGCGGCTTAAGCGCAGAATTGAAATATCAAAGGTGCCGCCGCCGAGGTCATAAACCGCGATCACCCCTTCTTTGCCAGAATCCAGGCCGTAGGCAATCGCCGCTGCCGTGGGCTCATTCAGCAAACGCAGTACATGCAAACCCGCCAGGCGTGCAGCATCTTTGGTGCCCTGACGTTGAGCATCATCAAAATAGGCAGGTACGGTAATGACGACGCCATCCAGTTCCCCGGAGAGGGACGTCCTGGGCACGCAGTGCCAGTGATTTCAAAATATCCGCGGAAACGCGGATGGGGTTCACCAGACCGGCACTGGTCGCAATCATCGGCAGACCATTTTCACTGGCCTGCAACTGGTACGGCAAGTGCGGATAACGCGCCTGGATATCCGCTCAGCGCAGCGGCCCATCATGCGTTTTACCGAACTGATGGTGTTAACCGGATCCTGAGCGGCGTTGGCGCGCGCGTCAAAACCGACCAATGTGCCCCTGGGACTGGTAATGCACCACGGAGGGTAATAAATGGCGGCCTTCGCTGTCAGCCAGCGTTTCCGCCTGACCGCTACGTACGGTTGCCACCAGAGAATTTGTGGTGCCTAAATCGATACCCGCCGCCAGACGACGCTGATGCGGCGCGGCGCTCAGACCTGGCTCACTAATTTGTAATAAGGCCATAATGTGCTTCCAAAATTAAAAACCGAGCAGTTTTTCTTCGAGTTGTTCTGTTGAGCTGCGCAGTTTATCCAGAAAACGCAGTTTACGCACGGTATCCGCCGCCACATCCCACGTTTCATTATTGAATTGTTCAACCATCAATTGATGACGGGCGTCATACATCTTTTTGACACGCAGGACAAAGGCTTCAAGACGCTCAGCATCCCGCGGCGGTGCCAATCTCATCGAGCTCTTCACGCAGCTCCAGTTGCTCCATCAGGAATGCGGTATCACGCACTGTGTGCTGCTCAGAGGTCAAGATCAAAGCCGTGAAGAGAAAGCAGATACTCTGCCCGCGCTAAGCGGGTGGCGTAGCGTTTGCCAGGCCTGATTGATGGTCGCAGATTGCTGCACAGACGCGAGTTGTTCCGCTGACGTGCCGCTGGCGAATTTATCAGGGTGGTACTGGCGCTGGAGATCCTGAAACCGGGTGGTCAGTGCCGGGATATCGACTTGATAGTGGGGGGATAGCCCAAAAAGGGTGAAGTAATCCATAAGACGGCCTGCTAAACAAACCCCACGCACAGTATGACTCTTCATCCTTCACACTGCTTCGACGTCGGCTGCGGTCAAAATCCCAGTCACATAGTTATCTATGCTCCTGGGAATTTCTCACTTGCCGCCTTGACTCAGCGCGAATGATTTTGAGTCTTTGCTATGGCGGGGCTTATCGGTAACACGCGATTAAACGTTGAAGCTTTCGCCGCAACCGCACTCATCTTTCACGTTCGGGTTAGTAAACTTAAACCCTTCGTTAAGACCTTCTTTCACGAAGTCCAGTTGCGGTGCCGTCGAGGAATTGCAGGCTCTTGCCATCGATAACGACCTTCACACCTTTATCTTCAAACACGGTATCTTCCGATTCCGGTTGCGTCGACGAATTCCAGTACGTAGGCCATGCCAGAACAACCAGAAGTTCTGACCCCCAGACGCAGGCCAAACCCTTTACCGCGGTTGGCCAGAAAGTTATTCACTCGCGCTGCAGCACTGTCGCTCAGGGTAATCGACATACAATGCCCTCAATTATTTCGCTTCACGTTTGCTTTTGTAATCCGCAATAGCGGCTTTAATCGCATCTTCTGCCAAAATAGAGCAGTGGATTTTTACCGGCGGTAATTCCAGCTCTTCGGCGATGTCGGTGTTCTTGATTGCCTGCGCTTCGTCGAGGGATTTGCCCTTTCACCCACTCGGTCACGAGTGAGCTGGAAGCGATAGCAGAACCGCAACCGTAAGTCTTGAAGCGAGCGTCTTCAATGATACCCTCATTGTTGACTTTAATCTGCAACTTCATCACGTCGCCGCAGGCCGGTGCACCCACCATGCCGCTGCCCACGCTCTCGTCGCTGTTGTCGAAAGAACCCACGTTGCGCGGATTCTCATAATGATCGATTACTTTTTCGCTGTAAGCCATGTTCTGTTTCTCCTGATTCCGCTGCCGATTAGTGATGTGACCATTCAATGCTGTTCAGATCCACGCCCTGCTTGAACATTTCCCACAGACGGAGAAAGGTCGCGCAGACGGCCAATGGAGTTACGAACCAGCTTGATGGTGTAATCAATTTCTTCTTCGGTGGTGAAGCGACCTAAGGAGAAACGAATGGAGCTGTGTGCCAGCTCATCAGTCATGCCCAGTGCACGCAGCACGTAGGATGGCTCAAGGCTTGCGGAAGTACAGGCTGAACCAGAGGAAACGGCCAGGTCTTTCAGCGCCATGATCAGCGATTCGCCTTCAACGTAGTTAAAGCTGACGTTGAGGATGTTCGGTGCGCCCTGCTGCGAGGTCACCGTTCAGGTAAACCTCTTCCATATCTTTCACGCCTTCCCACAGACGGTTACGCAGACCGCGCAGACGCGCCATCTCGGTTTCCATCTCTTCTTTGGCAATACGGTAAGCTTCACCCATGCCAACGATCTGGTGAACAGGCAGGGTACCGGAACGCATGCCGCGCTCGTGACCACCGCCGTGCATTTGCGCTTCGATACGGATACGCGGTTTACGACGCACGTACAGCGCGCCGATGCCTTTCGGGCCGTAGATTTTGTGGCCGGAGAAGGACATCAGATCCACTTTCAGCTGGCTCAGATCGATAGGCAGTTTGCCCACGCTCTGGGTTGCATCAACGTGGTAGATAATGCCGCGCGCACGGCACATTTCGCCGATGGTCGCGATGTCCTGCACCACGCCGATTTCGTTGTTCACGTGCATGATTGAAACGAGGATGGTGTCATCACGCATCGCGGCTTCGAGTTCTTTGAGGTCGATAATGCCGTTGCGCTGCAGGGGCAAGGTAGGTGACGTCAAAACCTTCACGCTCGAGCTGACGACAGGTGTCCAGCACGGCTTTGTGTTCGGTTTTGCTGGTAATAACGTGCTTGCCTTTTTTCTGGTAGAAGTTAGCCGCACCTTTAATTGCCAGGTTGTCAGATTCGGTCGCGCCGGAGGTGAAAACAATTTCACGCGGATCGGCACCAACCAGCTCAGCAATCTGATTACGGGCGATATCAACCGCCTCTTCAGCATGCCAGCCAAAACGGTGTGAACGGGAAGCTGGGTTACCAAAGTTTCCGTCCAGGGTCAGACACTGCATCATTTTCTCAGCAACACGCGAGTCCACCGGCGTCGTTGCGGAGTAATCGAGATAAATCGGTAATTTCATTGCTCTTTAACTCCGTACATCACTCAATGCAATGAACCAGGCTTTCGGCTCGGATGTTCAGCCGTTATACGGGGTGAGTGCCCACCCCGGCCTGATTCTGAATTCTTTTTTACGCTTTATCCTTACGGGCCTGCGGTGCGTCAAGGCGGCTAGCTTGTCCCTCACCCCAGGCAGCTTACATGAGTAAGCTGACTGGGGATTGCACTCAGTTGCCGCCTACGCAGCAGCAACCCGAATGATTCAGCGTACGGGTATGTTATGCGCGCAGCTTGACGTCGATTGCGTCCTGGCCACGGGTCGTGCGTTGGGTTTCGTGCGAATGCTGACGATCGGACACATCCAGGATTTCCTGGTTATTTACCAGTTCACCCAGGGTGATGTTGTTTAAGAAGCCGGTCAGACGATCGCTCAGATCACGCCACAATGCATGAGTCAGGCATTTGTCGCCGCCCTGGCAGCCGGTTTTACCCTGGCAACGGGTTGCATCAACAGATTCGTCAACGGCACTGATCACTTCGCCAACAGCAATGCTGCTTGCGTCTTTACCCAGCAGGTAACCGCCACCCGGGCCACGTACGCTGGCAACAAGGCCATTTTTACGCAAGCGGGAGAAAAGCTGTTCCAGATAAGAAAGGGAAATCCCCTGACGCTCGGAAATATCAGCCAACGGTACCGGACCCGTTTCAGAGTTGAGCGCAACGTCCAGCATTGCGGTCACGGCATAACGCCCTTTAGATGTCAGTCTCATGTCTTAACTTAGCCTCAAACTCGCCCCTGCCCGGGGTTTTTATTAAAATTTCAAATAATGTCGCATAGCGGAGGCAAGTCTGACATTCCTGACTAAATTGGTCAACTATTTACTTGACTGTTTTAGTCAGGTATTTAGCGTTTACGTGCCCTTTTACGTTAAGCTGCAGTTTGCAGCCCGTATCCCTCCCCCATCGAGGAGAGGGATGAGCAAGACTATTGCTTTTCTTGAGTTTTTTGTTCAATAGAGGCCAGCATACCGCGCAAAATATTGAGCTCCTGGCTCTCCGGACGGGCGCGTGTAAACAGCCGACGCAGCCTGCTCATCACCTGCCCAGGGTGGTTTTCACGGATAAAACCGGTAGAGAGCAGGGTCTTTTCCAGGTGTCCATAGAAGCGCTCCAGGTCATCCACCAATGGGTATGCCTCTTCTTCTATAGGTTCTGCCGGATTGTTTTCTTCCTGCGTTGCCAGCCAGGCCATGCGCACTTCATAGGCGATCACCTGGACTGCCATCGCCAGGTTCAGCGAGCTGTATTCCGGGTTGGCCGCAATGGCGACGTGGTAATGGCATTTTTGCAGTTCGTCATTGGTCAGCCCAACGCGTTCACGGCCAAAAACTAATGCCACGGGCGCATGCTTTCCTTCCGCAACGCTTTTCAGACCACATTCGCGAGGATCAAGCATTGGCCAGGGGAGCGTACGGGAGCGTGCGCTGGTGCCCACCACCAGGCTACAACCCGCGAGTGCTTCGTCCAGCGTATCGACGATCTGCGCGTTGCCAATCACGTCGCTGGCTCCTGCCGCCAGGGCGATGGCCTGGGAATCCGGTTTCACCAGCGGGTTTACCAGCCACAGGTTGGTCAAACCCATTGTTTTCATTGCGCGGGCAACAGAGCCCATGTTGCCGGTGTGAGAGGTCTCCACCAGTACGATTCGAATATTTTGCAGCATAGTTTTTCTACGGCTAAAGAATATTTGTGCATATTATCATAAACCGAAGACATATTCCGAATACGCTGCTATCATACGCGCCGTTTTCCCGTTCTTTAACATCCAGTGAGAGAGACCGATGCATCCGATGCTGACCATCGCCGTGCGCGCAGCGCGCAAGGCGGGTAATTTAATTGCCAAACACTACGAAACACCAGATTCCGTAGAATCCAGCCAGAAAGGCAGCAATGACTTTGTGACTAACGTCGATAAAGCCGCAGAAGCGCTTATTATCGAAACCATTCGCAAATCTTACCCGCAACACTCCATCGTCACCGAAGAAAGCGGTGAACATGAAGGCGAAGATCAGGATGTTCAATGGGTTATCGATCCACTGGATGGCACCACCAACTTTATTAAACGTCTCCCACACTTCTCCGTTTCTATCGCTGTACGCATCAAAGGCCGTACTGAAGTGGCGGTTGTTTACGATCCAATGCGCAATGAACTGTTCACGGCAACTCGCGGCCAGGGTGCACAGCTGAACGGTTACCGTCTGCGCGGCAGCATTGCCCGCGATCTGGACGGCACCATTCTGGCAACCGGCTTCCCGTTCAAAGTGAAACAGCACGCCAAGCCGTACATCAACATCGTTGGTAAACTGTTTACCGAATGCGCTGACTTCCGTCGCACCGGTTCCGCTGCGCTGGATCTGGCCTATGTAGCCGCAGGCCGCGTTGACGGCTTCTTCGAAATCGGCCTGAAGCCGTGGGACTTTGCTGCTGGCGAACTGCTGGTGCGTGAAGCAGGCGGCCTGGTGTGCGATTTCACCGGCGGTCATGGTTACATGATGAGCGGCAACATCGTTGCAGGTAACCCGCGCGTTGTTAAAGCGATGCTGGCCTGCATGCGTGACGAACTGAGTGAAGCGCTGAAGCGTTAATTCAGTGATGCCCTCACTCACTGAGTGAGGGCAACATAATCAAAACGGTCTTATCCCTCTGCCAACTGGCACCGCACTCATCCACATCACCACGGCAGCCGCCACCAATACCACACCGCCCGCTAACGCCAGCGTGGTCCAGCCAACCTGTTTCCAGACAGCAGGTGTTTTATTGCCACTCAGTTTGACCGCCAGCGTCCGGAAGGTATGCACCAGCAGCGCCAGTGAGCTTATGGTCAGCGACGTGCCCGCCGCCATTGCCATCGCCGACGCTACGCCCCAGCCAAACACGCCAATCACCTTACTGAACAGCAGCACCATGATGGCCCCTGAGCAGGGTCGCATTCCCATCGACAGTACAATCACCAGACGAGCCCGCCAGTCATCGCCATGCTGCAGTTGCTCCGGCGTCGGCAGGTGTTGATGCCCACAGCCGCAGTGCTCGTGGTGAACGTGATGCGGCGTAAACGTTTTAAAGGTCGGTTTACGCAAAATAGCGCGCAGCTTTTTAAGCGCCCGCCAGCAGAGTAAGCCCCCCAGCACGCCCACCAACGCATAGCTCCCCTTCTCCAGCCAGAAGCTGCTGAGATGCAACTGACGTGCAGGCAGCGCAAGCACGGAGAGCACCACCACCAGCAGCACCGCCACCAGCCCTTGCAGCAAAGAGGACGCCAGCGTCAGGCCAATACTGGATTTCAGTTTTGAAGGATGAGTCGCAAGCCAGGTCGTAATGACCACTTTGCCGTGCCCCGGCCCCAACGCATGCAGCACACCGTAGATCAAGCTGACCAACAGCAGTGAACTGCCTGCTTTAGTCGGATTCTCAGCGACCCCTTTTAGCAATACGCTAAGCTGTTGGTTGAATTCTCGCTGCCAGACAATACTCTCACGCAGTACCTGCGGCCAGGCCTGCCAAAGCCAGTACCCGCCCACCAGCACAAGTAGCAAAAAGAGGACCAGCGGCCACCACTGCCGCCAGCCGTGTTGTCGCAGGCGCGTCGTTGACATTACTGACATTTCAGGGTCACCGTTTGTGCAAATTGTTTACCCAGTTCCATGCTCTCCTCCGGCGCATCGGCTTTATCCAGTGACTGAGCATAGTCGAGCACTTCATCACCCGGGTGCGGCGTATTCACGGTCAACTTACATTTATCGCGCAGCTCCGCAGGCAAGGTCGCATCGCTGTCGTGCTCGTAACTCATATCCACATAATAGGTTGGATCAAAAGTGGCGAAGGTGTAGGTCTGCCCGCTTAGCGCCTGCGGTTCGGCAAGCGGAAGCGCAAAAGTCAGCACCGCCTGGTGACCGTCACGTTCCATCCCATAGTGCAGCGGTCGGTTGAGAAATTTCACTTTTTTGCCGTTATGCCAGACTTCCGTGAAGTAGTGCTGCCCTAGCACATTCGCCATGACTTCAGCGGCGAGTTTCTTCCAGATTTCCTCACCGGGTTTGGCGTCCCCGGCATCATAAAGTAAATCCGCCGAGGTAATTTCATCCATCGTCCAGCGCATCTCAAGCCCCGTCCACTGG
Organism: Phytobacter sp.; assembly: GCF_059074235.1. Classification (NCBI taxonomy): domain Bacteria; kingdom Pseudomonadati; phylum Pseudomonadota; class Gammaproteobacteria; order Enterobacterales; family Enterobacteriaceae; genus Phytobacter; species Phytobacter sp. The sequence continues at coordinate 485,922 of NZ_JCACPZ010000008.1, forward strand.
TCATTCGTCACTAATACCCCGGTTTTCAGACGGATAAAGCTATGAGGGTGGGCCAGCGTGGCGAATGATAAAAGTGTGAGAAAAAGCCCTAAGGCGCATTGTTTCACTGCTTGCATGTCTTCCTCACGATAAAAATTCTGTGATGCTCTCCGGCAATCCTGATGGAAAGGGCTGCGGCTGCGCTTTCGTCAATCATACCTTTAGCTATTCTTATCGAACAACCTTACTGGAACTCTGCAGATGACAATCGTAATGACGCCCCCATCTGTGCTCTCCAGTCCGCAGCGTCGCTGCCAGGTGCTACTGATGCTCGCGCTACCGGGGCAAACGGTCACCACGGATATCATTCGCGCCGTCAATGGTGTTGACGAAGAGGTCGCACGGCAGGATATTGCTGATACCGACTATGAAATCCAGCGCTACCACCGGCTGACCATCGCATCCCAACAGGATGGTAGCTATCGGATTGAAGGCACAACCCTGGACCAACGTTTATGCCAGTTACAGTGGCTACGCCGTGGCCTGCGCCTGTGTCCGCATTTTATCTCTCATCATTATGTTCCGGCACTGAAATCGGCGCTGAAACAGAGAGGCATCGCCCGTACGCTGTATGATGACACCAACCTGCGGGCGCTGATTAACCTGTGTTCGCGTCGGTTGCAACGCTCATTTGAGTGTCGGGACATTCAGTTTCTGCGCCTCTACTTGCAATACTGCCTGCTGCAAAGTCACGCTGGTTTTTCACCAGAATTCAATCCGGTGCAACACGCATGGACGCAAATGCGCGCCGAATATGCCGCAGCGCAAGAGATAGTGCACCACTGGCAGCGCCGCGTCACTCCTCTGCCTCCGGCTAACGAACATGCGTTTCTGGCACTGCTATTTATGATGCTACGTACGCCGGATCCGCTGAACGATAACCATCACCAGGATCAGCGTCTCCAGCAGGCAATCGCCAGTATGGTCGAGCGTTTCCACCAACTGGCGGACCTGCACTTCAGCGATGAACAGGGGCTCACGGATCAGCTCTATATCCATATTGCTCAGGCGCTGGATCGCAACCTGTTCGGCATTGGCATTGATAACAGTTTGCAGGAAGAAATTGTGCGGCTCTACCCGCGGCTGATCCGCACAACGCGAGAGGCGCTTGAAGTACTGGAGACGGAGTATGCACTGCGTTTCAGTGATGAAGAGGCGGGGCTGGTGGCGGTGATTTTCGGTGCCTGGCTGATGCAGGAAAGCGACCTGCATGAAAAGCAGGTGGTACTGATTACGGGTAATGAACCGCAAAGAGAGCAGGAGATTGAGCTGCAACTGCGTGAACTTACGCTGCTGCCGCTCAACATTAAATACCTGTCGGTGCGCGAGTTTCAGAATCAAGGCGCGCCGCGTGACGTGACGCTGATCGTCACTCCGTACGCTACGCCGCTGCCGCTGTTCTCAGCACCGCTGATCCATACAGATCAATCGCTCACTGAACATCAGCAGCAGCATATTCGCACCATGCTGGAGTCTTAGCGCTGCGTGATGACCTTCGGACGCAGGAACAGCGCCGGAACAACCAGCAGCGCCATCACCCAGAACAACCCCTGATGAAGGTGCTGATACAGGAAGCCGGAGATCATGGTCATCAGGGCAATACTCCCCCCCATCGCCACTGCGGAATAGACGGCCTGCAAGCGAATGATTTCGCTCTCTTTACGTGCCGCAATGTAGCGCATCCCCGCCAGATGGCAGACGGTAAAGGTCCCGCAGTGCAGGATTTGCACCACAATCAGCCACGGCAGTTCCGTCGTCCATCCCATCAGTCCCCAGCGCACCAGACCACTGAAGGCGGAAAGCAGCAACAGGTCACGGGCACTGAAGCGACGGAACAGTCGGTTGCTCAGAGTAAAGACCACCACTTCTGCGACCACACCCAGCGACCACAGATAGCCGATCGTTGAGGCAGAGTAGCCTGCTTCCTGCCAGTAGAGCGCGCTAAAGCCGTAATAGGCGGCATGGGCCCCCTGCAATAACGACACGCAGGCCAGAAAACGCCAGTTCTTGACCACCAGGTCACGCCACGCCTGCCAGCCGGTGGCATCCTGATGGCGCATCTCGCCTTGCGGCAGAATTGAAGGGCGAATCAGCATGCCAAGCAGCATGGAGACCACGCCCAGCGTCAGCATCGCCAGCACGGCGTGGTAGTCAAATTCGCTAACCAGCTTGCCGGTCGCCGCCGATCCAATCACAAAGGCAATCGAGCCCCACACGCGCACCCGGCCGTAGTCCATCGGGAACTGTTTTTGCCAGGTATTCGCAAGCGCATCGGTCAGCGGCACCAGCGGTGAGAAAAAAAGGTTAAAACCAACAATTACCACCATCAGCCAGGCCACGTTGGTTCCGGCCCAAAATCCGAGGGCAAACACCAGCGTAATCAGCGCGAGAATGCGTAACGCCTTAATAAGCAAAGAAGGATTACTGACGCGCGGGGCAATCAGCAGGCTCCCCAGAAAACGGGCGACCAGGCCTGCGCCGAGCAAAATACCGATGGTTTCAGGCGTGAGCCCCGTCCCTTTGAGCCAGACGCTCCAGAAGGGGAGAAAAATACCGTAGCTAAAAAAGTAGGTGAAATAAGCGAGCGCCAGCCAGCGCGTGGACTGCAAGACCATGAGTTCCTCCTGAATGGTGGCGATAGTCTGGAGGGAAACCGATGGGCTTGCAAGTAACAGTTAGATAACATGCCCGCCCGGTCGCGAGCAGGCATGTTTTTTCAGGAAAGCCGTTCCAGTACCATCGTCTGGCTGAGGCTGTCACCCGGTTTTAATGCGGTCAGATTTCCGCCCTGTGACCGGTGATGATCGTCCGGTGCATGGCTCATCGGTTCAATACAAAAGAAGTCAAACGCGTAGCCTTTATCAAACGCCGGGTCAGAGACAAACACAAAGTAACAAGGTGCAGCGGGTTCGGTTGTCATCCGCAGCGCGTAATCCTGTTGGCGGATGAGCGCCCCGCCGTTCCAGCCCGCAAAACCGTTGTTCACCCACTGGCGTGGTAACGCGCTCGGCGGATTGAAATCCAGTGATTCAGGCAAGCGGTTCTGGTATTCACCTGCCAGCCACTGCTCGCGTTCAAGCCAGTAACCCGACGCCTGCGCCTGCAAACGCGTCGCGTCGGTTAACGGAAAGTACGGATGCCAGCCGAGGCCAAACGGCAGCGTCTCTTCCCCCTCATTGGTGACGGTGAGCGTCACCGACATCGCCGACGGCGTAAGCTGAAAATGCTGCCGCGCCCGGTAGCGATAAACCCCATTTCGATGTTGATAAACAAGGGTCAATGTCTCGTCACTCTTCTCGTCACACTGCCAGTCGTTCAGCCAGCCGTCGCCGTGCAGGTAGTGGTTGTCCCACGCCACGTTTGGCTCCAGGTGATAAGTCTTTCCTTCCCAAACGAAGCTATTTCCGCTGACCCGGTTGCCAAAGGGCACCAGCGGGAAACAGGAGGATTCCACGGCTACGCCACTCTGTTTGCCAGGGCGCAGCAAGGGCGTGTCGTTGTGCCAGAAACCTTCAATGACCCCACCGCGTTCTGACACCGCGAGCCGTAATGCTCCATTCTGTAAGGTATAAAGCGCCATCTTGTACCTCGTCAGTCAGGGAAATTGATAACCACTTTGCCGCACTTGCCGCTCGCCATCAGCGCATAGGCCTCTCCCGCCTGCTCCAGCGAGAAACGATGGGTGATGGCATTGCGCGGCCACAGTTTCCAGTCGGTAAGATCTTTCGCACATTTTTCCATGTGGAAAAGGCTGGTCACCCAGGAGCCGATAATACGCCGTTGGTGATGCATCAGGTCGGCGCTGACTTCAAACTCCACTTTGCCGGTTTCGCCAATGTAGACCACGCGTCCCCAGTCAGCGGTAGATTGCAGAGCCAGCAGTCGCCCGGCAGCGTTACCGGAGCAGTCGAGCGCCACATCCGCGCCTCCGCGTGTGATATCCGCAATAATCGCCGGAAGCCCTTCGGTGGTCGCCAGATAACCGTGGTCCATCACCCCGAGCTGCTTGGCCATCGCCAGCCTTTCTGGCAGCATGTCCACGCCAATAACACGTTTGGCACCGCGCCCCCGCGCCAGCATCATCGCCATCATACCTACCGGGCCGAGGCCAACCACCAGCACATTATCGCTCCCGGAGACTTCCCCACGCAGAATGCCTTCATAAGCCGTACCCACACCACAACTGACAAACGCCCCGTCTTCATAGCTCAACGTTTCAGGGAGCATAATGAGATCTTTTTCTTCCGCCAGCAGGTATTCGGCGTGGCCACCATCGCGCTGCCAGCCGTAAGCGGCTTTGCCTTCTCCGGTACAGGAGATTGGGAATCCCCGGCGACAGTTTGCGCAAAATCCGCAGCCCGAGATGTGGTACACCAGCACGCGGTCACCCTCTTTGAAATGGCGACACCCTGGCCCACGCGCTACAATCTGCCCGCACGGCTCATGCCCATTGATGAAACCCTGATACAGCGGTTTATCGGGTGCCGCAGCGGTTGCCCGGTGCTGGTGGTAGATGTAATGGACATCGCTGCCGCAAATGCCCGACGACTTCATTTTAATCAGCACCTGGTTGATGCCAGGTTGCGGGACCGGCACTTCCCGTAAATCGACGGTGGAGTTGCCAGGTAAGTAAGCTGCCAGCATAGTTTTCATCATTCCCTCGTTCCTCTGTAGCCATCATGTTTGCGCCCTGTCTGGCGCAAGAGTTATTGAATCAGCGCTTATTACTGTTTCGCTGGGTCAGCAGGATGTTCGCCAGTACCGCCACCACGATGATGACGCCTCGCACCACCTGCTGGAAAAAGGAGTTAATCCCGAGCAGCACCAGCCCGTTACCGATAAGCGTGATGACCAGTACACCAAGCAGCGTGCCGAGCAGAGAACCGCGTCCACCGGAAAGCGCGGTGCCGCCAACCACGACGGCGGCAATCACATCGAACTCCAGTCCGTTAGCCGCCCCGGCGTTGCCCGAACCCAGGCGCGCCGCCAGCAGAATGCCGGTCACTGCAGCCAGCAGGCCGGACAGCGTGAAAATCAGAATGCGCACCCGTTTGACGTTGATGCCGCAAAGCTGTGCGGCGGTCGCGTTGCCGCCAACGGCAAACACCGAGCGGCCAAAAGCGGTTTTGCGGCTGATAAAGACGAACAACCCAAAAATCAGCATCATGATCAGCGCCGAAACCGGCACGCCCAGGAACTGTCCGCCGAGCCAGTCCAGCACATCGTTCTCTTCGATTGGCACCGGCAGTGCGTTGGTCATGAACAGCCCCATACCGCGCAGTGCACTCCACAACCCTAAGGTCGCCACGAAGCTCGGCACGTTAAACACGCCACGCAAAACACCCGCCAGCGTACCTAACGCGGCACCCAGCAGCAGAACCAGCAGACAGGCGATAATCAGCGGCACCTGGAATTGCAGTAAAAAAGCCAGACAGACCGAGACAAAGGCCACCATGGGCCCGACGCTGACATCAATTTCACCGGAGATAATAATCAGCGTCATCGCCCAGGCGGCAATCCCGATAGTGGCGGCATCGCGCAGCACGTTCATTTGGTTGTTGAGTGAGATAAACCCGGGTGCATTAAACGAAAACACCAGGTACAAAATGGCGATCACCACCAGCAGGCCAATCACGTTGATGTGGCGACCGACGAACTGTTTTAGCGACCCTTTTTTGCCATGCGGCAGAGTTATGGATGAGGCAGACATCGTAAATTCCTCTGTAGAGCAGTCATCAGTGGACGGACAAAATCGCGGACATCAGTGCATCCACGCTGACGGGAGAGACAAATTCGCGGGTAAACGTCCCCTGCTGAAGCAGCAGGATGCGGTCGCACACCAGCGGTAGCTCCTCTACCTCACTGGAGATAAAGACCACGCTTTTTCCTTCCTGCGCCAGTTCACGGACAATGCGATAAATTTGCTGTTTGGCTTCAATGTCGACACCGCGCGTCGGTTCATCAAGCAGCAGGATCTGGCTGCCCGCATAGACCCAACGCCCGATCACCACTTTTTGCTGATTGCCACCGGAAAGCGTGCCGATAGCGGTTTCGCTGCTGCTGGCTTTCACGCTCATGCGCTGCATGATGGACTCGGTGAAGGTTCGAATGCGATCCCATTGCAGCACGCCCCGTCGGCTGACCGAGTGGCGGTTGGTGATTACCGTGTTTTCATCCACGCCGAGCAGCGGAATGATGCCGGCCTCTTTACGGTTTTCCGGCGTATACCCCATGCCGCGCTGGATCATGGTGCCGTAGTCAGGTTTTTGCAGCGTTTCGCCGTTAAGGGTGATGACGCCCGCCTCGAAACTTTCCAGACCAACGATCGCTTTGAGCAGTTCCGTGCGCCCAGCCCCCAACAAACCGGCAATGCCCAGCACTTCTCCCCGCTGCAGATGGAATGAAATGTCTTCCAGCTTGGGCCGCATTCGTAGCCCTTTGACCTCCAGCACCGTCTCCTCATGGGAAACCGCGTGGCTGACCGGAGCAAGATCATCATGCTCGCGTCCGAGCATCAGCGAGACAATATGCCCGGTGGTGGTATTTTCCAGCGCCACATTGCCCGCCACCTGCCCGTCACGCATGATGGTGGCCGACGAGGCAATCCTGCGGATCTCCTCCATGCGGTGGCTCACGTAGATGACCGCCACGCCAAGCGCCGACATCTGTTTGACCGCTGCCATGACCAGTTCCACTTCGATGCTGGCGAGCGAACTGGTGGGTTCATCGAGAATAACCAATCCTGGTTCGCCGGCCATTACGCGAGCAATTTCCACCAGCTGTTTTTGCGCCGGACTCAGGGTTTCCACCAACGCATCCGGTTCAACATCGACACCCAGTTTTTCCAGGCACTGACGGGCCTGACGCTGCATGATTCCGTTGTCAATCATGCCGCCCTGCTTCGGCCAGTGACCGAGGCAGAGATTTTCTGCCACTGTCAGACCTTCTACCAGGCTAAGTTCCTGATAGACCGCCCGTACGCCAAGCTCCGCCGCACGGCGGGTTAAGGAGGCATCCGCACCGTCCAGCAGCGTGCCAGAGAGCCGCACTTCACCGCTGTCGAGCCGTTCACTGCCGGTCAACATACGAATGAGCGTCGATTTACCGGCACCGTTTTTACCGAGCAAGGCCCGGACTTCACCTCGGTGAAGGGTGAAATCAACGTTATCCAGCGCCACAACGCCCGGGTAACGCTTATTCCCCCCTTTCACGGAGGCGATGGGGTTTTCATGCATGACCATCGCCATATTCCGCCTCTGTCAGGGTAAGCCGTCCACGTGAGTCGCCAGCCACTGCTTGCCGTCATCCGCCTGGGTATAGAGATCGATAGGCACCTGAATCACCTTCTCTTTCGGCGGCGTTTTGTTAATAACGTTCATTGTCTGGGCAAAGACCGCATCGCCCATTTTCTTGCCGGAGATATCAACAACGGCTTTAAGCACCTGATTGTTTTGCAACTCCTGCGCAATTTCGGTGGTCATGTCAGAACCAAACACCGCAATTTTTCCGGCCTGGTTCTGGTTGCGTACCGCTTTCACCGCGCCGAGCGTTGCCCCACCCGACTCGCCCATAATGGCGTCGATATCCGGCGTTGAGATAATCAACTTCTCACCCACGGAGATGGCTTTATCGAGCACCGTCCCTTCCTGGTTAGCGACGATTTTCATCCCCGGCACTTTCGCTTTAAACGCCTCTTCGAAGCCTTTGCGGCGCTGCACGCAGACTTCATAGGCTTCACAGTTGATGACCGCAATTTTCGGCTCAGTGATGTTTTTGGCGACAAAGTACTCCGCTGCGGCCTCGCCTAATTTGCGTCCGAACTCCATCGGATCACCCACCAGCCAGGCAGAAACGTACTTATCGACCCCTTTCTGGCTAATACAGGTGTTGTAACAAAGCACCGGAATACCCGCTTCGCTGGCGCGGCGAATGGTACGACTGCTGCCGTTTTCCGAAACGGCGGAGAGAATGATGGCGTCCACGTTGCGCGCCACCAGGGTGTCGATAAACGAGCTCTCTTTCGAGATATCGCCCTGGGCATTGGTTTCAATCAACTGCACCTTCACTTCGGAGGCTTTAGCCGCATCCTGCACGCCCTGGCGCACCCCGGCGTAGTAGCCTTGTGTATCAAGATAGATAGCACCAATGGTCATCTCTTTCGGTGCCGCATGAGCAGTAAAAGCAGTGGTGAGGAGCGGGAACAGGGTCAGCGCCAAAAGCGACGCTTTTAATTTGCGGGACATAATTGTCTCCTTGTAGGGTCTTCGTTTTGTTGTGTTTACGCGCGGTAAGACGCGTGGTGTTACCTTAAATTTTTAAATATTTTATACATTTACCTGAGAGTGGCGGTCAGGCCGCTCTCAGATTTCAGTAAACAGGATTTAGTGAATAAGATGCAGCACGTAAGGCATAACTCGCTCAAAGAGCGCCGCTTTCGGCCAGGCCGGGTTAAGTTTTGCCAGTGCCGCGCTGGCCTGGTTCCATTGATGCTCATCCCCCATGCCCGCTGCCGCCAGGGCCTGGATGTACAGGCACTTCTCCTGATGCTGTTGCTGCAAGGAGCCGTACAGCGAGAGCAGATCCGGCTGCGAAACGGCAAAGAAATCCGCTTCCACCGGGGCGTGGGCCATATTGGCTGCCCACTGCGCCATGTTGGTAAACAGCGCGTCCGCAGCAGCGTTGTCGCCCAGCATGCGCAGTGCCATCCCCTGCCAGAAGAGATAATCCGCAGGTTGGTCGTTGTAGTAGCTATGAACGTTGAGTGTGCGATCGCCCTGGGTCGCTTTCTGCCAGGCAATCTGCGCCTGCGCCTCATCTCGTTGCAGTCGGGCACAGACCCCAAGCCAGAACCAGATGTCGTTGTCAGTTTGCCCTGGCAGACGCCCCTCACTGAGGTTTTCCGGGTAACGCAAAGCGGCAATCAGCAGCATTTCTGCGCGTGCAGGTTGATGGGCCTCAATGGCCTGCCACGCCTGCAATAGCTGGTTGAGAATAAACTGGCTGGTGACTTTCCCTTCGCCACCTTCCCAGGGGTGGAATTTACGGCTTACCAGCACGTCGGTGGCCTTCTCCGTTTGACCGCACAAGTGCCAGAGATTGAGCAACTCCGCCGTCATGTCATCACGTTTAAGCGCACATGGCAGGTTGGACTCCAGCCGTGTGAGTCGACTTTGCGGCGTGGCCCCCGTGAGTTTTGCCAGCAAATCACGTTCAAACAGCAAACGTGCATCGTCGGGTAATAAACGGCAGGCAGCGTCGAGATAACGGGCAGCGAGCGTTTCATCCTGCTGCTTGTTCCATGCGTAAATGGCGAGACCACGCCAGGCATCAGCCACGCTGTCGTCCATCGCCACGCACTGCTGCCAGAGCGCCACGGCTTTTTCATCGTTGCGTTTGCTGTAGTGGAAACAGGCCAGCAAATGACGGGCAAAAGCACTCTCCGGGATCGCATTTAACGCATCCACTTCATCCAGCGTATTGGGGAAGCGGACAAAGTGCGGGAAGACGTTAATAGCCCGGGCAATCAACGGCGCACGGTCGGCCTCAGGGAGCAGGCTCGCCTGTAGCAACAGTGGTAAGGTACGCTCACAAGCCAGTTCGTTCAGGACATTGATGGCTTCTGTTTTCATGCCCCAGCTCAGCAGTTGCCCGGCCGTAGTCAACGCATTGATATCGCGCCCGCCACAGAGGTCGCGCCAAGCGTTCAGCGCCTCATCACTGCCTTCGCTCTGCCATTGCAGCCACCACACCGTTGGGTTCAGCGGGTAGTCATGACGCAGCGTCTGTAAATTTGCCTTCGCCTTATTTGGATTACCGCTTAACTGCAGCAGGCGTACCTGCAGGCACAAAACGTCCTGATTAGTCGGGCAGGCTCGTAAGCTCTGGCGGCAAAACTCAATACCCTCGGCGTAGCGTTGTTCACGGGCCGCCAGACGCGCCAGTCCATAAAAGCCCGCCGCTTTGCTGTTACCACTCCAGGTCGCCCGCCAGAAATCCTCTTTTGCCTCCAGGAAATTCTGCTGGCGCTCAAAGGCGCTGGCACGCATAAAACTGGCCTGCCCGCACTGAGGATTCTTGTTCAGCCGGTGCGCACGCGCCAGTGCCTGAGTCGCATATTCGACGGCGCGAGGATAGTCAGCGCGGTTATATTCGAGGGTTGCCAGTGCCAGGTTGCAGCGATAATCAAGCGGATCGATCGCCACGCCACGGGTGTAATAATCAAATGCCGAACGGCTGGCGTGGTTGTACTGCTCCAGATGTTGACCAATAAACCAGGCTTCATCGGCAGAGGTAATGTTTTGTGCAGCGTCAGGGGCGGTCGCTACCTCCGGCAGAGGCAACTCACCAGGCTGGTGCTCTTCATACGCCAGAACGACGATGCCATTCGCATCCGTCAGCGTAAGCGTCAGTCGCGCAGGGAGAGCAACGTCAAGCTCGCCCTGTAGCACCGAGCACGGTGCCAGATTTACGCTTTCGTCCAGCAGCGACTTCAGATTGCCTGCCCCGGTGAGCGTTAAACGGTATCCTTCCAGTGAAGCAATGGCATACAGCCCCCACTCCACGCCATTTTCGTTGCGTTGCAGTTTTAACACCGCATCCCGGGAGGCGTTCTGTACCCTCCCCAGCGTGTGATACGGCAGGAAATACTGCACAAAGCGCTTCTCTTCATACGCATCAAGCCAGGTGAAATCAGGCTGGTTATCGGCAAATATCCCGGTCATCAGCTCAATGTAGGGGCCGTTGTTATCGGTAAGGCTACGATCCCAGGCCTGGCCAAATTCGCTATGCCCCCAGCTCCACTGTTTCTTGCCAGGTGCGATGTGATGATCGGCGACGTGCAGCAACCCGCCGTTTTCATCGTGCGACCAGGCGCCGACGAAATCGTAGGCTGATTTCTCTGCCATATACGAGGTCGGGACCGGCACGTTCTTGTAACGGGAAATATCAACTCCCGCCGAGTAATCAACTTTGTAATAGGTTCCGGTAGCGATGGGGAAAGCGGACACCGCACGTTTGCCGTGGTCAAACACCGCAGTCACATCAGGTGGGAAAACGCTTTGATGGTCATCGCCCCCTTTCACCGCCGGGTTTGCCCACCACAAAAAGTGGCGCGGCGTGGCGTTAGCGTTGTAAACGCGGCTGCCAATTTCCAGCGCAGCGCGATTTGGGCGCAGGGTGAAGCCGGTCATCACCTGTAGTCCGTGCATCGGCTCAGTTTCGCCGACCCACACCGTCTTGCTGCCATCGTCATGCTCTTCGAACGTGCAATCTACGGGCATATAGGTGGTCGGACGATGGTGCTGCGGCCAGTTAAACTCAATTCCCCCCGAGATCCAGGGGCCGAGCAGACCGACCAGCGCCGGTTTGATCACCTCATTGTGATAGACAAAGTCACGCTGCCTGACCTTATCAAATGCCTTCTGCACGCGCCCGCCCAACTCCGGGAGGATCATGATTTTCAGATAGTCATTTTCCAGCCAGACAGCCTGCCACGCTTTGTCTGTTTTGCTGTCGCTCAGCGTATCGGTCACGCCGTAGGGGTAGACCGCCCCCGTTGACCCTTGATAAACGCGGTTTTCAAGAAACATGGGGTGAACGTCCTGCGGACCGGTTTCGTAAGTAGGGATTAAGACGGTTTCACGCCAGACTTTTACGGGTTCCATATTGCCCTCTTAATTAACAAGACATACTAAAATGTGGATTTGTGGGCAGTCTGACAGACTAAGACAAGGCGTTTTCGCATAATAATCACGCAATACACTAAACAAGGTTTAGTAAAGATGAGCGTCTGCATTAACAACCAACAGATTCGCCGTATCAATAAATGCGTGGTGCTTGAGCACCTTTACCGAGAAAAGCGCGCGACCAAATCCACGCTGGCAAAGCTGGCGCAGCTCTCTATTCCCGCTATCAGCAATATTCTTGAGGAGCTGGCGGTAGAGCACCGCGTGTTGAATGTGATGGATGAGAAACCCACCCGCGGTCACAGCAGTGGGACCTGGCTGATTGCGCCGGAAGGTGACTGGACGCTGTGCATGAACATCACCCCAACCAGCATCGAATGCCAGCTCGCCAATGCCTGCATGAGTCCGAAGGGAGAGTACGAACGTCACACGTTGAATGCCCCCCACCCGCAGGCACTGTTAACTGCGATCGAGCAGTGCTGGCATCGCTACCGCAAAGCCTGGCCGGGGCGTACGCTCAACCTGGCGCTGGGGATTCATGGGCAGGTCGATCCAGTCACCGGCGTGTCGCAAAATATGCCGCAGGCCCCGTGGAGTGAACCGATTGAGCTGAAATATCTGCTGGAGGAGAAGCTGGGTGTACGCGTTCTGGTAGATAACGACTGTGTGATGCTGGCGCTAGCGGAGAAGTGGCAGAATCATGGCCAGTCGCGGGATTTCTGTGTCATCAACGTCGATTACGGGATTGGCTCTTCCTTCGTCATCAACGAACGAATTTACCGCGGAACGCTCTACGGCAGCGGGCAGATTGGTCACACCATCATCAACCCGGACGGCGTGGCATGCGATTGCGGGCGCTATGGCTGCCTTGAAACCGTTGCCTCATTAAGCGCGCTGAAAAAGCAGGCGCGGATCTGGCTGAAATCGCAGCCTGCGCCGATGCTGGATCCTGATACTCTCACCACCACCCAGTTGATTGCCGCATGGCAGGCAGGCGATCCGCGCATTACGGCGTGGGTGGAAAATGCCGCCAGCGCCATTGGCCTGAGTTTGTATAACTTCCTGAATATTTTGAATATCAACCAGATATGGCTTTATGGCCGCAGTTGCGCGTTTGGGGAAAGTTGGTTGAATACCCTTGTGCAGCAGACCGGGTTGAACCCGTTCGATCAGGGGGGCAATCCACGTATCAAAGCCACGCAGATTGAGATGGGCCGTCTCAGTCGTGCGCAGCAAATTATGGGAATTGGCTATTTATACGTCGAGGCGCTGCTCAATGAAATGCACTAACGGATGTAAGAGTCCAACACGCTGAGCACCACTTCGAGATCTTCCTCGCGCTTCACTTCATCGCTTTCGTGCACGATGTGATCGGTCAGGTGACCTTTGATCACCTCGCGCATCAGACCGTTTACCGCGCCACGAATGGCGGCAATCTGTTGTAAGACCTGAGCACACTCATGCGGTTCATCCAGCATCTTTTTCAGCGCCCCCACCTGTCCTTCAATCTTGCTGGCACGTGCTTTGAGCTTTCGTTTATCCCGGACGGTATGTGACATGCTGACCTCATTTCACGGATGCTGAGTGAACGTCAGAATATCATAGTTCAACTGGGGGGGAGTTTAATTCTACTGGGGGGTAGTATTTTTTACTGGGGGGGAGTAGATTGAAAAAAGATAAAAAATAGCGAGAATTATTCTCATGACTGATTTTGCAACACTCTTTCAGCAAGGAAATGCCTGGTTTTTCATCCCGAGTGCGATTCTGCTCGGTGCGCTGCACGGACTGGAACCGGGCCATTCGAAGACCATGATGGCGGCCTTTATCATTGCCATTAAGGGCACGGTAAAGCAGGCGGTAATGCTCGGCCTGGCCGCCACTCTTTCCCACACGGCAATCGTCTGGCTGATAGCACTGGGTGGGATGTACATCAGCCGCCAGTTCACCGCCGAATCCGTTGAGCCCTGGCTGCAGATGATCTCTGCGCTGATCATCCTCGGTACCGCAGCCTGGATGTTCTGGCGCACCTGGCAGGGTGAACGCCAGTGGCAGGCTGGCCATCATCACGGTTCACACCATGGTCACGCTCATCACTCCCATTCCCAACCGCAAGGGCTGGTATTGCAGCCGGTAAAAACCGTGGTTAGCCAGCAGCCGAAGATCCTCAAACTGCGTAAGCTCAGCAAAGAAGAGGAGTATCAGGATGCCCACGAGAAAGCACACGCGCGGGACATTGAACGGCGTTTTACCGGCACCGAAGTCACCAACGGGCAGATTCTGCTGTTTGGCCTGACGGGGGGACTGATCCCCTGCCCGGCAGCCATCACGGTGTTGCTGATCTGTATTCAGCTTAAAGCACTGACGCTGGGGGCGACCATGGTGGTCTGCTTTAGCATTGGTCTGGCATTGACGCTGGTTGCCGTGGGTGTCGGTGCGGCAGTCAGCGTGCAGCAGGCGGCAAAACGCTGGTCCGGCTTTAATACCCTTGCACGACGCGCCCCCTATTTCTCAAGCGTGTTGATTGTGTTGGTGGGAATTTACATGGGCATTCATGGGTATGCCGCGCTGAGATAAGTTTTTAGGACATTCCTGAAAACGCAGAATGTTCAGCTTACAGTCATATGTTGGTAGTGGAATCGGGGGATAACTCTGTCCTATAGTGAATGTTATCCACCACAACGGTTCAGCCGTTTTATGTCTCTTTCATGCTAAAACATTACCTGCAAACATTGAAAATGGGGTACGTAAAAGCCTTCGACTGCTACGGCAGGGATACTAAGCTTGAGTATCTGTATATCCTGTCATTTCAGCTGTGCTGGTTTGCGTTCTACTTGTGGATACCTTACACAAGCGACTACTCGTTAATTATCTTTTGCTTTTTTATCCTCCCCGTCGCTTCGAGCAATGCCCGCTGCATACGGTACTGCGGCTACTCCCGTGCCCTGTGCCTGCTCTGGTTTATCGCACCCTACGTGCTGTTCTTCCTGCCTTTCTTGCTGAGAAAAAGGGACATTCCGCAGCAAACGTTATAAAAAAAGCCCGCTAGATAAGCGGGCTTTTCAATTTCATCACGACTATCGCTTACGCGTAAACCGGGAAGCGGGCACAGATAGCCAGCACTTTCGCTTTGACGCTTTCGATAACAGCTTCATCGCTGATGTTATCAAGCACGTCACACATCCAGCCTGCCAGCTCTTTCACTTCAGCTTCTTTGAAGCCGCGACGGGTTACCGCCGGGGAACCGATACGGATACCGGACGTGACGAACGGGCTCTTAGGATCGTTCGGTACGCTGTTTTTGTTAACGGTGATGTTGGCACGACCCAGCGCTGCGTCAGCTTCTTTACCGGTCAGGTTCTTATCAACCAGATCCAGCAGGAACAGGTGGTTTTCAGTACCGCCGGAAACCACTTTGTAGCCACGGTTCAGGAACACTTCCACCATCGCTTTCGCGTTTTTAGCTACCTGCTGCTGGTAGACTTTGAACTCTGGCTCCATCGCTTCTTTCAGCGCCACGGCTTTTGCCGCGATCACGTGCATCAGCGGGCCGCCCTGCGCGCTTGGGAACACAGCGGAGTTCAGCTTTTTATACAGCTCTTCGTCGCCGCCCTTCGCGAGGATCAGACCACCGCGTGGACCCGCCAGGGTTTTGTGCGTTGTGGTGGTCACAACGTGAGCATGTGGAACCGGGTTCGGGTAAACGTCTGCCGCAATCAGACCGGCAACGTGCGCCATGTCAACGAACAGGTATGCACCGATGCTGTCTGCGATTTCGCGCATTTTTGCCCAGTCAACCACGCCAGAGTAAGCAGAGAAGCCACCGATGATCATTTTCGGTTTGTGCTCTTTGGCTTGCTTAGCCATGTCTTCGTAGTCAATTTTACCGGACTCATCAATGCCGTAAGGGATGATGTTGTACAGTTTGCCGGAGAAGTTTACCGGGGAACCGTGAGTCAGGTGGCCGCCTTGCGCCAGGTTCATACCCAGAACGGTATCGCCCGGTTGCAGCAGCGCAGTGTAGACCGCGAAGTTAGCCTGTGAGCCGGAGTGCGGCTGCACGTTCGCGTAATCAGCACCAAACAGTGCTTTTGCACGATCGATAGCCAGTTGCTCAACCACGTCAACGTATTCACAACCGCCGTAGTAACGCTTGCCTGGGTAACCTTCGGCATATTTGTTAGTCAGCTGAGAACCCTGAGCCTGCATTACACGCGGGCTGGTGTAGTTTTCGGAGGCGATCAGTTCAATGTGTTCTTCCTGACGTACTTTTTCTTGCTCCATAGCCTGCCATAAATCGGCATCATAATCGGCAATGTTCATTTCACGCTTTAACATCCGCTTCTCCTGCTCAGCTAACAATAAAACAGCTCTAAATTGAGGCCCGTTTTGGGGAACGGCCCACAGTATAACTGAATCAAATCTCGATAACAGGTCTTGACAAAGGTTTTTACGCAAACGATTGGCTACCCGTAATACAAGGGTTTGAGAGACAATAGACTTTACCTTTGCAACGGAATTCTTTTCACCTTTGTGATGCAAGATATTCACGTTCACCGGGCGGGGATATTGATAACCTTTTCTTTACAAGGGGCAGGTTCATTTTATAAGATGCATTTTAAATGCATGTTTTAGAAAATGATAAGGAAGCAATTATGCTCGACGCCCAAACCATCGCCACCGTGAAAGCCACCATTCCCCTGCTGCTGGAAACAGGTCCGAAACTGACCGCCCATTTTTATGATCGGATGTTTACGCATAACCCGGAGCTCAAAGATATTTTTAATATGAGCAATCAGCGTAACGGCGATCAACGTGAAGCGCTGTTCAACGCTATCGCCGCCTACGCCAGTAACCTGGATAACCTCGCCGCCCTGCTGCCTGCGGTGGAAAAAATTGCCCAGAAGCACACCAGCTTCCAGATAAAACCCGAGCAGTACAACATTGTGGGGCAACACCTGCTGGCAACCCTGGATGAGATGTTCAGTCCAGGCAATGAGGTGCTGGAAGCCTGGGGGAAAGCGTATGGCGTGCTGGCAGGCGTGTTTGTTCAACGCGAAGCGCAGCTGTATCAAGAGCACGCAGAGAAAACAGGCGGCTGGGAAGGCACCCGTGCGTTTCGTCTGGTGGCAAAAAAGCCGCAGAGTGCGCTTATCACCAGCTTTGAATTCGCCCCGGTAGACGGTGGCAAGGTTGCGGATTACCAGGCCGGGCAGTATCTCGGTATCTGGCTGAAACCCGAAGCCTTCGCGTATCAGGAAATTCGCCAGTACTCACTGACCCGTGCCGCTAACGGCGAGAGCTATCGTATCGCGGTAAAACGTGAAGACGGCGGGCAGGTTTCAACCTGGCTGCATCAGCATGCCCGCGAAGGGGATATTGTGCACCTCGCCGCCCCGGCGGGTGATTTCTTCCTCAATGTGCAAGCCACCACACCCGTTACGCTGATTTCCGCCGGTGTGGGTCAGACGCCAATGCTGGCGATGCTCGACACCCTTGCACAGGCAAAACATCAGGCGCAGGTGAACTGGTTCCACGCGGCAGAGAATGGCGCAGTGCATGCGTTTGCTGACGAAGTCACCGCACTGGGTGCAGCGCTGGCGCAGTTTACGTCCCACGTGTGGTATCGCGAACCGGCAGAAATGGATACGCAGTTTAATAGCCAGGGATTGATGGATTTGAGTCAGTTGGAGGGTGCATTCAGCAGCCCGGCAATGCAGTTTTATCTCTGCGGCCCGGTGCCGTTTATGCAGTTCGCCGCGAAGCAGTTAGTCGGTCTGGGGATTAACGCTGAGAACATTCATTACGAATGTTTTGGTCCGCACAAAGTGCTGTAAGGTAGGATGCCCCTCACCTTGCGGGCGAGGGGCAATAAATCAGATGGCCGCGTCATCTTCTTCGCCGGTACGGATACGTACCACGCGTGCGACATCAAAGACGAAAATCTTACCGTCACCAATTTTACCGGTCTGCGCAGTGCGGATAATGGTATCCACACAGGTATCGACGATATCGTCGGTCACCACGATTTCAATTTTCACTTTCGGCAGAAAATCCACCATGTATTCCGCGCCACGATAAAGCTCAGTGTGGCCTTTCTGACGACCAAAACCCTTCACTTCAGTTACCGTCATCCCGGTGATGCCGACTTCGGCCAGCGCTTCGCGCACGTCATCCAGTTTGAAAGGTTTAATAATCGCATCAATCTTTTTCATGGTGGGTCCTTTTACACGCTTGCCAGTTTTCGTCTTCGTAATCGGTTGCTCACACTATCATATCCCCTGGGCCATTACTCTTTAAAGTCGTTGGCATCCAGTTCATGACGTGACAGTAATTTGTAAAATTCCGTGCGGTTTCGCCCCGCCATTCTCGCCGCATGCGTGACGTTGCCTTTGGTGATTTGCAGCAGCTTGCGCAGGTAGTTGAGTTCAAACTGATTTCGCGCTTCCACAAAGGTCGGCAGGGCGGTGTTTTCGCCTTCCAGCGCTTGCTCCACCAGCGCATCGCTGATGACCGGTGACGAGGTGAGCGCCACGCACTGCTCAATAACGTTCACTAACTGGCGCACGTTGCCGGGCCAGCCTGCGGTCATCAGGCGTTTTAAGGCATCGGTCGAAAAGGCGCGTACAAACGGCTTGTGCCTGTCAGCCGACTGGCGCAAAAGATGGTTCGCCAGCAGGGGGATATCTTCCGCACGTTCGGCCAGTGCCGGGATCTTCAGATTCACCACGTTGAGGCGGTAAAAGAGATCTTCACGAAACTCCCCACGGGCCATCGCTTTGGGAAGGTCGCGGTGGGTTGCGGAGATGATACGCACGTTAATGTCGATATCACGATTGCTGCCCAGCGGACGCACTTTGCGCTCCTGCAGGACGCGCAGTAATTTCACCTGCAGCGGGTTGGGCATATCGCCGATTTCATCGAGGAACAACGTGCCGCCTTCCGCCGCCTGGAAGAGCCCTTCACGACTGCTGACTGCGCCGGTAAAGGCACCACGCGCATGGCCGAACAATTCGGACTCAAGTAACTGCTCCGGCAGCGCGCCGCAGTTAATAGCAATAAAGGCATTTTTACTGCGCGGGCTGGCGTTATGAATCGCCTGGGCAAGGATCTCTTTACCGGTGCCGCTCTGGCCGTTAATCAGCACGCTGACGTCAGACTGTGCCACCATTCGCGCTTGTTCCAGCAAACGCAACATAATCGGGCTGCGGGTAATAATGGTTTCACGCCATTGATCGTCAGAAACCGGAGCCGTGTGCTCCAGTGCGTCATCTATGGCCTTATACAGCGCATCTTTGTCGACCGGCTTGGTCAGGAAACTGAATACGCCTTGCTGCGTGGCGGCGACCGCATCGGGAATAGAGCCGTGCGCCGTCAGGATAATAACCGGCATACCGGGCTGAACGCGTTGGATCTCCGCGAACAACTGCATCCCGTCCATCTCATCCATGCGCAGATCGCTTATCACCAGATCGACCTTCTCACGTGCCAGGATCCGCAACCCTTCCTGACCACTTTCGGCGGTGACAATGCTGTAACCCTCGCTGGTCAGGCGCAGCCCAAGCAGCTTTAACAGGCCCGGATCGTCGTCCACCAACAAGAGATGGGCAGGTTTTCGGCTGGTCATGGTTTGGCTTCCTCGGGTTTAACGTCGGTCCTTGCCGGGCGCGCACTGTCCGGCAGATCGTTGCCACCCGGTTTACGAGTGGAAAGCCTGCGTTCAATGTCGGTCAGATTTTCCAGTTTGCGCGTCGTCGTTTCCAGTTGCTCACGTAAGAACTGCTGCTGCTGGCGCAGTGAGTCCAGCTCGGTGTCTGTCGATTGCTGAAGCTTCGCGTAACGACCGCGTTCTTCAGACAACTGCACCTGCATCAACTCGCCATCACGCCAGAGCTGGAAAAGCGGGCGGACAGGTGCAGGGATCTGCGGGCTGAGCACATCCAGACGAGCGGCATTCTCGCGGCGCTCTACCGGCGTAATTTTGGCACTCGACAGCAGGATGCCTCGTTTGAATGCATCCTGCCAGGTGTCATCTGCATGCATGCGGGCTTCAGCCCGGGCGGCCGCTGGGGCCAGACGACTGGCACAGTCCATGCTGCGCATCCAGAACAGAGGGTTAGTATCAAAAACCTGACCCGAGAGCGCCCAGATGTCGTCGCAGTCGGTCACTAAAAAATCGGCTAACTGATGTTCCGGCACCTGCTCTTCCAGCTGTTCCCGAACGGCATGTTCAGGCGCCTGTGAGACACAACCTGCCAGCAACAGGCAGGATACTGCGCGAAGCATTTTTTTAGGCAACAACACCGCGCCAGTCACGCGGGATAAAACGTGCGACATACTTACCTGATTTCGCTTCATTTAATGGATTTTTCCGGCGCATTAAGCGGTAACTCAATGCGAAAACAGACATCTGCGTGACTGACGGTCACCAGATGCAACTCACCCTGCATGCGACGAATGCAGTCTCTGGCAATACTCAAGCCCAGCCCACTGCCCTTCACCGCCCCTTTTCGTTGATGGCTACCCTGAAAGAAGGGTTCGAAAATCATGCCGCGTTCCGCTTCCGGGATTGGCGTCCCGGTGTTTGACACCTCAATGCGCAGTCGCGAGCTGGCAAGGTAACTGTGGATATAAATGTTACCGGATTCAGCACCATAGTGCACCGCGTTCGAATAAAGATTATCCAGCACGCTCATCAGCAGCATCGGTTCGGCAATGCAGCTGGTTGCATCCAGGGTCACCTCGGTATGCATCATTTTAGCTCGCGCGGGCAAACTGTGAGCGGAGATGACCATCTCCAGCAGCGGCTCAATCTCTACCGGTTCGAGTTCGACGACGCTGTCCGCCAGTTTGCGGTTGTAATCAAGAAGCTGCTCAATCAGCTTTTGCAGATTACGGCTGCTGTCATCGAGGATCTCCACCACCTCTTTTTGTTCCGGCGTGAGCGGCCCAACAACCTGGTCAGCCAACAGTTCGGTGCCCTCTCGCATACTGGCAAGCGGCGTTTTTAATTCGTGAGAGAGATGACGCAAGAATTGATGGCGCTGGGATTCCAGCCATGAGAGACGTTCGCTGAGCCAGATAATACGCTCACCCACATAGCGAAGTTCGCGTGGCCCTTTAAAGATAACCGTGTGACCAAGTGAACGCCCCTCACCAAGCCGGTTGATCATTCGCTCAATGCCTTTAACGGGGCCGATAATCATGCGAGTAAACAGCAACACCATTGCCAGACTGACCATAAAGAGCACCAGCGCCTGCCAGCCGAAGAATTGCCCGCGTTCGGCAATATCCTGCTGTAACTGCTGCCCACGGGAGAAGACCACCTGGCGGGTGGATTGCACCATCTCGGTATTGGCCGCAGCAAAAGCCTCCAGGCTCGCTGACGCCTCAGGCGCCGGGCTGCTGTTTTTGCACTGGAGCTGGGCAAGCTCACTCAGGTCCTGGCGCAACGCCTGGTAGAGTTTGTCATCCGGAAGGACACCCGCATGGGCATCGAGCATTTCATTGTAACGTTTGAGCTGGCTTTGATAGACGCGCTGTAAGGTGTGATCGTCGAGGACACAGTACTGGCGGTAGCTGCGTTCCATCTCCAGCGCGGTGCTGGTCATGGCTTCACTGCGGCGGGCATCAATCAGGGTGGTGCGATTGGTCAATGCAGCCTGAGCGCTCAGGGCATTAAGACTTTGCCAGGCTTGCCACGCCAGCACCAGCAAGGGTAACAGAATTAACAGGAACGCCATCATGACGACCTGACGCAGGGATCGGGGGAAAATGGGCCAGCGTTTCACCGCACTACTCTCGTAAAAACAGGTTAACAGGATGCTAGCTGAGTAACGCGCTGCGGGGAAGTCAGAAACAACAAAGCCGGGTATAAACCCGGCTTTGTTATGAAATTAGGCGGTGCCTAACTCGACGTTTCGCCCGGGGTCTGAAAAAGCGAACTTTTATCAGCAGTTGGACGGCAGGCACCTTAAGTGCATCATTCGAAGTTTATGTAGCGCGTCCCGAAGGGGCTGACATAAGAGGGTGAATGAGCCACTGCTTAATATTATGCAACAGCCGTGCCAAAACGCAAAATTATTTATTAAAGCAATGATATTCAGGCATTTAACCAATAAACCGTGATGTATAGCGGGTGAATGATTTCCAGGCTAACTGTCGCTGATTAGCAACACCCTTTGCTCACCATAACAATAATCATATAAATCAATAAGTTAAGTGTCTCCATTTGGAGACACTATAATGCCTGATTTGTCGCAATTCCCCGACACACCGGCATGCGGGGCGTCACAAATAAAAAAAGCTCCCCAGATGGAGAGCTTTATACTGTTGGGTAATTAAATTAGCCCAGTTGCTTACGGGCGTTACGGAAGATACGCATCCACGGGCTGTCCTCGCCCCAGTTTTCCGGGTGCCAGGAGTTAGAGACCGTGCGGAATACACGTTCCGGGTGCGGCATCATCAGGGTCACGCGACCGCTTTCGTTGGTCACCGCCGTAATACCGTTTGGTGAACCGTTCGGGTTAGCCGGGTAGGTTTGCGTCACTTTGCCGAAGTTATCAACGAAGCGCAGCGCCACCAGGCCTTTGCTCTCAAGCTGTGCCAGGTGTGCCGCATCACGCACTTCCACGCGGCCTTCACCGTGGGAAACCGCGATAGGCATTTGTGAACCAACCATGCCCTGCAGCAGCAGCGACGGGCTCTGAGTCACTTCGACCAGGCTGAAACGTGCTTCGAAGCGGTCAGAGTGGTTACGCACAAAGCGCGGCCACAGTTCGCTGCCCGGCACCAGCTCACGCAGGTTCGACATCATCTGGCAACCGTTACACACGCCCAGCGCCAGGGTCTGCGGACGGTGGAAGAAGGTTTCGAACTCATCACGCACGCGGTTGTTGAACAGAATCGATTTCGCCCAACCTTCACCCGCGCCCAGCACGTCACCGTAAGAGAAGCCACCGCAGGCCACCAGCGCCTGGAAATCTTCCAGACCAGTGCGTCCTGCCAGCAGGTCACTCATGTGGACGTCAATAGCGTCAAAGCCCGCACGATAGAATGCTGCGGCCATCTCCACATGGGAGTTAACGCCCTGCTCACGCAGCACTGCCACTTTCGGGCGCGCGCCGGTCGCGATATACGGTGCCGCGATGTCTTCGTTGATATCGAAGGAGAGCTTCACGTTCAGGCCCGGATCGGTATCGTTGGCTTTCGCCTCGTGTTCCTGGTCGGCACATTCCGGGTTATCACGCAGGCGCTGCATCTGCCAGGTGGTCTCTGCCCACCACATACGCAGGGTGGTACGGCTTTCGCTGAATACCGCCTGACCGGCTGCTTCTATAACAAAACGGTCGCTCGCCGTTGCCTGACCCAGATAATGTACGCAGTCGGCCAGACCGTTTGCTGCCAGCAGCGCTTCAACCGCGTCGCGATCTGCGGCACGAACCTGAATCACACCACCCAATTCTTCATTGAACAGAGCTGCCAGATGATCCTGACCGAGCGCAGCGATATCCACAGTCACGCCACAGTGACCGGCAAACGCCATTTCGGCGAGGGTCACCAGCAGGCCGCCGTCAGAACGGTCGTGCCAGGCCAGCAATTTACCTTCCGCCACCAGCGCCTGCATGGCGTTCCAGAACCCTTTCAGTTGCTGAACGTCACGCACATCGGCAGTTTTATCACCCAGTTGACGATAAACCTGCGCCAGTGCGGTTGCACCCAGCGCGTTATGACCTTTACCGAGGTCAATCAACAGCAGGGCGT
Organism: Phytobacter sp.; assembly: GCF_059074235.1. Taxonomy (NCBI): domain Bacteria; kingdom Pseudomonadati; phylum Pseudomonadota; class Gammaproteobacteria; order Enterobacterales; family Enterobacteriaceae; genus Phytobacter; species Phytobacter sp. The sequence continues at coordinate 509,405 of NZ_JCACPZ010000008.1, forward strand.
TGTCTTCGGTAGAAAGCTGCGGGGTCACGGTGCGGCGCACATCTTCCACACGGCCAAAGGCGGTGATCACCAGCGACAGCGGAGAGGTCATCTCGCGCTGCTCGTTACCTTCCTGCCAGCGGGTTTTCATCGACATCGAGTCTTTCCCGACCGGAATAGTCAGACCCAGTGCCGGGCAAAGTTCTTCACCGACCGCTTTCACCGCTTCGTACAGACCGGCATCTTCACCCGAGTGACCGGCTGCGGACATCCAGTTTGCCGAGAGCTTAACGCGGTTGAGTTCACCGATTTGCGTCGCCGCCATGTTGGTCAGGGACTCACCAACCGCCAGACGCGCGGATGCAGCAAAGTCCAGCAGTGCTACCGGAGCACGTTCGCCGATGGACATTGCTTCACCGTAGTAGCTGTCCAGGCTGGCAGTGGTCACTGCGCAGTTGGCCACAGGCACCTGCCACGGACCGACCATCTGATCGCGCGACACCATACCGGTGACGGTACGGTCGCCAATGGTCACCAGGAAGGTTTTCTCAGCAACAGCAGGCAGATGCAGTACGCGATTTACCGCGTCAGCAATGGAAATATCACGTGAATCGATGGCTTCCCCGGCCGCTTTGCGCGTCTGCACGTCACGGGTCATTTTCGGGGTTTTGCCCAGCAGCACATCCAGCGGCAGATCGATTGGCTGGTTGTCGAAGTGGCTATCGCTCATCGTCAGGTGTTGTTCTGCGACGGCTTCACCAATCACCGCGTACGGTGCGCGTTCGCGGCGGCAAAGCTCATCAAACAACGGAAGCTGGTCAGCGGCTACCGACAGGACATAGCGTTCCTGGGATTCGTTACACCAGATTTCCAGTGGGCTCATACCCGGCTCGTCGCTGAGGATGTCACGCAGCTGGAATTTACCGCCGCGTCCACCGTCGCTCACCAGTTCCGGCATGGCGTTCGACAAACCACCCGCGCCCACGTCATGGATAAACTGGATCGGGTTGGCATCGCCCAGCTGCCAGCAGCGGTCAATCACTTCCTGGCAACGGCGTTCCATTTCCGGGTTGTCACGCTGAACGGAGGCAAAATCCAGGTCGGCGTCAGACTGACCAGAGGCCATGGAGGAAGCCGCGCCACCGCCCAGACCGATGTTCATCGCCGGTCCACCCAGCACAATCAGTTTCGCGCCGACGGTAATTTCACCTTTCTGCACGTGGTCAGCGCGGATGTTACCGATGCCGCCTGCCAGCATGATTGGCTTGTGATAACCGCGCAGCTCTTCACCGTTGTGGCTGTTTACTTTCTCTTCGTAGGTACGGAAATAACCGGTCAGAGCCGGACGACCGAATTCGTTGTTGAACGCTGCACCACCCAGCGGGCCATCGGTCATGATATCCAGCGCAGTGACAATACGCTCAGGCTTACCGAAGTCCTCTTCCCACGGCTGTTCAAAGCCAGGGATACGCAGGTTAGAAACAGAGAAGCCCACCAGACCCGCTTTTGGTTTTGCGCCGCGACCGGTTGCACCTTCGTCACGGATTTCACCGCCGGAACCGGTTGCCGCACCTGGCCACGGGGAAATCGCCGTCGGGTGGTTGTGGGTTTCTACTTTCATCAGAATGTGTGCCGCTTCCTGGTGGAAGTCGTAACGGCCATTCTCGTGGTCAGCAAAGAAACGCCCGACGTCAGAACCTTCCATAACCGCGGCGTTGTCTTTATAAGCAGACAGCACGTAGTCCGGGGTTTTCTCGAAGGTGTTTTTGATCATCTTGAACAACGATTTTGGCTGCTGTTCGCCGTCGATGACCCAGTCGGCGTTAAAAATTTTGTGGCGGCAATGTTCGGAGTTAGCCTGCGCGAACATGTACAGCTCGATATCGTTAGGATTACGACCAAGACGGGTAAACGCCTCCTGGAGGTAATCAATTTCGTCTTCCGCCAGCGCCAGGCCCAGACGCACGTTAGCGTCGATCAGTGCCTGACGACCTTCACCCAGCAGATCCACACTTTGCACCGGCGCAGGCTGATGATGTTCAAACAGCAGTGCGGCATCCGCTTCTGCGGTGAACACGGTTTCCATCATGCGGTCATGCAGTTCAGCAGCCACGCTCGCCCACTGGGCTTCGGTCAACGTGGAGGCTTCAACGTAGTACGCCACACCGCGCTCAAGGCGATTGATTTTGGCCAGATCGCAGTTGTGGGCGATATCCGTTGCTTTTGAAGACCAGGGAGAGATAGTACCAGGGCGAGGTGTAACGAGGAGCAATTTACCGGACGGGGTGTGACTGCTCAGCACCGGGCCATATTTCAGAAGTCGTTGCAGCCGGGTCAGTTCTTCGTCGTTCAACCGATCGTTCACGTCGGCGAAATGGACATACTCAGCGTAAATGTTGCTCACCGGGAGCTGGGCTGCCTGAAAACGCGCCAGCAGTTTGTTGATACGAAATGCGGACAGGGCAGGCGAACCACGCAGAATTTCCATCATTAGTCTCTCGTCTTCGAAGCTTTAAGTGTGAATCAGGGGGAAAACGGGCGTCATTATAGAGAATCCTGAGCGGTGACGAAACCGTTTGCGTCGAAATAAAATCATGTATGCCATTTGGCAGCAAACCGTAGCGGTTTCGCTAATTAGTTGCCAACTGGCGTTTTGTTGCGCAAAATGCCGCTCAATCACCGATAAACACCCTTGTATTCATGGCGGCTATTCGCTGGGGCAACAGTACGACGCAGAGAATTAACTAATTGAAAAAATTTAAGATTAATTATCTGCTCATCGGCATTGTCACCCTGCTGCTGGCAGCAGCGCTATGGCCTTCCATCCCCTGGTTCGGTAAAGCAGAGAACCGTATCGCGGCTATTCAGGCGCGCGGTGAACTACGCATCAGTACCATTGCGTCGCCCTTAACCTATGCAAGCGTAGACGAAAAACCCTATGGCCTGGATTATGAGCTGGCACAGCAGTTTGCTAACTATCTGGGCGTGAAGCTTCACGTCACTGTTCGCCAGAATATTAGTCAGCTTTTTGATGATCTGGATGCGGGCAGAGCCGATATGCTGGCCGCCGGCCTGGTCTATAACAGCGATCGTATCCACCATTATCAGCCTGGTCCGGTTTACTACTGGGTTTCGCAGCAACTGGTTTACCGTGTAGGAAGTTATCGTCCCCGCACACTGGCAGACGTCAATGACACCCAGCTCACCATTGCACCGGGTCATGTTGCCATCAACGATCTTCGCGAACTTAAAGAGAAGAAGTTCCCGAATTTGAGCTGGAAAGTAGATGAGAAAATGGGTACCACCGACCTGCTCGAAGAGGTGGTTGACGGGAAACTCAGTTATACCGTCGCTGATTCCGTCGCCATCAGCTTATTCCAGCGCGTCCACCCTGAACTGGCCGTTGCACTCGATATTAGCGACGAACAACCCGTAACCTGGTTCACGGCACGGGACAGCGATAACACGCTCTCAGCAGCGATGCTCGATTTCTACAACAACATTAATGAAGATGGCACCCTGGCACGCCTGGAGGAGAAATACCTCGGTCACGGTGATGATTTTGACTACGTGGACACCCGCACCTTCCTCCGTGCTGTCGACAGCGTCCTGCCCGATCTCCAGCCGTTGTTCACAAAATATGCACAGGAGATTGACTGGCGACTACTCGCCGCTATCTCTTATCAGGAGTCGCACTGGGATTCGCAGGCTACCTCACCCACCGGCGTGCGTGGGTTAATGATGCTCACTAAGAATACCGCCCAGAGTTTAGGCTTAAGCGATCGTACCGATGCTGAACAGAGTATCAGCGGTGGTGCACGTTACTTGCAGGATATGATGGCGAAAGTGCCAGAAACCGTACCAGCCGAGGAGCGAATCTGGTTTGCCCTCGCCGCCTATAATATGGGCTATGCCCATATGCTGGATGCCAGAGCACTGACCAGCAAAACCAAAGGTAACCCGGACAGTTGGTCAGATGTCAAACAACGCCTGCCGCTGTTAAGTCAGAAGCCTTATTACAGCAAACTGACCTATGGCTATGCCCGCGGGCATGAAGCCTATGCCTACGTCGAAAATATCCGTAAGTATGAAATCAGCCTGGTGGGCTATTTGCTCGAAAAAGAGAAAGAGGCTGCGAAGACGTTAAAAATGGCCCAGAGTTACCCGGTTGTCGATGCCGAAGAGTTTAAGCGGGCACCCTATGGGGTGATGCCCTTCAGCGCATTCAACCCAAACCCCAGTGATGCCTTCCCACGTAATCCGCTTATCGTACCGGACAGACTGACAGTTCAGGCACCCTCAAAGGTTAAATAAACGCTTCAGGCCCTTTTTTCAGGGCCTTTTTTTCCAGTCGGCGTTGACGGAAAAAATCACTCAACATCCCTGCGCATTCATCGCGTAACACACCTTCGATGATCTCCACCCGGTGATTCATCCCAGGATGATGCAGTACGTCCATCAACGAACCTGCAGCACCGGTTTTGGCATCACGCGCACCGAAAACCAGTTGACCGATACGGCCATGCACCATCGCGCCGGCGCACATCACACAAGGCTCAAGGGTCACGTACAGAGTGGTATCGATCAGACGATAATTTTGCAAAACCACACCGCCCTGACGCAGCGCCATGATCTCGGCGTGGGCAGTAGGATCGTGTCGTCCAATGGGTCGGTTCCAGCCCTCTCCAATCACCTGGTTATTGTGCACCAACACGGCGCCAACGGGCACTTCGCCTTCGTCCCACGCGCGTTTTGCCAGCGTTAAGGCGTGGCGCATCCAGTATTCATGATTGAGTTCGGGGTTGGACAAGGGAGGTACTCCAGTTAACAAGCGGGGCGCATTATACACACCCGCTATGTATTACACATCACTCATTCCAGTTGCTGGAGTTTACCGTGCGGTGTGACCCGCCAGCGATGCTGGCAGAAGTAAAGCAACGGGTTATCCTGATTGCTGTCGCTGTAACCGCTGTAGAGACGCAGTGGAGTGCCAATTTGACGCTCCAGTTGCGCCACTTTCTCATGCCCCAGGCAACGCATCGTCAGCACCCAGCCGCCATAGCGTCGCCCAATCTGACTGGCGATAATGTTCACACGTGGCAGCCAGGGCGTATCAAAATAGACCAGCTCCACCAGCGGCTGTGGCGAGCCGGTAATCAGCCAGATATCCGCATCCGAGGCCAGAAGATAGTTGGTGAGCCTCTCCTGCACCACCGGAAACGCCGTCACCTGCCCCCGGAACCAGGTGGCAAATTTCTGCTCCAGCTTCTTCATATGCGCTTCGCTATAACCAAAGGTGCAGGCCCACAACAGCAGGCTCATCGGCCAGCGCGCCGCGCGTCCTTTAACCAGCAGTGCAATGCCGATAACCGGTAAGACAGGCAGAACCAGCAAGACGTTAAGCGGATGATGACGCAGAACATAGCGCAGAAAAGTGCCGAACATATCCTGCTGGTGCAACGTGCCATCTAAATCGAAAAAAACAACGCGACGCTCACTGATAGCCAAATGTTACTCCTCGGGATCGTTGAAACCTAACAGCCAGGTAAACAGGAACCCGGCAATAACCGCTACAAGATAGCCTAACAGATAGAGCATCACTTTTCCGGTAACGATAGTTAAGACCAGCGGCAAACCAGAGATGCCAAAGGTAATCACAGTCGCCACTTTTGCATAGCTGATAAGCGCACCACCGACCGCACCGCCCAGACAAGCACCGAGGAAAGGTTTCCCCAGCGGCAAGGTCACACCGAAAATCAACGGTTCCCCAACGCCCAGCAGCCCAACCGGCAGCGCCCCCTTGATCACTTTCTTAAGTCGGGCGTTGCGGGTTTTCATGAGTACAGCAATGGCAGCCCCCACTTGACCCACGCCCGCCATGGCAAGTATTGGCAGTAATGCGTTGTAGCCGTGAGCCTGCACCAGTTCAACATGAATAGGCACCAACCCCTGATGCAGACCCGTTAACACCAACGGCAGGAACGTGCCTGCCAGCACCGCACCCACCAGTACGCCACCGCGATCGATGGCCCAGGTCGCACCGTGGGCAATGGCTTCGGAGATGATGCCGCCCAGCGGCTGCAGCGCGACAATGGCGACCGTCCCGGCAATCAGCGTCGTCAACAACGGGTTGAGGATCAGTTCAACGGAGCCGGGTAATATGCGGCGCAGCCGTTTTTCAATCCAGCACATCAGTACCACTACCAACAGCACGGCAATCACCCCACCACGTCCGGGCTGTAAGGCCTCACCAAAGAGTGTGATTTGGGCAAGCTGAGGACTGGAGAGAATCCCCGCCATCACGCCACCGAGCGCCTGGGAACCGCCGAATACCTTCGCTGTATTGACCCCGACCAGGATGTTCATGATGGCAAAGACGGCACTGCCAAAAATCCCCAGCAGCCCAAGCATATTGGGATACTGGGTTGCAAAATCGCCGACAATATCCGGGCGTTTCAGGATATTGATGATGCCGGTAATCAAGCCCGAAGCGATAAACGCCGGGATCAGTGGAATAAAGACATTGGCAAGCTGACGCAGCGCATCGCTCATTGGCGCTTTGTATTTGGCTTTCACCTGCGCCTTGGTGCGCTCAGCATCGTCAAAGGTCGGTCTGACGCCACCTTCGGCCATGATCGCTTGCATCTCATTCACCACCTGTGCGGCTTTTCCCGGGCCGACAATAAACTGGTGCTGCTGCCCCTGCTTCACGTAGCCACTGATGCCTGGTAGCTGTTTGACTTGCGCGAGATCCATCTTGCTTTCGTCGTGTACCTCAACACGCACACGCGTCATGCAGTTTTCAAGTCGCAGAATATTGCCGTGTCCACCCACACCCGCAAGGATGCCGCTGGCGAGCGCCGCTGTCTTTTCCATCACTGCCCCTTTAGTTTTCTAATGCTGTGCGTAAAAAACCGTGGTGAAGATCGAGTTTAGCCCTTGCCGTTACGGCATCCATGCCGCTCAGCACCATCAGAATGGCCGGTTTGACCTCATAATCTGTCTGCTTAAGCACGACTTCAGCCTGCTCGCGCGATGCGCCCGTTGCTTCAATCAACATGCGACAGGCACGATCCACTAACTTCACGTTGGTCGCTTTCATGTCGACCATCAGGTTCTGGTAGACCTTGCCAAACTTAACCATTGCGCCGGTGGAGATCATATTCAGCACCAGTTTCTGCGCGGTGCCTGACTTCAGGCGGGTGGAGCCGGTCAAGGCTTCCGGACCGACTACCGGAGAGATAGCGATATCCGCTTCATGGGCAATGGGGGAATCCGGGTTGCAGGAGATGGCTACGGTGGTGCAACCCGTACGACGAGCGAATTTCAGTCCGCCAATAACATAAGGTGTGCGTCCTGAGGCAGCCAGTCCAACGACCAGATCCTCTGCGCTAAGATTCAGTGCCACCAGGTCATCTTCACCCAACTGCGCATTGTCTTCTGCCCCTTCGACAGCTTTAAGCAATGCACCAGGACCACCTGCGATCAGCCCCACCACCAGCCCGTGTGGCACACCGAATGTGGGTGGGCATTCAGACGCATCCAGCACCCCAAGCCGCCCGCTGGTTCCCGCTCCCATATAAATAATACGCCCGCCCGCTTTGAGCGAAGCGGCTGCCGCATCCACAGCTTTCGCCACATCGGGCAAGGTGGCTTTGACTGCTTCTGCGACCAGCGTATCCTGTTGGTTAAAACGGTTAACTAACTCGATGGTCGTTAATGCATCTAAATCCATGGTCTGTGGATTGCGTGTTTCTGAAACCAGTGCACCAAGATTCATTTTTGCTCCTCAGGAATTTTTAATTCATAATAACCGTAATAATTTGGAATATAAAATTCATCTGCCTACGTGAAATGCGTTTTTTGGAATCGATGTCACATTTTGCCTCGGGAGACCTATGAACTGCTTAATACAAATTCGCCAGCGCTATGCCGGTTTTGCTCAGAGTGACAGGAAGCTGGCCGATTTCCTTCTGGCCAATCCTGAACACGCGCGCCACTTAAGCTCGCAACAGCTTGCGGCTGATGCAGGTGTAAGTCAGTCAAGCGTAGTGAAGTTTGCCCAAAAGCTGGGGTTTAAAGGCTTTCCGGCACTGAAGCTGGCGATCAGCGAAGCGCTGGCCAGCAGCCCCGAGCCCTGGTCTGTCACCGTACACAACCATATTCGCGGTGATGATCCCCTGCGCGTGGTGGGCGAAAAGCTGATCAATGAGAATCTGAGCGCGATGCGCGCCACTCTCGATGTGAATAGCGAAGACAAACTGCGCGAGAGCGTGGAGATGCTGCGTAATGCCCGGCGGATTGTAATCACCGGTATTGGTGCGTCGGGTCTGGTGGCGCGCAACTTCGGCTGGAAGCTGATGAAAATCGGCCTCAATGCGGTAGTGGAACAGGATATGCACGCCCTGCTGGCAACCGTACAGGCGATGTCAGCTAACGATCTGCTGCTGCCCGTCTCCTATTCCGGCGAGCGCCGCGAGATCAACATGGCGGCCGATGAAACGCTGCGTGTCGGCGGTAAGATCCTCGCGATCACCGGCTTTACGCCCAATGCGCTGCAACAACGGGCCACGCGCTGCCTCTACACCATTGCTGAAGAGCAGGCCACCCGCAGCGCCGCCATCTCTTCGACCAGCGCGCAGATGATGCTGGTCGACGTTCTCTTCATGGCGCTGGTGCAGCGCGACCTGGATCATGCGCCTGACCGCATTCGTCATAGTGAGGAGCTGGTAAAAAAACTGGTCTGAACAGGGAATGGGCGTATAATGCCCGCCCTGTTTGTGTGAGGTTTCTGAGATTTTCCTGATGGCGCTGTTAATCACCAAAAAATGCATCAATTGCGATATGTGCGAGCCGGAATGTCCGAATGAGGCCATTACGATGGGCGACAGCATTTATGAGATTAACAGCGATCGCTGTACGGAGTGTATCGGCCATTACGAGACGCCGACCTGCCAGAAAGTGTGCCCGATCCCCAATACCATTTTGAAAGATCCGGCACATCCCGAGAGCGAAGAGCAGTTATGGGACAAGTTTGTCCTGATGCACCATGCCGATAAAATCTAACTTTCGATAATCACCGTTGCGCAGGCATAACGACGCTCGTCTGCCAATGTGACGTGCATATGTGCCACGCCCATTTTTTCCGCAAGTTTTAACGCCTCGCCCCACAAGCGCAAGCAGGGCTTACCCAGCTCATCGTTGTACACTTCGAACTGATTAAAGGCGAGGCCATTGCGAATACCGGTACCAAAGGCTTTGGCGGCTGCTTCCTTTACCGCAAAGCGTTTGGCGAGAAAACGCACCGGTTGCTGGTGCGTTTCCCAGATGGCCCATTCGTTGTCACTCAACACGCGTTTTGCCAGGCGATCGCCACTGCGGGCGATCACGGCTTCAATGCGGGTGATTTCAACGATGTCAGTCCCCAGCCCAAGAATCGCCATTACTTACGTGCTTCCACCATCAGGCGTTTCATTTCGGCCACGGCCTCTTTCAGACCGCTCATCACGGCGCGACCGATAATGGCGTGACCGATATTCAGCTCGTGCATCTCCGGCAGACGCGCAATGGCTTGCACGTTGTGATACGTCAGACCGTGTCCGGCGTTCACTTTCAGGCCCAGACCCGCCGCATAGGTTGCCGCTTTGGCAATACGCTCCAGCTCTTTCGCCTGCTCAGCTTCGCTTTTCGCTTCGGCATAGCAACCCGTGTGGATTTCGATATAAGGCGCACCAACATCGGACGCTGCTTTGATTTGTTCGAAATCGGCATCAATAAACAGCGAAACCAGAACGCCTGCGTCTGCCAGGCGTTTGCAGGCGTCACGCATTTTGTCGATCTGACCCGCAACATCAAGGCCACCTTCCGTGGTCACTTCCTGACGCTTTTCCGGCACCAGGCAGCAAAAATGTGGCTGCGTTTCGACGGCAATCGCCAGCATCTCTTCTGTAACCGCCATTTCGAGATTCATGCGCGTATCCAGGGTCTGGCGCAGTACACGTACGTCTCTGTCGGTGATATGGCGACGATCTTCGCGCAGATGCACCGTAATGCCATCTGCCCCTGCCTGCTCAGCAATAAAGGCTGCCTGAACCGGGTCCGGATAGGCGGTACCGCGCGCGTTGCGCAGAGTGGCGATGTGGTCGATGTTGACGCCTAACAGTAATTCAGACATGACAATCCTCATTCTTCATTATTCGTTTTTGTTGCTCGTTTCGGCATAAACTGCCGGAATAATTCCCGGCTCTTAAGCGGTTTGCCTCCAAGATACGGCTTAAGCGCTATGCGGGTAAAGCGTTTCGCCGCCCGGAGCGTATCCATATCAGGAAATTCTCGTTCAGCCAGCGCTCGCAGGTGTCGACCGGTAAACGTAGTGTTATCAATCACCACACTGGCGATGAAGCCTTTCTCTTCCCGGTAGCGGTAGGTCATGGCGTCATCCACTTCCTCCCCGCTGCCCGCGCAGTGCAGGAAATCCACCCCGTATCCCAGGTGCCCAAGCAACGCCAGTTCGAAACGACGCAGCGCGGGTTCAGGCGATCCCGTCGCCCCTGCTAAGGCCTGGATACAGTAGAGATAGTCGAAAAAGAGTTCGGAGAAGCGCGTTTCATGCTCCAGCACGCGGGCAATAAGCTCGTTAACGTACAGGCCGCTATAAAGGGTGATACCGCTGAGAGGAAGCGCCAGAGAGACGGCTTCAGCGCTGCGCAGCGTTTTGACATCGCCACGGCCACCGAAACGTACCAGCAAGGGGGTAAAAGGCTGCAAGGCACCTTTGAGATTAGAACGTTTTGAACGTGCGCCTTTAGCAACAAGGCGCACGCGACCCGACTCTTCCGTGAAGACGTCCAGCATCAGGCTGGTTTCGCTCCAGGGACGACTATGCAGGACGAAAGCGCGCTGCCAGCCCTCCATTAACACTTATACTCTATGGCTTTCGAGTTGCAGGAAGGCGGCAAGTTTGCGAGTCCCCAGGAGCATAGATAACTATGTGACTGGGGCGAACAAACGTAGCCAACGCATCTGCGGCTTGAAAGACGACGAGTATTAAAGATCGTCGACGTAACCGAGGCTGCGAAGTGCGCGTTCATCGTCGGCCCAGCCGGATTTCACTTTGACCCACAGCTCAAGGTGTACCGGTGCTTCGAACATCTCCTGCATATCTTTACGGGCTTCAATACCGATGGTTTTAATCTTGGCGCCTTTATTGCCAATGACCATCTTTTTCTGCCCTTCACGTTCCACCAGGATCAGACCGTTAATGTCGTAACCACCGCGTTCATTGGAAACGAAACGCTCGATTTCAACGGTAACCGAATACGGCAACTCTGCCCCCAGGAAACGCATCAGTTTTTCACGAATGATTTCAGACGCCATGAAACGCTGGGAACGATCGGTGATGTAATCTTCCGGGAAATGGTGAATGGCTTCCGGTAAATGCTTGCGCACGATGCCTGCAACGGTGTCGACGTTAAAACCGGTCTCAGCAGAGATCGGAACGATGTCGAGAAAGTTCATCTGGCTGCCCAGGAACTGCAGATGCGGCAACAGGTCCGCTTTTTCCTGCACATTATCAACTTTGTTGATCGCCAGGATAACCGGCGCTTTACCGTCACGCAGTTTGTTCAGCACCATTTCGTCGTCCGGCGTCCAACGGGTACCTTCGACCACGAAAATCACCAGTTCAACGTCACCGATGGAGCTGCTCGCCGCTTTGTTCATCAGGCGGTTAATGGCGCGTTTTTCTTCCATGTGCAGGCCGGGGGTATCCACATAAATAGCCTGATAAGCCCCTTCAGTGTGGATGCCGACAATACGGTGACGCGTGGTCTGTGCTTTACGCGAGGTGATCGACACTTTCTGCCCAAGCAGATTGTTCAGCAGCGTCGATTTACCGACGTTGGGGCGACCAACAATGGCGATAAAGCCGCAATAGGTTTTTTCTTCAGTGCTCATTCCAGCTCCAGATTTTTCAGTGCCTGTTCGGCGGCAGCCTGCTCAGCCTTACGGCGGCTCGACCCTGTGCCAACCACCGGCTCTTTCAGGCCACTGACCTGGCAGTGGATAGTAAATTCCTGATCGTGCGCTTCACCACGAACCTGTACCACCAGATAGGATGGCAGCGGTAAGTGGCGACCTTGCAGAAACTCCTGCAAACGCGTTTTCGGATCTTTTTGCTTGTCGCCCGGACTGATTTCATCCAGACGCGTTTGATACCAGTTGAGGATCAACTGCTCGACAGTCTTGATATCGCTGTCGAGGAAGACCCCACCAATTAACGCTTCTACGGTATCCGCGAGAATAGACTCACGACGGAATCCGCCGCTTTTCAGCTCACCCGGCCCTAAGCGCAGACATTCGCCCAGGTCAAACTCACGGGCTAATTCTGCGAGCGTATTACCGCGTACCAGCGTGGCACGCATCCGGCTCATATCGCCTTCATCAACACGTGGAAAACGGTGATAAAGTGCATTAGCAATAACAAAACTCAGAATAGAGTCACCCAGAAATTCTAAACGCTCATTATGTTTGCTGCTGGCACTGCGATGAGTTAACGCCTGCTGCAACAACTCCTGATGAGTAAAAGTGTAGCCCAGCTTCCGTTGAAGCCGATTTATAACGATGGGATTCATGCGATACCAATAAATGAATGCGTCAACAATGCAGCACACGAAACCGACCTGTAACAACCAACGCGGTTTCGTGTGCTGTGACACCCGAGGGAGCCAACCTTAAACTTCGGGGGAATATTCTATACGTAACGACAGGGTATGTCGTTAGTCTGAACGGATTTATAGCGGAAATAATTTGGGGTGCAGATATTATTCCGCACCCCAGAGAAATTAATGAATACCACCAATACGACTTAAGCGTACACCGGTCGGCCATTCACCTTCTTGCTTCTCGAAACTCATCCAGATAGCCGTTGCCCGACCCACCAGATTCGCTTCCGGGACAAAGCCCCAATAACGGCTGTCAGCACTGTTATCGCGGTTGTCACCCATCATAAAATAATGGCCCGGTGGCACAATCCAGGTTGCCAGCTGTTGGCCCTGTTGCTTGTAGTAAATGCCCAGTTGATCCTGCGCGATAGGCACGGTCAGAATACGGTGCGTCACGTCCCCCAAGGTCTCTTTACGCTCGGTCAGACGCACACCATCATCGCGGGTTTCACTTTTCGGCAACTGGAAGAAGCCGCTGTTGGCTTCGCCACCTTCGCGACGGCCAAAAATCTGCACGAAATCGCTCGGCTCAACGTTGCTGTAAGTAATAGGCAATGCATTAGAGCATGCCTGACCAGAACTGCAATTTGGCTGAACCGTAACCTGTTTCGTCACCGGATCGTAACTGACTTTATCGCCCGGAACACCGACCACACGTTTGATATAGTCCAGACGCGGATCGTCAGGGTATTTAAATACCGCAATTTCACCGCGTTTCGGATGACCGGTTTCGATCAGCGTCTTCTGATAAATCGGGTCTTTAATCCCGTAGGCAAATTTTTCCACCAGAATGAAGTCACCGATAAGCAGCGTCGGCATCATTGAACCTGATGGGATCTGGAAGGGCTCATAAATAAACGAGCGCACCACCAGCACAATCGCCAGCACCGGAAAGACCGATGCCCCTGTTTCCAGCCAACCCGGTTTCGGGCCGACTTTCTTCAGCGTCTTTTTATCGAGAGCGTCATTGGTCGCCAGTTGTGCAGCTGCCTGCTGCTCACGGCGCTTCGGTGCAAAAATGAACTTATCCAGGCACCACAACAACCCTGTTACCAGGGTTGCAATCACCAGGATCAGGGCAAACGTGTTCGCCATGCCAACTCCTTAAAGGTTATTTGCCGTCTTTCCCGACGTGCAGAATGGCGAGGAACGCTTCCTGCGGCAGTTCGACGTTACCGACCTGCTTCATACGTTTCTTACCGTCTTTCTGTTTCTGCAGCAGCTTTTTCTTACGGCTGACGTCACCGCCATAGCATTTTGCCAGAACGTTTTTACGTAACTGTTTAACTGTGGAACGGGCAATAATATGGTTACCGATAGCGGCCTGAATGGCGATATCAAATTGCTGGCGTGGGATCAGCTCTTTCATTTTCTCAACCAATTCACGACCGCGATACGGTGCGTTGTCGTTATGGGTGATCAAAGCCAGAGCATCGACACGATCGCTGTTAATCAATACGTCAACACGAACCATGTTTGAAGCCTGGAAGCGTTTGAAGTTGTAGTCCAGTGACGCATAGCCACGAGAAGTTGACTTCAGACGGTCAAAGAAGTCGAGAACCACTTCTGCCATCGGGATTTCATAGGTCAGCGCAACCTGGTTACCGTGGTACACCATGTTGGTCTGCACACCGCGTTTTTCAATACAGAGTGTGATGACGTTGCCCAAAAACTCCTGCGGCAGCAGCATGTGGCACTCAGCAATCGGCTCACGCAGCTCACTGATGTTATTCAGCGGCGGCAGCTTGGACGGGCTGTCAACGTAGATCACTTCTTTCGACGTGGTTTCGACTTCATACACTACCGTCGGGGCGGTGGTGATCAGATCCAGATCGTATTCACGCTCCAGACGTTCCTGTATGATCTCCATGTGCAGCAGACCGAGGAAGCCGCAGCGGAAGCCAAAGCCCAGCGCCGTAGAACTTTCTGGCTCATAGAACAGAGAAGCATCGTTCAGGCTCAGCTTGCCGAGTGCATCACGGAAGTTCTCGTAATCATCAGAGCTGACCGGGAACAGACCCGCGTAAACCTGCGGTTTCACCTTTTTAAAGCCCGGCAGCGCTTTATCAGCAGCATTTCGTGCCAGCGTCAGGGTATCGCCCACTGGCGCGCCAAGAATGTCTTTAATTGCACAGACTAACCAGCCTACTTCGCCACATTTCAGCTCAGTACGGTCAACCTGTTTCGGCGTGAAGATACCCAGGCGGTCAGCGTTATAGACCTGACCGGTACTCATCACCTTCACCTTATCGCCTTTACGCAAGGTGCCGTTCTTAACACGGATCAGTGAGACAACGCCCAGGTAGTTATCGAACCAGGAGTCGATGATCAGTGCCTGCAGAGGGGCTTCAGGATCACCTTCTGGTGCAGGGATTTCGCGAACTAAACGTTCGAGCACATCAACCACACCCACGCCGGTTTTCGCTGAACAGCGAACGGCATCGGTGGCATCAATACCGACGATATCTTCGATTTCTTCAGCAACACGTTCCGGGTCGGCAGCGGGCAGGTCAATTTTGTTGAGGACCGGCACCACTTCGAGATCCATTTCCATCGCCGTGTAGCAGTTTGCCAGCGTCTGCGCTTCTACGCCCTGCCCTGCATCCACCACCAGCAATGCGCCTTCACAGGCCGCCAGCGAACGGGATACTTCGTAGGAGAAGTCAACGTGACCTGGGGTATCGATAAAGTTCAGTTGATAGGTTTCACCATCGGATGCCTTGAAATCCAGCGTAACGCTTTGCGCTTTGATGGTAATACCGCGTTCACGCTCCAGATCCATTGAATCAAGAACCTGGGCTTCCATTTCGCGATCGGACAAGCCGCCACAAATTTGGATAATGCGGTCAGACAGCGTCGACTTACCGTGGTCGATGTGAGCAATGATCGAAAAGTTACGTATATTCTTCATATAGGGAGATTTTTTGCCTTACGAATTACTAAGAGGCCGCGGTTTTGCGCCTGACGTCAAAAGTCTGAAACGCCGCATTCTACACTACAACGACAATGCGAGGAAATGCTCAAACGATTAACAAATCCGCCTTTGCACTTCCCCGATTAAGACGGGAAAATTACTGACTGCTCTCGACTGAGGGATCCTCAATTCGCACCATATTCGGTGGAAGGCCGACGCTAATTATAACGGGCTGCCAGTCATTACGTGTCACCAGTTTTTGCGAAAAACTACGCGCCAGTAAAAAACCACCAACCCCACCGAGAATTGCGCCGCACAACGTGGCCAGATCCTGATTAAATAGCGTCTGGAACAAGGCTGCCATCAGGAACAACCCCACCAATGGCGACATGTAAACCAACAATGCCGATCCCAGCAGACTACCTTCGCCAATACCCAGTTCAACTTTTTGCCCTTTCACGAGCGGCTGATCGCAAGGCACGGCAATGGTATGAACCATTTGTGGTCCCAATTTATTCAGAACGCGAGTGCCACAGCCAGACCGGGAAGAGCAGCTTTTGCAGGATGTTTTGACATCACACTCAACCAGCGCTTCGCCCTGATTCCATGAGACTACGGTTGCCCACTCTTTGATCATTGCGCCGCCTTGTACTTAACGCTATCAGCAATACGCTTCGCCGTTTGTGGAGGCAATTCACCCACAATAGTGATTTCATTATTGTCACGCACGGTTGTACTGACGGTACGTCGGCCCGTGCGTAACATTTGATCGGTACTGTTCTGGTTTGCACGATTGACGTTTACGGAGAAACTAAACAGTCCATCAGAATAGAGGCGTGACTCCACGGGCATATCAACTGTCGGCAACTGACGACGGCTGCTGGAGATTTCAACAAATCCCTGCGGGATCCATGATGGCGCCCAGTTAAACGTTACCTTGTCCCCGTTTGGTACAGAAAGCAGAGGCGGCAAATTGGCTTGCGCTAGCGTTTGCATGTTGACCGCCACCTGCGTGTTCACGTTGTACGCAATCACACGGAATTGCTCCAGCGTCTCGCCATCACGGTCAAGAAGATCAACGCGCATCGGTAAGCGCGTTTCGGCATCCATCCAGACGATGTAGCTATAACGAGTCCCATCCCGGGCCACAACACGAATCACCTCGCATAGACGATCCGCAATACGCGTACGCCCTACCGAGATAAAATCATAGTAAGGGGATAGACGTTTGAAGTCGGTATAAACAAGAGAAGGCAGCGAGTCGACAATATAGTCGCCGTTCAACGTGAAGGGCTCAAGACCTGGCTCAAAATAGCTGATCTCATTGCCACGCTGAACCACTTCCCGACGGGGACCATCCAGTTGCAAAAGCTGCGCAAGTAGTTGATTGTTAACCCGAGCATGCCGGTAGCGTAACGACTCTACCCCTTGCTTGCTGATGCTGATAAAGGACAGTTCATAATTGAGTGACTGGCTCGCCACGTTCATTTGCTGCAACAACGCCCCGGACGCGTTATCTGCCGAGGCGTTGTTGGAGAAGAACAGGCCTGCTGCCACTAAGGACATCGCACACCAAAGTTGCTTCATTACTGCGATTGAGTTCCTAACGTTTGATTTCCTGGCACTTGCACAGCCGCTTGCTGCGTTTGTGCCTGCTCAAACTTAAGCTGTTCGGAGTGCAGGCGACGTTGCAATTCGTAATCCTGCAACATAGCGTTGATACGGCGACGCTGTTCTTGCACCTGCTGTTGCTGCCCGACGTCTGCCGTAGCATCAGCCGGAACACCCAGACTCACCGGGCTCGCTTTACCCATCATCGGCATCGTGTTAAACACCGGCGCTTCAGGCTGCTGGGAAGAGTCTGACTGCCCATTATAGTGCTGGACGCCAACAATAACAGCAAGTGATACACACGCTGCCACACCCATTTGGGTAAGCTGCGCTGCCCATGGACGTACTTTTGACCAGAACGGCATCTTTTGCCATTCCTGCGGCGCGGGTTGCGCTTCGGGAATAAGCGGTATTGCCTGATGAACAGGTTCATTTTCAATCGCGGCCATTACCCGGGCTGAGATATCGAAGTGGAGAACATCCGCAGTATCACCCCGCAAGGTGTCACGGATAAGGTGATAATTCTCCCAGGTTTTCTGCATTTCAGGAGAGCGAGATAACTCAATGAGCAACTCACTATCCAGCGTTTCACCATCCATTAAGGCGGAAAGTTGTTCTTTCTGCATGCCTAATACCTTTTCCAGTATCCCGCTATCGTCAACGCCTGATAAGCGGTTGAACTTTATTATCAATAGCTTCCCGCGCACGGAAAATACGTGAACGAACAGTACCCACCGGGCAATCCATGATGACAGCTATCTCTTCATAGCTAAGGCCATCCAACTCCCGCAACGTAATTGCCATGCGTAAATCTTCCGGGAGCGACTCAATGGTACGGAAAACTATTTGTCTCAGTTCTTCTGACAACATTAAGTTCTCAGGGTTCGAAATTTCTTTCAGTGCACCGCCACTTTCGAAGTTTTCTGCTTCAATCGCGTCCACATCGCTTGACGGCGGCCTGCGTCCCTGAGCAACCAGATAATTTTTTGCTGTATTCACAGCGATACGATACAGCCAGGTATAAAAAGCACTATCTCCCCGGAATGAATCCAGCGCACGATAGGCTTTGATAAATGACTCTTGTACGACATCAGGCACATCGCCTGAAGGTACATAACGGGAAACCAGACTCGCCACTTTATGCTGGTAGCGCACTACCAGTAAGTTAAACGCCTTCTGTTCTCCCTTTTGGACCCGTTCGACAAGGACCTGATCCGTTAACTGCTCGCTCATCCGAGGTAAAGTCTCCCCAAAACCAATTTCCACGCGTAAAAGAAACGCCACTCCATTACTGCAATATGAGCAAGCAGCCAATTAGAGGGTAGGTTCATTAAAAAGTTCCGTTACGCCTTTGTTTTTGTGTCGTTCTGCAGACTTTTCATTATGACTCATTATAAGTCCACAAACACCGAACTCTGTATTTTTAATGACAAAAGACCATAAGACCGCCAGAGAGTAACGCAATACCGCCTTTTTTTCATCACCTAATCAATTTCACTTAACGTCGCATTTTCTATCGTGTCGTTCATCGATCACTCATGCTTTTGTTTAGCCTTTAGTACAAACAGCAAAAAAAACGTACGCACTAGTGGTGTGTGGTGCTATGCTCGCCGAACATTGTTTAGTAAATTAAACACACATCATGAAAACAATATCTGAACTCTCTTGCGATGTCCTGGTAATCGGCAGCGGTGCTGCTGGCCTGTCCGTTGCTCTGCGTCTCGCAGAGCGTCACAAGGTTATAGTGTTAAGTAAAGGGCCAGTGAGCGAAGGCTCAACCTTCTATGCGCAAGGCGGTATTGCCGCGGTTTTCGATGAAACTGACAGTATCGAATCCCACGTTGAAGATACGCTGATTGCAGGTGCCGGGATCGTTGAACGTCATGCCGCCGAGTTTGTCGCCAGTAACGCCCGCCAGTGCGTACAGTGGCTAATCGATCAGGGCGTTTTATTTGATACGCATATTGATTCCAACGGTGATGAAAGCTATCACCTGACTCGCGAAGGTGGGCACAGCCACCGGCGTATTCTTCACAGCGCTGACGCCACCGGAAAAGAGGTGGAAACCACGCTGGTGAGTAAAGCGCTCAACCACCCCAATATCCACATTCTGGAACGCAGTAATGCGGTTGACCTAATTGTTTCCGACAAAATCGGTTTACCGGGCACACGTCGTGTTGTTGGTGCATGGATCTGGAACCGCAATAAGGAAGTAGTGGAAACCTGTCATGCCAAAGCTGTGGTGCTGGCAACGGGCGGTGCGTCGAAAGTGTACCAGTACACCACCAATCCGGACATCTCCTCCGGCGATGGTATTGCGATGGCGTGGCGAGCGGGTTGCCGCGTCGCTAATCTGGAATTCAACCAGTTCCACCCCACGGCATTGTTTCACCCGCAGGCGCGCAATTTCCTTTTGACAGAAGCACTACGCGGCGAAGGCGCACACCTTAAACGCCCGGATGGCACTCGCTTTATGCCAGACTTCGATGCGCGTGGCGAGCTGGCCCCGAGGGATATCGTCGCCCGTGCCATCGATCATGAGATGAAGCGCCTTGGCGCAGACTGCATGTATCTTGACATCAGCCACAAACCTGAAGCTTTTGTTCGCCAGCACTTCCCGATGATTTATGAAAAATTACTCGGGCTTGGTATCGATCTTACTAAAGACCAGGTACCCATCGTACCGGCAGCACATTATACCTGCGGCGGAGTGATGGTTGATGAACATGGTCGCGCCGATGTTGACGGTCTCTATGCCATTGGTGAGGTCAGCTATACCGGTCTTCACGGTGCAAACCGTATGGCCTCAAACTCGTTGCTCGAATGCCTGGTCTACGGCTGGTCAGCAGCAGAAGACATTGCCCGACGCGTGCCACACATTCGCACTATTAAAACGCTACCAGCCTGGGACGAAAGCCGCGTGGATGATGCAGATGAACGCGTCATTATCCAACACAACTGGCACGAGTTGAGACTGTTCATGTGGGATTATGTCGGGATTGTCCGCACCACAAAACGGCTCGAACGCGCACTGCGCCGCATCACGCTGCTACAGCAGGAAATCGACGAGTACTATGCCAATTTCCGCGTATCGAATAATTTACTGGAACTGCGTAATCTGGTGCAGGTTGCGGAGCTGATTGTGCGCTGCGCAATGGAGCGTAAAGAGAGCCGCGGATTGCACTACACGCTGGACTACCCGGATTTACTCCCTGAATCCGGGCCAACAGTGCTGGCCCCACGGGTCTACATAAATAAGTAGAATGCCTGCGTTAACGCGGTGTAGCTCTCAGAGTAATGCTGATCGGCACCGCGAATCACCAGTCTGTCGGTGAAGCATTCACCGGGCGTCGGCGAAAAGGCTAACATGACCCGATGCGGTAGTCGCACTTCATACTCGGTCACATCGGTGCGCAAACGCACATGCCAGCCCATACCCTGCGCTCTGGCAGTGAAGGCTTCACTAACCTCTACCGGCAAAATCACACAGAAAAAACCGTCTTCCGTGATGAGCGTCGCCGCGCATTCCAGCAGCGAGTGATGGTCCAACGTGGTGGTGTAGCGAGCCTGCTCGCGCTGGGGCGTTGCACATTCGACACCCTGCTCAAAATAGGGAGGATTGCTGACAATAAGGTTATAACGTGCCGTTTGCCCTTCCGCCCACGTAATCACATCTGCTTGATTGACCAGCAGTCGTGATGCCCAAGGGGAAGCCAGCGCGTTATCCTTCGCCTGTGATGCTGCCTCGTCATCCAGTTCGATGGCATCAATCACGACATTTTCAGCGGTACGCTGAGCAAGCATCAGTGAAATCAGCCCACTTCCTGCACCAATATCAAGGATACGTTTAGCGCGAGAGACGGGAGACCACGCACCGAGTAAGATACCGTCAGTCCCCACTTTCATGGCGCAACGATCGTGTGCAACGAAAAACTGCTTAAATGTGAAGCCATCGCGGCGCAATTGAGCCTTTGGCTGGTGCATCTTTACAACCTCTGTACGGAAACAGACGTAGCATAGGGTAAAGCGAAGCGCTGGAAAAGTAATAAGCAGACAAACAGATGAAGATTGCAGCCGTAACGTCTATAATCAGCGCCCCACACAGAGGTAGATAATGACTGTAACGACTTTTTCCGAACTCGAACTTGACGAAAGCCTTCTGGAATCTCTCCAGGAAAAAGGCTTCACACGCCCGACCGCCATCCAGGCTGCCGCTATTCCGCCTGCGCTTGAGGGGCGTGATGTGCTCGGTTCCGCACCGACAGGTACGGGGAAAACGGCGGCATACTTGCTGCCTGCGTTGCAGCACCTGCTGGATTTTCCACGAAAGAAATCTGGCCCGCCGCGTATTTTGATCCTGACGCCAACCCGTGAGCTGGCGATGCAGGTTGCCGACCATGCCCGTGAACTGGCGAAGCATACCCATCTGGATATTGCGACCATCACTGGCGGTGTTGCTTATATGAACCACGCCGAAGTGTTCAGTGAGAACCAGGATATCGTGGTAGCAACGACGGGGCGTTTGCTGCAATACATTAAAGAAGAGAATTTTGACTGCCGTGCTGTTGAGACGCTGATTCTGGATGAAGCGGATCGCATGCTCGACATGGGCTTTGCTCAAGACATCGAACACATCGCTGGCGAAACGCGCTGGCGTAATCAGACCATGCTTTTCTCAGCCACCCTCGAAGGCGAAGCGATTAAAGACTTTGCCGAGCGCCTGCTGAAAGAGCCTGCTGAAGTCTCCGCCACACCGTCCACACGTGAACGTAAAAAAATTCACCAGTGGTATTACCGTGCTGATAATTATGAGCACAAGCTCGAGTTACTCAAACACGTTCTGAAACAAGATGATGCGACGCGTACTATCATCTTCGTGCGCAAACGTGAGCGTGTGCATGAGCTAGCCTCTCAATTGCGCTCTGCAGGCATTGATAACTGTTATCTTGAAGGTGACATGCCTCAGGTGAAACGCACTGAAGGGATTAAACGTCTGACTGAAGGTCGCGTTAATGTTCTGGTGGCGACTGACGTGGCAGCGCGCGGTATAGACATTCCTGAAGTGAGCCATGTGATTAACTTCGACATGCCGCGCAGCGGGGATACCTACCTCCACCGCATCGGTCGTACCGGACGTGCAGGCCTCAAAGGTACAGCTATTTCTCTGGTTGAAGCGCATGACTATCTGCTGCTGCAGAAAGTGGGCCGTTACATCGAAGAGCCGGTGAAAGCGAGAGTGATCGACGAACTGCGCCCGACGACGCGTCCACCGAGCGAGAAAATGACCGGTAAACCGTCCAAGAAAGTACTCGCCAAACGCGAAGAGCAGAAGCAGAAAGAAAAAGAGAAGCCGCGTGTGAAAAAACGTCACCGCGATACCAAAAATATTGGTAAACGTCGCAAGCCAACAGCTGCAGCAACGTCAGAACCAAAAAGTAGCGAAGAATAAAAAAACGCCGGGATTTCCCGGCGTTTTTATTTCTGCAGCCTGAAATTACAGGCTTTCAGTAAAGGTACGAGCAATAACGTCACGTTGTTGTTCTGGAGTCAGTGAGTTGAAACGCACTGCATAACCAGAAACACGGATAGTCAGCTGCGGATATTTTTCCGGATGTTCAACAGCATCAAGCAGCGTTTCGCGACGCAGCACGTTAACGTTCAGATGCTGACCACCTTCCACACGCACCTGAGGCTGAACTTCCATCGGGATTTCACGGTATTCGATTTCGCCCAGCTTGCTCACGGCAACAACGTCATCTTCGGCATAACCTGCTTTCGCACAAACGCAACGTGCTTCGCCTTTTTCGTTATCGAGCAGCCAGAAAGAATTCAACAGTTCATCGTTAGCGGCTTTAGTAATCTGGATACCAGTAATCATGGTGTGCCTCCCTTAGGCAATATTTTTGATTTGGCCTATTTTCGTTGGCGGCCAATTGGTAAAACCATTGTTGCTTGAGTGTATATATACCCTCCACCCAGCCTTGATTCTTTGATTAAAATCAAAGAAAACCACACCCTAAACAGGGTAATGAGCAGAATTTATTGTTTTACATCAAGTTACGCCAGCTACGATTTATGGTTTTTTTAGTATTTTTCAACTTTTTTTATTTCGTACAGACCATAAAGCGTTCCCATATTTTGTTCCAGAGAAAGAAGCAGTTAAGCTAGGGCGATGAAAACTCCTGGGAGAGCGCAATGACGACCTCATTGACCTGGCACGACGTGCTGGCTGAAGAAAAGCAGCAGCCATACTTTATTAACACGCTTAGTGCCGTTGCGGCAGAGCGCCAGTCGGGGAATATCATCTATCCCCCCCAAAAAGATGTGTTTAACGCGTTTCGTTTCACCGAACTCGGGCAGGTAAAAGTAGTCATTCTGGGGCAAGATCCCTATCACGGTCCCGAACAGGCCCATGGACTCTCTTTCTCGGTACGACCGGGTATCGCCATCCCTCCTTCGCTACTGAATATGTATAAAGAGCTGGAACAGTCGATCCCAGGTTTCACCCGCCCGGCACATGGTTATCTGGAAAGCTGGGCACATCAGGGGGTGTTGCTACTTAATACCGTTCTCACTGTTCGCGCAGGACAAGCGCATTCCCACGCCAGCCTCGGCTGGGAGACCTTTACAGATAAAGTCATTAGCCTGATTAACGAACATCGGGAAGGAGTGGTCTTTTTATTGTGGGGGGCGCATGCACAGAAGAAAGGGGCCATTATCGATGGTAAGCGCCATCACGTATTAAGAGCACCGCATCCGTCGCCACTCTCGGCTCACCGCGGCTTCTTCGGCTGCCGCCACTTTGTGCTGGCAAATGAGTGGCTGGTGCAAAAGGGTGAAATACCAATTGACTGGATGCCCGTTTTACCCGCAGAGAGCGAGTAAAAAAATGGCCCGGTAAGCTTTCACTTCCGGGCCATTTTTATTAAAGCGACTAGGCTTTGTTCTGACGCCACCACTCTGCAAGCAACACGCCGGTTGCCACAGAAACGTTCAGGCTCTCTACATTACCCGAACCATTAATGGAGACACTCAGGTCCGCGCTGTCGAGCGCAGCATCGGACAGACCATCGCGTTCCTGACCCAGCACCAGTACCATTTTCTTCGGCAGCGTCGCACTGAACAGCGGCGTACCTTTATGACTGGAGGTGGTCACGATGGCGTATCCCGCCTTGCGGAATCCATCCAGTGCGTCAATAAAGCTGTCACCAGTAATAGCCTGCACGTGCTCTGCACCACCTTCCGCGGTACGCACTGCAGCACCTGATTCAATCACCGCAGCATCCTGCAACAACACACCTTTCACGCCGAAATGCGCGCAGCTGCGCATCATCGCGCCCAGGTTGTGCGGGTTGCCGATATCTTCCAGTGCCAGCACACAATCTTCCGCGCCCGCCTGAGAAACCCACTGCTGGACGCTGGTGCCATTGCGTTTTTTGATCAGGAAGCAAACACCACCATGGTGTTCAGTACCTGACGCTTTCGCCAGTTCAGCATCATCAACCACATGGTAGGCTTTGCGGTTAGCCGCCATCCAGCGCAGCGCTTCTTTAAAGCGCGGAGTCACACTCTGCACAAACCAGGCACGAACAATACTGTCCGGACGGCTGTTAAAGAGTGCCTGGCAAGCGTTTTCGCCGTATACGCGCGTTTCTTCCGCACGCTGGCGGCGAATAACTTCAGGGTCGACAAAGCTTTTGCCGCTGATACCGCCGTGATCGGCTTTCTCAGGTGCATCATCGTGAGGTGCACGGGAAACGGTGCGCCACGGGGAATCACTTTGTGGGCGGTCGCGGTCACGATCACGACCGCGGTCATTGCTTCGCTCTTCGCGAGCAGGACGGCGACCACTGTTTTTCTCTTCGCGAGCGGGGCGACGACCTGCGTCAGTACGAGACGTTCCGCTACGAGCAGGCCCTTTCCCGGTACGCGGGTTTTGGCTGCGTTTATCGGAATCATCATCACTGCGGACATACATCACTTTGACTTTGCCGCTTTTATTTTTCAGTTCATCGTTCATGCTTTTCTCCACCAGCGCTGCGCGAAGCGCGCAGATTACCTGATGTGCTGGCGCTTAGCCATTAATTCGTTCAAAAGCTACTGACTATTATATTCATTGAATAAATCGCATTGTCGTTTAGAACCTCCTCAACGATAATGTGTAACATATTAGAAACATATCGGCGTTGTGCCATTTTGTACCCACGCTTCCCTGAGGTTAGTTATGAATACCGTATGTGCAAGCTGCCAGGCGTTAAACCGCATTCCTGCTGAACGAGTAAACGATGCCGCTAAATGTGGGCGTTGTGGGCATGAATTATTTGATGGCGATGTCATCAATGCCACTGGTGACACGCTGGATAAGCTGCTCAAAGATGACCTGCCGGTTGTAGTCGACTTCTGGGCACCCTGGTGTGGTCCCTGTAAGAGCTTCGCGCCGATTTTTGAAGATGTGGCCGAAGAACGCAGCGGCAAAGTGCGCTTTGTAAAAGTGAATACTGAAGCCGAACGCGAGCTCAGCGCACGCTTTCGTATTCGTAGCATCCCAACCATTATGCTGTTTAAGAATGGCGAAGTGGTGGACATGCTCAGCGGCGCTGTGCCAAAAGCCCCGTTTGATAGCTGGCTGAACGACTCTCTCTGACCCATTCAGGGGCACATCTCTTGTGCCCCGATTTCAGCTCTGCGACAATGGCGTTTTTCACGCAACTTTCATGACTGATAACGCTGTACTCCAACTCAGGGCGATACGTCTTGCCCGCTCAACCCGTCCTTTTCTTGCTCGTGGTAATCGGGTGATTCGCTGCCAGGGCTGTCTGTTGCCCAAAAAACGCTGTCTGTGCGATACGGTTAAACCCGTTGCGGCACGTAGTCGTTTTTGTCTGGTGATGTTTGATACCGAGCCTATGAAGCCCAGCAATACCGGAAGGCTGATCGCCGATATACTGCCGGACACCCTCGCCTTTGAGTGGTCGCGTACCGAGCCGCCGCAAGCGCTGATAGATTTATGTGCAAGCGATGAGTATCAACCAATGGTAGTGTTTCCTGCGTCTTACGCCGGGAGTGAGCGTCAGGTGCTGGCGGCACCGGCCTCAGGAAAACCGCCACTCTTTATTATGCTCGATGGCACCTGGACCGAAGCACGCAAGATGTTTCGTAAAAGCCCTTACCTCGATGCCTTGCCGGTTATCTCTGTCGATCTCTCCCGGGTCTCTGCGTACCACCTGCGTGAAGCGCACGCAGAAGATCAATATTGCACGGCAGAAGTCGCTATCGCGTTGCTGGATATCTCAGGGGATGCCGAGGCGGCAAAAGGACTTGGTAGTCATTTCACGCTCTTTCGCGAACGCTACCTTGCCGGAAAATCGCATCATCAAGGACGTATCACAGCTGAAGACGCACAAAACGTTTAAAATCATCCGGTCACTCTTTTGCGGAGACCGGTATGAGCCAACGAGGGCTGGAAGCATTACTACGTCCTAAATCGATTGCAGTTATTGGCGCGTCTATGAAACCAGATCGTGCCGGTTATCTGATGATGCGCAATCTTCTGGCCGGTGGATTTGCCGGGCCGGTATTACCGGTCACCCCGACCTATAAGGCGGTGCTGGGTGTTTTGGCCTGGCCTGAAGTAAGTCAATTACCTTATGTTCCTGACCTCGCCGTGCTCTGCACGCATGCAAAACGCAACATTCTCCTACTTGAAGAGTTGGGGAAAAAAGGGTGTAAAACCTGCATTATCCTGTCTGCTCCCCCCGAGCAACATGCCGCCCTGTTAGCCTGCGCCAGGCGTTATCAGATGCGCCTGTTAGGCCCAAACAGCCTGGGACTTCTCGCCCCCTGGCAGGGGCTTAACGCGAGCTTTTCCCCGGTGCCCATTACCCGTGGCAAGCTGGCTTTTATCTCGCAGTCTGCCGCGGTATCAAACACCATACTTGACTGGGCGCAGCAACGTGAAATGGGGTTTTCCTACTTCATTGCGCTGGGTGATAGCCTGGATATTGATGTGGACGAATTGCTCGACTTCCTCGCTCGCGACACGAAAACCAGCGCTATCCTGCTCTATCTGGAGCATTTGAGCGACGCTCGTCGCTTTGTCTCCGCAGCCCGAAGCGCTTCACGTAATAAACCGATTCTGGTCATCAAAAGTGGTCGCAGCCCGGAAGCGCAACGGCTTTTACAAACGCCTGCGGGACTGGATTTGGCGTGGGATGCAGCCATTCAGCGTGCCGGGTTACTGCGTGTACAGGATACCCACGAACTCTTTTCCGCCGTTGAAACCTTGAGCCATATGCGGCCACTGCGCGGCGATCGGCTGATGATTATCAGTAACGGAGCGGCCCCTGCTGCATTAGCCCTTGATGAACTATGGTCTCGCAACGGCAAGCTGGCGACGCTCAATGAAGAAACCCTGAATAAGCTGCGTGAGGGATTGCCAGATTACGTCAGCCCTGGCAATCCGCTCGACCTGCGGGATGATGCCAGCAATGAGCGTTACATCGCAGCATTGAATATCCTGCTCGACAGCCAGGAGTACGATGCACTGATGGTCATCCATTCACCCAGTGCCGTTGCACCGGGCAATGAAAGTGCCCAAACGCTTATCAATACGCTCAAACTTCATCCGCGGGGCAAGTTCATTACCGTATTAACCAACTGGTGTGGGGAATTCTCTTCACTTGACGCGCGGCGATTGTTCAGTGAGGCCGGGCTGCCCACCTATCGCACCCCGGAAGGGACCATCACCGCATTTATGCATATGGTAGAGTATCGCCGTAACCAGAAACAGCTGCGTGAAACCCCTGCTTTGCCTCTTCACCTGACCGCTAACACGGCCGAGGCACACAACCTACTTCAACAGGCGATCGCTGACGGGGCTACATCGCTCGATACCCACGAAGTGCAGCCTATTCTGAGCGCGTGGGGCATTCAAACCCTGCCAACATGGATAGCCGAGGACAGCGCTGAAGCCGTACATATTGCCGGGCAAATCGGTTACCCGGTGGCGCTGAAATTGCGCTCCCCTGATATTCCGCACAAATCTGAAGTTCAGGGCGTGATGCTCTATTTACGCACCGCAACAGAGGTTCAGCAGGCGGCAAATGCCATCATCGATCGCGTAAAGATGAACTGGCCGCAAGCGAGGATCCAGGGACTTCAGGTCCAGAGCATGGCGAATCGCGCTGGAGCACAAGAGCTTCGCGTGGTGGTCGAGCACGATCCTGTCTTTGGCCCGTTAATTATGTTAGGTGAAGGCGGGGTTGAGTGGCGGGCACAGGATCAGGCTGCCGTTGCCCTCCCCCCGCTCAACATGAACCTCGCCCGCTATCTGGTCATCCAGGCGATTAAAAATAAGAAAATCCGTGGACGCAGCGCACTTCGTTCGCTGGACATCGCCGGTCTGAGCCAGTTTCTGGTACAGGTATCCAACCTTATTGTTCATTGCCCCGAGATCCAGCGACTCGATATCCATCCCCTTCTGGCTTCAGGTCATGAGTTTACCGCGCTGGATGTCACTCTGACGGTTGGGCAATACAGCGGCGAGGGTGAAAGTCGTCTCGCGATTCGCCCCTATCCCCAGCAACTTGAGGAAGGTGTCATTCTTAAAAATGGCGAAGCCTGCCTGTTCCGCCCCATCCTTCCCGAGGACGAACCACAACTGCAGCAGTTTATTGCCAGAGTGACGAAAGAGGATCTTTATTACCGATACTTCAGCGAGATCAACGAATTTACCCACGACGATTTAGCGAACATGACGCAGATCGACTACGATCGGGAAATGGCCTTTGTCGCCGTGCGCCAGACGGGCGAGTCTGAGGAAATTCTGGGAGTGACACGTGCAATTTCCGACCCGGACAACATCGATGCGGAATTTGCGGTGCTGGTACGATCCGATTTGAAAGGCTTGGGGCTGGGGCGACGTTTACTGGAAAAGCTCATCAGTTATACGCGAGATCACGGACTTAAACGTTTGAATGGTATTACTATGCCCAACAATCGCGGCATGGTAACGCTGGCGCGAAAACTGGGATTCGACGTCGACATTCAGTTAGAAGATGGGATTGTGAGTTTGTCTTTAAATCTGGTGCCGACCGATGAAACATAAGTAAGGTACTGGAAATGTTGCTCACTTTACCTGGTACTGGTGTTATCATCGTCCGCTTCTGTCGATTTCATCGTACAGAGGCCCTTTTAATAAACAGAGAAGATACGCACTGTGATGTTGTCAAAATTTAAGCGAAATAAACATCAACAACACCTTGCCCAACTACCTAAGCTAACTCAGTCAGTTGATGATGTAGAGTTTTTCTACTCTCCCTCTCATTTCAGGGAGAACCTGCTGGAGAAAATTGCCAGCGCCACACGCCGTATCTATATTATTGCTCTCTATCTGGAGCAGGATGATGGCGGTAAAGCTATTTTGGGTGCCTTGTACGATGCCAAACGTCTGCGCCCGGAGCTTGAAATTTGTGTTCTCGTTGACTGGCATCGTGCCCAGCGAGGCCGTATTGGTGCAGCCGCATCGAATACCAATGCAGACTGGTATTGCCGCATGGCGCATGAGAATCCGGGTATTGATATCCCGGTTTACGGTGTGCCTGTTAACACGCGTGAAGCACTGGGTGTACTGCACTTTAAAGGCTTTATCATTGACGATAGCGTCTTCTACAGCGGTGCCAGCCTCAACGACGTCTACCTGCATCAGCACGATAAATATCGGTACGATCGCTATCACCTGATCCGCAATCCGCAGATGGTTGAGGTCATACTGAACTGGGTTAAGCAGAATCTGGTCGAAGGCCGTGGCGTTAATCGCCTTGATGACCCCCAGCGCCCTAAAAGTCCAGAAATCAAAAATGATGTTCGCCAGTACCGCCAGGATCTACGCGATGCGACATATCATTTCCAGGGCAATGCTGATAATGACCAACTGGCCGTTACTCCGCTGGTTGGGTTAGGCAAATCCAGCCTGCTGAATAAAACGATTTTCCATCTGATGCCGTGCACGGAAAATAAGCTGGTGATCTGTACGCCGTATTTCAACCTGCCAGCCGTGTTGGTGCGAAATATTATTCAGCTTCTGCGAGATGGCAAAAAGGTTGAGATCATTGTTGGCGATAAGACGGCAAATGACTTCTATATTCCGGAAGATCAACCGTTCAAAATAATCGGTGCGCTGCCTTATCTCTATGAGATAAACCTGCGGCGTTTCCTGAGTCGCCTGCAATATTACGTCAACACCGATCAATTGGTCGTGCGGTTATGGAAAGACGAAGATAATACTTACCACCTCAAGGGCATGTGGGTGGATGACGAGTGGGTGCTGCTTACGGGGAATAACCTTAACCCGCGTGCATGGCGTCTGGATCTGGAGAATGCGATCCTGATTCACGATCCTCAACATCAGTTGACAGCCCAACGTGATAAAGAGCTTGAGCTTATTCGCACACACACAACAGTGGTAAACCACTATCGTGATCTGCAAAGTATTGCGGATTACCCGGTGAAAGTGCGTAAGCTTATTCGCCGTTTACGTCGAATTCGAATCGATAAGCTTATTAGTCGTATCCTTTAAAAGACAAAGCCTCATCTGATGATGGGGCTTTTTTTCAGGGACTTTTATGCGCTACTTACTCATTTCCTGCCTGTTGCTGTTAACTGGATGTGCACATACAGCACAAGATCAATGGAGCGGTCAGGATAAGGCTCAGCATTTTCTCGCGTCCGCCATACTATCCGCGGCAGGGAATGAATATGCCCAACATCAGGGCATTAGCCGCGATCGTAGTGCAATTTATGGTCTGATGTTCTCTGTGAGCCTTGGCGTATCAAAAGAGCTTTGGGACAGCCGCCCAGCAGGGAGCGGCTGGAGCTGGAAAGATTTTGCCTGGGATGTTGCCGGTGCCACAACCGGTTACGCCGTCTGGCAGTTAGCCAGCCATTAAAGCCGTATCCCTTTGCCCTTGCGATGCAACATCAGCGACACGACAAAGGCTAAACCGCATAATGCAGTGACATACCAGAAAAATGCAGTTTCGATCCCGACTGACTTCAGCGACAACGCGACATATTCCGCAGAGCCACCAAATAACGCATTCGCTACGGCATAGGATAAACCGACGCCTAAAGCACGAACCTGTGCTGGAAACATTTCTGCCTTCAGGATCCCACTGATGGAGGTGTAAAAACTCACAATGATCAACGCCAGCATAACCAAAGCAAACGCCGCCCACGGTGAGGTAACACTTTGCAGAGCGCTCAAAATTGGAACGGTAAAGAGTGTCGCAAACCCACCAAAACAGAGCATGGATGCTCGGCGACCAATGCTATCCGACAATGCACCAATAAGTGGCTGAATAAGCATAAAAACGAAGAGAGCACCGGTCATGATCACACTGGCTACATTTGCATGCATACCAGCAGTGTTCACCAGATATTTCTGTATGTAGGTCGTGAACGTGTAAAAACTTAATGAACCACCGGCAGTAAACCCAAGCACCATGATAAAGGCTTTACGGTTTCTCCAGAGCCCCCGTAGCGATCCGGCATCTTTTAATGCCCGGACTTCTTGTTTCGAGGTTTCGTCCAGTTGGCGACGAAGCCATAGTGCCACTACAGCCAACGCAGCCCCCATAGCAAAAGGAATTCGCCATCCCCACGAACGTAATTCTGCATCATCAAGAACTTGCTGTAATATCACAACAACCAACAGAGCTAACAGCTGCCCACCAATTAAGGTGACATACTGGAATGAGGCATAAAAACCCTTTCTTCCTTCAACCGCAATTTCGCTCATATAAGTCGCGCTGGTACCATATTCTCCCCCAACGGAGAGCCCCTGAAACAACCGCGCCAGCAATAGCAATGCCGGAGCCCAGGTACCGATAGTTTCGTAGCCCGGCAGACAGGCGATTACCAACGATCCTAAGCACATCATGCAGACCGAAATCAGCATGGAGGTTTTACGCCCATGTCTGTCGGCGATACGACCAAACAGCCATCCTCCAATAGGACGCATCAGGAAGCCTGCTGCAAAGACACCGGCAGTCTGGAGCAGTTGTGTTGTGGTGTTACCGGCAGGGAAAAAGATATGCGCAAAATACAGTGAACAAAACGAATATACGTAGAAATCGAACCATTCCACCAGGTTACCAGAGGAAGCGCCTACAATTGCCCATACCCGGCGGCGCATGTCCGTTGCATCTACAGTTTTGTTTTCCTGCCGAGTGGTGACCTCAGCCATATTTCTCCCCTCTGGTCTGTCATGGTTTTTTGGAGAAATCAGATTACGCCCCAGCCAAAAGTAAATACAGTGTTAATGATTTGCCTGCTATCATTTCAGAATGTTAGCCTGACATTCATCTTATCCCCAGCGAGAGATATGCTCTCGTTTGCGTTGAAGATAATCTTCATCCATGCGGATTTTATCCCACCATTTTTTAAACACCGCTGCTGCGCCTGCTTTCATCGGATCATTGCCCCGTTCGCGCGTGCTTCCATCTTCAGCATATTTTTTACCGCCTTTGTAGTTGGCATAACGCCTGGCACGTGTATACCCCATCTGTATAAATTTTCGGGCCATATCCATTCCAACAAAATCATCATTCCGGCGATAAATCTCAAACAGCTGGTAGATTTTTTCAGCTGATTTGGTTGCGGATGAAAAGTCTTTATAGCGCCACCAGGGCAGGATTTCACCCTTATAGGGCTCAACCAGCAGTACGCCCTGTTCACCACGGCCAATCTGATAATGCTCTGGATGATTGCGGAAATTGATGCTGGCGAAATCTTGCTCATAATCGAAGGCCTTGCTCGCCAAGTTGAGCTCCTTAACCATTTCAAATAGATGAAGATAGGTTGTTTTACAGGTAATGTTTTACAGGATGTGCAGATTTAATCTTCAGGGGCAATCTTAAGAGGATTTGAGAGGAATAAAAACGCAAAAAGCCCATCCTTCCGGATGGGCTCTTCACTTGTTTGATGCCTGGCAGTTCCCTACTCTCGCATGGGGAGACCCCACACTACCATCGGCGCTACGGCGTTTCACTTCTGAGTTCGGCATGGGGTCAGGTGGGACCACCGCGCTGTTGCCGCCAGGCAAATTCTGTTATCAACACGTCTTCTGGACCTGTCGATTAATCCGGTTCAAGCTAAAAATTTCGTCTCTTCACGCCAAAACACCTTCGGCGTTGTAAGGTTAAGCCTCACGGTTCATTAGTATCGGTTAGCTCAACGTATCGCTACGCTTACACACCCGACCTATCAACGTCGTCGTCTTCAACGTTCCTTCAGGACTCTCAGGGAGTCAGGGAGAACTCATCTCGGGGCAAGTTTCGTGCTTAGATGCTTTCAGCACTTATCTTTTCCGCATTTAGCTACCGGGCAATGCCATTGGCATGACAACCCGAACACCAGTGATGCGTCCACTCCGGTCCTCTCGTACTAGGAGCAGCCCCCCTCAATTCTCCAGCGCCCACGGCAGATAGGGACCGAACTGTCTCACGACGTTCTAAACCCAGCTCGCGTACCACTTTAAACGGCGAACAGCCGTACCCTTGGGACCTACTTCAGCCCCAGGATGTGATGAGCCGACATCGAGGTGCCAAACACCGCCGTCGATATGAACTCTTGGGCGGTATCAGCCTGTTATCCCCGGAGTACCTTTTATCCGTTGAGCGATGGCCCTTCCATTCAGAACCACCGGATCACTATGACCTGCTTTCGCACCTGCTCGAGCCGTCACTCTCGCAGTCAAGCTAGCTTATGCCATTGCACTAACCTCCTGATGTCCGACCAGGATTAGCTAACCTTCGTGCTCCTCCGTTACACTTTAGGAGGAGACCGCCCCAGTCAAACTACCCACCAGACACTGTCCGCAACCCGGATTACGGGTCTACGTTAGAACATCAAACATTAAAGGGTGGTATTTCAAGGTTGGCTCCACGCAGACTGGCGTCCACGCTTCAAAGCCTCCCACCTATCCTACACATCAAGGCTCAATGTTCAGTGTCAAGCTATAGTAAAGGTTCACGGGGTCTTTCCGTCTTGCCGCGGGTACACTGCATCTTCACAGCGAGTTCAATTTCACTGAGTCTCGGGTGGAGACAGCCTGGCCATCATTACGCCATTCGTGCAGGTCGGAACTTACCCGACAAGGAATTTCGCTACCTTAGGACCGTTATAGTTACGGCCGCCGTTTACCGGGGCTTCGATCAAGAGCTTCTCCTTGCGGATAACCCCATCAATTAACCTTCCGGCACCGGGCAGGCGTCACACCGTATACGTCCACTTTCGTGTTTGCACAGTGCTGTGTTTTTAATAAACAGTTGCAGCCAGCTGGTATCTTCGACTGATTTCAGCTCCACGAGCAAGTCGCTTCACTTACCATCAGCGTGCCTTCTCCCGAAGTTACGGCACCATTTTGCCTAGTTCCTTCACCCGAGTTCTCTCAAGCGCCTTGGTATTCTCTACCTGACCACCTGTGTCGGTTTGGGGTACGATTTTGTGTTACCTGATGCTTAGAGGCTTTTCCTGGAAGCAGGGCATTTGTTACTTCAGCACCGTAGTGCCTCGTCATCACACCTCAGCGTTAAAAAGAGTCCGGATTTACCTAAACTCTCCGCCTACATGCTTAAACCGGGACAACCGTCGCCCGGCTAACATAGCCTTCTCCGTCCCCCCTTCGCAGTAACACCAAGTACAGGAATATTAACCTGTTTCCCATCGACTACGCCTTTCGGCCTCGCCTTAGGGGTCGACTCACCCTGCCCCGATTAACGTTGGACAGGAACCCTTGGTCTTCCGGCGAGCGGGCTTTTCACCCGCTTTATCGTTACTTATGTCAGCATTCGCACTTCTGATACCTCCAGCAACCCTCACAGGCCACCTTCAACGGCTTACAGAACGCTCCCCTACCCAACAACACATAGTGTCGCTGCCGCAGCTTCGGTGCATGGTTTAGCCCCGTTACATCTTCCGCGCAGGCCGACTCGACCAGTGAGCTATTACGCTTTCTTTAAATGATGGCTGCTTCTAAGCCAACATCCTGGCTGTCTGTGCCTTCCCACATCGTTTCCCACTTAACCATGACTTTGGGACCTTAGCTGGCGGTCTGGGTTGTTTCCCTCTTCACGACGGACGTTAGCACCCGCCGTGTGTCTCCCGTGATAACATTCTTCGGTATTCGTAGTTTGCATCGGGTTGGTAAGTCGGGATGACCCCCTAGCCGAAACAGTGCTCTACCCCCGAAGATGAGTTCACGAGGCGCTACCTAAATAGCTTTCGGGGAGAACCAGCTATCTCCCGGTTTGATTGGCCTTTCACCCCCAGCCACAAGTCATCCGCTAATTTTTCAACATTAGTCGGTTCGGTCCTCCAGTTAGTGTTACCCAACCTTCAACCTGCCCATGGCTAGATCACCGGGTTTCGGGTCTATACCCTGCAACTTAACGCCCAGTTAAGACTCGGTTTCCCTGCGGCTCCCCTATACGGTTAACCTTGCTACAGAATATAAGTCGCTGACCCATTATACAAAAGGTACGCAGTCACCCTGATAAATCAAGGCTCCCACTGCTTGTACGTACACGGTTTCAGGTTCTTTTTCACTCCCCTCGCCGGGGTTCTTTTCGCCTTTCCCTCACGGTACTGGTTCACTATCGGTCAGTCAGGAGTATTTAGCCTTGGAGGATGGTCCCCCCATATTCAGACAGGATACCACGTGTCCCGCCCTACTCTTCGAGTTCACAACGTGTGCACTTTCGTGTACGGGGCTATCACCCTGTATCGCCGGACTTTCCAGACCGTTCCACTACCACACGCGCTGATTCAGACTCTGGGCTCCTCCCCGTTCGCTCGCCGCTACTGGGGGAATCTCGGTTGATTTCTTTTCCTCGGGGTACTTAGATGTTTCAGTTCCCCCGGTTCGCCTCATGCCACTATGTATTCATGACATGATAGTGTGTCGAAACACACTGGGTTTCCCCATTCGGGTATCGCCGGGTCAAAGGTTCATATCACCTCGCCGACGCTTATCGCAGATTAGCACGCCCTTCATCGCCTCTGACTGCCAGGGCATCCACCGTGTACGCTTAGTCGCTTAACCTCACAACCCGAAGATGTTTCGTAAAACACCGTTCGATGTCGTGAAAATTTGAGAGACTCGAACACACCGTCTGTTCTGTTCTTATTACGGAGAACAGACACGATGTGTCGTTTCAATTTTCAGCTTGATCCAGATTTTTAAAGAGCAAATATCTCAAACATGACTTATTAAGTCAGTTTTGAGATACAGAGGTCGGCGACTTTCACTCACAAACCAGCAAGTGGCGTCCCCTAGGGGATTCGAACCCCTGTTACCGCCGTGAAAGGGCGGTGTCCTGGGCCTCTAGACGAAGGGGACACTGAAGTCTGCTTCGGCAAGACGCCTTGCTATTTACTTTTCATCAGACAATCTGTGTGAGCACTACAAAGGCAGGTTCTTTAAGGTAAGGAGGTGATCCAACCGCAGGTTCCCCTACGGTTACCTTGTTACGACTTCACCCCAGTCATGAATCACAAAGTGGTAAGCGCCCTCCCGAAGGTTAAGCTACCTACTTCTTTTGCAACCCACTCCCATGGTGTGACGGGCGGTGTGTACAAGGCCCGGGAACGTATTCACCGTGGCATTCTGATCCACGATTACTAGCGATTCCGACTTCACGGAGTCGAGTTGCAGACTCCGATCCGGACTACGACATACTTTATGAGGTCCGCTTGCTCTCGCGAGGTCGCTTCTCTTTGTATATGCCATTGTAGCACGTGTGTAGCCCTACTCGTAAGGGCCATGATGACTTGACGTCATCCCCACCTTCCTCCAGTTTATCACTGGCAGTCTCCTTTGAGTTCCCGGCCGAACCGCTGGCAACAAAGGATAAGGGTTGCGCTCGTTGCGGGACTTAACCCAACATTTCACAACACGAGCTGACGACAGCCATGCAGCACCTGTCTCAGAGTTCCCGAAGGCACCAAAGCATCTCTGCTAAGTTCTCTGGATGTCAAGAGTAGGTAAGGTTCTTCGCGTTGCATCGAATTAAACCACATGCT
The DNA here is from genome assembly GCF_059074235.1 of Phytobacter sp. Lineage (NCBI taxonomy): Bacteria > Pseudomonadati > Pseudomonadota > Gammaproteobacteria > Enterobacterales > Enterobacteriaceae > Phytobacter > Phytobacter sp. Next base: position 546,713 of record NZ_JCACPZ010000008.1, read on the forward strand.
CCACCGCTTGTGCGGGCCCCCGTCAATTCATTTGAGTTTTAACCTTGCGGCCGTACTCCCCAGGCGGTCGACTTAACGCGTTAGCTCCGGAAGCCACTCCTCAAGGGAACAACCTCCAAGTCGACATCGTTTACAGCGTGGACTACCAGGGTATCTAATCCTGTTTGCTCCCCACGCTTTCGCACCTGAGCGTCAGTCTTTGTCCAGGGGGCCGCCTTCGCCACCGGTATTCCTCCAGATCTCTACGCATTTCACCGCTACACCTGGAATTCTACCCCCCTCTACAAGACTCAAGCCTGCCAGTTTCGAATGCAGTTCCCAGGTTGAGCCCGGGGATTTCACATCCGACTTGACAGACCGCCTGCGTGCGCTTTACGCCCAGTAATTCCGATTAACGCTTGCACCCTCCGTATTACCGCGGCTGCTGGCACGGAGTTAGCCGGTGCTTCTTCTGCGAGTAACGTCAATCAACACGGTTATTAACCGTATTGCCTTCCTCCTCGCTGAAAGTACTTTACAACCCGAAGGCCTTCTTCATACACGCGGCATGGCTGCATCAGGCTTGCGCCCATTGTGCAATATTCCCCACTGCTGCCTCCCGTAGGAGTCTGGACCGTGTCTCAGTTCCAGTGTGGCTGGTCATCCTCTCAGACCAGCTAGGGATCGTCGCCTAGGTGAGCCATTACCCCACCTACTAGCTAATCCCATCTGGGCACATCTGATGGCAAGAGGCCCGAAGGTCCCCCTCTTTGGTCTTGCGACGTTATGCGGTATTAGCTACCGTTTCCAGTAGTTATCCCCCTCCATCAGGCAGTTTCCCAGACATTACTCACCCGTCCGCCACTCGTCACCCAAGAGCAAGCTCTCTGTGCTACCGTTCGACTTGCATGTGTTAGGCCTGCCGCCAGCGTTCAATCTGAGCCATGATCAAACTCTTCAATTTAAGTTTGATGCTCGTGAATTAAACTTCGTAATGAATTACGTATGTTCACTCATGAGACTTGGTATTCATTTATTGTCCGAAGACATTAAGAATCCATGTCACTTTGAGTGCCCACACAGATTGTCTGATAAATTGTTAAAGAGCAGTGCAACTGCGGCTTTCGCTCACCGTCGCGAGGTGTGCGTATATTACGCTTTCCTCGCTTCAGAGTCAAGCGTTTATTTTCGCTTTTCTCTGCGAGGTTCTCAGTGGAACCCCGCTGACCCGGTGGCCTGTAAGCCGTTGTTCCGTGTCAGTGGAGGCGCAGTATAGGGATTTATTTCAGGCTGACAAGTCAAAAATACAAAAAACTTATCAACTGCTCACTTTCCAGGCGAATCACATCCGAGAAGTCTATTCTTGCCTGGTTTTTAAACAAAAACGAGCCCCGCAGGGCCCGTTTTTGTCGTTTTGTGATTTACTGCACTGCCACGATTCGGTCTTCTTTCACATCCAACTGAATCATTTTTCCTGGAATCAGCTCACCTGAAAGGATTTGCTGCGCCAGAGGGTTCTCAATTTGCTGTTGTATTGCACGTTTTAATGGGCGAGCCCCATAAACCGGGTCATAACCATTTTCACTCAGCAGTTTGAGCGCCTCATCAGAAATGTGGACTTCATAACCACGTTCTTCCAGACGCTTGTACAACCGCTGCAGTTGGATCTGCGCAATAGAAGCAATATGTTTCTCACCCAGCGGGTGGAACACAACGACTTCATCTATACGGTTGATAAACTCCGGTCGGAAGCTATGGCTCACAACCCCCAGCACCAAATCTTTCATATGGCTGTAGTCCAGCTCACCGAAACGTTCCTGAATTAAATCAGAACCCAGGTTCGAGGTCATGATGACGACGGTATTACGGAAATCAACCGTTCTGCCTTGCCCATCGGTCAGGCGCCCATCGTCCAATACCTGCAACAGAATATTGAATACGTCTGGGTGTGCTTTCTCTACTTCATCCAGCAAGATGACCGAATAAGGCCGGCGGCGAACCGCTTCAGTTAAGTAACCCCCTTCTTCATAACCGACATATCCCGGAGGTGCACCCACAAGTCTGGATACAGAATGCTTCTCCATAAACTCGGACATATCGATACGCACCATCGCGTCATCACTATCAAACATAAAGTTCGCCAGCGATTTGCACAGCTCGGTTTTACCCACCCCGGTCGGACCCAGGAACAAGAAGGAACCAATGGGGCGATTAGGGTCAGATAAACCAGCCCGACTACGACGAATCGCATTAGATACGGCTTCGACTGCTTCATCCTGGCCAATCACACGATGGTGAAGGTCCTGCTCCATACGCAGCAGTTTCTCGCGCTCACCTTCCATCATGCGAGCAACCGGAATTCCCGTCCAACGCGCCAGAACCTCCGCAATCTCAGCATCAGTCACCTTATTACGCAGAAGACGCATCGTTTTACCTTCAGACTGCGTGGCCGCTTCCAGTTGTTTCTCAAGCTCAGGAATTTTGCCATACTGCAGTTCAGACATTCGCGCGAGATCTCCCACACGACGCGCCTGTTCAATGGCAATTTTTGCCTGCTCAAGCTCAGCTTTAATCGTCTGAGTGCCAGATAATGACGCTTTCTCCGCTTTCCACTCTTCTTCTAAGGAAGAATATTGGCGCTCTTTATCGGAAAGCTCGTCGTTAAGCATATCCAGACGTTTTTTACTGGCATCATCAGACTCTTTCAGCAAAGCCTGCTGTTCCAGTTTGAGTTGGATAATACGGCGATCAAGCCTGTCCAGTTCTTCCGGCTTCGAGTCAATCTGCATACGAATGCTGGACGCAGCTTCATCAATCAAGTCGATAGCTTTATCTGGCAACTGGCGATCGGCAATATAGCGATGTGACAATGTTGCCGCTGCCACAATGGCCGGATCGGTAATCTGCACATGGTGGTGTAGTTCATAACGCTCTTTCAGTCCGCGCAGAATAGCAATGGTATCTTCCACCGAAGGTTCCGCTACAAACACTTTCTGGAAACGACGTTCCAGCGCAGCATCTTTTTCAATGTACTGACGATATTCATCCAGGGTTGTGGCGCCCACGCAGTGCAGTTCACCACGCGCCAAAGCCGGTTTCAGCATGTTTCCGGCATCCATTGCGCCGTCAGCCTTACCTGCCCCTACCATCGTGTGCAATTCATCGATAAACAGGATGACATTACCTTCCTGTTTGGCGAGATCGTTCAACACCCCTTTCAGGCGCTCTTCAAACTCACCACGGTACTTCGCCCCGGCCACCAGCGACCCCATATCCAGTGACAATACCCGACGCCCTTTCAGACCTTCAGGCACTTCACCGTTGACGATACGTTGTGCAAGCCCTTCGACGATGGCGGTTTTACCCACCCCAGGTTCACCGATAAGTACCGGGTTGTTTTTAGTACGACGCTGCAGTACCTGGATGGTACGACGAATTTCTTCATCACGTCCGATCACCGGATCGAGCTTGCCTTGCTCAGCACGCTCGGTCAGATCGACAGTGTATTTTTTCAAGGCCTGACGTTGATCTTCGGCCCCTTGATCGTTCACGTTTTCACCCCCACGCATTTGATCAATAGCCTGCGTCACATTTGCGGTGGTAACGCCTGCCGCTTTCAGCAGATCGGCCAACGTACCGCGTGACTCAAGCGACGCCAGAACAAAAAGCTCTGACGAGATAAAGTTGTCCCCACGTTTTTGCGCCAGCTTATCGCAAAGGTTAAGCACACGAACCAGATCCTGAGACGGCTGCACGTCACCACCGGTACCTTCTACTTGCGGCAAACGACTCAGCGCCTGATCCAGGGCCGTGCGTAACTGGCCGGCATTAATGCCAGCAGACGTTAATAAAGGACGTATCGATCCCCCTTCCTGATTCAGCAAGGCGCTCATTAAGTGAAGTGGTTCGATGAATTGGTTGTCTTGCCCCAGTGCAAGCGACTGGGCATCGGCAAGAGCAAGCTGGAATTTATTGGTAAGACGATCCAGACGCATAACTCCCCCCATATAACAGGTCAAATTTGCTACTGGAGATTAAATGAGGTCATCCCTCAATTATTCAAGGTGAATGACCTGAATTATGTGAAAAGAAAGTTACGCGTACCGGATCGTCTTGATTCGTTAGGTTATATCAGCCAAATGAAACTTGCCATACGGCCGGTCGTCTTGTCGCGACGATAAGAGAAGAAATCGTGCTTTTGGGTAAACGTACAACGGTCACCGCCGAAGACATTTGTCACCCCGGCTAAAGCAAGACGCTGTCGCGCCAGGGTGTAGATATCGGCATAGTACTTCTCACCCGCGGGTTTGAATGCAGTATCTGCAACCGCATCCACAGCCATAAAAGCGTCGCGGACTTCTGCACCCACTTCGAATGCTTCAGGACCAATCGCCGGCCCGAGCCAGGCCAGGATATTTTCAGGCTGGTCAGCAAAACAGGCAACCGTCTCTTCAAGCACACCCGCGCATAAACCTCGCCAGCCTGCGTGGGCAGCCGCCACCTCTGTCCCTGCACGGTTGCAGAACAGAACCGGCAGGCAATCCGCTGTCATGACGGCACAAACGGTCCCGGGGGTATTGCTGTAAGACGCATCTGCGCGCTTACTGGCATAGGGTTCCCCCGTGAGTTGCAGAACATCTTTGCCATGAACTTGTTCAAGCCAGACAGGTTTCGATGGCAGTCTGCCAGCCGCATACAGACGCATGCGGTTCTCTTCGACGTGCTCCAGATTATCACCGCAATGTGCGCCCAGATTCAGCGAATCATAGGGCGGCAAACTGACACCACCGTGCCGTGTAGAGCTACATGCCGCCACACCTTCAGGCAGCGACCATTCGGGGATAATCAAGTGGGTCATAACCAGGCCACATCGTCCTTATGAGTTTCGAAATCTTCACGCATAGCAGCAATGAGATCGACCATATCCTGAGGGATAGGCGCATGCCATTCCATCTCAATGCCCGTAATCGGGTGATAGAGTCGGAGCATCGTTGCATGCAGCGCCTGACGATCAAATTTACGTAGTTCCGTGATGAATTCTTCAGAAGCACCTTTTGGTGGACGCGGACGGCCGCCATAAAGTTGATCCCCAACCAACGGATGCGTGATATGCGCCATATGGACACGGATCTGGTGAGTACGACCGGTTTCCAGACGCAGACGCAGACGCGTATGTACACGGAAATGCTCCATGATGCGATAGTGCGTTACCGCCGGTTTACCCATCGGGTGCACTGACATATGAGTACGTTTGGTTGGATGACGACTGATAGGCTCTTCAACCGTACCACCTGAAGTCATGTGGCCAATTGCCACCGCTTCATATTCACGGGTGATTTCACGCAGCTGCAACGATTCAACCAGACGCGTTTGCGCCGGAATCGTTTTTGCCACCACCATCAAACCAGTCGTGTCTTTGTCCAGACGGTGAACAATCCCCGCACGCGGAACATCAACAATCGGCGGATAATAGTGCAGCAGAGCATTGAGCACCGTGCCATCCGGGTTACCCGCTCCAGGGTGCACCACAAAATCACGTGGTTTATTGATAACGAGGATGTCGTCATCTTCATAAACGATGGTCAGCGGGATGTCCTGCGCTTCGAACCGCACTTCTTCTTCTATTTCAGCAGCGATAGTAACGCTCTCGCCACCCAATACTTTTTCTTTTGGTGTATCCCAGATCTTGCCATTTACCTGAACATTTTGGGCAAGGATCCATTCTTTTATGCGCGAACGCGAATAATCAGGGAACAATTCGGCCAAAGCCTGATCTAATCGTTGTCCAAGTTGTTTTTCGGACACCGTTGCGGTGAGTTGTACTCGTTGTGCCATATACAGCTTCTTCGTTAACGTTGGGTTTTACGGCTTCGCCGTATAATATAGTGTGCTATTGTAGCTGGTCTTAGTCGGGAGCAGGAAGAGACAATCTCCCGCATAAACATTTGAGGAAAGTCTAAACGTCATGACGCGCATGAAATATCTGGTGGCAGCCGCCACGTTGAGCCTGGCTTTGGCGGGTTGCTCCGGTTCAAAGGAAGTGGTGCCCGATAATCCGCCAAATGAAATCTATGCGACTGCCCAGCAAAAGCTGCAAGACGGTAACTGGAAGGGAGCGATAACGCAACTAGAAGCACTGGATAATCGCTATCCGTTTGGGGCCTATTCGCAGCAAGTGCAGTTGGATCTGATCTACGCCTACTACAAAAATGCCGATTTACCGCTGGCTCAGGCTGCCATTGATCGCTTCATGCGACTGAATCCGACTCATCCAAACATCGATTATGTCATGTACATGCGTGGTCTGACTAATATGGCGTTGGATGACAGTGCGTTACAGGGCTTCTTTGGTGTCGATCGTAGCGACCGCGACCCGCAGCATGCACGTGATGCGTTCAATGATTTCTCAAAACTGGTCCGTGGCTATCCGCGTAGCCAGTATGTTACCGACGCCACTAAGCGCCTGGTGTTCCTGAAGGATCGCCTGGCAAAATATGAGTACTCTGTCGCCGAGTACTACACCAAACGTGGTGCATGGGTGGCGGTTGTAAACCGCGTTGAAGGTATGCTGCGTGATTTCCCGGATACGGCAGCAACACGCGATGCGCTCCCGCTGATGGAAAACGCTTATCGCCAGATGCAGATGGGCGCTCAGGCAGACAAAGTCGCCAAGATTATCGCCAGCAATCACAGCAGCTGATGATGAGTAAAAAACAAAACGGCAGCCCGATGGCTGCCGTTTTTTTATCCGTTTAGGCCAGCGCTGAAACGTGTAAGTGCCGACCTATCCCATCAACTATGACGGGTAATCCTGACTTCGACAAGTGATATTTGCCCTCTTCCTGCCCTGCCTCACAAAACCTTTTCTTTGACAAAAAGTGACAAAATAATGTGATTTAAATCACACATTTTGACATTTTTGGCGTTATGCTGGAATCACCAAGACGGAAAGACAAGAGGTAACATCTATGACAGTGAACATTACCAGCAAACAAATGGAAATCACCCCGGCTATTCGCCAACATGTCGCAGACCGTCTCGCCAAACTGGATAAATGGCAAACTCATTTAATTAACCCACATATCATTCTGTCTAAAGAGCCACAGGGTTTTATCGCTGACGCAACCATCAATACGCCGAACGGGCATTTGGTGGCCAGCGCGAAACATGAAGATATGTACACCGCGATTAACGATTTGATCAACAAGCTGGAGCGCCAGCTCAACAAAGTGCAGCACAAGGGTGAAGCGCGTCGTGCTACCACCTCGGTGAAAGATGCAGACTTCGTTGAAGAAGAAGAATAACACCGTAGCATTGAGTTAATCCGCAACGCGCCTCCGGGCGCGTTTTTTGTTGACAGAGCGAAAACAGTACAGGTACTTTACTCTGTACTCACTAAAGGAAATTTACATGTACCGTGTCCCGTTTTTCTTCGCATTCTTTTTTACCTTCCCCTGACTGGGAGGCGTTTCGTCGTGTGATAAAGAATGCGAAGACGAACAATAAGGCCTCCCAAATCGGGAGGCCTTTTTTATTGATAACAAGAAAGGCAACACTATGACATCGGAAAACCCATTACTGGATTTACGAGTAAAAATCAGTGCGTTAGATGAACAGCTTCTCTCTTTACTGGCAGAGCGACGTGAGCTCGCGGTTGAAGTAGGGAAAGCGAAGCTGGCCTCACACCGCCCTGTAAGAGACATTGACCGTGAGCGTGATTTGCTGGAGCGTTTAATTCAACTTGGGAAAGCCCATCACCTGGACGCTCACTACATCACCCGTCTGTTCCAGTTGATTATCGAAGATTCTGTCCTTACCCAGCAGGCCCTGCTCCAGCAGCACCTCAATAAAATTAACCCACACTCTGCCCGCATCGCCTTCCTCGGACCGAAAGGGTCTTACTCGCATCTGGCGGCTCGCCAGTACGCCGCACGCCACTTTGAGCAATTTATCGAAAGCGGCTGCCCAAAATTCCATGAGATCTTTAATCAGGTTGAGACGGGCCAGGCGGATTACGCAGTAGTCCCCCTGGAAAACACCAGTTCTGGCGCGATTAATGACGTCTATGACTTGCTCCAGCACACCAGCCTGTCGATTGTGGGCGAGTTAACGGTACCGATTGACCATTGCGTACTGGTTTCTGGCTCAACCGACCTGGAGACTATCGAGACCGTCTACAGCCACCCACAGCCGTTCCAGCAGTGCAGTCAGTTCCTGAATCGCTACCCCCACTGGAAAATTGAATATTGCGAAAGCACGTCGGCTGCGATGGAGAAAGTCGCCCAGGCTAATTCCCCACACGTCGCCGCATTGGGCAATGAGGCCGGCGGCGCACTCTATGGCCTGCAGGTGCTGGAACGTAATCTGGCCAATCAAACACAGAACATTACCCGCTTTGTGGTGCTGGCGCGTAAAGCTATTGATGTGTCCGACCAGGTACCAGCAAAAACAACGTTGCTGATTGCCACCGGCCAACAGGCGGGTGCGCTGGTTGAGGCTTTGCTGGTCCTGCGTAATCACAATCTGATTATGACTAAACTGGAATCTCGCCCAATCCATGGTAACCCGTGGGAGGAGATGTTCTATCTCGACATCCAGGCGAACCTGCAATCCACCGATGTACAAAAAGCGCTGCGCGAACTCACCGCTATCACCCGTTCATTAAAAGTTCTGGGCTGCTATCCAAGTGAGAACGTCGTGCCTGTCGATCCCGCTTAACGCTCAATAAACAGCGATTTCTTCATTCCTGCCACGTTTACGGGCAGGGTGAAGATCGCGCCGGACAGCGGGAATTTTGCCACTTCATCCGCCTCCATATTTTCTCGCGTGGTGGTAATAAACAGCGTTTTCAAATCGGTGCCGCCAAAACAGACCATCGTTGGGCAGCGAACTGGCAGTCGATGCTCTTCCAGCATTTCTCCCGCAGGCGAGAATCGGGCAATACGCCAGCCATCAAAGAGCGCACTCCAGTAACAGCCTTCTTCATCCATCGCAGCCCCATCAGGGATCCCTTCACCGGCGTTGAACTGGCGGAACAGCTCACGTGTGCCAGGCTCCCCCTTTTCATCCAGCGGCGTGCGATAAATCACGCCATTAGGCGTGTCAGAGGTATACATCCACTGCTTATCCGGGCTGAATGCCAGACCGTTTGCACCGTGAATGTCGCACTGGATAACACGAGGATTTAGCTGATTATCCACGCGTACCAACAACGCACCATTATAATCACCCGGTCCCCAGAAGGTGCCGGCATAGAAACGCCCCTGATTATCGGTGCCGCCATCATTAAAACGTGCAAGCTGAGGATTTGAGGGATTATCACAGACTTTTTGAATCAGTAGCCCACGCTTGTCAGCCAACCAGATGGCATTGCGCATGGCGACGATGAAGCCCCCTTTCTCGCGCAGTGCAAAACAACCGACCTCTTCCGGGAAGCTGAGTACGCTATGTTCCCCGGAAGCAAGGTGGTAACGATGCAGCTCGCCTTTCAGAATATCAGCCCACCAAAGCGCCTGTTCTTCTTCGCTCCATGTCGGGCACTCCGGCAAATGTCCGGTGTAGTCAAATAATGTCTGTAATTCAGCCATATCCCATCCCTTAAAAAGACAAAAGCCAGCGGCACCCCGCTGGCTTTTCAGTATATACGGCAATGTTGTTTACTGACGGCTGTCGTTCGCCTGACGCAGTAAAACGCGGCTTTCATTCTGGAAGCGCTTCGCATAATCACCGAACCAGTGCTCCACTTTGCGGAAACTGTCGATAAATGCCTGCTTATTCCCTTGCTCCAGCAGGCCAATTGCCTCGCCGAAACGCTGGTAATAACGCTTAATTAACGCCAGATTACTTTCCGACGACATGATGATGTCAGCATAAAGTTGCGGATCCTGAGCAAACAGGCGCCCAACCATCGCCAGCTCAAGGCGATAAATCGGTGACGAGAGCGCCAGTAACTGTTCAAGCTGGACATTCTCTTCTGCCAGGTGCAGCCCATATGCAAAGGTCGCAAAGTGGCGAAGCGCCTGGATGAACGCCATGTTCTGATCGTGCTCAACAGCGCTGGTGCGATGCAGCCGCGCGCCCCAAACCTGAATCTGCTCCAGGAACCACTGGTAGGCTTCGGGGTTACGCCCGTCACACCAGACCACCACCTGTTTTGCCAGGCTCCCGCTGTCAGGACCAAACATTGGGTGCAACCCAAGCACTGGGCCTTTGTGTGCCGTCAACATGGCTTGCAATGGCCCACTTTTTACAGACGCAAGGTCGATCAGAATACAATCGTCCGGCAGCGGCGGAAGCTCAGCTATCACCTGTTCGGTAATGTGAATCGGCACACTTACAATGACCATGCCCGCATCTGCAACAATGTCCTGCGCCTGCGCCCAGTCATCTTTTTCCAGAATACGCACCTGGTAGCCAGAAAGTGTCAGCATTTTAGCGAACAACTGGCCCATCTGCCCGTTACCGCCCACGATCACAACCGGACGTAACGACGGACACAGGGTTTTGAATCCTTTGTCATTTTCACTGGAATAGGATTCGCGCATCACCCGACGAAGCACATCTTCAATCAGGTCCGGCGGCACACCGAGCAATTCCGCCTCTTTGCGGCGTGAAGCCAGCATTGATGCCTCACGTTCCGGGACATAAATCGGCAGGCCATATTTGCTTTTGACCTCACCTACTTCTGCCACCAGCGACATACGGCGCGCCAGCAACTCCAGCAGTGCCTTATCAACTTCATCAATTTGATCGCGCAATGCGGTCAGCTCTGCAACCATAACACCCTCTTAAGCCAGACGTGCCGCAAGGCTGCTACGCAGATCGTTGTTGATTTCGCGCAATAGGGATTCCGTGGTTTCCCAGTTAATGCACGCATCAGTGACCGACACACCGTACTTCATCTCACTACGCGGCTGCTCGGAAGATTGATTGCCTTCGTGGATATTACTTTCAATCATCAGACCGATGATTGAACGGTTGCCATCTTTAATCTGTGCAACAACCGACTCAGCCACTGCAGGCTGGCGGCGGTAATCTTTGTTCGAGTTACCATGGCTGCAATCTACCATCAGCGAAGGTTTGAGTCCCGCCTGTTCCATCTCTTTTTCGCACTGAGCAACGTCAGCCGGGCTGTAGTTAGGGGCTTTACCACCTCGCAGAATCACATGTCCATCCGGGTTACCCTGTGTTTGCAGCAGGCAAACCTGGCCAGCCTGGTTGATACCAACAAAGCGGTGCGGCATAGCTGCGGCACGCATCGCATTAATCGCTGTTGCCAGGCTGCCATCGGTGCCATTTTTAAATCCAACCGGCATAGAGAGCCCTGATGCCATTTCACGGTGGGTCTGGGATTCGGTTGTACGCGCACCGATAGCGGACCAACTGAACAGGTCGCCCAGGTATTGTGGGCTGTTCGGATCGAGAGCTTCCGTTGCCAGCGGCAGGCCCATGTTTACCAGCTCCACCAGCAGACGGCGGGCAATTTTCAGACCGCTTTCAACATCAAACGAGCCATCCATGTGTGGATCGTTAATCAACCCTTTCCAGCCGACAGTGGTACGGGGTTTTTCAAAATAGACGCGCATCACCAGATAGAGGCTATCGCTGACCTCTGCGGCAAGTGCTTTAAATCGACGAGCGTATTCAATCGCGGTTTCTGGATCATGAATTGAACAAGGGCCACAGACTACTAACAGGCGTGGATCGCGTCCTGCAATGATATTAGAGATGGTCTGTCGGGACTGCTCGATTTGCGCTTCCTGCTCAACGGTGAGCGGAAAGGTGGCTTTCAATTGATCCGGAGTGATCAGTACATGTTCGTCGGTGATGTGTACGTTGTTCAGCGCGTCTTTTTGCATGATGGCGATCCTGTATAGCTCGTTTGCGATAGTTGATCCTCAGCGAGGAGAGCATCACAATACCATAGCCAGTAAAGATATCAATCCATATTACGTACACTTTTGTTTACAGCACATCAAAAACCGCAAATTATAGTGTTAAAATCGTAAATAAAAAGGTACACGTAGCAATGCATGAGGCTGAAAACGTCAATAACTTAGAGATAATTATTCTGTACTTTGCGCGGTCAGCGTCCACTTTTTGGTCTTTTTAATTGCCGTCTTATGGCCCTCATGGTGATTTCCCCCATCGCCAATGGAAAGCAGACTGAATCGCCGAATTGTGAATGAGGCAAAATTAGCAGCCAGGGAAGACCGATATAATCCTCACATTGTGTGCAACAAAGTGTGAAGACTGCGATGTTACTTTGTCACGAGTGGGCTTTAGATCTGTTAGTAGTAATGATTCGGCGGCTCATGGCAGGCATTCAGTACAGAAATTACGCTCGCCCGCTACTGCTTCTCATTCTCTTAACGTTTTCCCTTACCCCGCTTTTTGCACAACGTGTGCAGGAGCCCTCACGTATGGTTCGTGCGATAGTTTCCGGTATCGTGAGTTACACCACATGGCCTTCACTTACAGGCCTACCAAGGCTGTGTATTTTTAGCTCTTCACGTTATGCGACTGTCTTAAATACCGTCGGTGAAGGTGCATCATTGCCTTACATTCCAGTGATGGTGAGCGACGATAGTGAAGCCCTCAACGCACAATGCGACGGCATCTATTTTGGAACCGAGTCTTCGGCATTTCAGGATGTACTGGCGAATCACTATCACCCCCATCCGCTGCTGCTTATTGCGGAGCAAAATCCTGAGTGTCAGAGCGGAAGTGCGTTTTGTTTGCTTTTTGAATCAGCCAGGGTCAGTTTCACTGTCAATCTGGATGTGCTGAGTCGAAGCGGGATCAGGGTCAACCCAGATGTATTAATGCTAGCGCGGAAGAACAAGGATGGATAAAACATTTTCTCGCCCAACGTTTATTAGCCGGATGCGACGAATCAGCCTCATAAGTGTCATCATTACGATGACGCTTATCTGGCTCTTGTTGAGCATCGCATCGGTATTCACATTGCAGCAGTATGCACAGAAAAATCTCGAATTCACTGGCATTACCATGAGCCACAGTCTGGAGGCCGCTCTGGTGTTTGGTGATGAGGCTGCTGCATCCAGCGTGCTCACAACTCTGGGGCAACAGGGCTATTTTTCCGAAGCTGAAGTGCTGGATCGTAATAAACACCTGGTGGCAGGCTGGAACTGGTCACCTGATGACACCCATAGCATGTTTAATGGTTTCCTGAGTCGCTGGCTGCTCCCCTCCCCCGTGACCCAGCCTATCTTGCATAACGGTTTTTACATTGGTGAAATCAGGTTACAGGCCTTTGATAATCTGATTGGTCACTACATCGTTTTGTCACTACTGGTGCTGACAGTTTGCATTATTTTCGCCTCAGCCATTGCGTTCTTGATCACCCGACGCCTGCATAACGGGATCGCAGAAGCCTTGCAGAATATTACCGATGTGGTTCACGATGTGCGCACTAACCGTAACTTTTCACGCCGCGTGAGCGATGAGCGCATTGCCGAGTTCCATCTTTTTGCGCAAGATTTCAATAGTCTGTTGGATGAGATGGAAGAGTGGCAACTTCGCCTGCAGGCGAAGAATGCACAATTACTGCGTACCGCGCTTCACGATCCGCTCACTGGCCTTGCAAACCGCTCGGCATTTCGCAGCAACATCGCCACCCTGATGAAAGAAACAACCTCACGCGCCAGCTCTGCCCTACTCTTTCTCGACGGCGATAATTTCAAGTGCATCAATGATACCTGGGGGCACTCCGCTGGCGACTGTGTGCTTATTGAGATTGCCAGAAGGTTGATGGAATTTGGTGCTGGTCACCATCTCGCCTACCGTATTGGCGGTGATGAGTTTGCGATGATCCTCGCGGATGTCCACTCGGATGCAGAAGTCCAGCGTATTGCTTCTCAGCTTTCTCAGAAGTTCAGCAAGCCCATCGACTTACGCAATGGGAGCACGGCAACCATGACACTCAGTATCGGCTATGCCCTGACCTGGGAGCATGCGACGACCGAGGGTTTGCTGGAGCTAGCAGATAAAAATATGTACCAGGTAAAAAACCGTCGCTCCCAGTCCTCCTGGTAATCCCTTAAATGAAAAAGGCGGGTCTCCCCGCCTGTATCATTATGCATTCTGCTGAATTTGAGGCAGTCTGCCCTGCCGCCAGCGCAGATAGTCCACCACAAACAATACCACCATACTTACCCCCATCACCGGTAACGCCACCCCGAACAACATGGTGAGGCACAACGTCATTACGCGACCTGTTATCGGCAAATTTAGCCAGCTCTGACTCAGGGTTTCGGCTGGGTTTATCAGCGCACCTTTCGGGCGACGCAGCCACCAGAGCCGATAACCAAGCACAATAGCCACGCAGAGCGCCAGGCCAAATGCGATCAGCACCAATTGATTCGGCAGTCCAAACAGTATCCCCATATGAAAATCGACACCCCAGCGCGTCAGTTTCGCCATCAGAGGGTAATCCGTAAACCGGGTATGATCGATGATGTGAAGAGATGCCCCCTCCACCGCGACTGCATCAACACGTGTGGGCCAGGTGCGGTCAATTTCCGTCACTGTCCAGGCCCGGGAGGCATCACGCGGGGGCCGGATCTCCAGCTTCCTGGCATTAATGCCTTCACGCTGTGCAGACTGCAATACCTTATCGAAGAGCGACAGTTCGATAGGTTCAGCAGCCATTCTCATTCCGGCATGATGCATATGATGCTCAGCATGAGGGTCATGGAATTCAGCACCATTGCTCAGCAAAGTATTAACCTGCGGGGTCAGCCAGCCGAACGCAGCCCGCATTTTATCGACATTTCCTCCCGCCCATTGCGACCAGGTCAGGCCCGTCGCGGAGAAAAGCAACATTCCCGCCAGCAACGCCCAGCCTAACCCCGCATGCAAACGACGCGTGTTTTGTATCCGGTTATTGATGCGCCGTTTTGGGCGGGTAGAAAACCAAAGTGCAATACCACCCAATGCGGCAACCCACATCCAGGATGCAGCCAGCTCACTGTAGATGCGCCCTGGATTTCCCAGTAATAAAGAACGGTGTGCATAATCAATCCACTGGCGGAACGGCAAAATTCCACTCGTACCATAGACGGTCATATCGCCTTTCACTTGCAATGTCACAGGATCGATAAAAATAGCCCGGCTCTCTGATTCACCCAACTTGGGATCAGCATACATCACACGTGTGGTTTCACCGGCAACCAGTGCCGGGCGAACAGCAGATATCGTCAAGTCGCCACCGGTTGCCTGTTCTGCAATAGCGATTTGTGTGGCTAGCGACTGTTTTTCACCGGATGCCGAACCGGTCAACGCCTCTTTATATAACCCGTGTTCCAGTTGTGGCGAGGCGACGTAAAGTGTGCCTGTCAATGCCGCGACGAAAATGAAAGGCCCGATAAACAGCCCAATATAAAAATGAAGGCGACGCAGCAGGGAAATCCAGGCCGCGCGCGGGGTGCAGGTCGTCATACTTTTCTTTCCTGAAAGAAAAAGGTATTACTGCGCCTGAGCACAGTGATTTATCAGTAGTAAGAAGCAGACAGATGCGGCGGTGCGCGGGTATCAGGCCAGAGCCAGGGGAAAAATCGCCAGTGTTTGAGCACCGGGCGAGGCACGAAAAGACGGATGCGTTCAAGGACAAACGAGATCAGCAGTACCAGCGCCATCAGCAGACCGGGTACATGCGCTAAAAGTACGCAGTAACCGCAGGCTTCAGCATGATCAACAGGTACTGAGGCTGGAGCCATATCGTGGTGCCCGGCCATCGACATCATGCTCATGTCATGATGCATGCCTGGCATCGCACTCATCGGATCCTTTTGCAGGGAGACGGAGATAAGCGGAGCAATGATAATCAGCAGGATCGCAAACAACGCAAGCAGTGCCGCCGCGCGTTGCCAGATTGCCTGATGCTGTTTATCCGTCACATATCCCCCTGTTAAAGCGCGGACAGTGTAAACGATTTATGGCAAAGAGGTTAACAGGGACTGAAAAGCCCCCCTTTTAATAGCAAACCACAAAAGCGAATCTTAGTTAAGACGCTTTCTGGCGACCCCATTGATTACACTACCATTTTTATATAAAACAACTAGTTATATGTATCCTTAGTGCATCTGAGTGCGGTTAAATACATGCTGCGTGGTCAGAGTGTGGACAGCATAGACGCCGGTTCGGCTATCGGATTGAGCACTGCGGCCTCTTCAAGATGGTCAGGGGCAAAGTGCGCATATTTCATGGTTTCCCGGATGTTGGCATGTCCAAGTATTTTTTGTAACACAAGGATGTTACCACCGTTCATCATAAAGTGAGCGGCAAACGTGTGTCGTAATACGTGGGTTTTCTGCCCTTCGCTCAGCACGATATCTGTCAGCCGGAACATTTTTTTAAACTCCTGATAGCAGGGCCGGAACAAACGCCCCTGCATTGGCGACAGCTCGTCATACAGCCACTGAGGGATCGGCACTGTCCGGTTTTTCTTGCCCTTCGTTTTGGTAAAAGTCAGTTTATGGGGTGAGAGCTGGGAACGTGTCAGGCGCTCGGCCTCACTCCAGCGCGCACCGGTTGCCAGGCAAACTTTCACGATCGTAGTAAGGTATTCTTTTCCGTACAGCTCGCAGGCTTTGAACAGCTCAACAATTTGTTGCGGTGTCAGCCAGGACATTTCTTTTTCGGCCTCTTTAAAAACACGCACACCGTCTAACGGGTTCGGGAGGTTCCACTCTCCCAGACGCTTAAGCTCATTGAACACCGCCGCCAAATATTGTTGCTCGCGGTTTACCGTTATCGGCTTCGCTATCCAGTCAGCAGGGTCTTTGTGATAACCGTTATCGATCTCACCGCGCAGGCGTTTATCGCGATAATGCGCCCAGTCTTTTGCTGTCAGCTGCGAAGCGATTGGATTACCCAGGCCATTGCAAATAATGTGAAGTTTTGCGAGACGCGATTTATGCGCAACAAGAGCCTGCCCGTGAAGATTATGCCAAAGCTCAATTATCTCACTCAGTTTGCGGCGATCCTCCTTGTCTGCTTTCCAGGGCTTGTCCTGTGCTTCCTCTTTGCAATAAGCCTCATAGGCGACGGCCTCGCCTTTCGTGTCAAAACTTTTTCGAACCCGACGGCTGTCCCTTCCATTAAGACGGAAATCGCATTGCCATTTACCGGATGAAAGTTTAGCTACGGTCATTGCTCCCCCGCAGTGCTCATGAAAAATGCAGATTGCTTATATTTAGATGGTAAAAACATTGTTTCAGCAGTGACATTGGACAACCGAAAATTAAAGGATTCACCTTTTTTGAAGTCAATATCACTTTGGTTAATTAAGGGGAAATTATTTAAATAGGCTCCCTGAACATTAATCTTCTTGTCACTACTAGTATCATTTTTAATGTTAATGATTATGGAAACATCAGATGGTTTAAAGTCAGTCGTGCTGAATTTATTATTTTGATATTTTTGCAGCTTTTCCTCTAACGTAGGTGAAATATTCACCAGTACGGCTTCATTTTTATATGACAAGACACGGAGTTTAGGGTGTTCAGCCTTAAGTAACTCTGCGGGGCCGTAAGCAATCGGAAGGGTGAATTTTGCATAAGAATTAAAGTGCTTTGTGAAACACTCATCAAATTTAGAATCGGGGAATACATCAGATATGGCAGACTGCACTTGCAGAAGTGAATCAGATGGCTTGCGTGAGTCTTCATAACTGTTACAAGCAGCGACTTCAGTCACGATAGTGGATGTAGTAATGGTAATGCTTTTATCAAATAGCTTCGAGTATAAAATATCGGAAGACCATTCCAACTTACAACCAGACAAAAGAATTACACTTGTAACCAGAATTAATTTTTTCATATGCTTTTTCATCGTTATCTTCCCGTAATCAACGTAAAATTATCCCTTAAACTTGAATGAGCGTACAAAACCATTGCAATAAATAGTATGGCACTCACCCGTTATAAGCGTATGTCACTAGCACGCGCCCTTCAGATTTGACATCATCAGTACCACAAGTAAATTCAACTCCATTATCTACATTACAGACAGTTATTTTATTTCCCGGTATTTTTGAAACATTGTAGACATCCAAAGCACCATCAACATTTAAAAGAAGCGTGCCACTGGCAATTTCATTTTTATCTCTATCGACCATCCAGGACATCTTAGAGGATGAAAGATAAACGGGATAAGACGCGCTTAAAGGGATGAGATTATTATCAATCAACACTTTGCCCTTATCAGATATTTGCCCTGCAAAAAGTTCAAGATGATCGATAAGACGCCCTTTGTCCTTTTTCATATCCTCGCGTATTTCACCTTTCCCAGTTGCCAGCCACTCCAGATTGACCCCTGTATCTAAAGCGCAGGCGACAACAACATCACCCGGGAAAAATTCGCGTCTTATCCAAGTGCTCATAGTCCCTGAAGAGATACCCAAGAGTTCACCTAGCTGTTTTTGCAAAGTGAAGCCATATGCCATAAGGATTCTTTGTAGAACTGTCTGCCCACCGTTTTCTAACAGTTTGGTGTAGACAGAGTCAGCACGATTAACTTTTGCAACTTCAATGGTGTTATTTCTTGCATTTGCAAGATTTCCATTTGATAACCAATCAATATCTGCTCCCGTGCTTTGAGAGCATTCGTAAATGTATCTGAAAGGAATGCTCCCTCTGCTCACCCAGTTGCTGATGGTGGGCTGTGGCACGCCAGTCTTAGATGAGAATTCAGCGTTTGTTCGCACGTTGTACGCTTCTTTCATTCTCCCCAGAACTTCCTGGGCCATGTTTTGTTTGTCAGTCATGGGAAAAAAACCTTTTCAAATGGATTGACAAATTTCCATATGGAAATTAATCTCACCAATAATTTAGAAATGCACGCCAATGCACTAAAACAACAGTTAACCGGAGATACTCCCCTATGGCTCCACAAATTGCAATCCCATCAGGCCCCGATCTGATGACCTATGAAGAGTTCGCCGTGGCCTATGGATACAGCATCCGCACCGTAAAACAGATGGTTGCTGATGGTGATCTCCTTCTCATGCCGCGCAGGAAAGATGGTGGTGCAGCCCGTATCAACATGGTCGCGTTTCGTGGTCGCTTGCTGCAACAAGGTATTAACTGCCGCTACGTTGCTGCTTAACCATCTCGATTATGCAAGTTGAAAAGGATACCAACATGTTAGATTTTCGCATTTCGTCACATAAACACTTCGATGATGCTTGCAGGAAGTTTGCAGCTACTCACAACGTTAAAGAGTTGGCCTTAGAGGCTGGTATCAAGCCACATACCCTTTACAACAAACTCAACCCGGAACAACCGCACCAGCTAACGCCCCGCGAAATCTGGATTCTGACTGACCTGACTGAAGACCCTACGCTGGTTGATGGTTTTCTGGCTCAGATTCACTGCTTGCCGTGCGTGCCGTTGAACGAAGTGGCTAAAGAGAAGCTGCCTGTTTACGTGATGCAGGCGACCGCGCAGATCGGACAGGTTGCAGCAAACGTCGCTGGCGCTTCACGGCTTACCCATATTTCACGCCAGGTAATTGTCGAAAACGCCAACGCTGGTATGCGATTCCTCGCGCTAACAGCTCTGGCGGTAGATGCCAGGTTGAAATCTAATCCGGCAATGGCAAGCGCCATCGACACCATGACGGGCCTCGGTGCCTCGTTCGGTCTGATTTGAGGACACCAGAATGGATAACGGACCATCTTTCGCTTCCCTTCTCGTTCACCAGTCACCGGCCCCGCATTATGGCAACGGATGGATAATGGGAAAGGATGGCAAACCCTGGCACCCATGCCGCGATCAGTCCGCATTGTTAAATGAATTGCAGTCCAAAGCCAAAGTGTCGTTATCAACCCGGCTTTTGAAGTTTTTCTGGAGGCGTTATGAACAACAGCTCAACACCCGCGCCAAATAAAACGGACGTGAGTGCATTTAATAATGCCGATATGCAGACACAAAAAATGACGGGTGCAGAGTGCATCAATCGTTTTCACAAACAATTGACCGCAACTAATAACCGCGCCCTGCGCACGTTCAACAAAATGAGCAGTGATTTTAAATTCACTGTTTTAACTCTGGCGAACCGCAGCACCCCCGGCACTTTTCAGGAGCGCGATATAGGTGAGCCGTTTGAATCGTTCGATGAAAGTAAGCGTTTATTAATTATCAAGGCAATGAATGAAATATCGCGATGGGGAAATATCATCCCTCGCTTTATCTCAGAGTTTGACAAAAATTTACCCGGTTGATTTCTGACCTTTTTAAAATGAGGAAGTAAAAATGTTTGGATTCCGTAAAAAAGTACGCCACGCAGCATCTGAAGTTAAAAAGTTTGAAAAACGTGACTTGGCTCAGGCGGTAGTTAATGCGGCTTATCTGGTTGCTTATGCTGATGGCGAGTGTGAACCATCAGAAAAGGCCAAAATCGAGCAGGTGTTACGCAATCAACCGGCTTTGGCAGCATTCACGTCTGAGATTAATGGCATCAGTTCAACAATCATTGGGCAGCTCGATACCAACTTTAAAATTGGTCGTCGTGCTGCACTCCGCGAAATTGAAGACGTTAAACACGATACCCGCGAAGCTGAAGATGTGCTGGATGTAGCTGTCGCAATTGCTGAAGCAGACGGCGAAGTAGAGCCGGAAGAACGTAAGGTGCTGGAAGAAATCGCCAATATCCTCGGCCTGCGTCTGGAAAATCATCTGTGATTGGCAAATTACGCATAGCAGCAGCTGCCCTTCTTTTGTTCCTGGTGGTTGCTGTCGACTTTGCCAGCCGCGCAATGTCCATGCTAGCTGACGGGGTGTTAGTCGCTGGCGTAGTTGCCTTAGTTATACCGATGTTGAAGAAGTCCTGATTATAAAGCCCGCATACAGCGGGCTACCTCTCACTAATTAATCGAGCAATTTATGGCGTAAACCCGCCGGGTATTTTTTTGCTCAAAATCTGGAGTTAGCACAATGCGAAATATCGAAACCCTTAAAACCAAAGTTGGCCAGGATGATGCCGGGTTGAATGCAATTCTGACTGAAGCCCGCATGGAAGAACGTCGCGGGCGTGCTGACGTCATGGCGGCACGTCTGGAGGTTATGGCCTCACATATCGTTTCCCGTGAAATGCAGCCTCGTCTTGCCGCTGAGCTGCTTCGTCAGGAAGCCGAAAAAATCCGCAACGAAGCGCAGGAGACTCACTGATGGCTGACGCAATGGATCATGTGCAGGAGCGCGAGCAGGAAGAGCGTGAGCGCCACATCAAAAACGCCCGCAGCAATTCCGCTGCGGTTTCTCTTTTCTTCTGCGACAGCTGCGGGACTCCAATTCCTGAAGCGCGCCGCATCGCCGTGCCTGGCGTTGACACCTGCGTGACCTGTCAGACCGTAACCGAACTGAAAAGCAAACACTATAGGGGTGGATTATGAGCACCATTCTGAAGTGGGCGGGCAATAAAACCGCCATTATGAATGAATTGTTAGAGCACCTGCCCGCCGCAGGATTACGCCTGGTAGAACCGTTCGCGGGTTCATGTGCCGTGATGATGGCGACTGATTATCCGGCGTACCTCATTGCAGATATCAATCCTGATCTGATCAATATGTACCGTGTCATCAGCAGCGATACGGAAAAATTCATCGAGCTGGCCCGCGCAATGTTCGGTAGCCATAGTCTTGCAGAAAGTTATTACCGCGCACGCGAAGCGTTCAATTATGACAACGATCTGGGGTGCTTACACCGGGCTGTCTATTTCCTTTATCTCAATCGTCATTCTTATCGAGGGCTTTGCCGTTATAACCAGAGCGGCGGTTTTAATGTTTCGTTCGGCAATTATAAAAAAGCATATTTCCCTGAAAAGGAAATACGTGCATTTGCCGAAAAAGCGCAGCGCGCCACGTTTATCTGCACCAGTTTTGAAGAAACATTAAACATGTTGCTGCCTGGCGATGTGATTTACTGCGACCCGCCGTATGACGGAACCTTTAACGGATACCACTTCAGCGGGTTCGGTGACGATGAGCAGTATCACCTGGCTTCCATTCTTGAACGCCGTTCATCAGAAGGTTATCCGGTCATAGCATCTAACGCAGATACCTCTCTCACCTCATCGCTTTACCGCACGTTTACCCTTCATCGGATCAATGTCAAACGTAGCATAGGTGTCGAGGCTGGGAGCGGTAAGGCCGCAAAGGAAATCATTGCCGTTTCAAAAAACAAGCAGAGCTGGCACGCCGCAGTCAGGACGATTTTGTTATCCACACCACAAAACACTGCAAACACATTTTACGAATTATTTAGCACCCGTGAGGCGTCTTCGTTAGTCCAGGAAGCGGCTCGGATTACAAAGAAAGGAACTTTACATATTAAGGGCTATGACCCAGGGCAAGGTGATCGATCCGCAGAAGTAACGATGGAGTATGACCCGGTTAATGACTCCTATTCCGTTTTGTCTTTTGAATGTCCTGCAATCGGCAAGGGTAGCAAGCCGTATTTAAAAATTGAGACGAAGCCATGACGGCAGATTTTGCCTATCCATGGAATGAGCCACGGCCCGCGATTGGTGGGCCGGAATTCACCAAAAGCGCGGGCGGCTTCACCTATCTGACCCCGGATGGAAGCCGCAAATGGCTTTCCACTCAGGATTTAATTGAAGTCGATGAGCCGCCGGAACGCGCTCGCACGGTACGCCGCCGCCTGGCGGCTCTACCGCATTACATTCGCCGCTACTACACCCAGAAGCTGGATCAGCTCGACAGCAAAGGAAAGGCCACCGCAGATAGTTGGCTGGTTAAAACTTTCGAGCGTCACGTGCTCAGCCGCTTTGACAGCGTAAATGACCGATATCTGCCGCAGGGAGCCTTTCCTGCGGTGCTGATGCCACTGCGTGATCAATTCTGGCGTTTGCTTTGGGCTGGCAAAAAAGAGATGAAACGACTGGCGCATAACCTGGCTGACATCATGGGCAGCGAGTTTATGCGCGAGTTTGATTTCCAGATGGCCCGGACTGAAGACCCACATTTTTCTACCCTTTCAGGTTATGGGCGCATGGGTTTTCTGGCATCACACCTGAATACAAGCGTTCCGGCCTGGCGCGCTTACTGCGACGAAACGCTGGAAGCAGAAACGGCACTTAGTGCAGTGGCCCGCCTTCAGACTCCGGCATGGTGGCTTAATCGCCTGCGGCGTATGCACGCCCGCTGGCGTGAACATCTGATGATTGCGACAGGGTATGTGCAAAAGAAATCTGCACCTTACGCCAGCGATCCATGCGTCAGTGAATGGCAGGCCCAGAAAAAGGCCAACCGTGAATATATCAACGCAATGGAACTGGAAGACCAGGACACCGGCGAGCGTATTTCCCTGGCCGACAAAGTACACGGCAGCATTGCAAACCCGGCTATTCGTCGAAGTGAGCTGATGGTACGCATGCGCGGTTTTGAAGACCTCGCGAAAGAGGCCGGACTGGTCGGTGATTTCTACACGCTGACAGCACCGTCCCGTTATCACGCCACCCAAAGCAACGGGCGCAGGAATGATAAATACCTGGGAGCATCACCCCGTGATACCCAGCATTATCTCTGCAAAGTCTGGTCAAGAACCCGCGCCGCATGGAAAAGAAAGGGCGTCCGTGTTTTCGGTTTCCGTGTAGTGGAACCTCATCATGACGCGACACCCCACTGGCATCTGTTGCTGTTCATGCGCCCTGAACATGTTGAATTTGTCCGGGCAATCTTCCGCAAATACGCACTTAAGGAGGACGGGCATGAACCCGGCGCGCAGGAGAATCGTTTTCTGTGCAAACCGATTGAAGAAGAGAAAGGCAGCGCCACCGGGTATATCGCGAAGTACATCAGCAAAAACATAGATGGCTACGCGCTGGATGACGAAAAAGACGATGTTACCGGCGAGCCGTTGAAGGACATGGCTCGGCGCGTCAGCGCATGGTCATCGCGCTGGGCTATACGCCAGTTTCAGCAGATTGGCGGTGCACCCGTCACGGTGTATCGCGAATTGCGCCGTCTTCGTGATCGAGAGTTAGTCCTGCACCCGGAAATCGCTGAGGCCCATACCGCCGCCGATGAGGGAAATTGGGCGGCGTACATTTCCGCGCAGGGAGGCCCGCTTGTTGCCCGTGATTGTCTGAGGGTTCGCCTCAGTTATGACGTCACCGAAAACGGTAACGCGTATGGCGATGACGTGACAACCATCTCCGGTATCTATTGCCCCTTCGCGGGGGAGTCATCCCTTATCTATACCCGTACAACTCAATACAAAATCGTTCCGAAGCGTGCCGACGCCGACGCTCCCGGTTTTGATTTTGACGTTTCAGGCGGCAGCGCCGCCCCTCGGAGTTCTGTCAATAACTGTACGCGGGAGCCGCGAACGGTTGAAAAACAACCCGATCCCCTGTCCATGGTCGGAAATGACGCTGCCAGCTCGAGCGTGGACTACTCCGCACTACCCAGGAAAGAGAAAAAAGCAGTCGCGGCGCGGCTTTCTAATGAATTCCATGAAGAGGAACGGCAGAAACGCGAGCGCCGGAAGCTGATTCCAGCGCGGTATCAACCGGGCGAGCAAGCCGAACGAATCCGGGATTTTGCCCGGTCGATTGGCTGGGATATCGGGGAAACAGAAATAGGCCTGCTGATGGCGGGCCAGCGCATAGCCCTGGACGGCGTTTTTTACTGCGCCCGAAGCGACGGCGCGCTTTATCGAACGCGAGAAAAAATACCGCAATCAACGGCAGAGACGGTCAACACACTGGTGACAAGGCTGCGATCTGCTTATTCAACCAACAAGGATATGACATGAAAAGAAATACACATTCATGTGGCACTTCGGTACCGCATGGTTAGAAGTAACAATGCGGTACCAGACACGAACACAGTCACTTTTGATCGTGTTGGCCATTTCATCGAGCACCGTCATTTTTAACCATGCTGCAGTATTGTCAGAAATGACATTGCTGCAGGCGAGATAAAATAATGAGCTATCTGGGAAGTAAGGCCGCCAGCGGCGTCTATCAGAAAATCATCGCGGAGATGCCACCGCATGATACATACATTGAAACCCACCTCGGCGGCGGTGCTGTCATGCTGCGTAAGCCGCCTGCCCTGAAAAATTGGGGGATCGATATCGACATAGATACTGTCGAGTCATTCAACAATGACAATCCTGAATTTCTGGATGCCCTGGAAGACAATCTGTTTATAGATATTGGTGATGCCGTCGATTTCCTCCAGAGGTTCGACTTTGCCAGCGCGGGTCAGGTTTTGGTTTATTCTGACCCGCCCTATTTACCAGAAACGCGATCCAGCTCCGCACGGTATCGCCACGAATACACACTAACCGACCATTACCGCTTGTTACATTGCCTTTGTTCGTTACCGGAAAACGTTAGCATTATCGTGTCAGGTTATCCGTCTGCCGTTTATGACAATGCGCTACCTGGTTGGCGCACGCGAGAATTTCAAGCCATGACCCGGGGAGGCGTGAGAACAGAGAAAATCTGGATGAACTTTGCCGCAGGCAGCGCCTATTCACATACATTTGCCGGAAAAGACTATAACGACCGGAGCCGCATTAAGCGCAAAGCAAAGCGTTGGGCAGATAAATACGCGGCCCTGCCAGCATCTGAACGCCTGGCGATTATGGTTGCCCTAAACCAGATTGACTCTGCATCCTTATTACATAGAGAGGTTTTCAATGGCGAAAACAGCAGCACAGCGCAAGGCTGCGCAGCGTGCCCGGCAAACAGCCGCCGGTGAGCAGAAAGTTGAAGTTATCCTGGATGGGCAAGAAAGAGAAATGCTGGCGCGCAACTGCGCCGCGCGCCGCCCAGGCAAAGAGCCGTACGACTATGGAGAATACATCGCCATGCTGATCCGGCAGGATGATGCACGAACACACGGGCGCATTAAATCCATAAGCACTAGGAAATGCACGAAATGCGGCGACAGCCTCCCGGTTGCGTCGTGCCCATGCCAGGGCGATTCTAAATGCTGGGCTACAAATGGATGGCATGAAGTAAAACTGATTATGTGACATGTCACGCGCCCGCGCTTTAGCGGGCATATTTCCCCTTTTCACCAGACGACTAATTTCCCCCCAACCATTA
Organism: Phytobacter sp.; assembly: GCF_059074235.1. NCBI lineage: Bacteria > Pseudomonadati > Pseudomonadota > Gammaproteobacteria > Enterobacterales > Enterobacteriaceae > Phytobacter > Phytobacter sp. Next base: position 572,801 of record NZ_JCACPZ010000008.1, read on the forward strand.
AGACAATCTTCCTGTTTTCCGTAGGTAGCTAATAAGTCAGACAAAACAACCATATCAAAAAGTTCGTTTTCATCCGTAAATCCCCCTTTTCTCTTTTTGCAATTACGTGATACTGTATATTTATACAGTATCCTTGCTGGGAGGGATTTCATGGTTGTAGAGGATGTTAGTCGTTTGCAGCATCAAATGGCGTGCGTGCAATTCATTGCGGAAATTTCACTTATTGCAAACTGCAAGCCGTCAGATCTTAAATTGGCCCTGAGTTTAATCGCTGATCTTACGCACAATGACAGCACTGAACGTGAAGAGAGTATTTTTTACAGAGCCGAATGAATGGAATACATCACGTTGGATAACGACAAAAATGACGACCGGCGCTGATTGCGGATTTCTGGGATAGAGATGTGAGGGAGGGTGAGCACCGACGCAGTTAATAATAACGTCGCAGCGGACTAAAACTTGCTTTTAGACCGGTGCGGGGTTGAACAACGAGCGACGCGAGGCGTTAGATCATGGGTGGTAATCAAGAGCAAAGATTTCAGACTGTGCCCCAGGGGCAGGCGCTGACAAAGTATAAGCCCGGCGGTTGGGTTTTGTTTCAGCGTGCCGGTTTCACTGATTACTGGCTAGGTCGGACATTTGACGGGTATTTCATGCTCGGGCCTGACCATCCCATCTCTGGTAATGAGGCTGACAGATTCATCATTTACTACGAAGCCGAGCAATATCGACGGTCGATACCTGTCGAACATGATCCGCAAATGCCACTCTTTTAGGGCAGATTCAATCAGGTTTGGAGGGAAACTGAATAGCAGGAATTGGCATGCAAAAACATTGAACATCATGCCATTGTAATGATGCGCTATCTGAGAAGCTGTATGGGTTTTGAAGTTACAGTTGTGCCACTTTTTGGCGAAAGACACAAGATATGCTCTCTTGTCATAAATATTTTATGAATTTGTTGCCTTCAATGAGGTAATCAACTTAAGTTACTTTAATGCAACAAGATGCTGAAATCGGTGTCTTATCGATATGAAGCATATGTTGTTCTCAACGGTGACCACGTGTACCATTGCGCCGCCGGATTAGGAGGGATTATGTCAAACATTGCTGCACTAAAACTGGGTAACCCCATTGAGCGTCTGGCAAAAGTACTAAAAGATAACCAAGACAAGCTGAATCTGAACAAAGACGGTTTCGTATGTGTCGATCTATCTAATGAAGATGCGCTAAAAGCAATCAAAGACCAGATGGACAAACTCGAAAGCATCAAGCCATACACTGTTAAAACAAAATACTATTCACGTTACAGACAAAAATAATGGCAACTTTACTTTTAGCTGTTGTACTGGTGAGTGGATTTATCTACGTTAACCTATCATTATCAACAAGATATACATTTAAGCGTTCCACTGGTTGGGACGCTTATTTTTTTGTCGCTGCTTGGGGAGTCGTGTTTTTTTTAGCGGGCGGGTTTATAACTTTCGTGCTGAATGTCACAGGTGGTTTTCGCTGGCTAGCCAAGACACTTAGCCTTACGACTGACAGCTTCAATGGAATGCTTTCCACAACTACCGACAAGACACAGCGAATAAATGAAATAAAGCAAGTCGCGTGGGTAGTTCTGTCGATCCTTCTATCAGCTCTTTTTGGTTTTTTAAGCAAACTAAAAACAAAAAAAGGAGATCGCCGATGGGATGCCTTAGCAAAGGTCGTGGGTACAAATGCTTTCGAATCCCTGCTTGTTGAAGCGTCAGCTCGGCAGTTTCCTGTAATAGTAACCTTATCTACACGCAAAATTTATGTTGGGTTAGTCACATGCCCGGCTCTAGAAAATGGGCAATCTGAGCATTTGGAACTACTCCCGATGTTAAGTGGATATAGGGATAAAGATGATCTGACAATTAACATCACCACAAACTATCATCAGCACTATTTAGAGAGTGGTATCATAAGTGGGATGTCGAGATTAAATATCAGTGATTTCAGGGTGTTGATGCCAAAAGATGAGATTGAAACGATTTCATTCTTTGATACTGAAACCTATGAAAAATTTAAGCGAGATGAAGAACGAGATCGCAATAGTGGTCGACCATTAACAAAAAGAGCTGCGACCAGGAAGAAAAAAGTACCGCCAGAAGCAACTCCTGAGTAATGCATGACTATGGTGCATGAAACTGAATGATCGGAAAAGGATCGTTTATCCTCTGGCCCGCCTGCTCTGGCGGGCTTTTTCGTTATCCATGCACCTGCATGAAAAACCATGCATAAAGCGGGCGGGCGTGGCGGGGCTACGAGCGCGCATAATGGGATAAAATCATGGAAATCCGGCACGATCTCAGGTCTGTTGACAGCTTCAATCTTTGAGAGGTATCTATCACGGATAAAATAAAACGGCCCGCAGAAAGCTTCTTAGGTGCTCTAGATGGTATTCTATCGAAATGTGATATTTTACTATTTGAGCTATATGATAATGACCCTGCAAAAGTATATTTTTACAGGAGTGGTGCACCCGCAAAGGGCGGCACTTTATGACAAAACCTTAAAGGTTCATTTCGGGATAGGTGAAAACCCTGGCAGGTGGTATTGCGAGGCCAGAATCTTATGCAATCAACTATTCGCTGAAATTACTACGGATGTCCATGTCAATGAGTTTGCGCTCAAAAACGCTGTAGAAGGATTGATAAATGGCGAGTTGGCAAGGCTTGGCTTCATTTTAGGGTATGATTTTAAGTTATCTGTTGACCGTGTAGTTAACCTTGAAGTCGGACTAGATCGAGTGTTTGGAATTGATAATTCTTACATCAGTAATTTTATGGCTGGTCAGGATTTTGAAGTTTTAGATAAGAAACTGCGCGCTATGACGACAAATATGGAAGGAACTTTTTTCTCACGCGCAATGAATGATCTCAAATCGGCATTATCCAACCGAGACGATGCAGCCTTTTACTGTTACCGCGCTCTTGAGTCTCTGAAAAACCATTACAATTTTACACAAGGATTATCTCCCAAGAAGTGTGAAGAGTGGTATGCCTTTAGAGATTTCCTGGGGTTAACAAAAGAAGATATTATTGATGGTATTAAGGTTCATTCCGATGGAACAAGACATGGTCACCCTGTTTTTTTGGAAGAGGAAGATTATAAATTCGTCATGACAACGACATGGCAGTGGACTTTAGACTACGTGTTCAAAATGGTGCCTAAGTAAAAAAACCACATTGCTGTGGCCTCGAACCTCTCTTTTAGAAGTCCTCAAGTTTTTATGGCTCAAATACGCTCACTTCTTCCCTGTTCCAGTCATTCAACTCCTGCTGTCGCTGGTGTAGAGGAAATAGTTCATTGGCAACAAAGACGCGACTGGCCCGACCAAATCCCCAAGCAGTAAACGACACAACACCCATCATCTGAAGTTGCACGCGGTGAGCGAACATCATACCACTCAGACTAACGTTCTGAATGTTCAAAACTAATCCTTTTATCTACCTCTGACACCAACCCTCAATCTACAACCAAGAGCGCCCGCACCAAGCACTGGAGATGACCATTGAGGAGTATTACACGCTCTCGATATTAATCATGAATCAGGGAGTTGTGAATGGTATACGGTCCTTGCTACCAGCCTTGATATCTATCCGCCCTCGGAGGCGAAGTTTAAGTGGAAAACTTATGCGTGCTATTGTTCCGACAAAAATGTCCATTAAGGTCAGAATTTTTACTGCGACAATGGTTTACGCTTTTACTTTCTTAAGATTAATCTTAATATAATGTATAAGATCATGATCAGTAATCCCGCAGTGATTGTTGGAGTTGAAATAATTTCAAGGAGTTATTAATGTGGAAGCAATTGATTATTTGGGGTTCGTTGTTTTTCTTATTAATAGTAATGATGGGTAGTTTTAGCCTCCCCTCAGTTGATGACGTTTGGTTTACTAAGAATTTTATTAATAACTCATCTGTAATAAAATCTCTCCTGTCAGTTTTCATTTTATTCTTCGTTGCTTATTTCTTGTTTATAGGTGTCCTATTAAAAAAATACTCATTAAAGATTGAACAGCTCAACTTTGGGGGTATCAATATATTATTCAACAATTCAGATACCCTTTTCATAAAAAGCGTGATGAATTTTTTGGATGCAAAGCGAACATTATTCAAATACTCAAAAGAATATGATTCACTTGAAGAAACACTGAATTCTTTTTTTGAAGTGTATGTTTTTTTGCGGACTGAGATGAAAATTCTTCATCATCGTAGAGATGCTCACCTGTATTCATTAGCAAACAAAATGCTTAGGGAACTAAATAAATTCTTAACAACTCATCAGAATAACTACCGCAGATGGCATAACTTTATTGCAAAGAATGATTCGATAGATATTAACATAGACGGTATAGAATCCTCGGTTAAATATCATAGAACCCCTATTGGAGAACTACAAAAACACTATTACAATTACGAACAAATCTTAAAAGACATTGAAGAGCTAAATGCATTCTTCAATGATGAAGTTAAAAAAACATTTCAAGTAGATACAGAAAAATGGAGTTAATAATGCATAAAACTTTTTTAAGTTATCATCACGACAATGAACAAGATTTGAAAGATGAAATAATTACCAAGTATGGCAGCGTGTCATTCATTGATAAATCAGTGTCAGATGGGGATATAAATGTAGACAATAACGAAGAAACTATAATGCGTACAATTAGGGAGGATTACATCGGTGATTCTACAGTTGTAGTTGTGCTTGTGGGTAAAGAAACAACATTAAGGCCATTTGTAAACTCTGAAATTCAAGCTGCACTCTGGGGAGAACCAACAGGTCTTCTGGCTGTTGTTCGTGATGAAATATATGATGAAATATTTAAAGCGGGCACTTGTACAGTTGCTACATGTAATTGCGGATCATTAAGAGAAATCACATCATCTTATAATAATTACGTACCTTACTTAGTTGCAGCAAATCATCGTTATGCCGTTAAAAAAACTGAACCACATTTTAACGATAGCGAGGTTTATTGTTCTATAATCAGGTATTCAAGGTTTTTCTTAAACCCAGAAAAATATATAAATGAAGCATTTGACAAACGAAAAAAAATTATTCCTTCAGCGAAGAAAAATCCAGATGGAATTCCCACAATCAAACCCCAAAAGTAAAAGCTAAAGCCACCTTGTGGCTTTAGCTTTACCTTCATAGCTCATAGTCTATAAAGGTAACAACTTCTTCATTAATCCAATTATTTAGTTCGCTAATTCTTTTTTGCAAAGGGATTAATTCATTCCTAATAAATACTTTCGCAGCTTTTTCAACATCCCCAAACCCACCCGTGTTGGTAGGGATAATCCCCATCAACTGAGGCGGCACCCTGTGAGCCGCCAGCATATCGTCACGCGACACATTTTTAATATTCAGAAACTCATCCTTTGCAGCAACTTCACTGAGTGGAATGATCTGAATCCCGTCCTTCTTCCCGTTAGGTGAGTACATGAACAGATTGCGGAAGTTACCCGGCCCTTTCGATTTCTTCAGTGCCTCGCGGATGTTGTCCACGTCACGTTGATCTGCAGCAGGGTCAGACATGTACATGATGAACCCGGCATGGCTACCATTCAGGTAGTATTTGCGGCGAAACAAGGTAGCCGATTCGTTCAGCAGGGCTGACGGGATGGCAGACAGATATTGCGGTAGGCCGTACAGCTCCTGGTTCAAATCCGGTTCCATCAGATGAAATACACTGCCGGGTTCAAAGGCGTAGGGCTGCTTGTTGTAGCCATACTGCGCGAACCAGTATTGATCCGTATCCACTCCCCGGCGGGTGTATTTCGCCAGTGACGGCTGAAGTGACAGAGTTTGCCCGAGACGGTTAACACGACGCTCAAGATAGGCGTTACCAAATGTCAGAAAGTCCTGGGCGAAACGCAAAAAAGCCTGCTGCGACAGCAAGCGGTGCGGTTTAAACGTGCTCGTCAGAATGTTGCACTTTACCTGAATGGCGCTGCTGTGGTGGACGGCTGCGCGGTAAGTTCGCGCCAGTCCATCCATGCTGATTGGTGGTTCATACCAGCGGTCAACCTGCACACATTCAAGGTAATCAAACAACTCGCGCCGGTCGAGCACGGGGATCGGGTCGCCAAAAGAAAAAGCCTCTGCATGGGCAGAGCTGCTAGTGCTGGCCATGTTCGAAACGGGTTGGCTGCGTCCGCTTACTTTTTGGTACTTACGTTTGCCCATCAGAAAATCTCCACAATAGAGCTGTTGCTGGCGGTGGTTCCTTCCAGCGGTTCGTTAAATAGTGCGTGCATGGTGGCCCAGGCCAGGTCGGCGTGACTGGCTTCCTCACTGCGTCCTGCTTCGTAGGTCGGGCGATTGCCGCTGGCGGTGGTGGCGCGCCGGATAGCCATAAAGCTCTGCGCGATATCGGTCAGACCCGCGTCGAACTCTAGGCGGCGGGCGTTGATAATGTCCCAGGCTTTAAGCACCAGGGCGTTTTTAACGTTGGGGTTATAGATAAATTCACGGGCTGCCGGGAAAAACTGTTTTACGGTCCTGTAAACACCGTCGCCTACGCCGGTTGAGTCAATACCGATATAAACCACGTTGTAACGGCGCGTGAGTTCCTCTATTTTTGCCGCCTGGGCGCGGAAGTCCATGCCTCGCCACTGATGACGCTCGAGGATCCTGAATTTGCCGCCGGGAACGTCAGGCGGTGCAATGACCACACACCCGGCACTGTCGCCATTCTGCGTGCCTTTCGCCGGGTCGTAACCAATCCAGACCGGTTTCCAGCCGTATGGGCGAATCAGCAGCGGTTCGAAGTCTTCCCAAACATCCCAGCTATCAACCATGCATCCCTGCATCATTGCGAGAGGGAAAACAGACGCCAGGTCGTCAACAAACTGGCACATCAGGAGGTTTTCATATTCATCCGGGCTGTATTCCAGCCTCAGTTGATCGAGGTCGAAAAGGTTACAGCCGCCGTTTACGGCATCCTCAATCGTAACAATCTGCCGATACTGCCCATCAGGACACCGTACACCCCGCGACAGGTGTGTGTGAGAAAGGTCGAATTCAACGCGATCAGCTTTCGGGCGGCCCTTATTGAACAGCGCCCCAGACCAGAACGGATAGGCGCTGTGCGTCAGGCTTGATGGCGTTGAAAAATAGGTCTGACGCCATTTTTTATGCAGCGCCATGCCGGACGCCACTTTGCGCAGCTCCTGGAATTTGGGTATCCAGAAATATTCGTCCAGGTACAAGTTGCCGTGGTAACTCTGCGCAGTGCGGGCGTTGGTTCCCAGAAAATAAAGCGTTGCCCCGTTTTGCAATGTCATCGGGTCGCCTTTCAGGTCTACATCAACCTCTTTAGCAAACTCGATAATATACTGTTTAAAAACGTGGGCCTGCGCCTTGCTGGCTGATAGAAAAATCTGGTTTCGCCCGGTGGTCAGGGCATCAATCAGCGCTTCGCGAGCAAAATAGTACGTCGCACCAATCTGGCGGGATTTGAGCAGGTTGCGGATACGGTTATCAACGCCAGCGCGCCACCAGTGTTTCTGATACTCAAACATGCCGGCACGGAAAACATCTTCCAGTTTTTCGATCTGTTCTTCGGTGAACAGATTTTTTTCAGGAGGCTTGCGTGGGCCTTTGTTGCGGTTTGCTACTTTGGGATTGAGATCGGCTTCACTACCGCCATCATTGAATTTACCGATCCGTGCCTGCTGAACTGCCTGGCGTGATAGCAGGTCAATTTCTTTGTAGTCCTTCCCCTCCTTTTGCTGCTTCATGACCAGCTGGCAATAACGCGCTGCCGTCGTGAGCTGCATCTGTTCAAGCGGGCCAACGTCGGCCCATTTATCGCGCTTTTTCCAGCTGTGTACCGTTGCGGGTTTTTCGCCCAGCATTTCAGCAATGCGGGCTATGCGAATGCCGCCGAAATACAGGAACATGGCCTGTTTACGCGGGTCAAGATCGGGGTTGAGCAGTGTCGTGTTCATGCCGCAAGACTACGGCTCGCCGCTTTCCTTCACCTCCCTGCCCTGTTGTGCCATTTTCGGCACAATTGCCCGTCATTGTCTCTCTTACCCCCTCGCCGCAAACATAAGGCTCTGAACATGTTACGAACCAACCGGAGCCGGAAAAATGGCAGGACAGACCGCAAAAAAATCAAAGCGCTTTCGCATTGCTGTCGAGGGTGCAACTACTGACGGACGTGTAATTTCTCGCGAATGGATTGAGCAAATGGCGAAAAGTTACAACCCAACCGTTTATGGTGCTCGCGTGAACATGGAACACATCAAAGGCTACGCGGCTGACAGCACGTTTCGCCGTTTCGGTGATGTGACACAACTGGAAGCTGAAGAAATCAGCGAAGGCCAGTTAGCCGGGAAACTCGCGTTGTACGGCTGGATTGACCCAACTCAGGATCTGGTTGAGCTGACAAAAGCCCGCCAGAAGATTTACACCTCCATTGAAGTTAATCCGAAGTTCGCGGATACCGGCGAAGCTTACCTGGTAGGTCTGGCTGTCACTGACGACCCGGCAAGCCTGGGTACTGAGTACCTGAGTTTCTCCGCGACGGCAAAAGCTAACCCGCTGGCATCTCGTAAGCTGGATGCAGACAACCTGTTTACCGCTGCAGAAGAGACGGTCATTGAATTTGAAGATGTGATCGAAAAACCCGCCCTGTTTTCCCGCATCAAAGAACTGTTTACCAAAAAAAGCGCCAGCGATGACTCGCGTTTTTCTGACGTCCATCAGGCCGTAGAACTGGTTGCGCAGGAGTGTCAGGGGATTTCTGAAACAGTAAGCAGCATGAGCGGCAAGCACGACGACACCAACCAGAAACTGGAATTGCTCTCAAAAGATTTTAATGAGCTGAAAACGAAGCTCGCCGCTCAAGATAACCGCAGCGAACGCCGCCCGTTTTCAACAGGCGGGAATGACAGCGCTGAAGAACTGACCAACTGCTAACGGAGCCGTTATTCAATGAAAAAAGAAACACGTTTTAAATTTAATGGTTATCTGACGCAACTGGCTAAGCTGAACAACGTGAACGTCAACGATGTCACGTCGAAATACAGCGTCGATCCATCCGTCAGCCAGACACTGGAAACCAAAATTCAGGAGTCTTCCTCCTTCCTTCAGCAAATCAACATCGTGCCGGTAGACGAGCAGTCAGGGCAGCGCCTCGGTCTGGGTATCAATGGCCCTATTGCATCCACCACGGATACCACCCAGGGCGAGCGCTCAGCAACCGATCCGACGTTCATCGATGGCGATGAGTACAAATGTACTCAAACCAATTCCGATACGTTGTTACGCTATGAAAAACTGGATTTGTGGGCGAAATACAAAGACTTCCAGACCCGCATCCGTAATGCCATTGTTGAGCGTCAGGCGCTTGATCGCATCATGGTCGGCTGGAACGGCATTAAGCGTGAAAAAACCTCCAACAAGCTGCTCTATCCGCTGCTTCAGGATGTGAATATCGGCTGGCTTGAGAAAATTCGTCGCGAATCACCGGTGCATGTTTTTAGCAAAATCATCGGTGAAGACGGGACCGTTGTATCCTCAACGATTAAAATCGGCAAAACAGGCCACTTCAAAAATCTTGACGCCCTGGTTATGGCGGCAGTGAGCGAAAAAATCGCTACCTGGTATCAGGAAGACACGAAACTGGTCGCAATCACTGGCAGTGCCCTTCTCGCTGACAAATATTTTCCTATCGTGAATCGCGATCAGCCAAACACCGAAACGCTGGCAGCCGACATGCTGATAAGTCAAAAGCGTATCGGGCAAAAACCGGCTGTGCAGGTTCCCTTCTTCCCGTCGAATGCCATCCTCATCACGCGTCTGGATAATCTGTCCATCTACTGGCAGGACGGCTCTCGTCGTCGTGCCGTGATCGATAACCCTAAACGTGATGCGGTGGAAAACTTCGAATCCGTTAACGAAGCCTATGTCATTGAAGACTATGACTGCGCCTGCCTGATCGAAAACATCGAGATCCTGGATGACAGTGATGCTCTTGTTGAAGGTCAGAGTTTACAGGCCATGACGGCGGTCAGTCCTTTAAGTGATGACGATCTGGCCCGCATTGCAGCTATCGCCGCGCAGGTCGTTCAGACCATGAATGCCGGTGGCACCCCAGCAGAATCTGAGCCGACAGGCGGCGCATCGAGCGGGGAGTAAAAATGAACCCCTTACGCGCACATACGCAGTACATCCAGGCTCAGGAGGCCGCCCGAAAGGGCGGCAGTGAAGCAATGGCAACGACGGGATATAGCCGCATGTTGCTGCAACTCTCCGAGCATAAGCGCCGCCTGAAGGGCGTCCAGTCCAATGAGCGAAAGGCCGAACTCAAGCGGGAGTTTTTACCCGCGTATTCTGCATGGATTGCTGGTCTGCTGGCGTCGGATTCATCCAGGCAGGACGACGTGGCGATGTACATCATGATCTGGCGAATTGATGCAGGGGACTACACCGGCGCGCTGGATATTGCCCGCCACGCACTCCGACACCGCTGGGCGTTACCGCAGCGCTTCAACCGCACAACCGGGACGGCAATCGCGGAAGAGTTCTCTGATGTGGCGATGAATTCATTTGCCTGGGGTGAGCCCTTCAGCGCCGCCATTCTTACGCAAGTCATGGGTCTGGTTGAAGACCAGGACATGCCTGATCAATCGCGTGCGCGTCTGTGTAAAGCAATGGGCTATGCCCTGCGTGCCAACGATCAGGCTGTTGCTGCCCTCACCCAGCTTAAGCGCGCCCTACAGCTTGACTCAGGCTGTGGCGTAAAAACCGATATCAGACAACTGGAAACCCAACTGCGAAAAGCAGTAACGGGATAACGAATCGTGCACCCGCGCGGGGCGGCACGGGGCGGCGACAGGATTTTTAATCCGCGTCAAAACCCCGTCCACCGCCCAACTTTGGGGGAAACCATGAATATGAAATTCGTGTCACCGGAACCCGTGACACCCGGCGCTAACGACACGATCGCAAATACTTTTTTCTGGCCCGAAATCAGCGTTTCCCAGTATAGGGCGTCAATGAAAACTGATGGCACTGTGACTAATGAGCGCCTAAGGCAAGCGTTGTTGACGGCAATTTCGGAGGTCAACGCGGAGCTGTTTGTTTTTCGTCAGAGACAGATGGAGCGAGGGCTGGAAAAACTCGCTGACGTTCCGGGCGAAAAAATTGATGGTGAGCTGGAGCGCGTCCGCCTTTACCGCACCGCCGTTTTTTGTTGGGCAAAAGCGAGCATTGTTGAGCGTTATCGGGACTACGACGCGACAGGGGAAGGAGCCAAAAAAGCGGAGGAAATGGAGGACACGCTGGGCGAATTGTGGCGCGACGTACGCTGGTCAATTTCGCGCTTCCTTGACTTGCCACACATGACAGTAGAGCTGATCTGATGAAAGTCCGGGCGCAGCAGTACGACACGGTAGATGCGATTTGCTGGCGGTACTTCGGCAAAACGCAAGGGCTGACAGAGCAGGTGCTGAAGCTGAATCCCGGCCTGGCTGACCACGGGCCGACTCTGCCCCACGGGCTGGAAATTGAACTGCCGGAACAGACGTCTTCAGCGGTCGTAAAGACCATCAAACTCTGGGAGTAGGACGAATGAATGTTGAACGAATCAATGCCGCGATCACTTACGCCATCGCGCTGTTTCTGGCCTGGCTGGGTGATTTCTCCGTAAAAGACCTGAGTTCCGTTTTTGCGATGCTGATCGGTGCATGCACGTTCGCGGTTTATTGGTACTACCGCCGCAAGACGTTTCAGCTACTGGCTGCCGGGAAAATCACACCGGAGGAGTTCGAGCGTGCAAATCGTTAAGCGTTGTATCGCCGCAGTCATTCTCACCCTTGCTGCAACACTGCCGCAGTATCAGTTATTGCAGACGTCACCGCAGGGGCTGCGGCTCATCGCAGATTATGAGGGCTGCCAGCTGACACCGTACCAGTGCAGCGCCGGAGTATGGACAAGCGGCATCGGGCATACCGAAGGGGTTAAGCCTGGGCAGGCCATCAGCGAACGGCAGGCGGCTGACAACTTCATCACCGATGTGCTGAAGGTGGAAAAGCGACTCGCGGCCTGCGTGCCAGTGAAAATGCCGCAGTCGGTTTACGACTCGCTGGTTAGCCTGTCGTTCAATGTTGGCACCGGCGCAATCTGCCGGTCAACGATGGTCGAATTTTTAAAGCGCCAGCAATGGTGGCAGGCATGTAATCAGTTGCCACGCTGGATTTATGTCAACGGTGAGAAAAGCACCGGGCTGGAAAATCGCCGTGCGCGTGAGCTGGCCTGGTGTGTGCAAGGTCTAGGGCAATGAAGGGGCTGATTGTAGCGCTGGTTGTCCTCGTCGCGCTGTCAGCCTTTTTAGGCTGGCGGCTCGTCGCCGCCCACGAAACGATCGGGGAGGCTGACAAAACCATCTCCGCAAAAGAGGCTGAAATTGCCCGCGCCAACAGTCAGCTTGTCGCTGTCAATCTGATGGCCAGGCTGAATGACAGTTATCAGGCCGGGTTACAGCAAAAGCAGACTGCGATCATGACGGCGAAAACCGTCCGCGCAGCTCACGTCCAGAAGGTGCTCGATGAAAATCCCGACGTTACGAAATGGGCTGGCACTCCTTTGCCTGCTGACATTATGCGGCTGCACAACCGCCCCACCCTTACAGGTGCCGACGCTTATCTTAAACACCTGTCCGAAAGTGACACGCTGCACCCTTCAGGCCAGTAACCCGAAGACACAAGGCGATCTCTCGCTCGCTAAAGACCAGGCAGAAACTGACTGGGCGATTTGCGCCGCAAAGGTCGACATGATTGTGGATTGCCAGGAGAAAAACGATGAAAAAACCGGACTCGCTAAGGCTGGCACTCAGTCAGTCGATTGATTATCTGGGCAATAACCCGGAAGCGCTCAACCTCTACGTCGACAAGGGCCAGGTAGTGAGCACCGCCATACCAGCGAACGGCTGGGAATATCGTTATACCCTGAATGCCGTTATCACCGACTTTTCAGGCGACCAAAATCTTATCATGGCGGTTATCTGCAACTGGCTGTCAACGCATCAGCCCGATGCCCTGCAAAACCCGACGCAAAGAGAAGATGTGTTCCGCTTTGAGGTGGATATCCTGCGAAATGACATGGTGGACATTGCCATTTTTCTCCGCCTGACTGAGCGTGTGGTTGTGACCGCAAACGGCAACGTGGCGACCGTCAGCGCGGTGGATGAGCCTGACGAACCTGATTTCTGGCTGGAAACGCGGCATGGCTAATTTTATCCAGGTGGAGAGCTGGCTTGATGCACTGGTCAGTAAATTAACCCCGCAGCAACGCCGCAAGTTACTGCGCGACGTGGCGACAAAACTTCGTCAGCAACAACAACAGAATATCCGGCAGCAACAAAACCCCGACGGCACCGCATTTGAACCCCGTAAAACACCGTTACGGGCTAAATCAGGTCGCATCAAACGGCAGATGTTTACGCGGCTTCGAACGGCTCGATATCTGAAAACCAAGGTGTCGGGTGATGCCGCTGCGGTTGAATTTGACCCAAAAGCGCGCCGCATCGCAAGGGTTCACCATTACGGGTTACGTGATCGGGTCAGTAAGAAGGGACCGGAAATTACCTACCCGGCGCGTCAGTTGCTTGGGATTTCAGATGCTTCAGATGAACTGGTTATGAATCTCATCATCGAACACCTGGCCCGATGATTGTATTGGTGACGGCACAACATCACCCGCTCAACGCCGCCCGCCCCCGCGTGGAAAACTCAGCATATGAAAAATGAAACCAACCTGGCTGAATTGTATCGGCTGCTACTCAACATCATTCGCACCGGCATTGTGACTGAGGTCAATGCTGAAGACTGGCTGTGCCGTGTGCAAACCGGGGAGCTGGAAACCACATGGCTGAACTGGCTGACCTTGCGCGCCGGTCGGTCTCGCACATGGTGGAAACCGTCCGTGGGCGAACAGGTGTTACTGCTGTCTATTGGCGGCGATCTCACCACGGCGTTTGTGTTGCCGGGTATCTACTCCGACGACATCCCGCCGCCGTCCACATCTGAAGACGCCATGGTGATGTCTTTCCCCGATGGTGGATGGCTCGAATATGAACCAGAGCAGGGGCGTTGGTTAATCAAAGCGGCGTCGAGCCTGCGTATTGAGGCACCGGACAATATTGATTTGGCGACCAACCTCCTGACCATCAATGCTGCTCAAACGAGAATTAACGGGACTGTGGTGCAGACCGATGGACCAATGTCGTCTAACGGCGTAGTCGTCCATACGCATGTCCATGGCGGCGTTGTGTCAGGCGGTGCAAAAACAGGAGGCCCGTCATGATGTACCTCGGCATGAATCAACAAACCGGACTGGCAATCACTGATATCGATCATATTCGTCAATCCGTGCGTGACATTCTAATGACGCCGGTAGGGTCACGGCTTAACCGCCGTGAATACGGCTCGCTGCTGTTTTCCCTGGTCGATTCGCCACAAAATCCCGCAGGAAAGTTACGTGTTTACGCAGCAATTTACAGCGCCCTGAATCGTTGGGAACCGCGAATGCGATTGAACACTGTCAGCATTGAAACAGGTGTTGACGGAACGATGGTTGTGGAAATTGCCGGATTGCGCGCTGACAGTTCGCCGCTGGCCTTTGATGTTAGCCTGGGAGGTGCCGCATGAGCACGGTCGATTTATCTCAATTGCCAGCACCTGAAGTGGTTGACGTACCAGATTTTGAAATCCTGCTGGCCCAGCGTAAAGCCGACCTGATAGCCCTGTATCCTGCGGATGAACAGGAGGCCGTGACAAAGGTGCTGGCGCTGGAATCAGACCCGGTGGTTAAGGTGTTGCAGGAAAACACCTACCGCGAAATTCTGCTGCGACAGCGTATCAACGAAGCCGCGCAAGCCGTTATGGTGGCGTATGCACTGAGCAGCGATCTTGACCAGCTCGCCGCGAACAACAATGTACAGCGTCTGGTTGTCAGTCCAGCAAATGCAGATGCCATCCCGCCGGTCGATGCTGTGATGGAATCCGACGAAGAATTGCGCTTGCGGGTACCGGAAGCGTTTGAAGGATTGTCTGTGGCTGGCCCCACGGCAGCCTATGAATTCCACGCCCGCAGTGCAGACGGCAGAGTTGCTGACGTATCCGCGACCAGTCCCTCTCCTGCTGTCGTTGTCGTGACGGTACTCGGTCGTGATGATGACGGCACTGCACCGGCTGACCTGCTGGCAGTGGTGGAAACCGCACTGAATGATGAGTCAGTGCGCCCGGTGGCTGATCGCCTGACCGTGCAGGCGGCGCAAATCATCCCTTACCAGATTAGCGCTACGCTCTATTTTTACCCCGGCCCCGAAGCGGAGCCGATCCTGGTTGCCGCCAAAGCTAAGTTGCAAAACTACATCGCCAGCGTCAAACGGCTGGGGCGTGACATCCGACGCTCAGCCATTTATGCAGCCCTGCACGTTGAAGGGGTCCAGCGGGTGGAGCTGGCTTCCCCTGCTGCCGATGTAGTTCTGACCAAAACGCAGGCGTCATGGTGTACATCCTGGGAAGTAATTCCGGGGGGGACCGATGAATAACAGTCTTCTCCCGCCAGGCTCATCGTCTCTGGAGCGGCGTCTTGCTCAAGTAGGCAGCGGCATTTCCGGGTTAGATGTGCCGCTAAGGGATCTGTGGAACCCCGTCAAATGCCCCGCCTCTTTTCTTCCTTATCTGGCCTGGGCCTTTTCCGTAGACCGCTGGGATGAAAACTGGACAGAAGCCGTTAAGCGACAAGTCATCCAGGACGCTTTTTATATCCATCAGCACAAGGGAACAATCAGCGCCATTCGCCGCGTAGTTAAACCCTTCGGCTTTCTGATCAGAGTAATTGAGTGGTGGCAGACAGGTGAAGAACCTGGCACGTTCAGGCTGGATGTCGGCGTTGCGGATCAGGGCATAACCGAAGACATCTATCTCGAAATGGAGCGGCTGATCAGTGATGCGAAACCCTGTAGTCGGCACCTGGTCGGTATGTCTATCAATCTGCAAACAAACGGGCCTTATTTCGTAGCTGCCGCCAATTATTCAGGCGAAGAAATCACGGTTTACCCGTACATCAATGAAACCATTATTTCCTGTGGCACTGCTTACGAGGGCGGGGCCGTTCACCTTATCGACACCATGAGAGTGAGTCCATGAGCGCAAAATTTTATACCCTCCTGACCGATATCGGAGCGGCGAAACTGACCAGCGCTACTGCGCTCGGCGTCCCGCTAAAAATTACTCAAATGGCTGTAGGCGATGGCGGTGGAGTATTGCCCACGCCAAATGCCCAGCAAACAAAACTTGTGGGTGAGAAACGCCGCGCCGCGCTTAATCAGCTATATGCAGACCCGCAAAACAGCAGCCAGATTATTGCTGAGCAGGTCATCCCTGAAACAGAGGGGGGGTGGTGGATTCGTGAGATTGGCCTGTTTGACGATACCGGGGCGCTGATCGCCGTAGGCAACTGCCCGGAAAGTTATAAGCCAGTGCTGACTGAAGGCAGCGGACGCACACAAACGGTGCGCATGGTGCTGATTACAAGCAGCACGGACAACATCACTTTGAAAATCGACCCGTCTGTGGTGCTGGCAACCCGTCAGTACGCCGACGAAAAACTAGTGGAGGCCAAAACATATGCCGCCGGTCTGCTGAATAGTCCAACGTTGACAGGAACACCCAAAGCCCCCACTCCAACTGCCGGAGATAGCAGCAAAGCAATTGCCAACACTGAGTTTGTGAAATCGGCTATTGCCGGAATCGTGGCAGCAGCACCGGCAGCGCTGGACACTTTGATTGAGCTGGCAGCCGCCTTAGGAAACGATCCAAATTTCTCTACAACAGTGATTAATGCCCTGGCTGGAAAACAACCACTTAATAGCACGCTGACGAATCTCAGCGGAAAAGACGTGGCTGGCATTCTCACATACCTTGGTTTGGGAGAGGCGGCAAAACAGGGGGTTGCGACAAACTCGCAAATGGCGACAGGCACGGCTACGAATCTATTACCGAGCGTTGCGGCGGTGATGAGCTTATTTAACAAGCGGACATTCTCAGCTAACGATTACATTCGTATTCCTGATGTTCCTGGCGGGTTAATTGTCCAGTGGGGGACCGTTATCTCAGGTGCTGGCGGCGATACTGCATGGACATACCCAACGCCATTTCCTAATGCCAGATTGGGGGTATGGGGGACATTTCATCGACAGGGAACGTCGGGCGCTGATTACCCAACTCTGACTTTCAACAACATATCCGATCCAACACCCAAAACGTTTAGCAACTTCATGCTGCGTATCAGCGGCACGGGTGCTGCCGGGTTAACGGCATTTGTTTTTGCTATAGGGTATTAACCATGACTACAGCTTATTTCTCACCAGCTCTTAACTCCTTCATCCCGGTTGAATGGAAAGACGACGGTACTTACAACGATGAAACCTGGCCTTCCGACGCTGTACTGGCAACTGATGAAGAGGCTGCGATATTCTGGAAGCAGACGCCACCACCTGGAAAATTATTGGGGGAGAATAACGGCAGGCCAGCCTGGGTAGATGAACCCGCTCCGACTCAGGAACAGATTATTGCTCTGGCAGTTTCGCAAAAATCGTCACTGATGCAGACAGCAACAAGCAAAATCAGTGTCCTACAGGATGCCGTCGATTTGGGAATGGCGACCCCAGGGGAAACAGCAGCGTTGCTGTCCTGGAAAAAATACCGGGTCCTATTGAGCAGAATTGATACGTCAACAGCTCCCGGTATTGAATGGTCTACGGTGCCGGAGGCCAATTGATATCTGGCGCGGTGGTTGTAACTGTCACTGTCACCGCGTCGATGTAATCAAGTACGATATTCAGCCTGGTGGTTTCGGCGGTAGTCAATTTTCGACCAGCCTGTAACTTTAACTGAATCAGGTTGATTGATAACAAGGCTACATCAATTAGCTGTTGTTTGTATGTGTCCGCTGCCTCAACAGCAGCCGCTTGCATTGCAGTGTTATTCGTGACCCAATGTTCACCGTTCCAGATGTCATACTGAGTCACCGGAACTTCGGTTACGAATCCTTCTTTTATCTCGCCAATATAATTAATGACGGAAGGACTGCGGTCGGTTGTTGAATAAACTTTTTTGCCACGGTGGTCTTCGCGTTGCTCCCACGCTCCACCAGTAAATACAGCCACAAAACCAGCCGGGGTATCAGCGGGCTGGTTTTCGGTTGAAAAGGCAGGAAGACCCACACCGATTGCAAGGTACTCTTCTGCCGCACCGGTATACTCACCCGTTTGCGCAGAGTAGTTATAAACAGTGATGAAACCTGCTTCTGCTGCAATTTTTTCTTTATCTAACACTGCAATCGTCATTATGCAGCCCTCACAATATAGTTAAATGCAACGTTGCGTGGACGGGTTGCTACCGTATTCCCCGGTAGAGACGTTGACGCCCCCAGACCAGAAACGGCGGCATACTGAAAAGCAGTTTTCGTGAGTGGTGTAGTAATCGTATCGCCGTTCACGTTAGCTATACCACCAGTGCCGTCAGTTGTACCAATTGCGCCAACCAGTCCGTTATCAGCGTAGTTAATGTCTACGGAAACGAACGTACCTAGCTGGTCGCTCAGCAGGGTGCGGCCCACATCAATTCCCCTACCGTCATCCCAGCCACGAATAAATTCACCGCGCAGGTCAGGTAATACCAGTGACGGAAAAATCACGGCCAGTTGCGGATACGTGGTCGCTGAGAACGGCGCACCGTTGCATTTTATCCAGCCAGTCGGCGGCGTTGCGGTCGGCCACGGGACGGGTACACCTACAGGTAACGCGCTACCGATCCCCAATCCTCCTAAACCAACATTTTGTATAAACCCGATCACTTCTGGTCGTGTTGGCCATTCTCTGCAGCAAGGTCAGAAATGACATTACTCGATACTATACCGGCTCTTAAAAGTACTTTTATGGGCGAAAAATCATGCAGGTAGGCTATGTGCGTGTATCAACAAATGACCAGAACACCGCACTGCAAAGGAATGCGCTCAATAGCGCAGGATGTGAACTAATTTTCGAAGATAAAATGTCAGGTAAAACGTCTGAGCGCCCGGGTCTTAAAAAACTACTTAAATCCCTGTCCGCAGGAGATACGTTGGTGGTCTGGAAATTAGACAGGTTGGGACGCAGTATGCGTCACCTGGTCGTCTTAGTTGAAGAGCTAAGGGAGCGTGGCGTCAATTTCCGCAGCCTTACCGACAGTATTGATACATCGACGCCTATGGGTCGCTTTTTCTTTCATGTCATGGGTGCGCTGGCAGAGATGGAGCGTGAACTAATTGTGGAGAGGACTCGCGCCGGGTTGGCTGCTGCACGCGCTGAAGGTAGGATCGGGGGTCGAAAGCCGAAATTATCGGCGCAACAGTGGGCACAGGCAGGAAGGTTGATTGCTGCCGGACAGACAAGAAAAAACGTAGCCATTATCTTTGATGTTGGAGTGTCGACTCTCTACAAAAAGTTCCCGGCGTCTTGATTCCTCAGCAGGACGGTCATTTTTGACGGTGCTCGATACTCCGCGCTTAATTTTAAAGTGACCATCCTGAAATCTTAATCTTGTGTCATTCCTGGCACAACGTTACGTCATCGCGCATTAAGGCGTCCCCTTTCACCATAGCGAAGCACACCCACATGTGGAGATTCGCTTTATGGCGCAGGATTATCATCATGGCGTCCGTGTTGAGGAAATCAACGACGGCACGCGCACAATCACAACTGTTAGCACCGCTATTGTCGGTATGGTCTGCACCGCAGATGATGCCGACGCAACCACTTTTCCTTTAAATACTCCGGTCTTATTGACCGACGTACTGACTGCCAGCGGCAAAGCTGGCGAAAGCGGCACCCTGGCACGTTCGCTTGATGCCATTGGCGATCAGGCAAAGCCTGTCACCGTTGTTGTACGCGTGGCTCAGGGTGAAACCGAAGCTGAAACCACGGCTAACATCATCGGCGGCGTCACCGCCGATGGCAAGCGCACGGGCATGAAAGCCCTTCTGGCAGCCAAAGCAAAATGCGGCGTTAAACCCCGCATTCTGGGCGTACCTGGGCATGATACAAAGGCGGTTGCCAGTGAGTTACTGAGTGTGGCGCAAAGCCTGCGTGGCTTTGCCTATCTGTCGGCTTATGGCTGTAAAACCGTCGAAGAGGTGATCGATTACCGTGCCAACTTCGGGCAGCGCGAGGGAATGCTCATCTGGCCTGATTTCATCAGCTTCGACACGGTGCTGAAAGCTGATGCCAATGCTTACGCCACCGCTCGCGCGCTGGGTATGCGCGCCAAAATCGACAACGACACGGGCTGGCATAAAACCCTGTCTAACGTCGCAGTCAACGGTGTCACCGGCATTTCTGCCGACGTCTTCTGGGATTTGCAGGATCCGGCAACCGATGCAGGGTTGCTGAACCAGAACGATATCACCACGCTGATCCGTCAGGATGGCTTCCGCTTTTGGGGTTCACGCTGCCTGAGCGATGACCCTCTCTACGCCTTTGAAAACTACACTCGCACCGCGCAAGTGCTGGCAGACACGATGGCAGAGGCCCACATGTGGGCCGTCGATAAGCCGTTAACCCCTTCGCTGGCCCGCGACATCATCGGTGGTATCCAGGCAAAACTCCGCAGTCTGGTAAATCAGGGTTATTTGCTTGGCGCTGACTGCTGGCTGGATGAATCGGCAAACGATAAAGACACGTTGAAAGCGGGCAAGCTCGCGATTGATTACGACTATACCCCTGTTCCACCGCTCGAAAACCTGATGTTGCGCCAGCGCATCACTGACCAGTATTTGGTCGATTTCGCAAGCCAGGTTAGCGCGTAAGGAGATTAAAAAATGGCTTTACCACGCAAGTTGAAACACCTGAATTTATTCAACAACGGCGACAACTGGCAGGGGATCGTTGAGTCACTGACCCTGCCAAAGTTCACCCGTAAGTTTGAAAAATATCGCGGTGGCGGTATGCCTGGCGCGGCTGATATTGATATGGGCCTGGACGATGGTGCGCTGGATACTGAATTCTCTATCGGTGGCTCAGAGGCTCTGCTCTTTAAGCAGATGGGAACCGCAACAGTTGACGGTATCCAGCTGCGCTTCACGGGTTCTATCCAGCGAGATGACACCGGTGAAGTACAGGCCGTTGAACTGCTGGTCCGTGGTCGTCACAAAGAGCTGGACTCCGGAGAATGGAAGACGGGCGAAAGCAACACCACCAAAGTATCGAGCACCAACACCTACGCGAAACTGACCATCAACGGTGAGGTTTGCTATGAGGTAGACACTATCAACATGATCGAAATCATCAACGGCATCGACATGCTGGAAGCGCACCGCTCTGCATTGGGACTTTGATTATATTCGGTGCGGTTCGCCGCGCCGCCTTACTGGCTAAGTGACTTAACAGGAACAAAAAAATGAAAGATGAAACCAAAGTGACCGTGTCTACCGAAAAAGTTGTAACGCTGGATACCCCGATCATGCGTGGTAACAGCGCTATCGAAAGTGTCGTTGTGCGTAAACCACAATCTGGGGCGCTTCGCGGAACCCGTTTACAGGCGCTGATGGATATGGACGTGAATGCAATGATGACTGTATTACCACGCGTCACCACACCGGCCCTCACCCAGCAGGAAATCAATGAAATGGACCCGGCTGATCTGGTCACTCTTTCTGTCGAGGTGGTTTATTTTTTGTTGAAGAAATCGGTGATTGCCGATTCCCTGACAGCCTGACAGTAGAAGACCTGGTGGCAGATATCGCCACTATTTTTCACTGGACGCCACCCGTTACGGACGTGATGTCACTCACTGAACTACTGGAGTGGAGGCATAAGGCGGTTCTACGTAGCGGGGCATCAGATGAGTGATCGTAATCTCCGGTTACAGGTAATTTTAGGCGCAGTCGATAAGTTGACGCGCCCCTTCAAAGAGGCGCGGGCCAGCACTCAGGAGCTGGCAAACGCCGTCAAAAACTCCCGCGAACAATTGAAAGCCCTTGACGCTGCCGGTGCAAAAGTGAAAAGCATCGGCACACTTACGGGGTCAATCAGCCGCCTTGACGGTGAACTGGAAACCGCCCGCCTGCGTGCGCAGATGATGACGCGGGAGCTTTCCGGCATGGAAAGCCCCACCAGGAAGCAGACCAAAGCTGTTGAAGACCAGTGGCGGGCTGTTTCGCGTCTGGAAACCCAGCAGCAGAAAGAAACCCAGCAGCTCAGCACGCTACGTACTGAGTTAGACCGCATGGGGCTTTCCTCTAAGGACGCAGCGGGGGCCACTGAGCAAATCAGGTCGCAGACAGCGAAGCTCAATAGCGAACTTGCAGAACAGGAGGCCAGGCTAAAGCGTGCTGGTGATCAGCAGCGCCGGTTATCCAACGCCCGCGAGCAGTACAACAAGACCATGGAGACCCGCGACAAAATCGCCGGGGCGTCAGCGGCAACGACGGCTACAGGTGTAGCTATGGGTGCGCCGGTTGTCGCTGCGGTGAAAGACTATGCCAGTCTTGAAGACGCCATGAAAGGTGTTGCAAAACAGGTTAATGGCCTGCGTGATGACAAAGGTAATAGAACTCCACAATTCTATGAAATGCAGAAGGAAATCAAGGCGGCAGCGGAAAAGTTGCCCATGCAAAATGGGGCTATTGATTACGCTGCCCTTGTTGAGGGCGGGGCGCGCATGGGGATAGGCAAAGACGCCAAAACATGGGAAGAACTGAAAACAGAGTTACTCAGTTTCGCCTCAGTATCTGCAAAAGCCGCCACCGCGTTTGAGCTACCCGCCGACCAGTTAGCGGAAGACCTGGGCAAAATCGCCAACCTCTACAAAGTGCCGATAAAAAACATTGAACAGCTCGGGGACGTTATCAACTACCTCGACGATAACGCGATGTCAAAAGGCGCTGACATTATCAACGTCATGCAGCGCATGGGCGGTGTGGCTGACAAACTCGATTTTCGAAAAGCGGCTGCGCTCGGTTCCACATTCCTTACCCTGGGGGCAGGGCCAGAAGTGGCAGCAACAGCAGCAAATGCCATGGTGCGTGAGCTGTCCATTGCCAGCATGCAGTCTAACCGGTTCATGGATGGCATGGATGCACTGAAGCTGAAACCAGAGAAGCTCGAAAAAGCCATGTCAAAAGACGCCATGGGAACCATCATCAAAGTGCTGGAGATGGTTAATAAGCTGCCTGAAGATAAACGGATGAACGTCCTGACGCAGCTGTTTGGCAAAGAGTACGGTACGGCTGCGGGCAAGCTGGCATACAACATGGGCGAGCTCTACAAGCAGCTTGATCTAGTTAAAGGGAAAGCCTCAGAAGGGTCAATGCAGAAAGAGTCTGATATCAACGCAGACTCGCTTTCAGCGCAATGGATGTTGGTCAAAGCAGGTACGCAGAATGCCATGAGCAGCCTGGGCGAAACACTCAGGGAACCGCTGATGGATATCATGAATATGATAAAAAAAGTCACTGGTTTAATCCGTCGCTGGGTTGAGAACAACCCGGAGCTGGCAGGAACCCTGATGAAAGTCACCGCCGCCACTGCGGCATTGCTTGTCGTGGTCGGAACCCTGGGAATGGCGGTTGCCGCCATACTTGGCCCGCTGGCGATGGCCCGGTTAAGTCTAAACGTGCTGGGTATCAAATCCCTTGGGGTAGTCGGTGAGGCCGCAAGGCGCACGGGGAATGTTCTCTCCTGGCTGGGGTCGACCCCATTATCTATCCTTCGGCGCGGAATGCGTGCCACTGGCGGCAGCACCGGTCTGGTTGCCGCCCCGCTGAATGCACTGCGGGCGTCTGTGGGTATCGCCGGGAATGCCCTTAGCGCCGTCGCCAGTGCTCCGCTGCGTCTTTTCCGTGGGGCAATGTCGGGGGTGTCCGCTGCAACAGGCATGATAATGAATCCGGTAGCCGCCGGTCGAAGCCTGTTGAGTGGTCTGGGGCGTGCTATCGCGTTTATCGCCTCCGGCCCGGTCGCTGTTTTGCGCATGGCGCTCATTGGTGTTTCAACGGTACTCGGCTTCCTTTTAAGTCCTGTCGGCCTGGTTGTTGCCGCGCTGGCGTCGGTTGCACTTGTCATCTGGAAATACTGGGAGCCAATTAAAGCGTTTCTGTTGGGAGTCGTTGAAGGATTCCAGGCGGCGGCAGCCCCGATAAAAGAAGCCTTTGCCCCGCTCCAGCCTGTTTTCCAGTGGATTGGCGATAAAGTCCAGGGGCTTATAGGCTGGTTCCGTGATCTGCTTACACCTGTGCATTCAACGGCTGAAGAACTGGACAATGCCGGAGCTATGGGACGCAGCTTTGGTAAGTTGCTAGCTGATGGTCTTAACATCGTGCTGAACCCACTGGAATCACTTAAGTCGGGGGTATCGTGGCTTCTTGAAAAAATGGGGCTGGTACAGCAGGAGTCAGCAAAGTTACCCAAAGGAAATGACATTGCCGGTAATCCACAGGTAGGGGCATCGCCAGGGGGTTACAACAATTACGGCATCACCACGCCGGGGAAGGAAACCTGGAATCCCTACGCCGCACCATTCACCCCTCTGACCATGCATGACAACGGCGGTTACATTCCAGCAGGCTCAACAGGAATCGTCGGGGAATTTGGCCCCGAACTGGTGAACGGCCCCGTTAATATTTTAAGCCGCCGGAAAACAGCAGCGCTGGCAGCGGCAACCGCGTTAGCATTTGGAGGGACACCATCAGCAAATGCAGGGTTGCACCCCTACAGTTTGCCCGCTGGGGAATATCGTTCAGCAGTAAACGTTAACCGGGCCAGCACTGCCAATGTTTCACAACCCGCACCGATCCAGGCAATTTTCCATATTACCCAGCAGCCAGGGCAAAACGCCGATGATTTGGTCGAACAGGTCATGCGAAAAATGGAGGCATTGCAACGGCGCGAGGCCGCACGTATGCGCAGTCGTTACACCGATACAGGAGATATTGAATAATGATGATGGTGCTTGGATTTTTTGTTTTCACGTTGCGCACGATCCCTTTCCAGCAACTGCAACAAATGCAGCAGTGGCGTCATGCAAGTAACAACCGCATAGGCAAGCGGCCTGCTCTGCAATTTCTGGGGCCGGACGCCGACACAATTACATTGTCTGGGGTGTTGATGCCCTCAGTTACCGGGGGCAGGTTGTCATTACTGGTTCTGGAAAAAATGGCAGAAACAGGAAAAGGCTGGCCCTTGATAAGGGGGGACGGGACGATTTACGGGATGTTTGTCATTGATGAAATTAGTAAAAATGAGTCTGAACAACTCAGCAACGGCGCACCAAGAAAAATTGAATTCACGATCAAGTTGACCCGCATGGATGAATCCCTGAGTCAGATGCTGGGCGATTTGTCCGGCGAGCTTTCTCAGCTCCAGGACTCCGCAATTAGCGCGGTAAAAAACGCCGCCAGTTCGGTATCAAAAACTGTCGGGGGATTATTGTCGTGACAGAAATGACCATGTTTGCCGGAGTGAGTGTCGTCCCGGATTATCGACTCAGGGTCAATAACAAGGACGTCACCACTGACCTCTCGCCCCGGTTAATTTCGCTAACGCACACTGATAATCGTGGGTTTGAGGCCGACATGCTGGACCTTGAACTGGATGATGCAGACGGTCTTCTTGAGCTGCCGCCGCGAGGCGCGGTGTTAACGTTATGGCTGGGCTGGCTGGGTCAACCGCTGGAAGGAAAGGGGGAGTTTACTGTTGATGAAATCGAGCATAGCGGCGCACCTGACCGTGTCAGCGTTCGCGCCCGAAGTGCTGATTTCAGGCAGACGCTGAATATCAAGAGAGAAAAATCATGGCACAAAATCAAAATATCCCAGGTATTAAAAGAGATAGCTGCCCGGCATAAATTGACTGTTGGTGTGGGGGTCGATCTGGGCGAACTGGAGGTTGACCATATCGACCAGACGAATGAAAGCGATGGGTCATTTCTGACAAGACTTGCGAAACAATTTGGTGCTATCGCTGCGATAAAAAGCGGAACCCTGACATTCATCAGACAGGGCCAGGGTAAATCAGCCAGCGGGAAGCCTCTGCCAGTGGCAATCATTGAGAGAAGTTCCGGCGATCAGCATCGGTTCAGCATTGTTGACAGAAGTGCGTATACAGGCGTAGTGGCATCCTGGTTACATACCCGCGAAGCCAAAAAGAAACAGACAGTTAAAGTGCGCCGCCGACGCAGGCGTAAAACAGCAAAACCCACCAAAACACCTGAAGCTAAGCAGGGGGAATATCTCATCGGCACGGATGAAAATGTCCTGGTGCTGAGCCGAACGTATGCCAACAAAGCCAACGCTGAGCGGGCGGCTAAAGAAAACTGGTCACGCATACAACGGGGCGTGGCGTCGTTTTCAATAAATCTGGCAATGGGTCGGGAAGAGCTGTTCCCTGAGCAGCCTGTTAAGGTTTTCGGCTTTAAACCGGTTATAGATACTGCCGACTGGATTATAACCACGGTCACAAATTCACTCAGCAGTGACGGAGGTTTCACAACCTCACTGGAGCTTGAGGTCAAAATCTCTGATCTTGAAATGGATGGAAACGAAGCGGTTTGATTTTGCAAGATTCAAGGTTATCATTCTTAAAAATGCAAAACGGAGACGTCTGTCATGATTAACTGCCCGCTATGTGGAAACGCCGGACACACCCGGTCTTCGTTTCAGGTATCCAACCAGACAACAGAGCGCTACATCCAGTGCCAGAATATCGAATGCGGACACACGTTCGTTACGCATGAAACCTTTGTCAGATCGATAATCAAGCCTAATCTGATAAGCGCCGCGCCACCTCACCCCCAGGGCGGCGGACAAACACACATGGCATTCTGAGTAAAAGCCCGCGAAAGCGGGTTTTTTATTGTCCACACTGTCCACTGTCCATGTTTTCTGTGGTCAATTGGTGGACTTAGGGCAATAAAAAAGGGGCTAGCATGATGCCAACCCCTTGTTTTTACACAATAACTTTGGATGTCGCGAAAGCGAATCTTAGTTAAGACGCTCTTTAATACGAGCAGACTTACCAGTACGCTCACGCAGGTAGTACAGTTTAGCTTTACGTACAGCACCACGACGTTTGACAGTAATGCTGTCAACTACCGGAGAGTGAGTCTGGAAGACACGCTCAACGCCTTCGCCGTTGGAAATTTTACGAACAGTGAATGCAGAGTGCAGACCGCGGTTACGAATAGCGATAACCACGCCCTCGAATGCCTGCAGACGTTTTTTGGAACCTTCAACAACCCATACTTTCACTTCCACGGAATCACCCGGGCGGAAGGAAGGTACGTCCTGCTTCATCTGCTCTTGTTCAATTTGCTTAATAATGTTGCTCATAATTTAATCTCTTATCCTGGGTAAACTGATATTCGGGGGCTTACGCCATCCCATCATGTTTATGTTGCTGTTGTGCGTGCTCAGTTTTGAACTCCGCCAGCAACCTTGCTTGCTCTTCAGTCAGAGCCAGGTTTTCCAGAAGTTCAGGTCTTCTAAGCCAGGTGCGGCCCAGCGACTGTTTCAGGCGCCAGCGACGTATCTCAGCATGGTTCCCCGACAGTAAAACCGCCGGTACTTCCATCTCTTCTAACACTTCAGGTCGGGTATAGTGTGGACAGTCCAGCAACCCATCAGCAAAGGAATCTTCCGTTGCCGAAGCTTCGTGGCCCAGTACACCCGGAATAAACCGGGAAACCGAGTCAATCAGCGTCATTGCTGGTAACTCACCACCGCTGAGTACGTAATCTCCGATAGACCATTCTTCGTCTATTTCGGTTTGGATTACGCGCTCATCTACCCCTTCGTAGCGACCACACACCAGAATCAGTTTCTGATTCGTTGCCAGTTCGCTGACGCCCGCTTGATCAAGCTTGCGTCCCTGAGGTGACAGATAAATCACTTTCGCGCCTTCACCCGCCGCGTCTTTTGCTGCATGAATGGCGTCCCGCAAAGGTTGCACCATCATTAACATCCCCGGTCCGCCGCCATAAGGACGATCGTCCACGGTACGGTGCCGGTCATGAGCGAAATCACGAGGACTCCAGCTCTGGATGTTCAGCAGGCCATTTTTAACTGCCCGGCCAGTTACCCCGTAGTCGGTAATCGCACGAAACATTTCAGGAAACAGGCTAACAATACCTATAAACACAAGCCCATCCCCATAGTGCAGTATTTTTACCGTATATCCGGAGGTTTAAAAACCAGGATCCCAATCTACAACAATAGTTTGCGTAGCGAGATCGACTTTCTTGATAACCTGCCCATCGAGGAACGGAACCAACCGCTCCTTGATGCCAAATGCATCTTTCAGGTTTGCCTTGATGACGAGAACGTCATTTGATCCGGTTTCCATCATATCGATGACTTTACCCAAACCATAACCTTCAGTAGTCACTACCTGGCAGCCCATAAGGTCTTTCCAGTAGTAGTCACCCTCTTCCAGTTGAGGCAACTGCGTGGTATCGACAACAATTTCGCAATTGGTCAATAAATTTGCAGCATCGCGGTCATCAACACCTTTCAGTTTGATGACGATGTCCTGATTGTGGTAGCGCCAGCTTTCCAGCTCAATGCTCTGCCACTTACCCGCCTTCTGAATAAACCAGGGCTGATAGTCAAAAATGCTTTCGGCGTCTTCGGTGGAGGAAAACACTCTGAGCCAACCACGGATACCGTAAGAAGATCCCAATTTACCCAGTACAATCGGATTAACAGGGCTCTGCGCGGCGTGTTGCTTGCTCATCATGACCACCGTGACAGATTAAGCTGCTTTATTTGCTGCTTTGATCAGCGTAGCTACGCGATCAGAAACGGTAGCGCCCTGGCCAACCCAGTGAGCGATACGATCCAGATCCAGGCGGGTGCCTTCTTCTTTCTCGGACGCGATCGGGTTAAAGAAGCCAACGCGCTCGATGAAGCGACCGTTGCGTGCATTACGGCTGTCAGTAACAACAACCTGGTAGAACGGACGCTTTTTAGCGCCGTGACGAGCTAAACGAATAGTTACCATAACATCCTCTTGTGTGAATAAAACACCAGGCCCCGTCGAGGAACGGAGCCCGGTGTCATATTAAAAGCCCGAAAATTTTACTGATTTTTGGGAAAAAAGCAATCAGCAGTTAATAACTCTGCTGTAGAAGGCCGTCGGCGGTGCTGGCAGTTTGGTGCCGGCGTACGCGCAGTTACCGGAGCGTACACATAGTACGTGAGGATAACGAGCACACCCCGGTGCCAAAATGGCAAATAGGCCAGGCCGTTTTAGATCAGCGGCCAGGGAAGCCTGGGGGCATCATACCTTTCATCCCACGCATCATTTTCGCCATCCCGCCCTTCTTCATCTTCTTCATCATGCGCTGCATGTCGTCGAACTGTTTCAGAAGGCGGTTAACGTCCTGCACCTGCAAGCCACAGCCCTGGGCAATACGGCGTTTGCGGGAACCTTTGATGATTTCTGGCTTAGCACGTTCTTTCAGCGTCATCGAGTTGATGATAGCTTCCATACGCACCAGCACTTTATCGTCCATCTGCGATTTCACGTTGTCAGGAATCTGCCCCATACCCGGAAGTTTGCCCATCAGGCTTGCCATACCGCCCATGTTTTTCATCTGGCGTAACTGCTCAAGGAAGTCGGTCAGGTCAAAACCGTCGCCTTTTTTCAGCTTAGTTGCCAGCTTCTCAGCCTGGGCGCGGTCAACCTTGCTTTCGATATCTTCGATCAGCGACAGGACGTCGCCCATGCCGAGAATACGGGACGCAATCCTGTCCGGGTGGAACGGCTCCAGCGCTTCGGTCTTCTCACCGACACCAAGGAATTTAATCGGCTTGCCGGTGATGTGACGAATAGAAAGCGCCGCACCACCGCGCGCATCACCATCCACTTTGGTCAGTACCACACCGGTTAACGGCAGCGCTTCGTTAAACGCTTTTGCGGTATTTGCCGCATCCTGACCGGTCATGGCATCGACGACAAACAGGGTTTCGACCGGCTTAATCGCCGCGTGAACCTGTTTGATTTCGTCCATCATCGCTTCGTCAACGTGCAGACGACCGGCGGTATCCACCAGCAGCACGTCGTAGAATTTCAGCTTCGCTTCTTTCAGCGCGGCGTTAACGATATCGACAGGTTTCTGCGCAACATCAGAAGGGAAGAAATCCACTTCAACCTGCTGTGCCAGCGTTTCCAGCTGTTTGATCGCCGCCGGGCGATAAACGTCGGCAGAGACGACCAGGACTTTCTTCTTGTGCTTCTCGCGCAGGAATTTACCGAGTTTACCCACACTGGTGGTTTTACCCGCACCCTGCAGGCCCGCCATCAGCACAACCGCAGGCGGCTGAGCGGCCAGATTCAGCACCTGGTTCTCTTCGCCCATTGCCGCAACCAGTTCGTTACGTACAATTTTGACGAATTCCTGACCCGGGGTCAGGCTCTTGTTGACCTCGTGACCCACCGCTTTTTCTTTTACGCGGTTGATAAAATCACGTACCACTGGCAGAGCGACGTCCGCTTCCAGCAGCGCCATGCGCACTTCGCGCAGGGTCTCTTTAATGTTGTCTTCAGTGAGGCGTCCACGACCACTGATATTGCGCAGCGTGCGCGACAAACGATCGGTTAAATTATCAAACATTGTCTCTCGCCTGAGGTAAAACGATGGGCCGCCAGAGCGACGCATAACAGAAATTTGTCGCAGTATAACATGAAGACATTATTGATGTATGTGATGCAACGGTTGGAGCCAACGTCACGTGACGTTATACTGCTTCTCTTTCTCATTCGGTCAACTGTCGACGCTACTATGCCCGTTTTCGCCCTGCTCGCTCTCGCGGGTTACTCCGTAAGCCTTGCGCTGATTATTCCCGGTTTGCTCCAGAAAAACAGTGGCTGGCGGCGTATGGCCATGCTTTCAGCGGTCATTGCCCTGATGTGCCACGGCTTCGCGCTAAAAGAACGTCTGTTCCCGGATGACGGTGGCCAGAACCTGAGCTTACTCAATGTCGGTTCGCTGGTCAGCCTGATGATTTGTACGGTGATGACCATTGTGGCGTCGAAAAATCGCGGCTGGTTGTTATTGCCGATTGTTTATACCTTCGCGCTTATTAATTTGGCATTTGCCATTTTCGTCCCCAATGAGTACATCACGCACCTTGAAGCCAGCCCTGGGATGATGGTGCACATCGGCTTATCACTTTTTGCCTACGCGACATTAATCATTGCCGCGATGTATGCATTGCAGCTCGCCTGGATTGACTACCAGCTTAAGAACAAACGGCTGGCTTTCAGTAGTGAAATGCCGCCATTAATGAGCATTGAGCGCAAAATGTTTCATATCACCCAGATCGGTGTCGTTCTGCTAACACTGACTCTGTGTACCGGTTTGTTCTATCTGAAAAACCTCTTCAGTATGGAAAATATCGATAAAGCGGTATTGTCGATAATCGCCTGGTTTGTCTATATCGTTCTGCTCTGGGGCCATTATCATGAAGGATGGCGCGGTCGCCGGGTCGTCTGGTTCAACGTCGCAGGTGCGGGTATTCTCACACTGGCCTATTTTGGCAGCCGCGTACTGCAGCATCTAGTGAGTTAATCAAGAAGGAATTTCCTCTGGAACACATATCCACCACGACGCTGATCGTCACCCTGATCATCATGGTGGTGATTTCGGCGTACTTCTCCGGTTCTGAAACCGGCATGATGACCATTAACCGCTACCGCCTGCGCCACCTGGCAAAACAGGGACACCGCAGTGCGAGACGCGTTGAGAAGCTCCTGCGTAAGCCGGACCGCCTCATTAGCCTGGTGCTGATTGGTAACAACCTGGTCAATATCCTGGCCTCCGCGTTGGGCACCATTGTCGGCATGCGTTTGTACGGCAATGCCGGAGTGGCGATTGCCACAGGTGTGCTGACCTTCGTGGTACTGGTATTCGCCGAAGTCCTGCCCAAAACTATCGCCGCACTTTACCCGGAAAAGGTCGCTTTCCCGAGCAGCGTATTGCTGGTCCCTCTGCAAATCATCATGATGCCGCTGGTCTGGTTGCTGAACAGCGTGACCCGGGTATTGATGCGCATTGTTGGTATTAAAGCAGATGTCGTTATCAGCAGCGCACTCAGCAAAGACGAATTACGCACCATCGTGAATGAGTCCCGCTCGCAAATTTCGCGCCGTAATCAGGACATGCTGCTGTCGATTCTCGATCTGGAAAAAGTCAGCGTTGATGACATCATGGTCCCGCGCAGTGAAATTGTCGGCATCGATATCAACGATGACTGGAAATCCATTGTTCGCCAGCTCACCCACTCTCCTCATGGCCGCATTGTCCTTTACCGTGGTTCACTGGATGACACCATCAGCATGCTGCGCGTTCGCGAAGCCTACCGCTTGATGACCGAGAAAAAAGAGTTCACGAAAGAGGTGATGCTGCGGTCTGCCGACGAAATTTATTACGTCCCGGAAGGCACACCGCTCAGCGTGCAACTGGTCAAATTCCAGCGCAATAAAAAGAAAGTCGGCCTGGTGGTGGATGAATACGGTGATATTCAGGGACTGATCACCGTTGAAGATATTCTTGAAGAGATTGTTGGTGACTTTACCACCTCGATGTCGCCTTCCCTTGCCGAAGAGGTAACGCCGCAAAATGACGGTTCGGTGATCATTGATGGCAGCGCAAACGTACGTGAGCTGAACAAAGCATTCAACTGGCAGCTACCGGAAGCAGAGGCCAGGACAATTAACGGGATGTTACTGGAAGTACTGGAAGAGATCCCGGCTGCGGGAACGCGCGTGCGTATCGAACACTACGATATCGACATTCTCGACGTGCAGGACAACATGATTAAGCAGGTGAAGGTAATTCCGGTTAAACCGATTCGGGACAGCGTGGCGGAATAAAAAACGAGGGCCGGGAAAGCCTAAACTTCACCCGGCCCCGCAAAGACGGTTAGGCCTTCGCTTTCGCGACAGTCACCATCGCAGCACGGATGGTACGGCCGTTCAGTGTAAAGCCTTTTTGCATCACGCCCAGCACGTTACCTGCGGCAACATCCTCAGACTCAACCATTGCAATGGCCTGGTGCACGTTTGGATCCAGCGGAACGTTGGTATCAGCCACCACTTCCACACCGAATTTTTTCACCACATCCAGCATGGATTTCAGCGTCAGCTCAATGCCTTCGACCATAGAAGCCATGTCAGCATTGTCTTTGTCCGCCACTTCCAGCGCGCGCTCAAGGCTGTCGATAACCGGCAGCAGCTCGTTGACGAACTTTTCCAGCGCAAACTTATGCGCTTTTTCTACGTCAAGCTCGGTACGACGACGCAGGTTTTCCATTTCGGCTTTAATACGCAGAACACCATCACGCTCGCGGGTCTGCGCTTCAACCAGTTGCGCTTCGAGGTTGGCAATCTTCTCATCGCGCGGATCCACCTGCTCAGCAGAAGCGTCTGATTCAACTGCCTCAACTTCCTCGTGCTGATCCATGATAATTTCTTCCGGGGCTTGCCCGTCAGGCGTTTTCTGTTCTTTACTACTCATGAATTTCTCCGCGTTTTTCGCATTCATCTCGCTAACTTCGCTTATTATGGGGATCTGTTTCCGGGTTTCAAGGGAACGCGACACATTGTCATCATTCATTTGGCACAAGGACCACCAGAAAATGGCTCATCATTTCAAGTGTATTGGGATTGTCGGTCATCCACGCCACCCTACCGCGCTGACCACACATGAAATGCTCTATCGCTGGCTGTGTGCAAAAGGGTATGACGTCATTGTCGAACAACAAATTGCACAAGAGTTGAAGTTGACCTCAGTGCGCACCGGTACGCTGGCGGAAATTGGCCAACAGGCGGATCTTGCAGTGGTGGTCGGTGGCGACGGTAATATGCTGGGGGCGGCGCGCACGCTGGCACGTTATGACATCAAGGTCATAGGCATCAACCGCGGTAACCTGGGCTTTTTGACCGACCTTGACCCGGATAATGCTCAACAACAACTGGCCGATGTGTTGGAAGGCCATTACATTTCTGAGCAACGTTTTTTGCTTGAGGTTCAGGTCTGCCAGCAGGATTGCCAGAAACGCATCAGCACCGCCATTAATGAAGTTGTGCTGCACCCGGGCAAAGTCGCCCACATGATTGAATTCGAAGTGTACATTGATGAAGTTTTCGCCTTCTCTCAGCGTTCTGACGGCCTGATTGTTTCTACACCCACCGGTTCCACCGCCTACTCTCTTTCCGCAGGCGGACCGATTCTCACACCATCACTGGACGCCATCGCACTGGTGCCCATGTTCCCGCATACGCTCACCTCGCGCCCGCTGGTAATTAACAGCAACAGCACCATTCGTCTGCGCTTTTCGCACCGCCGCAGCGACCTTGAAGTCAGCTGCGACAGCCAGATTGCGCTGCCGATCCAGGAAGGTGAAGACGTATTAATTCGCCGCTGCGACTATCACCTGAACCTTATTCATCCGAAAGACTACAGCTATTTCAATACATTAAGCTCAAAACTTGGTTGGTCAAAAAAATTATTCTGAAACCGGATACAGAGCTTTACTGTATATAAAACCAGTCATATACTGTATTTAAATACAGCTATGGGTTTTCATACAGGAAAGCAACCATGTTGGCACAACTGACCATTAGTAACTTTGCGATTGTTCGTGAGCTTGAGATCGACTTCCTCAACGGAATGACGGCTATCACGGGTGAAACAGGTGCGGGTAAATCCATTGCGATTGACGCGCTTGGGCTCTGTCTCGGTGGCCGTGCAGAAGTCGACATGGTTCGTGCGGGTGCGGCACGCGCCGACCTGTGCGCTCGCTTCTCCCTTAAGGATACCCCCGCCGCACTGCGCTGGCTGGAAGCGAACCAACTGGAAGATGGACGTGAGTGTTTACTTCGCCGTGTTATCAGCAGTGACGGGCGCTCGCGTGGCTTCATCAACGGTACTGCTGTTCCGCTTTCCCAATTACGTGAGTTGGGCCAGTTGCTGATTCAAATTCATGGTCAGCATGCACATCAGCTACTGGTGAAATCCGAGCATCAGAAAGCCCTGCTGGATGGCTATGCCGGTGAGTATGCGCTTACTTTGCAAATGACCGAACACTATCGCCTCTGGCACCAGAGCTGCCGTGAACTGGCACAGCATCAGCAACAGAGTCAGGAGCGCGCCGCCCGCGCCGAATTGCTGCAATACCAGTTGAAAGAGCTGAACGAATTTAATCCGCAGGCCGGTGAATTTGAGCAGATTGACGAAGAGTACAAACGTCTCGCCAATAGCGGTCAGTTGCTCAGTACCAGCCAGCACGCGTTGAATCTGCTTGCAGACGGTGAAGATGCCAACCTGCAAAGCCAGCTTTATACCGCACGTCAGATGGTCACCGAACTGGCAGGCATGGATGCCAGTCTGTCAGACGTGCTTAATATGCTGGAAGAAGCTGCCATCCAAATCAGCGAGGCCAGCGATGAGTTGCGCCATTACTGCGACCGTCTGGATCTCGACCCGAACCGACTCTATGAGCTGGAACAGCGTATTTCGAAGCAGATTGCCCTGGCGCGTAAGCATCACGTCAGTCCGGAAGCGTTGCCGCAGTTCCATCAATCTCTGCTGGATGAGCAGCAGCAACTGGACGATCAGGCTGACTCTCAGGAAACGCTGAAACTTGCCGTCGGCAAACATCACCAGCAGGCGCTGGAAAGTGCCCGACTCCTCCATACGCAGCGTGCAACTTATGCGCAGGAGCTGAGCCAGTTGATTACCGAAAGCATGCACATGCTTTCGATGCCGCATGGCGTTTTTGCAATCGACGTCAATTTTGATGAACACAACCTGACGGCTGAGGGTGCTGACCGCATTGAGTTCCGCGTCACCACCAACCCAGGTCAACCGTTACAGGCTATTTCTAAAGTGGCATCGGGTGGCGAATTGTCACGCATTGCGCTGGCAATTCAGGTCATCACCGCACGGAAAATGGAAACACCGGCGCTGATTTTCGATGAAGTGGATGTGGGTATTAGTGGACCGACGGCCGCGGTCGTCGGCAAGTTGCTGCGCCAGTTGGGCGAATCGACCCAGGTGATGTGTGTTACGCACCTGCCACAGGTTGCGGGCTGCGGTCATCATCACTTCTATGTGAGCAAAGAAACCGATGGCGCGATGACTGAAACGCATATGCAACCTCTCGATAAACGTGCCCGTCTTCAGGAGTTGGCGCGTCTGCTCGGAGGCAATGCCATCACCAAAAATACGCTGGCAAATGCGAAAGAGCTGCTTGCCGCCTAAACTTTTTGGCGGAATCAGGGTCTGAGTTCACGATAAATTCGCCGCAGGACCAGGTAGCAAAGGTTTCAAACTGGCTAAAGGTCTATTATTATCGGCACATTACAAATGAGCTACGTACTGTTCGGGCCCGAAAAGGAATCAAATCATTATGCGTTGTAAAATGCTGACTGCTGCCGCAGCGGTTCTACTGATGTTGACCGCAGGCTGTTCCACTCTGGAGCGAGTGGTATACCGCCCTGATATCAATCAGGGGAACTACCTGACTCCGAATGACGTTTCTAAAATCCGTGTGGGGATGACGCAACAGCAGGTTGCATACGCACTGGGCACGCCGATGATGACCGACCCGTTCGGTAGCAGCACCTGGTTCTACGTATTCCGTCAGCAACCAGGTCATGAAAATGCGACTCAGCAGACGCTGACGCTGACCTTTAACAGCAGCAGCGTGTTGACCAACATAGACAACAAACCTGCACTGACAAAAGAGTAACACCGAACACCAAATGGCGCCTTCAGGCGCCATTTTTCATTTCAGGGAGGACGTAATAATGGCGGTACCCGAAACAAAAGCCGCTCTGCTGGAAGCCATGGAAAAATCGGCGATTGCATTAAACAAGAAACTCAAACGTATTCCACCTGACATTGCCTTTGAAGTGCATCTGGAAGGACATGTGGCAGGTACCCAGATCAGCGCAGCCAGCCTGGTCAGCTATTTAATTGGCTGGGGCGAGCAAGTGTTGTACTGGCACCAACAGGAAGCTGCTGGTGAGGAGATAGATTTCCCGGCAAAAGGCTTTAAATGGAATGAACTGGGCAAACTCGCGCAACAATATTATGCCAATTACGCACACATTCAGTCCTGGACGGAACTGCTGACGATGCTGGAGAATAATCAGCGTCAGTTACGTGAACTGGTTAAAAGCTACAGCGACGACGCTCTTTACCATCAGCCATGGTATGGGAAATGGACGCGAGGACGGATGATTCAGTTCAACAGCGCATCACCCTATAAAAATGCGAGTGCCCGATTGAACGCGCTGTTAAAAACAGTAACCGCCCCCACCTGACATTATTTTTTCGCAGACTGTTCCGCACGCTGGCGACGCAGCTCTTTCGGGTCAGCAATCAATGGACGGTAGATTTCAATGCGGTCACCGTCGTTCACTACGTCATGCAATTTCGCTGGCCGGCTATAAATACCGACTTTATTTTTCGCAAGATCGATATCTGAACGCAGTTCCAGCAGGCCGGAAGCCAAAATAGCCTGCTCGATGGTCGCGCCCTCTTCTACCGTTACCCGCTGCAGATATTGCTTTTCGGGCAGCGCATAGGCAACTTCAACGCTAATCTTACCCGGCACTGTAGACCTCTTTCGCGCGATGGGTAAACGCCTGCACCATATTCAGCGCCAGCTCTTTGAATACGCGACCAAACGCCAGTTCAATAAGCTTATTGGTAAATTCAAAATCCAGACTGAATTCGATACGGCAGGCATCTGCACTCAGCGGCACAAACTTCCAGCCACCCATGAGCTTTTTGAACGGCCCGTCGACCAGATGCATCAAAATCGTCTGGTTCGCGGTGAGCGTGTTCCGTGTCGTGAAAGTTTTACTGATCCCCGCTTTTGACACGTCCACCGCCGCCGTCATTTGCGTCGGTCCCGATTCAATCACGCGGCTACCTGTACAACCAGGGAGAAACTCCGGATAGGACTTCACGTCGTTGACCAATTGGTACATCTGTTCCGCGCTGTAGGGCACCAGCGCAGTCCGGCTAATCTGAGGCATAACATTTCCTGCGATCACACAATCCTCAAATAATAACATTTCCCCTACATGAAAGGAAAACGCTACGCTGGAACTCGTGCTAAGATAACGCGTTGAACCTCACAGGATGCAATGAGGTCTTTTTTTGGATATCAGATTATTAATGGCTTCACGACACTTATGACGAAGAAAAAAGTACACAAACCCGGTTCCGCTACCATCGCGATGAATAAACGCGCCCGCCATGAATACTTCATTGAAGAAGAGTTTGAAGCTGGACTCTCTTTACAAGGTTGGGAAGTCAAATCTCTGCGCGCGGGTAAAGCAAACATTGGCGACAGCTATGTGATCCTGAAAGACGGCGAAGCATATCTGTTCGGCGCCAACTTCACTCCACTGGCCGTGGCCTCCAGTCACTATGTCTGTGACCCAACTCGCACCCGTAAGCTGCTGCTTAATCAGCGCGAACTGGACTCTTTGTACGGGCGCGTTAACCGAGAAGGCTACACCGTTGTCGCCCTCTCTCTGTACTGGAAGAACGCCTGGTGTAAAGTCAAAATCGGCGTTGCGAAAGGTAAGAAACAGCATGACAAGCGCTCCGACCTGAAAGATCGCGAGTGGCAACTGGATAAAGCCCGCATTATGAAACATGCGGGCCGCTAAGCCCCTGGCTAACCGGACGCCTCAGTCGACGCGTCCGGCCCCAAATTACCTTTCCCGCAGCGCTTCGTTGACCTTGTTCAGTGGTTTGATCAGATAATCCATCACCGATTTCTGTCCGGTTTTAATCTCCACGTTCGCAATCATCCCCGGCAGGATAGGGAAGCTTTTGCCGCTACGATTTTTTAGCTCAGCGCTCTGAGTACGCACGTAGACGCGGTAGTAAAACTGATCGCGACGAACCTCATCCTGCAATGTGTCCGGGGACACCACTTCCACCGTGCCTTTGAGGTCGCCATAAATAGACGAATCATAAGCCGTCACTTTTACCGTCGCGGGTAACCCCGGGCGAATATAAGCGATGTCACGCGGGTTAATACGCGTCTCCACCAGCAACTGATCTTCGAGCGGCACAATTTCCATCAGCTTACCGCCCGGCTGGAGAACGCCACCAACCGTATTCACCTGAATATCTTTAACGATGCCGCGTACCGGCGAGTTGATCACCGCACGATCGAGCTGATCCGCTTTCCCCGCCATCACCTGTAGCTGTGCATCAAGGTCAGCGTTATTTTTCACCTGCTCCTCACGCGCGCGCACGGCAAACTGGTTGCGCGCTTCATCGATCTTGCCTTTCAGCTCCGTCGCCTGACGCTGCAAGCGGATCACTTCCACATCACTGGCAGCACCTCTTGCCACCAATGGCTGTGTCATCTTCATCTCGGCCATGACCAGTTGATAAGACTTCTGCAAGTTAGCGACCGTTTCATTCAAATTACGACGGCGTGACTCGTACAACTGCCGCTCACGGGCAACCAGTTCCGGTTCGCGCATCGATTCCGCGCTAAAGCGCAGCGGCTCACCCGTTAACTCCGAGCGTAAACGTTCGCTCGACGCCCGTAGCGCTCTGGCACGCGCAGCGGCTTCACCGTAGTTAGACTGAAAGCGCGTCGGGTCAAGGCGGGCCAGCATCTGACCCCGGGCAACGATATCCCCCTCTTTCACCATCAGTGCGCTGACAATCCCTCCATCGAGACTTTCAATCACCTGCGCGTGGGTCGACGGGGTGATTTTGCCTGTACCGACCGTCACTTCATCGAGGATTGCCCAGGACGACCAAAGGATAAACAGCACCAGCCCAATCAACGTCAGCCAGATAACCGATGAGTAAAATCGTCCCTGGCGCGCCAAATCATCCTGCATCGAGAGTTGACTCATTGACTCCTCCTCAGGCGATCGATGCCACATTGCTGTTACGGGTCGCCTGTTTAAGCAGGGTATCACGCGGGCCGTCGGCGA
Source organism: Phytobacter sp. (assembly GCF_059074235.1). Classification (NCBI taxonomy): domain Bacteria; kingdom Pseudomonadati; phylum Pseudomonadota; class Gammaproteobacteria; order Enterobacterales; family Enterobacteriaceae; genus Phytobacter; species Phytobacter sp. The sequence continues at coordinate 612,889 of NZ_JCACPZ010000008.1, forward strand.
CGACTTTGCCGTTCTCCATCACCACAATACGATCGACGAGGTTAAGTAACGCCGGGCGGTGTGTGACCAGCACCAGCGTGCGTCCGGTCAGCCACTGCTGGAGCTGACGGATAACCCAGCCTTCCAGTTGCTCATCCATTGATGCGGTGGGCTCATCCAGCAACACAATTTGCGGATTACGCACTATCAAGCGGCTGAGCAAAACCATTTGCCGCTGCCCGCCGGACAGTCCCCGTCCGCCTTCATTAATCAACCGGTCAAGGCTGGCGGCATCCTGCTGCACCATGCCAATCGCGCCACTGATACGCAGAGCCTGAATCAGCTCCGCGTCGGTAGCATGAGGATGACCGAGCATCAGGTTTTGCCGCAGCGTACCAAAGAAGAGGCGCGAGTCCTGAGACAGATAACCCACCTGTCGCCGCACGTCAGTCGGGTCAATGTGCGCCATGTCCACGCCGTCGATAATCACTTTCCCTTTGCTGGCCTGTGCCTGGCCGGAGAGTAACTTCAGGAGCGTTGATTTACCGGCTCCTGTTTTACCGAGAATCGCCACACGTTCGCCGGGTTTGATCTCCAGTTCGCTGATGTTCAGCGCCTGCTCCCCCTTTTCAATGTCATAGCTGTACTGCATCTGCTGGACCTGGTAATGCCCGGCCAGAACCGGGCAGTGGGCCATCTTTTTGTCGGCCTCTTTATCCAGTGGCTTTTTCAGCAGTTCATTCAACCCGGTCATGGCTGACTTCGCATGTTGCCAGCGAGAGAAGACCATCGTCAGTTGCATCAACGGCGCGATAGTACGAGAAGAGAGCAGGCTGCAGGCCACCAGCGTACCGGTGGTGATACTGCCATCAATCACCAGAAAACAGCCGAACACCAGCATCCCGGCATAGGTAATTTGCTGTACGGTAGACGCCCAGCCGCTGAGCCTTGCCCCCCACACACGCTGCTTCATACCGACGTTCGCCCCCACAGCGTGCGTATTTTCCCACTGGCGCTGGAAGTAAGGTTCCGCCTGCAACGCTTTAATGTCCTCCACCCCTTCGATGGACTCCACCAGCACCGCATTACGGATTGCGCTTTCTCGCATCCCCTCTTTGGCGAGCTTCGCCATTGGCCACTGCACCAACAGACCCGGAATCACAATCAATGGAATGGCGATCAGCGGGATGATAACCAGTGGGCCACCGACCAGCGCCATAATGCCAAGGAACAGCAGCACAAACGGAATGTCCATGGCCGCTCCCACCGTGGTGGAGGTCAGCAGCTCGCGCACCTGGTCCAGTTCACGTAATTGCGAAATAAAGGAGCCGGTGGATTTAGGCCGGGCATCATTCTTGATAGCCATCGCACGGGCAAAAAACAGCGCGGAGATATCCAGATCAATATGCTTGCCCATAATGTCGGAAACATGGGTTCGCGCCAGGCGGATGAAGTATTCAAGCGCGGCGGCAAACAGTACGCCGAAAAACAGCACCCAGAGTGTTGGCACTGACTGAGCAGGAATGACACGGTCGTAGACCTGCATGGAAAACAGGATCCCCCCCAGCGCCAGTACGTTGCCAACGACGGACGCCAGCGCGATTTCCGACAGTTTCCGCCCTGTGTGACGAAAGTGCTGCCAGAACCAGTGCGCTTCCCAGGGCCGCGTAAAATCATCAATACGTGAATCCCGACCACGGGTTGCAATACCGAGCATCACCACATCAGGTTTGACACGGGTGAGCAGCGTTTCCAGTGGCTCTTCGCGAACTAAATCTCCACCGTTACCCAGCCAGTAGGTGACCAGTCCGTCAGCATCCAGCGACTCCAGTAACATCAGTTCGCCATCTTCCTCCAGTTGCACAATGACTGGCAGGTTTTGCGCATTCCAGCGCATTTTTGCCGTCGGCACCGTACGTACCTGTAACCCCATTAACCCACTGAGTCTCTCCAGACGGGCGTTCAACGGCAGCGATTCAAACCAGCGCATTTGCTGTCGAACCGCAGGCGCATCCGCAGGCAGGCCAAAACGCCCCGCTGCACGGACCATGACACTAATCCAGCTTTCGGTATCAGGCTCTTGCATGACATCTCCTGCGCGATAAGCGCTTATAGGGCGGGCAGGTCATCACCCACGGTACGACTGCGCTCAATGCCCAGCATGTCGAGTAAATTATCGGCGGCCCCGGCATAACGCACAGCCGCGTCCCAGGCGTCATAGCGGGCCACAATCGAAGAGCTTTCAGCCTGAAAAACATCCTGTTCAATGCTGAGGAGGTCGTTCAGGCTTCGCTTACTCAAGCGATACTCATCCCGGTAGACGGCCCTGGCACGGTTAGCACTAATCATCTGTGCGTCTCCCGCCTGCTGGCGCTGCTGAGCGCCGACCAAATCTGCCCATGCGGTTGCCGCACGCTGGTTGATATCCAGCTTGCTGGCCTCTATCGCAGCCTGAGTACTGGCGCGATCGCCCTCAGCCGCATCGACCCTGGCACTTACCGCCCCCCCCTGGTAGAGAGGTGCGTCCACCACCAGTTGCACCTGGTCATCCCAGTAGCTGCTGTTTTCATTTTCATAACGCGTTCTGCCTGCCTGGACGGAGACCGTCGGCCAGTGCTGCGCCCGTGCCTGACGAATGCGATCCTGGGCGGCTAACTGTTTGGATTGTGCGCTGCGCACGGCATTACTCTTCTCGTAAGGAAGGGATTGCAACGTTATCTTCTGTTGCATCAACGAGTCAGGAAGATCGGGGAGAGAGTCAGAGACCACGCCTGTCAGGACGCTGAGTGCGGCCTGTGCCGTGCGCATTTGTGCTTCGTAGGTGGCGAGCGTGGCATTCAAACCGGCGATACGTGACTGAGCCTGTAATCCATCTGATTGCGAACTTAACCCAGCACCAGCACGAAGATCGGCCATCTCCTGCACGCCTTTGAGCGACACAATATTGTTACGTGCCGCCTGAGCCAGAGCCTGATAGCGTTTAACCTGCAGGTAATATTGCAGGGTCTGCATACCGACTTCGTTTAAGGTGTTATAGAGATCGTAACGGTAAGCGTCCGACAAGTTATGCTGCTCGTCGATGCTCCCCCCGGTTTTGCCGAAGTCATACAGCAACTGTTTTAAAGTCACGCCACCGGAGCCATTATTGTTTAACGACCCTGCGGAATCTGTTCGGTGAGAGCGCCCCACATTCCCCTGCAATGAAACCTGCGGGAACCAGGCACTTTCTGCCTCGCTAAGGTTGGCTTTACCCACGCGAATTTGTGCAGCCGCCTGGGCTATTTTTGGATTTCGCGCGAACGCACGCAGGATCGCTTCCTTGATTGTGAGTTGAGCCTGAAGCTGTTCACTCGGCGCTGACTGCCAACGAAATTGCGCGTCATCACTTGCTGCTGCCATAAGGCTCGTAACGGGCATGACCATTAATAACAAACATACGGCACGTTTCATTAATCCACCTTAGGATTGCCCGTGGTGATATTGTCTCTTTTCCGCCTCTTCCCTGAGGCAGTATCCCCTTACTCTTAAACCATATTGACGTGCAGGCCATGCTGGATAAGCACATCGCTAAGTGTATTGACCTGCGAACTGTTGTGATAAATATCGAACTGCACACCATCCACTTCGCGCTGTCCTGAAATGGCCCAGGTATCATTCGCCCCGTGCTTGAGGTTTATCTGGTCACCCACAGTCCCTTTGATCAGCAAATCGTCTTCCGGTTTGTCGGTGATGGTGAGTGCCTCGTTCACGTCCAACGTGACGCTGTTGGTGCCCGATTTACCCAAATCAATCACTTCAATGTTGTGGACTTTGCCCGCAAGGTCGATCAGATTCAGCACCAGGCTTGCACCATCCAGCACCAGGGTATCGGTTCCGGCTCCGCCGTCGATTTCAGTGAATCCAAGTGTCGACAGGTGAATGGTGTCGCTCCCCGTGCTACCGTGCACGCTATCCCCGCTTTGACTGGTTCCATCAGCCAAATCGATACTAAGGCCACCAATTGTGTAGGCGGTATCCGTTGCCGCTACGCTTTCTGTTGTGGTGCTTTCCGTGGTCGTAGTCGTGGTTGTCGCCGCCGTCGTCGCATGCGCGGTGGTGGTCGCTGTGCTGTCCGTTGTCTGGGCTGTGGAATCCGAACTTTCCACTGCACTTGTTGCCATCAGTGAGAAGGTCGCGGCTTCCGCCATCAGCGAAGTGGTACCTGCTGGCGGCGTTGTGGTCGGATTTCCCCCACCTAACCCGACGTTGAGATAACCAACGTTACCTGCGACATCAGCGGCATAGAGGTTAATGATGGTGCTCAGCGACAGGATCTTCGCCAGATCCAGCCCAACATCGAGCTGCGCAGACCATTTCCCGTCAGAACCCACAATGGCCGTTGACGTCGCCAGATTCACCAGATTGAGGTGAACAATAGAACCCTGGCTGAGATTAGTTGAAGAACCGCTGATCGTCAGTTTTACCGACCCTACCAAACCTAGCAGGACGTTAGTCAACAGGCCGACCACGTTGGTCAGCGGCGTCATGCTCAGCGTTGGCTGAGTATATTTCACCTGTACGTCGGTAGAGGTTGCCGTGGTGTTGCCTACGCGGTCTGTTACCGACACCCCAACGGTGGCCGTACCGTTCGACAAACCTTGCAGCAGCGATTTATTGACCGTCGCCGTCCAGTTACCACTAGCATCCACGGTAGCATTAAGCTGCGTCCCTCCCAGGGTCACCACAACCGTAGAGCCGCTGACGACACCACCAATCTTGCCGCCGATGACCTGTCCATTTGCTGCCTCGCTGATGTTCAGGTAACCATCGTTACCAAACAGTGAGGTCAACGAAATTGTTGGCAGGTTGTGGGTGATAACGTCCACGGCTCCGGCAACCGTCGCCAGTTTACCGGCGGCGTTGGTGACTGCGACGCTGACAGCCTGGGAGCCGTCGGTCAGAGCGCTGAGATCCGCTTTTGGTACCGTAACACTCCAGCTACCGTCAGCAGCAACTGTCGTGGTGTAACTTTTCCCGCCAACGGAGACTGAAAGCGTTGTACCGACTGCATTCTGGCTGGTACCAATAATGGTCTGTGCGACACCGACATCGGCAAGGTTCAGGGCACCGTCACCAAACAGAGAGGTGATGGAGACCGTCGGTGTTGCCTGAATCGCAACGCTGGCGTCCTGGGAGATAGTCGCAACGTTACCCGCCACATCCGTGGCTTTGACAGTCACCTGCAGATTGTTCGTGCCGTCCTGCAAATTTTGTAGTGACAGAGCAGGCACGGTGATTTGCCACTGCCCGTTTGCACCAACAGTGGTATTGAAGGTCAGGGCCCCGACAGTCACCACAATTTGCGATCCCACTGCCAGGTGCGTACTGGTTCCGGAGAGGATAGGGTTAGTCAGCAGATCGACCAGGTCAAGAATGCCGTTACCAAACAGCGGGTTAAGGCCAACCGTCGGTACAGCTTGCACAATGGCGTTAATCAGTTGGCTACCGGAAACGGTATTCCCTACGGCATCCGTTACCGATGCCGTAACCGTCATCGCGCCATCCGCAATCGATGCCAGCACGCCCGCTGACAGTGCCAGCGACCAGGTGCCATTCGTGATTGCCGTCTGGTACGTTGTGCCGCCGACAGTCACTGATACCTGACCGGATGTCAGCCCGGTGACGGTACCGGAGATAGTCTGGGCTGCCAGTGCTTCGGTATGGTTCAGATAGCCGTCATTACCGAACAGGGAAGTAATCGCCACCGTTGGCAGGTTTTTCAGCCCTACCGTCACCGCTGCACCTGCGGTGGTTGAAACGTTACCGTCCGGGGTAGTGATTTTCACCGACGGTGTGAAGGTCCCATCTGCCAGGCTTGCCAGATCGGTAGGCGTTAAACCGATTGAGAAGCCGCCGGATGCGTTCACCACCCCGCTGAACACTTTCGTACCGATAGTCACCTGTACCGTTGAACCCAGCGGTGCATTGGATACAACACCGGTAATCGTTTGGTTAATCAGTGAATCGGCGACATTTAGCAGCCCATCACCAAACAGCACCACGCTGTTGAGCACCGGAGCCACCAGATCGATTTTGATAGTACCGGTTTGAGTAGCAGGGTTGCCGTACTGATCAGTGGCCGTAATGGTTACGGTCTGGTTGCCCGTACCCAGCCCTTGCAAGACCGACTTCACTGCATCCGGCAGATTCACCGACCAGTGTCCGGTGTTATCGACGTTGGTCGTGAACGCCGTCGCACTCCCAATCTGGATAGTCAACGTGCGTCCAGCGAGGTTAGTCGCCGTACCGGTCAGTAGCGCATTGGTCAGCTCAGGAATACTCAGCACACCATCACCAAACAAGGCATCCAGCGAGATAGCAGGCAGGTTGTGGCTAACCACCGTAAAGCTGGCATTGGAATTAACGACGTTGCCATATTTATCGGTTACCGCAACACCGACCGTCGCCGTACCATCCGGTAATGCTCCGAGTAGCGTGGACGGAAGATTGGCCGTCCAGTTGCCAAGGGCATCGACGGTGGCATTAATTGCCTGTCCGCCAAAATTAATCACCACCCCGACAACATTACTGACATTGCTGACGGTCCCCGAAATGACCTGTGTCGCCCCGCTCTCTGCCAGATTGAGGAAGTTATCACCGGCCACCAGCACGTTGCTCACCACGGGTAGATTGGTCAATGCGAGACCAAAATCGACCGTTTTATAGGTCGTGTTACCGTTAGCATCCACCACATCAACACGCAATTGCAGCGTATTGGTCACCAACCCTACCCAGATAGACGGCGGCAGTGAGAAGGAGTAGGAACCATCTGCCGCGACCGGAATGTTATTGAGGGTAAAATTGGCTCCCGCAATCGTCAGTGATACTTTCGCGCCCCGGTAGTCGCCGTTGATATGCCCGGTGAGTGTTTGTGTTACCAGCGACTCAGCCACATTCAGGATGCCATCGTTAAATACCTGATCGACCGCCACCCCAAGACCCGCGTTCAGCGCAACATTGAGCGAGACACTGTTAGTAGAGACGTTGCCCGCAGCATCTTTTGACGTAATGCTGACCACCTGAGGGCCATCCGTCAGTGAAGAGAGGTCCAACTGCGGGAAGGTGTAACTCCAGGTACCCTGTGGGCTGACGGTACCGCTCCAGGTGAGTGGCCCCAGTTTGATTTCAACCGTGTTACCCGGTTCCCCCTGCCCTTGCACCACAACACCGGACGCCATATTAACGGTGCTCAGAACTGCCGGGATCCCCAGCGTATTGACCTGCAACAACGGCGCAACGCTGTCGACGGTAAAAGTCTGCGACGCATTAGTCTGATTGCCTGCCGGGTCGCGAATGGTGGCATTAATGGTGTAACTGCTGTTACCCAATGCAGACATATCTGCCTGCGGTACCTCTACTGACCAGACACCGGCGGCCACCAGCGCTGAGTAGGTTTTGCCATTCAGGGTAATGGTGACCAGGCTACCGTTAGCATCGGAGGTTCCGCTAATCGTTTGAGCGACACCTTTCTCCGTAGCGTTCACCAGATTATCCCCGGCAAACGCACCCACGGTTAATGTTGGCGCAAGGGTATCAACAACGACCGTTTGCGAGGCTGAAATGGTGGGCTGAGCATTACTCTGTACGGTGAAGGTGTAAGTCGTGTCCGACAGAGAAGCACGCGGGATATCAAAGGTCCAACTGCCATCGGCATTGACTGTCGCGGTGCCCAATGGGGTGGAACCGTTGAAAATAGTCAGCGTGGTGCCGACCAGGTTGAAAGCGTGCCCCGACAGATGCAGATTGCCATTGGTAAATTCACCGGCATTGACGTAGTTATCCCCGGCGACCAAATCCATATTGACGGAATAGGTCGGCGGCGTCAGGTTGAGGGTCAGCGTACCGCCGTTGCCTGCCGTTCCCCCAATGTTGCCCGCTTTGTCGATCCCCTGCACCGTGACTTGCCCGGCCTGCAATGTGGCCATCTGCGCTGGCGTTAACAGCAGAGACCAGCTTCCATCCGCCTGTACGGTGGTGGTAAAGACACTCCCCCCCGTAAAGGTGACCCGAATAGTGTCACCCGTTTGCAAATGGGTGGATGTCCCGGTAATTGTCTGGCTGGTCAGGCTTTCGGCATAATCGAGCACGTTATCACCGGCAAACTGCGTGCCGACAGTCACGGTCGGATTATCCAGCAGTAGGGTCACGGTGGAGGTGGCGGTATTAATATTGTGCGCACCGTCCTCAACCGACACGATAATGCTCTGTACGCCCCTGGCCGTGACGGTGCCCCAGGCGGTGGCATCCATCGTCAGCGACCATTGCGTGCCGTTGATTGTTGCATCAAAGGTCTGGTTGCCAATGGTCACCTTGACCACGGTTCCGGTCGGGTAAGAGGTGGAGAAGGTTCCGCGCAGCACAGTACCGGCAGTCACTTCTGCCGTGCTGACGTAGCCATCACCAAATACAGGTGTGGTGATCGTCACCGCAGGTGGGGTCAACGCAACCTGATAATTGGTGGTGCTGGTGTTGCTGTTACCGTATTGATCCTGGGCATAAATGGTTATCTGATGCTGCCCCGCGGTCAGCGATTGCAACGAACCTGCCGGTAAGTTCACCGACCAGTTACCGAAGGTATCCACATTGGCGGTATAGGTGATGCCGTTGACATCAATTTTCACCGTCACATACTGATTCGCCCCGGTAGCGCCGGTTGTCCCTGCAAGTGTCACGGCCCCTGCGGCTTCCGTAATGTTGAGGATACCGTCACCAAACGGATTCGTAATGGTCGGTGCAGGCAAGCTGGTGTGAACCGTCACGTTTGGCGTGATGGCAGGATCTGGATTCGTTGATGCGGAGTTCCCCGCGCGATCGGTTACTGTCACGCTAAATGCCAGAGAGGAATTATTGGTCAGTGCAGCCAGATCGGCCTGCCCGACCGTCACCACCCAGTCACCGTTGTCGTCCACCGTGCCGATATAGGTTTTGGTTCCCAATACAACGGATACTGTTTGTCCTGCCCCCGTGACGCCCGTATTCCCGGTAATCAGTTGATCGCTCAACGTCTCACTGGCACTGATGGTGAAATCACCAAATGGCGTGGTGTAGTTTGCCTGCGGCAGGTTATGAGTAATAACTTCAAAACTGCCTTGCCCGCTGGATTGGTTACCGGCGATATCCGTCACGGTAATGCTGACCTGCAACACCCCATCCGGCAGCGCCTGCAGAGTGGCGCTGTCTAAAGGCAACGACCAGCTACCATCTGCGTTAATGGTTGCGGCGACCGCCGTTCCATTGTTGATACTGACCATCACGGTTTTGATCAACGCAGCTGTCAATCCCGTCTGACCGCCAATCGTCTGTCCTGTATTCGCCGTTGCTTCAGCATAACTGAGGATGCCGTCGGTAAACGGCTGCGTCAGTTCAGGTTCCGGCAACGTATCCGTACGCACATTAATCGCGGTTCCTGTGGAAACGGCAGTATTGCCCGCACGGTCAGTAACTGAAACCTGCACGCTGTGGGTGCCATCAATTATCGCGTTCAACTGCTGTGGCGTCAGTGTTACCGTCCAGTTGCCGTTTATATCAACGGAACCGGTATACTCCTGCATGTTATCGAGGATGATTTTGACCGTCTGCCCTGGCCCCGCCTGACCGGTCGAACCTGTCAGTTGTACGCCTGCATTGGCTTCCGCCTGGCTAAGGATATTGTCATCCCCGAACAACGGAGGAACCAATGCCGCTGTTGGGCGTTGCAACACCACGTCCAGATTACCGTTAACCGTCGCCGGGTTGCCCCAGGCATCCTGCGCCGTCACCGTTACGGTGAATTGCCCGCTGGTGGTCAGAAGCCCGGCCCCTACTGCGACCGACCAGGTATTCCCGGATACCGTGCCAGTGAAAAGCTGACCATTAATATTCACAGTCACGGTTGAGCCCGTGGTCAATCCGCTTGCCGTCCCTGTCAGCGTTGCACCGTTGGCCGCTTCGCTGATGCTAACGATGTTATTACCGAACATGGTGTTAAGCGTGATGCTCGGCCCACCGAGCGTTTTCACGTTGATACCCACCGTCTGGGAACTGGCATTCCCCTGTGCATCTGTACTGGTGAATGTAAGTTGTGAAGAACCTTGCGGCAGGGATTTCAGGTCGGTCGAAGAGATTGCCATCGACCAGGTCCCGTTCTGCTCTACCACCGCAGAGAGCGTTTTACCGTTGATCGTCAGCATCACTGTCTCACCCGCCGTACCAGTGCCATTGACCTGTTGATCGACGGCAGCTTCGGCAATGCTGACTCGCGAATCACTGAGGAACGAGTTGGCGATATCGACAACCAGGGTCGGCGCGCTGGTATCGACGGTGACATTGTGGGTAGCGCTAGCTGGGTTTTGTGCCGCATCGCTGGCTGATGCGGAAATAACGTAAGGCGCGTTTGTCGGCGTATCACTGAGCGCCTGGACATCGGCACGTGGCACCGTGATGCTCCAGCCACCATTGCTGCCGACGCTGGCAGGATAGGTTTGGCCATTAAATAGCACGGTAATCACCGTACCGGCGGCGAGATGTGTCGACACCCCGGTAATATTCAGAGGCTCGTTATGCTCAATGGCGTTAATCACATCATCCTGCGCCACCGTATTAATAGTGATGGTCGGCTGTGAGGCTGGTTGCGCCACAAAGGTTACACCGTGGTTAGCCGACGCGCTGTTACCCGCCACATCTGTCACTGCTGCGGTGATGACCTGGGCACCATCAGGCACATTTACCAAATCTGTCGAAGGCACATTTGCGGTCCATGTCCCGTCAGCCTGCACGATAGCCGTGTAGGTTTTGCCATTCAGCGTCACAGTGACCGTTTGCCCCTGCTCCACTCGCACCGACGTACCCGTGATAGACAGTGTTTGGCCCGCTTCACTGGCATTAATAAAATCATCACCAGAGACTTTCCCAATCTGCACCAGTGGCGCATTCGCGGGCGAAGCATCCAGCGTAAAGCTGGTGGTCTGCGTGTTGCTGTTACCGGCGTAATCGGTGATGGTCACTTTCACTGTAACCGGGCCATCCGGTACGCCTGCCAGTGCCCCCGCAGGCAAGGTAATGCTCCAGGTTCCATTGGCCTGCAGAATGGCGTCATAGTTCTGACCATTGACCAGCACGGTAATGGTCTGGGCATGCGCCGCATCATAAACACCTGTACCGGTAATATTGACGGCACCTGCCGCCTCTGCGCTGTTAACAATGTTATCGCCGGTAACCGAATCGATAGAGACAGTCGGCGCAACGGTATCCACTATCATTGGCGTGGTGGCAGTACTCTGGTTACCCGCCGCATCCGTGGCCGTCACGGTGACGGTGTGGCTGCCCGGTGTGAGTGCGCCAAGTTGCGCTGGCGTCATTGGCAGCGTCCAGTTGCCGTTGGCATCGACAGTGGCCGTCAGCAGCGAACCATTATCGAGTCTGACCGTTACCGTCTGCCCTGCCCCCACCACGCCGGTATTACCGCTGAGGCTGCCACCTGCAGCCGCTTCTGCAGCATTCACCACGCCATCCCCAAAGGGGGCATTGATGGTTGGCTGCGGCAACGTATGGGTGATGATGGTGAACGAGTGTTCTCCGGACACGGCTTTGCCGTCCACATCCACCGCCGATACCGTGACTGTCGCGGCGCCATCGGCAATCGCAGCGGCTGCAGCGGTGGGTATAGTCAATTGCCAGAAACCACTGGCATTGACCGTGGTGGTGTATTGCACGCCACCCAGGGTAATGGTGACGGTGCCGTTTTCAGGAATACGCACCGACGTACCACTGATCGTCAAACCATCGGCAATATCAGCAGCGCTGATTTTGTCATCGGATTCAACCGGGTTGATAGCGATAGCGCTGACAGTGGTATCAACGTTAAAGGAATTGGTAACCGTTTGAGAAACATTACCCGCCGTATCCGTCACCGTAACGGAAATGAGATAGGTGCCATCCGTCAGGCCGCTTACCACACTCGGTGAGACGGCAATCGACCAGCCACCGTCTGCGCCCACGATACCCGTCAGGGTCGTGCCGTTAAGGTTGATCGTCACCGTTGCACCCGGTTCCGCCGGTACGGTTTTGCCGCTCAGGCTAAAACCGGTGCTCAACTCAGCAGAATCAAGTGTGTTATCAACGGTAACCGGGTTCAGGGTGACGTTTGGCGAAGTAGTGTCGACATTAACATTACGAATAACCGACGTGGTGTTACCGGAGGCGTCGGTCGCCGTCACCGTGTAAGAGCTCAGCCCTTGCGCCAAACCACTCAGTACACCGTTGCCCAGTCCAATACTCCAGCTTCCGTTAGTCACAATCGCGCTGTAATTCGTACCGTTAATGGTCACCACAACCGACGCTGTATCCGCTGAAGTAGTACCGCCCAATGACACACCGTTGATCACGTTGTTGGCATTCAGGACATCGTTGCCATTGAGTGGTGTAATCGACAGGGTCGGCGGCGTTTTATCAATGGTGAAGTTAACGTTACTGCTGTTGCTGTTACCGGCGACATCAGTCGCCACCACAGTGATGGAGCCAGGACCGTTGCTCAGGCTCTCCATCGCCCCTTGTGGCAAGGTCACCGACCAGGTGCCGTTGTTGTTAACGACACCGATATACTGCTGGCCATTGAGTGTTGCCACCACGGTCTGACCGGCTCCCGTTACCCCCGTCGTCCCGGTAATGGTCTGGCTCTGGCCGGATTCCGCCAGGTTCACAATCCCATCGACAAAAGGTGTGTTAGTAATCACTACTACCGGCGTGTGGATCGCTACAGTGAAATTGTGGCTGTCAATCACAGTGCCATTTGCTGTCACCACCGTCGCTTGGATGGTATGTGCACCATCGGTTAATGCACTGAGAGAGGTGGAATTAATGAACGTCTGCCAGGTGCCATCCGCCTGAATAGCCGCTAAATAATTGACGCCATTCAGTGAAATCGTCACGATGGTGCCGGCCGGTAACCCGGCGCTATTACCCTGGACAGTCAATCCACCCATTGCCTCACTGGCGTTCAGGTAGTCATCACTGGAGATAATGCTGATCGCGATTGCATCAGCCGCGGCATCGACATCGAAGCTGGAATCAATGGTACGAGTCTGACCATAGGCATCGGTCACGCTGACCGTCAGATTATGCGTACCATCACTCAGTTTTTGCAGCTCAACGGCCGGTAGCGTGACCTGCCAGTTGCCTAACGCATCCGTTACCCCCTGATACGTGCCACTGCCCAGCGTCACCGTCACAATACTGCCCGCTTCCGCATTTGAAGTGCCGTGCAGGATCTGATCGACTTTCACTTCTGCCGCATCCAGCGAGTTACCGTCTGATAGCTCCAGCACTCCAACCTGCAACGCAGTGGTTTTTACGCTGACCGTTTGTGTCACCGTAGTGGAGTTCCCGGCAGCATCAGTGAGCGTGACCGTCAGCGGGTAATTCCCCGTTTGTAACTGACCCAGATCCGTTGATGACAATGCCAGTTGCCAGTTGCCGTCGCTGCCAATCACGGCGGTATAGGTTTTGCCGTTCAGGGTCACCACCACCGTTTGCCCCTGTTCACTGACGGCGCTAATGCCGCTCAGCGTTTGGTTTTGCGTCAGCTCGGCACCATTGAGTTTGCCGTCAGTTGTCAGTGGCAATACGGTAAGCGGAGGCGGAAGTGTGTCGACAGTGACGGTTTGTGTCACGGGTGTCGAGTTGCCCGACGCATCGCTGGCATTGACCGTGACAGTCAGTAAGCCGTCCGGGATACTCTGCAAATCGCCGGCAGGAACGGTGACTTTCCAGTTACCATCATTATCCACCGTCGCCTGGTACGTTTTCCCGCCCACCTGGACAGTGACGTTTTGCCCAGTACTGGTGACACCAGTGTTACCACTCAGTACCTGATCCTGGATTTTTTCCGCTGCATTGAGATAGCCGTCACCAAATGGTGGGTTGATGACAGGTTCAGGCAGATGGTGGATCTGCACATTCAGGGTATGGGTATCCTGCGCGAACTGAGTATTGGTGCTGACGGTCGCCGTGATCACGTTCGGCCCGTCCGTCATTGCCAGCAAATCAGCCGAAGGAATACTCACACTCCAGCGGCCAGAAGCATCAATGTTGGTGACCTCATAATCCTTACCATTGACGCTCACGGTAATGGTGACACCTGGTCCCGTAACTGTCGTGATACCGCGAACTTCCAGTGGGTTTGCAGCCTCGCTGACATTGAGATAATCATCCGTTGAAAGAATGGCAATAGCGATACCCGGCTGCGTGGTATCTACACTAATCGGGACCGTTCTGACGATAGTATTGCCGTCGCTATCATTGACCGTCACAGTGAGCGTGTTATTATCTTGTGAAAGCGCCCCCAGGTCTCCCGCAGGCAGGTTTACTTTCCAGGAGCCATCTCCCAACACGACGGCATAATAGGTTTTGCTCCCCAGCGTAATTGTGACAATTTGTCCGGCAGGGATGTTGATGGTATTACCTGAAAGAGTCTGATTAAGCAGAACTTCAGCAGAGTTGATGATGTTGTCGCTGGCGACCGGGTCAATAGTAATATTCGGGGTAGTAAAATTGGTGCTGACCGTTTGCTGATCCTGTGTGACGTTGCCTGCAAGATCGACGATCCGATAATTGATGGTATAACTTTGGCCATCCTGCAATGCGGCCATATCCGCATGCGGAATGCTCAGTTGCCAGTAGCCATTTGCATCGACGATGGCCGTGTAATTCTTACCGTTTAACGTGACGGTCACCGTACTTCCCTGATCCGCTACGCTTGCGTAGCCGCGTACCAGTTTATCAGCTTCAGTCAGTTCAAGATCGACGACATTCCCCGTCGCAAACTGAGTGAGAGACAAGGCTGGCGGAATAGTATCGACAGTAAATTCGTTGGATTCGGTCACCGTCCTGCCACCGGGGGTAGTGATGGTGACATTAATGGTATGTACACCCTGGGAAAAAAGTGCCAACGTCGAAGGGGGTAACCAGACCACCCAACTGCTATCGCTTTGAACTACCGTTGTCCAGGTAAAGTTCCCACTTCGAATAACAATCTGGCTGCCTGCATTCGCAACATCCGTGGTGCCAGAAATTGCCTGAGATACCAGAACATCATTCGAGTTCAGCATGTTGTTGGTGCCAATAACTGCAAATCTGAGTACAGGTGTGCCAGGCGAGCCAGGATCGGTTCCGCCGTTGCCTGGATCCGTTCCACCATTACCGGGGTTACCTGGGTCAGTGCCACCGCCGTTATTACCACCACCACCACCACCGCCACCGCCACCACCGCCGCCTGCGGCAGCGGCAATGCCTGCGATACCCGCGACGGCTGCCAGTCCACCAAGTACGGCCATCGCTGAAATTCCGCTAGCACCTATCAGCGAGCCCAGAGCGACATCTGCATAGGTTGGCACGATGGTTTCAGCAACTGCCGGCCCCGCTTCAGCGGCATATGGGAAGGCCGCATGGTGCGTACCGAGGCTATCTTCAAAGATCAATTGGCTGTGCAGCCCATCGGAATCAAGGGTAAAGAAACTGTTATAGCGTACCGTCGTTCCATCCTTCATATGGACAATCAGGTCATTTCCTTGACGCTCATAGTAATTAACGGTTTCAGGAGAGGCATTAACACGGACGACACTGGTTTCCGTAAGGTTGACGACACGATCGCTACCTTTCGCATATTCCGCAACAACGTCACCTGTTTTCTTATTAATTACGTCGGTGGATCCTGGAAGGCTGCTTTGCGTGGACATATATTTCACCTCAAGTACCAGAGCAATATTATCGGTATCGCTGGCAAATATTAAAGCGCAGGAATCCCCGCACCGCATTTCTGCTGGCGATATAAATAGGTTATGCTATGTAATTTCAAAACAACACATAAGTGGCTGATTTTATATAATACTTACCCTTTCATCTCTTTTGTCTTGTTTAATGCCGGGTTAAATAAAGATATAATCAAGGTTCAGGTTTTAGGCAAACTCCTATTTCACAATTTGTTGTAAAAATTCCGAATACAGAATATATCAGCAGGTTATCCCTCCCTCATTATTTAGCCACGCTTAAACAAAGCCACCAATCAGTAAATAGAATTTAAATAATCATACATAGATATAAATTAATGCAGCTATACATGATATATCACCAATAATACAATCGGCATATTTTGCAATATGTAGGTACTTTCGTTTCCTTAGGGAATAAAACTGGTGGCAAAGACAAGGCAGCGCTGATTGCTCAGACTTTAAGCAATCGCAATGGATGAAAAAGTCGTGCATATATGGACTGGTGTGCCGCGTCACAAATCTGTTATACTTACCAACACACTTAGGGGCTGATTCTGGATTCGACGGGATTTGCGAAACCCAAGGTGCATGCCGAGGGGCGGTTTGCCTCGTAAAAAGCCGCAAAAAAATAGTCGCAAACGACGAAAACTACGCTTTAGCAGCTTAATAACCTGCTAAGAGCCCTCTCTCCCTAGCTTCCGCTCTTAAGACGGGGATCAAGAGAGGTCAAACCCAAAAGAGATCGCGTGGATGTCCTGCCTGGGGCTGAAGTGCTAAAACTAATCAGGCTAGTCGGGTAGTGGCGTGTCTGTTCGCAGGTGCCCGGCGAATGTAAAAACTGACTAAGCATGTAGTACCAAGGATGTAGGAATTTCGGACGCGGGTTCAACTCCCGCCAGCTCCACCAAAATTCTCCATCGGTGATTACCAGAGTCATCCGATGAAGTCCTAAGAGCCCGCACGGCGCAAGCCCTGCGGGCTTTTTTGTGTCTGCAATTTGTCCCGCGAAGTCCGAAGAGAACTAATTAAATCCGAACCTTTTAGTCTCCATGGCAAGAAAAACCAAGCCGTTAACCGATACGGAAATCAAAGCTTCCAAACCTAAAGATGCCGATTACCAGCTGTATGACGGTGACGGACTTACTCTGCTAATCAAGTCCAGCGGTAGTAAGCTCTGGCAGTTTCGCTACATTCGCCCTGTCACCAAGAAACGTGCAAAAAAGAGCACAGGTCCCTACCCGTCAGCTACCCTACTGATGCTCGAAGCTATCGGGCAGAATCCCGTTCTCTCCTGGCGAAACAGATCGATCCACAGGAACATCAGCAAGAACAACTGCGTAGTCCGCTTGAAGCTAAAACTTTCCAGCTCGTAGCTGAACGATGGTGGAATATGAAGAAAGCCAGTGTTACCGAGGACTATGCCGAAGATATCTGGCGCGATCTGCCCCCGGTGTATCAGGTAGATAATGTCTGAAAGTGCCTCATGCACCTCTGGACGCGACGAGCGTTCTCTGACCGGGAAAGTGGGATGGTTATAGAGTGCGTTGACCTGCTGACGACTGATGTTGGCGGCCAAAGGAAGACATGGTAGGGACAATCCGCCTGGAACAGGTGAAAAGGTAAAGCCCGCATGGCGCAAGGCCATCCGGGCTGCAGTAAAAAATTAAATTTACCTTGATTATTTAACGGAGGTCAGCGCTGCGATATCTTTCGGAGTGGTACGGCAGCAGCCACCAATCAGCTTCGCGCCCGCATCCAGCCACTGTGGTAAATACCCCGCCAGGGTTTCACAGGCTTCGCCATGATGGTGCCAGGTTTTGGTCACCGCATCGTAGTGCTCACCGGAATTCGGGTAGACCACCAGAGGCAGCGCTGTGAGATGTTGCAGCGATTTCAGCGCCGCAGTGGTGTTTTCCAGCGCGATACAGTTAATCCCCAGCGCCACGACCTGTGGGTAATTGGCCAGCAGCGCAACCACCTCGCGCAGAGGCGTGCCATCGCTCAAGTGCTCGCTATCACGTAAGGTAAAGGAGAACCAGGCGCGGGCGCGAGGGTAGTCGGTCAACAATGTTGCCAGTGCTTTGATCTCAGCAAAGGAAGGCAATGTTTCGCAGGCCAGCAGATCCGCCCCAGCGTTCAGCAACGCGTTTACACGCGGCCGATGAAAGGTAATAAATTCATCCTGACGGCGAACATAATCACCGCGATACTCAGAACCGTCGGCGAGATAAGCACCATAAGGCCCCACCGAACCTGCCACCAGCAGCGTGCCTGCAATCGGGTTTTCAGCCAGATACGCTTCCCGCGCCTTACGGGCCAGCTCCACACTTTTGCCAATCAGCACAAGCGACTGGGCTTCATCCAGCCCACGAGCAGCAAACCCGGCAGGCGTCGCCTGGTAACTGGCGGTGATAGCCACCTGCGCACCGGCACGGAAATAATCAAGGTGCACTTCACGGATGAGCGCCGGGTTTTCCATCAATACTTTAGCGGACCACAGGCTATCGGCGAGATTACATCCGCGCGCTTCCAGTTCCGTTGCCATCGCCCCATCCAGCACCACAAACGGCTGTTTTTCGAGGATTTGGCTCAGCGGATTATTCTGCGACATGTTCAGGCTCCTGCTTTTTCTGGGATTGAGTCAAGAAATAGGCACCATAACATACGGCAACAAATGGCAGTCCACACCAGAGGGCAATTCTCTGACTCGGATCGAACGCCAGCCCCACGCAGGCCACCAGGCAAAGCACAAAACCCAACACCGGCACCAGCGGATACCAGGGGGCACGGTACTGCAATTCATCAAGAGATTTGCCCGCCTGAAGGTGGCGACGGCGGAAGACAAAATGCGAGGCGCAAATGCTTATCCACACTGCTACCACCGCGAAGCCAGAGATTGCCGACAGGGCGACAAACACCGTATCCGGTGCAATTACGCTTGAAAAGAGCGCCAGCACTCCGCCGAGCATAGAAACGGACAGCGCCGTAAGGGGCACCCCGTTTTTGTTAACGCGGGAGAAGCAACGCGGCAGTGTTTTTTCATTCGACAGCGACCACAGCATGCGCCCGGAAGCATATAACCCGGAGTTCGCCGCTGACAGAATGGCCGTCAGAATCACGAAATTAAAGATATCAGCGGCGTAAGGAATACCGACCTTTTCAAACACCAGCACGAACGGACTTTTCTCAACGCCGGCTTGTTGCATCGGAATCAGTGCCGCGAGCACAAAAACGGTGCCAATAAAGAAGATAATTAAGCGCGCAATGGTCGTACGGATAGCAACCGGAATCACCTTATGCGGGTTTTCAGTTTCCCCGGCGGCAATCCCAATAAGCTCCGTGCCGGAGAACGCAAAATTCACCGCCACCATGGTCATCAGAATGGGCAACCCACCGTTCGGGAACCACCCCTCGGCGGTGAGGTTAGCCAGCCCTGGCGCGGGAGAACCATCCTGCATCGGGATAAAACCAAAAATGGCGGCCCCACCAAGAATAATAAAGGCAATGATGGTGATAACTTTCACCAGCGAGAACCAGAATTCACCTTCGGCAAAGAAGCGAGTTGAGATAACGTTCAGGGCAAAAATGACCACGCAGAAGACCACACACCATACCCAGACCGGCACCAGTGGGAACCAGTACTGCATACAAAACCCGGCAGCCGTAAAGCTTGAACCCAGCGCTACCGTCCAGGTCAGCCAGTAGAGCCATGCTACGGTATATCCGGTCGCTGGCCCGAGATAACGGCTGGCGTAAACATGAAATGCGCCTGTTTCCGGCATCGCCACCGAAAGCTCGCCCAGACACTGCATCACCAGCCAGACGACCAGTGCGCCAATAAGATAAGCCAGCAGCGTACCCGCCGCTCCGGTGGTTGAAATAATGTAACCCGTGTTAAAGAACAGCCCTGTTCCAATGACGCCGCCCAGCGACAACATGATCAGATGGCGGGTTTTCATGGTGCGCTGCAACTGCCTGGTTTCTTGTTGTGTTTGCATATTACCTTCTAAACGTATGGACATCTAAACATCCAAAGAAGGTGTGTTATACCGTGATTGTTAACAAATTGCCAGAGAGGGGAAACGCACTACAGGGGATAAAAAGCATAAAAAAAGCCACCGGCAAGGCCAGCGGCTTCTCTGTTTCGTCCTGGAATAAGCCTCGCATAGCGCGGGCTTATTCAAAAATTACCGACAGTATTCAGCCAGTTTGAGCGCGGGACGAACCATTGGGGCGTGAAAATTAACATTTTCAATCATGTTGCTTTTGCAAAAAATACATTTTGCGCCATGGGGATTACGTTCGTTCACATCATAAGGTGAACTGCGGAATTGCGAACCATGGCAGGTAGGGCAACGAAGGTGCAAACTCATACTCTATCCTCCTTAACGTGCTACCACATTCACAGCTGACGGGCCTTTCGGGCCGTTTTCAACTGAGAACTCCACTTCCTGATTTTCGTTTAATGTACGGAAATCATTACTTTGGATCGCAGAAAAATGCACAAAGACATCTTTACTGCCATCTTTCGGGGAAATAAAACCAAACCCTTTTTCCGGGTTAAACCACTTAACTACACCAATCATTTTAGTAGACATTCTTTTACCTGATAAATTCATTTGAGCCCTTTGGGCCATACAGGGTCCGAATACAGATTAATCAGAGCTTACAATCGGGACTCAAAAGAAAAGGTAGCGATGACACTTCAAAATGAGGGGATGTACTGAGATGCTTTAGATAGGTCTGTGTATCAAACCGACAGCCATTAACACACGCCCACCAAAATAAAGCAAGCACTATTTATAACTTTTTTTATTTTTCCTTTTTCATCACTTCGCTTCGCAACTACCAAATTTCAGGATAGAGAAAACAGACCTTTAGGATTATTCCCCATTTTCACTTCTGGCAAAAAAACCAACAATTTTAGCCGATTACTGAATGCAGAAATATTACGTAACTTATCGCCAAATGATTGGGCGAAATTGACATAAATATGTGAATAAGGATGACGGAAAATGACTAAAATCTCTCTGGCGATATTACTCGCGGCAGGCCTGACAAGCGGTGCAGTTCTTGCAGAAAACCACACGTTTTCTGTAGGTTACGCACAAAGTAAAGTGCAGGACTTCAAAAACATCCGCGGTGTAAACCTACAATATCGCTACGAATTTAATTCCCCAGTTAGCTTCCTCGGTTCCTTCACATATATGAAAGGCGATGAAGATCAGAATTATTATGTCGACAATGATTCCGTACATAACCACGTTGAAGCAAAATATTATTCCCTGATGGTTGGTCCGGCTTATCGTTTTAACGAATATGTTTCTCTTTATGCGCTGGGTGGTGTCGCGCGCACCAAAGCAGAAGGCAACACCACCTGGAATAATTACGGTGACGGCTATGTGGGTCGCGACAGCATCTCTGAAAAATCTACGTCATTCGCCTATGGCGCAGGTATCATCATTAACCCAACTGAAAACTTCTCTATCAATGCAGGTTATGAAGGGACAACTGCCGACCTTAATGGCGATGTGAACATTAATGGCTTTAACGTCGGTGTGGGTTATCGCTTCTGATAAACTGATTCTACGCCAGGCACATATTGCCTGGCGTAGCTAATGCTTACTCCGGCAAATCAACCTGAGCAGAAAATATCTCATCAAAAATCACTACAGACTGTTCAAGCATACTCAGCACGTCACGCAGGGGTGAAAACACTTCATGCTCATGGGGAAATGCACCATTTTCCTGCCAACAAGCAGCGACCAGAGAGGGATCCAGTTTGATGGGCAAAAAGAATGTGCCTTGAGTGATATCTCTGAATTTCAGCGCGGTTAGCTTTTCCTGACGCTCAGCAGTCAAATGCGTCGTAAGATAAAGATTGCGCTTCTTTACTCCACCAAAATATTTATCACTCAGGATAAATTTAAAACCGAATTCACCCGCTTCAGTGCCACAACGGGTCAATAACGCGAGCAGAAAATCGTATCCTTCCCTGGCAGTCGAATGGCACTCAAACCAATATTTATAGGTCTTTTCTTCTACGCGCCAGCTTTTCGGTGCGATCCATGACTCTTCTTTATTTTCGTAATCCGCATCTTCATCCCAGCCCAATGAATTCGCCATACGATTGACACAGAGATCAAAACCCTTCCAGAAGGCGGGTTCTATTTGTTGTTCAAAAACCACCGTAGCCTGATTAAAAAGTGCAAACTGCGTCAGTAATAAGGTGCCAGCCTGACGTTCTTTTTCGCTTAAAAAAGCCATAATTTCCCTTAATTAAAATTGGCGCATACGTTCAAGAAAACACAACACTGACCATGCCGCCATCTGTCGCGAGGGGGAGATATCGATTCCTGCCTGCAAGTTTCGCAAACTGTCATCCAGCGATGTGCCTATTACATTTGCCAACTTACGCCATGAAATACAGGGCACGTCATAAGGCGTAAATTCATCACCACGCGTTAACGGTTCTCGTCCCTGCGGAGTTAAAAACACTACCGCTTTATCACGCCCGGCAGCACGTATTTCCGCTTCCTGACAATAGCGCTGAATTTGTTTTTCCTGCTCAGCAGCATCAATTTTTACTTCGATTAATAAAAAGAAGTTTTGCGCATCAATTTCAATATCCACACGGTTGGTCTCATCCCCCGTTGGATTTGTTTCTACTTCCACCCGACAATATTGACCCGCAGACTTTGGAAAAAACGTCTTACGCCACTGGTGAACATAATGCAGTAATGCCACCAGAGGGCGGTCACCAAAGCCATGGCTTCCCTCCGGGTCCAGTAGCCAGGCCAGAATGGCAGAATTACGTACTTCATTACGCCGCAGACCCGCAATCTCCCAGGGATCAAAATAGTGTGATTGATGTGTAACCGCCGTTAGCGGTTGTGCAAGGTCATCAAAGAAAGCACGCAATGGCTCGATCTGCAGATGAGTGCACACCCCAGATTGCTTAACCTGCTTAATATCAAGTTGTGACCACTGGTGAAAAAAGGCTTCCAGTGCGGCGAGTGACACATCCTGTTGTTCCATAACGTATTCCGGCAAACTTCAGAGTGTCGGTCATTCTTGCGCGCCCGCTAATACTTTGCAAACCACAATTCCCTCCTCCTCTGGGTCAATTGAGTGATATATTTTCACACATAAACCCCAAGGAGACGTTATGTCTGAATTTGATTCAATCGCGCAAGAATTGCTGGTGCAGGCCGAAGCAGAGGACAAACGGCAACGGGAACAAGACAAGGAACTGCTGGACCGGGTTCTCGAAATTTACGGACAAAAATATGTCGCAGAGAAATTGCGCTTGCTGGGTCAGAATGACTGGAGCCGGGAAAGACTGAATCGCCGGGTTAATGGCAAGAGCGCGCCGACGCCACTGACAGTCGCCGAAGTCGCTTTGCTGCGCAAAATGCTCCCTTCCCCTCCGGCACATCACCCTCACTACCCCTTCCGCTTTATCGATCTGTTTGCGGGAATTGGGGGCATTCGCAATGGATTTGAAGCCATTGGCGGACAGTGCGTGTTCACCAGTGAGTGGAACAAAAACGCGGTACGAACCTACAAAGCCAACTGGTACAACGACGAAAACAGTCATCGTTTTAACCAGGATATCCGTGAAGTCACGCTCAGCGGTAAACCGCAGGTCAGCGATGCAGAAGCCTACGCTCACATTGATCAGCAGATCCCGGATCACGACGTGTTGCTGGCCGGTTTCCCCTGTCAACCATTCAGCCTTGCCGGTGTGAGTAAAAAGAATGCGTTGGGTCGTGCACACGGTTTTGAGTGTGAAGCACAGGGAACACTGTTCTTCGATGTCGCCCGCATTATCAAAGCCAAGCGTCCGGCTATTTTCGTGCTCGAAAACGTTAAAAACCTGAAGAGCCACGACCAGGGCAAAACCTTCACAGTGATTATGAATACCCTCGATGAACTGGGTTATGACATCGCCGATGCCGGGACCACCGGCAAAGACGATCCTAAAATCGTTGATGGTAAACACTTTCTTCCACAGCACCGCGAGCGTATTGTGCTGGTAGGTTTTCGCCGCGATCTCAATCTGCGTCAGAGCTTTTCCCTGCGCGATATTAGCCATCATTTTCCCCAGCAGCGCCCGGCATTGGGTGATTTGCTGGAGCCGAGTGTGGATGAAAAATACATCCTGTCGCCAAAACTCTGGGATTATCTCTACCACTACGCTAAGAAGCATGCCGCGAAAGGCAACGGCTTTGGCTTTGGTCTGGTCGATCCGACCCGTGCCGATAGCGTGGCACGCACCCTCTCCGCCCGCTATCACAAAGATGGCTCAGAAATTCTGGTTGACCGAGGCTGGGATAAAGCATTGGGTGAAGCCGATTTTGCCAACGCAGCGAATCAACTGCGTCGCCCACGCAGGCTGACGCCACGGGAGTGCGCACGTCTGATGGGCTTTGAGAAAGTGGGCGAGAAACCGTTCCGTATTCCGGTATCAGATACCCAGGCCTATCGCCAGTTTGGTAATTCCGTTGTCGTGCCGGTTTTTGCCGCTGTCGCGAAGTTACTGGAGCCCTACATTGCTCGTGCGGTGATCCTCACTCGGGCAAAACCCACTCGCTGAAATGCGCCAGCAAATGCATACGGTAGCGGGCAACTTTGGGCAGTGGTCTGGGATGGGTGCGCGAGAGTAAGTCAATGAGGGGTGGAGTCGCCCGTTTTTACACTCTCGACAAACGTCTGCCACTGCGCCTTTAACGCACCAATGTGGCTCTTTTCTATATCAATAATGTAGGGCAATGCGCGGTTTTCATTCACCCAATTGCTCATTGAGGAAAACCACTCCTCACTGTCACTGCTTGTGCCGGTGAGGTTGAGCATCTCATTGCGAACAACTTGTGAGGAATGGATTCCGTCCGCCAGTTGGGCGGCTGCGTCCTGATGATGTCGGGCCTGTTCACGGTCGCCCAGACTCTGTGCCAACTTGGTCGCCTGCGATAGCGCCACTTTGGTCATCTGATCGGCTTGAGTCGATTTTTCATTGATGAACTGCGAAACAAAAGCGCTGGCTTCTTCCTGATAATCCGCAGAAATATAGTGCTCCACGACTTTGTTCAGTTTCCCCTGGGTGAGTGCCAGATCCATAGCATTAGTGGTGTAATCACCATTATCGGAGGGAGAAGTGAGCGCTTTATGCAGAGCATCAGCCATATCGTCAGCCGCCACGGTGGAGTGCTGAAAAAAATCCACGAAACGAGCAGCATCAATCGCCGTTGCCGGATCGCTGTAAAAATCGCTGGTAAGGCCCGAGTCAGAGGAGATGCGCGGCATCGACTGATTGCGCAGTGCCAGCATCATTTTTTCGGTAGCGTCTTGCTCTTCTTTCGCTGGCGACGGCAGTTGCTCTTTAGCCTGCTCCATTGCCTCACGGGAGATGCTGACCTCAACGGAATCAGCAGCTTCGCTCCCTTTCTCGGTCAACGCACGCGCCGTATCCTGACGTGCGGCAGGTATAGCCCTGACGTTTGCCAGCGAACCGACATCCTTAATGCTCATTTCTTCTCCTTAGAATCGTTGCCAAACTTAGTTTTTATCGTCTTCCAGGCGAAGAACTTTAAGAGTGTGCACAAAAATGATGGAGAAAATTTGGGGTTTAACAATACGTTATAAAAAAATAAGGCGGCCAGGGCCGCCTAATGCAAATTAGTCGCGCGTTTGGACCCAGAAGGCGTGAATGAGACCCGGAACATAGCCGCACAACGTCAGAATGATATTCAGGATAAAGGCAAATCCAATGCCTTTGCCCAGCAGTACCCCAAGTGGAGGAAGTAAAATAGTGAAAACAATACGCCAGAAACCCATAATTTCTCCCATGCAAGCAACGTGCAGCTAATTGTTAAAAAAAGGAATTTAATGTTAAAGCGTAGTTATTCTACTGAAGGCCGCCAGGCCAGCCCCATTCTTTTACCCTCTTTTACTCAATACCCCTGTTTCGTCAATCACTGTCATCGTCCGAGGCAACTGTACCTTGTCATCACTCCAGGCTATGGTTTGTGAACAAATAACCAGGAGGTAATGATGTTTGCGATGGGTGATGTAGTACAGCCCCGTATTGGTGGGCCAAAACTGATTGTGCTTGAAGTCCATGAAGATCAGATTGTTGCCGTCCCGGCACACGACCAGGATGCAGAGAAAATCACATTGAAAGCTGCAGATGTTTCACTCTATAAAGAAGACGGCGATTTCGGCGTCTGCTAATCATTCGCGGTGGAGGCCCCTCCACCGCAAATCTTGTTTCTTATGCAAATATCACGCATAACTACTCAGTTAGTTTTTTAGAATTAAACACTGCAAAAAACCTTTTATCAGAACAATAAATCCTGTTAATCATTTTATGAGCAACGCCAAAGGATAGTTTGCTAAATCCCATTTCAGGCAAACAAAACAAGCAATGCATAGTGCCACCAAACAAACATAAGCTAATGATATTGAATAGATTTTACTTATACTCAAGCTAAAATAATGAAATAAGCAAAAAACGCACACTTACAGAGCAATTTATCCAGATAAATGAAATAAATAAAAATTATTAGCTACTTGTTAGTCTGTATTCAGGAGGATAATCTATCGCGAAAGAACGAAGCCCAGCAAACTGCTGACAATCGTTCCTTATCCGACGATTTCTTGCTTTTTCAAGGAGCAGTACCATGTTCTCTTCGCAGTCCCGCCTGCGCCATGCCGTGGCAGACACCTTTGCTATGGTTGTCTATTGTTCGGTAGTGAACATGCTGATTGAAATTTTCCTCTCCGGAATGACCTTCGAGCAGTCACTTTCCTCTCGTCTGGTCGCCATCCCGGTTAACATCATTATTGCCTGGCCTTATGGCTTCTATCGCGATGTGTTTATCCGCCAGGCACGCCGTATCACACCAGCAAGCTGGATGCGCAATCTGGCTGACGTCCTGGCCTACGTGACATTCCAGTCTCCGGTATACGTTGCAATCTTGTTAACAGTTGGGGCTGACTGGCAGCAGATTATTGCCGCGGTGAGTTCGAACATTGTCTTGTCGATGATGATGGGCGCGGTGTACGGCTATTTCCTGGATTACTGCCGGCGCCTGTTCAAGGTCAGTTATCAGCAGGCAAAAGCCTGAGTGAAGATGACAGGCCTCGGCCTGTCTTCGTTTATTGAATTTCGCCGAACAATCCCGACAAAAAGCGCTCCAGCGCCATGCGTGAACTAAAGCCGTGTGGAATACCGTAATGCTCCTGCGCGTCACCGCCTAAGTAGAGCGGGAAATTCTGATAGTGATCGCAGGTTTTGATGTCCGTGGCTGGCTCCGCCAGTGACAAACTTCGTTCTTTAAGGGTGGGATGAATGACCAGCGCAGTGCGGCCCATCCGCGCCTCGCGATTCACATACACATAGTTGTCACCACGGCGGTAACCATAAGTTTTCGTCGTCGCCACATCCATTCTAAAGCCCACTTTTTCCAGAACGCGCGCCACCTCATCGGGTCGTAAATACATATTTTTTCCTCGTCATCTTTTTACTGCACCGCAACCTTACATTACTCAGCATTAGCGCTGCTTTCAGAAAAGTCCATAAACGAGGTTAAATGGCCGATAGCACCCTGACGGCACAAAAATATGGTCTAAACTGAAATTCTCTTCGAAAACAAAGGAGGTTCCGATGTTTAACAGACCAAGCCGCAGTGAAGTAGACGAAGGTGTTCAGGATATCCAGAATGATGTTCATCAACTGGCGGACAGCCTGGAAGACGTACTGAAATCCTTGGGCAGTGATGCAAAAGATGAAGCGGATGCCGCGCGTCGTAAGGCACAGGCACTGTTAAGAGAGACACGGGCACGGCTGAATGGCCGCACGCCAGCTTACCAGGCAGCACGTGATGCCGTTGGCTGTGCAAGCACATTTGTGAAAGATAAACCGCTGTATGCCCTGGGGGCAGTTGCCGCGGTAGGTATCTTCCTTGGCGCGCTGATCAGCACCCGTCGATAACCCCTTTCGTCTGACCTTTAAACCCCGTTCACTTCCGGTGTGCGGGGTTTTTCTTTGCCTTCTGGCACGATTTAAGCATACAAGAAGACCTTCCCGTCACGCTCATCGTCCAGAATAAATTAATCTCAATTTCCTATATCTTGTGTGGTTGAAACTTCTATCAACTACATCTAGTATTCCTGTTAGCAACAAAGACACAACTGACGCGAACCTTCGCGCCGTTCCTTCATTTTAAATGGAAATACGAATCATGCGCATTACTATTTACACTAAAAACGATTGTGTGCAGTGCCACGCGACTAAACGAGCAATGGAAAGTCGTGGATTTGAATTTGAAATGGTGAACGTTGACCTGGTTCCGGATGCAGCTGATGAGCTGCGTGCGATGGGTTTTCGTCAGCTTCCGGTCGTCGTTGCAGGTGAAACCCAATGGTCAGGTTTCCGTCCGGATATGATTAATCGCCTGCAATCTGCGCCTCACGTCGTTAGCGCATGAGCCAACTCGTCTACTTCTCCAGTAGCTCGGAGAATACGCAACGTTTTATTGAACGCCTGGGGTTGCCCGCAACGCGCATCCCCCTCAATGAACGCGAGCGAATTCAGGTAGACGAACCCTACATCCTGATTGTGCCCAGTTATGGC
Organism: Phytobacter sp.; assembly: GCF_059074235.1. Taxonomy (NCBI): domain Bacteria; kingdom Pseudomonadati; phylum Pseudomonadota; class Gammaproteobacteria; order Enterobacterales; family Enterobacteriaceae; genus Phytobacter; species Phytobacter sp. The sequence continues at coordinate 641,287 of NZ_JCACPZ010000008.1, forward strand.
GGTGGAGGAACGGCAGGCGCTGTCCCCCGCCAGGTCATCCGTTTTTTAAACGATCCGCAAAACCGCGCCCTGATTCGCGGGGTGATTGCGTCCGGCAACCGTAACTTCGGTGAAGCCTATGGACGCGCGGGGGACGTGGTCTCGCAGAAGTGCAGCGTGCCATATCTCTACCGTTTTGAGCTGATGGGTACCCAACAGGATATTGAAAACGTGCGTAAAGGAGTGAGCGAATTTTGGCAACGACAACCGCAGAGCGTGTGACGCAAACCACGCCCGACTACCATGCATTGAACGCGATGCTGAACCTGTACGACAAAGCAGGTCATATCCAGTTCGATAAAGACCTTCAGGCAGTCGATGCGTTCTACAAAAATCATGTGCTGCCCAATACCGTGACGTTCGCCAGTCAGGATGAACGCCTTAATTATCTGGTGCAGGAAGAGTATTACGACGAAAGCGTGCTGGCGCGTTATGACCGCGCTTTCGTGGTCGACCTGTTTGCCCGTGCGCATGCCAGCGGTTTCCGCTTCCAGACTTTCCTTGGCGCATGGAAGTACTACACCAGTTACACCCTGAAAACCTTCGACGGCAAACGCTATCTCGAACATTTCGAAGACCGCGTGTGCATGGTCGCGCTCACGCTCGCTCAGGGCGATGAAACGCTGGCGCGGCAGTTGACTGACGAGATCCTGGCCGGTCGCTTCCAGCCCGCTACGCCAACCTTCCTCAACTGCGGCAAGAAGCAGCGCGGTGAACTGGTCTCCTGCTTCCTGTTGCGTATTGAAGACAACATGGAATCCATTGGTCGCTCGGTGAACTCTGCCCTGCAACTGTCCAAACGCGGTGGTGGCGTGGCATTCCTGCTCTCCAATCTGCGCGAGTCAGGCGCACCGATTAAGCGTATTGAGAACCAGTCTTCGGGAGTGATCCCAGTGATGAAGATGCTGGAAGATGCCTTCTCTTATGCTAACCAGTTGGGTGCACGTCAGGGGGCGGGGGCCGTCTATCTCAACGCCCACCACCCGGATATTTTGCGTTTCCTCGATACCAAACGTGAAAACGCCGATGAAAAAATACGTATCAAAACGCTCTCTTTGGGCGTAGTTATCCCGGACATTACCTTCCGTCTGGCGAAAGAGAATGCCGAGATGGCGCTGTTCTCCCCTTATGACGTGGAGCGCCTGTACGGAAAGCCGTTTGGCGATATCGCCGTGAGCGAGATGTATGAACATCTGGTTGCCGACGATCGGGTGCGCAAAAAATACATTAATGCCCGTGATTTCTTCCAGACGCTGGCCGAGATCCAGTTTGAATCGGGTTACCCGTACATCATGTTTGAGGATACGGTGAACCGCGCAAATCCGATTGCCGGACGCATTAATATGAGCAACCTGTGCTCCGAAATTTTACAGGTGAACAGTCCGTCCACGCTGGATGAAAACCTGGATTACGTGGATATCGGCCATGATATCTCCTGTAATCTCGGGTCGCTGAATATTGCTCATACCATGGATTCACCGAACTTTGGCCAGACAGTGGAAACCGCTGTGCGTGGCCTGAGCGCCGTTTCCAACATGAGCCATATCCGCTCGGTCCCGTCGGTAGAAGCAGGCAACGCCGCCTCACATGCCATTGGCCTTGGGCAGATGAACCTGCACGGCTATCTGGCACGTGAAGGGATTGCTTACGGCAGCGAAGAGGGGCTGGATTTCACCAACTTCTATTTCTACACCATCACCTGGCATGCGCTGAACACCTCAATGATGATGGCTCGTGAACGCAGTCAGCGTTTTGCCGGCTTCGAACAGTCGCGCTATGCCAGCGGTGAATACTTCAACCAGTACCTGGAAGGTCACTGGCAGCCGAAAACAGAGAAAGTCCGTGCGCTCTTTGCCCGAAGCGGCATCACAATCCCTGACCGCAATATGTGGGAGCAGTTGCGCGAGAATGTGATGCGCCACGGCATCTATAACCAGAACCTGCAGGCGGTTCCGCCGACAGGGTCTATTTCTTACATCAATCACGCGACGTCGAGTATTCACCCGATCGTGTCGAAAATTGAAATTCGCAAGGAAGGTAAAACCGGACGCGTTTACTACCCTGCCCCATTTATGACCAACGAAAACCTGGCGTTTTATCAGGATGCTTATGAAATCGGACCGGAGAAGATCATCGACACCTACGCTGAGGCCACGCGTCATGTGGATCAGGGGCTGTCGCTGACGCTGTTCTTCCCGGATACCGCCACCACGCGCGACATTAATAAAGCGCAGATTTATGCGTGGAAGAAGGGCATCAAAACGCTGTACTACATTCGCCTGCGCCAACTCGCGCTGGAAGGTACTGAAATTGAGGGCTGCGTGTCCTGCGCGCTGTAAGGAGAAAAGGATGAAACCACTGTCACGCGTTAGCGCAGTCAACTGGAACAAGATTCAGGATGATAAAGATCTTGAGGTCTGGAACCGCCTGACCAGTAACTTCTGGCTGCCAGAAAAGGTGCCATTGTCGAACGATATTCCTGCCTGGCAGACACTGAGCCATGCAGAGCAGCAGCTGACTATCCGTGTGTTCACTGGGCTGACGCTGCTGGACACCATCCAGAACACCGTAGGTGCGCCAACATTAATGGCTGATGCGCTCACGCCACATGAAGAAGCGGTGCTGTCGAACGTCAGCTTTATGGAAGCGGTACATGCGCGTTCTTACAGTTCGATTTTCTCCACGCTCTGCCAGACTAAAGATGTGGATGCTGCCTATGCCTGGAGCGAAGAGAACAGCGCGTTACAGCGCAAAGCTCAACTGATTCTGGAGTATTACCGTGCCGATGACCCGCTGAAAAAGAAAATTGCCAGCGTGTTCCTGGAGTCATTTTTGTTCTATTCCGGCTTCTGGCTGCCAATGTACTGGTCCAGCCGTGGCAAGCTGACGAACACCGCAGATCTGATTCGTCTGATCATTCGCGACGAAGCGGTGCACGGTTATTACATTGGTTATAAATATCAGAAAGGGCTGGAAAAAGTCAGCAATGAGAAGCGTGAAGAGCTGAAGAATTTCGCGCTGGAACTGATACTGGACCTGTACGATAACGAAGTCACTTATACCGAGGATTTGTACGCCGGTTCAGGCTGGGCGGAAGATGTGAAGGCCTTCCTGTGCTACAACGCCAACAAGGCATTGATGAACCTTGGCTACGAGCCGTTATTCCCGGCCGAAATGGCGGAGGTGAACCCGGCCATTCTCTCAGCACTCTCACCGGGTGCAGACGAAAACCACGACTTCTTCTCCGGTTCCGGCTCGTCATATGTGATGGGCAAGGCGGTAGAAACCGAAGACGAAGACTGGGATTTCTGAGTCGTCTTTATCCCCTCACTCTGGTGCTGTAAACTGGCGCCGGAATGAGGGGAAATATCCGCACATTCTCCAATATAATTCTCGCTCGCAAAATACAAATATTCTGTAATATGCCCACCGTCATTCCCACGTCATATTCCCCTGAATCATCACCATCACAGCTTAAATTCCACCGCCGAACACGAAAAATCTCATAAAAATTCAACCGCCGCTCAGCCCTTATCTCACGGGAAATTCTCGCCATTTCCGCTTTGTCAAATTCCGTCAATATGGGAATCGAGGGTTGTCACAGAATCTCAGTATGTTAGGGTATACGCGGTCAATTATTTGCATCAGGTAACATATCGACATAAATAAATAACAGGAAACGTTTTATTGCATGGCAATTAAATTAGAAGTTAAAAATCTCTATAAGGTATTTGGTGAGCATCCGCAGCGAGCTTTCAAATATATCGAAAAAGGACTTTCGAAAGAACAAATTCTGGAAAAAACAGGGCTATCGCTTGGCGTTAAAGACGCCAGTCTGGCCATTGAAGAAGGCGAGATATTTGTCATCATGGGATTATCCGGTTCGGGTAAGTCCACAATGGTACGCCTTCTCAATCGCCTGATTGAACCCACCCGCGGACAGGTACTGATTGATGGCGTGGATATCGCCAAAATATCGGATGCTGAGCTCCGCGAGGTGCGCAGGAAAAAGATTGCCATGGTGTTCCAGTCATTCGCGCTAATGCCACATATGACAGTGTTAAATAACACTGCATTCGGCATGGAATTAGCCGGAGCAAACGCCAGTGAACGTCAGGAAAAAGCATTAGACGCATTGCGTCAGGTAGGACTTGAGAATTATGCCCATGCTTACCCGGATGAACTCTCTGGCGGTATGCGCCAGCGCGTCGGTCTGGCCCGTGCATTAGCCATCAATCCGGATATCTTATTAATGGATGAAGCCTTCTCGGCACTCGACCCATTAATTCGTACTGAGATGCAGGATGAACTGGTGAAATTACAATCGCGACATCAACGTACCGTGGTCTTTATTTCCCACGATCTGGATGAAGCGATGCGTATTGGCGACAGGATTGCCATTATGCAAAACGGGGAAGTGGTTCAGGTCGGCACACCGGATGAAATTCTGAATAATCCGGCGAATGATTATGTGCGCACCTTCTTCCGTGGTGTGGATATTAGCCAGGTATTTAGCGCGAAAGATATTGCCCGCCGTACGCCGGTTGGCCTGATCCGCAAAACACCCGGTTTCGGTCCACGCTCTGCACTGAAGATGTTGCAGGACGAAGACCGTGAATACGGTTATGTGATTGAACGCGGTAATAAATTTGTCGGCATTGTCTCCATCGACTCCCTTAAAACGGCGCTAAGCCAAAACCAGGGTATCGATGCGGCGTTAATTGACTCTCCGCTTGCGGTAGAGGCAGAAACGCCACTCAGCGAGTTGCTCTCTCATGTGGGCCAGGCACCCTGTGCGGTACCGGTCGTGGGCGAGGAACAACAATACGTGGGCATCATCTCCAAACGGATGCTGCTACAGGCTTTAGATCGCGAGGGGGCAAACAATGGCTGATCAAAACAACCCGTGGGAGAGCGCACCCGCAACAGATAGCGCGGCACAATCGGCTGATGCATGGGGCTCATCCGCAGCACCTGCGCCGACAGACGGTGGCGGTGCGGACTGGCTGACCAGCGCGCCTGCACCTGCGCCCGAACATTTTAACATCATGGACCCGTTCCATAAGACGCTGATCCCACTCGACAATTGGGTGACCGAAGGAATCGACTGGGTGGTGACGCACTTCCGTCCGGTATTCCAGGGCATTCGTGTGCCGGTGGATTACATTCTCAGCGCCTTCCAGCAGTTGCTGCTGGGTATGCCTTCGCCGGTGGCGATTATTCTTTTCTCGCTGATTGCCTGGCAAATCAGCAGCGCCGGGATGGGTATTGCCACTCTGGTGTCGTTGATTTTGATTGGTGCCATTGGGGCCTGGTCACAGGCGATGGTCACACTGGCGCTGGTGCTAACCGCCCTGCTGTTCTGCATCATCATCGGCTTGCCGCTCGGCATCTGGCTGGCGCGCAGTGAGCGGGCAGCGAAAATTATCCGCCCGCTGCTGGATGCCATGCAGACGACACCTGCGTTTGTTTACCTGGTGCCGATCGTCATGCTGTTCGGTATCGGCAACGTACCGGGGGTAGTGGTGACCATTATCTTCGCCCTGCCGCCGGTGGTTCGTCTGACCATTCTGGGTATTAACCAGGTGCCGGCAGATTTGATTGAAGCTTCACGTTCATTTGGTGCCAGCCCGCGCCAGATGTTGTTCAAAGTACAGTTACCACTGGCCATGCCCACCATTATGGCGGGGATCAACCAGACGCTTATGCTTGCCCTCTCCATGGTAGTGATCGCATCGATGATCGCCGTCGGCGGGCTTGGCCAGATGGTACTTCGCGGTATTGGCCGTCTCGATATGGGACTGGCAACCGTCGGTGGCGTAGGGATCGTTATCCTCGCCATCATCCTCGACCGCCTGACACAGGCGATGGGTCGCGATGCCCGCAGCAGGGGTAATCGCCGCTGGTACAGCACCGGCCCACTCGGGTTGATCACTCGCCCATTCACTAAGTAACGATGTAGCCCGCCCGGAGACACGCGCTCCGGGCCTACTGAGTCCCACCTAAAATTGAAGGAATAACAACGATGCGACAGAACATCATTCTCGCCACAGCGTTTGCCACCCTTGTCTCCACCAGCACATTTGCTGCCGACCTGCCCGGCAAAGGCATTACCGTTCAACCGTTCCAGAGCACCATCTCTGAAGAAGCGTTCCAGACGCTGCTGGTCAGCCGTGGGCTGGAAAAGCTCGGCTACACCGTTAACAAACCCAGCGAAGTGGACTACAACGTTGGCTACACCTCGATGGCCGCAGGCGACGTGACCTTTACCGCCGTCAACTGGCAACCGCTGCATGACGATATGTACGCTGCCGCAGGTGGTGACAAGAAATTCTATCGTGAAGGCACCTATGTGACCGGCGCAGCACAGGGTTATCTGATCGACAAGAAAACCGCTGACCAGTACCACATCACCAATATTGAACAGCTGAAAGATCCGAAGATTGCCAAAATCTTTGATACCAACGGTGACGGCAAAGCCGACATGATGGGTTGTTCGCCAGGCTGGGGCTGTGAAGCGGTCATCAACCACCAGAATGAAGCCTTTGACCTGGCGAAGACGGTGACCGTCAGCCACGGTAACTATTCCGCGATGATGGCCGACACCATCACCCGCTTTAAAGAAGGCAAACCGATTCTTTATTACACCTGGACTCCTTACTGGGTGAGCGATGTGATGAAACCGGGTAAAGATGTGGTGTGGTTGCAGGTGCCGTTCTCCTCCCTGCCGGGCAAGCAGAAAGACATCGACACCAAACTGCCAAACGGCATGAACTATGGTTTCCCGGTAAACACCATGCACATCGTGGCGAACAAAGCCTGGGCAGAGAAAAACCCGGCAGCGGCGAAACTGTTCTCCCTGATGAAACTGCCACTGGCTGACATCAATGCACAGAACGCCATGATGCACGCGGGTAAATCTTCTGAAGCCGATGTCCAGGGCCACGTCGATGGCTGGATCAAAGCCCACCAGCAGCAGTTTGATGGCTGGGTGAAAGAAGCGCTGGCAGCACAGAAGTAAGAGTGCGGGTTTAGCTTTTTAGCCGCATTTCCCCCTCGGTTCTCTCCCTCTCCCCGTGGGTGAGGGCCGGGTTGGGGGCAACAAACCGCACAAATTCTTAACCGCACGTTCCGACACGCGATCGCGCTCACATTTTTCTTCTCATTCGTTATTATTGGTTTCTGTAAAAATAATCAGCCAATGAATCATTCAAAGAAAAATGACAAAAACACATCAAGGGCTTAGCCCCGCGTTGATAGCACTTATGTCCGTTGCGACTGGCCTCTCGGTCGCCAGTAACTATTACGCCCAGCCATTGCTCGACGCAATCGCCCGGGCCTTCTCACTCTCCCCTAATCAGGCCGGCTTTATTGTGACCGCCGCTCAGCTTGGCTACGCCGCCGGATTGCTGTTTTTAGTACCTCTCGGCGACATGTTTGAGCGTAGACGGCTCATCGTCTCCATGACCCTGCTGGCCGCCTGCGGCATGCTCATCACCGCCAGCAGTTCAACACTTGCGATGATGATTCTGGGGACTGCATTGACTGGCCTCTTCTCTGTCGTGGCACAGATACTGGTGCCACTGGCGGCTACCCTTGCCGCACCGGAAAAACGCGGCAAAGTCATCGGTACCATTATGAGCGGCTTGTTGCTGGGCATTTTGCTGGCGCGAACCGTTGCCGGGCTGCTGGCAAGCCTCGGCGGCTGGCGCACGGTTTACTGGGTCGCCAGTGTGCTGATGGTCATAATGGCTATCGCCTTGTGGCGCGGACTGCCTAAGGTCAAACAGGACAATCACCTGAACTACCCGCAACTGTTAGGGTCGATTTTCAGCCTGTTTGCAAAAGAGAAGCTGCTGCGTACCCGCGCACTGTTAGGCTGCCTCTCTTTTGCCAACTTCAGCATTCTCTGGACCTCAATGGCCTTCCTCCTCGCCTCTCCACCGTTTAACTACTCTGAGGGCGTGATTGGCCTGTTCGGGCTGGTGGGAGCAGCCGGTGCGCTGGGGGCACGTCCTTTTGGCGGCCTCGCGGACAAAGGCAAAGCCCACCTGACCACCACCGTCTCACTGGGATTGCTGTTCCTCTCCTGGCTGGCTATCGCTTACGGGCAAAGCTCGATACTGGCGCTTATTGTCGGCATTCTGGTGCTGGATTTAACCGTCCAGGGTGTGCACATCACCAACCAGACCGTGATTTACCGTCTTAAGCCCGATGCCCGTAACCGTCTGACCGCTGGCTATATGACCAGCTACTTTATTGGTGGTGCGGCTGGATCGTTAATTTCTGCTTCGGCATGGCAGCACGCAGGCTGGACCGGGGTGAGTATCGCAGGGGGGACTTTCGCTGCGCTTAACCTGCTGGTCTGGTGGCGAGGCTACCATCGTCAGACAAACGCAGACTAAAACTGCGCGCGCGTTAACGGCGATCACCAAAAAACCGGGGTGTTAAGGCGCCCCGTAGTCTGTTAAGGTTAAGACACTATTTATCCCGGTGATTTTAACGTGGGTGATATTTAACACAGACTATGGATAGTTCAGCTACAAGCACGGAGTCCGCTCCCGTCTCTCCCGCAACCTTTTTTGAAGGGTTCAAAGACAGTCTTCCCATCGTACTCAGTTACGTACCCGTCGCTTTTGCTTTCGGTCTGAACGCCACCAAGCTCGGTTTTACTCCGCTTGAGAGCCTTTTTTTCTCCTGCATCATCTACGCCGGGGCCAGTCAGTTTGTCATCACCGCCATGCTCGCTGCAGGCAGTTCATTATGGATTGCAGCACTTACCGTCATGGCAATGGACGTGCGCCACGTGCTGTACGGCCCGTCGCTGCGCAGCCGTATTCTTCAGCCGCTCAAAAAATCCAAAACCGCACTCTGGGCCTTCGGTCTGACCGATGAAGTCTTTGCCGCCGCGACCGCCAAGTTGGTACGCGACAGCCGCCGCTGGAGTGAAAACTGGATGGCAGGCATTGCGCTCTGCTCCTGGCTGTCGTGGGTTGCCGGAACCGTCCTTGGCGCTTACTCCGGCTCTGGACTGCTTGAGGACTACCCGGCGGTCGAGTCCGCATTAGGTTTTATGCTGCCTGCCCTGTTTATGAGTTTTTTGCTGGCGTCATTTCAGCGCAATCAAAGCCTGTGTGTGACCGCTTCGCTACTCGGTGCACTGGCAGGCGTCACCCTGTTCTCTATTCCAGCCGCGATTATGGCCGGGATTGTTTGCGGCTGCCTGACTGCGCTGGTACAGGCGTTTTATCAAGGGACGCCCGATGCGTGACGATATCCTGCTGTTGGGACTGGTAGTGGGCTGCGTCAACTATCTGTTTCGCTACCTGCCCTTACGGCTTCGTGCCGGGAAGCATAGCCCGGGTAAGCGTGGTGTCACGGGCGTGCTGCTTAACACCATTGGCATCGCGTCAATTTGCGCCCTGCTGGTGGTCTCAACCGCCCCGGAAGTGATGCATGACAGCCGCAGGCTGCTCCCGACAATCATTGGCTTCGCCGTTCTGGGACTGAGTTTCTGGAAAACACGCAGCATCATCATTCCGACTTTACTCAGTGCCCTCGCTTACGGAATCGCCTGGAAACTGCTGACAGTTCCATAACTAAAGCAAATGTATTCCACCAAATAATACATTTACTTTATTTGTCACTGTCGTTACTATATCGACTGCAATTAATGAGGTTATGCCCAAATGGATAGTTCGTTTACACCCATTGAACAAATGCTAAAATTCCGCGCCAGCCGTTATGAGGATTTCCCATTCCAGGAAATTCTGCTGACTCGCCTGTGTATGCACATGCAGGGCAAACTGCTGGAAAACCGTAATAAGATGCTGAAAGCTCAAGGGATTAACGAAACACTGTTTATGGCGTTAATCACCTTAGAGTCTCAGGAAAATCACAGCATTCAGCCTTCTGAGCTGAGCAGTGCGCTGGGTTCTTCTCGTACCAATGCCACCCGCATTGCCGATGAGCTGGAAAAACGCGGCTGGATTGAGCGCCGTGAAAGCAATAACGACCGCCGCTGTCTGCATCTGCAACTGACCGACAAAGGTCATGAATTTCTGCGTCAGGTATTGCCACCACAGCATCACTGCCTGCACCAACTCTGGTCTTCTCTGAATACAGAAGAGAAAGGCCAGCTCGAGAACATCACCCGTAAGCTCCTTACACGCCTTGATCAAATGGACGAAGACGGCGCCATTCTTGAGGCGTTGCGCTAACGCTGAAACAGTTCGACCATCCAGATTGATAAAAGAATGCTGACAGGCCAGCACGTCATACTGCTGGCCTTTCTGACAAAACAGGTCGGCCCAAGCCGATAAGAAAAAAATAAGATCGTGGAGAAAAACATGAGCGCAAATGCGGAGAGTCAAACCCCGCAGCAACCGGTCAAAAAGAAAGGCAAACGCAAAGGCGCCCTTCTTCTGCTGACCTTGCTCTTTATTGTTATTGCCGTGGCATATGGGATTTATTGGTTTTTAGTGGTGCGTCATTTTGAAGAGACGGATGATGCCTACGTGGCAGGGAACCAGGTTCAAATCATGGCGCAGGTATCCGGCAGCGTGACGAAAGTCTGGGCTGACAATACCGACTATGTGAAACAGGGCGATGTACTGGTGACACTGGATGCCACCGATGCACAACAGGCGTTTGAAAAAGCGCAGACTGCACTGGCCTCCAGCGTGCGTCAAACCCGCCAGCTAATGATTAACAGCAAGCAGTTGCAGGCCAGCATTGAGCTGCAAAAAACCGCACTTGCTCAGGCACAAACTGACTTTAACCGCCGTGTTCCTCTTGGTAGCGCCAATTTGATTGGTCGCGAAGAGCTGCAACATGCGCGTGATGCCGTCACCAGCGCCCAGGCGCAACTGGACGTTGCTATCCAGCAATACAATGCCAACCAGGCAATGATTATGGATACTCGCCTGGAAGATCAGCCAAGCGTGAAACAGGCCGCCGCCGAAGTGCGCAACGCCTGGCTTGCACTGCAACGTACGAAAATCGTCAGCCCGATTACCGGCTATGTTTCCCGTCGCGCCGTTCAGCCCGGTGCGCAAATCAGCTCAACGACTGCCCTGATGGCCGTCGTACCGGCAACCGGTTTGTGGGTGGATGCTAACTTCAAAGAAACCCAGCTGGCACATATGCGTATTGGCCAGACGGCAACCGTCATCAGCGATATTTACGGTGATGACGTGAAGTACACCGGCAAAGTGGTCGGTCTGGATATGGGTACCGGTAGCGCCTTCTCACTGCTGCCCGCCCAGAATGCCACCGGTAACTGGATCAAAGTGGTTCAGCGCCTGCCTGTACGTATTGAGCTGGACGAAAAACAGCTGAGTGAGCACCCGCTACGTATCGGTCTCTCCTCACTGGTCACTGTGGATACCACCAACCGTGACGGCCAGGTACTGGCCAGTCAGGTTCGCACCAGCCCGGCTTACGAAAGTAATGCGCGTGAGCTTAACCTTGAACCGGTTAACACGCTGATCGAAGAGATCGTCAAAGCCAACGCGGGTTAATCTGAGGTGCAAATGCAACAGAGAAAACCGCTAGAAGGCGCACAACTGGTCATTATGACCATCGCGCTTTCACTCGCGACCTTCATGCAGGTGCTGGATTCCACGATCGCTAACGTGGCGATCCCGACCATTGCCGGAAACCTTGGTTCGTCCTTGAGCCAGGGTACCTGGGTGATCACCTCTTTCGGGGTGGCAAACGCCATCTCGATTCCGATCACCGGCTGGCTGGCGAAACGGGTCGGTGAAGTCAAACTGTTCCTCTGGTCTACCGTCGCTTTTGCCATTGCCTCCTGGGCGTGCGGCATGTCGAACAGCCTGAGTATGCTGATCTTCTTCCGCGTGATTCAGGGGATTGTTGCCGGACCGCTGATTCCCCTGTCGCAAAGCCTGTTGCTGAGTAACTACCCTCCCGCTAAGCGCTCTATTGCCCTGGCACTCTGGTCAATGACCGTTATCGTGGCACCGATTTGCGGCCCGATTCTGGGCGGGTACATCAGTGATAACTACCACTGGGGCTGGATCTTTTTCATCAACGTGCCTATTGGCATCCTGGTGGTGGCACTGACCCTGCAATCTCTGCGCGGTCGTGAAACCCGAACCGAGCAACGCCGCATTGACGGTATAGGCCTGGCGCTGCTGGTGCTCGGGATTGGTAGTCTGCAGGTGATGCTCGACCAGGGTAAAGAACTCGACTGGTTTAACTCGAAAGAGATAATCATCCTCACCATTGTGGCGGTGGTATCGATCAGCTTCCTGATCGTTTGGGAGCTGACCGACGATAACCCGATAGTGGATTTGTCACTCTTTAAGTCGCGAAACTTTACCATCGGATGTCTGTGTATCAGTCTTGCCTACATGCTCTACTTCGGCGCGATTGTGCTGTTGCCGCAGCTTTTGCAGGAGGTATACGGCTACACCGCGACCTGGGCGGGGCTGGCGTCAGCACCCGTCGGGGTGATCCCGGTTCTGTTGTCGCCGATTATTGGCCGTTTTGCCCATAAGCTGGATATGCGCCGTCTGGTCACCTTCAGCTTCATCATGTATGCCGTCTGCTTCTACTGGCGTGCGTACACGTTCGAGCCGGGGATGGATTTTGGTGCATCGGCCTGGCCACAGTTTATCCAGGGCTTCGCGGTGGCCTGCTTCTTTATGCCGCTCACCACCATTACGCTTTCTGGTCTGCCACCGGAGCGCCTGGCGGCGGCATCAAGTCTGTCGAACTTTGCCCGAACGCTGGCAGGCTCAATTGGCACCTCGATCACCACCACGCTCTGGACTAACCGTGAGTCATTGCACCATGCGCAGTTGACGGAATCGGTAAACCCCTACAACCCCAATTCGCAGGAGATCTATAACCAACTGCAGGGTATGGGGATGTCACAGCAGCAGGCATCAGGCTGGATTGCCCAACAGATTACCAATCAGGGGCTGATTATTTCAGCAAATGAGATTTTCTGGGTGTCGGCCGGCGTGTTCCTGCTACTGCTGGGGCTGGTGTGGTTTGCCCGCCCTCCGTTTGGTACGGGCGGCGGCGGCGGCGGTGCACACTAAGCAGCGTTCTATCTGACCGCAAAATGGCCTTCATGATAAGGGATCTTCGGATCCCTTTCTTATGTTCGTACTTGTAGATGGTTGTTTTATCATCACAACGCGTGTATCTTTACGCCCGCCCCGAAATCTTCCATTCACCCTAACCGGTTCTGAGCAACACGCTCAGGTTGTTTATCCCTCTTGCGTCGTCCACCCCTTTTCCGGGTGAATTTTATCCTCACACTTTTTAACCCACTCAACCTGGCATTCGCACGCCGCGCGGGCGAACACTAATTACACAAAAAAATAATGGATTATCATGAATTCGCAACGAAAATACGGGAGAACCTGGCACTATCCTTTCTCCCTAGGCACCACCAGCGATGACCGCATCAATGCCGATTACTGGCGTGATATGCAGTCAATCTCCTCGCTGGTACATACGGAAAAGCTGGACGGTGAGAATAACTGTCTTAACCGCTACGGCGTTTTCGCACGTTCTCACGCCGCACCAACCCAGTCCGCGTGGACACATAAGATTCGCCAGCGCTGGCAATTACTGAAAAACGATCTCGGCGATCTCGAACTCTTTGGTGAGAATCTTTATGCCGTCCACTCCATCGAGTATCACGCGCTGGAACAGGATTTCTTCCTCTTCGCCGTCCGCTGTCAGGACGTCTGGCTCAGCTGGGAAGAGGTCAAATTCTATGCCGCACTCTTTGATTTCCACTGCGTACCGGAGATAAAAGGCCCGCAGCCCGCGAATGATGAGAAAGCATGGCAGCGTGAGTTTCTGGCACTAACAACGGGCAAGGGCGCATTTGATCCCTGGGATACGCAGACCGGCATGCCTTGTACGCTGGAAGGGATTGTCAGTCGTAACAATGAAGAATTTGCTGTTGATAATTTTTCCCATAACGTCTTTAAGTTTGTGCGCAAAAATCATGTGAAAACCACTGAGCACTGGAAACGGAACTGGCAGCGCGCCCGTATGGCGCATGAGTTTGCAACAAGAGGCACACGATGATCTGGCAGCTAAGCGAAGACAAGAACTGGGCCACATTACGCCAGCGTTTTAGCTGGGTGGAAGAGATGCATCAGGTTCCGCAGGATCTTTATCATCACGCGGAAGGCAACGTGGGCATTCATACCGGGATGGTACTCAATGCGCTAACGGGTATGGAGGCGTACCAGCAACTGCCCCTCCAGCAACAGGAAATCATGTGGGCTGCGGCGTTACTGCACGATGTCGAAAAGCGCAGTACCACCTATCAGGATGAGGATGGGCGTATTCACTCTCCCGGTCATGCACGCAAAGGTGAGCTCACCGCACGGCACATTTTGTGGCGTGACATCCCCACCCCCTTTGCCCTTCGCGAGCAAGTTGCGGCGCTGGTGCGGTTGCACGGTTTACCTTTGTGGCTACTGGAACGCCCTGCCCCGGAGCGCTTGCTGCTCAGTGCAGCCATGCGCATTGATACCCGCCTGCTGGCATTACTCGCACGCGCCGACATGCAGGGTCGGCATTGTGCAGATAAACAGGAGATGCTCGACCGCATCGCGTTGTTCGAACTCTTTTGCCAGGAGCAGCAGTGCTGGGGCCTGCCGCGTCCTTTCGCGTCCGATACAGCACGCTGGCACTACCTGACGCATGAGAATAGTCCTGCAGATTTCGTTCCCTGGGAAAGTGAGCAATTTGAAGTGACACTGCTCAGTGCGTTACCAGGCATGGGGAAAGATCGCTACATCAGCGAACACTGTCAGGGTATGGCGGTCGTCAGTCTGGATGATATTCGCAGGCGACTGGGCGTCAGCCCTGGCGATCGCACGGCAACCGGGCAAGTCGTCCAGTTGGCGAAAGAGGATGCCCGTGTGCTACTCCGGCAAAAAATGCCCTTCGTGTGGAATGCGACTAACATCAGCCGACAACTGCGAACACAGCTCATCAGTCTGTTTACGGCTTATGGAGCAAGGGTAAAAATTGTCTATCTGGAAGTGCCCTGGCCGCAATGGAAGGCGCAGAATGCCAATCGCCAGCACGCGGTTCCTGAAGAGGTCATACTGCGCATGGCGGGGAAACTTGAAGTCCCACAACCCGACGAAGCACATTGCGTGGAGTATCGGGTAACGGATGTATAGCCTTTAAGCGCCTCTTATCTGGAGGCGCTTATTCACATCGTGCTGATTATTCCTGTCATTCCTAATGTCAGCGTCAAAACCGCTCCACGTTGTCCATTTCTCTACAGCTTCTGTCAGTTTTGCGAAAGCAACATGCGCAAATTCTCTTCAGGATGAAAGAAAGACAACAGGAGCCCATCATGCTGCAAAATCCCGCACAAAAATATCAACCGTATCAGCCTATTAGCTTACCCGACCGCTGCTGGCCGGAAAAACAACTGACCCAGGCACCCCGCTGGCTCTCCACCGATCTTCGCGATGGCAACCAGGCACTGGCCGAACCGATGGACAGTGAACGGAAATTGCAGTTCTGGGATCTGCTGCTGAGCTGCGGATTTAAAGAGATTGAAGTGGCGTTTCCGTCTGCCTCGCAAACGGATTTCAACTTCGTTCGTCAGCTAATTGAAGAGAAACGGATCCCTGAGGATGTGACAATTCAGGTGCTTACCCAGGCCAGGGAAGATTTGATCCGCAGAACCTTTGAATCACTGAAAGGGGCGCACAGCGCTACCGTCCATCTTTATAATGCGACGGCCCCGCTATTCCGTAAGCTGGTGTTCAGTATGGAAAAGGCCGACGTAATAGCGCTTGCCGTACGCTCAACGCAGCTTATCCGTCAGCTCTGCGAAGCCAACCCGGAGACCCAGTGGCAATACGAATACTCACCGGAAACCTTCTGCTTTACTGAGCCCGAGTTCGCGCTGGAGATTTGCGAGGCGGTAGCCGATGTCTGGCAACCGGGTATCTCACGACCGATGATCATTAACCTTCCGGCCACAGTTGAAGTGAATACGCCGAATGTTTATGCCGATCAGATTGAATTCTTTTGCCGTCACTTCAGCCGACGCAAAGCGGTGAGCATCAGTGTGCATCCGCACAACGATCGCGGCACGGGCGTCGCCAGCGCTGAACTCGCGCTGCTGGCGGGCGCGGATCGCGTTGAAGGTTGCTTGTTCGGCAACGGGGAACGCACCGGGAACGTCTGTCTGGTCACGCTGGCCATGAATCTCTACAGCCAGGGCGTCTCACCAGAGCTGGACTTCAGTAACATGCAACAAGTGGTGGAGGTGGTGGAAACCTGCAACCAGTTGCCTGTTCACCCACGCCACCCCTGGGCGGGACGTTTAGCCTATACCGCTTTTTCTGGTTCGCATCAGGATGCTATCAAAAAAGGATTCGATGCCCGTAAAGCAGACGATCCCTGGGAGATGCCTTATTTACCCGTCGATCCGCAGGATATCGGTTGTAGCTATGAGGCGGTGATCCGCGTGAACAGCCAGTCTGGAAAAAGCGGTAGCGCCTGGCTGATTGAACAAAATCACGGGCTGAAATTGCCACGTGCTTTGCAGCAGGACTTCAGTCAGCACGTGCAGCGAGAAACCGATACACACGGTAAGGAGATGACGCAAAATGCCCTGTGGCAACTCTTCCGCGAACGCTACGGGCTGACAGCGAATCCACCGATAGCGCTGGTGAATTATAAAAGCGAAAGCCGCAAAGACGGGCAGTTACTGTTACAGGCAACGCTCACCCATGAAGGTGCGGATCGTAAGCTGGAAGGCCAGGGAAATGGATTGCTCTCGGCAGCAGCCAGTGCGTTGAGTCAGTTACTGAAACAGCCGTTCAGCATTAAGGATTATCACGAACACACACTGGGTGAACGCAGTGACAGCCGATCAGTGGCTTACATTCACTGTCTGTTCCCGGATGGCTCTGGGCGCTGGGGTGTAGGAATTGATAACGATGTTGCCCGCGCATCGTTGCAGGCGCTACTGAATGCGCTGAGCACCACACGTTAATTCTCGGTATCGCGATAATATTCGCTGGGTGATATGCCCATCGCCCGGCGAAACATGGCGGTAAACGCACTATGACTTCCATAGCCAAGATCCAGCGCCACGCGTAGTACCGAATGCCCCTGCGCCAGCCGTACCAACGCTTCCATTAGCTTTGCCCGACGGACCCACTCACTGAACGTTAACGCCGTCTGCTGTTGAAAATGGCGATTCAACGTCTTTTCGCTCGTTCCAATTAAACCTGCCGCCTGCGCGCTGCTCCAGGGCTGCAAGATAGCCTCACGAATCTGCTGGCAGAGTTTTTTCAGGGCTTCACTTTCCGGCTCGGGCAGGTAAAACGGTAATACCTGCATACCGCGAATCTCATCCAGCACCAGCTCATAAACCCGCTCATCGCGGCTGCCAGGCCGGTACGCTTCCGCCAGGGAAAAGGAGGCGATGATAAGCTCACGTAACAGGGGGGTGATTTGCACAATCTGGCAGGAAGCCGGCAGGTCTGCCCGTGCCAGAGGATCAATAAAGAGCGTGCGTGCTGCCACTTTACCGGTAATACGAATAGCGTGTTGTGTGCCAGCCGGTAACCAGACGCCGCGCCCTGGGGGAACGACCCAACAACCTGACCGGGTCTCTACACGCACGACGCCACTAAGAATGTGCAGCAACTGCGCGCAATCGTGCTGATGCCACGGCTCGCTTTCACCGTGCTCATAATCGTGGGCGTAAGGAACGAAAGGACGATGCTGAAAAGAGAAGGAAACGGTCGTTGTCATCGGTTAAACAAGCCAGACCTACCCTCTCCCGAAGGAGAGGGAATCGGTGCACTAGATGTGCAGTTCCTGAAGTTTTTCTTTCGGCAGTGCCAGCTCATCGTTGCTGTTTACGCGAACATCGCGGTCAAGAATATGACGTGCAATGTCTTGCGCTTCTGCCAGAGAGTGCATGTGGTATGTGCCACACTGGTAGACGTTCAGTTCTGGAATCTGGTTCTGTTCCTTCACTTTCAGCACGTCGGCCATTGCCGCTTTCCACGCATCTGCGACACGCACTTCGTCAGGCGTACCAATCAGGCTCATGTAGAAGCCTGTACGGCAGCCCATCGGCGAAATATCGATGATCTCGACACCGTTACCGTTGAGATGATCGCGCATAAAGCCAGCAAACAGATGCTCAAGCGTGTGGATACCTTTTTCAGGCATCACTTCTTTGTTGGGCACACAAAAACGCAGATCAAATACGGTAATGGCGTCGCCATGCGGCGTGTTCATGGTCTTAGCAACACGGACTGCAGGCGCTTCCATACGGGTATGATCGACAGTGAAGCTATCCAACAATGGCATTTAGTCACCTCCACAGTGATTTTTTTAAAATAAAATGAACTCTTCGAACGCATGCGAGTCTGAATATATGAAAGACGCGCATTTGTTATCATCATCCCTGATTTAGAGATGAATATTTTGGCCACACTAGTGTGGCCTTTTTCTTTTCTGTCAGACGTGTCTTGCTAATAACGCCTCGAATGTTTCCGTATCCGACGCTTCAACGTCTTTCTGGCGAGCCAGGGATGCATCACACTCTTTTCTGAAATCATCTTCGCGCAAAATTTCCAGCGGCTCTTCACGCAGCATCGTACGATATTTGTCTGCCAGCGATTTGCCTGTACCACCGATACCTTGATCAATCATAGAACGCAAAATGCGCGCCGAGAATGTCAGTTCCGGATCGTCAAAACTTGCCACCAGTTCATCACATACGTTTTCGTATTCATTACCACCGTAAAGGCTGTCCAGCGTCTGCGCAACACGCTTCAGATCGTTAAACAGATCTTTGCCTACCTGCTGAAGCGGGAACTGATCGGCTTCACAACCCATGCCTAACGTCAGGCCCGGCTTGCGGCCTTCCAGAATGACACGATTCCAGTTTTTACGCGTGCACAGCAGCTCATCACTGCTCATTTCCGGCGCATCCGCCAGCACACACCAGACCATGAACAGATCCAGGAAGCGAATTTGCTGCTCATCCACACCAATCGGCGTGAAGGGATTAATGTCCAGCGAGCGCACTTCGATATACTCAATCCCGCCACGTTGCAGCGCTTCCGACGGTGATTCACCGCTGCGGGTCACGCGTTTCGGGCGAATCGGCGCGTACAGCTCGTTTTCAATCTGCAGGATGTTAGTGTTGATCTGCAGATATTTGCCGTCTTTCTTCAGGCCAACCTTCGCATACTCCTCAGAAGGTGTCTTGATCGCACGCTTAAGCGCAGTCACGTAATCTTCCAGGTTATTAAAGGTGATGCCCAGATTGCTCTGAGACTTGTTGGTGTAGCCTAAATCGCTCAGACGCAGCGAGGTAGCATACGGCAGGTAATACATGCCGTTTGGTGTCTTCTCGAAAGGCAGCGTAGTCGGCTTACCCTGCAGGAACGACGGGCAGATAGCTGGGGATGCACCAAACAGGTACGGGATCACCCAACCAAAACGGTAATAGTTACGGATCAGACGGAAATAACCTGCCGAGACGGACTCTTTATCTGTATCACCACATTTCGCCTGCCAGAACGTCATAGGCAGGGAGAAGTTGTAATGCACGCCAGAAATGGTCTGCATCAACGCGCCGTAACGGTTTTTCAACCCTTCGCGGTACAGCGTTTTCAGTCGACCAATGTTCGAGCTGCCATATTGCGCCAGCTCAATATCCTGACCATTTTCGATGTAGCACGGCATGCTCAATGGCCACATACGCTCATCGCCAATTTCACGTGCAGCGTAACGATGAACATCACGCATGATGGTCAGCATATGCTGGATGTCACCATCAACAGGCGTAATAAACTCCAACAGTGCTTCTGCAAAGTCGGTTGTGATCCATTTGTGGGTCAACGCTGAGCCCAGCGCTTGTGGGTGGCCCGTTGTTGCCAGGGTGCCATCCGCATTGACGCGCAGCGTCTCACGCTCAAGACCACGTTGAATCCCCTTAAGAGCTTGAGGATTTTTTTCCAGCCAGGACAATGCCTGCGATACGTCCGGGATCAAATTGACCTCCCGCCTGTAATAATCATTTTATTAAGCATAATTGTAATGGTTGACGATTAAAGGTCACTCACTCAATCCAATTAGTGCCACCACGTCATACCCTGCAGCGTTACGATGGCAAGTAGCACATAGCGTATCGCTTTCCCAAGGCACAAATAAAACACCACTGGCCCCCAGGAGATACGCATCCATCCCGCCAGCAGGCACAGCAAATCGCCTATAACAGGCATCCAGCTCAATAACAGTGTGGCCGCGCCATAGCGTCTTAGCCAACCTGTTGCTTTTTCCTGCCAGCGTGATTTTTCACGCAGCGGAAAGAAACGCCCAAGAATAACGTTTGTCAGCCCCCCAAGGCTATTACCCATTGTTGCTATTAACACGAGTAACCAGGGTTGACTGATGCCAGAAAGCAGCATTGCCACCAGGACAACCTCGGAATTACCGGGGAGTAAGGTCGCGCTGAGAAAGCTACTGGCGAACAAAGAGGAGAGCGACAGCAGGTCACTCACAATAAGCGCACGTCCACGGCATCCATACCCGCTGCGTGCGCTGCCTGCAAACCAAAGTCCGCATCTTCAAACACCACGCATCGGGTCGGATCCACACCCATCCGCTCGGCACACAATAAAAAGGTGTCCGGAGCGGGTTTATGGTTTTTCACATCGTCAGCGGCGACAACTGCATCAAAATAGTGGCGCAGGCCAAGGTGTGCCAGCAGCGCTTCGGCAATCGCACTTTCACTACCGGTTCCAACAGACAAGGGGCGACGACCGTGCCACTCTTTCACCACATCAATAAGTGGTAACGGACGCACGGTATCAAGCAGCATCGCTTTAACCGCATCGGTTTTCTCGCGTGCCAGCGCATAAGGATCGAGATCGGCCTGATTGAGTTCAATGACCGACTGCGCAATGCGCCATGTCGGTGAACCATTTAACGCTACCATGGCCTGTAAATCGTAGCGCAGGCCATAGTGCCCAAGCACCTCGTGCCAGGCTTTACGGTGTGTCGGTTCGGTATCCAGGATGGTGCCATCCATGTCAAAAATCAGGCCATCATAACGCTCGTACATCGTGTTCTCTCAAACCGGATAACAGAACGTTACTTTATCGTAAACAAGGATTTTTGTCGCTGTTAACGGAATGGCTGAGTAGGGATGTTTTGAGAATTAGCGATGTTGTATTTAAAGGGAGGAATACATGAAACAGCAGGTTTACTGCGATTCTGGAGAAGATGGTGCATCCGGGAGGATTCGAACCTCCGACCGCTCGGTTCGTAGCCGAGTACTCTATCCAGCTGAGCTACGGATGCATCGGAAAATGCTGAGGTACTACTGATATCACGTGTTGCATAAGATGGTGCATCCGGGAGGATTCGAACCTCCGACCGCTCGGTTCGTAGCCGAGTACTCTATCCAGCTGAGCTACGGATGCATCGGAAAATGCTGAGGCACTACTGATATCACGTGTTGCGTAAGATGGTGCATCCGGGAGGATTCGAACCTCCGACCGCTCGGTTCGTAGCCGAGTACTCTATCCAGCTGAGCTACGGATGCATCAGAATTACTGCTTTACTACTGATACCTGATGTCATTACTAAAACAACACCAGATAAAAGAGGGTGCATCCAAAAGGATGGCTAACGTCGTTCGCCCTACAAGTCGCTGCTGAAACGGCTTTATTTTCTTTGGTTCTGTCGATTGTCTCGCAGACCGTGAAGCAACAGCGTTGCTATTACTTCAAAGAAAATGGTGCATCCGGGAGGATTCGAACCTCCGACCGCTCGGTTCGTAGCCGAGTACTCTATCCAGCTGAGCTACGGATGCAAAATGGCGGTGAGGCGGGGATTCGAACCCCGGATGCAGCTTTTGACCGCATACTCCCTTAGCAGGGGAGCGCCTTCAGCCTCTCGGCCACCTCACCACACGCGCCTCTTACGAGTGCTTCGAAGAACTTGTTTCTGCTCATCGTCGCTGCGTGGCGCACATATTACTTTCTGGGACTTATAAGTCAAACAATTTTTCCAGCACCTGAATCGTTTGCACAATTCGCAGACAATTCGTCGGTTAAAAGCGCAAAAAGGATGTTTTATCAGCAAATTTTTCGTGAACATACCTGCTTGTGCAGAACGAAGAAATCGGCCAGTGAAGGAAAGAGTCCGGGAAGAATGCAATGAAAGTGTCATACAGCGAGGGAATACTTGGGAGAGTGTTGCGTCTCGCCGAAAGGCGAGACGCGGGAAAATCAAAAACTGGACTGTTGCGATTTTTCAGCCTGGATACGCTGGTAGATCTCTTCACGGTGTACAGACACTTCTTTAGGGGCGTTCACGCCAATGCGTACCTGGTTACCCTTAACCCCTAAAACAGTCACCGTGACCTCATCCCCAATCATGAGGGTCTCACCAACTCGACGAGTCAGAATCAGCATTCTTTGCTCCTTGAAAGATTAAAAGAGTCGGGTCTCTCTGTATCCCGGCATTCTCCATCATATAACGCCAAAAAGTAAGCGATGACAAACACGTAAAGTGTAAGCAGTCACGGCATTACATTCTGTTAGACTTAAGTTTAGCCGATATACACAACTTCAACCTGACTTTATCGTTTTCAATAGCGTAGTGGCAAGAGCGCCATAACCGCAAGGCTATGGCGACTGCGTTCGCTTTGTAATTATTACAGTTTTGCGCCTACCCAGTCTTTTACGCTGGCAAGAGCAGTTGGCAGCGCTGCTGCATCCGTACCACCGGCTTGCGCCATGTCAGGACGTCCACCGCCTTTACCACCGACCTGCTGGGCAATCATCCCAACCAGTTCCCCTGCTTTCACGCGGTCGGTCACATCCTTAGACACACCCGCAATCAGAGAAACCTTACCGTCTGCTACCGTGGCCAGTACGATGACTGCAGAACCTAACTGATTCTTCAGGTCGTCGACCATAGTGCGCAGCATCTTCGGTTCAACGCCAGCCAGCTCGCTGACAAGCAATTTGACACCGTTGATCTCTTCGGCCTTACCAGACAAGCTCGCGCTTTCCTGAACAGCCTGTTGTTCTTTAAGTTGTTGCAGTTCTTTCTCTAACTGACGAGAGCGCTCCAGTGCTGAGCGTACTTTTTCGCCCAGATTTGCACTGTCGCCTTTCAACAGCTGTGCAATATCATGCAATTGATCGCTCTGCGCATGCAGTGCAGCAATCGCACCTTCGCCAGTAACTGCTTCAATACGACGCACGCCAGCGGCCGTGCCTGACTCAGACACAATGCGGAACAGCCCGATATCACCGGTGCGCGAGGCATGTGTGCCACCGCACAGCTCAGTGGAGAAGTCCCCCATACGCAGTACGCGTACGCGGTCATCATATTTCTCACCGAACAGCGCCATCGCACCGGACGCTTTCGCAGCATCGATATCCATGATGTTGGTTTCGATTGGCAGGTTGCGACGAACTTGCGCATTCACCATATCTTCTACCGCACGGATTTCTGACGGTTTCATGGCTTCGAAATGAGAGAAGTCAAAACGCAGCGCTTTGTCATTCACCAGCGAGCCTTTCTGCGCAACATGCGTCCCCAGTACATCGCGCAAGGCGGCATGCATCAGGTGTGTCGCAGAGTGGTTCAGGCGGATGCGCAGGCGGCGAGCTTCGTCGACTTCCGCTTTCACACCATCGCCCACTTTCAGTGAGCCGGACGTAACTTTACCGATATGACCAATCGCCTGACCGTATTTCTGAGTATCGCTGACGCTAAAGGCAAAGCCTGTACCTTTCAGCTCGCCTTTATCGCCAACCTGACCACCGGATTCTGCGTAGAACGGCGTCTCATTGAGGACGACAACTGCATCCTGGCCCGCGCTGACTGCGTCAACGGCTTTACCGTCCACGAACAGCGCGGTCACTTTACCGTTCAGTTCCAGATGGTCATAGCCTTTGAATTCTGAGCTACCTTCGACACGAATCATCGTGTTGTAGTCGGCACCAAAACCGCTGGATTCACGCGCACGGCGGCGCTGTTCTTCCATTGCGGCTTCAAAGCCCGCTTCGTCAACTTTGAGGTTGCGCTCGCGGCATACGTCGGCGGTTAAATCGACCGGGAAGCCATAGGTGTCGTACAAACGGAAAGCGGTTTCGCCGTCTAGCGTATCGCCTTTCAGCTTAGACAGTTCTTCATCCAGCAGCGCCAGACCACGTTCCAGAGTACGCGCAAACTGCTCTTCTTCAGTTTTCAGCACCTGCTCAACCTGAGTCTGCTGGCGTTTCAGCTCTTCACCTGCAGAACCCATCACTTCCAGCAATGGCCCCACCAGTTTGAAGAAGAAGGTATCCTTCGCACCCAGCATATTCCCGTGGCGGATTGCACGACGAATGATGCGGCGCAGCACATAGCCACGGTTTTCGTTGGAAGGGATAACGCCATCAGCAATCAGGAAGGCACAGGAACGGATATGGTCAGCGATAACGCGCAAGGACTTATTGCCGAGATCGGTCGCGCCAGTCACTTCAGCAACAGATTTGATCAGCTTGCTGAAGAGATCGATTTCGTAGTTAGAGTTCACATGCTGCAACACGGCAGCAATACGCTCAAGACCCATACCGGTGTCAACAGACGGCTTCGGCAGTGGTTCCATTGTACCGTCAGCCTGACGGTTGAACTGCATAAAGACGATGTTCCAGATCTCAATGTAGCGGTCTCCGTCTTCTTCCGGGCTTCCCGGAGGGCCACCCCAGATGTGGTCGCCATGGTCAAAGAAGATCTCGGTGCACGGGCCGCAAGGTCCGGTATCGCCCATCTGCCAGAAGTTATCAGAGGCGAAAGCAGCGCCTTTATTGTCGCCGATGCGGATAATACGCTCGCGAGGAATACCGACTTCTTTTTCCCATATTTCGTAGGCTTCATCATCGGTTTCGTACACGGTGACCCACAGACGCTCTTTCGGCAGCTTGAACCAGTTCTCACCGGTCAACAGCTCCCATGCATACTGAATAGCATCATGTTTGAAATAGTCGCCGAAGCTGAAGTTACCCAGCATCTCGAAGAAAGTATGGTGACGGGCAGTGTAACCGACGTTTTCCAGGTCGTTGTGTTTACCACCCGCACGCACGCAACGCTGTGCTGTGGTCGCGCGGGAATAATTACGCTTGTCGAGACCAAGGAAAACATCCTTGAACTGGTTCATCCCGGCGTTGGTAAACAGTAATGTAGGGTCGTTATTCGGCACAAGTGAGCTGCTGGCAACTACCTGGTGGCCCTTGCTATGGAAAAAGTCGAGAAACGCCTGACGGATCTCAGCGGTGCTCTTGCTCATAATTATCCTGGAATCAAGCTAACGAAATGTCGTAGCGGGTCACTGCCCTTTGACAGACAGCAACCCGCTACTGGAAAAAGTGGGAATAAGATAAGTTTTCTTTACTACGAAGTAAAATCCCTATGCGGTCAATCGGCAAAATTTCGCCAGATTTCCTGAATATCCTCCAGTAAATAACCGCGATAGAGTAAAAAACGCTGCACTTTTACCTTCTCGGCAAACTGCGTGGGCAGAGGTTCTCCGAATTTGCGCTGGGCCTGTTCTCGCGCCAGCTCACTCCAGTCAATTTCGCAATCGCGCATCGCGCTTTCACTCACTTCTCGAGAAAGTCCTTTCTGCCCCATTTCCTGACGTATACGTGCAGGCCCATACCCCTTGCGGCTACGGCTGGCAATGAACTGGCGAGCGAAACGCTCATCGTCGATGTATCGATTTTCGCTGCACCATTCAATAACCTTGTCGACATCCTCCTGACTGACATCAACTTTTTCCGGGCCATTTTTACTCATGACCGGAGCCGTAAGTTTGCGTCTTAGCTCGGCTTCACCGTGATCGCGCATCGCCAGAATGCGTAATGCACGATCGAGCAAACGGGCATAGTCAGAGCGACGAGATGCGTTTTCAGACATGGCTAAATCCTGCTGGCTCAAAAAAACAAAAGGGCTGCATCAGCAGCCCTTGATTATCTTTCAGATTATCAGAAATCTTCGTTGGTTTCTTCGACGCCTTCACCGTTGTCGTCGACAGTAAAGTCCGGTTTATCGCTCGGATTGCTGAGCAGAATCTCACGCACTTTCTTCTCGATTTCTTTCGCCGTTGCCGGGTTTTCTTTCAGCCAGTTAGTCGCATTCGCTTTACCCTGACCGATTTTGTCGCCGTTGTAGCTGTACCAGGCGCCCGCTTTCTCAATCAGCTTCTCTTTCACGCCAAGGTCAACCAGCTCACCGTAGAAGTTAATACCTTCACCGTAGAGGATCTGGAATTCAGCTTGTTTAAACGGCGCAGCAATTTTGTTTTTCACCACTTTAACGCGGGTCTCACTGCCCACCACGTTATCGCCCTCTTTCACCGCACCGATGCGACGAATGTCCAGACGAACAGAAGCATAGAATTTCAGTGCGTTACCACCGGTGGTGGTTTCCGGGTTACCAAACATCACACCAATTTTCATACGGATCTGGTTGATGAAGATCAGCAGGGTGTTGGATTGCTTCAGGTTACCCGCCAGCTTACGCATCGCCTGGCTCATCATACGTGCCGCGAGCCCCATGTGAGAGTCACCGATTTCACCTTCGATTTCCGCTTTCGGCGTCAGTGCCGCCACGGAGTCGACGACGATAACGTCAACTGCGCCAGAGCGTGCCAACGCATCACAGATTTCCAGCGCCTGCTCACCGGTATCCGGCTGAGAACACAGCAGGTTGTCGATATCAACACCCAATTTACGCGCATAGACCGGGTCCAGTGCGTGTTCCGCATCGATAAACGCACAGGTTTTACCTTCGCGCTGTGCAGAAGCGATAACCTGCAGGGTCAGCGTGGTTTTACCGGAAGATTCCGGCCCGTAGATTTCGACGACACGGCCCATTGGCAGGCCGCCAGCACCCAGTGCGATATCCAGGGAAAGGGAACCTGTGGAGATGGTTTCCACATCCATAGAACGGTCTTCACCCAGACGCATGATGGAGCCTTTACCGAATTGCTTTTCGATCTGACCCAGCGCTGCCGCAAGTGCTTTCTGTTTGTTTTCGTCGATAGCCATTATTACTCCTGTCATGCAAGGTGAAGCGCTACGCTTCGCCGTGAATTTCTGATCTGATGCCGCAATTATACTGTATGGTCATACAGTATCAAGTATTTTGTAGAAAATGTTGCCACAGTGTTTGTAATGCATAGGTTGTGGCCTGACGACGCACCGCTTCGCGGTCACCCTCAAAGCATTCACGGCGGGTAATCCCCTGCCCGTTCACGCAGGCAAAACCGAACCACACGGTCCCAACGGGTTTGTCCTCGCTGCCACCGTCCGGCCCGGCGATACCGCTGATGGAGACTGCATAATCCGCGCGCGCCGCTTTCAGTGCACCAATCGCCATTTCCACGACGACCGGTTCACTGACGGCACCGTGAGCTGCCAGCGTTTCCGGCTTAACGCCAATCATCTGCGATTTTGCTTCGTTGCTGTAGGTGACAAAACCCCGTTCAAACCAGGCAGAGCTACCCGCAATATCGGTAATTGCCTTTGCCACCCAGCCGCCCGTACAGGACTCTGCGGTGGTCATCGTTGCGCCACGCGCCTTTAACGCCAGGCCCACGCGCTCGCTCAATTGCATTAATTCACTGTCAGTCATGATGACTCCTGTCGTGCCTAAACCGTGGCGGAAAAGATAACACTTTCAGGATAAAGGTGGGGGCGAGGTGATGAATTTACGAGGAGGCTTCAGAAAAAAGCCAGCTTACGCTGGCTTCGAGGGCATTATTTCATGCTGTTGGCGATGGTTTCTACGTTATGGCGAAACGCCTTCGTGTAGGAATCCGCTACGCCGCCTTTCTTGCTCAGCGCTTCCGGGTACAACTCACCGCCAGGCTGTGCGCCGGTTGCCGTTGCAATCTGTTTGACCAGACGCGGATCGAGCTGATTCTCCATAAACCAGGTGTGCACGCCGTCTGCTTTAATCTGTTGGATCAGACTGGCCACCTGCTGCGCACTGGCTTCACTTTCTGAAGAGAGCCCTTGCGGCGCCAGGAAGGTCACGTCATAGGCACGACCAAAGTAACCAAACGCATCATGGCTGGTCAGTACTTTGCGTTTTTCCTGCGGAATACCGTTGAACTGCACCTTTGCCCAGCTATCTAGCTGCTGGATCTGTTCGATGTATTTCTGTCCGTTGGCCTTCAGTGCTGCCTCATCCTGTGGATCCGCTTTCACTAGCGCCGCCAGAATGTTTTGTGCATAGAGCGCGCCGTTTGCCGCACTGTTCCAGGCGTGCGGGTCAGTCACAGTTTTGCCATCTTCTTCAAGGGTATGGGTTTTTACGCCTTCAGAAGCCACAACAACCGTTCCTTTAAAACCAGAGGCTTTGACCAGTCTGTCGAGCCAGCCTTCCAGCCCCAGACCGTTAACTACCACCACATCGGCTTTATTCAGCAATGCGCTATCTTTAGCACTCGGTTCGAACGTATGCGGGTCGCCGTCCGGCCCCACGAGCGTGGTCACTTTGACATGCTCTCCCCCGGTTTTTGCCGCAATATCTCCCAACACCGAAAAACTCGCGACTACATTCAACGTCTTCGCCATTGCCCCTTGCGTCATCAGCCCTAAAGCCAATGCCAGAACCACCCCTGCCTTTTTCATCATGTCCCCTTGCCTGATTTTTGTGCCCGCAAACTGCTGCGAGCGCCGAATAAAATTGAAAAGATAAAAACACCGCTTGCCGTCAGTACAATCGACGGCCCGGCGGGCAGCCCCGCCCCCCAGGAGAGGCTCAGCCCCAGCCAGGCACATATCGCCCCGGTACCCCCCGCAAACAGCAGCAGCCCGGGCAACGTGCGTGCCCAGCAGCGTGCAGCCACCGCCGGTAAAATCATCACTCCAACCGCCATCAAGGTCCCCAGCACCTGGAAGCCGGCGACGAGGTTGAGCACCAGTAACGCCAGAAACAGGCTGTGGAAGAACGCGGGCAAGCGCGGGGAATTAATCTGTAAAAAACTGCTGTCGAAGGCTTCGCTGACAAAACCGCGATAGCAAAAAGCCAGACAAAGCAGCGTCAGGCTGGCGACGCCCGCAACAAAGAGCGCCGCGTCGTTATCCACCGCCAGTACCGAGCCGAAGAGTAAATGGAGCAGGTCTACGCTGGAGCCACGTAGAGAGACCAGGGTGACGCCCAGCGCCAGCGACGCGAGGTAGAGTCCGGCGAAGCTGGCATCCTCTTTCAGCGGCGTACGACGGCTAATCATTCCCGCCACCAGCGCCACCACGATGCCGGCAATAAAGCCGCCCAGACTCATCGCCAGCAGCGACATGCCATTGAGTAAAAAACCGATTGCCACACCCGGTAAAATGGCGTGCGACAGGGCATCCCCCATCAGGCTCATCCGGCGCAGTTGCAGAAAAACGCCCAGCGCAGTGGTACTAATCGATAACGCCAGGCAGACCACCAGTGCACGACGCATAAAGCCAAACTCAACGAACGGCTGGAAAAAGAGATGCCATATCATGCCAGGCACACCTCTTGCGCTTGCGGGAGCGTTGCTCCCCAGCTTGCACTGACACCGTCCAGGCGCAGCGTCTGCGGGAAATAACGACTTACCCGCTCACTGTCATGCAGGACAGCGAGAATGGTTTGCCCCTGCTGATGCATATCGACAATTTGCTCCATCAGCAGCTGGCTGGTGACTTCATCAATGCCAGTGAAAGGTTCATCCAGCATCACGAGCGGTGCCTGTTGCAGCCACATCCTGGCAAAGAGCATCCGCTGAAACTGTCCGCCAGAGAGCGCATCAATGGTGTTGTTTGCCATCGCTAACATCCCGACGCGCTCCAGCGCCACCGAGACCTGCTTACGCTTTTCACGATTCAGGCCGCGAAAAAGTGACGTACGCGGCCAGCTTCCCATACTCACCACGTCCTGCACGGTGATCGGAAAATGCGGATCGAGCGTCTGGCGCTGAGCCAGCCAGCCAATCGTCGGACGAGATTCAGGCCAGCGCAGCGCGCCGCTTACCGGGGCCAGCACGCCCGCCAGTGTTTTCAACAGGGTGGATTTTCCGCAGCCATTCGCACCGACAATCGCCGTCATGCTGCCGCGCTCAACCACGCCGCAAAGCGACGGTGTAACGGCCTGCGCGCCATATCCTGCCACCAGATGGTCAAGTTCAATCATGGCAGGGACACCGCCCACGCCGTCAGCAGCCAAAGTACCGCGAGTAGCACAACTGAAAGCCCCAGCCGGAACCAGCCAGAGCAAGAGAAAAGGGTTACATCCGTCATCACACACCTCAAATGTTATAACATAACAATAATCAGATGCGCGGATGAAGTAAAATGAACTTTGTCGCGGGAGTGCGTCGAAATGTTTCTGCCCCCTCCCGCAGGAGGGGGAACAGAATTAGCGGATACGCGCCAGAGAAACCGCCTGGCCGAGCTGCCAGACCGCCATCGCGTAGTGGGTACTGTGGTTGTAGCGAGTGATGGTGTAGAAGTTGGGCAAACCATACCAGTATTCGTAGCTCGTCCCGACATCAAGGCGCAGCAAGCTGGCCTGCTGATGGTTACCCAGCGGCTGCTGCGGGGTTAACCCGGCGGCCATCAGTTGTGGCACGCTGTAGTTAGTTTTAAAGCCATTCTCCAGCCCTGGCGCTTGCCCGCTGGCTGGCACGGCGACCAGATCGCCTTTCACCCAGCCGTGTGCTTTGAAGTAGTTCGCCACGCTGCCAATGGCATCGACCGGATCCCACAAGTTGATGTGCCCGTCGCCATTAAAATCAACCGCATACTGTTTGTAGGACGACGGCATAAACTGGCCGTAGCCCATCGCGCCGGCAAACGAACCTTTCAGATTGAGCGGATCGTCGCTTTCATCGCGCGCCATCAGCAGGAAGGTTTCCAGTTCGCCCGCAAAATATTCCGCACGGCGTGGGTAACTGAAGGCCAGTGTCGCCAGTCCGTCAAGAATACGGGTTTTCCCCATCACGCGGCCCCAGCGGGTTTCAACGCCAATAATACCGACGATGATCTCTGGCGGCACACCGTACACCATCCAGGCGCGGTTCAGCGCATCTTCATATTGATTCCAGAACGCAACGCCGTTTTGCACGTTATCCGGAGTGATGAACTGGTTACGGTAGCGCAGCCAGGCACCGTTCGGGCCACTCGGCACAGCGCTGGGCGTTGGTGCCTGACGGTCCATCAGACGCAGCACATAATCCAGTCGCTTCGCCTGAGACAAAATTTCGTGTAGCTGCTGACGGTCAAATCCATGCTTGCTGACCATGTCATTGATGAATTTTTCTGCCGCCGGGTTATTGGCGAAATCGCCCCCCATCACGGTGACATTGTGCTGCGGTTCGAGCAGGAATCCACCGGAGGGCGCGCCTGCCGTAGGGGCGGGCACCGAGGCTTCGGTTTGCTGAGGCTTGCTGCTGCAGGCAGCAAGTAAAACGAGCGCGGGAAGAAAAGCTGCGTAACGACGCTTAAACATGAGACATCCATTTAACAAGACATTCAACCAGGGCAATTATGGTAAAGCATGCGACCTTCTACAAGGAAGCGCCTTCATCCTCTCTTCTTCTTTCTGTTACCCGAAATGAGCTTTCCCCCGCCTTCTCAAATCATCTGAATCCACAAAAACTTTCAAAGTGATCATTTTATCTTTCATATTGAGATCTAAATAACACTTTTAAAACTTTCAAAGTGATTATTATAAGCGCCACCTACACAACAACGAACGATCCTGAAGGAGAGAACAATGATCGAAACCATTACCCATGGTGCCGAATGGTTCATCGGACTATTTCAGAAAGGTGGCGAAGTGTTTACCGGTATGGTCACCGGTATTCTGCCCCTGCTGATCAGTCTGCTGGTCATCATGAACGCACTGATCAACTTTATTGGTCAGCACCGCATTGAGCGGCTGGCCCAGCGCTGCGCGGGCAATCCCGTCACGCGCTACCTGCTGCTACCCTGCGTCGGCACCTTTGTTTTCTGTAACCCGATGACCTTAAGCCTCGGGCGCTTTATGCCTGAGCGTTACAAACCCAGCTATTACGCAGCAGCCTCTTACAGCTGCCACTCCATGAACGGCCTTTTTCCCCACATCAATCCGGGTGAGCTCTTTGTTTATCTGGGGATAGCAAACGGCCTGACCACCCTCGGCCTGCCGTTAGGTCCGCTTGCGGTCAGCTACCTGCTGGTCGGCCTGGTCACCAACTTCTTCCGTGGCTGGGTAACAGACCTGACCACCGCCATCTTTGAGAAAAAGATGGGCATTCAGCTTGAACAGAACGTACAACTCGCCGGAGCGACATCATGAGCCGCATTGTGATTGAAAAGGGAACGGGCGGCTGGGGCGGTCCACTGGAACTCGATACCACTGTCAGCAAAAAAATCGTGTACATCACCGCAGGCACACGTCCGGCGATCGTCGACAAGCTCGCGCAAATGACCGGCTGGGAAGCAGTCGATGGCTTTAAAGAGGGTGAACCTGCGGAGGCGGAAATTGGCGTAGCAATCATCGATTGCGGCGGCACATTGCGCTGCGGCATCTACCCCAAACGTCGCATTCCTACCGTCAATATTCACGCGACGGGCAAATCCGGGCCGCTGGCACAGTATATTCTCGAAGACATTTACGTCTCCGGCGTAAGAGAAGACAACATTTACTGGCAGGACGGAGCGAACACCGACCAGCCGGTAAAACGCGACGCCCCGGTGCGTGAGTACGATACCAGCAAAAAAATCACCGAGCAGAGCGACGGCCTGCTGGCAAAAGTCGGCATGGGGATGGGATCTGCCGTTGCGGTGCTGTTCCAGGCGGGCCGCGACACCATCGATACCGTGCTGAAAACCATCCTGCCGTTTATGGCCTTCGTCTCGGCACTGATAGGGATAATCATGGCATCCGGTCTGGGTGACTGGATAGCCCACGGCCTGGCCCCGCTCGCCAGCCATCCGTTAGGACTGGTCACACTGGCACTGATCTGTTCGTTCCCACTACTGTCGCCGTTCCTCGGCCCAGGGGCGGTCATCGCGCAGGTTATCGGCGTGCTGATTGGCGTACAAATCGGCCAGGGCAACATTCCCCCACACCTCGCCCTGCCCGCCCTGTTCGCCATTAACGCCCAGGCCGCCTGTGACTTTATTCCCGTGGGTCTTTCGCTGGCAGAAGCCCGCCAGGACACGGTCCGCGTTGGCGTCCCGTCCGTACTGGTCAGCCGCTTTTTAACCGGTGCACCCACGGTGCTTATCGCCTGGTTTGTCTCCGGCTTTATTTATCAATAAGAGGTTGTTCATGAGCGTGATTTATCAAACCACCATTACCCAGATTGGCGCATGTGCCCGCGACGCCCTCAGCGATCAGATGCTGATCACCTTTCGCGAAGGGGCACCTGCCGACGTGGCCGAGTTTTGTTTCATCCACTGCCACGGCGAGTTATCCGGTGCATTACGGCCTGGCACGCAGTTCGAACTGGACGGTAAACGTTACCCGGTGACCGCCGTGGGCGACGTGGCAGAGTTGAATTTACGCGAACTGGGACATATCACCCTGCGTTTCGATGGGCAGACGCAGGCGGAATACCCCGGCACGGTACACGTTGCAGGTCACGTGCCGGAAGGCATTAACCCCGGTTGCACACTGAAATTTGTCGCTTAAGCAGTAAGGAGAAAAGTATGAAACAGGTTGCCGTTGTCATTGGTGGAGGGCAGACGCTCGGGGCGTTCCTCTGCCGTGGGCTGGCCGCAGAGGGTTATCGCGTTGCCGTGGTGGATATCCAAAGTGATAAAGCCGCTACCACAGCGCAGGAGATCAACAGCGAGTTTGGTGAAGGGATGGCGTACGGCTTTGGTGCTGATGCCACCAGCGAACAGAGCGTGCTGGCACTTTCGCGCGGGGTGGATGAGATTTTTGGCCGGGTGGATCTACTGGTCTACAGCGCTGGTATCGCCAAAGCCGGATTTATCAGCGATGTACAGCTCGGGGATTTTGACCGCTCATTGCAGGTGAATCTGGTGGGCTATTTCCTGTGCGCCCGTGAGTTTTCTCGCCTGATGATTCGCGACGGGATTCAGGGGCGCATCATTCAGATCAACTCTAAATCCGGCAAAGTCGGTAGCAAGCACAACTCGGGCTACAGCGCGGCTAAGTTCGGTGGTGTGGGGCTGACACAGTCACTGGCACTGGATCTCGCGGAGTACGGCATCACCGTGCATTCGCTGATGCTCGGCAACCTGCTCAAATCGCCGATGTTCCAGTCGCTTATCCCGCAGTACGCCAGCAAACTGGGCATTGCCGCCGATGAGGTCGAGCAGCATTACATCGACAAAGTCCCGCTGAAACGCGGATGTGATTACCAGGATGTGCTGAATGTACTGCTGTTTTACGCAAGCCCGAAAGCCGCCTATTGCACCGGTCAGTCCATCAATGTCACCGGTGGCCAGGTGATGTTCTGATCTTAGTGGGCTGATACCCTCACCCCAGCCCTCTCCCACGGGGAGAGGGTGAAAACACACACAATCAGGAGTTCACTATGGTTTCCGCACTGATTACCCTCGCCGCTATCGCCTGGCTCAGTCAAATGGCGATGGGTGGATGGCAGATTCGCCAGTTTAATCGCGCCTTCGATAAACTCTGTCAGCAGGGGCGAGTGGGCGTCGGACGCTCCAGCGGTCGCTTTAAACCCCGCGTTGTCCTCGCCGTGGCCTTTGATGAACAGGATCGGGTCAGCGATTCTTTGCTGATGCGCGGCCTGACCGTTTTCGCCCGCCCGGTTAAAATTGACGCAATTAGCGGCTTAAAACGTCAAGAATTAGACCCTGACGTGATCTTTCCCCATGATCGTAACTGCCAGGATGCTTTATCATTAGCGCTTAAAATGAAACGTGGATAATTTCGTTGTGAACGCTATTAGCTTGCGAAATTATCATTTTGAAATTTAACGCGGGATAACAGCGCTTATGAAACCACGTCAGCGGCAGGCGGCTATTCTTGAGCATCTGCAAAAGCAGGGAAAATGCTCGGTTGAAGATCTGGCTGTGTTTTTTGACACCACCGGCACCACCATCCGTAAGGATTTGGTAGTGCTCGAGCACGCGGGCGCGGTCATTCGCACCTACGGCGGTGTTGTGCTCAGCAAAGATGAAACTGACCCGCCTATCGATCACAAAACGCTGATCAATACCCGGCAAAAAGGCGAGATTGCCCGCACGGCAGTCAGTTTTATTCAGGATGGAGACTCGCTTATCCTCGATGCAGGCAGCACGGTGCTGCAAATGGTACCGCTGCTCAGTCACTTCAATAACATCACGGTGATGACCAACAGCCTGCACATTGTTAACGCCCTTTCCGAACTGGATAACGAGCAAACCATCCTGATGCCTGGCGGCACCTTTCGGAAAAAATCAGCATCATTTCACGGCCAACTGGCGGAAAATGCCTTCGAACACTTCAGTTTCGACAAGCTGTTTATGGGCACCGATGGCATCGATTTAAACGCCGGTGTGACCACCTTTAATGAAGTGTTCAGCGTCAGCAAAGCCATGTGCAACGCGGCGCGGGAAGTGATCCTGATGGCAGACTCGTCCAAATTTGGCCGTAAAAGCCCGAACATTGTATGCAGTCTGGAAAGTGTCAATAAACTGATCACCGACGCCGGGATCCCGGCTGATTTTCGTGCCGCACTGGAAGCAAAAGGCATTGAGGTGATCGTTGCTGGAGAAGAAAATGAGTGAAATGTTACTGAATACCGCCCGTCAGACCTTGCTGCTTGAACTGCAGGAAGCCAGCCGTTTACCGGACCGCCTCGGCGAGGATTTTCTCACCGCCGCAAACGCCATCATCAACTGTCAGGGAAAAGTGATCGTTTCGGGTATCGGCAAATCCGGCCATATCGGCAAAAAGATTGCCGCCACACTTGCCAGTACCGGGACACCGTCGTTTTTTGTCCATGCCGCTGAAGCGCTGCATGGCGATCTTGGCATGATCGAAAGCCGCGACGTTTTGCTGTTTATCTCCTACTCCGGCTCAGCCAGAGAGCTGGAGTTGATCGTGCCACGCCTTGAAGAGCGCGGTGTTATTCTGCTCGCCATGACCGGCAAACCTCTCTCCCCACTGGCCCTGGCCGCCAAAGCCGTTCTCGATATTTCCGTGGAACGTGAAGCCTGCCCGATGCACCTCGCCCCGACGTCCAGCACCGTGAATACCCTGATGCTGGGTGATGCGCTGGCAATGGCCGTGATGCAGGCTCGCGGTTTTAATGAAGAAGATTTTGCCCGTTCACATCCGGCGGGTGCACTGGGCGCACGTTTGCTCAACCGGGTTCATCACCTGATGCGCAAAGAAGATGTACCGCACGTGCGCATTGATGCAACCGTGATGGATGCGATGCTGGAGCTGAGCCGCACCGGGCTGGGCATGGTCGCCATCTGCGATGATGCCGACCAGATAAAAGGCATTTTCTCCGATGGCGATTTACGTCGTTGGCTGGTTGCCGGGGGTATCCTGGCCGCTCCGGTGACGGAAGCGATGACCAAAGGTGGCATTACCCTGAATGCGGAAAGCCGCGCCATCGATGCTAAAGAGACACTGATGAAGCGCAAAATTGCCGCCGCGCCGGTCGTTGACGACAGCGGAAAACTGGTGGGTGCCATCAACCTGCAGGCGTTTTACCAGGCCGGGATTATCTAACCCTTCAGCCCCAGACGTTTCGCCAGCCGGTGCAGGTTGGCGACGTCCATTTCCAGTACCCGCGCACTCGCCGCCCAGTTCCGCTGATTTTGCACCAGCACCTGGCTGATAATGTCACGCTGAAAGGCATCCGTCGCTTCACGCAGGTTCGGCGTTTCCGGCAACGTTTTGACTGCCGCCGCCGTCACCAGCTCCGGCTCGTCGCTGAAGGCGAAATGCTGCATGTCCAGCACCACCTCATCACTGCTGCGCGTTCCGCGCGCCAGCACAATCGCACGATGAATCGCATGCTCCAGCTCACGCACGTTCCCCGGCCAGCGGTACGCCAGCAAATGCGCCCGCGCCCGTGGGCTGAGCACAACACGCCCCAGCCCCAGACGCAGCCGAACCTGCTCGCAGAAATAACCCGCCAGCAGCACTACATCTTCACCCCGCTCGCGAAGCGGTGGCACGAACAACGGGAACACGCTCAGGCGATGGAAGAGATCGGCGCGAAAACGCCCTTCGAGCACCTCTTCGCGCAGGTCGCGGTTGGTCGCCGCCAGTACACGCACGTCCACCCGCAGGCTACGGTCATCCCCGACGCGCTGAATATCGCCATACTGCAACACGCGCAGCAGCTTGGCCTGCAAGGCCAGCGACAGCTCGCCAATCTCGTCGAGAAACAGCGTGCCCTTGTCGGCCATTTCAAATTTACCGCTGCGGTGGCTGATGGCCCCGGTAAACGCCCCCTTCACGTGACCAAAGAGTTCACTTTCTGCCACGCTTTCGGGAAGTGCTGCACAGTTAAGGTAAACCAGCGCATCGGCGGCTCGCGGCGAGTTTTCATGAATCGCCTTAGCCACCAGCTCTTTACCGGTACCGGTCTCCCCGCTAATCAGCACGTTCAGGTCAGACGCAGCAACAATCTCAATCTCTTTTTTCAGTTGGGTCATGCCGTCGGAAAGCCCGATCATCTCCGTATGGGCGACCTGTTCAAACGCCGCCGGAAGACCGGGGGCCATGTTCTGGCTCTCAAGCTGCTCAATCAGCAGCGCATTATTGAGTGCTCCTGCCGCCAGCGCGGCAATCAGCCGTAGCTCTTCATCGCTGAAACTGTCGAACTGATCGGGCTCCATCCCATCGAGCGTCAGCGCACCGATCAGACTCTGCCCGGCGAACAGCGGCAGACCCACGCAGGCATGTACCTTCAGGCTCTCCTGACCGGGGATCAGACCGTCATAGGGGTCAGGCAGAGAACTGTCTGCCGGAAAGCGCACCACATCCCCGGCGCGGGCGATGGCCTCAAGCCGTGGGTGACCTTCAAGGGTGAAGCGGCGCCCCAGTACGTCCTGCGCCAGCCCGTCGATTGCCAGCGGAATAAACTGCCGTGACTCATAGCGCAGCAACGCCGACGCATCGCACTCCAGCACCTGACGCAGCGTGGTAATCAAACGCTGAAAACGGTCCGCATGACCAATCCCGCTCTGCAATTCAATGGCGATCCCCGCCAGCACATCGACTGAAAAACTCATCTTCGCCTCACTGTCAATTTGACAATGCATAGTGTCATATTGACCATAAAATAAATAGTCATTATGACTACCTCTGTCGGGTTATGAAAAATAAAAACAATAAATATCAACAAGATAAAAACTGGCACGCATCTTGATATAGCTAAGACAACTTATTTCATTCCGAACAGGTAATCAAAATGACTATTCATGTAAAAAATAACATTCACTGGGTTGGCCAACGTGACTGGGAAGTACGCGACTTTCATGGCACCGAGTACAAGACGCTGCGCGGCAGCAGCTACAACAGTTATTTGATCCGTGAAGGGAAAAACGTCCTCATCGACACCGTCGATCATAAATTCAGCCGTGAGTTCGTGCAGAACCTGCGCGCTGAGATCGATCTGAACAGCATCGACTACATCATTATTAACCATGCGGAAGAAGATCACGCGGGCGCCTTAACCGAGCTGATGTCTTACATCCCGAATACCCCGATCTACTGCACCACCAATGCCATCGACTCCATTAACGGCCATCACCATCATCCGGAGTGGAACTTCCATACCGTGAAAACCGGTGATTCACTGGATATCGGCAACGGCAAGCAGCTGATCTTTGTTGAAACCCCAATGCTGCACTGGCCAGACAGCATGATGACCTACATGACCGGCGACGCGGTGCTGTTCAGTAATGACGCCTTCGGTCAGCACTACTGCGACGAACGCCTGTTTAATGATGAAGTGGATCAGACTGAACTGTTCGAGCAGTGCCAGCGTTACTACGCCAACATCCTGACCCCGTTCAGCCGCCTGGTGACGCCAAAAATCACCGAAATCCTCGGCTTCAACCTGCCGGTAGACATGATTGCCACCTCTCACGGCGTGGTGTGGCGTGAAAACCCAACTCAGATTGTTGAGCTG
The DNA here is from genome assembly GCF_059074235.1 of Phytobacter sp. Classification (NCBI taxonomy): domain Bacteria; kingdom Pseudomonadati; phylum Pseudomonadota; class Gammaproteobacteria; order Enterobacterales; family Enterobacteriaceae; genus Phytobacter; species Phytobacter sp. The sequence continues at coordinate 680,498 of NZ_JCACPZ010000008.1, forward strand.
TACCTGAAATGGGCGGCGGATTACCAGGAAGACCGCATCACCATTTTCTACGACACCATGTCCAACAACACCCGCATGATGGCGGATGCGATTGCCCAGGGCATCAATGAAGTTGACCCGAACGTGGCGGTGAAAATCTTCAACGTGGCGCGTAGCGACAAAAACGACATCCTGACCAACGTCTTCCGCTCTAAAGGCGTGCTGGTCGGCACTTCCACCATGAACAACGTGATGATGCCGAAAATCGCCGGGCTGGTAGAAGAGATGACCGGTCTGCGTTTTCGTAATAAACGCGCCAGCGCCTTTGGTTCTCACGGCTGGAGCGGCGGTGCTGTAGACCGCCTGTCCACTCGTCTGCAGGATGCCGGCTTTGAGATGTCCCTGAGCCTGAAAGCCAAATGGCGCCCGGATTTTGATGCACTGGAAGTCTGCCGCGAGCACGGTCGCGAAATTGCCCGTCAGTGGGCGCTCGCTCCGTTGCCGAGCCCGGTAAAAACCGCGCCAGTTGAGGAATCTGCGTGTACCTGTGCCGCCAAAGCCGCCGCTGACCTCGGTCCTTGCATGCAGTGCAGCGTCTGCCAGTGGATTTATGACCCGGCTACCGGTGAACCAATGCAGGATGTGGCACCTGGCACCCCGTGGAGTGAGGTCCCGGACAACTTCCTGTGCCCGGAATGTTCTCTCGGTAAAGACGTTTTCGACGCCCTGGCAACGGAGGCCGTATGAACGCAGGCATTGTGATTATCGGGTCGGGCTTTGCGGCCCGACAACTGGTAAAAAATATCCGTAAACAGGATGCCACCGTCCCCCTGACGCTTATCGCCAGCGACAGCATGGACGAATACAACAAGCCGGATCTGAGCCATGTGCTGAGTCTCGGTCAAATGGCAAGCCACCTCACCCGCCAGTCGGCGGGGGAGTTTGCCGAGCAGTTCAATCTGCGCCTCTTCCCGCACACCCGCATCACGTCAATGGACGTGCAGGCGAAAGTGGCGAAAAGCGCCGACAACAGCTGGCAGTACGACAAGCTGGTATTGGCCACCGGGGCACGAGCATTTGTGCCCCCGGTCGCAGGCAGTGAAATGATGTTTACCCTCAACAGTCAGCAGGAGTATCAGGCCTGCGAAACCCAACTTCGGGATGCAAACCGGGTGCTGATTGTCGGCGGCGGGTTGATCGGGACTGAACTGGCGATGGATTTTCGCCGGGCGGGTAAACAGGTCATTCTGGTCGATAACGCGGCGAGTATTCTCTCGTCGCTGATGCCGCCGGAAGTGAGCAGCCGCTTACAGCACTGCCTTTCTAAAATGGGCGTTCGTGTGCTGCTCAACACCCGTCTCGATGAGTTAAGCAAAACCCCATCGGGCATTACGGCAAGCTTTGAGGATGGCCTTGCACTGAACGTCGATGCCGTGGTCGCCGCTACCGGCCTGGTGCCGGAAACCGCACTGGCGTGCGAAGCGGGGGTCAAGGTTAACCGGGGCGTGGTCGTGGACAGCACACTGCAAACCAGTCAGCCTGGCATATACGCACTGGGTGATTGCGCGGAGATCAACGGTCAGTTGATGCCGTTCCTGCAGCCCATCCAGCTTTGTGCCATGTTCCTCGCGAAGCAACTGCTCGGGGTTAATTCGCCGCTCAATCTGCCAGCAATGCTGGTGAAAGTGAAAACGCCCGCCCTGCCGCTGCATCTTGCTGGTGAAAGTGCGCGACATGACCTGAACTGGCACATCACCACCGATGCCCAGGGCATGGTGGCAAAAGGGGTGGATGAGCAGCAGATCCTGCGGGCGTTTGTGGTCAGCGAAGATCACATGAAAACCGCCTTCGCACTGCTTAAAGCGCTGGCGACACCCGTGCCGCAGCAATAACCCCCTGCCCCAGGGCGATGGCCCCATCGCCTGCGGGAAGCCTCTCAGGGAACAGCAGCGTGAAATCCGCCAGGTAAAACGCCAGGCGGGATTTCAGCAGGCGGTTATGCAACACGCCGCCGCCGAATGCCAGAGTAGTAATGTGTCTTGCCTGCGCTTCTCTACGGGCAAGGCTGGCAAACCCCAGAGCCAGGGCATCATGAAACGCCCACGCCCGTGCTTCTGGTTCTGCCTGCCAGCCGAGCCATTGCGACCAGAAGGTGGCTACATCCAGCGTATTGTTGGTCAGCGGGATTGTCACCGGATGAGCCACGCCAGCGCAGCGCTGTGCCAGCGCTTCGAGCTGACATGCCGCTTCCCCTTCATAGCTCAGTTGTTCAGGTGCACACCCCAGTGCACAAGCGACCGCATCAAACAATCGCCCTGCGGAAGAGGCCAGTGGCGCATTCAGGTTACGTTCAACGGCGCGCGCCAGCAGCGGCCAGTTCTGGCGTTGAATAGCGTCAGTTTCAGAGTAGTGTTGCCAGTCAGGCACAAACGCCAGCATCTGAGCCAGCAAATTGCGCCACGGCTGTTTGGCTGCCAGGTCGCCACCCGGTAGCGCCACCGCAGGTAGCCCGCCCAAATGCTCCACTTCCCGGTAGTTCACGCGCAGACATTCTCCCCCCCACAGTGCGCCCTTCTCACCCATACCGATGCCGTCAAGCGCGAGGGCAATCACATCCCCCCCCTCAAGCGGCCAGCCGTGTTCAGCCAGGCATGCGGCAATATGGGCATGGTGATGAAGTACGCTCTCCATCGGGAACCCCATCCCACCAGCCCACTGAGCGGAAACATAGCCTGGGTGGGCGTCGGTTATCACCTTGTGCGGGGAAAAATCGTATATAGCCTGAAGCAGGCGTAACGCCTCCTGCCACTGCGTCTGAATGCCATCATCGCTTAAATCGCCAAGATGCTGGCTCAGCACCGCCTGCTCACCGCGCACCAGACAGAAGGTGTTTTTCATGTCTGCCCCAAGGCAAAGCAGAGGTGGAACCGCGTGAAAGCCAGGAGGCAGCGGAAGAGCGTCCGGTACGAAGCCCCGTGAACGGCGCAGCATTTCGCCGCTTTCCCGCATCACGGAATCGTCCAGTCGCTGCACGATATCGCGGTTATGCAGCAAAAAACCGTCGGCAATATCCGCAAGGTCATCCAGTGCCTGCTGATTGGTCAACGCAGGCGGCCTGCCGCTAAGATTGCCCGATGTCATCACCAGCGGGCGGTGCAGGTCCTGAGCCAACAGATGTTGTAACGGATTAGCGGGCAGCATCACCCCCACTTCATCGAGCCCTGGGGCAATCAGGGCGCAGAGTTCAGGCAATCTCTTTTTTGCCACCAGCACAATAGGGGCAGCAGGAGAAGCCAGCAGGCGCTGCGCCTCATCGCTCAGGCCAGCCGGTGACGGCAGCATCACCGCCAGCGGTTTGGCCGGGCGGTGCTTGCGCTCACGCAGCCGCGTCACAGCGTCAGGGTTTTGCGCATCACACACCAGATGAAACCCGCCAAGACCTTTGACCGCCACCACCCCACCAGCGTCTAAAAGTGCTATGGCAGCCTGCAATGCGGCTTCCCGGCTGAACGTTTGATCCTGACCTCGCCACTCAAGCTGTGGGCCACATTCCGGGCAGGCAACGGGTTGAGCGTGAAAACGTCTGTCTGCGGGATTGCGATACTCCGTTTCACAAGCCGGACACAGCGGAAAAGAGGCCATCGCCGTAAAGGGCCGGTCATACGGCATGGCGCGAATAATGGTAAAACGTGGGCCACAGTGGGTGCAGTTGATAAATGGATAACGATAGCGGCGTTCAGCCGGATTGTTCATTTCGGCCAGACAGGCCGGGCAGGTCGCTGCATCCGGCACAATCTGGGTGTTCATGCTGCCACCCGTACTGTGGCGAATGGTGAAGCTATCGGGCAATTCTATCCACGGGTACGTCGTGACCTGGGTACGGTCGATACGCGCCAGTGGCGGGCACTGCGCGTATAACAAAGAGAGAAAACGGTGTTCGTCACCCAGCAAACGCACCTCAACCCCTTGCGCATCATTGCAAACATCGCCTTTGAGATTGAGCTGCTGTGCCAGTTGCCAGACAAAGGGGCGGAAGCCCACCCCCTGCACTTTTCCATAAACGCGAATACACACGCCGTTTTTTGATGCCATAGAGTTATTGCAGCACTGCATTACGCAAGCGCGTCTTCATCTGCTGATAGGTGGTCTGAGTGTACTCTTCCGCCCACGGCTGATCGTTGATCGCACTCACCCGCACCGCGCAATACTTGGTTTCCGGCGTTTTCGAAATGGGGTCAAGGTTATCCTGCGTCAACTCATTACAGGCCCCAATCCACCACTGATAAGTCATGTAAACACAACCGACGTTAGTGCGCTCGTTGACGTCCGCACGAGTGATCACTTTGCCACGACGCGACTCCACCCACACCAGTTGCCGATCCTGAATACCGAGTGCAGCAGCATCGCGTGGATTAATCTGCATAAAGCCCGGCTCGTCGGCCAGAGTTTGCAGTGCCGCGCAGTTGCCGGTCATGGAGCGACAGGAGTAGTGACCCACTTCACGCACGGTGCTTAACACCAGCGGGAATTCATCATCCGGCACTTCGGCAGGTGCACGCCAGGGAGCAGCAAAAAGAAGCCCTTTGCCGTCGGGAGTGTCGAACTTGTTGTCTTTGTAGAGATAACGTGTGCCGGGGTGATCCAGCGTCGGACACGGCCACTGCACATGTCCCATGTCCCCCATTTTTTCGTACGTTACCCCGTAGAACAGCGGGCACAACTCACGCAGCTCATCCCAGATTTGCTGATTGTTGTCGTAGTGCATCGGGTAGCCCATCTCGGTAGCGATCAGGCTGATAATTTCCCAGTCGCGCTTGACGTCGTACATTGGTTCAATGGCTTTCTCAAAACGCTGAAAGCCGCGATCCGCGCAGGTAAAGACACCACCGTGCTCGCCCCATGAGGTGGCAGGTAGCAGCACATCAGCCTGCTCGGCGGTTTTGGTCATAAAGATGTCCTGCACGACCACAAAATCCAGCGCCTCAAAGCCTTTACGCACCAGACTCAGGTCAGCCTCCGTCTGCAACGGATCTTCGCCCATGATGTAATAGGCTTTCACTTTCCCTTCCAGTGCCAGGTGTGGCACCTCGGTAATGCGCACACCCACTTTGTCGTCCATCACCGCAGGATCAATGCCCCAGGCTTTAGCGAATTTTTCCCGTACCGCCGGGTCGACCACATCCTGGTAGCCAGGGAACTGGTTGGGAATGACGCCCATATCACAGGCACCCTGCACGTTGTTTTGCCCGCGAACCGGCCCGACGCCCACGTTTTCACGCCCCAGATTCCCGGTCAGCAGCGCCAGGCTGGAAAGCCCTTTCACCACATCCACCGCCTGCCCGAACTGGGTCACACCCATGCCCCACATAATGGTGGCGGTTGGTGCAGCAGCAAAAGTCCGCATCGCTTCACGCACCTGCTTCGCAGGTACCCCGGTCAGGTGCTCAACATCTTCAGGGGCGTAGTCCTTAACAATCTCACGGTAAGCATCGAGGCCAGTGGTAAAGCTGGCGACATAACGTTGATCATAGAGTTTCTCTTCAAGCAACACATGACCAAACGCATTAATGAGCGCCATATTGCAGCCGTTTTTAAGCTGAAGATGCTGGTCAGCAATACGTGCCGTTTCAATACGGCGGGGATCGCAGACGATGATCTTTGCCCCGTTTTGTTTTGCCTTGATAACCCGTCTGGCCACAATCGGGTGCGAGTCGGCGCAGTTGTAACCAAAGACGAGCAGGCAGCTGGAGTTTTCTATATCGCCGATGGAATTACTCATCGCCCCGTTACCGAGGGTTTGCTGTAAACCGGCAACCGACGGGCCGTGACAGACGCGAGCACAGCAATCCACGTTGTTGGTGTGCAGAACGCCACGGGCAAATTTTTGCATCACGAAGTTGGTTTCATTACCGGTACCCCGCGATGAGCCAGTGGTCATAATGGAACGGGGGCCGTATTTGGCTTTGATATCACCCAGCCGTTTTGCGGTGTAGCGAATAGCTTCATCCCAGGTGACCGGGGTCAGTTTTCCGCCACGTTCGTAGCGAATCATGGGTTGTGTCAGACGCGGGGTCAGCAATTTAGTGTCATTGAGAAAATCCCAACCGTAATAGCCTTTCAGGCACAGTTCATTCTGGTTGGTTTTTCCGTCGGCGGCTTCAGCGCGAATAATCTTGCCATTATCCACCACCAGTTTCAGTTTGCAGCCCGCGCCGCAATAGGGACATACGCTCGTAATTTTTTTCATCAGTAACAGACCTGTTAAAAGTGAAAGTTTTCCCCTAAATAATTCGAGTTGCAGGAAGGTGGCAAGTGAGCAAATCCCGATGAGCTTACTCAAGTAAGTCATTCGGGTGAGCGAACATAGCCCGTACATATGCAACTTGAAGAATGACGAGGATTTTTCTAGAACACCAGGGCAACTGCACCTTCAAGGGCAGTACGACGGCGTTTCTCAGCGGTCATTGTTTCCAGTACATTGCGGTCGACGCAGAGCAACGCATTTGTCGGACAGACTTCCATACAGGCAGGGCCGGCTTCGCGTTGATAACACAAATCGCATTTGTTGGCTTCGGCCTTTTGCCCAGACATAGGGAGGCCAATGCCGTTATCGCGTACAACAGGGCGAGTCACCACCTCCATCGCGCCATAAGGACAGGCCACCACGCAGGTTTTGCAGCCAATGCAGCGTTCCTGCATCACATGCACAAAACCTTTGTCACGGCTGATGGCACCATTCGGGCAGACGTTCGCGCAAGGCGCATCTTCACACTGACGGCACATTGTGGCCGTCGATACGTTGATGCCCCTGATGACATGAATACGGGGTAGAAAGGTTTGAGGAGTAAGGGCTGCACAATCCTGCTCTGCCTGATGAGAGACCGCGCAGGCCACTTCACAGGTACGGCAACCAATACATTTACTGGCATCCGCCATAATAAAACGGTTCATCGTCTTCTCCAGCAATGAGTTTCATCACGCCGGGATATACATATTCCATGCCAGAATGTAGTGCATTGTAATTTAAGGCTATTATTTCTGAGAGGTGCTTCAGCACGCTGTCATCGACAGAAGTGACGATGACAGCTGACGAGAATAATTAACGGGGAAAAGAAATGAGTGAATCACGCAACATTAACTCGCCCATAAAAGGTGGTCTGAATTTGAAGTCGCCTCCATCCAGCATAAAGACCAAACGCTCGATAGTTTCCTGAATCATTTCCGTTACCGGTATTTTGACGCTCGACAAAGCAGGTAAAACATAAGGTGCAATAGCAATATCATCGAAGCCAATGACGGAAACGTTTTCAGGCACCGGAATGCCTCTGTCATGTAATTTTTTAATCGCACCAATGGCCATGTCGTCATTACTGGCGACCAGTGCGGTAAAATGTTCACCGCGTGCCAGCAGCGTTTCCACGCCCATCGCACCGCTTTGTGGCGTCCATTTTCCTTCAATAATCAATTCGTTGCGTAGGGATATTTTTTTCTGTATCAGTGCATCTTTATAGCCAGAGAGGCGTTCGATCCCAGTTGGAGAATCGAGCGAGCCGGTAATAAAAGCGATATCCCGGTGTCCCATCTCAATTAATTTTGTCACTGCATTAAAGCTGGAGGCTTTTTGATCGCACCAGACACAATGACTGCTGTTATTATGCAAACGACGATTAAGCACCATTATTGGTTGCGAATGTTTTTTAACGATCGCGTCCATTTCTTCAACACTTAAAAAGCGTGGATAAATAATGATCGCGTCACATTTTAAGTCGAGCAAATATTGAATGGCATCACGTTCTTCTTCCGCACTATGTTTCCCGTCCGCCAGAATCAGCTGCCGACCCTGAGCTTCCGTCATACGTGCAGCGTGAAAAAGTAATTCGCTGAAGTAAACACCGTGGTACAGCGTGTTGGTAACCACCAGTCCAAGGGTTTGCGTCTTTTTGGTCGCCAGGTTACGCGCCAACAGATTTGGGCGATAGCCACTCTCTTCAATGGCCTCGAACACTCTGTCTTTAGTCTCCTGGCTAACATAGCCGTTGCCCGACAGCACGCGCGATACCGTTGCCTTCGACACCCCTGCCCGCTTCGCCACCTCAAACATTGTGGTCATGTAGCTTATCCGTCTGATTTCGATGCTTTGCAGTGTACTTCACCCTGATTCGAATGTCGTAACGCGAAAAGGGGCGACCAAAAATAATTGGCGATCATCATCACAAAATGAAAATAAGATCAAAATGTGATCTTGTTTACCTATATAAAACTCATCATGATTTTGTGGAACCGGTTTCCTATTTAGTGTTTCAGATGCGGTTGCAGAACGGCTTTCTGAAACCATACCTCATTGATAAAACAGGATATAACCCGATGTCGAAGAATTATGCGGCGCTGGCCAATGCAGTTGTCAGTGCGCTGGGCGGTGTGGAAAACGTAGCTGCCGTCACCCATTGCATGACGCGCCTGCGCTTCGTGGTGAAAGATGAAACCAAAATTGATAGTCCAGAGCTGAAGAGCATCAGCGGCGTCATGGGCGTCGTGCGTAACGAAAACCAGTGCCAGGTGATCATCGGCAATGCGGTGTCCCATGCATTTCGTGAAGTGGTTGCTTTGCTGCCAAACGATATGCAGCCCGCTCAGCCCGCAGGCAAGCAAAAGCTGACGCTCAAACGCATTGGCGCAGGGATCCTTGATGCACTGATCGGCACCATGTCACCGCTGATCCCGGCGATCATCGGTGGCTCGATGGTGAAATTGCTGGCGATGGTGCTGGAGATGTCCGGCGCACTGCCAAAAGGCTCGTCAACACTGACTATTCTGACAGTTATCGGCGACGGGGCCTTCTTCTTCCTGCCGCTGATGGTAGCCGCTTCTGCGGCCGTGAAATTCAAAACCAATATGTCGCTGGCGATTGCCATTGCCGGTGTGCTGGTGCACCCAAGCTTTATCGACCTGATGGCAAAAGCGGCTCAGGGCGAGCATGTGGAATTCGCGCTGGTGCCGGTGACGGCGGTGAAATACACCTACACCGTGATCCCGGCGCTGGTGATGACCTGGTGCCTGTCATATATCGAACGTTGGGTGGATATCATCACTCCGGCAGTGACCAAAAACTTCCTCAAACCAATGCTGATTGTGCTGATTGCCGCACCGCTGGCCATCGTGCTGATTGGGCCACTGGGCATCTGGATCGGTAGCGGGATTTCCTCTCTGGTCTACACCATTCACGGCTATCTGGGCTGGTTATCCGTCGCCATCATGGGTGCGTTGTGGCCGCTGCTGGTCATGACCGGGATGCACCGTGTGTTTACGCCAACCATCATCCAGACCATCGCCGAAACAGGCAAAGAAGGTATGGTGATGCCATCTGAAATCGGCGCGAACCTGTCGCTGGGCGGCTCTTCTCTGGCAGTCGCCTGGAAAACCAAAAACCCGGAACTGCGTCAGACGGCACTGGCCGCCGCCGCGTCTGCTATCCTTGCTGGCATCTCAGAGCCGGCACTGTACGGTGTGGCGGTAAGACTGAAACGCCCGCTGATTGCGAGCCTGATAAGCGGCTTTATCTGCGGTGCAATAGCCGGTATCGCCGGACTTGCCAGCCACTCAATGGCTGCACCGGGACTCTTCACCAGCGTCCAGTTCTTTGACCCGGCAAACCCGATGACCATCGTCTGGGTGTTCGGTGTGATGGCCCTGGCGGTGGTGCTCTCCTTTGTTCTGACGCTGCTTCTCGGATTCGAAGATATTCCGGTTGAAGATGTCGCGCAGAAACCGCAGACGAAAACGTCTGCCCCAGTTCAAGAAGCACGAGCCTGAATACGAGCGAGGTAACGCATGTCAGTCTTTCCGAAAGGATTTTTATGGGGCGGTGCCATTGCCGCCAACCAGTCCGAAGGGGCATATCTGGAGGGGGGTAAAGGGTTAACGACCGTCGATATGATCCCGCACGGGGTCAATCGTCTGCCCGTTAAACTCGGCCAGGAAAAGCGCTTCACGCTGCGCGAAGATGAATATTACCCGAGCCACCAGGCGATTGATTTCTATCATCGCTACAAAGAAGATATCGCCCTGATGGCGGAGATGGGATTTGGCGTGTTTCGAACCTCCATTGCCTGGAGCCGCCTCTACCCGAACGGTGACGAATTAACGCCAAATGCCGAAGGTATCGCCTTCTATCGCGATATGTTTGCCGAATGCAAAAAGTACAACATCGAGCCGCTGGTCACGCTGTGCCACTTCGACGTGCCGATGCATCTGGTGACCGAATACGGTTCCTGGCGCAACCGCAAAATGGTGGAGTTCTTCACCCGCTATGCGCGCACCTGTTTTGAAGCATTCGACGGGCTGGTGAAATACTGGCTGACCTTCAATGAAATCAACATCATGCTGCACAGTCCGTTCTCGGGTGCCGGGCTGGTGTTTGAAGAGGGTGAAAACCAGGATCAGGTGAAATACCAGGCCGCACACCATGAGCTGATTGCCAGCGCGCTGGCGACCAAAATTGCCCATGAAGTAAATCCGCAAAACCAGGTTGGTTGCATGCTGGCGGGCGGTAATTTCTACCCTTATTCGTGCAAACCTGAAGACGTGTGGACGGCGCTGGAAAAGGACCGTGAGAACCTGTTCTTTATTGATGTGCAGGCCCGTGGCACTTACCCGGCCTATGCGGCGCGCGTGTTCCGTGAAAAAGGTGTCAGCATTGTCAAAGAAGCCGGCGACGATGAGATCCTGAAAAACACCGTCGATTTTGTCTCCTTTAGCTATTACGCCTCACGCTGTGCATCAGCGGAAATGAATCAGTTGAATACCTCGGCTGCCAATATCGTCAAATCATTGCGTAACCCGCATGTGCAAGTGAGCGAGTGGGGCTGGGGTATTGACCCGCTGGGTCTGCGTATCACCATGAACATGATGTATGACCGTTACCAGAAGCCGCTGTTCCTCGTAGAAAACGGTCTGGGCGCGAAAGACGAGTTCAATGCAGAAGGGGAAATCGAAGACGATTACCGTATCAGCTATTTGCGTGAGCACATCCGCGCAATGGGTGATGCCATTGAAGACGGCATCCCGGTGATGGGCTACACCAGTTGGGGCTGCATCGATCTGGTCGCGGCCTCCACCGGCGAAATGAGCAAACGCTACGGCTTTATCTACGTAGACCGGGATGATGCCGGTAACGGAACGCTTGAGCGTAAACGTAAGAAATCCTTCTGGTGGTATAAAAAAGTTATCGCCAGCAATGGTGCCGATTTGGACTAGTTAGCCTGTTCATTTGCCCTCTTCTTTCTTTTGCACTGGAGGGGGCATTTTCCGCACTTCCCCTCTGTAAACTGTTTGTTCTTAACGTTGTAAATTTTCCCGAATATTTCCTGTTACAGACGTTGCATCGATATTGCTGAAGCTGCCTTCCATTTTTCAATTTTTCCCCTTCAATCATAACTGTAATTATATACAGTAATACTACTAAAAAATGATTGGCAGGTCCTTTCTTCTGGCTCCTGTCAGTAATGAACATAAGGAGTGAAATATGGTCAGGGAGAACGTTGCGTCCGGGCACGCTATTGCCAAAGCATTGCGCCATTTAAAAGTCGGCTATGTCAGAAAGCGGCATGAAGATCCTAAGACACTGCGCGCCACGCATTTTAGTCGTCACGCTTCGCTCAATTTAACCGGGGACTGGCTGCAACAGGCCGGTTTTCCAACCGGGACAGCGGTCAAAGTGTCGATCACTCATGGACAATTAATTATTGAACTGGCGAATCAATAATGGAGAGAATCAATCTGCGTTTTACCCGGCGTTTCTGTTCGCCGGGGAACCGTTCAGAGACGCTCAAATCCACCGTTGTTCTGCCAGTCAGCAAGACGTGCATAGACGGTTTCCACCGCGTCTTTTACTGGCGGCGTCATCGGGTAATAAAACCCAACGATATCGGGCTGAATGCCGAGAAAAATCACGTCCCCTACATCTTCTTTCAACTGGTCGATAAGATAGTTGAGCGGCATATTATGCGTGGTCATAAGGAACATCTCAGCGATGTCATCCGGGTCAACGATGCGGATCTCACCGGGGTTGAGCCCCATGTCCGTAGCATCCACCACCAGCAATCGGTTCGGGTGCATTGCGCGAATCGCCACTACTTCGGTTTCTGGCGCGCTGCCACCGTCAATCACTTGCCAGCGTCCGGGAGGGTTTGCCGCACACATTTCTGCCAGCAACGGGCCTGCGCCGTCATCACCCATCATGCTGTTACCCACACAAAGCAATACGTCAGTCACGTTATCTCCTCGCCTCTTAAGTGGCATTGCACGCGTTGGACGTTAACCCTGTCATTTTTGACGACAGGGGCGTCATTTTCGTCACCGGCCTTAGGCGCAGGACATTCAACGGCGGCCATTTTGCCGGAAAACAATGCGTTAACGCCTTGATCCGCACCGCATTAATGCGAATAAGCCTGGCACTGTTATTGCAACACGCGCCTGATAGATGAGGAGGCAGTATGCATGAAATTACGCTGTGCCAGCGGGCGCTGGAAATCATTGAGCAACAGGCTGCACAACATGCTGCCCGACGAATCACTGAGGTCTGGATCAAAGTTGGCGCATTTTCCTGTGTGGAACCTGCGGCATTAACGTTTTGTTTTGATCTGGTCTGCCGCGGCACCCTCGCCGAGGGATGTACACTGCACATCGAAGAACAACAGGCGGAGTGCTGGTGCGAAACATGCCAGCAATACGTGACATTACTGAGCCAGCAGGTGCGCCGCTGCCCAATATGCAGCAGCGACACCCTGCAGATCGTCGCTGATGACGGCATGCAGATCCAACGGCTGGAAATTGAGGAGTGAGCAATGTGTACAACCTGTGGTTGTCAGGACGGCAATCTCTACATTGAAGGGGATGAGCATAACCCGCATTCCGCGTTTCGCAGCGCACCGTTTTCGCCTGCGAGTCGCCCTGCCATCAATATTACGGGTATCAGGACGGAGACTTTCAAACCGACCTCGCTTGAACAAGGCGATTTACATTATGGGTATGGCGAGGCTGGCACCCATGCCCCCGGCATGAGCCAACGTCGAATGCTTGAGGTGGAAATCAATGTCCTTGATAAAAACAACCAGATAGCCGCCCGCAACCGTACGCGTTTTGCGCAAAAACACCAGTTGGTGCTGAACCTGGTCTCCAGTCCCGGGTCGGGCAAAACCACGCTGTTAACAGAAACCTTAACGCGCCTGAACGCCCTGGTACCCTGTGCAGTGATTGAAGGCGATCAGCAGACCGTCAATGATGCGGCTCGTATCCGTGAGACCGGTACTCCGGCCATTCAGGTCAATACCGGCAAGGGCTGTCATTTAGACGCACAAATGATCGCCGATGCCGCACCGCGTCTGCCACTGGCTGACAACGGCATTCTGTTTATCGAAAACGTTGGCAACCTGGTCTGCCCGGCCAGTTTTGATCTCGGCGAACGCCATAAGGTCGCGGTACTCTCGGTCACTGAAGGAGAAGACAAACCGCTGAAATATCCGCATATGTTCGCTGCGGCCTCTCTCATGTTGCTTAACAAAATTGACCTGCTGCCATACCTCACGTTCGATGTCGACAAATGTCTCGCTTATGCCCGTGAAGTGAACCCGGACATCGAGGTAATTATGATTTCCGCCACCCGCGGAGAAGGTATGGACACCTGGCTTAACTGGCTGGAGACAGAACGATGTGCATAGGCGTTCCGGGGCAAATTAGCGCCATTGACGGTCATCAGGCAAAAGTGGATGTCTGCGGAATTCAACGCGACGTCGATTTAACATTGGTGGGCAGTGTGGATGAATCAGGGCACTCGCGCCTTGGGCAGTGGGTACTGGTGCATGTGGGGTTCGCCATGAGTGTCATTAATGAAGAGGAAGCCAGAGATACGCTGGCCGCCCTGCAGAACATGTACGATGTCGAACCGGACGTTGGCGCCCTGCTTTTTGGTGAGGAGCGATAATGCGTTTTGTTGATGAATATCGTGCCCCTGAGCAGGTAATGCAACTGATTGCCCATCTGAATGAACGGGCCAGGCTCCTGAGCTATAACGCGAAAAAGCCGCTGCGTGTCATGGAAGTCTGCGGAGGCCACACCCACGCTATTTTTAAATTCGGGCTCGATCAACTTCTGCCGGAAAACATTGAGTTTATCCACGGGCCAGGCTGCCCGGTCTGCGTCTTACCTATGGGGCGAATCGATACCTGTGTGGAGATTGCCAGCCACCCGGACGTTATCTTCTGTACCTTCGGAGATGCGATGCGCGTGCCGGGAAAAAATGGCTCGTTATTGCAGGCGAAAGCCCGGGGGGCGGATGTACGTATCGTCTATTCGCCGCTCGATGCCCTCACCCTCGCGCAGCAGAACCCGCAGCGTAAAGTGGTCTTTTTTGGCCTCGGCTTTGAAACCACCATGCCTGCGACTGCTATTACGCTACAACAGGCAAAGCTGCATGATGTGAGTAATTTTTTCTTTTTTTGCCAGCATATTACGCTCATTCCAACTCTGCGCAGCCTGCTGGAAGAGCCAGACAATGGCATTGATGCGCTCCTGGCTCCGGGCCATGTCAGTATGGTCATCGGTACCGATGCCTATGGTTTTATCGCCGACGAGCATCATCGCCCGCTAGTGGTTGCCGGGTTCGAGCCACTGGATCTGTTACAGGGCGTAATTATGCTGGTGGAGCAAAAAATCGCAGCCCGCCATCAGATTGAAAACCAGTACCGCCGCGTGGTGCCGGATGAAGGCAACCGACTGGCGCAGGCGGCTATTGCCGATGTCTTTGAAGTACAGGGCAACAGCGAATGGCGCGGTCTGGGCATGATTGATGATTCGGGTGTGCGCTTAACCGCCCCCTATCAACGATTTGATGCAGAAGCCCATTTCAAGCCCGCACCGCAACAGACCTGTGACGATCCTCGGGCACGCTGCGGTGAAGTGCTCACCGGCAAGTGTAAGCCACACCAGTGCCCCCTTTTTGGCAACACGTGTAACCCACAAACCGCCTTCGGCGCACTGATGGTCTCCTCTGAAGGAGCCTGCGCCGCCTGGTATCAATATCGTGCTCAGGAGTGCGAAGTATGAAAGAAGTACAACTGGCGCACGGTAGTGGCGGTCAGGCGATGCAGCAACTGATCAATCAGCTTTTTATGGAAGCCTTTGCCAACCCATGGCTGAATGAACAGGAAGATCAGGCACGTATTGATCTCGCCACCCTCACCGCCAGCGGTGACCGACTGGCCTTTTCAACGGACAGCTATGTCATCGATCCGCTGTTTTTCCCCGGCGGAGACATTGGCAAACTTTCTGTTTGCGGTACAGCGAATGACATTGCCGTGAGCGGTGCCGTTCCGCGTTATCTCTCCTGCGGATTTATTCTTGAAGAAGGTCTGCCTATGGAGACGCTACAGGCCGTCGTTTCCAGCATGGCGGAGACGGCTCGCCGTGCAAACATTGCCATT
Source organism: Phytobacter sp. (assembly GCF_059074235.1). Classification (NCBI taxonomy): domain Bacteria; kingdom Pseudomonadati; phylum Pseudomonadota; class Gammaproteobacteria; order Enterobacterales; family Enterobacteriaceae; genus Phytobacter; species Phytobacter sp. Next base: position 695,953 of record NZ_JCACPZ010000008.1, read on the forward strand.
GTCACCGGCGACACCAAAGTGGTGCAGCGTGGGGCTGCGGATAAACTCTTCATCAATACTGCCGGACTGGGTGCGATTCCAGCTGACATTCACTGGGGAGCGAGCACGCTTGAACCCGGCGATGTACTGCTGGTGAGCGGCACCCTGGGTGACCACGGTGCAACCATTCTGAACCTGCGTGAACAACTGGGGCTCGACGGTGAACTGGCCAGTGATTGTGCTGTGTTAACCCCTCTCATTCAGACGCTTCGGGATGTGCCCGGCGTAAAAGCATTGCGTGATGCAACTCGTGGAGGTGTTAACGCTGTGGCTCACGAATTTGCGGCTTCCTGCGGGTTTGGCATTGAACTTAGCGAACGGGATCTGCCACTAAAGCAGGCGGTACGTGGCGTCTGCGAATTGTTGGGTCTGGAGGCGCTAAATTTTGCCAATGAGGGAAAACTGGTCATCGCCGTACAACGCCAGTCAGCCGAACGCGTGCTGGCTCAGTTGCGGACACACCCGCTCGGTCAGGATGCCGCAATCATTGGCGAAGTCGTTGAACGCAAAGGGGTACGGCTGGCGGGCTTATACGGTGTAAAACGCATTCTGGATCTCCCTCACGCCGAGCCTCTACCCCGTATTTGTTAATTTCGTGTCTGTGCGTGTGCGCTATAGTGCCAACGCATTTACGCGCAGCAGCAACAATAACCACCATAAGAAAGTGGTTATTGTTAGCATGATGCAAACCTGAGATAACATGCTTATTCTCACTATTCTGGAGGCGACATGGCCGTTTCAGCACGTAATCAACTGGTAGGTAAAGTCAGCGCGACCGCGCACGGCGCAGTCAATGATGAAATCGAATTAACCCTGGACGGCGGCGCGAAGCTGGTGGCGATTGTCACTTCCAGCAGCAAAGAGGCGCTGGGCCTGATTCCTGGAAAAGAAGCTATTGCCCTGATTAAAGCCCCCTGGGTGACGCTGGCAACCGAAGACTGTGGTCTGAAATTCTCCGCACGTAATCAATTTGCCGGTTCAGTGAGTGCGGTAAAAGAAGGTGCGGTGAACGCGACTGTACATGTGAAAACAGATGCCGGTTTTGAAGTCGTTGCGGTGATTACCAACGAAAGCTGCGAAGAACTGCAACTGACGGTAGGCAAACGCGTCACTGCTCTGATTAAAGCCTCCTCAATCCTTATCGCTACCCGCGCATAAGTTTGCCAGACGCCGTGCCCACCACGGCGTTCTATTTTTTTGGTCGGTACTTCTCTGGCAATTCAGGAACAGGACGACGATCATCAATCAGATGACGAATCGTCAGAATAGGGTGCCGCCACAGCATACGCGGTCCAGCCCAGCGCATAATCTGTTTCATTTCTTCCCGCTTTGCGGATTGATAACAATGCACCGGGCACTGCTTACAGGCCGGTTTTTCTTCGCCAAACACACACTTATCAAGCCGCTTATCGGCATAATCATTTAACGCCTGATAATGCGCGTCGTCTTCTACCGCCAGTGGATTTTGTTGCTGGTAGAGCAGAATCATTTTACGAATAGTCAGTTTTTCGCGGCTAATGCGTTTGCCAGTCATTATTCCACCCCTTAAAGATGCATAAATTTTACACCTTTATATAGATCGGGAAAAAGGCTTTATTTTGCCCTCAGCGCTTACTGGTGCAGCTCGCTTTACACTTGCACCCTCACCACACCTTTTCAGCCCATTTCACGCCATGTTGGTGCGTACTTACTGATGCTTTTCCTCAAAATGGTGCGAGTCGGCTGGTTAAATCCTGAAAAGCCAGGCCCCTGGTGCGCTGGCATGGTTTCTGCATTTTGACTCTATCTTCATCAAACGGAATGCAGGGGATGACAATGATAAAAATGACGCTTCCGACCGCGCCTTACTACGATGAGATGCTCACCGTAGATGGCACGCAACGCCAGCACTATGACGCCTGGTGGCACTGGCTGCAAAAAACCGATCAGCACGCTATCCGCCAGAAGAAAGAACAGGCCGAACTGCTTTTTCATAGAGTGGGCATTACGTTTAACGTGTATGGGGAAGAGGGTGGAACGGAGCGCCTAATCCCTTTTGACAGCGTTCCCCGCATTATCCCGGCTCATGAATGGCGCATGCTTGATCTAGGTATCCGCCAGCGAGTCAAAGCCCTTAACGCATTTCTCTATGATATCTATCACCAGCAGCACATCCTCAACGCCGGGATCATCCCACGTGAGCAAGTACTCGCTAATGAGCAATATCAGCCCTGTATGCAGGGGGTTGATCTGCATAACAACATTTACGCGCATATTACGGGCATTGATATGGTGCGGGACAGCGACGGTCGCTACTACGTACTGGAGGACAATCTGCGCACCCCTTCCGGCGTCTCTTACATGCTGGAAAACCGCAAGATGATGATGCGTCTCTACCCTGACCTGTTCGCCAGCTCGCATATTGCCCCGGTCGAGCGATATCCCAGTTATCTGCTGCAAACCCTGCGCGAAAGTACCTGGGTAGACGACCCTTGCGTGGTTGTGCTGACGCCAGGCCGCTTTAACAGTGCCTATTTTGAACATAGCTTCCTTGCCCAACAGATGGGGGTAGAACTGGTTGAAAGCGCCGATCTGTTCGTGAAAGAAGGTGGCGTGTACATGCGCACCACCGAAGGGCCATGTCGGGTGGATGTGATTTACCGCCGCCTTGATGATGCCTTCCTCGATCCGCTGGCATTTCGTGCAGACTCCATGCTGGGCGTACCCGGGCTGCTGTCCGTCTATCGCGCGGGAGGTGTCGTGCTGGCAAACGCTATCGGCACCGGTGTGGCGGATGATAAATCCATCTACCCTTATGTACCGGAAATGATCCGTTTTTATCTCTCAGAAGAACCTATCCTGGGCAATATCCCGACCTGGCAGTGCCGCAAGCCGGAAGATTTACGCTATGTGTTGACTCATCTCAACGAGATGGTGGTGAAAGAGGTTCACGGTGCAGGCGGTTACGGCATGTTGGTAGGTCCTCGTTCAAGCCAGGCGCAAATTGAGGATTTCCGTCAGCGCCTGCTCGCCAACCCAGGTAACTACATTGCGCAAAACACGTTGGCCCTCTCAACTTGCCCGACCTTTGTGGAAGAAGGCCTGGCTCCACGGCATATCGATCTGCGGCCGTTTGCTCTGTTCGGCGAAGAGATAAGACTGGTTCCGGGCGGCCTCACACGCGTTGCTCTGACCGAAGGTTCGCTGGTCGTGAACTCATCACAAGGGGGTGGCACGAAAGACACCTGGGTCATGGAGGAGGATGAATAATGTTAAGTCGCACAGCCAGTGAACTGTACTGGATGGCCCGTTATCTGGAACGGGCCGAGAGTTTTGCCCGTGTCCTCGACGTGACCTATAAATTGTCGATGATGCCGCGCCATAGTCAGCAACAGCATGATTTATCCCTGCCCCTTAATCTGACCTTCGGGCATGCGCTGTTTCAGGAACGCTATGCCCGATTCAGCATGAATAATCTGCTCAATTTCTTTGCACTCGACAGCAACAATCCCAGCAGTATTTTTAGCTGCATTGAGATGGCCTGGAATAATGCCCATGCCGTGCGCGGCAGTCTCTCTTCAGAGGTGTGGGAGTGCATCAACACCACACGCATTGATATTCGCAATCTGCGTCAGACCGGTGTCGATAAAATTGGCATTGATGCCTTTTTTGACTGGGTCAAAGAGCGTGCACATCTGTTTCGCGGAGCCATGTTCGGTACCCTGTTACGTAACGATGCCCAATGTTTTATCCGTATTGGTACGCTGATTGAACGCGCCTTCGCCACCGCCCAGTTGTTGGCGCTCAAAGACCAGCAGTTGAGCAACGATCCCGATCCAGTGCGGGAGTATTACCGCCTCGACACGCTGCTCCGTGCGGTCAGCGCCCGCGAGGCCTACCACAGCATTTATCGTCAGCCGATGAGTCGGGAAACCGTGACCGAGCTGCTGGTGTTTCGTAATGACGTACCACGTTCCCTGCACGCCTGCGTGGAGGATTTAGTACAGCAACTGGAGATGATTGGCAGCGAGCGGGCCCGCGTGCCCTTGCGACTCGCCCATCTGCTGCACGTAGAACTACGTTTCGGCTCCCTCGACAATGTACTGGCCGAAGATGTTCAGGCCTGGTTGAACCGTTTTCTGACTAAAATTAACGAGCTGGCAGATAGCATCCGCCAGACCTATCTGGAGGCGCTATGAAACTGACCATTAATCATCTGACCCACTACCAGTACGATGAAGAAGTGAAATTCAGCACCCAGTATTTGCGTCTCACTCCGCAAACCTCTGCCCGCCAAAAAATAAAAGAGTGGACGCTGGTTCTTCCTGCATCCGCCGTTGCTACGACCGACGCTTACGGCAATCTAATGCACGTCCTGACACTGGACAGCCCACATCAGGAAATTGTGATTCATGCTCAAGGCGTGGTAGAGATCGCCGATAATGTAGAAGAGGAAATTGAAGACGCCTGTGGGCAGTTGTCACCACTGGTCTTTTTGCGTACGACGCCATTAACCGATGCAGATGTGTTAATTCGCGAATTTGCCCAGCGTTATTACCGTGAAGATGATGAAAGTGGCAGCCTTGCAACACTCATGGCCGAATTACGTTTGAAAATGCCCTACACGCCGGGTGCGACCCAGGTGCATGACAGCGCAGCAGCGGCTTTTGCTAAAGGCAAAGGAGTCTGTCAGGATCATACTCACGTGTTTCTTGCCTGCTGCCGTAGTTTAAAAATTCCCGCACGCTATGTCAGCGGATATGTGTATAGTCGGGACACCGAACATGTGGCGATGCATGCCTGGGCAGAGGCCTGGATAAACGATCGCTGGCAAAGTTTCGATATCACTAACAATACCCGCCAGTTAAACCAGCATTTGCGTCTGGCAGTGGGCATGGACTATCTCGACGCCTGTCCGGTGCGGGGGAGCCGCTTTGGCGGGGGTTGTGAAGAGATGTTCTCAGAAGCTGAGGTGAGCCTGTTTGAGCGACAGCATCAGGTACAACAACAGCAGCAACAATGAACTGCAATTAATTAAGGTGTTTTAATGACTTACTGCGTGGCCATGCGTCTCTCTGACGGGCTGGTCTTTGCTTCCGACTCCCGCACTAATGCGGGAGTTGATCACATCGCCACCTTCAAAAAGCTCCACGTCTTTCAGCGCGAAGGGGAACGTGTGCTGGTTATCCAGTCAGCAGGAAATCTGGCTACCACACAAAGTATCATCAGCCTGCTGACCACCCGTATTCAGAGTCAGCACACACCGAATTTGTTGCAGGTAGAAACGCTGTACGATGCCGCCACGCTGGTCGGCGAAACCGTGCGCGAAGTGATTCACCGCGACAGCGCAGCGCAGCAAAACAGCACCAATATTTTTGGTTGCAACTTGTTGATTGGTGGTCAAATCGGCAATGAACCCCCACGTCTGTTCCATATCTATCCGGAAGGTAACTTTATTGAATCCACCCAGGACACCCCCTATTTCCAGATTGGCGAGAGCAAATACGGTAAGCCGATTATCGACAGGGTATTGACGCTTGATACCCCCCTGGAGCAGGCTATGTGCTGCGCGCTTATCTCGATTGATTCCACGCTGCGCAGTAATTTATCGGTGGGGATGCCGCTGGACGTCATGATTTATCGCGCCAATAGCTTTGATTCAGGCGAACAGCGTCGCATTACCGAAAACGATACCTATTTTATGGGCATCCGCAAAGCCTGGTCCGAGGGTCTGCTTAATACCTTCCGCCAGCTACCGCCTTTTCCGCCTGAAGCCTGAGTCAGGCAATACCTGTCAAAACTAAAGAGTCCTGAAATGAGACTGGCCGTCATTACGACAATTTTTATGCTTACCCTATCCAGTACCGCACTGGCCTCCACTTCCAACGAGCAGGCAGTAGCTGCGGCAAAAGTGACACTGGGTGAAGCGTTATACAAGTCAGCACTGCTGACCGGATCAATGCCTGATGACAAGACCGATCCGGTAAAAGCCGGTCAGGAGATGGGCGCAGAAATGAGTCAGCGCCTGGATAACGTGGTGATTGGCGGTCTCAATCAGGGGGCGAACTGCGATGAGATCACCAGCAATATTCAGAAGAGCTTTGAAATTATGCAACGCGATGCGGTAAGCCAGTTCGAATCCTCTTCAACTATCAAGAAAGCGCTGGATAATGTTCCCCTCAGCGCAGCGCAATACGCTTCAGCGCAATGCCAAAATTTAACCACCCAATAATTAGCCTCTTCGTTTTCAGCGGCGAATGCCGCTGAAACGCCCCTTTTCTCTGGTAAGAGCGCTCTCTCAAGCGCAAAAAAGAGATTGTGTTATCACATAATCACACTGCACTTATGTGATAAAAATAAGTTAATAATATAAAAATATTTTTAATGTTATGTTTTTACAGGATTTTTTCTTCGAGAATTTTCAATCACGTCAGAACATCCACGTTGATTAAGTTTTTCTTAAATTGTATTAAATAAACCTCTATTGTCCCGTATTTTTAATTCCCTATTATGAGTGCATAGATAAATAATCATTTAAAGACAACAAGAGCGTTATTCATAAATCATCACACCAACATTTTCTTGGTTATTTTCGCTCGCCTTTAAAAAAACAAAAGAGGTAAAGTCATGACGGAATTAAATACGCCATTCACTCATCAACATATTGCAGCACTGGGGAAATTAGGTACAGCAACGATTCACGAAGCACAAGGGGCCATTGGTGCGATTGATTCCGCCATTAAACCGCTTTCACGTAAAATGAAAATGGCCGGTCCGGCGCTGACATTACAGATGCGTCCCGGTGATAATTTAATGATCCACTACGCCCTGCTCCATGCCATAGCGGGCCAGGTACTGGTGATCAATTGCGATGGTTTTACTGGTGCGGGGATCTGGGGAGATGTGCTGACTGCGCAGGCTCAGGCTATTGGCCTTGCCGGTCTGGTGGTTAACGGGGCCGTTCGCGACAGTGAAGCCATGATTGATGCGGGTTTCTCCGTCTTTGCCAAAGGGCTTTGCATACGCGGCACCGAGAAAAAACAGCCCGGTACGCTCAACGTTCCGCTCTTTATTAATGACTGTATTATCCATCCTGGAGACATTATAGTCGGGGACGCCGATGGTCTTGTGGTTATCGAAAGGGATCATCTGGATGAGGTTATTCGTTTGTCTGAACTGCGTGAAGAAAAAGAGCGAATCTTCAAAGAGAAAATTATGGCAGGCGCGACAACGGCTGAATTAATGGGGCTAAATTCAGTGTTCAGTGAATTAGGATTAAAAAACCCGGAATAATAAAAACGCGTAATAAAAAGCAGCCATTAGCCAACAGAGTATTATGAACACAAAACAAACTATATAAATAACCCCTACATATACGAGCATAATTATGATTAATATAAAAAAGAGCAGCAAGTTTCGTTGGGTGGTGACCACACTCATTTTCCTGGTCTATACGATTGCCGCAGCCGATCGTGCCAATATTGGCGTCGTGTTACCCTTTATTCGCAATGATTTCCATATGTCTAACACCGAAGCGGGCGCACTGGCGAGTTTATTCCTGCTGGCCTATGCGATAGCGCAGATTCCCAGCGGCTTTCTGTACGCAAAGTTTGGTGTGCGCAAAATCTTCTCGTTGTCGATGATTCTGACCTCGATTGCCACTGGCCTGGTAGGCTTTTCCACCTCTATCCTCGGGCTGAAGGTATCCCGCTTTGTGCTCGGTCTGGCGGAAGGCCCTCTGCCGATTGGTATCACTTCGACCATTAACCGCTGGTTCCCGTCCCGGGAAAAAGGCATTGTTACAGCCATTTTTCTGTCGGCGGCAAAATTTGGCCCGGTGCTGGTTCCGCCCATCTGCGCGCTCATTTTGTACTACTACAGCTGGCACTACGTCTTCTATTTCTTCGCCATTCCGGGCATTTTCCTGAGCGTCATCTGGTATTTGCTGGTACCCAATACACCACAGGAGAGTCGGTTTTGCTCAGAGGCGGAAATCGCCTTGATTGAAGAAAAAGAGGCCCCCGTTCTTGAGGCCACAACTAGCACCAGCACCAGCGTTACCGCAGCAGCCCTTACACGCAATTTTAGCGGTCTGGACAAAGTTATCCGCGCCCGTAAAGTCACGCTGATTGACTCCTCAAAGGGCATTTTCCGTTCGTGGAATATTCTCGGCAGTATGCTCGGCTACTTCTTTATGATGGGCATTGTTAACGTGCTGCTGGCGTGGATCCCCACCTATCTGATGAATGAAAAAGGCTTTTCGATTGCGACGATGGGCATGCTGGCATCCGCGCCGTGGATTGGTGCCGTCATCGGTAACATTATTGGCGGGTGGTGTTCAGATCGTATTCTCGACAAGCGCCGCAAACCGCTGATGATGCTCTCAGCCATTGCCACGGTCATCATGATGGTTATCCTGATTAATGCACCGGATAACGCCCTGATCCTCGGCCCATTGTTGTTGCTGACCGGTATCCTGTTTAACCTCGGCTTCTCCGCTTACATGGTCTACCCGATGGCCTTGACGACCAAAGAGGTGTTCCCGGTTGCCGGTGCGCTGATCAATACCGGAGGGCAACTGGGCGGTGCGCTCTGCCCGCTGATCGCCGGTTACCTGCTCGATCACTACACCTGGGGACATGTGTTTGGCTTTATGGCGTTTGGCTCCTTCCTCTGCCTGCTGGTCCTGTTCACCATTACCGAGCCATTAACCGATAAGCAGTTGAACACCAAAACATCCTGATGAAATAGCGTAACAGCGTCACGTCAAAGGGTTGTCATGCGGCAACCCTTTTCATCATTTCAATAAAGTAGTTAATATTTGGGTTGGTGCTTTTCGCATTGTAGACCGCGTAGATATAACTCAGGCAGTTAAAATCCTCGATGGGTAAGAAGATAATATCCTGGCGGTTATTCGGGATGGTTGATTTCCCCACTAAGGTCACGCCTAATCCCGCTCCGACCAACGCAAGTGCGGTGTGAATTTCTACCGCTCGATGCGATACCGCAGGCTGCACACCATATTCATTGAACTGATTTAGAATATGCAAAGAATAGTGACTTTTCGGATCGCTGGGAAAGATAATAAAAGGCGAATTACAAAAGTCACGCAGCGTAATGAAATTTTTCCGACTGAGATAGTGGTTAATAGGAATAGCGGCCACCAGCGGATCAATAAAGATCAGTTCACGCATTAGCCCCTGCTCTGGCGTGCTTTTGTGCAGAGACATTTCTCGAGTAAAACCGATATCAATCGCCCCTTCAGTCAACAGTTCAGGCTGGTATTCTGACAGCACCTCTTTGAGCGTGATGTTGATATGACCGTAGTTTTCAGCGAACAACTTGATAGTTTCGGGTATCAAGTTAAACATCACCGACCGGACAAACCCTAAGTTCAGTTCGGTGGATTTCGCATGGGCATAATGATGGGCATCTTTTTCCAGTTTTTCAAAATTAAAGATAACCTCATGGGCCTTTTTAAACAGGAATTCCCCTAAACGGGTTAATGTCATGGGCCGGGAACCGCGATTAAAGAGTTCACCATTTAACTCTTTTTCCAGCGCGGTTATTTGCAGGCTGATGGCCGCAGGTGCCAGCGAAAATGCTTTCGCCGCCTGACTTATTCCACCGGACTCTACCACCTGGCAAAAATATTTGAGTTGTTTGATGTTCATCTTATCGAGCGCCCTAATATTATCTCAACAACCTGATAAGTATTATTTTACGCTATTGAGTGCATTTTCTCGACGACTCGATTGGCTTATCAGACTGTCAACGAGTGTGAATATGTGATATCAACACGTCCCGGGCATGGGCCACCCGGGGCTGACGCAGCGATGACGGTAGCCAAATCAGGTTATAGCTGATGTCGGTATTGCCCACCGGGGCGGGGATTTCAATCAGTTCCCCACGCCGTAACTGCTCGCGGCACAGATATTCCGGCAGCACCGTCCAGCCAAAGCCTTTACACAGCAGACTTCTGAGCGCACGCAAATCCTGGCCGACCACCGCCGGAAGCGTATCCGGTGCGTCAATGTGGTTTTTTTGCAGCCAGTTATCAATGAGCGACAGCTCCAGGTTATAAGCCAGTAACGGCTCGTCACCCAGCGCCTGCGCAATATCCCGCGCCTGGTTTACCCGTTCGAAAACTGCCGGGCAGCCCACCGCAACAACCTTGTTGCTATAGATGACTTCACTTTTTAAGCGCTCGTCGGTGACCGGGTGCGCAGAAATCCCCAAATCACAATGGCCGTCGAGCAGCATCTGGATGACCATCGGCCCATCCCCGGTGTGCATACGAATACGTACATCGGCCTCCAGCAAGGGCATCAGCCCTTCCGGCAGTTTTTCCGCCATAAAATCGGCATGACCGATTATCTGCAACGTACCGGCAATCCCCAACGAACGCGCTCTCGCCGATGCCAGCGCCGCTTCTGCTGCGTCCAGCTTATTGCCAATATCGGCGGCCAGTTCATCGGCGGCGGAGGTCGGCTCTACGCCGTGGGTTTGTCGTTCGAAAAGCGGTTTGCCAACCGTCGACTCCAGCCCGGCAATGTGTTGCGACACTGCGGGCTGCGTCAGGTTGAGGGTTCTGGCCGCCGCAGTTATCGAGCGCTGGCGATACACTTCCACAAATGTGCGAAGCCGGATAAGTGACATAGCTACCCCATAAAAATATTTATACCCCTGCCAAAATAGCGTTGTTGGCGGCGAGATACCAGCATCCGTTAGGCTTTATTCATCGCAACGAACACGGAATATCGCTATGTCAGAGAACATCAAAACCGCGCTACAGACGCAGTTATCCGCCATGAAACAGGCTCACCTGCAAAACGGACCCGCCAGCGCAGACGTTCGCCAGGATCGCCTGAACAGAGCAGCCCGGCTGATCACCGAAAACTACCCGGCCATTCTTGCCGCGCTGAGCAACGATTTTGGTCATCGCAGCCATTACCAGTCGCTGGTCGCCGATATCGCCACCACAGTGAAAATGTTGCAGCACGCCGCTGAACAGCTCAGCGAGTGGATGCAGCCAGAACACGTCGACGCGCCATTCCCCGGCATGAAGGCGTGGATTGAGCCGCAGTCGCTGGGCGTAGTGGGCATTATCAGCCCGTGGAACTTCCCGATTAATCTGGCTTTTGGTCCGCTGGCCGGCGTTTTTGCCGCCGGGAACAGCGCCATGCTTAAGCCGTCTGAACTGACGCCGCACACTTCGGCCCTGCTGGCAGAACTGGTTGCACGTTACTTTAGCGCCGACGAATTGACCGTGGTGCTGGGTGATGCAGATGTCGGCCAGGCCTTTAGCGGACTGCCGTTCGACCACCTGATCTTCACCGGCAGCACCACCGTCGGAAAACATGTTATGCGGGCGGCGGCGGAAAACCTGGTGCCGGTAACGCTGGAGCTGGGCGGCAAATCCCCGGTGGTTATCGACGTGGATGCAGATGTGGAACAGGCCATCGACAGAACCCTGACCATCAAGACCTTTAATGCCGGGCAGATTTGCCTGTCGCCGGATTATTTAATGCTGCCGGAAGCGCGCATTCCTGTTGCTATCGATGCCGCAAAAGCCTTTGTCGCACGGAGTTTTCCGACTCTGCAGGCTAACCCGGACTACACCGCTATCATTAGCCAGAGACATTTTGCACGTCTGGTCGCGCTGCTGGATGACGCCGCAGCCAAAGGGGCCACAATAATCAGCCTCGCCCCGGCGGGCGAACCGGCCTTTGATGCTGACAGCCGTAAAATTGCGCCGCATCTGGTTCTCGGTGCTGATGACAGCATGCTGATTATGCAGGAAGAGATTTTTGGGCCGCTGCTGCCGGTTAAAACCATCAGCAACAGCCAAGAGGCGATGGCGTACATCAATGCCGGACCGCGTCCGCTGGCAGCCTATTACTTTGGCAACGATGCGCAGCGCCAGGCCGCATTTGTCGCCAGAACCACCTCAGGTGCGCTGGTTATCAACGACGTGATGACGCACGCCTCCATTGACAGTCTGCCGTTTGGTGGCGTGGGGGCATCCGGTATGGGGGCTTATCACGGCATTCATGGTTTCCGTCGCTTCAGTCACTACAAACCGGTGGTCGTACAGAGCGAGGATGGTGCATCCAACCTTCGTCTGCGCGCCCCCTATCAGGACAAGCAGGACGCGATCGAAGCGTTCTTAAAAGGCTAAGCCTTCCCCCTTTTATCTGGAGAGAACAATGAAAGTATTAATGGTACTGACCTCACATAGCGAACTGGGCAATACCGGTAAGAAAACGGGCTTCTGGCTGGAAGAGTTTGCCGCGCCTTACTACGTATTCAAAGATGCAGGGGCGGACATTACCCTCGCCTCACCTGCGGGCGGCCAGCCGCCGCTGGATCCAAAAAGCGATCTACCCGATTTTCAGACCGAACTGACGCATCGATTCAAAGCAGACCCGGCTGCACAGCAGGCGCTGGCGAACACCGTCAAACTGGACAGCGTAAATGCAGGCGATTTTGATACTGTCTTCTACCCTGGCGGCCACGGCCCGTTGTGGGATCTGGCCGAGTCCGCGACCTCTATTGCGCTGATTGAAGCCTTTGAACGTGCCGGTAAGCCGATTGGGTTTGTCTGCCATGCGCCAGGTGTGCTGCGCCACGTGAAAACCGCCGCGGGCGAGCCGCTGGTCAAAGGCCGTAACGTCACCGGCTTTACCAACGGTGAAGAGGCCGACGTGGAACTGACCAACGTGGTGCCTTTCCTGATTGAGGATGAGTTTATTGCTCAGGGCGCGCACTACCAGAAAGGCCCTAACTGGGCGCCCTTCATTCTGGAAGATGGCAAGCTGATTACCGGGCAAAACCCGGCCAGCTCTGAAGGCGTCGCGCAGGCGTTAGTGGCTATGCTGCGCTAAGTCTGAGACAACGTGGTGAAGTGACCTCTTTTGCTTCACCACAGTTTTCTCAGCAGGCGTCAATATCAACGCTTTCTTATTTCGCTGACATAGGTGACCGCCACCGCATCGGCAAACTCAGGCACATCAGCAAATGCCTCCTGACCGACCGGGGAAGCAAACGCCGCCTTCGCCTCCTCTATCGAGTCAAACCACAATTCAGAGAACCCATCAATCGGTGAGTCCGGGTAGAGACGCCGGTCAATAGGATTGAGCACATACCCCTTCAGGCCGGGTAATTCCAGGGCAATCGCGGTGTGGATATCGTGCCAGTGCGTAACAAACTCGTCAAAACTCTGATCTTTCCTCTTTGTCAGCAAACCTACGTGTTTAAAACCTTTATTGTTCGTCATCGTCTTTTCCAAAATATTCAGGGAGGCAATACTATGATTGACGCATTCACGGTGATAAACAGGCTTAAACTCTACTCTTTTAAGACATAAATTCGTCAATGCCGTGCAAGGCAACGCGCTACTGTTGCCTCCTTCACTTTCTGAATGGGCTGATAAACGATGCGTACAATTGATAATCTCGGCGGCATTACGGCCTTCGTTGCCACCGCACAGCACGGCAGTTTCACGGCGGCGGCGGAGCGACTGGGGTTAACCAAATCGGCAATCGGCAAGAGTGTCGGCCGCCTGGAAGAAAGGTTAGGGCTTAAACTGTTTCAACGTTCGACCCGCAGACTCAGTCTGACACCCGATGGCGAGACTTATCTTGTCAGTTGCCAGAATGCACTTGCCGTCCTTGAACAAGCCGAAGCACAGCTGACGTCGCATATCACCCAGCCATCTGGGCGGTTGCGTATTGATGTGCCAGCCGCTTTTGGCCGTCAACGCATTCTGCCCATTGTGCTTAACCTCACCCGTCAGTATCCCGAACTGTCTCTGACCATGACGTTTAGCGATCGGTTTGTTGACCAGATTGAAGAAGGGATTGATTTGGTCATTCGTATTGGCGAACTGGAGGACAGTAGCGGCCTGGTCGCACGCAGGTTGACGACACAGAAACTGATCATTTGTGCCTCTCCGGCGTATCTCCTCTCACAGGGTGAACCCACTCAGCCGCAAGCACTCCTTCAGCACCGGTGTATTGTCGGTTATCGGCGTAATCAACCGCTCAGTTGGTTGTTAAAAGAGAGCGATGGCAGCATCCTGCGTTTTACCCCGCCTGCCACCCATGAATTTTCCGATGGCGATGGCATGCTGGCGGCCACCCTCGCCGGTTGCGGTTTATCTCAGCTACCGTTATGGCTTGTGGGGCGTTATGTGCAAAGCGGGGAGTTAAAAGAGGTACTGACCGGGCACTCCGGAGGAGAAATGCCCATTAGCGCAATGTGGCCGAAAAACCGGCATCTGCTACCCAGAATTCGTTTTGTGGTCGACGAACTCCGGCATGCGGCGCAGGCCGGTTTACTGGATTGATTAAGCGGAGTACACAGGGTAGTCGGTGTAACCGACGCCTGAACCACCATAGAACGTAGCGCGATCGGGCTCAGTGAGCGGCCAGCCATTTGCCATGCGCTCAACCAGATCAGGGTTAGAAATATACGGCCGACCAAAGCCAATCAGATCGGCATAGCCCTCTTGCAGGTATTTTTCTGCCAGCACGTTGTCGAAACCGCCGGCAATGATCAGGACGCCTTGATACGCCTTACGGAATTTTTTCAGGAAACCGTCAGGAATAGCCTGCTGACCCAGCGTTTGCTGATCGCTAAGGTGAACGTAAGCCAGATTGCGCGTAGTCAGGGCACCCGCGAGATGCAGCCAGGTTTGCTCTTCCCCCGCAAACGCCTGCATATCAAACAAACGGCCAAACGGGGCCAGACGAATGCCGGTTTTATCGTGGCCGATGGCTGCGGCAATAGCGTCCGTCACCTCAAGGGTGAAACGCACCCGGCTTTCTGGCGTCTTGGCGCCGTATTCGTCCTGGCGAGTATTCAGCCCGGCATTGATAAATTGTTCCAGCAAGTACCCGTTTGCCGCATGGATTTCGACACCGTCAAACCCGGCAGCGATGGCGTTTTGTGCCGCCGTCACATAGTCACGGGTAATCGATCTGATGCCCTCGACGCTCAGTGCCTCAGGCACTGAGGTCGGCACCTGACCGGGCTGACCCTGTTCATCAATGGCATAGCAGTTACTGTTCTTTGCCTTGACTGCAACACTGCTGACCGGGGCTACCCCATCGCGTTGCAAACTGACATGGGAAATTCGCCCCACGTGCCAGAGTTGCAGGAAGATTTTCCCCCCTTTGTCATGCACGGCCTGTGTGGTCAGTTGCCAGCCCTTGACCTGCTCTGCGCTGTAAATACCAGGGGTAAATAAATATCCTTGTCCCTGGACAGAGATTTGAGAACCTTCGGTGACAATTAGCCCCGCAGAGGCTCGCTGGGCATAATAAAGCGCAGTCTGTTCATCCGCAGTATCACCGCTACGGGCACGCGAGCGTGTCATGGGTGCCATCACCACGCGGTTCGCCAGTTCGATGTTTCCCACATTCAGTGGCGTAAAGAGTGTCTTCATTTGCAATCCCTCATACTCAAGATGAGGTATGGTCACCGTAAGGCGGAGGGAAGTGAATACCGTTATCGTCCGATCAGAGGCGACAAAATGTCGCCCAAAATCACCACTGCTTATCCGGGTGCTGCGCATAGTGGCGTAATGCAGATTCATAAGGGGCGGTGCGTGTATCCGGAGAGTCAGCAATACATTCCAGCAGCAACGCCACCGCCTGTTGGTGCTCACCCAGATTGTGCAGACAGAGCGCATAAAACGGCCTGACTTCGCTCGCCTGCGGCCAGGTTGCCATAATCTCGTTAAATAACGCCTTCGCCTGGGTATATTCCCCAAGGCAGCGCAGGGTCGATGCCAGACCAAATTGCGCATCGAACAGGTCATCCCCCTTAAGCCCCTCATGTAATGCGCAACGGTAAGCCTGTGCAGCCTCCCGCTCTTTGCCCTCGTTATCGAATGACCACGCGGTGTGGAGAAATGCCTTCGCACGCAGTTCTGGTTCATCCAGAAGCAGACGTAATGCTGCCCGGCTTTGTTCATACTCTTCCTGCTTACGCAGCTGAATGGCATTTTGCAGCCTACTGTCCATTTTTCTGTCGCCTTTTGGTTACGGGTGGTTACCATGAATACTCAATCACAATGACAGACTTTATCGGAACTGCCCGCTGAAAGGACATTACCATGTTGCATAAGTACATCGCGCTCTTTGCTGCTCTCCCTTTGATGGTCTGGGCCAGTGAACCGCTTCCCCCTGCCGTTCAACAGGTCGAAAAACAGGGCATCAAAATCATTAAAGAGGTGAAGACGGAAGGCGGATTAAGAACCTGGCTCGGTCAGTATCAGGATATGGGTGTCACCATCTGGTTAACGCCGGATGGCAAACACGCCATTTCGGGCTACCTCTATGATGAAAAAGGGAAAAACCTCAGCGAAGAGGTGTTCAAAAACGAATTGTACATCCCACAGGGGCGCAAGCTGTGGGAAAAACTCACCGCCGCCAAAGGGATTAAAGAAGGTAACCCGGAGGCCAGACACAAAGTGGTAGTGTTTGCCGACCCCTTCTGCCCGTACTGCAAACAGTTCTGGGCCGCTGCCCAGCCGTGGATCACCGCCGGGAAAGTGGAAGTGAGTACACTGATGGTGGCGGTCATTAATCCACAAAGTGGGCGCTATGCATCGGCCATTCTTAGCGCAGAAGACCCCGCGAAAGCCTGGAGCGCCTATGAACTTTCAAATGGCAAAACGCTGCCACCGTTCCCGGAGAAAACCTCAAAAGAGGTGTTCAATGCCGTGCAATATCATCAGCAACTGATGGATGAAACCGGCGCGAATGCCACACCTGCAATCTATTACATGAATGATAAGCAGGAACTTCAGCAGGTGGTGGGCATGCCTGATGAAAAACAGCTGGAAGCCATGTTCGGCCCGAAATAGTTCATCAATGTCGCTCCCGGTGGTTACCGGCCAGGGGCGTTTTTCACCCTTGCGTAAAAAAGTCTGCTTTGGGTCGAATAGACTTGCCGATTGGTGCGTTAACTCTTCACACACCCTGATGGAGTCATCGCATGAACATCTCTTCCTACACTGTACCGCGTGCCATTCGCTACTCATTGCTGATGGCATTCTGTATTTCGCTCTCTATCCCTGGCGCATTTGCCATGGGCGACAATAATACCAACAGTAAAACACCGGATTGTCCTACCGGTCAGGTGTACGACAGCGCCACAAAACAGTGTGTCCCGGAAAAAACCAGTAGCCTTAGCGATCAGGATAAAACCAACTATGCCTATCATCTGGCCAAAAAAGGGGAGTACCAGGCCGCGCTCAACCTATTGGATACGCTGAAAAATGGAAATACCGCTGAGGCGTGGAATTACCGCGGTTACGCCACGCGGAAACTGGGCCGCACCGATGAAGGCATCGGCTATTACCAGCGCTCGCTGGCGCTGGACCCAACCTATGCAAAAGTGCGTGAGTATCTGGGTGAAGCCTGGATGATTAAGGGCCGCCCTGATCTTGCCCGTGAGCAGTTAAAAACCATCGCCAGCTTGTGTGGGACAGGTTGCGAGGAGTATCGCGATTTAAACGCCGCGATTAACGGACATCCAGAATCCTGAGGTTCACCGCGAGGATAAGAAAATCACCACCAGTGAGGTTCGCCTGCAACTTGCAGCCCATCTGACACGACTCTGGCGTTACGGACTTGTTCTGTCGCGCAACCGGGATGTTGCCGAAGAGTTGGTGCAATCCACCTGCGTACGCGCGCTCGAAAAGAGCGCGCAATTTACGCCTGGCACTCGCATAGACAGATGGCTGTTCTCCATCCTCCATTCCATTTGGATCTCTGACCTGCGTGCCCGCCGCGTCCGCATGGGGCAAGGTTTTGTTGACAGTGACGAGCTCATCGCGCCCGATACCCACGCCCACAATGAGCAGCAGCGGCATTACCAGAAAATCATGCAACGCGTGAGCGCCCTTCCAGAGGCTCAACGCAATGCCGTGTTCCTGGTTTACGTTGAAGGTTTCACTTATCAGGAAGCGGCAGAGACTTTATCCGTACCAGCGGGTACGATAATGAGTCGTCTGGCTGCCGCACGAGCAGCCCTGGCGAAATCTGAAGAACAGCCTGTACCGGTGAAGGAGAAGAGAACGTGACGACACTGAATTTTGCTCCACCGTACAACGATGAGGCTATTGTCGCCTGGCTTGACGGTGAGATGAGCAGCGCCGATGCCGAACATTTTGAGCAGAGACTCATTTCTGATGAGCAACTGGCTGCGCGCACCGATGAGTTGATGAAAAGCCATTGTGGGATTGCAGAGGTTTTTGCCCCATTGCTGGATGACGCGCCACAAAGCCGTATGCAGGCCAGACTGGAAACGCTGCTCGCGAAACCGCGGGTACCTTCTGCCACGAGAGGCATCAGCCGTCGTTCACTGATTGCCGCCTCATTGAGTTTTTTGATTATTGGCTCGGGACTGGGTTTTCTGGCCCGTAATCCCCCTAACGACGATGATGACGGTGAAACCATTCGTGCGCTGGAAGCGCAGTACATGTCTTTGTACAGCGCGGAAACGCTGCTCGATATGGACAGCTCATCAGCCATGTTGGCACGGGGGCTGGCACGAACGGCGCAGGATATTGGGCTGACACTCACCGAGGAGCAGCTTGTCGTGTCAGGGGCGGAACTGAAAATGGTGCGTATGCTGCGGTATGACAGCACATCTATTGCCCAAATAGCCTGGATGCATGCGGAATATGGCCCGATGGCGCTCTGCATCTCACCGCAACGCTCAGGCAATCGCAGTGATATCGCCCATGAAAAACGCCATGGAATGCATATTGCCTGGTGGCAACATGGCGGCTACCAGTTTGTCCTGATCGGTCGCAATCCGGTAGCGGACATGGCCGATAGCGCCCGCAGACTCCAGTCAGCACTGTCCTGAAGGGGGAGCATTTATGTACCAGACTGGGCTATTGCCTGAATATCAATCGCAATGGCGACCCGGTCATCAACAACAGCCAACAGTTTATCCATGTTGTAAGCCGAGCGAAAAATCGCCGTGGTGACATGGAGTGCAAGCATTCCGTTGGAGTCGTCCTGTGTATTGAGCACCGCATCCAGAATCACCGGTCTCTGGATATCTTTTACCTTGAGCGAGCCAAACACGCGAAAATGTCCTGCGGTTTGTTGCACCACTCGCGTACTGGTGAAAACAATCATAGGGTAGCGTTCGGCGTCAAAAAACATGCCGCTCTTGAGTTGCCAGGTTAGCAAATGATTCGAGGCCACCAGCGTCTTCACCGGGATGCTCACATTGATGCGATCGTCCAAATCGTTGTCAGTATCGAGCTTAACATCGCCGGTCACGCCTACCAGTGAAGCATGAGATAAAGTGCTACCAAAGGCGTGCCATGACAAGGCGACAACGGTTTTGTCGGTGTTGATGTTGTAATTAAGCGGTACAGCGAAGGATGATGGGGTCATCAATATTCCGACAGTCACCAGGGCAACAATACGCATCATAGCGGTGGTCTCCAGAGAACAGTTATCCTGCAAACGCCTGAGCGTGGAAAACTATTCGGTGTGTTATGTACATTGTGTGGTGGCAAGCATGGATACCCACATTGAGCGTAGTTGTTCTGGCCGAATGAGAGAACGTAATGTGTATTTTTACACACATGCTTATCACAAAATCCATCTGCCTTTGTCTATAAATACCCATAAAGATTTAACTTAAGATTGTATACTGCCATCTCAGTAGTCGTACTGAGTATAAACATAATAAGAAATCCCTTTATGTCAGGGCCAATTTTCACTCACCGCTTTTATTTTGAGTGGATAATTTATTATTAACATCGGAGATTATGGACGAGATATATTAAGGAGGCAGGATAAAATGGCACGTAACATCTCATTTATACGAATCTTTGTTGTCACTGAAAATAGCTTTTTACTTCTTGGCATTCGGGAGCTGATCGAAAGAACGCGATGTTTTCACACTTGTCTGTACACAATAACACAGTCATGCAGCATGCCAGAAACCATTGCTTATCCGAAATCCAGCACCTTTGATATTATCATCTCTGACAATGACTATTACCGTATTACTGCTTTGCAGCAAAAAACAAGAAACACACTGATACTTCCAGCACATTACGATTTACTCACCTATCTGCAGTGCTTTGACTCACTGGAAGACGAAGCGAAAGTCGCTCCGGAACGGGTGATTAAGAAACTATCATTAAAGGAAAACCTTCTTTTTTCATTGTTTTCATCTGGTTTGCATGATGACAATATATCAACTGCACTGCACATTTCAAAAAAAACGGTAAGTGCACACCGGCGCAACATTTTAGGCAAACTGAAATTAAAAAACAGAAATGAACTCTATCTTTTTGCACTGGCGTCACGCGGAGAGGTTAAATGACAGGATGGGCAGTTGCTGTGGTAATAATACTTGTACTTTGTTTCATTATTCCTTTTGTTTTCCTTTTTTTAAACTACAGACAGCATATCAAATATGATATTGGGGCGAGGAAAAAATCCGGTTGGAAACTGTTCTTTATGCCACCTAAATAATGTTAGTACTTTTCAGGTAAGCTTCTAACATTCAATAACTTACCTCTGGAGATGGTGATGTAACCACCGTCATTTAAATCTTTAAGCACTTTACTTAGTGAGCTTCGAGACATATCACTTCGGCTAAGGATATATTTAAAAATGGATATCTTTTTTCTTTCCATAGGTGGGCTTTCCCATAAAACCTCCAGATTGTTTTTGATAACGTCATAGACATTTTTAGAGCTAAATCTCTCATCTCTTTTGAAGTAAGCCTTCATAAGAGATGAGGTTATCGTAAAGACTTCTTTCCACAGATTATGAGTTTCAACCAATTCCCGAAAGTGGCTTTTCTCAATCGCGATTAATTTTGAATTTTTCGTTGTTTTCATATAGTGAAAACAGTCATCGGAGCTCAACAAGCTGAGTCCAAGAATTTTTGGTGCTCTCATCGTTAAAAGTAAAATATCGTCGACTTCCCGGTGCATGTCTACCTCACCTTCAGTAAGGTAATAAACATACTGCTTGTTTTGCATTCTAAATTTTATGCTTTGATTTTGTGACGCATATATGACAAAAGTGCCCCCTACATTGACGAGAAAAGGCGTGATCTTTTCAATTGCTGATGTTGTCAACAGGTTGTTCATGTTCTTGTCTGCGTTAAGATTCGTTAATATTAATTATGTATTCTTCCTCATCATAGTTTTTTCAGCGATAAATTCAAGCACAACGTCATATCTGGTCATGATTAATTACATTGCAAAAATCATATGCTTAGCGAATCATTCTCTATTGTAAGCATTTGGGATCGTTACCCATCAAGGAATAAACGCTTTAATTTGGCTAATGCCCCAATAAATATTGCAAATCTGGCAACAGATATCGAACAATCTTGATAGGCTTTATCTATAAATAGAAATATCCAAAAAAAACAGAATGTACGATCTGATAGTTTTTGGTGTATCAACACTGAATACCCTCTGCATTTTTATTATGTCAATTCACTGACTTTTATTCATGTCTCTGCTCCCCCATGAACCGTTCTGGTGTTCACCAAACAAGCTCCAGCTCGTATTGTTATATTTTAATTGCAACATCCGGAGCGTATATCCTCCCCTGGAATGATGTATGAGGTTCAGGTCTTACTGATTACGTGGTGCTCCACGACTGTCGAGCCACCAGCCTAAAGCGGTTTATCAATCCAGCACCATTGATAGATTCACTCTATAAATAATTTATGACCAATTATTTGTAAAACCTGTTTTTGAAAAACGTAAGCCCATGATGCAACAAACGCATTCGACAACCACTACTGCTCACCAGCGTCCGGACCACATGATGAATGATTCTGGGTGCTTGCGAGAAAATCCATTCAGACTAAAATTCTCGCGCCGGCACTGTACTGGCCACCTGCATATAAAATAAAAGCATGTAAAGGAACTCGTATGATCGTTCGTCCCCCCCAGAGCTGGTTCGTCAGGCTCTTCAACTGGCATGGCTCGGTTTTGTCGATGATTATCTTTCGACTTGGGCTGAACCTGTTTATGTCCATCGTGGCCATCATCGCCTGGCCATACTATGAAAACCTGAATATTCACCTGACCGTGGCCCCTTTCAGCCTGCTGGGCATCGCCATCGCAATTTTTTTGGGCTTTCGTAACAACGCCAGTTACAGCCGCTACACCGAAGCACGAATGATCTGGGGATCGGTCTCTATTACTTCCCGCAGCCTGATGCGCCAGACCATGAGCGCGCTGCCTGACGATCGTGAAACGCAACTGAGGCTCTCACGCTACCTGACCGCGTTCAGTTGGCAATTGAATCACCAGCTTCGCCAGATGGATGCGTCGGCAGATATGCAACGCCTGTTGCCAGAAGACAGAGCGGCTGAAGTGCTCACAAGTACGTCGCCCACCAATCGCATCCTTCTGTTTATGGGCAAGGAGTTCGCCAGCTTGCGCCGGGAAGGCAAGATCAATGACTTTGTGTGGCAAAACATCGATGGGAATTTGAACGAACTGTCACATTGCTTAGGTGCCTGCGAGCGCATCGCCAACACCCCAGTGCCCTTTGCCTATTCACTGATTCTCCAGCGGACGGTGTATCTGTTTTGCACCCTGCTGCCGCTGGCGCTGGTTTCAGATCTGCACCTGATGACACCGTTTGTGTCGATGTTCATCTCTTACGCCTTCCTGTCCTGGGACTCGATTGCCGAAGAGATGGAGCACCCTTTTGGTACGCACCCCAATAACCTCGCACTGAATGCGATCTGTACGTCAATTGAACGCAACCTGATGGACATGACCGGACAGAGCCCGTTGCCACCGCTGCCGGTGCCGGATGCGCGATTTAATCTGATTTGAGGAATGCCCCTCTGTCGCCTGAAGGGAGCAGCGGCAGAGGGGAGAGAGGCTTAGAGGTATTTCGCGTAAAAGGTCGTGGCTTTGTCGACGGCCTGATTCACGTACTCCGGCTTCCAGTAGGTTTGAATATGGGTGGCACCTTTAATCAGGAACAACTCTTTTTGCTGGGTCCCGGTAGCCTTAGAGAAGGCGTCTTGCGTCATATACAACGTATCGGCTTTATCACCCGCCATCATTAGAAGAGGCTGGTTGATAAGCTCCATATTGTGTGTGGCATCGAAATCCACTAAATCCAGAATGCTGCTTAACGGATACAAGAACGTGGAGTTCGGGTGTTTATGTGTCCGATAGTAATACTCATAGCCTTCACGGTATAAATCTGACGGTATTTTGGCAATTTCCTCATCCGTTGGGTTCGCCGCACCGCCATAGATAATCTCACCACCGGCCTGTTCCTGAGCACGCGCCTGGGTCGCTTTTTGCATACGATCCTGTAACGTTGCGACTTCGGTGTTCTGCAAACCGTTTTTACGCACCAGCCCTGAGTTGAACATGCTCAAGGTCGCAACGGCCTTAAACCGTTTATCGGTCTGCGCCGTTTTCAACGAATATCCCCCACCTGCACAGACGCCGAGCAACCCAAGATGGTCAGGATCGACGCCTGCGTAACGGGTGATAAAGTCCGCCATACCCCGAATATCTTCCACACGGTTAGCTGGTTTATCCGTATGACGTGGGTAGCCGCCGCTCCCTCCCTGGTAAGCGGCATCCGCCGTGATGGTAATATAACCTTTCTCCGCCAGACGCTGGGCATACAAACCCGCGACCTGCTCCTTCACCCCACCATTTGGATGGGCAACCACTATTGCTTCATATTTTTTTGCCGGATCGTAATTGGCTGGCGTATAAACGTTGGCCACAATATCGAGGCCATTTAATTTATACGTGACCGGATGAATATTCACTTTTCCTTTAACATTCTCGGTAATCGCACCTTCATAAGTCAGCGTAAAGGGATTCTGTCGATAGTCCGCCGCCGACGCGGCAGAGGATATGCCCGCCGCCGCAGTAATCAGCATCACATTTAATAATGAGTATTTCATATTCACTCCAGTCAATACAACGACCTGATTTCAGGCTCACAATAAATACATTTCGTATTCAGACTAGAAGCGTGTAACTGACAACATAATGACGCCTGAATAACAATATTGTCAGTTTTTGCTCACCACACGGTGTGACTCACTTTCAGCGCAGCCGCTGACATTTACGCCAGGCCACGGGCCGCGCACCTCCGGGTGGTTGCCCGTTCAGGGTCATTTATAGCTGACCGATTAATTCTACTGGATTAATGAGCTCAGCTAATTACCCTTATCTGATATCCGCATAGAATTTATTTATTAAAAATGCGTATACTTCATTTAATTTCATCCTGTAAGAAATAATCAATGAAAACAACAGCAGACATTTCAACCCCTGCTAAATCCCGGTAAAAAAATAGCCGGGAATTTATTATTTCTCGCATTAAAACGCCATTTACACGCTTCAATACATGGCGAGGAATGACACCTAATGCATGTATTATTAATTGAAGATGAAGTAAAAACCTCGGCTTATCTTAGTCGTGCTCTACAAGAATCGGGGTTTATTGTTGCCGTTTCCGCAGATGGCGCGGAAGGTCTGCATTATGCTCTTGAATTTGACTACGATGCGGTGATCCTCGACGTCATGCTGCCAGGCATGGATGGGTACCTGGTGCTGGAAGGACTCCGTGCGCGCAAACAAACACCGGTACTCATGCTCTCAGCCCGTGGCTCGGTCGATGAGCGAGTGAAAGGCCTGCACCTTGGAGCAGATGACTACCTCCCAAAACCGTTCTCACTTATTGAACTGGTTGCCCGTATTCAGGCCCTTGTGCGTCGTCGTAAAACAGATGGCGCAGACATCACGCAGCTGTGCATTGATAACTTACATCTTGATCTTCTTGCCCGCCGGGTCTTTCGGGACAGCACCCGGCTGGAACTCACCGCCAAAGAGTTTTCCCTGCTCAGTCTGTTAGCCCGCCACCGGGGGCAAATCCTTTCCAAAATGATGATTGCTGAACAAATCTGGGACATGAATTTCGACAGTGATACCAATGTTGTGGAAGCCGCAGTAAAGCGCCTGCGGGCGAAAGTGGATACCCCTTTTGCCAGTACATTACTGCATACGGTTCGCGGAATGGGCTATGTCCTTGAAGTAAGACAATAATCCTGGCGAGTACGCGACAGCCCAACTGACAGAATTGTCAGTCATCCGTCAGCCTGACGACCAAAGGGAATCAGTAAAATCATCGCGACGCAGCATCCACACTTAACGAAAAGGACGCTTTGCATGATCGGAAAAATTGGCTTTATTGGACTGTTATTACCTCTCGTCACCTTCGCTTCTGTCGCCCAGGAACCGCCCACGTCAGTGCAAATCTTACCGGCGGGAAGTCAAAAGTCCCTGTCCGGGCCTGCGGCAAATTTCACCGGGAAGGTACGCGTTGAACCGCTGTTTTCTGCGAATCCTGAAATCAACGTTTCTGCTGCGTATGTCACCTTTGAACCCGGTGCACGCTCAGCCTGGCACACTCATCCGGCAGGTCAGCGGCTGATTGTCACGTCCGGCGTGGGTCTCACTCAGGAAGAAGGCAAACCGATTCAGGTCATTCGGGCGGGTGATGTCGTCTCCTGCCCGGCAGGCGTTAAGCACTGGCATGGGGCGGCACCGAACAGTGCGATGACCCATCTGGCCGTGACCGGAAATGTGGAAGGCAAAAATGTTGTATGGATGGAAAAGGTGACAGATGAAGACTATCTCGCGCATTAAAACCCTCGCGGCAGTGCTGATAATCACATTCAGTGCAGCACCGTTAATCCATGCCGCACCCGTCACAAAAGGAGCATCAGAGATGCATCAGCAACCCGCGGTTTCCGACCGCTTGTCCGCACGCCAGCAGGCGATTCCCCCGATCGCTGCGTTTATGGCGAGCAGCAATATGGAGAAGCTCCATCAGGCACTCAACCAGGGGCTGGATGCCGGGCTGACAGTCAGCGAAGTGAAAGAGATTCTGGTTCAATTGTATGCCTACACCGGTTTTCCCCGCAGTCTTAATGCGCTGAACGTATTAATGAAAGTGGTGAATGAGCGTAAGCAGCGTGGCATCCACGATGTGCCGGGAAAAGCGCCTGTCGCTGCCATTCCCACTGGCGATGCACTTCGGCAACTGGGCATCGCAAACCAGACCAAAATATCGGGTGCGCCCGTACAAGGCCCCCTGTTTGAATTTGTCCCCGAGATTAACCAGTTCCTGCAGACACATCTGTTTGGCGATATTTTTGCCCGCGACAACCTTGACTGGCAGAGCCGCGAACTGGCTACCGTCGGCGCTCTGGCCGCGACACCCGGAGTCGAATCTCAGTTGTTATCACATACACGTGCCAGCCTGCGGGTCGGGCTAACCGCCGGGCAATTGCGCCAGCTCGCTCAGGTTCTGCGTGAACAGGGTGAAAGCGATGGCGCAACACGGGCTGAAAATGCACTTCAGCAGGCGTTAGCCAGCGCAAAGTGAACCGACTCGATGGGCATCAGTGCGATGCTCATCGTTTATAAGAACAGCGTTAAATGAGAGAGGAGATACCTTTGAAAAAATCTTTAAATACGCTGGCATTGTGCCTTCTGATGAGCGGTTTTATTGCTCAGGCCGTCGGTGCAGAGCCTTTGGTTATTCAGGCGCAAGGAAGCTTTTCCGCCGGAGGCTCAGTCGTCACGGCCCCAGGGAAATTTGACGCTAAAAAACCGCTGGACTCTGCCGGTCAGACGTATCATGGCGATCACGCCTCGGTGTTTTATCAGATCCCGGAACATCCGCACAAATACCCGATAATTATGCTGCACGGTGCCGGGCAATTTTCCCGCACCTGGGAAAGCACGCCTGATGGTCGTGAAGGATTTCAGAATATTTTCCTGCGCCGCGGCTTCTCGACATACCTGGTTGATCAACCCCGTAGAGGCAATGCAGGTCGTAGTACGGTAGAAGGTACCGTGACGCCAAAACCCGATGAGCAAATGTGGTTCAATCAGTTCCGCATCGGCATCTGGCCTGTTTATTTCAAAGACGTACAGTTCTCCCATAACAAGGAAGCGCTTAATCAGTATTTTCGCCAGATGACCCCGAACACCGGGCCTTTTGACATTAACGTCATCTCCGACGCAATGTCAGCGGTAGTAGATAAAACCGGTCCGGCCATCTTATTCACGCATTCTCAGGGTGGCGGCCCTGGCTGGTACACCGCGATGAAAAACAATAAAGTGAAAGCCATTGTTGCCTTTGAGCCGGGCAGCAGTTTTGTTTTTCCTGAGAATGAATTACCTGCGCCCATGCCCAGTGCGTTCGACACGCTGAAAGGCGAACCGGTTCCTGCCGCTTCGTTTGCCGCATTGACTAAAATTCCTGTTCTTATTATTTACGGCGATAACATTCCGGATAAACCTGTCGCCATGCCTGCGCAGGATAGCTGGCGAGTTCGTCTGGCTATGGCCCGTGAATGGCGCGATGTGGTGAATAAACACGGCGGAGACGTTACGGTCATTCATTTGCCGGAAGCGGGAATTAAAGGCAATACGCACTTCCCCTTCTCAGACCTGAACAATGTCCAGATTGCCGATCTGGTCAGTCAATTTCTTAAAGACAAAAATCTGCAATAACGCGGCTACCTGGCAGAGTGCATTTTATTTATGAACTCTGCTAATTAACCCTAGCGAATTACACCCTCTAATCGAATAAATCGCTTTGCGTTATGCTTTTTACACACAATATTTAAGAGATAACGTCATGCAAACGGTAAAACTGAACAACGGTGTTGAAATGCCCCTGCTGGGATTTGGTGTCTTCCAGATGACCAATGCCGCAGAGTGCGAGAGTGCAGTGATTGATGCTATTGAGACGGGCTATCGCCTAATTGATACCGCCGCGTCTTATCAGAATGAAACGCAGGTCGGGAATGCGCTTAAGCAAAGTGGCATTGCGCGTGACGAACTGTTTGTCACCACCAAATTGTGGTTACAGGACACAAATTACACAGGTGCAAAAGCACAGTTCGAACGTTCGCTAAATCGCCTGCAGATGGATTATGTGGATCTCTATTTGATTCACCAGCCGTATGGCGATGTTCACGGAGCGTGGCGTGCGATGGAAGAACTGCACCAGGCCGGGAAAATTCGTGCCATCGGTGTGAGCAACTTCCAACCGGACCGACTGGCTGACCTGGTCGCGTTTAACAATATTGTTCCCGCCGTAAACCAGGTTGAAGTTAACCCGTTCAATCAGCAACTGCATGCCGCCCCGTGGATGAAAAGTCGCGGGATCGAACCCGAAGCCTGGGCGCCTTTTGCTGAGGGAAAAAACGGTCTCTTCCAGCATCCGGTTCTGACCGCGATTGGCGAAAAATATGGCAAAAGCGTGGGTCAGGTCGTCCTGCGTTGGATTTTCCAGCGCGGCATCGTTTCACTGGCAAAATCGGTTCGCAAGTCGCGGATGGAAGAGAACATTAACATTCTGGACTTCGAACTGACTGCGGACGATATGCTGCGCATCACCGCTCTGGACACCGCGACCAGCGCCTTCTTCTCGCATCGTGATCCGGCGATGGTGGAATGGTTGACCGGACGCAAACTGGATGTCTGATAGCGTCATGTGATTCAGTTACACCGAAAACGACATCCCAGCGGTGTCGTTTTTGCGTTATTCCGAATAGCGGAGTGCGTCAATCAGCAGAGCAAAGGCGGGAGGATGTTGTCTCCGGCTTGGGTAATAGAGGTAATAGCCCGGAAATGTTGGGCACCAGGTTTGCAAAATCTGGATGAGTTCGCCGGACTTCACATACGGCGCAATCACGTCTTCCGGCACACAGGCAATGCCGAACCCGGACAGCACCGCGTCGATGCGCTCTGACAGCAGGTTAAACGTCAGTTGTCCTTCAACCCGCACTCGCAAAGGTTTCCCCTCTTTTTCAAACTCCCAGTGATAGAGATTGCCGACGGTGGGTAAGCGCATATTGATGCAGTTATGGTGCTGTAAATCATGTGGCGTCTGCGGCGTCCCGTTGGCGGCGAAATAGTCGGGCGCCCCAACCACGGCCATGCGCATATCCGGGCCAATTCTAACCGCGACCATGTCTTTATCAACGCTCTCCCCCAGGCGGATACCCGCATCGAAACGCCCTTCAACGATATCGACAAAGCCGTTATCGACGACCAGCTCGACATTAATTTGCGGGTATTGTCGAAGAAAGGGTTTGAGCTTCGGCCAAATGAGGCTTCGTGCGGCATGCTCACCTGCCGAGAGGCGGAGATTTCCGGTTGCTGTTCCATTGAGCTGAAAAAGGGTTTCAAGCTCATGCTCCAGATCAGCAAGGCGTGGTTCCAGGCAGGCAACCAACCGTTCGCCCACCTCAGTCGGTGCAACACTGCGCGTTGTTCGGGTCAAAAGGCGTATGTTGAGACGCTCTTCCAGCGCTTTCATGGCATGGCTTATCGCAGACTGCGAAACCCCAAGTTTAGCCGCTGCTTTGGTGAAACTTCGCTCCCTTGCCACCACCAGAAAGAGCTGCAGTTCATTGAAATTTTCCTTGAGCATGATCCCCCCTCTATTAACACCACTGTCCGGCAGCACATAAACGCTTTTTTGCCACATTGTTCAAAGCATGACAGTAAAGTTACGTTTTGACTTCGCTTTTCGCGGTGCAAATCAGTTATACGGCTTGAGGTTATCCATTTACCAAAGATCCCAGAATCAGGTGCAACGCATGTATAACAATCAGCCCATGCTGAATATGCAGTTCAGGGTGATGGAAGAATAACAGGGTCAACTACATGGAAAGTAACAGTAAAAGCCAAGCACTTTTTGTGAGCGGTCTTAATTATCTGAACGCAAATGCGGCTCAGCCAGATTGCGCTGCCACTTTTCCCTTTCGATTTTTTGTATCAGGGTAAGTGCGTCACTGATTCGCTGCGGGCTGAAATGCATAAAGTTAGTCAGCCACCGCTCGAGCATCTTCACGTTTACCTGTGGCCCAAACTTTTCGCCCTTACATGCACGAAAATCTTGATTCAGTTCCAGATCAAAATGTAAAGCAGTTTCTTCATCATCAGGAAAAAAACCGAGCTCATGCCACTGATCCCTATAGATTACTGCGACCTGATTAATATGTGCCATAACACTTTTGTCAATACGTTGAGAAAAACGTAAGTCACCATACAGTGCGAGAAAGCGGTCGATACCCGTTTTCATTTCTGACGCATCACACAAAGAATAATACTGGCACTGCCACACTATCCCATTGATGAAGCGCTCGAGTAAACGGTGTAAAACGTCTTGCACATCCCCTTTCTTTGCCTGATGGATAACATGGCAATAACGCGTATCAGAATCCATCGCAATGAGACAAGTTGAGCGCCCCAATTTTATAGCATGTACCACCCAGTGAAAGCTCTGACCGTGACCGCGATCGCCAGGGAACTCAGGAAAAGGGAGCGCCCCAGCATCAACAAAAAATCCTTCATCATTGCCTTTTTTGAATCCCTTGTACAAGAACTCAGCCGCTGCAAGAGAGCAATTGATGGTGATCATTTAGATTTCCCGTATGACATGTTTGACATGTGAATATTGAGAACCGCATTTTTTCCAGCCTCAAAATGCTGCTCTCATAATTACAGGGTTACAGGTAATGTCTATTTTACTATAAGAAATGGGAGTTGATTATTCTAAAAAATTAAAATACACCAAATTCACCCCATATTTTTAGAACTAAATATCTCATATGACTTTTGAAACAGAAGAGATAGGGTTAATTGCTAAAATGTTAACATTAAGCCCTAAAGATTTTTATCGCTCCGCCGATGTTTATTAAATCTTTTAAAGCCACGCGCTGTTGTGCCTGTTTACCGTGATTTTGACAGATACGTTCGAATCAATACCCTGCGAGGGTTATTGAGAACACGCTGCTTAAGAGAATATCAATCGGGCAGTTGTCACTCTACTGACAAATAGCTCAGTTTTATAACAACTTTCATACATCAATGGTGTCGATGGACAGCACACTTATACATCAGCGCTGTGCCAGCGATAATTTAAGGATAAAACGATGGCTAATCCGTTCAACCGTAGCGCAACTTGTCTTCTGGTATCTCTGACCCTATTGCTTAGCGGCTGCGCCAATACAGGCAGTTCTCTTTTGTCAGGCCCTAAACCCGATCCCCGTCTGACCAGTACTGAACAAACTAAATTCTTTAGTTCTTCTGCCGCCCAGGGTTGTGGAGTGGGTGCACTGGCAGGGGCCGGGATTGGCGCTCTGGCCGGGGCCCTGGCAGGCGACACCAAAAAAGCTGTCGTCGGTGCCGCCGTTGGCGGAGCAGCGGGTTGTGCTTTAGGTATGACCGCTAACTACTATCTGGATGGTCTTAAAAAAGATTACGCTACAACGGCAGACCGCCTGCAGGCTATGGATAAGGACATTACTAAAGATACCGCTGACGTAGAAAAATCTTCTGCCGCAATGAAACAGGTCATCAGTGAAAACCGTGCCCTGCTGACTAAAATGAGCATCCAGAAAGATAATGCAGGCTTTGATAAAGCCCAGGCTACCAAAGATCTGGCACAGATTGATGCCAACATCAAAACCATGAAAGATACCCTCAAGGGAATGAAAGACAGAGATGCTGGCTTTAAGGTCGCGCTGAAGGATCAAAAAACGGCTAACGCAACTGACAAGGCGAAATTAGACACGCTGAATAAAGAATATAGCAAACTCAATGGTCAAATCACCGCGCTTGAATCCGAAGCGAACGGTTTGTTTAGCCAGCGCCAGGCTATTTCACTGGGTTAATAATTACAGGCCGATATTATTATCGGCCCTCTTTACGGCTCGTTTTGACCGCGCTCTTTTATACTGACTATCACTTCATGGATACCTTCATGAGAAAATATGCCCTACTCGCATCATTATTACTTGCTGGCTGCACAACCTCCCCCCAGGACTGTGATTTACATGCTCAGGATCCAAGTTTTCTAACTAAATTGAGCTGCACGACTTCTGGCGGTTATCGACAGAAAGTTGATGAACAAGAGCGCCAGGTTCTGCAAAGCCAGCGCGATAATAAAATTGCGCACCAGGATTTAGCCGATACGCAAAATAGAGCACTGGCCTCCAGCAAGCAACTTGCAGATGAGCAAGCCAGAGTCACGGCAATGCGTTCTGATTTAGCCCAGACGCTGAAGAAACTCCAGTCAAGCAAAGTTAAAAACAAACAAAACCAGCAAGAAATTAAGAAGCTTAAAGAATTGCAGGTACAAGCCCAACAAACAAATAGCGCGACTGAAATTGCCGTTCTTGAGAAAAAAATTGCTGAAGCCAAAAAAACAGCTGAAGCCCTTGAGCAAGCGAACGCCCTTCGCTAACTGTACGATGAAATGGCGACCTTTAAAGGCTGCCTTTTTGTTAAAAAAAGAACATGAGATACCCGTGTCCTGAAGATGCTGATATCCGCGACTCATAAGCAGCCAGTCGCTCACAAAGTGCCTGAAACGAATAACAACAATGACTCTGGATTATGCAACGACTAACACGATCTGCACCAATTGATGATCCAACGCTGGCAACGTATGAAGAAACGGTCGCCATCATTCACCGTTATCTTCCACCTTCACTGGCGCTACTGTATGCGACCGCACGTCGTAGTGCCGAAGGTCATCTTGAGTGGTGGACAGCGCGCGAGGGGGTTGCTAAACCGTTTTCAGTGTTAAGCGAAGCGGAACAGTTGGTGGTACAGAACAAGCGCCAGCATTATCAGGGCATTGTTGCTGGTTTGGTCGAGCAGCTTGTCGCCAGGGGAGATGACAAACCAGCTCAGGCATTACAAACATTACTCACTCATTCACAGGCGTTAACCTGCTATGGCGTCGGCGGTGAGCCCGTTCTCACCGATTGGGCTAAACCTTCGCAGGTTACACCAGCGCCACTCCCTCCCATCGCGCCGTTGCCGTGGTGGAGGCGCTTTCTCCCTTGGTTATTGTTGCTGCTGTTATTGATTCTGCTGGCACTTGCAGGCTGGTGGTACTTCTGTCACCCCCGGTCTGACACTGCGCTTCCTGTAAAACCAGAACCCCAGGCAGCGGTAGCCGCAACACCTCCGGCCAACACCGAATTAACGCAGGATAACCCAAGCATAAGCCTTGAAAAAAGGAAGGATTTTGGGCGAATAAAGGTCAACCTGACATGGCAACAAGGTGGGCATAAAAAGCCAGTCGACCTGGATATTGCGGCGTTTGTGCGTTTCAAAGATGGCCAGAAAAGTGGTGTTGAAGCCCTCAGCAAATTCCTCGGTAATTATGACAGACCGCCCTTTATGCTGCTGAAAGAGGATCTGCGTGGTGGTGACAATCAGGATGGCGAATGGTTGTTTATCAACGGCAGTCAGTGGCAAGAGATTGATGAAGTATTGATCTACAGCTTTATCTACGGCGGGACAAATAACTGGCAAGGGACCAATGCCACGATCACCCTCTACGTGCCAGACCAGGCCCCGATCAGTTCCACGCTGATTGATGGTGACGAGCGTAATAACGTCGCAGCAATCGCCAGGTTAAAGAACATTGACGGTGACATAAAAGTTGAGCGCCTCAACAGTTTCTTCAGTGATCGGGAATCGTTGGATAAGTACTACGGCTGGGGTTTTGAGTGGACACCAGGTGCAAGCAAAAATTAGTCACATCCATATAATTTGCGTTAATTAACAGCCCTACAAGGTTTAGACAATGCGAAATTCGATCCAGGGACCACTGTTACGTACCGGCAACAACTCCTCGTTTAAAGCACTGGGGGAAACCGGTTATCCCGTATTTAAGATGGCATTTCAGCTGCGTGAAGCCATCTATCGGCTGGATGCAGGACGTGACCTGGCAAGGCACCTTGCGGTCCCACAAAATGACCAGGGCGGCGACAGGACTGACTGGTACAGTAGCTTTCCTGGTGATGTCATTCCCTGGAGTGGCGCAAGTGAAACCGAGCAGGCATCTGCACGTCAGCAATTTGAAGAATTCCAGATTGCTGTACAAGCGTTAAGTGAGCAGATGCTGAATGCCGATCAAAGCGGCGCAGGTGGCGACCGCCGGGTATTTGCTCAGCTCTTAAAATCTGTTGTCCACTTTCCGGATTACGACTTTGTTTATCTGGTTAATGGCGTCCTGGTTATTACCTTCTGGGGTTTTATCCATCCCACTGGCGTGCAGAGTAATCCGCTGCACTGGCTGGAACCCTCTTCGGTTCCCGCAACGCCATCGACGGTTGCAAATGTCGCGCAAACCGAGCCTCCTGCCCGCGGATCCTGGGTGCAAAATGCACCTCCTCCAGTAGAGACAGTAACGTTAACCCGACGCTGGAACTGGCGCTGGCTATTGTGGTTCCTGCTGGCATTGCTGTGTCTGGCGTTATTGCTGGGGTTACTGCGTGGTTGCGTCCCGTCGCTTTCATTACCAGGATTGCCAGGGATTTCGGCCGATAAAAATCACACCCTACCGGTGACTGATGTCGGTGGCGGCAAGGTACCTGAGACCAATGTGCCTGCAAACAGCCATGTGACTATACCGTCGACTACGGTTGAAAACGGGGAAACCTCTCACGTCACATCGACCGGCACCACCGATGTTAACCCTGCACTGGACGCCGCAACGGATCATGCTCCAGTTGATGCACCTGCCACAGATGCCGCGCCGCCTGCCGGAGACGTAGCCGCACCGGTTACACCTGGTGAAACGACAGATACCGTCGTCCCGGTCGAACCCGTTCAGCCTGCGGGTCAGGAACCACAAGTGAGTGAATCGCAAAACGGTGATGCTCAACAGCCCGTCGTTGCTCCTCATACCCAGCCACCGGTGATCCCGGCTCAGGGGGAACCGTTGACGATCCCGCCCTCTGTCAGTGATGGCCCGGCACAGTTTCTCAACGGACAGTGGCGTGTAAACGGCGGTATTCAGGACAAGCAAACCGGCCGACCATTACAGCTGCAATATAACTTTAATCAGGGTAAAGGCACCGTCAGCGTACGTCAGTCCAGCGGCGTAACCTGCACGGGCGCAGCCATGGGGAACGTGGAGAAAGGTGCATTGAACATCATCAATCCCGAGCAGATGAAATGCAGTGACGGTTCAAACTTCATCGGCCCAACCATAGCGTGCAAATCGCCAGACTCTGGCCGCGCCGATTGTGTCGGCAGCAATGATGGGGATAAAACCTTCCCTATTCGTATGCTTCAACCCAATACTTAAACGGGGACGAATTACATTATGTTGCCTGAGATTATTTCTTTCGATCGTCAAATCACTCTGGTCGGCGACTCCGGGATCCAGTTTATGGATTTTGGTTTAACGCTTAAACGTCAGCCTGCGGGTGAATTTGTCAAACTCGCGAACGGCGTACTCACTCGTCTGATTTACAACGAGCAACGCGATTACTTCTTCTACCAGCCGACGCCTGACAATATTGAGAAGGCCAAAAGCCAGTACGATATTTCTGTCGAACAGAGCCTGAAACTGTTGGATAAAGTCTGGCTGCCTCTTCCCCTGTTTCGTTTTAGCCCGCCAAATATTTACCAAGAGGGGCCGCTTAACTGGGCACGTTTTCGTTTAGTGAAGCTTGATGAGCCGGATTTAGATGGTCATACCCACCGCATGACGCTGGCCATCGATACCCGAATTATGGCGAAACAGCAGGCCGCAGCCGATCTCAGCCCGAACCAGGAAGATGTGAATTCGGGGGCGACATTTGCCGTGGCGACCGCCACCTACGCACTTAACTGGTATCTGACCCAAGACTGGGTGAAAGACTGGCTTTTTGAAGTCTATACCGACGCAAGCAAAGGACGGGATATTGACGAACGTGAGGAGGAGCTCATCCAGCAATATCCGTTAGCCCATTACCTTAATCTCCTGTCATTAATGGCCCTTCCGGTTGAAGGCCTGCAAACGCAGACAGAGCCTGCGATTGAACTGCCGCAATTTAGAATGATTGCTAACCGTGAAATCAATGCCATCAAACCCATAGCGGTAGATTTGATTCTTGATGTGGGTAACTCCCGCACCTGCGGCATCCTGATTGAAGACCACGGTCAGTCAGGTTCAGGACTCTCGCACAATTATGTGCTCAAACTGCGTGACCTTAGCTCACCTGAACACGTCTATACTGAGCCCTTCCAAAGCCAGGTCGAATTCTCTCAAGCCTTTTTTGGTAAAGATCATTGCTCAGTACGTAGCGGGCGCCATGACGCTTTCCAGTGGCCAACTATCGCCCGCATCGGC
This sequence comes from Phytobacter sp., assembly GCF_059074235.1. Lineage (NCBI taxonomy): Bacteria > Pseudomonadati > Pseudomonadota > Gammaproteobacteria > Enterobacterales > Enterobacteriaceae > Phytobacter > Phytobacter sp. Next base: position 732,213 of record NZ_JCACPZ010000008.1, read on the forward strand.
GGAGAAGCCAGCCGTTTGGCGGCCCGTCGTCGTGGCAGTGAAGGATCGACAGGGCTATCCAGCCCTAAGCGTTACCTGTGGGATGAGAAGTTTTATGGTCAGGGCTGGCGTTTTAACGGCAGCTATGTGCAGGACACTAATCCCCTCGCCACTGCCGCCCCTTTTGCCAACTTAATCGACGAGAAAGGCGAAGCGCTGCACACCATTGAAGACGAAATGGATCGTATCCCCGTCTTTACGCCGCGCTATTCCCGCAGTTCACTGATGACCTTTATGTTGTCGGAAGTGTTGACCCAGGCAATCAGCCAGATTAACAGCCCGGAGCAGCGAATTCGCGAGGGTCACGCGGGAATTCCCCGCCAGCTTCGCCACATTATTCTTACCGTTCCGCCAGGTCTGCCCATGGCCGAGCGCTGCATCCTCGATGACAGAATGCGTCAGGCCGTAGGCTTAGTGTGGAAATCTCTGCGCTGGCATACAGGCGAGAATAATCCTTATGATGATGAGCTTGAGTCACACACTCAGAGCAACATCAAGATCCCACTGCCGAAGATTCGGGTGGAGTGGGACGAAGCCTCCTGTGCCCAACTGGTATATCTCTATACCGAGATCAATCAGAACTTCGCTGGTCATCCGGAGGTGTTCTTCAATAATCTGGCGCGACCGGATCGTAAAGATCGCGAAGCCATTACGGTTGCCTCGATCGACATTGGCGGCGGCACCACCGACCTCGTGATCACCGACTATCGACTGGATCGCAACGGCGTCACCAGCGGCGGGGCTAACGTTCACATCATTCCCCACCAGCGTTTTCGTGACAGCTTTAAAATTGCCGGTGATGACATTCTGCTGGATATCATTCAGTCCTATGTGCTTCCAGCCTTCGAGCAGGCGCTGCACCAGGCGGGCGTTCGCACCATCGACACCTTGATGTCTCAGTTGTGTGGTGCTCAAAACATCAGCGCAGCCGAAGCGGTATTACGCCAACAGCTAAGCCTGCAGGTGTTTGTTCCACTGGCACTGCATATTCTGAGTCGTTATGAGCAATTTGATCCACTGGATGAACAGACTCATCTGCTGATTAACCAGCGTGTCAGTGAGTTACTGCCTGCGGGAAGCCTGCGGGAAGAGGTGGAAGGCTTCGTACGCCGGGAAGTTCTCAAGGCGGGTGGACCGCAAGACTTCAAACTGGGTGACATCGTGCTCAATCTTGCGCTTGCCAGAATGCACAGCGATCTGTGCTCAGGCAAGTTCAACATTGATAAAGTCCTCACGGCTCTGTGCGAAGTCGTCTCTTGCTACAACTGCGATCTGTTACTGCTAACCGGGCGTCCGTCACAGCTGCCGGGGATTCAGGCTACTGTTCGGCGTAATCTGCCGTTACCTCCTGGCCGCGTTTTAGCCCTGCACGGCTACCAGACCGGCACGTGGTATCCCTTCCACAAAAACGGCAAAATCGACGATCCGAAGAGCACTGCATCTGTAGGCGCAATGTTGACGCAACTGTGTGCCAACCATAGCATCCCGAACTTCCATTTCCGCACCTCGGCGCTGAAGCCCTATTCGACCATCCGTCATATCGGCATCATCGACATGGATAACCTGATCCACGATGCCGACGTCGTCTATCGCCATATCGAATCGCAAAATGGTCAGATTACCTTGCCCGTTATCACCAGCCCTGAGGGCGAACCCACGACGCAGAGCATCGTCATGCGCGGCGATCTGCGCTTAGGCTATCGCCAGTTGGATGCTGAGCGCTGGTCTGCTGCTCCACTGTATACCCTGCGATTTAGCGAAGAAGGCCGTAGAAAGTTCTCAGCAGCCGCTTCAACTGACAGCGGATCACCTTATCTCAACGTCAGACTCATGATTGATAAAGGAAAAGATGCTCGCCGGTTAGGTCTTATCAGCGATCGTCTGATTATCGCCGACGTGAGCAGTAACACCGATAAATCGTTCAGCAAAAGAGATGTAGAGCTGGAGCTCAATACCATGCCTGATACCGGGCTCATTGACAGCCGACACTGGCTCGATAGCGGGAGTGTTAAAAAATAATGAACAACGAACAAATTAGCCTTCAACAAGGTTGGGCAGCTATTGCTCAGGGCTGTCAGGATGCACTCGGTTGGGTCGATACGGTGCGGACTCGTTCGCGCCGCCTGGATAACGAAGCGGATAAACTTAACCTTAGCTTACTGCGTACCCGTAATCTGGCTAACAGCCTGACTCGCGTATCCACCACCCCCATGACGGTAGGTTTCTTCGGCATCTCACAGGCGGGCAAATCCTATCTTATTTCAGCATTAGCAGCGGGTAGCAATGGTGAACTGGAAGCGCAGTATGGCGGTCGGAAAGTAGATTTTATTAAAGAGGTGAACCCAGTAGGCGGTGGTAAAGAAGCAACGGGTCTGGTGACCCGCTTTACAAAGGAGGCGCCGAATACCCCACCGGGTTTCCCGGTCCCCCTGCGCCTGTTCAGTGAAATTGATCTGGCAAAAATCCTCGCTAATACCTGGTTTAATGACTTTAACCACGAACAGCTTACCTGGCAGTTGGATGAGAACCGCATCGAAGAGCGCCTGCGCCCTTACTTGCAGCGTTCAGGCCAGCAAACAGCGAACACAGGTGTCAGCAGCGAAGATGTCGTGGCGCTATGGGATTACCTTAATGCGTCCTTTAAGAAGTCGGTGGAAAAGCTGGAGCATGCTTACTGGCCGCAGGTGTTGAAAATTGCCCCCACGCTTAGCCCCAATGAACGTGCGGACCTCTTCTCCCTGCTTTGGGGAGAGTTACCCGAGCTGACTGAAACCTACCGTTCGCTCGCCAATGTGCTTGCAAGGCTGAACCACGCTGAGATGGTGTTTGCTCCCCTGGACACACTTATCGATCACAGCCGTGGCAGCATCATGAACGTTGACAGCCTCAACAGTCTTGGCTCTGGCCAGAGTCACACTGTCGAAATACGCTTCTGGAAAGATAATCAGCAGACAGGCAACGCCAGCTTGTCACAAGCCGAACTGGCGGCACTGACGTCGGAACTGATTTTCCCACTGGCAGACGTTACCGACCAAAGCGTTACCAGGCAGGTCGATTTGCTCGACTTCCCCGGCTATCGCGGACGTCTTAAGCTCACCGCTCTGAAAGATGCCGATCCGGTTAATCCGGTCTCACAATTACTGCTTCGCGGCAAGGTCGCCTATCTTTTCGAACGCTATACCGATAACCAGGAGATGAATGCCCTGGTGGTCTGCGCCAGTTCGTTTAAACAAAGTGACGTGGCAGATGTTGGCCCGGTGTTAACCCGCTGGGTGGATAAAACACAGGGCAAAAACGCAGACGAGCGTGGGGCGACTAAACCCGGCTTATTCTGGGCCATCACCATGTGTGATATGCGTATCACTGACAGTCTGAAGAAGACAGAGAGCCAACTCAAAGAGGCCTGTGAAGGCATGTTGCATATCACCCTACTGGAACGTTTTGCCCAGTATGAGTGGCTAAAAGAATGGTCGCCCCGGCAGCCCTTTAACAACTGTTTCCTGGTACGTAAACCGGGAATAGATAACCCGTTCCTGGAGCTTGAAAACATCCCTGACCAGGAAAGCTTAAAAGAAGTCGCTATCGCTGACCGTTACCGTGACGTACTCGTCACCATGGGTACTGTCTTTGCCAGTAGGGAGAAAGTGAATCGCCACGTAGCCGACCCCAAAGCGGCGTGGGATGCCATGTTGACGCTGAATGATGGTGGTATGTACCGCCTCACTGAAGCACTGCGCGGCGTCGCTAATCTCAAGTTCAAGCTGGACCGTTTGCAAACGCAGCTGCTGCATAGCCGTCAGGAGACAGGCGATAAACAGCTGGGGCGCTGGTATGAACAGGACGGCGACGGCCAGTATGCGAAGAAGCAAGCCATTGCCAAAGACCTATGGGAGGGTTTGTCATTCTGCTCGCAAAGCATAGGGGAAATGATGAGTCGCCTGGATCTGCCCCCCAAAGAGCTGCATAACATCTACCTGAGTATTCGCGATCAGGATTATGAACCCCAGGCCACGGGAGAACCGCGTGCGCCGGTGGCATTTGCCTCTAATCCGTTTGGCGGCAACCCCTTTGCTGATAATCCTTTCGCCAGTGCATCCACGAACGATCAACCTGCCGTAGTCAATTCAGTCCCTGCTCAGGAGCGGGTAGGCCGTGACGATGCGTTTGCCAGTCAGGCCTTTAAAGCCTGGGTTTCGCATCTGCGCGATGTACAAATGCAAACCACAAGCTGGCAGCAACTGGGTATGAGTAGCGAAATGATCAACCTGCTTTGTGAGGAACTGATCACTGCGGCCACCCGTCTGGACCTGGAGGGCAAACTGAAACAGGCGCTGTCAGGGCAGGAGCAGGCAGGCACGCTGCGTAGCCAGTTAACGGCTCGCCAGGTTTTACGTGCACAGTTGACTATCCGCGATTTCATCGCCTGGTTTGGTTACCTTTCATTGCCAGAGGACAAGATCCCGAATAGCTATGTGGGCGAGAAAAAGAAAGTCTTTACCCGGCAGGCCCCGCTTGGCCAAGACGAGCTTCCGCAATTACCCTCGCTCGCACCGCAGCCGGGTGTTGCCTATATGGGTGACTGGTTATCAGCGCTAATGACGCTCATTCTGGACAACGCCGGCCACAGCGCCTCTCGCGATATCTCCATTGAGTTTAACCAGCAACTGGGCCGTATCATCGGCCAATTGAAACAAGAGAATCTGTCATGCTAGCTAAAATTTTCGCCTGCCAACCGGCGGTGCCAGGTACTGCGCAATTAATGGTCCGCCTGCGTGGCGAACAGACTGTTCTCGCTAATTTGACCTTTAGTCTTTGCAACAATGAGCAAAACTATCTGCAACCTGACAACAGCTGGAGCCCGGCACCTCATTGGTTCACCATTGATGGTGGCTATCCGTTAAACACGGGTAGTGGTTTCCGTATTGGCCCAACCCTTCTGGATCCACTGCTGGCAAACGCAAGCCAGGTGCAAATTCAGGTCAAATTGGCATCGGGAGAAACCCGCAGCACAACACTGCAACTGGTGCGCGACGAACTGTTTTCTTCCGATGCACGTGGTCAGACAGGTAATTACAGCAGCAGTAGCGTACTGTCTGCGCCGATCACAGAACCTGTTTCTGTACCTGTAGAAGCCCCCGAGAAGGAACCCACACTGCCACCGGTTGCCCCCCTTCCGGAACCAGAGATGCGTACACCAAAGCGCAATACATCTCTGGTGCCGATCATTGTAGGCATCGTGATTGCGCTGCTGATTATAGCCGGAGCGTTGTGGTGGTTTATGGGACGAGATTCCTCTGCGGCAGCGCCTGCCACCGTTGATAAGCAACCTGAGATTGCGACACCCACCACGCCTGCTGCGCCAGAAGCCCCTGCGGCCCCTGCCGCTCCTGCAGCACCAGCCACTCCGGTCGCAGCTGAAGCTAAGCCGAATGCCAGTGCATGTTCCATCGACAATCTGAACAGCCAGAGCGAGCTTGATTTTGTCCAAAATTGTGTGCAGCAAAAGCTCGACAGTACGGCTTTACTGACCATCATTCAGGCGGCCAAAGACGCGAAGAAATGTGGTGTCGCACAGCGCCTGTATGCCAACCGCGCCCAGGGAGGTGATACCCAGGTCGCACTTGCTTACGCCGGGGAATACGATCCGAAAGACCATAAGCCAAGCGAGTGCTTCAAAACGTCAGACCCGGATACTGCGGCTTACTGGTACGACACTGTGCTACAAACTGAGCCGGATAACCAAAAGGCGAAGCAGCGCCTTGAGGAGTTGGGCAAATGATGAAGAGGCATTTTCTTACGCTGGCGCTCCCATTATTCGGACTGCTTCTGGGTAGTCATGCACTTGCAGCCGAAGGGGATAAACCCCTGTTGCAGGAAGGCAAAAAAACATTATATCAAAGGGTGCTGACCACACCAGGCTGCAAATTGGGTACCACAGCGGGTGATGATAAAGGCGTGCTTCAGCCCGCCTTTAGCAGTCTGTATGTGTATCAAAAAGCCGAGGCTAACGGGAAAAACTGGATCCAGGTAGGGCCAGACAGCTACGGCAAAACCATTGGCTGGCTGCCTCAGTCGTGCACCGTCGACTGGAAAATGCAGCTTACGTTGGCCTTTACCAACCCCGCGAACCGCGACCGTTTGATGTTTTTCAAAGAGAGAAAAAGCCTGGACGATATTCTCTCGGCTCCCGACCCGGTCTCGTTGGTGGCACCGCTTCGCGCGCACCTGAAACGTGATGGTAATGCTGAGGGCGTTCTGGCGCAGGAACCGGAATACTTTGTGGATCTGCAAAAGCAGTTTTATTTGTTGCCGATTTTAAGCGGCGAAGAGGTCATGACGGAAAACGGATTCTACACACGCTTACTGAACGTTGCCTCAGTCAGCAAAGCAGATCCTGAAGTAAAACAGGCAGCCGATGTTAACCAGCTAAAAGGCTTTAATGCCACGGTTGTGTTCGTGATCGACTCAACCATTTCGATGGGCCCATACATCGAACGCACCAAAGAAGCGGTCAATAAGATTTACGACAAGATTAAACAAGAGCATCTGCAGGAACAGGTTAAATTTGGTCTGGTTTCATTCCGATCAAATACTAAAGCGGTGCCGGGACTGGAGTACACCACGAAGATCTACGCCGACCCCAATCAGGTGAAAGATGGTGACGATTTTCTGAAGAAAGTCGCAGGACTAAAAGAAGCCAAAGTGTCCAGTTCACTTTACGATGAAGATGCCTATGCAGGCGTCATGTCTGCCATCGACAACGTTGACTGGAGCCCCTTCGGCGCACGCTACATGGTACTAATCACCGATGCGGGAGCAATTGAAGGGAGCAACAAATTGTCAGGAACCGGCATGGATGCCAAACAGCTGAGACTGGAAGCAGGCAACCGCGGTATTGCTATTTATACCCTGCACCTCAAGACCCCTTCCGGTAAAGATGACCATGCAAAAGCCGAAAGCCAGTATCGGGATCTCTCTACCTTCGACAGCACCCAGTCAAACCTGTACCAGGCGGTAGATGCCGGTGACCTGAAAACCTTTGGTAAGCAAGTTGATGCACTGGCAACAGCTATCACTGAGCAGGTCAAGTCTGCGTATATGGGTGACCCGGCCATCGGTAGCGCGCTCTACTCTAAAGAGGAGGGTAAAAAAGCTACCCCAGAGGAGAAGTTGCTCGAGGATACCGCGCTTATTGGTCATGCTATGCAGCTCGCCTACCTGGGTAAGAAAAACGACACTCAGGCGCCTCTGGTCTTCAGGGCCTGGATCAGTGACCGCGATCTGATTAAGCAGAATATCCCGACCACTGATGTGCGTGTCCTGCTCACCAAAGGGCAGTTAAGCGATTTGAGCGATGTCGTCAGCCAAATCCTGCAAGCCGCAAACGAAGGAATGATATCCCCCGATAAAATGTTTGAGCGGCTGCGTACCGTCGCTGCCACCATGGGCGCGGACCCTAACCAACTTAAACAGAAAGAAAATAGCAAGATCAACGAGCTGGGCGTATTGGGCGAATACCTTGCTGATTTGCCTTACCGTAGCGACGTCCTGAATCTCGATGAAGAGACATGGAAAAGCTGGGATGGTTTGTCGCAAGAGAAATTCATCCGCACCCTGTCAGCCAAACTTCGCCACTACCAGAAATATAATGCTGATGTGGACCGCTGGGTGGAACTTGCCAAAGGCAGCGATCCCCGTGAGCGCGTGTATCCTGTTCCGCTGGAAATGATGCCCTGATGCTACACATTGAGGAGTTGTGTGTTATTCGTGGCGAGGGAACCCAGGCGCATCATGTCTATCTGCCGCAGTTAACGCTGCGGCCAGGTCAGGTGGTGGCGGTGACCGGCGAAAGTGGATGCGGGAAAAGTACGCTGCTCGAAGCCATTGGCCTGTTGTTGCGCCCCAGTAAGATCAGCCGTTTTGAGTTAAGTGACAATGAGAAACCACAGGACGTTGCCACACTGCTCAACACTAATCACCAGGCAGGACTGGCAGATATTCGCGCACGCCATCTGGGTTTTGTGCTGCAAAACGGTGGGTTGCTGCCTTTTCTCACCGTGCGCGACAATATCCAGCTGCCGAGTCAGTTACTCGGGATCCCCCCCGATAAAGCCATGCTCGACAGGGTCATTGATACGCTCAAACTGGGCCCGCTGTTGGCCAAATATCCTGCACAACTGTCGTTTGGTGAAAGACAGAGAACCGCGTTTGCGCGTGCGGTCGTGCATCGCCCCAGACTGGTGCTGGCCGATGAACCCACCGCGGCGCTGGATCCCTACAATGCCCAGCAGCTCTTCAGCCTCTTCATTGACCTGGTTCACCAGGAGCAGATGATGGCGCTGGTTGTCTGCCACGATTGGCCACTGGTGCAACGCTTCGACTTACCCTGTTTAGTGGCCCGCCTTGACTCTGATTTGGAGCAATCCTCTGACGCACAAGTCCAAAGGGGAACCCATTTTGTCTTTTAATCGAACGCTTTTGCTGGGACGACTGGCCCTGCAAGATTTATGGCATGACCGCATTATCTCTTTTTGTATTGCATCATCCCTGGTCGCAGTTATCGCCCCGCTGTTGCTTCTGTTTGGCTTGCGTTTTGGGATTGTCAGCCAGTTACAAGAGGATCTGACTCGTGACCCCCGCAATCTTGAAATCCGCATGCTCAGCAGTGGCAGCTACGATCAAAACTGGATAGAGAACTTACGTCAGCGCCCCGATGTGGGCTTTGCCATCGGGCAGACGCGTTCACTGAATACCCTTGCTGATTTGCAGGCTGACAGTACTCATTTTATCGAAAATGCCGAAGTGATTCCGACGGCTGCCGGCGATCCGCTACTCGGAACGCTTCGCATTGACCACGAGAACGAGATCGTTTTGACACAAGAGGCTGCGCGCAAACTCGCGGTTAACGTCGGTGATACGCTCACCTTGCGCGTCAGCCGTCAGCTCGAAGAGCGCCGGGAATGGGGGCGTAAGTCGCTGACCGTCGTGGGCATATTACCGTCGACCTATTTCAACCGCGCTGCCCTGTTCACCCAACCGGCGCTACTGCTGATGCTGGAGCGTTTTCGTGACGGCTACGCCGTGAACGATCTTGGTATCGGCAGCGGGAGCCAGATTAACGACAAACCGCCCCTTTATGCCCGCGCGCGCCTGTATGCCAAAGATATCAATCAGGTTGCCAGCCTTGAACGTGACCTGCGCGCGCAACGCATAGAAACCACCAGTCGCCTGGCTGATATTGAAAACGTAAAGAGCATCAACAGGGTGCTGGGGGTGATTTTCAATATCATTGCTGCAACGGCCCTGGTGGGCTGCATCGCCTCCCTGATCGGCTCGTTTATTGCCAATGTCGATCGCAAGCGTAAACACATTGCCGTTTTGCGCCTGCTCGGCTTTACCGGTCCGGCCGTCGGGCTGTATGTCATCTTGCAAGGTTGCCTGCTCAGCCTGCTGGCCTATATCGGTGGATATGGCATCTATTTGGTTGCCAGCCAGATATTTAACCAGGCGCTGGCGGGAAGCCAGGCGACCGATCAGATGCTGTGCAAAATAACCCTGGAGCATAGTCTCCTGGCAATGTTGATGACGGTTGTCGTGGCACTGTTGGTCGCCACCATTGGTGCCTGGCGCGCTATAAAAATTGAGCCTGCGCAGAGTCTGCGCGAGGTGTGAGGTATTGACCTCACTTTTAATCAACTGATGATTTGCGGAGATTGTTCGTGACTTTAACTCTTTCTTCACTGCGGTACGGGTTAGTGCTCGGCCTGCTCGCCAATATGTCCTCCGCGCTGGCGGAGCCCTGGGCTGAGAATACCTGGAATCCCAAGCCGGATGCTGAAGACATCGTTCTACCCATGCCCTGCGAAGGATCGATGGCGTTTCGCCGTGTTGAGATCCCCGTGTCGGGGCCTCTTGATGATCTCCCCATTACGCTTGGGCAAGATGGCGGAGACTGGGGCGTTGTCGAACATAGTTATCCGACCTTTATTGCCGGTAGCTTTGGTGAAACGAAAAAGAGCAAAGGCCGTTATTACCTGGTCGCTAAATATGAGCTAACCAGTTTGCAATATAAGGCACTGATGGAAGGCACCTGCCCCACTCCATCGCGCATGCTCAGCATGCCTGCCACCGGAATGAGCTGGTTCGATGCCGTTTCGGCCACCGATAAATATAACCAGTGGCTACGCACGAATGCGCTGGATAAGCTTCCGCAAGAGGATGGCAAACCTGGATTTTTGCGACTGCCGACTGAAGTTGAATGGGAGTTCGCCGCGCGTGGAGGGCTGAAGGTCAACACGGCCGAGTTCCGGGATTTGCACTATCCCATGGATGATATGAAAAACTATGAGTGGTTTTCTGGCGCGCAATCCTCCAACGGGAAAGTACAGTTGATTGGACGACTTAATCCCAATCCTCTGGGCTTGTATGACATGCTGGGCAACGTTTCGGAGATGATGTTCACGCCTTTTTATCTCAACAAGTTAAACCGCCTGCATGGCCAGGCCGGTGGCTTTGTCGTGCGCGGTGGGAGCTTCCAGTCCCCTCCTGCCGATATTCGTAGCGCGGCCCGTAAAGAAGTGAATTACTACGACAATGCTACTCCGGCAACCAGTAAAGCGACGGGGCTGCGTCTGGTGCTGGTCGCCCCGGCAATTACCTCAACTGATAAAGTAAAACAGCTCGAAAAAAGCTGGGAGACGCTGGGTGCCGGAAATCAAAACGGCGAGAAGAATAAAGACGAAGCCAAAGACACGGTTAAAGCGTTGGGTAGTCTTGCATCGGGTGTCGACGATGCGGCGCTAAAACAGAAGCTGAAGGATCTCGAAAACCAGCTTCGGGCGAGTAATCAGAAGCAGCAGGAAGAGCGTGCACAGTCGATTCGCGCCAGCCTGAATTTAGGCTCGTTCTTATGCACGAAGCTCCAGGATGATGGCCTTTTCCTCGATTTTCTGAATCACAACTACGAACTTCTGTGCAAAGACAAAGACGCCAGCGATGCCAATTGTGCTAATCGCAAAACCAAATTGGGCGAGCAGTCGGACAGGCTTCAACAGTTGACGGGTTACTACGCCAGTAGCCTGGTTGACTCGGCAACGTTATATGGCAAGGACGGTCTTAAACAGGAAGTGTCGGTGTTCGAACAAATGCTGACGATCAACAAACGGCTGACGGGCCTGAAGCCCTTCCTCGCTGCACACTGGCAGAATCAGCAGAAGTATTTAGAAAACGGCAAGATTGATACTGCTGGCTGGCTGGAAAGTTGCAAGAAGACCACGGGAGGTCATTAGACCTCTCCTTCTTTACACCCAATAAAAAGACATGTGATGAAACGGACAGTAAGCATTTTATTAACAGGTGTGCTTCTGAGCTCAGGCTGGATTTCGGCTGTTGCAGCAGAAGAGCATCGATATATGAGCATTCGTAATACCGACAGCATGTGGATTCAGGGGGTCTGCTCACTCGTATTCAGGCTGGACAATGGAGGGGCCGGAGAGTTCGGTCATCTCTCCGTCACCCTGCAACTCACCGATAAAATGGGCGAAGCGCTGGGCAAAGGAACATTGGATGTTCCGGCATTTGGCGACAGTGATGCCACCCGCTCCGTTGATGCCGCGACGGAGTTCGACTGCGAAGCCGTTGAGAAAGCCAACACCATCACCCTCATTCAGCTCACCGAAAAGCAGAGGGATAATACGCTGGTCACATTGCCGTTATCGACCTTTGATCCGCAATATTACACGCCGCTAAAAATCAACGTTAGCCCCTAATCTGTCGGCCTTAGGGGCTGGTTCGAGTCTAATTTGGATAGTTAACCTCGTCCAAATACCGGACGCTTACGATCAAATTTCCAGCCCGGGATTAGGTACTGCATCGGACCGGCGTCGTTACGCGCACCGCCCGGCAGCCGTTTGTAGGCCTCGTGGGCTTTCTCTATCTGCGCCCAGTCAATCTCCACACCCAGACCCGGTGCATCCGGCACCGCTATCTGACCACCCTTAATTTCCAGCGGCTGTTTCGTCAGACGCGCATCCCCTTCCTGCCAAATCCAGTGCGTGTCAATCGCCGTCGGGTTACCCGGTGCCGCCGCGCCCACATGGGTGAACATCGCCAGTGAGATGTCAAAGTGATTGTTGGAGTGGCAACCCCAGGTCAGACCCCAGTCGTCGCACAGTTGCGCCACACGCACCGCACCCGACAGCGTCCAGAAATGCGGGTCCGCCAGCGGGATGTCCACCGCGTTGAGCATCACCGAGTGGCCCATTTCACGCCAGTTGGTGGCAATCATGTTGGTGGCCACCGGCAGACCGGTCGCCCGACGGAACTCCGCCATCACCTCACGCCCGGAGAACCCCTGCTCTGCCCCGCACGGGTCTTCCGCGTAGGTCAGCACGTCCTGCAGCCCTTTGCAGAGTTCGATGGCTTCATCCAGCAGCCACGCCCCGTTCGGGTCCACCGTGATACGCGCATCCGGGAAGCGTTTTTTCAGCGCACGGGCGGTCTCGATTTCCTTCTCACCCGGCAGCACCCCGCCCTTGAGCTTGAAGTCTTTGAAACCGTAGCGGTCCTGAGACGCTTCCGCCAGGCGCACCACCGCGTCGCTGTTCATAGCTTCCTGATGACGCAGGCGATACCAGTCGTGCTGGCCATCGGTTTTGTCGAGATACGGCAGGTCGGTTTTCGTGCGGTCGCCGATGTAGAACAGGTAACCCAGCACGGTCACCGCATCGCGCTGTTTTCCCGGCCCGAGCAGTTCGCACACCGGCACGTTCAGGGCTTTGCCGAGCAGGTCCAGCAGGGCGGCTTCCAGCGCCGCCACCGCGTTGACGCGCAGTTCAAAGGTCCAGGCACCCTTGCCGAAGTTATCGAAATCGTGCGCCTGATTGCCTTTGTGCACCCGCTGAACCACTTTGTTCAGACGGGCCACTTCCTGCCCCAGCACCATCGGGATGGCGTCCACCAGGGTCTGGTAAATCACTTCGCCACCGGGGGCTTCGCCAACGCCGGTTTTACCGGCGTTGTCCGTGAGCACCACGATATTACGGGTGAAATACGCGTTATGCGCGCCGCCAATATTCATCAACATGCTGTCATGACCGGCAACCGGGATGACCTTCATATCGGTAATAACAGGACTACTTTGTGTGTTTGTCATTTTTGCATCCAACTTCATTACTGAGATCGTTATTATTTGCGTTTGACGGGTGTAAAGACCTGGCCATTCCCGAAGTAGCTTTTAATATTGGCTGCGGCAAGGTTCGCCATTTCCGCCCGGGTTTCATGAGTATTACTGGCCAGGTGAGGCGTCAGGAAAACATTATCGTATTCGAATAATTCCAGTGGGACGTTGGGTTCATCTTCAAAAACATCCAGCCCGGCCCCGAGAATTGTTTTATTGGCTAATGCAGAAATTAACGCATCAGGATCAACAATCGTCCCTCTTGCCACATTCACCAGAATGCCATCCGGCCCAAGCGCGTTAAGAACATCGCTGTTCACAATATGGTGAGTTTGCCTACCGCCAGGTAACGTCAGAACCAGAAAATCCACCGATTCAGCTAACGCCGTTAAGGTATCGAATTGTTTAAAACGATCGTGCTTCGTGAAGGGATCATAATAGTGAATCTCCATGTCAAAGGCCTGAGCGCGTTTTGCCACTTCCTGGCCCACCAGCCCTAAACCGGCGATGCCGCAAACTTTGCCATGCAGGCGGGACGAAGACGGGAATGGCTCTTTCAGCCACTGGCCTTCACGGACATAACGATCGGCCACGTGATAACGGCGAGAAACGTTCAGCATGTGACCAAGAGCTGTGTCGGCGACACAACCGCTCAAAACACCCGGCGTGTGAGTCACAATCACGCCCTGCTCATGTGCGGCTGCAACATCCGTTGCATCCAGCCCCACACCGAAAATCGACACGATTTCTAACGCAGGGAGCGATTTCAGCATGGCAGCGTCAATCCCCAGGTGAGAGCGTGTAACAACCCCTCGGATTTTGGCAGAAACGCGTTTGTGCAGCGCCTCTTTATCCTCTGACAACCACCAGTTATGAATGGTGAACGCGTCTTCTAATTCATTTAAAAGACCTGGTGGAAGTGGTGCTATAACCATTACATCTATTTTTTGTGTACCCATTAACTTCACCTCAATGTTTTCAGACAAGCCATCTCGTTTATTCGTGATAAACGAGATGGCAAAAGCGTTATCAGGCTTTGGTAATCGTTGGCTATTTATGACTGACGTGCCGTCGCCAGCGTATTTTGTTTTGCGTCATGGCCTTCACCGACGCGGACAATTGGCCCCATCACAAACCAGAAGCAAAGTGCAGCAACGATGCAGTGCGCAGCGACAAAGACCAGACCTGTTCCATAGCTATTGGTCATCGCAACGATGTAACCGAAAATAATAGGCGTCACAATCCCGGCAATATTCCCGATACCGTTAAAGACGGCACCCGCAAGCCCCACTGCTTCGCGTGGAGCAGTGTCACTGATAATGGCCCAGGTGCCGGCTCCTGCCGCAACGCCTTTGCCGTAAAAGGCTAAAGACATCAGTGCAATCACCACGAAATTACTGTCGGTTATTGCAGCGAAGACCAGGGTGGAAGCCAGCAGCATGCCGACGATATACGGCGTTTTACGCGCCCAGGAAACCGTCCAGCCAATACGAATTAAGTAATCAGAAATAATTCCGCCTGAAATTCCCCCGGCGAAACCAAATATTGCGGGCGCTATAGTTGCAAAGCCCGCGTGCAAAATATCCATGCCACGTGCTTGTACTAAATAAATGGGGAACCAGGTGATGAAGAAATAACTTAACGCGATAATGCAATACTGCCCGATATAGGCGCACCACAACATGCGGTTACCTAATAACTTCTTCATGGTATTCCATGATACCGGGGGTTTTTCTTTACGCTCCTGAACACTGTCAATATCGATTAACGCGCCACCCTCAACAATATAATCAAGCTCTTTCTTAGAGACCATGGGGTGATGACGTGGCTCATGCATGAATTTGGTCCATGCAAAGAAGGAAATAATCCCCACAATGCCCAGCACGAAGAAGGGCCACGGCCAACCATACTCAGAGACTAACCAGGCTGAAAGAGGTGAAAAAATCCCTACCGCAAAATATTGCGCAGAGGCAAACAGCGATGATGCCCGGCCGCGTTCGGATTTAGGGAACCACATCACCGCAACCCTGGCATTCGCCGGGAAACTTGGTGCTTCAATCAGTCCCAGAACAAAACGCAAGCTAAACATAATAAAGATGACGCCTGCCACATCTGACTCAAACGCACCGACGAATCCCATCGCAAGCGTTGAGAGTGACCAGATAACCAGGGTAACCCCGTAGACTTTTTTGGTCCCGAAGCGATCGAGAAATAACCCGCCGGGTATCTGGCCTATAACATAAGCCCAGCTAAATGCTGAAAGAATAAATCCCAGTTGTACGGTTGATAAATTGAATTCATCCTTAATAGCCGAACCGGCAATAGAAAGTATTGAACGGTCGGCGTAGGCTACCGTAGACAAAAGCAGGATCATTAATAAAATCCATATTCTTATCCGGGAACCTTTTTCATTGGTGTTCTGTGATAACATGGCCTTAAGCTCCAAAATTTACTTAATATCAACACTCCCCTTACAATTAAAGCGCAATAATCCACATTAATAAGTAAAAGAAGAATCTCATAAAAAATGGTCGGAAAATCCTATGCCACTGCTACAGTGGTATAGAATCTGGAAATAGTCACCATGGTTTCGGCTATAGCCATTGTTAATAAATTGCGTGGAATAAGAACACTCCACATTATTAAATTATTCTTTTTTCCAAACTGATATTTATGATGGACATTTCGTGGATGCATGTACAATACTGATGTGACATACATTGATTCATAAATTAAATCATGGACTATCATCAGTTACGTTGCTTTATCACACTGGCGGAAGAGCTTCATTTCGGACGCGGTGCAGCCCGGCTTAACATGACGCAGCCTACGTTTAGCCGTCAGATTCAGCTGCTTGAGAAAGCGCTGGGCGGGGCGCTGTTTGAGCGTGACAACCGTCATGTAAAGCTCACCAGCATGGGCGAACATCTGCTGAAGGGGGCAAGGCAAATACTCCGCCAGACAGAGCAGCTTTCGATGTCTGCTCAATCCTATGTCAAAGGTGAAGATGGCACGTTATCCATTGGTTTTACGGCCGTTTTCTCCTGGGCGTTTATTCCTGAACTGCTCAAAAACCTGGCTATCTCCTCCCCCGGACTCAAGGTGCAGCTCACGGAAAATGTCTCGCACAAGCAAATAGAAGCCATCGAGAACCAGTCAATTGATGTGGGTTTCGTGCGCAACGTCCCATTAAATCCGCGTCTTGATTATATACCGTTGAGAAGCGAGACCATGGTAGGTGCTTTCCATAGCAGCCATCCGCTCGCGAAGAAAAGGAAGATACCGCTGAGTGCGTTTGAGAAGGAGCCATTTTTACAGTATGACCCCGTGGAAGGACGTTACTTTTTTGAACGTATTGCTGACCTTTTTGCCTTTAACAATATACAGCCGGACTACATCCACCAGTTGGGGCAAACACATATTATTCTGGGGTTAGTCAACGCAGGTCTTGGGTGTGCCATTGTGCCCGCATCCGCTAAGACCCTGGGTTTCAAAAATGTCACCTTTATGACGCTTGAGGATGCCAATATACAAGCCAACAATTTTCTGGTGTATTCAAAAACCAACAATAACCCCGCACTGTCGGTATTTTTAAGCGCAATTCGCAACTGGGATTTATAATTACAAATAATATTAAATTCATTAATTTTTCATTTAATTGACTCACACAGTGTCAACGAAATTCGCAGAGCAAGCAAAATGCTTTAGGCTCACGCTTGTCGTCTGTTTACCCGCTCGTCCCCTCCCCCTTTAACGTTAAAAGCACCCTGTTAGAATTCTCACAATAAAAGGAAATTATCGCTCATGAAAGGGCGAGTGATGAGGGTTCAAGCCGCGTATTAGCATAAGTAAAACTGGATTATAAACGTATCGCTAAAACACAAAGAAAAAGTGCATCGTCCTTTATTGCACCTGATGTTATTGATTTTTATTTGGGTTTTTACGAAATAAAACTAACATCGCAGTTCGATAACCTGCACATAACTTAAGAGTTACTTCTATGTTCATTCGTATGGTATCAGGCATGGCATGTGCCATTCTGTTAACTTTGTCACCTTTAGCACAGGCTGAAACGACATTCCCAACCCCCACCGAGGCTGACTGGACGGCTAAAACGTTCACGTTTAACAGCGGTGAAAAACTCGATGACCTGCGCATTCACTACTACACCATTGGTGATAAAAGTAAACCGGCAGTCTTATTGCTGCACGGCACAAACCAACCAGTTAAAGCCTTATTAGCACAGGGTTTTGGCGGTGAATTGTTCGGGCCGGGTCAGGCGCTCGACAGCAGTAAATACTTTATTATTATCCCTGAAAGTATCGGTTCCGGAAAATCATCAAAACCGTCTGATGGTTTGCGCATGGCATTCCCGCGCTACGATTATGACGATATGGTGACAGCACAATATCGTTTACTCAAAGAAGGGTTAGGTATTTCTCATCTACGCCTGGTGATGGGTTATTCGATGGGCGGCATGCAAACCTGGTTATGGGGCGAAAAATATCCGTCAATGATGGATGCATTAGTACCAATGGCGTCCCAGCCTAATGAGCTGTCCGGGCGTAACTGGATGCTGCGTCGCATGCTTATTGAGTCAATCAAAAATGATCCGGCCTGGGCTGAAGGGAATTACAAGCAGCAACCTCCGGCGCTGAAAACAGCCAATATTATGTTCAGCATTGCCACCACCGGCGGCACGCTGGCTTACCAGCATAAAGCCCCGACTCGTGCCGAGGCCGATAAACTGGTCGATGGACGTCTCGCCGCGCCGGTCACCGCGGATGCTAACGACTTCATTTATATCTGGAGTTCGTCTGCAAATTATAACGCGCAACCTGCACTGAACCGGATTACCGCGCCGATGCTGATTATTAACTCAGCAGATGACGAACGTAATCCCGTTGAAACCGGCATTCTTGCAGGTGAATTAAAACAGATTAAACAGGCTGAGTTGTTCCTGATCCCGGCAAGCGCCGAGACCAGCGGCCACGGCACCACAATGTCGGCCAAATTCTACGGCGAAAAACTGAAATCATTTTTAGCCAGTACTAACCAAAAGCACGATAAACATTAATGACATCGCAAACAGGAAGCCATTCAGATGGCTTCCTGTTTTTTCATGACGCTATTTACAACACCGCTCTCCATTTCACGATGATATCGGCAAAAGGGAATACTCCATGTTTCGTAAAATAAAGATCCGCACTGCACTCAGCATAATGATTTTCTCGTTAACGGCCTTACTCCTGTTTGTCGGTATTTTGGGATTGTTTGCCCTACAGTCAGGGAATAAATCCTTTGCCCGTGTGGATACGGAAGTACTGCCAGGCCTGGTTGCCCTGAATGAGAGTTCGGAACTGTTGCTGCGTGGCCGCCTTGATTTGCGTTTGTATGAATCATTGATGGGAAATGGTGAGACAGACAAAGCCCGCGTTGCGCTGGATCGCGCCAGAGGTAAAATCGATAGCGCCAGTGCGAAATGGGAGGATTACCTGAAATATCCCCAGTCCGCTGAAGAGCAGGTCATTGCCGCAGAAATGGCCACCAGTCGTGAAACGCTGATGAAAGAGTTTATCGGCCCGGCATTTGTCGCTCTGGAAGCGGGCAAACTGGACGAATACCGTCAGTTTGCCGGTAAATCGACGGCACTGTATGGCGCATTTGATAAAGCCTCGAAAGCTCTCGTGGCCTACAAACTGAAAAGTATTGATGTCGCCTACGACGACTCGAACAACCGCGTCAGCCGTATGCAGTTCGTGCTCTACTTCTCGATTGCCTGTGCGCTGGTTCTGGCGGGACTGGCCTGGTCCGTCATGACCAATCTGATTGTTAAGCCGCTGAACAATGTGATTTCGGTCTTTGACCGTATTGCCGAGGGTGACCTGCGTGCACGCATTGATGTGACCGGTAAGAATGAAATTGCCAAGCTGTTTGCCGCTGTACAGCGTATGCGCGACGGGCTGGAAAACATGGTGCTGGGTGTGCGTAGCGGGACGGATGCTATCGGCACCGGTGTCGAGCAGATTGCTTCCGGGAACATCGATCTCTCCAGCCGTACCGAACAGCAAGCCGCCTCGCTCGATGAGACAGCCTCCAGCATGGAGCAGATCATGGCGACCGTTAAAAACAATGAAGAAAACACGCAAAAAGCCAACGAACTGTCGTTGAAAGCATCGGGTTCCGCTTCCCGTGGCGCTAACGTGGTGTCCGAAGTCGTTTCTACAATGGACGTCCATTGAGAAGAGCTCGGCCAAAATTGGTGACATCGTCAGCGTGATTGACGGTATCGCCTTCCAGACCAACCTGCTGGCGCTCAACGCTGCCGTGGAAGCTGCACGAGCCGGTGAAGCAGGTCGCGGATTTGCCGTTGTGGCCTCAGAAGTTCGCACTCTGGCCCAGCGAAGCGCCACGGCAGCAAAAGAGATCGGCACCATGATCAACGACTCTCTGGGCCGCATTGAGAAGGGTTCCCGTCTGGTTAAAGAAGCGGGGACGACCATGAATGAGGTGATGGTTGATGTAAAAGAAGTGGTTGAGATCATGAACGACGTGATGATGGCATCCGGCGAGCAGACACGTGGTATCACCCAAATTAATATCGCGATTCACCAGATGGACGGCGTGACTCAACAGAACGCCTCGCTGGTTGCAGAGGTCGCCACCGCCGCCAGTTCCTTGCAGGAACAGGTCGTGCATTTACAGCAGTCGGTTACCCGATTCCAGGTTGATAGCACCACAAAGCGGCACGCCATTTAAATAATGAACCGCAGGAACTGGCATGGGCGAATAGCTAATGTCTCAGGGTGCCGGGGATGAAACCGGCACCCGTTAAGACCACTGTATCAGGCTTATTTCTTCACCGTATCTTCGAGGAAGAAGCGGCCAAGTGGGTTCTGGTAGAAGCCTTCAATATTCTTCCGGGTGACATTGCGGTAAGGGCTGTAATAGAGATCAACCCAGTTCACATCGGCTTTAGCCATTTTTTGCAGCTCGATGTACATCTGTTCACGTTTTTTCGGGTCCATTTCCACGCGAGCGGCTGCCACCAGTGCTTTCACCGTGTCATTCTTATAACGCGTCATGTAGTTCATGTTCGAATCATGTCCCAGCACGAAGGTGGTTTTCTGATCCGGGTCGAGAATATCGTTGGTCCAGTACATCACGGAAATGTCGTATTCCCCCGCCACCAGCATGTCCCAGCTCTGGCTAGGGTCAACTTTTTGCAGGTTCACCTTCACCCCCGCTTTCGCCAGTTGCTGTTGCAGCAAAATAGCGATTTGCTCATCCACTTCATCTCCAGCGTTGACCACATAATTCAGCGTTAAATCGGACGCGCCAGCGGCTTTCAACATCTGTTTGGCTTTTTCCGGGTCGTAAGCGCGGCGCAGGTTATCATTGTAGTGATACACAGCACCTGCCGGGATATAGGAGTTCGCCACCTGTCCGTAGCCAAAGGTCACAGTCTTCACAATCGCGTCTTTATCGATAGCAAAGTCCAGCGCCTGGCGTACTTCCACTTTACCGAGCGCGCCGTGAGAGTGGTTGATAAGCAGATGATCTTCACGGGTTGACGGATCCAACTCCACCTTCAGGTTGCTATCTTTTTGCAGTGAGGCGATGCGTGAGAACGGCACCGTCAGCGCGGCATCCAGCTCACCGGCCTGCACTTTCAGCATGCGAGTGTTGTCATCGGGAATGGTCAGCCAGTCCACTTCGTCGAGGCTGACGTTCTTCGCCTGCCAGAAGTTCGGGTTCTTCACCAGAACGATTTTCTCGCCGCGCACCCACTCTTTCACGCTGAACGCACCCGAACCGACCGGTTTTTCAGCAAACGTCTCCGCCCCTTCTGACTTTAGCGCTTTTTCCGAGATAACCGACGCATTCGGCAAGGCCAGTTGTGACAGGAATGGCGCAGACGGCGATTTCAGCGTGACCACCAGCGTGCGCGCATCCGGCGCTTCGGCTTTGTCGATAATGCTATATGAATCGCGCCACAATGAACCTTCGTCGTCACGAATACGCAGCAGGCTGAACGCGGCATCGTTGGCGCTCACCGGCGTACCGTCGGAGAATTTGGTATCGCGAATTTTAAAGGTATAGACCTTACCATCCGGCGAAACGGTCCAACTTTCCGCCACGCCGGGCTCCAGTTTGGTGCCGGTTTTATCTACCCGCACAAGCGGATCAAAGACATTGGAAAATACCCAGTTGTCAGCGTTTTGCGCCGATTTTATCGGGTCGAACGTGGTGCTGTCTTCGCGACGGCCGATGGTTAAAACACCTGCCGCCTGCGCCATTTCGCTGACCACACTGAGTGCCAGAAAAACGCTGGCCGCCAAAAATTTAACATGCCTGTGCTTCATCAAAAGATCTCCGGGTCAAAGGAAAAACAGTCTCATCGCCTGTATGGGTCAACACACAGGAATATGCGTGATCGGCAATCTGCCGGGTTGGGGGTAACGCGCCAGTGCGACACTGCACCTGCGCATAGGGGCAGCGCGGATGAAAAGCGCAACCTTGTGGAATGGATAACGGGCTGGGTGGTTCGCCACCCAGCGGCTCTGCAGGCAGCGGTTTATCGGGATCGATTTCCGGGATCGCCGCCACCAGGGCTGCGGTATACGGATGCCGCGGCTGCGTGAACACCGCTTCGGAGGGGCCTTCTTCAACAATGCGCCCGAGGTACATCACCGCCACGCGATCGCACAGCCGGCGGACAATCGCCAGATCGTGTGCGATAAACAAAATCGCCAGCCCCATCTTTTCGCGCAGTTCCATCAGCAGGTTAACGATCTGCCCCTGAATGGAGACATCCAGCGCCGCCACACACTCGTCTGCGACAATCAACCGTGGTTCGATCGCCAGCGCACGCGCAATCCCGGCACGCTGACACTGCCCACCACTCAGTTGGCCGGGTCGGGCTTTTGCTTGCTCAGGGCGGAGACCGACCAGCGTCAGGAGTTCGGCCACCCGTGCATTCACCGCGCTACGCGGTACTTTCTGATGCACGCGCAGCACTTCCGCAATGCTGTAGCCAATGGTCTGGCGCGGATTAAGCGAGGCGTAAGGGTCCTGGAAAATCATCGCCGTTTGCAGCCGCAGCCGCGCCACGTCGCTCTTCAGCCCATGCGTAATGCGGTGCCCATCGAAGCGAACCTCGCCCGCTGTCACCCGCTCAAGCTGCAATAATGCCCGCCCCAGTGTGCTTTTACCGCTACCGGATTCACCCACAAGACCGAGGGTTTCCCCGGCGTGAATTTTTAGTGTGACGTCATTAACCGCATGCACCTTCCGTTTGGTGCCCAACAGGCCGCCAGAGACCGGGAAGGAAACGCTGACGTTGTCCGCCTCTAACAATGGCCAGTTTGCTGATGTCGTCATGCGCCCTCCCGCAAGCTAAGTGGTTGTAAGGCGTGATGGCAGGCCGCCGCATGCGCCAGCGTGTCGCGTCCCTGCCGCAACGCAGGCTGCTTCTGACAAGCCGCACTGGCATGCTGGCAACGGGGATGAAAACGGCAACCGGTCGGGAAATTATCCGCCACTGGCGGCTGGCCGCCGATAGTGACCAGACGCCCCTGACCGCCGTCACTGGCGGGCTGGCAGTCAATTAATCCTCGGGTGTAGGGATGCAGCGGCTGTGCGAGCACCTCGCGCTTACCGCCAACCTCACAAAGCCGTCCACCGTACATCACTGCGATGCGATCGCAGGTTTGTGCCACCACGCCGAGATCGTGGGTGATCATGATGACCGCCAGCCCCAGCTGCTGGCGTAAGTCACTGAGTAAACGCAGGATTTGCATCTGTACGGTGACATCCAGCGCCGTGGTAGGCTCATCAGCGATCAGTAGTGAGGGCTCAGGTGCCAGTGCCACGGCGATCATCGCGCGCTGGCGCATACCGCCAGAAAATTCATGCGGATAGTTGTGAATGCGGTTTTGCGGATCGGGAATGCCAACCTGACGCAGCAACTCTTTGGCATCTTCCCGCGCCTGCGCGCGGCTGGCCCCGAAATGACGGTGGCGACTTTCGGCAATCTGCTCACCAATGGTCATTACCGGGTTGAGATGGCTGGCCGGGTTCTGGAAAATCATCCCCATTTCGCGCCCCCGTACCGACGACATTTGCGCTTCGCTTAGCGACAGTAAATCGCGGTCACCCAACCGCACCTCACCGCCGGTAATGGCCAGCCCCTGACCCGGCAACAGGCGCATCAATGCCCGGCAGGTCACGGTTTTCCCGGAGCCGCTCTCACCCACCAGGCCGAGCATCTCTCCGGCATTCAACGTAAACGAAACCTTATCCACCAATGCGATATCCGGCTCGCGGGTAATCGTCAGTTCTGAGACGGTCAGCAGTGTCATACACGCGCTCCCAGTTTATCGCCGAGGCCATCGGCCAGCAGACTAAAGCCCATCGCCAGCAGCACAATCGCCAGCCCCGGAAAAGCGGTTATCCACCACGCGGTCGTGATAAAACTCTGTCCTTCCGCCACCATCACGCCCCACTCCGCCGTAGGTGGCTGCACGCCCAGGCCAAGGTAGCTGACCGCCGCGCCGTTCAGCAGCACCAGCACGCAGTCGGACATGGAGAACACCAGCGCACCGGTGATAGCGTTGGGTAACAGATGACGGAAAAGAATGCGCGCATGCCCGTAGCCGAGGCTGCGCGCCGCAACAATGAAATCCCGCTGTTTTAGCGTCAGCACCTGAGCTCGCACCAGCCGGGCATAAGAGACCCACCCGACCATCGCCATCGCAATGTAGAAACTGCCCAGCCCCGGCCCAAGGATGGCGATGATCGCCAGCATCAGTACCAGAAAGGGAAACGCCAGCACGATGTCGATCAACCGCATAATGGCTGCATCCACCGCACCGCCGAGATAACCGGACAGCGCGCCGAGCGTGGTCCCGAGCACAAACGGGAAGATAACCCCCAGAAAACAGATTTGCAGATCCACCCTTGCCCCCCACAGCACACGCGAGAAAATATCGCGGCCAAAGTTATCGGTACCGAACAGGTGGGCACCGCCGGGGGCAAGCAGGCTAGACGTTTGATCCTGCGCAATGGGATCAAAGGGGGCCAGCCACGGCGCAAACAGGGCGATAAACAGCCAAAGCCCGACAATCACAACCCCTGCACGCAGCGCATGCTGGCGAGGAATAACCCGGTGGCGTAAACCGGACATCGCGCTGAGTGCACTCATAATTTCACCCTCGGATCCAGTGCCACAGTCAGCACATCAGCCAGCAGATTGACGGCGACCGTCGCCAGTGCGAAGACCATGACCACGCCCTGCACCACCATGTAGTCACGGCTAAAAATCGCTTTCACCAGCAACTGACCCAGTCCAGGAATGGCGAACACGCTCTCAATCACCACTGTGCTCCCAATCAGCCAGCCAATATTTACCGCCAGCAGATTCAGCGTCGGCACCAGTGAATTGGGCAGCACATGACGCCAGAAGATACGGTTTTCACGCTGGCCCCGCGCTCTGGCCGCCACCACATAATCGCTGCTCATCTCCATAAGCAAACTGGCCCTCAGGTTGCGAATCAAGACCGCTGACAGCGCCAGTGCGACCGTCAGGCACGGCAGTACCATGTGGTGCAGTTGGTCGGCAAAACCGCTGCCGTAGCCGGAGACCGGGAACCAACCAAGTACAACACTAAAAATGATAATCATCATGATGCCGAGCCAGAACGCCGGAAAACCGAGCCCGGCCGTGGTGAACAGACGGATCAGTTGATCCACCGCCCGCCCCCGCTGCCGCGCCGCCAGTGAGGCCAAAGGAACAGTAAGGGCGACCGCCAATAACATGCTGCCCAGCACCAGCCATAATGTGGGTTCCAGTCGTGAGCCAATCAGCTTGAGGGTATCTACACGGTACACAATCGATTTGCCCAGCTCCCCCTGCAACAAGTTGCGCAGGAAGTAGCCGTACTGCACCCATAACGGTTCATCGAGGCCAAACTGCGCACGGATACGCGCCAGTGCCGCTGGCGTGCTGCGTACGCCAAGCAGAATGCGCGCCGGATCGCCGGGGATCGCCCGCACCATCGCAAAGGTGATGATGCTGATCCCCAGCAGTACAGGCAGCAGTTGCAATGGCCGAAATAACAGAAAACGGTAACGATGCATTCGCGAACTCCCATGGTGCATACGGTGCTGAAGGGTTAAAAAATCGCTCCGCCGTAGTGCAGCCCCGCGTCATAAATTTGCATCCGGAAGGACCTCCCGGGCGTTTTCTTTACGCTAACGACATCGTTAAAGGCTGGGTAGTTAGTAAAAATACTAGTTTTGCCCTTCCCGCAGGGCGGCACCGGAATTGCATGCTCTGGCGAAGCCACGGGTAAATTGCACAAACCGTGCCCGTGGCGTGGCACCGATGACCCGGAGGACGTTCACAATGCGCATTAACATTGAAAGCCCTGGTGCGACCAACACCACCAGACTTGAAGAGGCTTTTGCCGGGCTGTTTGCCCGCACACAGGCGTTGGGTTTTGATGCGGTGATTTACGACTACACGCCGGTTCCGCGCTCGCTGGAGGGGGCACTGATCACACCGTCACTGCTGGAAATGCGCAATGTGCCGGACGACATGCGTCGGTTATGGTGCGAACGCGGTTACTACCAGGTTGATCCGGTACAACACTTTGCGCTGGAGAGCTGTGCGCCGTTTGTCTGGTCTTATCAACGCCCGGATCGCAGCGCGTTGCAGGGGCGGCTGGACGAGAACGCGCAGGAAGTGACGCACTACATGCGTGATAACAACATGCCCTGCGGTGCCACAGTACCGCTGCATCTGCCGCACGGTGGCTTTGTCACGCTGACCGGGATTGTGACCGACCAGCGGGAAGAGCGGGATATCAGCGAAACACTGGCGCAACTGACGTTTCTGGCGCACCGTTTTCAGGAGTCAGCATTTCCGCTGTTTGACGCCTCACTGCTCACCTGCCGCCATGTCAAACTGAGCAACCGGGAGCGCGAATGCCTGGCGTGGTCTGCTGAAGGTCTGACGGCGAAAGAGATTGCCCGCAAGCTGCACCGCTCGGTCGCCACGGTCACGCTGCATCTGAATACGGCGGCGAAAAAGCTCGGCGCGACTAACCGGGTGCAGGCCGTGGTTCGCGCGCTGCACTACCGTTTGCTAGACAGTTAAGAACTAGCATTTTTGCTAGTGTTCAGCGTAAGCAGTGACGTTCTAACCTGAAAGCCAGTTCACTTCACAGGGTAAACGTCACTCATGTACACCATTCGAGAAGGCTATATTCCTTTCCGGGGATATCAGACCTGGTTTCGCATCTGCGGCGATCTGCACAATGGTCTGACACCATTAGTGGTCGCGCACGGTGGCCCCGGCTGCACGCACGATTATGTTGATGCGTTTAAAGATATCGCCGAAACCGGGCGCGCCGTGATCCACTACGATCAGTTGGGTAACGGGCGTTCCACCCATCTGCCAGAGAAAAGCCCGGACTTCTGGCAGCCTTCACTGTTTCTGGACGAACTGCATCATCTGCTCCAGGCGCTGGAAATTGCTGACAATTACGCGCTACTGGGACAATCCTGGGGCGGAATGCTGGCGGCAGAGCATGCGGTCACCCAGCCACAGGGACTGAAAGCGATGATTATCGCCAACTCACCGGCCTCGATGGCGCTGTGGCTGGAAGGTGCGGCGAAACTGCGCGCACAACTTCCCCCGGACGTACAGGCAACCTTGCTGGCACACGAAGCCGCTGGCACGTTGGACAGTGCCGAATACAAAGCAGCAAGTCAGGTATTTTATCAGCGTCATGTCTGCCGTCTCGATCCCTGGCCGCCGGAAGTACAGCGTACCTTTGACGCGATGGACATCGACCCTACGGTCTATCACGCGATGAACGGGCCGACGGAATTTCACGTCATCGGCAGTATGAAAGAGTGGACGATTATTGACCGCCTGCCACAGGTGCGCGTGCCAACGCTGCTGATTTCCGGACGCTATGACGAAGCCACGCCTGAGGTTGTGCAGCCGTTTATGGACAAGATTACCGGAGCCCAGTGGGTGATTTTCGAATCCTCAAGCCATATGCCCCATGTCGAAGAACGGGCATTGTGCATGCAGACAGTCGGTGAGTTTTTGACGAAAACCTGTTGATGTAAGCCCTGACACACCATCTAACACAACGCAGCCCCCCCTCCAGACCTTCTGATATTCCTGTCAGGGGGTCTTTTCGCACCGCCCCCTTCATTGCCACCGCCCTGGCTAACTAATAATTCCTGCATGATCATGAAAAGATTTAATAAAATGTCACGAGACAAAATAATATCGCACAGAAATCAAAATCAGGAAGATTTAATGGTGCATTTTTGCAACATAATTCCCGTTACGAGTGCGAAATAAAGCTGAAATATAAAAAAGGGTTATTTTAAAAGCGCTGTAATCCCATGAGTAATAACCACTTCTGATATTCCCCCTGCCTGAATGACAGAAATTCTTATTTAGCCAACTGGTATGTATCTTGCGTGTTAAATGTCTCATTTATTTAACAGGGACAACGTGATGCTTAATCAACCTTTTTGGCGTAAACACCGTGTGGCGGCAGCCATCGGCACACTGGCGCTGGCTGGCGCATTACAGGTACAGGCCTCAACTTTACGCATAGCCATGACGGCGGCGGATATCCCGTTAACGCTGGGTCAGCCGGATCAGGGCTATGAGGGTAACCGCTTTACCGGTATTCCTTTATATGACGCCCTGGTGGAGTGGGATTTGTCGCAAGGAGAGAAACCGAGCGGCCTGGTGCCGGGTCTGGCAACCGAGTGGCACGTTGACCCACAGAATCAAACCCGCTGGATCTTCACGTTGCGCCCTGGCGTCAAATTCCACGATGGCACCGAAGTGAATGCTGACGCCATTGTCTGGAACGTGGGC
The DNA here is from genome assembly GCF_059074235.1 of Phytobacter sp. NCBI lineage: Bacteria > Pseudomonadati > Pseudomonadota > Gammaproteobacteria > Enterobacterales > Enterobacteriaceae > Phytobacter > Phytobacter sp. The sequence goes on from NZ_JCACPZ010000008.1 coordinate 760,346, forward strand.
AAAGTGCTGGATAAAACCTCCCCGCAATATGCGCCAGGACAAATCGGCAACACCTTATCCCGTATGCCGACGCTGACCGGGGCGGAAAAAATTGATGACCACACCGTGGCGCTGACCACGTCAGAACCGGATGCGCTGCTGCCGTACAACATTACCAACCTGTTTATTGCCTCCCCGACGGCCTGGCAGAAAATCTTCGATGCCGTACCGACCTCGGCGGGCGACACGGCGGCACGCAGTAAGCAGGCCTGGACCACGTTTGCCTCGCAGGCGGTGGGCAGTGGCCCGTTCAAACTGGAAAAACTGGTGCCGCGCCAGCAGCTGATCCTCGCGAAAAACCCTGACTACTGGAATAAAGACCGCATTCCGCGTGTCGACAAAGTGGTGCTGATCCCCCTGCCGGAGGCCAACGCCCGCACTGCCGCGCTGCTGTCAAAACAGGTCGACTGGATAGAAGCGCCCGCACCGGATGCTGTGGATCAGCTTAAAGCCCAGGGCTTTAAAATCTACGCCAACACCCAGCCGCACGTCTGGCCGTGGCAGTTCTCATTCCTTGAAGGTTCACCGTGGCGCGACATTCGCGTGCGTAAAGCGGCCAACCTGTGCCTGAACCGCAGCGAGCTTAAAAGCTACCTTGGCGGTTACATGTCAGAAGCCACTGGCGTGTACGAAGAAGGCAACCCGTGGCGCGGCAAGCCGACCTTCCAGATCAAGTACGACCCGGACACCGCACGGAAACTGATGAGCGAGGCCGGTTACAGCGAGAGCAAACCGCTGCACGTGACGGTTGCGACATCGGCTTCTGGCTCCGGTCAGATGCAGCCGCTGCCCATGAACGAATACATCCAGCAGAGCTTAAAAAGCTGCTTCTTTAACGTCGATATCAAAGTGAATGAGTGGAACACGCTGTTTACCAACTGGCGTCTGGGGGCGAAAGATCCTTCCGCTCAGGGCGTGAATGCCATCAACGTAAGTGCGGCAGTGACCGACCCGTACTTTGGCATGATCCGCTTTGCCACCGAAAAAGCCTTCCCACCGACCGCCACAAACTGGGGTTACTTCACCACGCCAGAAACCGAAAAGCTGGCGACCGCCGTCAAGCATGCCTTCACCCCGGCGGAGATGGATAAAGCCGCAGGCGAACTGCACGCCGCGCTGGTGGATCAGGCTCCGTTCCTGTTTGTCGCCCACGATGTTGGCCCGCGCGCCATTTCTCCGGCGGTCACGGGTGTCGTGCAGCCACAGAGCTGGTTTATCGACTTAAGTCTGGTGAGTAAGAAAGAGTAATCGAAGAGGAGAGGCCATGATCAGCACACTCTTTTACCGCATTTTGCTGGCGATCCCGACCATGTTAGGGGTCGCGGTGATCTGTTTCCTGCTGGTGCAAATTGCACCGGGCGATCCGCTGGTGTCGGTGATGCCACCGGATGCCTCCGAAGCCATGCGCCAGACACTTATGCAGGCCTACGGCTTTGATAAACCCCTGCCGGTGCAGTTTATGCACTGGCTATGGCGGGCGCTGCACGGGGATTTGGGCATGTCAGTGGCGACAGGGCGGCCGGTGATTGGCGAAGTGATGAGCGCAGTCACTTACTCGCTGCGCCTGGCGCTGCTGGCGACGGTGATAGGCTTTGTCCTCGGCAGCCTGTTCGGTTTTGTCGCGGGCTACTTTCGCAACAGTGTGGTTGACCGCCTGGCCTCGCTGCTGTCGGTGTTTGGTGTGAGCGTACCGCACTACTGGCTCGGCATGCTGCTGGTCATTGTCTTCAGTGTGAAGTTTGCGCTGTTGCCCGCCACCGGCGGTGGACCGATTGGCGAAACCGGCTGGCAGTGGGACTGGGCGCATCTGCAATTCATGCTGCTGCCTGCGATTACGCTGTCGGTTATCCCCACGGGCATTATCGCCCGCACCGTGCGCTCGCAGGTTGCCGACATTCTTAGTCAGGAGTTTATTGTCGGCCTGCGCGCCCGTGGCCTCAACGAGTCGCGCATCTTCTGGCACGTGGTGAAAAACGCCGCCCCAACCGCACTGGCCGTCATGGGATTGCAGGTCGGTTACCTGATGGGCGGATCCATTCTGGTGGAGACCGTCTTCTCGTGGCCGGGGACCGGCTTGCTGCTCAACACCGCTATTTTTCAGCGCGATCTGCCGTTATTGCAGGGCACGATTTGGGTACTGGCGCTGTTTTTTGTGCTGCTCAATCTGCTGGTGGATGTGCTGCAAACCTCTCTCGATCCGCGCATTAAGAGGAGCTAAAGATGGTGGATAGCGTAACCCCAAAAATCACCGTTGCAGCACCTGCTGTAGCGGCTTCACAGGGCTACTGGCGCGGCGTGGGTGCACGGCTGATGCGTGACCCCGGCGGCGTGATCGTGGGCGTGATTATTCTCGTGCTGCTGGTACTGGCGCTGTTTGGCCCGTGGTTGATAGTGAAAGACCCTTATCAGACGTCCATGTTTATGCGCCTGAAACCGATTGGCACCGATGGCTTCCCGCTGGGTTCCGATGAGTTGGGGCGCGACATGCTCTCCCGTCTTATCCTCGGAACGCGGTTATCGCTGTTTATGGGCATTGTGCCAGTGGTGTTTGCGTTTTTTATTGGCGGTGCGATTGGCATTGTCGCGGGCTATATGGGGGGCAGAACCAACACCCTGATTATGCGCACCATCGACATTTTCTACGCCTTTCCCTCGGTACTGCTGGCCATTGCCCTTTCCGGCGCGATGGGCGCAGGCATTGGTAATGCCCTGCTCTCGCTGACGCTGGTTTTTGTCCCGCAGGTGGCGCGCATTGCCGAAAGCGTGACCGCGCAGGTGCGCCATATGGATTATATCGATGCCGCCCGCGCCACCGGAGCCAGCGCGTTCACCATCATCCGCGTTCAGGTGCTGGGCAATGTGTTAGGGCCTATTTTCGTCTTTTCTACCGGGCTGATTTCGGTGTGCATGATCCTCGCCTCTGGCCTGTCGTTTCTGGGCCTGGGAGTGCGCCCACCTGAACCCGAGTGGGGGCTGATGCTCAATACCTTACGTACCGCAATCTACACCCAGCCGTGGGTGGCGGCGCTGCCGGGGATGATGATTTTTATCACCTCCATCTCATTCAACGTTCTGGCGGATCGCCTGCGCGCCGCCATGGCGATTAAGGAGTAACAGCATGCAACCTTTTATCAATGTCGATATTGGCGGCCCGGCGCAGCCTCTGTTGCGGGTGAACAATCTGGTGAAGCATTTTCACCTCGGTGCGCGCAAAGGCCGTGAAGTGGTACAGGCCGTGGATAACGTCAGCTTCGAAGTGCACAAAGGAGAAACGCTCGGTGTGGTAGGCGAGTCCGGCTGCGGTAAATCCACCACCGCGCGCGTGTTGATGCAGTTGCTGGCACAGGACAGCGGTGAACTGGTGTTTGACGGTGAAGCCGTTGGTTCGTCGCGCCTGCCCATGAAAGCCTATCGTCGCCAGGTGCAGATGGTATTTCAGGATAGCTACGCGTCGTTAAACCCACGCCTGACGATGGAAGAGAGCATTGCGTTTGGCCAGCAGGTGCACGGCATTAGCCGCAAAGAGGCCAATGAGTATGCCCGATATCTGCTGGCGCACGTCGGGCTGGAACCGGCGCGTTTTGCCCATCGCTACCCGCATGCGTTATCCGGCGGTCAGCGCCAGCGCGTCAACATCGCCCGCGCACTGGCCATGAAGCCGAGAATGGTGATCCTCGATGAAGCCGTTTCCGCGCTCGATAAATCGGTCGAAGCCCAGGTGCTGCAACTGTTGCAGGAGTTGAAACGCACGCTGGATCTCACCTACGTGTTTATCAGCCACGATCTGCATGTGGTGCGCTGGCTCTCGGATCGCATTCTGGTGATGTACCTCGGTGAAGTGGTGGAAATTGGTCCTTCAGAGGCGCTGTTTACCGCCTCTGCTCACCCCTATACCCGTGCGTTGCTGAGCTCCATGCCGTCAATGGACCCAGCAAACCGCACGCTGGTGTCACCGCTGTCGGGCGATCCACCCAGCCCCATCTCGCCGCCAGCGGGCTGCCGTTTTCACACCCGCTGCCCGCATGCCCGATCCGTGTGCTCACAGGTAAAACCGACTCTGCAATATGTTGGTGAAGGACATCAAAGCGCCTGCCTGATGGCGCAGCCGGATTCGGTGTACCACCAGGCCATTGCGGTGCAGGAGGTGAGCCATGTCGCATGAAGCCTATGTCCATATCCGCGATTTGCAGGTGGAGTTTCGCCGCGACGGCCAGACCATCAATGCGGTCAACGGCGTCTCGTTCGACGTGCGCAAAGGGGAAGTGATGGCCCTGATTGGCGAATCCGGCTCCGGCAAAAGCGTCACCTTGCGTGCGTTGATGCGCCTGCACCCGCCGAAAAGCAGCGTACTGCGTGGCACCATAAATGTGGGCGGTGAAGCGGTACTGAACATGAATGCGCAGCAGTTGCGGCGCTATCGCGGGAAAACCTGCGCGATGATTTTTCAGGAACCGTTGCTGGCCTTTGACCCGGTGTACACCGTCGGGCAACAGATTATTGAGGGACTGCGCCGTCATGAAGGGCTGTCGCGAAGTGATGCTAAAGCACGTGCGCTGGACGCCCTGCGCCAGGTGCGCATTCCCAGTCCTGAGCGGCGGCTGGAGGCCTATCCCCATGAGATGTCTGGCGGCATGCGCCAGCGCGCGATGATTGCTCTGGCGCTCTCCTGCAATCCGCAGTTGTTGCTGGCCGACGAACCCACCACGGCACTTGACGCCACGGTACAAATTCAGATTTTGATCCTGCTGCGCGAGCAGCAAAAACTGCGTGACCTGTCGATCATCTTCGTGACACACGATATTGGTGCGGCGGTAGAAATCGCCGATCGCGTGGCAGTCATGTACGCCGGGCGCATCGTTGAAGAAGCTCCCATCGCGGAGATTCTCACCCAACCCCGTCACCCGTATACCCGCGTGTTACTTGGCAGCCGCCCGAAAGAGGGGCTGAAAAAAGGCGATGCGCTGTACTGCATTCCCGGCTCTCCGCCGGATCTCGCCAGCCTGCCACCGGGCTGCGCCTTTGCTGCTCGCTGCCCGCATGCTCAATCCACCTGCACCCAGACGCAACCCGTTACTGAACAGGTCGCCGAACGCCATGTGGTCAGTTGCCACCGCTGGCGCGAACTGGCCGCCGATATCACACCGCAACAGGCTTATGCCTGAATTTGAGGAGGTAAAATGCAGGATCCTGCCCGTGCTTTTATGCCTTATCCCTTTGTGCCCGTCCCGCATGCACAAAGCGGCCCACTCTCCGGGTTAACCTTCGGGGCAAAAGATCTGTTTGATGTGGCGGGCTACCCGACCGGCGGTGGCAACCCGCATGTGCTTGCGGCTTCAGGCATCAAGACCACCACCGCACCGGTGGTTCAGAAGCTGCTGGATGGCGGCGCACGTTTCGTGGGCAAAACCCACACCAGCGAGCTGGCCTATTCGATGAGTGGCCATAACATCCATTACGGTACACCGCGAAATGGTGCCGCACCACTGCGCATTCCCGGCGGCTCCTCTTCCGGCTCGGCCTCTGCCGTCTCTAACGGCCTGTGCGATATTGCGCTCGGCTCCGACACCGGCGGTTCTGTCCGCACTCCCGCCAGCTACTGCGGCCTGTTTGGCCTGCGTCCGACGCACGGTCGCCTCTCACTGGCCGGTTGCCAACCGTTGTGTGCCACCATGGACACCTGCGGTTTCTTTGCCCGCACCCCGCAGGCTTTCAGCGCCGCGGCGACCTGCTTGCTGGGTGAAGACATCTGCGCACCGAGCGCTATCGAACTCGCCTGCCACGAGGCCTTGTTTGCCGACTTACCGGCGCACACCCAACAGGCGCTACTGCCGGTACGGGAACAGCTCGCCCAACGCTTCGGCAGCGTGACAATGCTGGATGCCCCCTTACCTGAGCGTGAAGCCGTCTACCTCGCCTTTCGCCAAATCCAGGGCTATGAAGCCTGGCAGTCGCAGGGTGGCAATATTGAGCGTCTTGGCATGCAGCTGGGGCCGGATGTTGCCGAGCGTTTTGCCTGGGGCAAAGCGATAACCAGTGCACAATTCGACGCAGCTTGCCAGCTACGCGACAGCTTTACAGCCTGGTGGCAGTCGCAGTTGGGCGATTGCATTTTAATCATGCCCACCGTCCCGGATATTGCCCCGTTATTGAGCGCCACCGCGCAAGAGATTGAGGCCACACGTCGGGTGTCCCACGATCTGTTACTGATTTCCGTTCTGACCCGTCGCCCACAGGTGAACATTCCTGTCACCACGCTTGATGGCGCGCCGCTGGGGATTTCGCTTCTCGGCCCATGCGGCAGCGATGCATTACTGGTCTCGATGGCCACCACCTTTATGCAGGGAGAGTAAGATGACAAGCGATGTATTGAACCCGTCAGCCACGGCGCTGGCTGAATGCCGGATTAATGGCGAACGTCTGTGGGATTCACTGATGGAGCTGGCGAAAATTGGCGCCACACCGAAAGGCGGCTGTTGTCGTCTGACGCTGACCGATCTGGACAGGCAAGGGCGTGATTTGGTAATTGGCTGGGGCAAAGCGGCCGGACTGAGTATCACCGTCGATAAAATCGGTAACGTGTTTATGCGCCGGGAAGGACGTAACCCAAATCTGCCACCGGTGGTAGCGGGCAGCCATATTGATACGCAGCCGACAGGCGGCAAGTTTGACGGCAACTTTGGCGTCCTGGCAGCACTGGAGGTGGTGCGCACGTTGAACGATTTGCAGCTCGAAACGGATGCCCCCGTGGAAGTGGTGTTCTGGACCAATGAAGAGGGCTCGCGCTTTGTGCCCGTGATGATGGGCTCAGGCGTCTTTGCCGGAGTCTTCCCGCTGGAGAAAATCTACGCCGCCACCGATGCAGAAGGCAAAACAGTATTGCAGGAACTCGAGAAGATTGGCTACGTCGGTCAACAAACGCCGGGCGATCACCCAATAGGCGCTTACTTTGAAGCGCACATCGAACAGGGGCCAATTCTCGAAGAAGAGGAGAAAGTCATTGGCGTGGTCCAGGGCGTACTGGGGATCCGTTGGTATGACTGCACTGTAACCGGCATGGAGTCTCACGCTGGCCCCACGCCGATGCATCTGCGTCAGGATGCGTTGCAGGTGGCGACCCGCATCATGCAGGAAGTGGTGGCGATTGCCGGGCGCAGTGAGCAGGGACGTGGCACGGTCGGCATGGTGCAGGTGCATCCCAACAGCCGCAATGTGGTGCCGGGCGAAGTGACATTCTCCATCGATATGCGCAACATCAGCGATGCTGCCGTCGATGAGATGGATGCCCAATTGCAGGACTTTATCATTGCGGTGTCGCAGGAAAGTGGTCTTGGCATCACGCTTGAGCAGGTCAGCCACTATCCCGCCGCACCCTTTGATGCCCGCTGCCAGCAGTCAATAGGTCGTGCCGCACAGCAACTCGGTTATCCATCGCGACCAATTATCTCCGGTGCCGGGCACGATGCAGTCTATATGAGTTACCTGGCCCCGACCGGGATGATCTTTATTCCCTGTAAAGACGGCATCAGCCATAACGAAATTGAGTATGCATCACCCGAACATGTCGCCGCCGGGGCGAACGTCTTGCTCCAGGTAATGATGGAGTACGCTGGCATACGCTAACTTCAGGTGCTATTCATCCAGTGACATCAGGCCTGGCACATTTCTGATGTCACTTTTTTCTGGCCTGCAAGAGACTCGTCGTTTTGGATTACCCATTTCGCCAGGCCCTTCAATATTGACAGAGTGATCTGAGTACAGTGCCCGTCGAAGAAAGGACATCTCGCCTTTGACAGGCGTGCAGGAAAACGGGAATAACGTCATCACGAAGCAACGGGATGCGACGTGTGTGCTTTTAGTCATGAGTAGTGGATGGCTTATGCAAATTGCTGTCAGGGTAATAAGATGTATATTCGTGTAGTTGAACTCATCGTCTAAATGATCATCCCCACAACACCACTACACACAACAACAAGCCAGGGCGGAAGTTTCCAGAAGATAAGGGCAACCAGCCCCAACAGCGCTAAACCAAAGTCCTGGGGGCTATGGATGGCGTTTGTCCATATGGGGTTATAAAGTGCCGCCAGCAGTAAACCAACAACAGCTGCATTGATACCGGATAATGCAGCGCGAATCCGTCGGTTTCCTTTCACATGCTCCCAGAACGGAAGAGCGCCGGTAACCAGCAAAAAAGAAGGGGTAAAGATTGCCAGTAGACATAACATGCCGCCTTCCCATCCGGAAGGGAACTGGCCCATCGACGCACCAAGAAACGCAGCAAAGGTAAACAAGGGGCCTGGCATCGCCTGTGCAGCACCATAACCTGCCAGGAAAATGTCATTGCTGACCCACCCGGTCGGGATAACCACAGCCTGGAGTAATGGCAAAACAACGTGACCACCACCAAAAACCAGTGAGCCGGTCCGATAAAATGCATCCACCACTTCCAGCACATGATTCCGATATATAGCAGTCAGCAGCGGTAATCCGAGCAGTAGTATCAAAAAAAGCACCAGCCAGAATACGCCTGTCCGAAGCCGTAAGGAGACATGAGGTGGGTCATGCATTTCGCTCTGAGCGGGTTTGCAGACCAACAGGCCAATGATAGCCGCAGCCCCCATAACGCCTATCTGGCTCAGAGCAGCAGGAAAAAGAAGGAGGAAGCAAGCTGCAAAGGCCATGATGCTTACGCGTACGACATCCGGACAAAGATTACGCGCCATCCCCCATACCGCCTGCGCAACCACGGCAACGGCTACCACCTTTAGGCCGTGCAGAGCACCAGAAGGCATCAATTCTCCGTAGCTGGACATTCCCAGAGCAAAGAGTATGAGCAAAATCGCTGAGGGTATTGTGAATCCAGCCCAGGCTGCCAGAGCCCCGGGATAGCCAGCCCGGTACAATCCCAACGCAATACCAACCTGACTACTTGCCGGGCCGGGAAGAAACTGGCAAAGCGCAACTAAATCTGAATAACCCTGCGCACTTATCCATTTACGTCGGGTCACAAATTCATCGCGAAAATAACCCAAATGGGCAATCGGTCCGCCAAAGGACGTCAGACCAAGCCTGATAAATATCAGGAAAACCCCCACAGAGGTGCGATCAGAGACTACTTCATGCTTCATCTCACTTTATTCCCCTGTTTTGGGTGGGATACTTAAAATGAAGGCGTTAAGGTTTCGTTAATTAATAGTCATGATACTCATAAGGTCAACCACCTAATTAAATGGATAAATGATGAACGAAAAATTACGTAATGCACTCCCTCACAGAGACACTCCCTTTCTGCGGGTACTGCATATTATTGTAGCTGTACTGGTTTTGTTGCAGATCATTAACTCTAATCTTACCGAAAGAGAGGCACTTAGCGATCTATCACTGACCGGCATCGTGACGTGGTTCCATATCATCTCGGGATTCGCGCTGATAATCCTTGGATTAGTCATGCTTGTCTGGATGCTGAAACAACGCGGATTTCGTTACTATTATGCCTGGCTGGCCCTTGATTTTCGTGGTGTGATTGAAGACATCAAAATGCTCATGTCATTCCGTCTTCCCGACGCCCATGCTGGTGGAATGGCGGCATTGATCCAGGGGCTCGGTGTAATGGCGCTGTTGGGTGTGGCATTGTGTGGTGGGTTATGGTTTGTGTTAAATGCAATGTCTGGACCTTCATCTGTGCTGGCACAAAATGTTCTTCATTTTCATAAATTTCTTACTGTATTTATTGAGACCTATTTCTGGGCGCATGGTGCAATGGGTTTGCTTCATATATTTCTTACCTTCCGCAACCAGAGGAAAAGTCCTGCAACTGAAACTGAGTAAAACGCTTGTGCTGATTGTAGATAATAACGCTGTAGTGGCAGGTTAATACGGGCAACTACAGCGTTAGTATCGCGTCCTCAACCGAATCAACCTACCGCGTTGAAACAGGCAGAATAATTTAACATCAGAAACGGCCAGTATGCTGAACACAGCACTCGGTTTCTTTAGCAGAAAATGGATCGATATGAACCATAACATTCAGAACATCATTATTTTGTAATACTCTTTCCCGCGCAGCAATCGCAATATCATGGCCATCTCTGACGGATAAATTTTCAGGAACCTCCAGATGGACGTCGACCAGGATAAGATCTCCTGCCTTGCGCGTTTTAAGATCATGGAGCCCAAAAACACCGGGAGTGGAGAGAAGAATAGCTTTTATTTCATGTTCCTTATCTCTGTCAGCAGAGCGGTCCATCAGATCGTGCATTGCATCATAAGCAAATGAGTAACCCATACGTAATATCAGTATACCGACGACAAAAGCAGCGACAGGATCAAACCAAGGGTATCCAGCCAGAGTTCCTATAATCCCCACTGCCACGACTACCGATGACGCGGCGTCAGAACGGGCATGCCATGCATTTGCCACAAGGAGTGAGGACTGAACACGGATAGCCACACTGAGCATATACCTGAACAAGGTTTCTTTTGTGATGAGTGCTGCCAGTGCCACCCAGAGCGCTACAGCATGAACCTCGGAAAGCCGTTCCGGATGAAGCAATTTCCCGCCTGCAGACCACAACATTCCGGCCCCGACAGCTGCAAGCAGTATTCCCAAAATCATTGACGCACCGTTCTCGTACCGCCAGTGCCCGTAATGATGGTCACTGTCTGACGGTTTACGGCTTTTTTTATTGGCAAACAAAACCACAAAGTCAGCAATTAAATCGGAAAGAGAATGAATCCCATCAGCAATTAACCCCTGAGAACCTGAAAATAAACCAGTCAGAATTTGCATCAATGATAAGAAAAAATTAACCACGACACTGACCAATGTACTTTTATTCGCAGCGAGTGAACGCTCATGATATTTGTTATCATTTCGCATAAAATATCTCAGCTAAATAAAACCCAAATTATGGACTAAACTAATTCAATCTTAATTCAATATTAATAATAAATAAATACAATACCCGGCAATGCCGCTTTATATACCAGCAACACCGAAGTTATAAATATGCTTATTTACAGGAGAACAGAAACATGCATCTTGAGCGACACAGTATTGAAAACATTGGATGGCTAAGGGCCGCTGTACTGGGGGCAAATGACGGTATTGTGTCGACGGCGAGCCTTGTCCTCGGAGTCGCCTCTGCCAATACGGGTCCCTCTGCTGTTTTACTGGCGGGGGTTGCCGGACTGGTTGCAGGTGCGATGTCGATGGCAACAGGAGAATATGTTTCAGTCTCATCTCAGGCGGATACAGAAAACGCAGCTCTTGCGCAAGAACAAAAAGAACTGGAAACAGATTATCAGGGTGAGGTACGGGAGCTTACTTCATTGTATATACAGCGTGGAGTGGAGCCGACAATTGCTCACCAGGTGGCAGAGCAGTTAATGGTGAAAGATGCGCTGGATGCCCATGCCCGGGAAGAACTCGGTCTGACAGGGACGAATTCTGCACAGCCTCTACAGGCTGCCATCTTTTCAGCACTAAGCTTCTCTGCCGGTGCACTGCTGCCTTTAATCGTTGCCTGGCTGAGTCCAGCAAAACTGGTTGTTTCATTTATTATCTTTTCCACTCTTTTTTCACTGGCTGCTCTTGGCTACATATCCTCGATTGTGAGTAAAGCGCCTCCTGTCAGGGCGATCATCAGAATTACGTTCTGGAGCACCATGGCAATGGTTTTGTCGATGGGAGTTGGCCATCTTGCCGGACGGGCGCTGCTTTAGGATAGCGCTACGCCACCCCATTGAACTCACTGCCCATGACTAACCACCTGAAACCGGGGTTATGGGTCGGAATAAACGACAACCCAATCTTTACTTTCACTCCTGAAGGTCATTTGAAGTGAGACATGGAATGTCCCAAATGACCACCATAATCGTCATTTAAGACATCTCTTTTTTACTTATGATTCTCTCACCGAATCAACAGTGACCGAGAGGAGTCTGCAATGCGTCCCGCAACACAACCCGCTAAAAGCGCCGTCGTGTTCACAGGTGCATCCTCCGGTATCGGTGCTATCTACGCCAATCGTCTGGCACCCAAGCTGTTCATTCTGCGTGGATCCCGGATTTGTCGTGCGAAGCGCAGGCACCATCATCAATACCTCGTCGATTGTCATCCTCGCTCCGGCCTTACCCAACAGGAATAACCGTATGAAACTGACAGGCAATACTATTTTTATCACTGGCGGCACGTCTGGTATTGGCCGTGCGATGGCTGAAAAATTTCATCAACTGGGTAATCAGGTGATCATTTCAGGCCGTCGTAAGACTCTTCTGGACATAGTCACTGCGGCCAACCCGGGGATGGATTCCGTGGTTCTGGATGTCACCGATTCATCCAGCATTAAATCGGCGGCGAAAGAGGTGCTCTCCCGCTATCCGGCACTGAATGTGGTGATCAATAACGCTGGAATTATGCCATTCGATAATGCTGCCGCCGAACTGGATGACGACATGGCCACTACCTTACTGGATACCAACCTGTTGGGTACTGTTCGGGTCAGTTCAGCATTTGTTGAACACCTGAAACAGCAACCTGATGCGGTATTGATCAATAACAGTTCGATTCTGGCCTTTTTACCCCTCGTGACCAATGCACTCTACTCAGCAACCAAAGCAGCAATTCACTCTTACACCCTGTCACAGCGTTTTTTACTACGCGATGCCGGTGTGAAGGTCATTGAAATCTCACCGCCCTGGGTCGACACCGACTTGATCTACAAAAGCGGTGATTCCCGCGCGATGCCATTAGCTGATTTCATCGAGCAGACCTTTGACAAACTGTCGACAGACGCCATTGAAGCGATTGTCGATAATGTGCTCCCTGCCCGTTCTAACCCCGGCATCAATGAACACGAGATGGTGAATGCGTTTAATCAGTCAATGGTGGAGAACCCAATACCGGTTGCGTAACCTGCTCTGGGGCAGGTTACTGCCCCATCTCTGGAGTTTATGATGCAAAATCACCTGTCCATGTCTCAAAGGCGTGCACTATGGGCACTTAGCCTGGCCTATTTTATTCAGGCGACCGGTTCGCTTTCTGTTGCTGGCAGTCTGGTCCCGATTTCTCAGGAGTGGGGAATTAGCGATGCGCAAAGTGCCCGTCTGCTCTCTATTTTCGGCCTGACGTTTGCGCCAGGGGTGCCGCTGGCACAGGTTATGTTCGGTAAGATCATGCGCAGAACACAGATATTGGCGGGCATGCTGGTATTTGGGTTGGGGGCCTTTATTTTTTCCATCGCTCCGGACTACAGGGTGCTGGTGGCTTCGCGGATTCTGATGGGCCTGGGCGCCTCTCTGATGGCTGAGCGCCCATTTTACCAGCCTGTGGTCTACTCCGAACACGGAGGAACCGTACCTTCTTCTTCTGGTGTCGGCGTGGATTCAGCGAAATTGAGCGAGGAAACGCGGGTGGATACCTGGCTGGTAGCAGGCGTGCTTTCACCCGTAGAGGACCCCGCCAGCCCTGGGGTAGTTCATTTTCTGCAAACCACTGCCCGCCAGACACAGCATTCTGAAATGCTTGCCCTGGCGCCTCGCTCAGATCGCCTGCAAACTGCGCTGGAATATGCCCGTAATAATCTGCGTAAAACCCTGACAGTGGAAATGCTTGCCGATGCGGTGCACGTCAGCGCCCGCCAGCTCAGCCGCCTGTTTCGTCAGGAGACGGGCAAATCACCGGCAAAAGCGATTGAAGGGCTACGGCTTGAGACTGCACGCTTAATGATTGAACAAAGCCGCCTGTCACTGGATGCCATTGCCCGCGAGTCCGGTTTTCGCGACAGACGGCATATGCGGGAGGTGTTTGTTCGCGGATATGGCATTCCACCTCAGTCGCTTCGCGCAGGGCGTTAATTTACGGCGTGGTTTGCTCTACCCACGTTTACGGTGCCGGGCAGGCGTTATGCCATAGGTTTTTTTGAACGCTTTAGAGAATGACGACAGCGACAAAAAACCACACTGCTCTGCCACTCTCTCCGCTGTCAGGCTTCTCTCTTCTAAAAGCAGTCTCGCCGCCAACACCATACGTAACTGGTTGAGCCATGACTGGGGCGTCTGATGATAGCTATGCGAAAAGTGGCGAGCGAAGGTGGCACGGGACAGAAAACAGCGTTGCGCCATCAACTCCATAGTCCATGGTGATGCCGGATCGGCGATAACGGCCAATACAGCAGGAGCAAGACGTTTGTCGCTTAGCAGCCGTAACACACCGGCGGGAGGCTCGTGCAGCGACAGTAAAATACGCAGGATCAGCGCGAGCAAAGTTTCTGCGAGTCCTTTAACGATACTCGCACTGCCCGGTAAACCGCTCAAACTTTCGCGTACCAGCATAAGAAGCAGCGTTTCCAGCTCAGGAAAATCGTGTCGCTCATCGGTATGAAGATGGATCAGTCTTGTTTCATCAGCGAACATCCAGCGATAGCCCGGACCAAAATGAAACTCACCGCACAAAACCTCTACCGCTGGCCCCGGCCCTTCCGTCCACACTTCAGTTACGGTGCCATTATTGTTGACCTGTGCAGGAACAACCTGCCCCCAGTCCACCAGACTTTGCAATAAATGTGACGATCCGTGCGGAAGCAGAAGGATATCGCCAGCACGCACATCGAACGTCTTCCCTTCTACGACCAGTCGGGTTTCACCATGAAGAATGACATGCCAGGGCACAGTACCGGCAAGCTGCTGTGGGTGATCAGCATTCCAGTGCCCGGTAAAACGGCAGTGAAGATTGACGCTGCATGTTGGCGAAAGTAAGGAAAGCAAGCGACTGAGGTTATCCACCCTGGCTCCTGAGACGATAAGACACATAATCGAGACGATACGGCCAGAATGCCTGTCCGCGGCGCCCTATTATGTGCTCATCGCCGATATGGCGAAACCCTTAAACTGAAAGGAAAAAATGATGAGTCGTTTAACTTTTGTACACCCCAACAATGCCACGGGCAAGACTGCAGACCTCTTTAGCACCATTAAACGGGCGATGGGTAAAGTACCGAATGCCTACCAGGCCATCGGGATAGCTCCTGACATTCTCGGTCAGGCGTTGCAACACAACGCCACGCTGGCTAAAAGCCAGTTGAATAAACAAGAAATTGAAGCCGTTAACCTTGTGGTAAGTGAAGTGTCAGGGTGTGATTACTGCCTGGCGGCACATACGCTCACCGGGAAAATGGCAGGCTATAGCGTTGAGCAAATTCAGGCATTACGCCGGGGAGAGTATCCGGAAGACCCGCATATTGATGCGCTGGTCAAATTTGTGAAAACCCTGGTAACGACCCGCAACACACTACCGGAACAAACCGTCAGCCGCTTTCTGGCAGCGGGTTTTAGCGATCGGCAAGTGGTGGAAGTCATCAGTGCAGTCAGTGCAATTCTGTTTACGAATATGATCAACCGTGTAAATGACACCGTGGTGGATTTCCCAAAAGTTAATTAACCCTGCATGTGGCAGCAAGACATCTCTTTCTGCCACAACAATAATGGTTCGCCTTCCCCCACAATTCAGCATGTCCCCTGAAATCTCCACTTCTAAGCGTTTCATCTTTCTCACTTGTTGATATAAATAATTGTTTATTAAAATCCGGTGACCTGCTCCCCCTGTATTGGGACAGTTTCCAGGAGAAGAGACTATCCGTTGAACAATATAGGTCTTTTAGTGGCACTGATTTTTACACCAAAACCGACTGGTGAATCACGATGGCTGTCAGTGATAAGATATGGCTTTCGATTGGGATTTGGCACCTACGAAATTTTGCCAGTCGAGTCCAGTTCAGGTTTAATATCGATAGATAACTTATTGATAATAATAGACTGAATCAGAATCATCTTCTTATGTGGTATCTCAATGTATATCACGAGTAAAAGTGTGTATTCCCGATACTAACTAGAATACACCTGGTATACAAATCCTTGGGGTTACGTGGGTTTATATGGGTTTTAAATGAGTTCACCTGATCACCACCAAGACTTAAAAAAATGAGTAATTTCAATATGAAAGAGTCAATTGACAAGGATTTCTCAGACCATACCCCAATGATGCAGCAGTACCTGAAGCTGAAAGCTCAGCATCCGGAGATTCTGCTCTTTTATCGGATGGGGGATTTTTACGAACTGTTTTATGACGATGCCAAACGTGCATCCCAGTTGATGGATATCTCGCTAACCAAACGCGGAGCATCAGCGGGAGAGCCAATTCCGATGGCGGGTATCCCGCATCACGCGGTCGAAAACTACCTGGCAAAACTGGTTAACCTCGGCGAATCCGTGGCGATTTGCGAACAAATTGGCGATCCGGCCACCAGCAAAGGGCCGGTAGAGCGCAAAGTGGTGCGTATTGTCACGCCAGGCACTATCAGCGATGAAGCGCTGTTGCAGGAACGTCAGGACAACCTTCTGGCGGCCATCTGGCAGGACAGCAAAGGCTTTGGTTATGCCACGCTGGACATCAGCTCCGGGCGTTTTCGCGTTAGCGAACCGGCTGACCGCGAAACCATGGCGGCAGAGCTGCAACGCACCAATCCGGCAGAGCTTTTGTATGCCGAAGATTTTGCCGAAACGGCGCTGATTGAAGGCCGTCGCGGCCTGCGTCGTCGCCCGCTGTGGGAGTTCGAAATTGATACCGCGCGCCAGCAGTTGAATTTGCAGTTTGGCACGCGTGACCTGGTCGGTTTTGGTGTGGAAAATGCGCCGCGCGGTCTGTGTGCGGCAGGCTGCCTGTTGCAGTACGTCAAAGATACGCAACGTACCTCCCTGCCGCACATTCGTTCCATCACCATGGAGCGCCAGCAGGACAGCATCATTATGGATGCGGCGACTCGCCGTAACCTCGAAATCACTCAGAACCTGGCCGGTGGCATTGAAAACACCGTTGCCTCCGTGCTCGACTGCACCGTCACCGCAATGGGCAGCCGTATGCTAAAACGCTGGCTGCATATGCCAGTGCGTGACAGCAAAACCCTGCTTGAACGCCAGCAGACCATTGGGGCACTGCAGGAGAACACCGGCGAACTGCAACCGGTACTGCGTCAGGTCGGCGATCTGGAACGTATCCTGGCGCGCCTGGCGCTGCGTACCGCGCGTCCGCGTGACCTCGCGCGCATGCGTTATGCCTTCCAGCAACTGCCGGAACTGCGCGCACAACTGGCCACGGTCGACAGTGCTCCCGTGCAGCAGTTACGTGAAAAAATGGGCGAGTTCACTGAACTGCGTGAACTGCTCGAACACGCCATTATTGATGCGCCTCCGGTTCTGGTACGCGACGGCGGTGTGATTGCGCCGGGCTATAACGCCGAACTCGACGAGTGGCGCGGGCTGGCAGATGGTGCGACCGATTACCTCGACAGACTGGAAATCCGCGAACGCGAGAAACTGGGACTGGATACGCTCAAAGTCGGCTACAACGGCGTGCACGGTTACTTTATTCAGATCAGCCGTGGGCAGAGCCACCTCGCGCCGATTCACTATGTGCGCCGTCAGACGCTGAAAAACGCCGAACGCTACATTATTCCTGAGCTGAAAGAGTACGAAGACAAAGTCCTCACCTCGAAAGGCAAAGCGCTGGCGCTGGAAAAACAGCTTTATGACGAACTGTTCGACCTGCTGTTACCGCACCTTGAAGCCCTGCAACAAAGCGCCACCGCGCTGGCAGAACTGGATGTGCTGGTCAACCTCGCCGAACGTGCGGATACGCTGAATTACTGCTGCCCGACCTTTAGTGATAAACCCGGTATTCGCATCGTGGAGGGGCGTCACCCGGTCGTAGAGCAGGTGCTGAAAGAGCCGTTTATTGCCAACCCGCTCAACCTGTCGCCGCAGCGCAGAATGCTGATCATCACCGGTCCAAACATGGGCGGTAAAAGTACCTATATGCGCCAGACCGCACTGATTGTGCTGTTGGCTTATATAGGCAGCTACGTCCCGGCGCAAAAGGTCGACATAGGTCCGATCGACCGTATCTTCACCCGCGTGGGGGCGGCAGACGATCTGGCATCAGGCCGTTCGACCTTTATGGTGGAGATGACCGAAACCGCCAACATTCTGCATAACGCCACCGAGCACAGCCTGGTGCTGATGGATGAGATTGGACGCGGTACGTCAACCTACGACGGCCTGTCGCTGGCGTGGGCGTGTGCGGAGAATCTGGCGAATAAAATCAAAGCACTGACCTTGTTCGCAACCCACTATTTCGAGCTGACCCAACTGCCGGAAAAAATGGAAGGCGTTGCCAACGTGCATCTGGATGCCCTGGAGCACGGCGACACCATCGCCTTCATGCACAGCGTGCAGGATGGCGCGGCGAGCAAAAGCTACGGTCTTGCCGTTGCGGCGCTGGCCGGGGTACCGAAAGAGGTTATCAAACGCGCACGTGGCAAACTTCGTGAGCTGGAAAGCCTCTCTCCGAGCGCAGGGGCGACCCAGATTGATGGCACACAAATGTCGCTGCTGAGTGCACCGGAAGAGACCAATCCGGCCGTCGAAGCGCTGGAAAATCTCGACCCGGATTCCCTGACGCCGCGCCAGGCGCTGGAGTGGATCTATCGTCTGAAAAATCTGCTGTAGTCCCTCTGACCCGCAGCCTCTCTGCGGGTCTTTCCTTTCTGCGAATAAATCTCCGTAATGCCAGGCAAGCCCCTCATCGGCTTCTATACTTTTTACTTCTCTCGATTTATTTCACTCAATAATGAAAAGGAACGATGCGATGGCAATTCACAAGAAAGGACAGGCTCACTGGGCAGGCGATCTTAAACATGGCAAAGGGACTGTTTCAACCGAGAGCGGTGTGCTCAAACAGCAACCGTACGGCTTTAATACGCGTTTTGAAGGTGCTGCGGGGACCAACCCGGAAGAGTTGATTGCTGCTGCGCACGCGGCCTGCTTCTCAATGGCGCTTTCGCTCATTCTGGGCGAAGTCGGCTACACGGCAGACAGTATCGACACAACGGCAACCGTCACGCTGGACCAGGTTGACGGCGGTTTCGCGATCACAAAAATCGCCCTCAAAAGCGCGGTAAAAGTGCCAGGTGCCGATGCGGCCAAGTTTGATGAGGCGATTCAGAAAGCCAAAGCCGGTTGCCCGGTTTCTAAAGTTCTGAACGCGGAAATTTCTCTGGAATACACCCTGAACTGATCCCCGTCTTACCGACAAACCGCCCACTTAGGGCGGTTTGTTTTTTTCCGGCACACGCGTTTCAGCGCATCATCTTGCGGATGAGGGTAGTGAACTGCTCACGCTCTTCAGCACTGAGTCTACCCAGGAATTCGTCATCCACACCGTTGCCAAGAGGAATGCTGATATTCAGTGTCGCTTCCCCCGCCGGTGTCAGAAATAAAAAACGCCGCCGTTTATCAGCCGGGTCCTGTTCGCGCCTGACCAGCCCACGCGCCTCCATACGGCTCAACATTTCCGCAAGCGTAGCTTTGGTACTCACCGCGACTTCCGTCAGCGCAACCTGCTCAATACCGGGATTTTCAGCAATGGAGCGCATCACCGCGTACTGCGGCTTGGTGAGTTCCGGTAAGGCTTGCTGCCAGCGCGCCGTGTGCTGCTGAAACAGCTGGCGCAGCAGGTGGAAGGCTTCGTGTCTTAACTCCATGAGTGCTCCGTTACAAAATCTCCTGCCTATGATAGCGATTAACGCCGCGCTTTTTAATCGCTCAATTTTTAGCAAAAAGTGCGACCGTACACGAACAATATTGTCAGCCGTTTCGAAGAGGCGTAAGTTTTTTCAAAATGTTCGCATACGAACAAAATGTATTGAGGTGATGAATGAGACTGATAATCGGCATGACAGGTGTAACAGGTGCGCCGCTGGGTGTTGCGCTGTTACAAGCCTTGCGTGATATGCCGGAGGTCGAAACGCACCTGGTGATGTCGAAATGGGCAAAAACCACCATTGAACTGGAAACCCCTTACAGTGCCCGTGATGTGGCGTCACTGGCCGATGTCTGCCATAGCCCGGCAGACCAGGCGGCCACTATCTCATCAGGGTCGTTTCGCACCGACGGCATGATCATCATCCCCTGCAGCATGAAAACCCTGGCCGGTATTCGCGCTGGCTACTCAGAAGGATTGGTCGGACGTGCCGCCGATGTGGTGCTCAAAGAGGGCCGCAAGCTGGTGCTCGTCCCAAGGGAAACCCCGCTCAGCACCATTCATCTGGAAAACATGCTGGCGCTGTCACGTCTGGGCGTAGCGATGGTTCCCCCGATGCCCGCGTATTACAACCACCCGCAGACCGTGGATGACATCACCCAACACATTGTGACGCGCGTGCTCGACCAGTTTGGTCTTGAGCACCACAAAGCACGCCGCTGGGAAGGTCTGCGGGCGGCGCAGAATTTTTCACAGGAGAAAGACTATGGCTTTTGATGATTTGCGAAGCTTCCTGCAAGCCCTCGATGACCAGGGGCAATTGCTGAAAATCAGTGAAGAGGTTAACGCCGAGCCAGATTTGGCCGCTGCGGCTAACGCCACCGGACGTATCGGTGAAGGCGCGCCCGCCATCTGGTTTGATAACATTCGCGGCTTTACCGATGCCCGTGTGGTGATGAACACCATTGGCTCCTGGCAGAACCATGCCATCTCGATGGGCCTCCCACCGAATACGCCGGTGAAGAGCCAGATTGATGAGTTCATTCGTCGTTGGGATAAATTCCCTGTGACGCCAGAGCGCCGCGCTAATCCGGCCTGGGCGGAAAACACCGTCGACGGCGATGACATCAACCTGTTCGATATTCTGCCCTTATTCCGCCTGAACGATGGCGACGGTGGCTTCTACCTGGACAAAGCCTGCGTGGTCTCCCGCGATCCGCTCGATCCCGACCACTTCGGTAAACAGAACGTCGGCATTTATCGTATGGAAGTCAAAGGCAAGCGCAAGCTGGGCCTGCAACCGGTTCCGATGCATGACATCGCGCTGCATCTGCATAAAGCGGAAGAGCGCGGTGAAGACTTACCCATTGCCATTACGCTCGGTAACGATCCAATTATTACCCTGATGGGCGGCACACCGCTTAAATACGATCAGTCCGAATACGAAATGGCAGGCGCGCTGCGTGAAAGCCCCTACCCTATCGCCACTGCACCGTTGACCGGCTTCGACGTGCCCTGGGGCTCTGAAGTCATTCTGGAAGGGGTGATTGAAGGGCGTAAGCGCGAAATCGAAGGGCCTTTTGGTGAATTTACCGGTCACTACTCCGGCGGTCGCAACATGACGGTGGTGCGCATTGATAAAGTCTCTTACCGCACCAAACCCATCTTCGAATCACTCTATCTCGGTATGCCGTGGACGGAAATTGACTACCTGATCGGACCGGCAACCTGTGTACCGCTCTACCAGCAACTGAAAGCCGAGTTCCCGGAAGTGCAGGCGGTCAATGCCATGTACACCCACGGCCTTCTGGCGATTATCTCCACCAAAAAACGCTACGGTGGCTTTGCCCGTGCGGTCGGGCTGCGCGCCATGACCACGCCACACGGACTTGGCTACGTGAAAATGGTGATTATGGTCGATGAGGATGTCGATCCATTTAATCTGCCGCAGGTGATGTGGGCATTGTCATCGAAAGTGAACCCGGCGGGCGATCTGGTGCAACTGCCGAACATGTCGGTGCTGGAACTCGACCCGGGCTCAAGCCCTGCCGGGATCACCGATAAGTTGATCATCGACGCCACCACGCCTGTCGCACCAGACAGCCGTGGTCACTATAGCCAGCCGGTACAGGATCTTCCTGAAACCAAAGCCTGGGCTGAAAAACTGACCGCAATGCTGGCCGCACGTCAATAAGGAGGGGAAAATGATTTGTCCACGTTGTGCCGATGAGCACATTGAAGTGATGGCGACGTCGCCAGTGAAAGATGTCTGGATCGTCTATCAGTGCCAGCACTGTTTATATACCTGGCGTAATACTGAGCCGCTGCGCCGTACCAGTCGCGAACATTATCCGCAGGCGTTTCGCATGACGCAGAAAGACATCGACGATGCGCCGCAGGTGCCGACTATCCCGCCGCTACTGGCGGAAGATAAACGCTAGTTTTGGCTGAAAAAAGCACAAAAAAAAGCCGGTCAGGTGACCGGCCTTTTGATATTCAAAACTTATTCGCGGAACAGGGCTTCAATATTCAGTCCCTGGGCTTGCAGGATTTCGCGCAAGCGACGCAGACCTTCAACCTGAATCTGACGAACGCGTTCGCGAGTCAGACCGATTTCACGACCAACATCTTCAAGCGTAGCGGCTTCGTAGCCGAGCAGACCGAAACGACGCGCCAACACTTCACGCTGTTTAGCATTCAGCTCAAACAGCCATTTGACGATACTTTGCTTCATGTCATCGTCTTGTGTGGTGTCTTCCGGGCCGTTATCTTTTTCATCTGCCAGGATGTCCAGCAGCGCTTTTTCGGAATCGCCGCCCAACGGGGTATCAACAGAAGTGATACGTTCGTTGAGACGTAGCATACGACTCACGTCATCGACCGGCTTATCAAGCTGTTCGGCAATCTCTTCCGCGCTCGGTTCGTGGTCCAGCTTATGGGACAACTCACGTGCGGTACGCAGATAGACGTTCAGCTCTTTCACGATATGGATTGGCAGACGAATTGTACGGGTTTGATTCATGATCGCCCGTTCAATGGTTTGACGAATCCACCAGGTCGCATAAGTCGAGAAACGGAACCCACGTTCAGGGTCAAATTTCTCAACAGCGCGGATGAGACCCAAATTCCCCTCTTCGATCAGATCCAGCAGCGCAAGGCCACGGTTGCTGTATCGACGGGCAATTTTCACCACCAAACGCAAGTTACTTTCAATCATGCGACGGCGGGATGCGACGTCGCCGCGTAATGCGCGACGTGCAAAATAAACTTCTTCTTCGGCTGTCAGTAATGGGGAGTAACCAATTTCCCCAAGATAGAGTTGAGTTGCATCCAGCACTCGCTGGGTTGCCCCCTGAGATAACAACTCCTCTTCGGCTACGTCGTTATCACTGGGTTCCTCTTCTACTAAGGCTTTTTCGTCAAAAACCTCTGCTCCGTTTTCATCAAATTCCGCATCTTCATTTAAATCATGAACTTTCAGCGTATTCTGAGTCATAAGGTGGCTCCTACCCGTGATCCCTGGACAAAGCACCTGAAATCTCATCATTTTGCCTGTTGCAGCGGCATCTGCGCGCGCTGCAACGACGAAAATGATGAAAGGTTCAACTACTTTGCCGAATTATCGCTGCGGCAAATAACGCAGCGGGTTTACGGATTTCCCCTTGTAACGAATTTCAAAATGCAAGCGTGTAGAACTGGTTCCGGAGCTACCCATGGTAGCAATTTTCTGCCCCGCCTTGATTTCTTGTTGTTCCCGAACCAGCATCGTATCGTTATGGGCGTAGGCACTCAGGTAATCATCGTTATGTTTGATGATAATAAGATTACCGTAACCGCGTAGTGCATTACCGGCATATACAACGCGCCCATCTGCGGTCGCGACAATAGCCTGTCCTTTACTACCTGCGATATCGACACCTTTGTTGCCACCTTCGGTTGCAGAGAAGGTATCGATAACTTTGCCATCAGTTGGCCAGCGCCAGGTTGAAATTGGTGCACTGGTAGAAGTACTGCTGGCAATCGGTTCGGTCGTGCTGACTGATGGGGCCGTAACAGGCGCTGTGACTGGTGTCGCAGGCTTATTGTTCGGCAACATTTTGTTAGCACTTTGTTCACCTGAATCCTCAGAATACGTAATTGTTGGTTTCGACGCAACAGCTACGGTGGAATTTTGTGCAGGTTTTGTGATGATTCCTTGAGCAGAAGCATCAGCCTGAGTTATGGCATTTCCGCCAGTGATTGGTGTGCCGGACGCATTTCCTACCTGAAGGGTTTGTCCAACATTCAGGCCATATGGGGCTGCAACGTGGTTACGCTGCGCCAAATCACGGAAATCGTTCCCGGTAATCCAGGCAATATAAAACAGCGTATCGCCACGTTTCACAGTATACGTGCTGCCGCCGTTATAGCTGCCTTTCGGAATGTTCCCGTACTGACGGTTATAAACTATACGACCATTAGCGGTCTCAACAGGCTGCTGAGCCACGGGCTGAATTTGCGTGGACTGAATTTGTGGTAGCTTCTGTACCGGCTGAATCTGCGGCTGCGTTTGATTGCCAATTTTTGGCGGCGGCGTGATCAACATTCCGGAATTCGTGCTGGAACTGGTGTTGCCGTCAACGGAACTCACCGGTGCAGGTGCATTGTTGGAGCTTGTACAGCCTGCAAGCCAAAGTGAAACCAGTGACAGAGCCGCCACGCGACGTACGGTGAATTTAGGGCTTCCCGCGCTCATTTATCCCCCAGGAATGTTTTAGTTACCAATGACTTAAAAACCGCAAAACGGCGTCATCAAATTTGCCCACGATACGCTGATGCCGCGTGAATAACCCAGGAAAAATCTGTTTCTCAGGCCAGTTCACCCTTTACCAGCGGGACAAAACGCACGTCTTCTACGGTATCGATGATAAATTCGTCTCCCCGTCGACGAACACGCTTAAGTTGCTGATGTTCATCGCCCACGGGTAAAACGAGAATGCCGCCTTCATCCAGTTGCGACATCAGCGCCGTCGGAATTTCCAGCGGCGCCGCCGTCACAATGATAGCGTCAAACGGGGCGCGTGCCTGCCAACCCTGCCATCCATCACCATGACGTGTTGAAACATTGTGTAAATCAAGTTGTTTGAGACGACGACGTGCCTGCCATTGCAGGCCTTTAATACGCTCGACGGTACAAACATGATGCACCAGATGCGCCAGAATCGCAGTCTGATATCCGGACCCGGTACCAATTTCCAGTACCCTGGATTGCGGCGTCAGTTCCAGCAGCGCGGTCATTCTGGCGACCATATAAGGCTGAGAAATAGTTTGCCCCTGGCCTATTGGCAAGGCGACGTTTTCCCAGGCCTGATGTTCAAACGCTTCATCAATAAATTTTTCGCGTGGCACCAGCGAAATAGCTTCGAGAACATGCTCATCCGCTATGCCGTGCGCACGTAATTGATTAAGGAGCGTTTGTACGCGTTTACTCACCATTGCATGCTGACTCCAGAACGATCCAGCCAGTCCGTGAGCACTTCACGCGAACTGTAGGCAGTGAGATCGACCTGCAATGGGGTGACCGACACATAACCTTCATCAATGGCGGCAAAGTCGGTATCCGGTCCGGCATCGCATTTTTCGCCCGGCGGTCCAATCCAGTAAAGAGTATTACCACGCGGATCCTGCTGCGGGATCACCTGATCGGCAGGATGGCGGCTACCACAACGCGTGACGCGAATTCCTTTTATTTCACTGAGCGGCAGGTCCGGCACATTGATGTTAAGAATGCGCCCGGTACGCAGTGGCTCGCGGGCAAGACCACGCAAGATAGAGCAAGTGATTGCTGCGGCAGTGTCGTAATGTTTGTGGCCGTTTAAGGAGACGGCCAGTGCAGGAAAGCCGAGATGACGACCTTCCATGGCCGCCGCGACCGTGCCGGAATAGATAACATCATCGCCAAGATTCGGCCCGGCATTAATGCCAGACACCACGACATCCGGGCGCGGGCGCATTAACGCGTTCACACCAAGGAAGACGCAATCGGTCGGCGTGCCCATCTGAACGGCAATATCGCCATTATCGAAGGTGAAGGTACGGAGAGAAGATTCGAGCGTCAGCGAATTAGACGCACCACTGCGGTTACGATCGGGGGCAACGACCTGGACCTCAGCAAATTCGCGCAGGGCTTTTGCCAGCGTCTGAATACCCGGGGCGTGGATACCGTCATCGTTACTCAGCAATATTCGCATAATCACCCGATGTATTGATAATTTCCCTTACCACACTGGTCGCAAAGCTTCCCGCAGGAAGCCAAAAACGCAACTCGACGGTCACGTCATCCCACCAGTTCCAGCTCATCTGCTGTGGGAAGAGGCGCATTGCGCGGCGAGCCGCTTCCACCTTTTCGCGCACCAGCAAATGTTGCAATTCAGGCGCATCTGCCACCGCGGCCTGTTCGAAGGCCAACGCTTCACCTTGCGGCCCCCATTCGCCACTGCCCGGCAGTGCAGCCGTGATCATTAATTCTTTTGCGTCAACGCGCGTCTGCAGTTCTGCACGCTCTTCGGCCGTTGCTACAAACCAGCTTCCGCGTCCCGCTAATTGTAGCGCATCGCCGTCAACAACTTGATTAAAGTCTGGTTTTTTCAAACGTGCGTGGACTATCTGATTAAACAACGCACTGCGGGCCGCCGACAACCAAAAACTACGCTTATTGCGATCGCGCACTGGCGCATCGCTTTGTGCCCAGCGCAGCGCCCCCAAAATGTTGCTGCCGCCAAGACCGAAACGCTGGGCACCGAAGTAATTCGGCACGCCCTGCTCGCTAATGGCCTGCAAACGGGCTTCCACATCACCGCGATCGGTAATGCCGCGCAACACCAGCGTAAAGCTATTCCCTTTCAGCGCACCTAAACGAAGCTTACGCTTATGGCGCGCGTACTCCAGCACTTTGCAGCCTTCCAACTGGAACGCACTCAGGTCCGGCATGGCGTTGCCCGGTACGCGGGCGCACAACCACTGCTCAGTGACCGCATGCTTGTCCTTTTGACCCGCAAAGCTCACTTCGCGGGCGTGTATTTTAAGGAATTTTGCCAGCGCGTCGGCAACAAAACGGGTATTGCAGCCGTTTTTCAGAATCCGTACCAGAATATGTTCGCCTTCACCGTCGGGTTCGAAGCCCAAATCTTCGATAACAACGAAATCTTCCGGATTAGCTTTCAGCACACCGTTACCCACCGGTTTGCCATGCAGATAAGTCAGTTGTTCAAAATCGATCATTTCGCCGCCTTCAGCAAAAGCGCGACCGCTTCGCAGGCAATGCCTTCGCCACGTCCGGTAAAACCGAGTTTTTCAGTGGTAGTGGCTTTCACGTTGACGTCATCCATATGACAACCCAGGTCTTCGGCAATGAACACGCGCATCTGCGGAATATGTGGCAGCATTTTTGGCGCCTGCGCAATGATCGTCACATCCACGTTACCTAACGTGTAGCCTTTGGCCTGAATACGACGCCAGGCTTCGCGCAGCAACTCACGGCTGTCAGCACCTTTGAACGCAGGATCGGTATCCGGGAATAATTTACCAATGTCGCCCAGCGCCGCGGCGCCGAGCAAGGCGTCCGTCAGCGCATGCAGCGCAACGTCACCATCAGAATGCGCCAGTAGCCCTTTTTCCCAGGGAATGCGCACGCCGCCAATAATGATGGGGCCTTCGCCGCCGAATGCGTGTACGTCAAAACCGTGTCCAATGCGCATTATGCTGTCTCCTGGTGTTCGGAATGGGTGAGATAAAATTCAGCGAGCCGTAAATCTTCAGGACGAGTGACTTTGATGTTGTCTGCTCGTCCGGCAATCAGCTCAGGGTGGTATCCGCAATATTCGAGTGCCGAGGCTTCGTCTGTAATAGTGGCCCCCTCGTTAAGGGCACGCGTCAGGCAGTCGTGCAGAAGTTCAAGCGGGAAAAATTGTGGGGTGAGTGCGTGCCATAAATCGTTACGATCGACAGTGTGAGCAATGGCCGTTTTGCCCGGCTCAGCGCGCTTCATGGTATCGCGCACGGGGGCGGCAAGAATACCGCCTACGCGGCTCGTTTCACTCAGTTGCAGTAAACGGTTTAAGTCCTCCTTATGCAGGCACGGACGCGCAGCATCATGCACTAATACCCACTGCGCCCCTTGTGCAGCCTTCAGGCCAGCCAGAACGGAATCAGCACGTTCAGAACCACCATCCACGACGGTAATGGCTGGATGATGTGCGAGGGCTGACTGGGCGAAACGAACGTCGCCAGGGCTGACAGCGATAATGACTCTCTTCACACGAGGATGCGCTAACAACGCAGCCACCGAATGTTCGAGAATGGTTTTATCGCCAATAGAAAGATATTGCTTGGGACATTCCGTTTGCATGCGGCGGCCAAATCCTGCGGCCGGCACCACGGCATAAACGTCCGGAATGATTGCTGACATGTCATTAACCCGGGATGGTTTATCGATTATTTTGTGTATTTTGCGTGTTCGGTACTGACCCCTGGGTGCGCTTAGACGCATCCGGCACAAGACGATAAAAGGTTTCGCCCGGTCGGGTCATGGTCAATTCATTGCGAGCACGTTCCTCGATAGCTTCCTGCCCACCATTGAGGTCATCAATTTCGGCAAAAAGTTGATCGTTGCGCGCTTTAAGTTTGGCGTTTGTCGCCTGCTGTACTGCGACATCGTCGTTAACACGGCCATAGTCATGAAGACCATTTTTGCCGAACCACAGTGAATACTGTAGCCAGACCAGCAATGCCAGCAACAGCAGTGTTAATTTACCCATCCTGCCCCCTGAAAAACGGCCTCATCATCCCATAACTTTTTCTCAGACTCCACACCGGGGCCGGGTGATACTGCGTCACCGCGTCAGAATGTAGCATATTTGCCCGTCTTACCGAAGGTTTGTCCCCTTCAGACACATTGTCTTAATGTGAGTTACGGTTTGAAGTATGGATGGGTTTACCCCATCAGCCACATAAACAGTCCACCAAACAGCGTGACGACCATAAAAAGCGTCGAGACAGCACTGTAAAGCAGTTTGCCATCAAGGAGGGAATGCAGGGCGATACCCACGACAACGGCGACAGGCATCAGTGCGAGGAAAAAAGGCCAGGTATACAAAAAGAAGAACAGCGTGTTGGAACCGTAGAGCAGGAACGGGATAGCCAGCGCGAGCAGCCATGCAGCAAAGCCCACGATAGCCCCAGGGAAGGACCAGGTGGTTTCTTCGCTGGTCGGTATGTTCTCCGACCTCGAAATGGTGATGTTCTGACTATTACGCATATCTGACCCCGCTGCCTGACCGACTGGCAAAACCAGGATACCCTCAAACGGTGGGTATCCCCGGTGCTGTCTTAGGATCTGATAATATCGTCCCGTCTCATGAGGTCTAATAATTGGCTCACCAAATTTGTTACCAATTGTTCACCCTCAAGATGGACCTCGGGCGATTCAGGCGCTTCATAAACCGCATCAATGCCGGTGAAATTTCTCAGCTCTCCCGCACGGGCTTTTTTGTAGAGTCCCTTCGGGTCACGCGCTTCGCAAATGGCCAGCGGTGTATCGACAAAGACCTCAATAAAGCGCCCTTCTCCCAGACGTTCACGCACCATCTGGCGCTCCGCCCGGTGTGGCGAGATAAACGCCGTTAGCACCACAAGGCCCGCATCCACCATCAGACGGGCGACTTCACCCACCCGGCGGATATTCTCTTTGCGGTCATCATCGCTGAAACCCAAATCGCTGCACAGACCGTGGCGCACGTTATCGCCATCCAGCAGGTAGGTGCTCACACCAAGCTTATGCAGCGCCTCTTCCAGCGCCCCGGCAACCGTGGATTTACCGGATCCAGACAGCCCGGTAAACCACAACACAATGCCACGATGCCCGTGAAGCTTTTCACGCTGCTCATCCGTCACCGGATGAGCGTGCCAGACGACATTCTCGTCATGCTGCGCCATTACTTGCCTCCGAGCAGATCGCGCGCACCCCAGTGCGGGAAATGCTTGCGTACAAGTTGGTTCAGCTCCAGTTCAAAGGCGCTAAACTGCGACGGCACCGCACTTTCCTGCTGGTGCACTTCGCGCACCATGCCTGCGCCAACGGTAACGTTGCTCAGACGATCGATAAAGATCAGGCCGCCGGTCACCGGGTTTTGCTGATAAGGATCCAGCGTTAACGGCTCGTCAAAGGTCAGATCAACCAGACCAATACCATTCAGCGGCAGGCTCTCAACGTCGCGCTGAGTCAGGTTGTTGATATCCACCTGGTACTGAATCGCATCGACCCGAGCACGGGTTTTCTTGCCGGCAATTTTGATGTCATAGCTCTGACCCGGCGTTAATGGCTGTTCCGCCATCCACACCACGTCCAGCGAGGCGCTTTGCACGGAAGGGACGCTTTCCTGCGCGTCCAGAATCAGGTCGCCACGACTGATGTCGATTTCATCTTTCAGCACCAGCGTAATGGCTTCGCCCGCATGCGCGACCTCAAGATCGCCATCAAAGGTCACAATACGCGCCACTGCGGATTCCACACCGGAAGGCAGCACTTTCACGCGCTGGCCCACGGTCACCACGCCGGATGCCAGCGTACCGGAGAAACCACGGAAATCGAGGTTCGGGCGGTTCACGTATTGCACCGGGAAACGCATCGGTTGCGTCTCAACGGCGCGTTGAATTTCGACGGTTTCCAGCACTTCGAGCAGCGTTGGACCGCTATACCACGGAATGTTCGCACTCTGGGAGGCAACGTTGTCGCCTTCCAGGGCAGACAGCGGTACAAAACGAATATCCAGATTGCCCGGAAGCTGTTCGGCGAAGGTCAGGTACTCCTGACGGATAGACTCAAAGGTCTCTTCGCTAAAACCGACCAGATCCATTTTATTGACCGCTACCACCAGGTGTTTGATGCCCAGCAGCGTGGAGATAAAGCTGTGGCGACGGGTCTGATCCAGCACGCCTTTACGGGCGTCAATCAGCAGGATCGCCAGGTCGCAGGTCGACGCACCGGTGGCCATATTACGGGTGTACTGCTCGTGTCCCGGGGTGTCGGCGATAATAAATTTGCGCTTCTCGGTGGAGAAATAGCGGTACGCCACATCAATGGTAATGCCCTGCTCACGCTCAGCCTGCAGGCCATCCACCAGCAGGGCCAGATCGAGTTTCTCACCCTGAGTACCGTGACGCTTGCTGTCATTGTGCAGCGTGGAAAGCTGGTCTTCATAAATCTGGCGGGTGTCGTGCAGCAGGCGACCAATCAGGGTACTTTTGCCGTCATCGACGCTACCGCAGGTCAGAAAACGCAGCAGGCTTTTGTGCTGCTGGGCATGCAGGTACGCTTCGACGCCGCCTTCATCAGCAATTTGTTGTGCAATAGTGGTGTTCATGGCGGCTCCTTAGAAGTATCCCTGACGTTTTTTAAGCTCCATGGAGCCAGCCTGGTCGCGGTCAATCATGCGGCCCTGACGTTCACTGGTCGTGGACACCAGCATCTCTTCAATAATCTCTGGCAACGTCTGCGCTTCGGACTCCACTGCGCCGGTCAGCGGCCAGCAGCCGAGTGTACGGAAACGCACCATCCGTTTTTCGATCACTTCACCCGGTTGCAGATCAATTCGGTCGTCATCGATCATCATCAGCATGCCGTCACGCTCCAGTACCGGGCGCTCTGCTGCCAGATACAGCGGAACAATGTCGATATTTTCCAGGTAGATATACTGCCAGATATCCAGCTCGGTCCAGTTGGAGAGCGGGAAGACGCGAATGCTTTCGCCTTTGTTAATCTGGCCGTTGTAGTTGTGCCACAGTTCCGGGCGCTGGTTTTTTGGGTCCCAGCGGTGGAAACGGTCACGGAAAGAGTAAATACGCTCTTTGGCGCGGGATTTCTCCTCGTCACGACGCGCGCCACCAAAGGCAGCATCAAAACCGTATTTATTCAGCGCCTGTTTCAGGCCCTCGGTTTTCATGATGTCAGTGTGCTTGGCGCTGCCATGGACAAACGGGCTAATCCCCATCGCCACCCCTTCCGGGTTTTTGTGCACCAGCAGTTCGCAGCCGTAGGCTTTTGCCGTGCGGTCACGGAACTCATACATCTCACGGAATTTCCAGCCGGTATCCACGTGCAGCAGCGGGAACGGCAGCGTGCCCGGATAGAACGCCTTACGTGCCAGATGCAACATCACACTGGAGTCTTTGCCGATGGAGTACATCATCACCGGGTTGGAAAATTCTGCGGCCACCTCGCGGATGATATGGATACTTTCCGCTTCCAGTTGTCGCAGGTGAGTGAGTCGTTTTTGATCCATAACCGTTCCTTAAGCCAGATTCACCACAGAGGCAGCAAAGTCCTCTGAGTCTGTTGCGTGTTGAAACCAGGCGAGTTCATGATGCAATTGTACCACCTCACCCACCACTAGCAGGGCGGGCATTGGCGCATCTTTCGCCAGTTCCTCAAGTTGTTGTAATGTTCCGGTTCTGACCTGTTGATCAGCCCGTGTGCCGCGAGAAATCACCGCGACCGGTGTGTTTGCATTTCGCCCGTGAGCGATAAGTTGTTCGCCGATTTCTGCTGCTTTCATCGTGCCCATATAGATAGCCAACGTCTGGCGACTTTGAGCCAGTTGCGACCAGTCAAACGGCGCGCTGTCGGCCTTGTAATGACCAGTAACAAATGTCGCACTCTGCGCATAATCACGATGGGTCAGCGGAATACCGGCATAAGCCGTTGCACCGGATGCCGCCGTGACGCCAGGCACCACCTGGAAAGGAATGCCTGCCGCCGCAGCCGCCTGAAGCTCTTCGCCACCGCGACCAAAAATAAACGGGTCACCACCTTTGAGACGCACCACGGTTTTTCCTGCCTGCGCCGCCTCAACCAGCATGCGGTTGGTGTCATGCTGGGCGACGAGGTGTGAACCTGCGCGTTTGCCGACGCTTATCAGCTCGGCATCACGTCGCACCAGTTCCAGTACACCTTCAGTCACCAGATGATCGTAAAACACCACGTCGGCCTGCTGGATAACCTGCAAACCACGTAACGTCAAGAGCCCGGCATCACCAGGCCCGGCGCCGACCAGAATAATTTCACCCGTGCTGCTGCCCGGTTTTTCTAATTCATCCGCCAGCACCTGCTCCGCCGCCTGCTCTTTTCCCGCCGCCATCAGGCTGGCGAAACGGCCACGGAAGGCCACTTCCCAGAATCGACGACGTGCATCAGTGGTTTTGCGAAATGGCTTAATACGACTGCGCCAGCGCCCGGCGACCTCAGCCATACGGCCTAAATTCGCTGGCAATAGCGCTTCAATTTTTTCACGCAGCAGTCGCGCGAGTACGGGCGCATTGCCACCGGAAGAGATCGCCACCAGCAGCGGAGAACGGTCCACAATCGACGGGAATATGAATGAGCAAAGCGGCTGATCGTCCACCACATTCACCAGCCGCTGGCATGCGTTTGCAGCATCAAATACACGGCGGTTGAGCGCGGTATCTTCGGTTGCCGCAATCACCAGGAAAATGTTATCGAGCTGGGATTCGTCAAACTTATGCGCAATCCACTCAAGCTGTTGCTGGTCTGCAAGCTGCTGTAAAGGTGATTCCAGTTCTTCTGCCACCACCAAAACCCGTGCACCTGCCCGGCGCAAGAAAGTGATTTTTCGTGCAGCAACCTCTCCGCCACCGACAACCAATACGGGTCGGTCTTTGACAGCAGCAAATAAAGGCAGGTAATCCACAGGGCAACAACTCACTAAAAACCAGTAATAGTGGGACTATAGGGGGAGCCTTAGAGCGAATGAAATTACGAATTGGAATGAGTAGTTCCGCAAAGGAATAACGACCTGAAAATGCTAATGTCAAAAAGTGCTTAACCCCCGAGTTTTCGCCATGTTAAGAAGAAATGAAATTGTGTAATCCGGGTCACAGTTTCATACTAGACGCGGTAAAAATTTCGCATCATAAAGGACTCACTATGTTTTCCGCATTGCGCCACCGTACCGCTGCCCTGGCGCTCGGCGTATGCTTTATCCTTCCTGCTCAGGCACGAGCACCGCACCCCGGCGAATTTGCAAGCACTCAGGCGCGCCATATCGCGACCTATTTCCCTGGCCGAATGACCGGTACGCCTGCAGAGATGCTCTCCGCGGACTACCTGCGCCAGCAGTTCGCCGGGATGGGTTATCAAAGCGATATTCGCAAATTTAACAGCCGCTACACCTGGACTGCGCGAAACAACCAGCAAAACTGGCAGAATGTGACCGGCAGTACGGTGATTGCCGCCCATGAGGGTAAGCGCCCGCAACAAATCATTATTATGGCTCACCTGGATACCTACGCTCCGCGTAGTGATGCCGACACCGATCATAATCTCGGTGGTTTGAGCTTACAGGGCATCGACGATAACGCGCTCGGGTTAGGCGTAATGCTGGAACTCGCAGAGCAACTGAAGTCCGTACCTACGGAATACAGCATCCGCTTTGTGGCGACCAGCGGCGAGGAGGAAGGCAGCCTGGGGGCGGAGAACTTCCTCAAACGCATGAGTGATAAAGAGAAGAAACAGACGCTGCTGGTGATCAATCTCGACAACCTGGTGGTCGGCGATAACCTCTATTTCAACAGCGGTAAGAAAACGCCGTCCTCAGTACGCAAACTGACCCGTGATCGGGCGCTGGCAATTGCGCGTAATCTGGGGATTAGCGCTAGCACCAACCCCGGAAAAAATAAGGACTACCCGCAGGGCACCGGCTGCTGCAATGACGCACAGGTCTTTGATAATGACGGTATTCCGGTGTTATCCGTTGAAGCGACCAACTGGTCGTTGGGCAAAAAAGACGGCTATCAGCAGCGGGCAAAATCAAAAGCCTTCCCCGACGGGGTAAGCTGGCATGATATTAAGCTGGATAATATTCAGTACATTGATCAGGCACTTCCGGGCCGAATCGATCGCCGCAGCCGCGACGTGGTACGCATCATGCTGCCGCTGGTGAGAGAGCTGGCAAAGGCGGGGAAAAAATAAATTTACCAGGAAGTTAAAGTTAAAAAAGGGAGCGTTGGCTCCCTTTTTGTTACTTGATACCCATCGCCGCATTCAATTGCTTCATGGCTTCCAGACCTTGCTTACATCCTACATCCTGTTGCTCAACCGGGTAGCTTTCCATCTGCTTTTTGCTTTCAGTAAGCTGGGTTTTTAGCATATCAACCTGCGCTTTTGCCTCTTCATGTTTAGACGCTTCAGTAATGAAGGTATCCACCACTGCGAAGTATTGTTTGCAGGTTTCCGTTTCCGCAAAAGAAGAGACAGAAATGCCCATCAGCAGTGCTGCCAGCGCGATCTTTTTCATTATGTTATCCCTGAGTAAAGTATTGAAGTGACGCCATCCCGAATGGCGCGGGTACGATAGCAAAATCACCCGGAGGGAACGTGTCCGGAACCGGACATGAACGAACAGAAACTGCATGGGGAGAAATAAGAGCCGGTTAATGGCTTTCACGCTTTTGAAAGTTAATAAAGTGAACGACCGCCAAATGTTAAAGTTATTCACTATCAGCTTAAACGTCATTCGGATATCATCGGGGGAAGTAGAACTTACTCAGTGAAGCTAGGATGCCATTAAACGCTGACAGCCCCCATCTGCTTAGGTGGGATAACTAAAACGCATGACTCTGTTTGCCACCTGGTCTCTTTTATTAATATTTTCAGTACTTTCTTTTAAGCAGATCGATTATGCCTGCTGATGATAGCGATATTTAACTTAAATAATGAAATTAATATTACCTCTCATTTTTTCGTCTCTGCTGGCTCTAACGGGTTGTGGTAACAGTACATTGTCGCAGATGGATAACCCCGAACATGAAATTACGCCTGTCGCGGTCGGGTATTACGGGCGAAACATCGACCCGATGATCCATCAGTACATGCAGAATAAAAAAGTCACCGGCATGGTGGTTGCGATCATTCAACATAATGGCCCTGTAGAATTCCACTGCTATGGTGTGACAGATGACGACAGTCTTCAGGCAATTACACCCGACACTTTATTTGCTTTAGGTTCACTGAGCAAAGGCGTCACCGCCGAGGTCGCAACCATGCTGGTCAATGAAGGGAAGATGAACTGGACCGATAACCTTGAAACGTTACTTCCCCGGAATACCATCCTGAGCGAAGACGCGAAGAAAATTACTCTTCTCCAGTTGGCGACTCACACATCGGGTTTGCCCCGTCAGCCGATGGATTTGCTGACACTGGAAAATCTCGTGAGTTATTTCAGCACAGGCGAAAATTTCTATACTCAACTGGATAATGACACCCTGCTTTCCTATCTCAGTGATTTCACCGCACCGGAATATCGGGTTCCTCAGTATTCAAATATTGGTTATGCCATTCTGAGCAATATTTTGCAGAGAAAAACGGGCGAACCGATTGAAACGCTGGCGCAGAGAATGCTTTTTAAGCCGTTGCAGATGAATAACAGCAGCTTCACCCCCGATTCGCTCAAGGCTTACCCCTATCGCGCGCTCGGACACGCAGGCGACCAGCCTAAATTCATTCGTCGCGGTGCGCTTACCCCAGACTGGGTGTTCCAGAATAATATGATAGGGCCCGCCAGTTTATACAGCAGCGCTCGCGATATGGCAGAGTACGCCCGCGCGCATTTCACCCCCACCCACCAATCCGAAATTGACCGTGCCCTGAAAGACGTCACCCAGACTTTTTATTATCGTAAAAAAGAGGCCGCCAATATTGCCTGGGTCAGCGATGAAACAGCCAGCCAGAAGATAACCTACCAGGTCGGTTATATTGGCGGCTATTCAAGTTATATAGGCTTCGACAAAAAGAATCGTAACTCCGTTATTGTTCTGCAAAACAGCTTTAACTGGAGTAACTATATTGGCCATTCAATATTGACGTTGCTTGAGCAGCCAAATAATCGAATGAGCCAGCAAGAGATGGCGTTAAATCGATATAGGGATGTAGAGAAGTAGAATTTACGGCTAACGCGATATACGTAAGGTAACAAACGACGCCAACGAATACACATAGAAACGCCCGGCAATTAACCAGGCGTTTAAATAATTCACGCTGACAACATCAAATATCAACCTTCGTGCAGGCCGCACTCACGTTTCAGCCCGAAGAAGCGGGTGTCTTCTTCTGCCATACCGGGTTCCCATTTACGTGTGGTATGGGTGTCGCCGACGGAGAGGTAGCCTTCATCCCACAGCGGGTGGTATTTCAGACCGTGTTTTTGCAGGTACTGATAGACGGTGCGGTTATCCCAGTCGATGATCGGCAGCACCTTAAAGACGCCGCGCTGGAGCCCAAGCACAGGCAGATTGGCGCGGCTACCGGACTGCTCACGACGCAGACCCGCAAACCAGGTCTGTGCGTTAAGCTCTTTCAGCGCACGGTTCATCGGCTCAACTTTGTTGATATCGTTGTATTTCTCAATCCCTTCAACACCCTGTTCCCACAATTTGCCGTAACGCGCTTCCTGCCAGGCAGGGCTTTGCGGCGCACGGTAGATTTGCAGGTTCAGCTTGAGCTTGTCCGTCAACTCATCAATAAACTGGTAGGTTTCCGGGAACAGGTAACCCGTATCCGTCAGGATCACCGGAATGTCAGGGCGAATCTGATTCACCAGATGGAGGCTCACCGCCGCCTGAATACCAAAGCTCGACGACAGAACATATTCACCAGGCAGATTTTCCAGCGCCCAGGCCACACGCTCTTCAGCGGTGAGTGCTTCAAGTTGCGCATTGGTGTCTGCCAGCGCGAGCGCACGGTCATCTTTTGATAACGCATTCAGGGCAGATAGCTCGAGTACGGACATAATTACCTCTCGTGTGTTTTCTCCCCTCACCCCATCCCTCTCCCTAAGGAGAGGGGGAAGGCAAGGAAGCTTAATCCCAGAGATCGCGCGCCGGGTCTAGCACCGGACGGATAATTCCCGTACGGATGGTAAAGTCGCCGAAACCTTCACCTGATTCGCGCTCTTTTGACCAGCGCCCTACCAATTCATCCAGTGAAGAGAGGATTTCTGGCTCGGTGATGTTCTCTTTGAACATGCGCGGAATACGGGTTCCCATGCGATTGCCGCCCAGATGCAGGTTGTAACGGCCCGGCGCTTTACCGACCAGGCCGACTTCTGCCAGCATGGCGCGGCCACAACCGTTCGGGCAGCCCGTTACGCGGGTCACAATGTGCTCATCCGCAACACCGTGTTTCGCCATCACCTCTTCAACCTTGTCGATGAAAGATGGCAGGAAGCGCTCAGCTTCAGCCATTGCCAACGGGCAGGTCGGGAAGGAGACACAGGCCATTGAGTTCTCGCGCTGCGGCGTCACCGCATCCATCAAGCCACTCTGACGAGCGATTTTCTCGATTTTGGCTTTCTGGCTGTCCGGCACACCGGCGATGATCAGGTTCTGGTTCGCAGTAATGCGGAATTCACCTTTGTGGATCTTCGCGATCTCAAGCAAACCGGTTTTCAACGGACGGCCCGGGTAATCCAGAATACGTCCGTTTTCGATAAACAGCGTCAGGTGCCATTTATTGTCGATCCCTTTGACCCAACCAATGCGATCGCCGCGACCGGTAAATTCATACGCACGGATAGGCTCAAATTTGATGCCGGCACGACGCTCGACTTCAGCTTTGAATGTCTCAACGCCCACGCGTTCAAGGGTGTACTTGGTCTTCGCGTTTTTACGGTCGGTACGGTTACCCCAGTCGCGCTGGGTGGTGACCACGGCTTCAGCCACGGCCAGCGTGTGCTCAACTGGAATATAACCAAACTCGCTCGCGGTGCGGGCGTAAGTTTTCTTATTCCCATGCTCAATGGAAAGGCCACCGCCCACCAGCAGGTTAAATCCGACCAGCTTGCCGTTTTCCGCGATCGCCACAAAGTTCATGTCGTTCGCGTGCAGATCGATGTCATTCTGCGGCGGAATCACCACTGTCGTTTTGAACTTACGCGGCAGATAGGTCTGGCCGAGGATCGGTTCTTCGTCGGTGGTGGCAACTTTTTCCTGATCCAACCAGATCTCAGCGTATGCACGAGTACGCGGTAACAAATGCTCGGAGATCTTTTTCGCCCACTCGTAGGCTTCCGCATGCAGTTGCGATTCGAACGGGTTGGAAGTACACAACACGTTACGGTTCATGTCGTTAGCGGTTGCCAGCGCGTCCAGACCTACCGAGTGCAGCATCTGGTGCACCGGTTTTACATTCTTCTTCAGAATGCCGTGGAACTGGAAGGTCTGACGGTTGGTCAGACGGATACTGCCGTAAATGGTGTTATCTTCCGCAAATTTATCAATTGCCTGCCACTGTTTGGTGGTAATGACGCCACCCGGCAGTCGGCAACGCAACAGCATTGCATGGCGTGGTTCCAGTTTCTGGGCAGCACGTTCAGCACGAATATCGCGGTCATCCTGCTGGTACATACCGTGGAAACGGATCAACAGGAAGTTATCACCCTTAAAACCACCGGTCAGCCCGTCATTCAAATCTTCAGCAATAGTGCCGCGCAGATAGTTACTCTCAATCTTCATGCGCTCGGCGTCTGCCAGCTTACCTTCGACCACTAAAGGCCCTGGATGTTTTTCGCTCATTAGTAGACATCTCGCTGATAACGGCGCTCTACGCGCAGCTCACTTAAATATTCGTCCGCCGTCTCGGCGTCCATCGCGCCAAATTCGGCAATTACGTCCAGTAAAGCCTGCTCAACGTCTTTCGCCATGCGATTCGCGTCGCCGCAGACATAAATGTGGGCACCGTCATTAATCCAGCGCCACAGTTCCGCACCTTGCTGGCGCAGTTTGTCTTGTACGTATATTTTTTCTTTTTGATCACGGGACCAGGCCAAATCGATACGGCTCAGCACGCCCTCTTTGACGTAGCGCTGCCACTCAACCTGGTAGAGGAAATCTTCGGTGAAGTGCGGGTTGCCAAAGAACAACCAGTTCTTCCCTTCTGCGCCGTCGGCTGCACGCTGCTGCATGAACGAGCGGAACGGCGCAATGCCTGTGCCTGGTCCAATCATAATCACCGGAGTCTCCGGGTTAGCAGGCAGGCGGAAGTTGTCGTTATGCTCGATGAAGACGCGAACCTCACCCTCTTCTTCAACACGGTCCGCGAGGAAGCTGGAGGCACCACCCGCACGCGCACGCCCTTCGACTTCATAACGCACTACGCCCAGCGTCACATGCACTTCGGTCTCCACTTCCGCCTGCGAGGAGGCAATAGAGTAAAGACGTGGCGTCAGCGGACGCAGCAGGCCAAGCAGGGCATCTGCATCAAGCTGGGCCGGAGAGAAACGCACCATGTCGACCAGTGGCGTGGTCGCTGCATAATGTTGTAACTGCGCCTTATCGCCCACCAGAGGCAACAGTGACTCGCTGCGGGTCAGGGTCGCGTAGTTTTCCACGATATTGGCGGTATTGACCGTCAGCTCAAAATGCCACTGCAGCGCTTCTGCCAGCGGCAGCGCTTTGCCGTTAACCGTGACCTGCTCGTCGCCTTTCAGCCACAGCAGTTCAACCAGCTCTTTGACCAGTGCCGGATCGTTCTGATACCACACACCCAGCGCGTCACCCGGCTGGTAGCGCAGACCAGAATCACCCAGATCGATTTCGAGATGACGAACATCTTTTTCTGAGTCGCGACCGGTGATTTTCTGATTCACAGAGAGCGTGGCAGTCAGCGGTTCTTCTTTCGTATAAGGACTGGTGAACACCTCGTTTACGGCACCGGTTGCCGTTACGGCAGCCTGCGCGGACGTTTCTTTCGGCACGCGCGCTTTCAGCACGTCAACAATGCGGGCACGCCACTCGGCCGCAGCGGCCTGGAATTCAACATCAGCGTCAACGCGATCGAGCAAACGTTCAGCACCGAGTTCTGCCAGTTTGCTGTCGAAGTCTTTACCTGCCTGGCAGAAGAATTCGTAGGAGGTATCACCAAGACCGAAGACCGCAAAGGCCGTGCCATTAAGCGCAGGGGCTTTTTTCGAGAACAGGAACTTGTGCAATGCGACGGCTTCTTCCGGCGCTTCACCTTCACCCTGTGTGGAGGCCACAACAACCAGTAATTTTTCGTTGGCGATTTGTTTGAATTTATAGTCGCCCGCGCTTACCAGGTTTACGTTGAGTTTTGCCGCCAGTAAATCATCACGCAGTGCTTCTGCCACGCGGCGGGCGTTGCCCGTCTGGGATGCAGAGAGGAGCGTAATAGTTGGGGTTTCAACTGCCGCAGCAGGTGCAGCAGCAATGGCATTTGCCCCTGGTTGCTGATTCAACACACCCCAGAAATAGCCAGAAACCCAGGCAAGCTGGGTCGGTGTGAGATCGGTGGTGGCCGCCGTCAGGCGTGCCAGTTGCTCCGGGTTCAGCGGAAGCAAAGCGGAAGGTGGGACCTGAGT
The DNA here is from genome assembly GCF_059074235.1 of Phytobacter sp. Lineage (NCBI taxonomy): Bacteria > Pseudomonadati > Pseudomonadota > Gammaproteobacteria > Enterobacterales > Enterobacteriaceae > Phytobacter > Phytobacter sp. The sequence continues at coordinate 801,401 of NZ_JCACPZ010000008.1, forward strand.
CGTCATGCGTCGTTATGTTCCAGTAAGCAAAGCTGTTTTCACGCCCTGTCAGCGCGATAAAAACAGAAGAGAAAGTAAGGTTAACGGCGGGGATAATAACAATTAAAGAAAGGTTGGAAATAACAAATAACCAAAAGAACTAACCTCTTTTAGTTATAGTTTTTAACAGTAAAACTGGTTAATTAACCAATTGATAATTATTAGTATTTTAGACTTAAACTGTAAAGACTCGCAGTGTAATCACTTTTAGCGGTTTTAGTTAATGCTAAAAAAGGTCATCCAGGCTACCATGCGGCGGTTTTTTTTCAGCCAGAGAGTAAATTATGTCTACCACCTTATTTAAAGATTTCATGTTCGAAGCCGCCCACCATTTGCCTCATGTTCCTGCCGGGCACAAGTGCGGTCGTCTTCATGGCCACTCCTTTATGGTGCGCCTGGAAATCACTGGCGAGGTGGATCCGCATACCGGCTGGATTATGGACTTCGCTGAACTGAAAGCGGCGTTCAAGCCAACCTACGATCGTCTGGATCACTACTATCTGAATGATATCCCGGGTCTTGAAAACCCAACCAGCGAAGTGCTGGCAAAATGGATCTGGGATCAGGTGAAACCTGTCGTGCCACTGCTGAGCGCGGTGATGATTAAAGAGACCTGTACGGCAGGCTGCGTGTATCGCGGTTGATCATTAATAATCTTCGCAAAAAGCCCGGTAAACATTAGGTTTCCGGGCTTTTTTATCAGGCGATGTTCAGATATTTGTGCGTCTGCATTGAGAGACGCCAGTTGCGGGCAATACAGGTGTCGATACACAGACGGGTCGCATCGTCTTTCCGACTAATGGGCTGGAGGGCAATCACCCGGTGTTTATCGTCCGTCAGTTGCGTTAACAACTCATCTAGCGCTTCAATATCGCGCATACGACCAACCGGATGTTTAATCTCATCAGCCCGTTCCAGCGCCTGCTGAAGGATGTCGTACCCACCACGCATGTTCACTTTCGGTGATACGGTGACCCAGGTGGCATGAGAGGTCCGGATTTCATGGGTGCCGCTGGTTTCAATCTGGCAACTGAACCCATGTTTCTCCAGCAGATGCGTGAGTGGGATAAGGTCGTGAATGCAAGGTTCGCCGCCGGTGATCACCACATGGCGAGCCGTCCAACCCTGACGCTCGATAATCGCCAGCAGATCTTCACTGGTCGCCGCGCCCCACTTATCGTTCTCTTTGGTTTTTGCCAGAATGCTGTAGAGGGAGATTTCCCGATCTTCAAGCTTATCCCAGGTGTGTTTGGTGTCGCACCAGGCGCAACCCACCGGGCATCCCTGTAAACGAATAAAAATGGCGGGGACGCCAGTAAAGTAACCCTCACCTTGCAGGGTCTGGAACATCTCATTAATCGGGTACTGCATCATCTACTCTATCTCGGGAACAAACGATAATTATTGCAGATTTCGTCTCGGAGGGCGAGCTGCGGGGTTGGCAATTGTTGCGTGATTGTCTCCAATATTAAGCCGAAATGCTGACTTTAATTAGATAACTAACCATTATTCATTTGTAATTAATTATTTCTATAACGATAACTAAGTTAAAGTCGTTAGCAAATACGCCCCTTCAAAACAAAAATAAAATTGTTAAAATACAATAAACTATAAATATTTTATTTTTTATTGAATTCCTTACCCATAATATTTGTCGAATAACTCACCTCCTAAACTTGAACCTTAAAATAACCTTAAGAATCCCTTTTTTTACCACGTACCTTATTTAAGCATTGTTTAATTATCGCCAAATACAATCCGCCGAATGCATAACAATGAGTAAGCGATAATGAACACTCTACTGATAACAGGTGTTACCGGGTTTCTCGGTGGCGCAGTGTTTGAAAAAATACTGAATGATGATAGCCAAATCAATTATTTACTTTTAGTCAGGGCCGCAGATAGTCAGGCCGGTGTCGAGCGCGTGAAAGAAAATATGCGCAAATTTAATATCAGCGAAGAGCGACTGGACTCGCTGACGGCTGAGCATATCCTCCTCGGCGATTTAGGCACGCCGGAACACTTCCTCAACGATCCACGACTGGACGGTGTCACCCATGTGCTGAACTGCGCGGCTGTTGCCTCTTTCGGCAGCAACCCACTAATCTGGAAAGTGAACGTGGAAGGCACACTGGCCTTTGCCGGTCGCATGGCGAAAGTGAAAGGGTTGCAGCGTTTTCTGCACGTCGGCACAGCGATGTCCTGCGCGCCGGAAGCGGACTCATTAGTTTTCGAAAGCCGTGAATTCAAAGAAAATGCTGAACATCTGGTGGAATATACCCATTCTAAATCAACGATTGAGCACCTGATGCGTAAAACGTATCCAGAATTGCCATTGGTGATCGCTCGTCCGTCAATTGTCGTGGGTCACACACACTTTGGCTGCCAGCCTTCCAGCAGCATTTTCTGGGTATTCAGCATGGCACTGATGTTGCAAAAATTCATGTGCTCGCTGGATGACCGTATTGATGTGGTGCCAGTGGATTATTGTGCTGATGCGCTAATCATGTTGCTGAAAAGCGACATTCCAGCGGGGGAAGTGATCCATATTTCCGCTGGTGAAGAGAACAGCGTGAAGTTTGCTGACATTGACGCTGCAATGGCTTCTGCACTGGAAACAGCACCGGTTAAAGATGTCTACACGCAGGTAAGTTATGAGACGCTGGTGAAGATGCGTCGTGAGTTGAAAAACATCTTTGGCCCCTGTAATGAACGCCTGATGCTCAAGGCCATGCGCTTATACGGCGCGTTTGCCATGCTGAACGTCCGCTTTAGCAATGACAAACTGATTGAACTGGGGATGCCGAAGCCGCCGCGCTTTACTGACTACATCGCTCAGTGCGTGCAAACTACCCGCGGGCTTTCTATTCCGCAGCAAATGGCCGTCGATTTTAAATAACGGTGACCGCAGGTAAAAAAAATGCCAGCCCGAGGGCTGGCATTTTCATTTCAGAGAAAGACAGGCTTATGCCTGACCTTTGATCTCTTTACGACCGTTGTACGGAGCTTGTTCGCCCAGTGCTTCTTCGATACGAATCAGCTGGTTGTACTTAGCAACGCGGTCAGAACGGCTCATAGAACCTGTTTTGATCTGGCCAGCAGCGGTACCAACAGCCAGGTCAGCGATGGTCGCGTCTTCAGTTTCGCCAGAACGGTGAGAGATGACAGCGGTGTAGCCAGCGTCTTTCGCCATTTTGATCGCAGCCAGAGTTTCGGTCAGAGAACCGATCTGGTTGAATTTGATCAGGATGGAGTTAACGATGCCTTTGTCGATGCCTTCTTTCAGGATCTTGGTGTTGGTTACGAACAGATCGTCACCAACCAGCTGGATTTTGTCGCCCAGAACTTTAGTCTGGTATGCGAAGCCAGCCCAGTCAGACTCGTCCAGACCATCTTCGATGGACACGATCGGGTACTGTTTGGTCAGATCTTCCAGGAAGTGAGTGAATTCTTCGGAGGTGAATGCTTTGTTGCCTTCGCCAGCCAGAACGTATTTACCGTCTTTGTAGAATTCAGATGCTGCACAGTCCATCGCCAGAGTGATGTCGGTGCCCAGCTCGTAACCTGCAGCTTTAACAGCTTCAGCGATTACAGCCAGAGCTTCTGCGTTGGAACCCAGGTTCGGCGCATAGCCACCTTCGTCACCAACTGCAGTGTTCATACCTTTGGATTTCAGAACTTTAGCCAGGTTATGGAACACTTCTGAACCCATACGTACAGCTTCTTTCAGGGATTTCGCGCCAACTGGCTGAATCATGAATTCCTGAATGTCTACGTTGTTGTCAGCATGCTCGCCACCGTTGATGATGTTCATCATCGGAACCGGCATGGAGTATTTGCCCGGGGTGCCGTTCAGTTCAGCGATGTGTGCGTACAGCGGCAGGCCTTTAGAGGCAGCAGCAGCTTTAGCAGCAGCCAGAGATACGGCCAGGATTGCGTTAGCACCGAAGTTAGATTTGTTTTCAGTACCGTCCAGGTCGATCATGATTTTATCAAGACCAGCCTGATCTTTCGCATCTTTACCCAGGATTGCCTGAGCGATCGGGCCGTTAACCGCGCCAACCGCTTTCAGTACGCCTTTACCCAGGAAGCGAGATTTGTCGCCATCGCGCAGTTCCAGCGCTTCGCGGGAACCCGTAGAAGCACCTGACGGAGCAGCAGCCAGACCTACGAAACCACCTTCCAGGTGAACTTCAGCTTCAACAGTCGGGTTACCACGGGAGTCGATGATTTCACGACCGATGACTTTAACGATTTTGGACATTAGGATTTCCTCAGTACAAGTTAAACTAAAACTCCAGACAAACAATGCACCCGGATGGGTGCATTGCCGTTCTAACTCTTACTTCGCCTGACGCTTCTGGAACTCACTGGCGGCTTTCACGAAGCCTGCAAACAGTGGGTGCCCATCACGCGGCGTAGAAGTAAATTCCGGGTGGAATTGACAAGCGACGAACCACGGATGGTTTGGCACTTCGATGATCTCGACCAACTGATCATCGCCGGAACGGCCTGCAACACGCAGACCCGCAGCTTCAATTTGTTTCAACAGCAGGTTGTTCACTTCGTAGCGATGACGATGACGTTCAACAATGGTAGGCGCGTCATACAACTGACGGACCAGGCTGTCGTCGCCAAGCTGACACGCTTGCGCGCCGAGGCGCATGGTGCCACCGAGATCGCTCTTCTCCGAACGTACTTCAATCTGGCCTTCTTCATCTCGCCATTCGGTAATGAGCGCCACAACCGGGTACTTACAGTCTGGCACAAATTCCGTTGAGTTGGCATTCTCCATGCCCGCAACGTTGCGAGCATACTCGATGAGAGCAACCTGCATCCCCAGGCAAATGCCCAGATAAGGAATATTGTTTTCACGCGCATAGCGTGCAGTGGCGATTTTGCCTTCCACACCGCGATAACCGAAACCACCCGGGATCAGGATAGCATCCAGATCTTTGAGAATTTCGACACCACGTGTTTCAACATCTTGCGAATCGATCAGTTTGATGTTGACGGAAACGCGATTTTTCAGACCACCGTGTTTCAGTGCTTCGATAACGGACTTGTAAGCATCCGGCAGTTCAATGTACTTACCGACCATGCCAATGGTCACTTCATTTACCGGGTTAGCCTGCTGGTAAATGACCTGTTCCCATTCTGCCAGATTTGCTTCCGGGCAGTTCAAGCTGAATCGTTTACAAATATAATCGTCCAGCCCCTGTGATTTCAACAGGCCCGGAATTTTATAAATGGAATCGACGTCTTTAAGGGAGATAACAGCCTTTTCAGGAACATTACAGAACAAAGCAATCTTTGCACGCTCGTTGGCCGGAACAGCACGGTCAGAGCGGCAGATCAGAATGTCAGGCTGAATACCGATAGAAAGCAGCTCTTTAACGGAGTGCTGAGTCGGTTTGGTTTTGACTTCACCGGAAGCGGCCATGTACGGAACCAGCGTCAGGTGCATATACAGAGTGCGCTCACGGCCCACTTCAACGGCCATCTGGCGAATCGCTTCAAGGAACGGCAGGGATTCAATATCACCTACGGTACCGCCGATTTCTACCAGCACCACATCGTGGCCTTCGCCACCTTCAATGATGCGTTCTTTGATGGCGTTAGTGATGTGCGGAATTACCTGAACGGTTGCGCCCAGGTAGTCGCCACGACGCTCTTTGCGCAGAACTTCAGAGTAGATACGGCCAGTCGTGAAGTTGTTACGACGCGTCATCTTGGTGCGAATGAAACGCTCATAGTGACCCAGGTCCAGATCGGTTTCAGCGCCGTCTTCAGTAACGAACACTTCCCCGTGTTGGATTGGGCTCATGGTACCTGGATCGACGTTGATATACGGATCCAGTTTCATCATGGTCACATTGAGGCCACGGGCTTCAAGAATGGCTGCGAGGGAGGCTGCGGCAATGCCTTTACCCAGAGAGGATACGACCCCGCCGGTCACAAAAATATAGTTCGTTGTCATGCTGAACCTGAGAAGTTAGGGTGAAACGATGGAATAACCAGGACGGGAAAGTAGTATACCCGAAGAGGACGAGCCTCACAAACTTTCATTCTCGGTCTCCTGTCTCAGCCAAAACTCATATAGGGAGTGAGAAAATAGCCACTTTCGGCTAAATGTTTTTGACGCAAATCAAGCGCTTGTTATTTAAAAAATCACACAAATAGCGCTTGATCGCATAAATCCGTTAGAGATCAGTTTCCTGGCGTTTTACTTCCTGCCAGACTTCTTCCATCGTTTCGAGGTCAACCCCGGTCATTTCCAGGCCACGCGCGGTAACAATTCTTTCCACTTCGCGGAAACGACGCTCAAACTTCAGGTTTGCTTTTTGTAATGCGACTTCGGCTTTTACCCCTAAATGGCGAGAAAGATTAACGGTCGCAAACAGCAAATCGCCCATCTCCTCTTCCACCCTGGCCTGATCCACCACGGCCTGTTTTGCTTCATCCATTACTTCATCAATCTCTTCGTAAACTTTGTCCAGCACCGGGCCAAGAGAAGTCCAGTCGAAACCGACAGTGGAGCAACGTTTTTGAATTTTATGCGCGCGCATTAACGCCGGAAGGCTGTGGGGAATGTCATCCAGTGCCGAGTGCTGGGATTTTTCTGCCCGCTCTGCGGTTTTGATCTCTTCCCAACGCGCCAGCACTTCGGTGCTGTTTTCAGCATGGGCATCCCCGAAAATATGCGGGTGACGGCGCTCCAGCTTGTCGCTGATGGCCGCACAGACATCATCAAAGTTGAACAGTGTCTGCTCCTGCGCCATTTGCGCGTAAAACACCACCTGGAACAGTAAATCGCCAAGCTCGCCGCGCAAATCGTCAAAATCTTCGCGGGCGATAGCGTCCAGCACTTCGTAGGTCTCTTCAAGGGTATAAGGTGCGATGGTGGCGAACGTCTGTTCTTTGTCCCACGGGCAGCCGTTTTCCGGGTCACGCAGTCGTTGCATGATGCCAAGCAGGCGATCAATTTGTGTTTTGTTGATTGTGACAGTCATACAGCCTCTTTTCATTTCAACTTTCACTCATGATAACGTGTTAGCGGGCGGCTTCCACCCCCATACTATATTCGCCGAACCAATAACGCATTTAGGACTGCGAAAAAAATGGCACCGAACTGAATCGAGACGTAACCAGCGATATCGTATGAGCTCAATATCCCATATCCATATCCATATCCGCGATAGCCCACAACATCGTAAAATCCAGTTATGATATGAATTAAACAGAAGATATTTATTACAACAACAAATAAAAAGCGATACAGCGCATTTGAATAAAGACAAACACACCTATGCAGGCGATAACACCCTATAAAAAAAACCACTCCCGCCAAATAATAAAAAACAACCGGAAACCATGACTTCGATAAAAAGATAACATCCTGCTCCATCTTTAGTGCCTCAAGTCGTTTTCATTAAAAGCAGGCATCAATGATAAAATAGTAAATTCATCGCTGATGCTCTCAAGCATGAAGACAGGTTTAGATATTTCGCGAACACCGCGTACATAATCTGTTTGTTTTATCGTAATGCCAAATAGGTTCCATGATTTTTCTCGTGGTGTGGGTATTTTTCTGAACAATCCATATCCGGAAAGAGCAAGATCTATCGTGCCGTAGGCAATGTCCGCCTTTCTTCCATCATAACCGGTCTTGTTCGCCGCATAATGGTATGCATCCCTGAGTGGCCCAGAGACTTCCTCATAGACCACAAGGTAATATCCATTTTCATAAGTATTATTTAGACCCTGCATTATCATTGAAGCACCAGGTATCATTCCACTACTGGCAGTAGACACACAAATCCCCACTCCCGTAGCCACCTGCCCTATACCGGCCAGAAAACCGATTATTTTATTGTATAACTTGTATAATTCTGCAGACCGTTTACTTTTGTATTCTTGCTCTGCCATCCACTTGGAATATATTTTATCATTTAAGATAACAGATTGCTGATAATTAAAAACTGCCGTTTTATATTTTATATATTTACTCGCCACCCGCCCATGAAAGACAGTTTATTTTCATTTCAGTCTCAACCTGTCTGACCACGCTATCAATTCGGCTAAAAAACTCTGACTGCTTGAAATAAAATGGATCTGTCATCCACAAAAAATGTGCAGCATCCAGGAATTCATTTTTTTGTTGTTCAAATTCCTTTTTAGAACCGTAAAACATAAAATCTCCAGTGCATTTAATTAAAATAAAATAACATTATTTAATTTTTAAACGTTAATGCGTGAGATAGTCTAACGCGAAAGTACGCTAAATTAAGTTCGTAGATCAAAATTCAGAAATATGCTCGGTATAGTAGAAACGCCACCGAAACTGATTCGATGGCGTTAATTCTCTGCTCAGCCGCCATGCAGTCGACGGGCGTCGATCACATCCGGTACCTGGTTCAGTTTACTGAGCACGCGGCCCAGCACCTGCAGGTTGTAGATTTCGATATTCATATCGATAGTGGCAAGCTGTTGCTTAGTGTCGCTACGACTGGCAACGCCGAGTACGTTGACCTTCTCGTTGGCAAGAATAGTGGTGATATCACGCAGCAGGCCACTACGGTCATTCGCGGTGACACGTACCACCAGCGAATAGCCCGCAGAGTAACTCTCACCCCAGACAGCATCAACCAGACGCTCCGGCGCGTGGGCGCGAAGCTCATGAAGCTGATCGCAATCCGCCCGGTGGATAGAGATCCCCCTGCCCTGTGTGATAAAGCCAACAATCTCATCGCCCGGAATCGGCTGGCAGCAGCGCGCAATGTGGTGCATCAGATTACCGACGCCCTCTACAACCACGCGACCGTTATCTTTGCTGCGTGTCTGCGGTGCGTAAGTTTTCTGCTGCAACTGCTTGAGTGCGGCAGCATCCTGTTCAGCAGCACTCGGCTTATTGAACTGCGCCTGCAGGAAATTGACCATCTGGTTAAGACGAATATCACCGCCACCAATGGCCGCCAGCAGCTCTTCCAGATCGTTAAAGTTGTAACGTGGGAGCAGCTGTTTCTCTGCCTCTTTCAGGCTGATACCGAGATGAGCCAACTCATCGTCAAGTATCTGACGACCAGCAAGAATGTTTTTATCTCTGTCCTGTTTACGGAACCAGTTGTGGATTTTGGAGCGTCCACGGCTGGTCGTCACGTAACCCAGATTTGGGTTCAGCCAGTCACGGCTTGGATTCGGCTGCTTCTGGGTGATAATTTCAATCTGATCGCCCATCTGCAGCTGGTAGGTAAAGGGAACAATACGCCCGCCAATTTTTGCCCCAATGCAGCGGTGCCCAACATCACTGTGAATGTGGTAAGCGAAGTCAAGCGGCGTGGAGCCTGCGGGTAGGTCAACCACATCCCCTTTCGGGGTAAACACGTAGACCCGGTCATCAAAGACCTGGCTACGTACCTCATCCAGCAATTCGCCGGAGTCCGCCATCTCTTCCTGCCAAGCAATCAGTTTACGCAGCCAGGCAATGCGATCTTCGTGGCTGGAACGCGGGCCAGGCGTCGCGGTACCTTCTTTATATTTCCAGTGCGCAGCCACGCCCAGTTCAGCGTCCTCGTGCATCTGTTTGGTACGAATCTGGATTTCTACGGTTTTACCGCCCGGCCCCAGTACGACAGTATGGATAGACTGGTAGCCGTTCGGTTTCGGGTTAGCCACGTAGTCATCAAACTCATCCGGCAAATGACGGAAATGAGTATGCACAATGCCTAATGCCGCATAGCAGTCCTGTAGACGCTCGGCAACGATACGCACCGCACGCACATCAAACAATTCATCGAACGCCAGATGCTTCTTCTGCATTTTTCGCCAGATGCTGTAGATGTGTTTCGGGCGACCATAAACTTCGGCTTTAACGCCTTCATTTTTGATTTCAGAACGCAAATGGCCGACGAACTCGTCGATGTAGTGTTCACGATCGATACGACGCTCGTGAAGAAGCTTGGCGATACGCTTGTATTCGGCCGGATGCAGGTAACGGAAGCAGTAATCTTCCAGCTCCCATTTCAACTGACCAATCCCGAGACGGTTAGCCAATGGCGCATAGATATTGGTACATTCTTTCGCAGCCAGTACGCGTTCATCTTCCGGTGCGTCTTTGACTTCACGTAGGTGAGCCACGCGCTCAGCCAGTTTGATAACCACGCAGCGGAAATCATCCACCATCGCCAGCAGCATACGACGCACGTTATCCACCTGTTCGGATGAGACCGAATCAGTATGGGTCGCCTTGAGCTGGCGGATAGCTGCCATGTCGCGCACACCGTGGATTAGCTCAACAATGGAATTACCCACACTTTCGCGCAGTACGTCTTCACTGACGACATCCGCATCTGCCAGCGGGAACAGCATTGCCGCCCGCAGAGTGTCGATGTCCATACTGAGCATGGAGAGGATTTCCACCATCTCGACGCCGCGCCAGAGCAGTAATTCAGCGTCGGGGTGTCCCTGCGTTTGTCGCAGACAATATTCCCAGGTTTCGGCTAAGCGTTCACACGACGGCTGACTGGAGATACCCAGACTGGCGATCCATTTTTTAGGATCGAATTCACCCGCTTTATTCAAATGCGCACTTCTTACCGCAACCATTGTCCTCTCCTTTAAGGGACCGGGCCTGCCGAATTCGGCAAGCCGAAATTAATCACTGATGCTCGAATAAAACCATCGATTCCAGATGCCCAGTGTGCGGGAACATATCAAGCATAGCCAGCCGCCGAATCTGGTAACCCGCATTTAATAGCGCTTCGCTGTCTCGGGCAAGAGTCGCCGGGTTACAGGAAACGTACACCACTTTTTGGGGCGCTAATTTTACAATATACTGCATGACACCTGCCGCACCAGCACGGGCTGGGTCCAGCAGAATTTTATCAAATCCCTGACGCGCCCACGGCTGCTTAGTGACATCCTCTTCCAGATTTTCATGAAAAAATGTCACATTGTGCAACTCATTTTGCACCGCGTTTTCGTGCGCTTTTGCCACCAGTTCTGCCACGCCTTCGACACCCACCACACTTGCCGCCTGCATTGCCAGAGGCAGCGTAAAGTTACCCATCCCGCAGAACAGATCCAGCACACGATCTTCAGGCTGCACATCAAGCCAGGCCAGTGCAGCAGCCACCATCTTCTGGTTCATGCCGTCATTAACCTGGATGAAATCTCGTGGACTGAACATTAAGCGTAGCCCCTTCGAGCTATACCAGGGGGCTTCTCCACTAACGCGTTCAAGTATCTCGCTTTCTGGTGCCAGATACAGCATCAGTCCCTCGGAATGCGAAAAGCGTTCCAGTTTTTGCTTATCAGCAGCAACAAGCGGTGCCGTGTGACGAAGAACCATCAGCGGACCGTTATCTGCCAGTACAAGTTCAACGTGACCTAAGTGGTGTGCCCCCTGCAACTGTGTCAAACATTCGCGCAACGGCACCAACAATGCTTCAAGACGGGGCACCAGCACCGGGCAACGCGATATATTAATAATCTCTTTGCCGCTCGCCTTGCGAAAGCCTATATCCAGACGTTGAGACTTCGGCTGCCAACTGAGGCTTAGACGTGCGCGGCGGCGATATCCCCATTCCGTTCCGGAGATGACCTCTTCAACGTCGCGCTTCATTAATCGGGCAAGTGCAGCACTTTTACTACGTTGCTGTAGCGCAACGCTGGCGTGCTGTTGTTGGCATCCACCGCACACGCCAAAGTGCGGACACTGTGGTGCAACGCGGTCCGGGCTGTTGTTGTGGCGACGTTTGACTTCACCCCGCGCAAACTGCCGCTTATCGTCAACAAGAACAACATCTGCTGTCTCTTGCGGTAATAATCCTGGCACAAAGAGCGCTTTTCCATTATGCCGTGCAACCCCCTGTCCAAAGGGATCGAGGTCGTTGACAGTTACGGTTACTTTTTGACTTGTCGTCACACGTCGTTTTGCAGAGTAGAATTGCGCCATTGCCGAGAATTTTCTCAATTACAGATAATGGCCACATTCTCCCATAACGGAACCCCATGACCAACTACAGCCTGCGTGCGCGCATGATGATTCTGATACTCGCCCCCACTGTGTTAATCGGTGTGCTGCTGAGCATCTTCTTCGTCGTTCATCGCTACAATGACTTACAGCGTCAACTGGAAGACGCGGGTGCCAGTATCATTGAACCCCTCGCGGTCTCCAGTGAATACAGCATGACACTACAGGACCGGGAAGCCATTGGTCAGCTCATCAGCGTGCTGCATCGCCGTCATTCCGAAATCGTTCGCGCCATCTCTGTCTATGATGGGCAAAATCACCTCTTTGTAACCTCCAATTTCCAGCTTGATCCCCGAGGGCTTCGTCTCGCTGACGGCGCACCACTACCACGGCGTTTGACCGTCACCCGAGTGGGGGATCAGATGATCCTGCGCACACCCATCGTTTCAGAAGGGTATTCACCGGATGAATCTGCCGCGACGGACGCGAAACCCGCAGGCAACATGCTGGGATATGTGGCGCTGGAACTGGATCTCAAGTCCGTTCGGCTTCAACAGTACAAAGAGATTTTTATCTCCAGCTTGATGATTTTGTTCTGTATTGGTATCGCCCTGATTTTTGGCTGGCGGCTGATGCGCGATGTTACCAGCCCCATTCGCAATATGGTCAACACGGTCGATCGCATCCGTCGCGGTCAGTTGGATAGCCGCGTTGAGGGCTTTATGCTCGGCGAGCTCGATATGTTGAAAAACGGCATTAACTCGATGGCCATGTCGCTGGCGGCCTACCACGAAGAGATGCAGCATAATATCGATCAGTCGACATCGGACCTGCGCGAAACGCTGGAACAGATGGAGATCCAGAACGTTGAACTGGATCTGGCGAAAAAACGTGCCCAGGAGGCGGCGCGTATCAAATCCGAGTTCCTCGCCAACATGTCACATGAACTGCGGACCCCGCTTAATGGCGTCATTGGCTTTACCCGTCTGACGCTGAAATCGGAGCTTAATCCGACACAACGTGACCATATGCTGACCATTGAACGTTCGGCCAATAATTTGCTGGCGATCATCAATGACGTTCTGGACTTCTCTAAACTCGAAGCTGGAAAATTGATCCTCGAAAGCATTCCATTCCCGCTGCGCAGTACCCTGGATGAGGTGGTGACGCTGCTGGCCCACTCGGCTCACGACAAAGGTCTGGAACTGACGCTCAACACCCGTAATGATGTGCCCGATAACGTAATTGGTGATCCGCTGCGCCTACAACAGGTCATTACCAACATCGTGGGTAATGCCATAAAATTCACCGAAAGCGGCAACATCGATATTCTGGTGGAAAGACGCTCCATCAGTAACAACAAAGTGCAGATTGAAGTACAGATCCGTGACACCGGCATCGGCATTCCTGAGCGCGATCAGTCGCGTCTGTTCCAGGCGTTTCGTCAGGCCGACGCCAGCATTTCTCGTCGCCACGGCGGAACAGGACTGGGCCTGGTCATTACCCAACGCCTGGTCAATGAGATGGGCGGCGATATCTCGTTCCATAGCCAGCCTAATCGCGGCTCGACCTTCTGGTTCCATATCAACCTCGATCTGAACCCCAATGCTATTACTGAAGGGCCTGTTACGGGCTGCCTTGAAGGTAAGCGTTTGGCCTATATCGAACCGAATGCAGCGGCTGCACAAAGCACGTTGGATGTGTTGGGTACAACGCCGCTTGAAGTCATTTACAGCCCGTCGTTCTCAGCCCTACCGCCAGATCATTACGATATCCTACTGATGTCAGTACCAGTCACGTTCCGTGAACCTTTGACCATGCAACATGAGCGGCTGGCGAGAGCCAAATCGATGACCGACTATCTGCTTTTGGCGCTGCCATGCCATGCACAAATCAATGCAGAAGAGCTTAAACAGGATGGCGCAGCCGCCTGTCTGCAAAAACCACTGACCGCCACACGTCTGCTACCGGCTTTAACTGAATACTGTCGCTCGGCACGCCACACGCCATTTGTTGATGAAAGCAAACTGCCGATGTCAGTCATGGCCGTGGATGATAACCCCGCCAACCTGAAGCTCATCGGCGTACTGCTGGAAGATCAGGTGCAGCATGTTGAAGTGTGTTCCAGTGGTGCGCAGGCGCTGGAGCGGGCAAAACAAATGCAGTTTGACCTTATCCTTATGGATATCCAGATGCCGGAGATGGATGGCATCCGTGCCTGCGAACTTATCCGCCAGTTACCCCATCAGCAACAAACACCCGTGATTGCGGTCACCGCCCATGCCATGGCCGGGCAAAAAGAGAAACTGCTCAGCGCCGGGATGAACGATTATCTGGCGAAGCCCATCGAAGAAGACAAACTGCATAACCTGTTGCAGCGCTATAAACCCGATCCGGTCACCACCAGCGTCGCTCCTACAGCCGACATAGCCAAAGTGGCAGAACCGGTGGTAAACGAAGACGCGACGCTCGACTGGCAGCTTGCCCTGCGCCAGGCAGCAGGTAAAACCGACCTTGCCCGCGAACTGTTGCAAATGTTGGTCGCCTTTTTACCGGAAATCCGCAATCGAGTTGAGGAACAATTGGTCGGCGAGGAGCCGGATGGTCTGATGGAATCCATCCATAAGCTCCATGGCAGTTGCAGCTACAGTGGCGTTCCACGCCTCAAAAATCTCTGTAAGCTGATAGAGCACCATTTGCGCAGTGGAGTACCAGCAGAGGATTTAGAACCTGAGTTCCTGGAACTGCTTGATGAGATGGATAACGTGACCCGCGAGACGCGTAAATTGATGGGATAATGGTTGATACCCTCTCCCAAAAGGAGAGGGTAAATGACGAAGATGCGTTACTTGCTTTGTCCGATTTTTAATACCGCTGCCACATTGCGGGCGGTCATGCGGACGTTTTCTCCCGCATTCTCCAGCGCATCTTCCAGTGAACAGACCTTATAAATCACGCTGAACACCGCATCAATACCGTGGTCGTGCACCACACCCACGTCAGCCGTCAGGCTTCCGGCGATACCGATAACCGGGACATTATAGCGTTTGGCGACTCTGGCCACCCCAACCGGCACTTTGCCGTTGATGGTCTGGCTATCAATGCGCCCTTCACCGGTGATAACCAGATCAGCATCTGCAACATGGGAATCCAGGGCAAGTGCATCGGTCACAATCTCAATGCCCTGGCGCAATTCCGCGCCGCAGAATGCAAAGAGCCCAGCGCCCATACCGCCAGCTGCACCACCGCCAGCCAGATTCAGGACATCCAGATCCAGATCCCGCGCAATGAGTTTTGCAAAATGGCCCAGCGCCTGATCCAGACGGGCGATCATTTTCGGTGTCGCCCCTTTCTGTGGCCCGAAGATGGCTGATGCCCCTTCTTTTCCGGTCAACGGGTTGGTCACATCACAGGCGACTTCAATGCGGCAGTCAGCCAGACGTTTGTCCAGCTCGCGCACATCAATGTTGGCAAGCATTTCCAGAGCAGCGCCGCCGGGACCAATCTGCTGGCCAGTTTCATCCAGCAATTTCGCACCCAGCGCCTGCACCATACCGGCACCGCCATCATTGGTGGCGCTCCCGCCAATACCGATGATGATATGTTTTACACCCGCGTCCAATGCGTGACGAATCAGTTCACCGGTCCCCCACGACGTGGTGATCAGCGGATCGCGCTGTGCGGGTGGAACCAGTTCAAGACCGCTGGCAGCAGCCATCTCGATAAATGCACATTTTTCATCACCAGACAGACCATAAAAACCGTCAACGTGCTCACCCAGTGGGCCCTTTACCGCAACATTGACAATACGTCCACTGGTTGCGGCAACCATGGCTTCAACTGTCCCTTCGCCACCGTCCGCTACCGGCAATTTTACATATTCCGCCGTTGGAAAAATTTCGCGAAATCCGCTTTCAATGGCGGTCGCAACATCTAATGCACTCAAACTTTCTTTATAAGAGTCAGGTGCGATAACAATCTTCATAAGCCATCCTTACGCATATTCACTGCCGCAAGCATATACCCGGAAGCCTAAGGAAAATGCCAGCCCCCGCAGAGGCTGGCTATTCCATTAACGCACCATGCAAGGACGTTTGTTGTCAAACGTCCAGCCTGGGATCAGGTACTGCATCCCCATGGCATCGTCACGCGCGCCCAGACCGTGTTTCTGATACAGCTCGTGCGCCTTCATCACCTGGTCCATATCCAGCTCCACGCCCAGACCCGGTGTCGTCGGTACCTGCACCATCCCGCCTTTGATTTCAAACGGCTCTTTGGTCAGACGCTGGTTACCTTCCTGCCAGATCCAGTGGGTGTCTATGGCGGTGATTTTGCCCGGTGCAGCCGCCGCCACGTGGGTGAACATGGCCAGTGAAATGTCGAAGTGGTTGTTAGAGTGAGAACCCCATGTCAGGCCAAACTCATGGCACATCTGCGCCACACGTACCGACCCCTGCATGGTCCAGAAGTGCGGATCCGCCAGCGGGATATCCACGGACTGCAGGGACAGGGTGTGACCCATCTGACGCCAGTCGGTGGCAATCATGTTGGTCGCGGTCGGCAGACCGGTAGCGCGACGGAATTCCGCCATCACTTCACGGCCGGAGAAGCCCTGCTCAGCGCCACACGGATCTTCCGCATAGGCCAGCACGCCTTTCAGGTGTTTGCCGATGTTAATCGCTTCGTTCAGGGACCATGCACCGTTCGGGTCGAGGGTGACGCGGGCCTGCGGGAAGCGTTTTGCCAGGGCAACGATAGACTCGGCTTCTTCTTCGCCAGCCAGCACGCCGCCTTTCAGTTTGAAATCATTGAAGCCGTATTTTTCATACGCGGCTTCTGCCAGACGCACCACGCGGTCCGGGGTCATGGCCTCTTCGTGACGCACGCGATACCAGTCGCATTTGTCATCCGGCTGGCTCTGGTACGGCAGCGGGGTGGCTTTGGTGTTCCCGACGAAGAACAGGTAGCCGAGCATTTCCACTTCATTGCGCTGCTGGCCGTCGCCCAGCAGGGAGGCGACGTTAACGCCGAGGTGTTTACCCAGCAGGTCGAGCATGGCAGCTTCAATGGCAGTGACCACGTGGATAGTGGTGCGCAGGTCAAAGGTCTGCAGGCCACGGCCACCGGCATCGCGGTCAGCAAAGGCGTTACGGACTTCATTGAGGACGTTTTTGTAGGCGCCGAGGGTTTTGCCCACAATCAGCGGTGCGGCGTCTTCGATGGTCTGGCGGATTTTTTCGCCGCCCGGGACTTCACCCACGCCGGTGTTGCCGGAGTTATCGGTGATGATAACGATGTTACGGGTGAAGAACGGTGCATGGGCACCGCTCAGGTTCATCAGCATGCTGTCATGACCGGCAACCGGGATGACTTTGACTGAGGTAACAACAGGAGTCGAACTTTGCGTACTCATCGTGATTCCTTTTGTCTGTTACTGACGACCAAATACCGGACGCTTACGATCAAATTTCCAGCCCGGGATCAGGTACTGCATCGGACCGGCGTCGTTACGCGCACCGCCCGGCAGCCGTTTGTAGGCCTCGTGGGCTTTCTCTATCTGCGCCCAGTCAATCTCCACACCCAGACCCGGTGCATCCGGCACCGCTATCTGACCGCCCTTAATTTCCAGCGGCTCTTTGGTCAGACGGGCTTCGCCTTCCTGCCAAATCCAGTGCGTGTCAATCGCCGTCGGGTTACCCGGGGCCGCTGCACCCACGTGGGTGAACATTGCCAGAGAGATATCAAAGTGGTTGTTGGAGTGACAACCCCAGGTCAGGCCCCAGTCGTCGCACAGTTGCGCCACGCGCACCGCACCCGACAGCGTCCAGAAGTGCGGGTCCGCCAGCGGGATGTCCACCGCGTTCAGCATCACCGAGTGACCCATTTCACACCAGTTGGTGGCAATCATGTTGGTGGCCACCGGCAGACCGGTCGCCCGACGGAACTCCGCCATCACCTCACGCCCGGAGAACCCCTGCTCTGCCCCGCACGGGTCTTCCGCGTAGGTCAGCACGTCCTGCAGCCCTTTGCAGAGTTCGATGGCTTCATCCAGCAGCCACGCCCCGTTCGGGTCCACCGTGATACGCGCATCCGGGAAGCGTTTTTTCAGCGCACGGGCGGTCTCGATTTCCTTCTCACCCGGCAGCACCCCGCCCTTGAGCTTGAAGTCTTTGAAACCGTAGCGGTCCTGAGACGCTTCCGCCAGGCGCACCACCGCGTCGCTGTTCATCGCTTCCTGATGACGCAGGCGATACCAGTCGTGCTGACCGTCGGTTTTGTCGAGATACGGCAGGTCGGTTTTCGTGCGGTCGCCGATGTAGAACAGGTAACCCAGCACCGTCACCGCATCGCGCTGTTTTCCCGGCCCGAGCAGTTCGCAGACCGGCACGTTCAGGGCTTTGCCGAGCAGGTCCAGCAGGGCGGCTTCCAGCGCCGCCACCGCGTTGACGCGCAGTTCAAAGGTCCAGGCACCCTTGCCGAAGTTATCGAAGTCGTGCGCCTGATTGCCTTTGTGCACCCGCTGAACCACTTTGTTCAGACGGGCCACTTCCTGCCCCAGCACCATCGGAATGGCGTCCACCAGGGTCTGGTAAATCACTTCGCCACCGGGGGCTTCGCCAACGCCGGTGTTACCGGCGTTGTCCGTGAGCACCACGATGTTACGAGTGAAATACGCGTTATGCGCGCCGCCAATATTCATCAACATGCTGTCATGACCGGCAACCGGGATGACCTTCATATCAGTAATAACGGGGCTAGCTTGCGTGCTCATAGTTATTGTCCTGTAACAGGTTTCAGTTCAATACGTTTGATATTTCCGACCAGCACCAGGTAGGCCAGTACTGCAACCAGAGCATGGATACCAACGTAGATCAGCGCACCATTAAACGAACCGGTGGTACCGACGATGTAGCCGATAGCAATCGGGGTCACGATGCCGGAGATGTTGCCGAACATGTTGAACAGGCCGCCGCTGAGGCCACTGATTTCTTTTGGTGCTGTGTCAGCCATAACCGCCCAGCCCAGCGCACCGATGCCTTTACCGAAGAACGCCATGGACATGAAGCCGATGATCAGCCATTCCGCATCCGTGTAGTTACAGAACACCATCACCATGGAGAGCAGCATGCCCAGTACGATTGGCGTTTTACGTGCGATGTTCAGAGAGCCGGTACGGCGCATCAACCAGTCAGAAATCACCCCACCGAGCACCCCACCTGCAAATCCGCAGATTGCCGGAACAGAGGCAATGAAGCCTGCTTTGAGAATCGACATACCACGCGCCTGAACCAGATAGACCGGGAACCAGGTGATGAAGAAGTAGGTCAGTGCGTTAATGCAGTACTGGCCGAGATAGATACCCATCATCATGCGGGAACCGAGCAACTGCTTGATTTGGCCCCATTTCACGCTAAACGGCACTTTAACCGCGTCTTTCTTCTGATCCATGTTGATCAGCGCGCCGCCTTCAGCAATGTACTCCAGCTCTTTCTTGTTCACTTTCGGGTGTTCGTTTGGCTCGTAAATCACTTTCAGCCAGATGAAGCTGATAACAATACCCAGACCGCCCATAAAGAAGAACACGTGTGACCAGCCCACTTCATGGGTCAACCAACCCATGATCGGTGCGAAGATGACCGTAGCGAAATACTGTGCGGAGTTAAAAATCGAGACCGCCGTCCCCCTTTCCTGTGCCGGGAACCAGGCCGCCACTATTCGACTGTTGCCCGGGAAGGACGGAGCCTCCGCCAGACCCACCAGGAAGCGCAAGGTAAAGAGCGCAATAATGATGCCAAAGCCGCTGAAAATATCGACGAAGCCTTGCAGTAAGGTAAACAGGGACCAGATAAAGATGGACCAGAAATAAACGCGTTTGGAACCGAAGCGGTCAAGCAACCAGCCGCCCGGGATCTGACCTATTACATAGGCCCATGAAAATGCAGAGAAAACATAACCCATACCGATCGGGTCAAGGCCAATGTCTTTGGCCATTTGTGAACCGGCGATCGACAGCGTTGCGCGGTCACCGTAGTTGAAGGATGTGACGATAAACAGCATCACCACTATCCAGTAGCGGGCATTTGTGCGCTTTTCGGCGCTGCTCGCTGCTTGGCTTAATGAACTCATGGTTGTACTCCCGAAGCATAAATGTTCATGTACATTCACCCTGAACAGCACAACCGGTAGGGGTAGTCAGGATGATGTATTTGTGTTTTTTCGCAGCTTTATTGCCGGGTCGCTATTCCCTGCGTACTGCGTTTTATTGACTGGCGAGAAAAGTATAAAAAGGGGTAGATGATCTCTCACCGTGCAACCACACAACATTCCATAGCCTGGTCATTTGGGTTTATTGCATCAGCACAAGGTGATGGGGACTAACTCACGGAAATGAAAAGTTGGGGCGCTAACATTTGGCCAAAAGTCAGGCAGTTTTAATTACTGTGAAACGCGTCGCTTGACGCAGTGAAAGTGCACTTTTCGTGGGGGGTTAAAACGGGGGTTTTACTGGCATTTGCCCGATGCTTACTCGATTCAGTCGGCAGATAATGCCTTTTGTCGCAATTTCTTTGCTAACTGACTAAAAATAGTGGTTAGCCCTCCTGGTAGGGGGAGGGCAAAACCTTATTTCAGCAGTGTTGCCCAGTGTTCAACCCAAGGATTGGAGCGGGTTTCAGGCTCAGGGTCTTCGCTGGCATCAATCAGTAACATATCTCCCACACGCTGCGCATTTTGCTCTTGTAACAGTGCATCGAACTGTTTACCGCCGCCGCAGAAATTCGAGTATGTGCTATCGCCCAAAGCGATGACCCCATAACGCAATTCCGGCTGGTAACCCAGGCTGTCACGAATAAACTGAAACAGCGGTACAATGCTCTCCGGTAAGTCGCCCTGCCCGGTTGTAGAGGTCACAATCAGCGCATATTTATCCTGATAGTGCTTCCAGTCCCCGGCTTCAGGGTCTTCAAACACCGTGGCCTTGTGGCCCTGAGCAGTAAGAATGGCTTCAGCTTCTTCTGCGACCAGCAGCGCGTTGCCATACATTGTGCCCACAAATATTCCGATTTCAGCCATGCCATTCACTCCTTGGGTTAAACACCGTTTCCGTCATCCTGACCGTTGACTGGAGCAAACTCAACCCTTTCATTCTCAGGGAGAAGCCCCAGCCAGCCGAACTGTGACAATGCCTGCATCCACACATCGTCCAGCCCCGCGCGGATGGTCAGCGGTTCGCCGGTAAACGGGTGGGTCAGGCTTAACTGACTTGCGTGGAGCATCAGACGGTCGCAGCCAAAATGGGCAGATGCACTACGATTTTGGCGCAGGTCACCGTGCTTGCTGTCACCGATAATCGGATGACGAAGATGGGAAAGGTGGCGGCGAAGCTGATGTTTACGTCCGGTTTGCGGATTCAACTCAACCAAACCATAGCGCGTGGTGGGAAATTTACCGGTCGCAACGGGCATTTCGGTGGTGGCGAGCCCGCGATAGTGGGTGACAGCTGGCTGCGGGCCTTTATCATCGCGGGCAAATTTGTCTGCGATTTTATCCAGCTCTTCTACCAGTGGGTAATCCAGCACCGCCTCGTCCATTAACCAGCCACGCACAATGGCGTGATAACGTTTTTGCATCTGGTGTTGTTCAAATTGCTGCGATAACAAACGACCTGCTTCGCTGGACAGCCCCATCAGCAGCACGCCGGACGTGGGTCTGTCGAGGCGATGGGCAGTGAAAACGTGCTGACCAATCTGATCCCTTACGGTCTGCATCACCACGACTTTTTCATCGCGATCAAGCCAGCTTCGGTGCACCAGCCAACCGGACGGTTTATTGACCGCGACCAGCCATTCGTCCTGGTAAATTATCTCCAGCATTATGCTTCTTCGTCCGCAAACAGGGCATCCAGGGCTTCAAGCTGTGCCAGAAGAACATCGCGGGCAGGATGAGTTGAATCGAGGGCGATTTCATAATAGGGCGTAACGGCAAATGACCCCGGCAACGGGTGATTACCATCCAGCAAAGCATGCATACGTGGAATCAACACCCATTGCAGCCACTCAAACGGCTCGAGAGTGTCCATACAGAAAGGCTGAGTGCTATCAAATACGCTGGCATCTGGGGCAATAGCGCTCCACTGGTTTTGTTCGCGAAGAAGCGCCTCGATGAGGTGTAATTGTTGGCGCACGCGCTCATGTAACGTCATAAGAACCTCGGAAGAAATCAGAATGGCGCGCAGAATAGCATTAGTGATGGGGAAATAAAAAAAGGGAGCACTGTAAAAACAGTGCTCCCGGTTCGTTTCGCAGCAGTCCAGCTACTCTTTGTGCTCCCTGCTCATCCTTGACAACTTTTCCAGTGGTCTCCTGACCAGTGTTCATCCATAAACGGTGCATCCTGCCCGCATCACCCCGATGCGGAATAGCCTCATCCCTAAAGCGTGTCCTCGATCTCCATGATCCACCAGACATCCTGACCGGCTCTCATTCTCCCTCCTGGAGGTGTCCTTCAATGCAATCCTGCATTTTCCTTTTGCTTCGTCCTGAAGCCTTCCTTGTAGCACCGTCCACGGTGTATTCCTGTCTCGAAACAACATCATCCTGATGTTCGTTTCAGTGTGCGACTCCTTGTCGACGAGGGATAGAATCACTTATTCCGCTTCGTCTTACAAGTGTGCTTAAGGCAAATATTTGCCCTATTTACTATAAATAAACTAAGGTTATTATTTTTAAACCACTGATTATATTTGATTTTATAAATGAAGTACTGATATGTCCTGTAGGACGACGGGCGGATCTCTCACAAGACGTGTAAGAGATCTCTTACAAGAAAAGTAGCATTCGGGATTACAGAGCTGGCTCAATGCGGCTAAGGAAGTCCGCAAGGTTTGGGGCGAGAACGACGCGCTGCTGACGTCCCAGCGTCTCTTTCACCACTTCACCGCTGAGGTTGCAAAGCGAAAGCACCTCGGTATCGCTCTCCAGAGTAGCGATGAACAAGGTCGGTGACAGCTTAAGTCGTTTTTGCGTGACAAGGTGACCAATAAGGTTTTCCTGTACGCGCTGAAAATCGTCCGGACTCCAGGTTTGTAGCAGCGTAAACGTTTCAGACTGAAACCGTGCACGCATATCCCCGGCGAACTGTGTGGTATAGAAAGAATGAAGCGCTGGTTGTACCACAATATCTAATGCGCGTTCAATCGCGTTTACATTTTGTTTGGGTAAAAAAGGCTGCGGCTGCCAGGTCACCAGCGAATCCGTTGAAGAGATAATGCAGGGAGAAGGCACGCCATAAAGCTCTTCACTTTGCGGCCAGGTTTGGTATGTCGTTTGCCAGGCTTCACAATAACGTGCGGTAAAGGCTTCCAGGGCAAGGGCGGTCTCTCTTTCCACGGGTTTCTCTCTTTATCTAAGACAGGATACACTTTGCGTCTAGTGTAACCGTAAAAATGGCGATGAAACATGTCTTCCTATGATAACCACCAGGCGCTGGCTGGCCTGACGCTGGGCAAAACCACAGACTACCGCGACCAGTACGACGCAGGCTTACTGCAGGGTGTTCCTCGAAGCCTTAACCGCGAACCGCTGGGCCTTTACCCGGATAACCTGCCATTTCAGGGCGCAGATATCTGGACGTTATATGAGCTATCCTGGCTCAACGCCAATGGTTTGCCCCAGGTTGCCATTGGTCACGTCTCGCTGGATTACACCAGCGTCAATCTGGTTGAATCAAAGAGTTTCAAGCTCTATCTCAACAGTTTTAACCAGACCCGCTTCGCCTCATGGGATGAGGTGCAGCAAACCCTCAAACGGGATTTAAGCGCCTGTGCGCAAGGCGAGGTCGCTGTCGCGCTTTATCGTCTGGATGAAATTGAAGGTCAGCCTATTGCCCATTTTCACGGTAGCTGCATCGACGATCAGGATATTATCATCGACAACTATAACTTCGACGCGGACCTGCTGACCGATGCGGCCAGCGGCAAAGTGGTAGAAGAAACACTGGTAAGCCATTTACTGAAATCGAACTGCCTGATTACCCATCAGCCAGACTGGGGTTCCGTGCAGATTCAGTATCGCGGAGCGAAAATAGACCGCGAAAAACTGCTGCGTTACCTGGTCTCTTTCCGACATCACAATGAGTTTCACGAGCAGTGTGTCGAACGCATCTTTACCGATATCCAGCGTTTCTGCCAGCCAGAAAGCCTTAGCGTCTACGCCCGTTACACCCGACGTGGTGGCCTGGACATTAACCCGTGGCGCACCAATACACACTTTGCTCCGGCAACGGGACGACTGGTTCGCCAGTAATCGCACTCTTTTTTGTTATCTGCGAGAGAGATTCCACGTAGCAGGTTGTTAAACGTCATAAGCGGAGGCTATTGTAATCAGCAGGGAAGATACAATTTTCATCCCGTAAGGAGTTCACTTGATTACACATATTAGCCCGCTTGGCTCGATGGATATGTTGTCGCAACTGGAAGTCGATATGCTTAAACGCACGGCCAGTAGCGACCTGTATCAACTGTTTCGCAATTGCTCACTCGCAGTGCTTAACTCCGGTAGCCTGACCGATAACAGCAAAGAGCTGCTGTCACGCTACGAAAATTTTGATATCAATGTATTACGCCGTGAACGCGGCGTAAAACTGGAACTGATCAACCCACCAGAAGATGCCTTTGTCGATGGACGTATTATCCGTTCATTGCAGGCCAACCTTTTCGCCGTGCTGCGCGATATTTTGTTCGTTAACGGGCAAATCCATAATGCAGGGCGTTTCCAGCATTTAAATCTGGAAAGCTCAATCCACATCACCAACCTGGTCTTCTCTATTTTACGTAATGCCCGTGCCCTGCATGTGGGGGAAGCGCCAAACATGGTGGTGTGCTGGGGCGGTCACTCGATTAATGAAACAGAGTACCTCTACGCCCGCCGCGTCGGTACGCAGCTGGGTCTGCGCGAGCTGAATATCTGTACCGGTTGTGGCCCAGGCGCAATGGAAGCGCCAATGAAAGGCGCCGCAGTCGGCCACGCCCAGCAGCGTTATAAAGAGGGACGTTTTATCGGGATGACGGAGCCTTCTATCATCGCGGCTGAACCGCCAAACCCGCTGGTGAACGAGCTCATTATCATGCCAGACATTGAAAAACGTCTGGAAGCTTTCGTGCGTATTGCCCACGGTATTATCATCTTCCCGGGTGGTGTCGGCACCGCAGAAGAGCTGCTCTATCTGCTCGGCATACTGATGAATCCGGCGAACAAGGATCAGGTCCTGCCGCTGATCCTGACCGGTCCGAAAGAGAGTGCAGACTATTTCCGCGTGCTGGATGAATTCATCGTGAACACCCTTGGCGAAAGCGCACGTAAACACTACCGCATTGTGATAAACGATCCGGCAGAAGTAGCACGCCTGATGAAAAAAGCGATGCCATTGGTGAAAGAGAATCGTCGAGAAACCGGCGATGCGTATAGCTTCAACTGGTCGATTCGCATTGCACCTGACCTGCAAGTGCCGTTCGAACCCACCCACGAAAATATGGCCAACCTTAAACTTTACCCGGATCAGCCTGTCGAGGTCCTGGCCGCAGACCTGCGTCGTGCCTTCTCTGGCATTGTAACGGGTAACGTGAAAGAGGTAGGGATACAGGCCATTGAAGAATTCGGTCCGTATAAAATCCACGGCGATCGCGAGATGATGCGTCGAATGGACGATCTGCTACAGGGCTTTGTTGCTCAGCACCGTATGAAGCTGCCGGGCTCTGCTTATATTCCTTGCTACGAAATTATCACCTGACGTCCTCTGAACCATAAGGGTGGCCTATGCCACCCTTCTTCGGAGTCACCAGGCAAACGATTGCGGCCCTATTCATCAACAGATTTTCATTCACAAAACCGCCATTGGTTTAGATAAAACGCTAAGTCCTCACGGGTTTACAGCCATTTTATCGTGTTTTACACCTCATTCTTTGAAAGCGAATCCCGCCAATGGTAGCCTTCGCGCCCATAAATTTTACCCAATTCATCGATTGCAGATATTTGACCTGATAATAACCACATAAAAAGTGGATTATTGTATTTGAGATCGCGATCACTGTTCCATCCATAACATATATGTATCTTTCCGCCCGCCAATAGTTACGGGAAGAAATTATAAGAAAACCGTAAATGACCGAATTTCATATTACCGCCGTGGTTTTTGGCATTGGATTTGACCAAATAGCGGCACATTACAGCTCTGGAGATCTTTAGATGGAAACAACACAAACCGGCACCCTGGTATCGGGTGGCGCGCGCAGTGCATGGCGTAAAACGGACACCATGTGGATGCTGGGCCTGTACGGCACCGCTATCGGCGCAGGCGTGCTCTTTTTACCGATCAACGCCGGTGTGGGTGGGATGATCCCACTGATTATTATGGCGCTCATTGCCTTTCCGATGACCTTCTTTGCTCACCGTGGTCTGACGCGCTTTGTGCTTTCCGGTAAAAACCCGGGCGAAGACATTACTGAAGTAGTTGAAGAACACTTTGGTACTGGTGCAGGTAAATTGATCACCCTGCTCTACTTCTTCGCCATCTACCCGATTCTGTTGGTCTACAGCGTTGCTATCACCAACACC
This sequence comes from Phytobacter sp., assembly GCF_059074235.1. Lineage (NCBI taxonomy): Bacteria > Pseudomonadati > Pseudomonadota > Gammaproteobacteria > Enterobacterales > Enterobacteriaceae > Phytobacter > Phytobacter sp. The sequence continues at coordinate 828,023 of NZ_JCACPZ010000008.1, forward strand.
GTTGAAAGCTTTATGAGCCACCAACTCGGCATGACCCCGCCCCCACGCGCGATCCTCTCTCTGATTCTGATCGTAGGTATGATGACTATCGTACGTTTCGGTGAGCAGATGATTGTCAAAGCGATGAGCATCCTGGTGTTCCCGTTTGTGGCAGCACTGATGCTGCTGGCCGTGTACCTGATCCCACAGTGGAGCACCACCGCGCTGGACACCCTCTCCTTTAGCAGCACCAGCGCAACCGGCAACGGTCTGTGGATGACCTTATGGCTGGCAATTCCGGTTATGGTTTTCTCCTTTAACCACTCGCCGATTATCTCCTCTTTCGCCGTCGCAAAACGCGAAGAGTACGGTGATGAAGCAGAGCGTAAATGCTCCCGCATCCTGAGCTTTGCTCACATCATGATGGTCCTGACGGTGATGTTCTTCGTCTTCAGCTGCGTGCTGAGCCTGTCTCCGGCAGATCTGGCGGCAGCAAAAGCACAGAACATCTCGATTCTGTCTTACCTGGCAAACCACTTTAATGCACCGGTTATCGCCTGGATGGCACCGATTATCGCAATTATTGCTATTACCAAGTCCTTCCTCGGCCACTACCTGGGCGCGCGTGAAGGCTTTAACGGCATGGTAATCAAATCCCTGCGCGGTAAAGGCAAATCCATTGAAATCAATAAACTGAACAAAATCACCGCGTTCTTTATGCTGGTGACCACCTGGGCAGTTGCGACCCTGAACCCGAGCATCCTCGGGATGATTGAGAACCTGGGTGGCCCGATTATCGCGATTATCCTGTTCCTGATGCCGATGTATGCCATTAACAAAGTCCCGGCTATGCGTAAGTACAGCGGCCACATCAGCAACGCCTTCGTTGTCGTGATGGGTCTGGTTGCTATCTCCGCAATTTTCTTCTCTCTGTTCAGCTAAACCCTTTGCGCCGCCTTTTTGGGCGGCGCACTCCCCCCTCTATTTCTCATGGATACTGCATCATGATCAGCGTATTCGATATTTTTAAAATCGGTATTGGCCCTTCCAGTTCCCACACCGTTGGCCCAATGAAAGCCGGTAAGCAGTTCACGGACGACCTGATCGCACGCGACATGCTGCGCAACGTTACGCGCGTAGTGGTAGATGTTTACGGCTCTTTGTCCCTGACCGGCAAAGGCCACCATACCGATATCGCTATTATTATGGGCCTGGCGGGAAACCTGCCGGACACCGTCGATATCGACGCCATTCCGGCCTTTATTCAGGACGTGAACACCCATAGCCGCCTGATGCTGGCCAACGGCAGCCACGAAGTTGAATTCCCGGTCGATCAGTGCATGAACTTCCATGCCGATAACCTCTCTCTGCACGAAAATGGTATGCGCATTACCGCGCTGGCAGGCGAAAAGGTGCTGCATAGCCAGACTTACTATTCCATTGGCGGCGGCTTTATCGTTGATGAAGACCATTTTGGTCTTGCCGACAGCTCGCCAGTCGCCGTGCCGTGGCCGTACAAAAATGCTGCTGATTTACAACAGCACTGCCGTGACAGTGGTCTGTCGCTCTCCGGCCTGATGATGCAAAACGAGCTGGCATTACACAGCAAAGAGGCGCTGGAACAGCACTTCACCCAGGTTTGGGACGTCATGCGCGGCGGTATTGAGCGCGGCATCACCACCGAAGGCGTATTACCGGGCAAATTGCGAGTACCTCGCCGTGCTGCCGCCCTGCGTCGTCTGTTAGTCAGCAGCGATAAAACCACCAGCGATCCGATGGCGGTTGTCGACTGGATTAACATGTTTGCTCTGGCGGTGAACGAAGAAAATGCAGCTGGTGGTCGCGTGGTCACCGCTCCGACTAACGGAGCCTGCGGAATAGTGCCTGCGGTACTGGCCTACTACGACAAATTTATCCGCGAAGTGAATACTAACTCGCTGGCTCGCTACCTGCTCACCGCCAGCGCGATTGGTTCGCTGTACAAGATGAATGCCTCCATTTCGGGCGCGGAAGTCGGTTGCCAGGGCGAAGTAGGCGTCGCCTGCTCCATGGCGGCAGCGGGTCTGGCTGAACTGCTGGGCGGCAGCCCGGCGCAGGTCTGCATCGCAGCGGAAATTGGCATGGAACATAACCTTGGTTTGACCTGCGACCCAGTCGCGGGACAAGTACAGGTACCATGCATTGAACGTAACGCCATTGCGTCCGTTAAGGCGGTAAACGCAGCACGTATGGCTCTGCGTCGCACCAGCGAACCGCGCGTATGTCTCGATAAGGTCATTGAGACGATGTACGAAACCGGCAAGGACATGAACGCCAAATACCGCGAAACCTCACGTGGTGGCCTGGCGATGAAAATCGTCACCTGCGATTAATGCCCGGACGCCCCGTTTTGCGGGGCGTCTTCCTAATCCCCGCACCATTGATAGTCTCCCGCTCCGGTCGATGTTACCCTTAGCGCGTTTAACACCTGGAGGGAACTGTGGCTATCCACCTGCTCATTGTCGACGCACTTAATCTCATTCGCCGTATTCACGCGGTTCAGGGTTCCCCCTGCGTCACAACCTGCCAGCATGCGCTTGATCTGCTGATCCACCACAGTGAGCCTACACATGCAGTCGCCGTCTTTGATGATGAGGCCCGTAAAAGCGGCTGGCGGCACAAAATCCTGCCCGATTACAAAGCCGGTCGACCACCGATGCCTGAGTCCCTGCACGATGAAATGCCCGCCCTGCGCACAGCCTTTGCTGAACGCGGCGTACAAAGCTGGGTATCACCGGGAAATGAAGCTGACGACCTCGCCGCCACACTGGCGGTGAAAGTCGCGAAAGCGGGTCATCAGGCCACGATTGTCTCCACCGATAAGGGCTATTGCCAGTTGCTAGCCCCTGGTATTCGCATCCGCGATTATTTCCAGAAGCGCTGGCTGGACGCCCCCTTTATTGAAAATGAGTTCGGTGTGGCACCGCAGCAACTGGCTGATTACTGGGGGCTGGCGGGGATAAGCAGTTCGAAAGTGCCAGGTGTGGCAGGTATCGGCCCCAAAAGTGCCACGCAACTGTTAGTGCAGTTTCAAACGCTGGAAGGTGTGTATGCCCATCTGGATGAGGTACCGGAAAAGTGGCGTAAGAAGCTGGAACAGCATAAAGAGATGGCGTTTATGTGCCGGGATATTGCCCGTCTGCAAACGGATATCCAGATCGACGGCAATTTGCAGCAACTGCGTTTAGAGAAACGTTAGAGAAGGCATTACCGGGCAAGCAGAAACGCCGCCCGGTAAGTGTTTGCGATTAGCGTTCGTCGCGACGACCACCGACAGCCGCCCACCAGCGACGCACGTGTACCGTCACTTCTTCACGATCGTGATACAGCTGGCGCGCCTGAATCTCGGCATTAATGCCCTGCTCATTCAGTTTCTCCTGAATGTAGTTCAGGTTATGTTGCACCTCTTCATAGCGTTTTTTCATCGGCAACTTGAGGTTGAAAATGGTTTCACGACACCAGCCGTTCGCCAGCCACTGCGCCATCAATGCCGCGACTTTCGCCGGCTTCTCTACCATGTCGCAAACCATCCAGGTGATGTTATTGCGCGTGGGGCGATAACGGAAACCATCTTCCGCAAGCCAGGTCACCTGACCGGTATCCATCAGGCTCTGCGCCATCGGACCGTTATCCACGGAGACGACCCACATATTGCGTTTCACCAGCTGATAGGTCCAGCCACCAGGGCAGGCACCGAGATCCACCGCATGCATACCGTTCGCCAGGCGCTCATCCCACTCATCGGCAGGGATAAAGACGTGAAACGCCTCTTCCAGTTTGAGCGTGGAACGGCTTGGCGCGTCGGATGGGAACTTGAGGCGCGGGATACCCATATAGAACGGTGAGTTGTTATACGAGTACGAGTAGCCGGTATAGCAGCAGCCTGGTGCGATAAAGAAGACATGCACGACGGGGCGCTTAGTCGAATCGCTGCGTGCCAGCACACCCGCTTCACGTAGCGCACTGCGCAGCGGTACGGTGAACTTACGGCAGAACTTCATCAGCTCTTTACTTTCGTTGGTATCTGCCACTTCAACGCGCAGATCGCCACCTTTCTCCACCACACCCTGCAGCATGCCAACAATCGGCGTGATGCGATCTTCCGGCGGTAAATACTGCAGTAACTCGCCAACCACAAACATCTGACGGGCAAAAATCAACGAGCTGAACGGCAGCTCGCGCGCCAGTTTGTCCGCATCATCGGGCTGGTAACATTCGAAAATCACATACCCGGAATGTTCTTTAACACGCGCAAAGCCGAAGACTTCGCGACGTCCGGCCTTATCGGTAATCTCTGCGGCGCACTCTTTCTCAAAGCCAGGGCGACACAACAAAACCACTTTATTCATGAACAACGCCCTTACGTTTCAGACGAATAGCACCAATAAACATCAACACCCAACCGGCCAGGAAACTGACCCCGCCGACAGGCGTCACAAACGCCCAGAGGCGTAAATGCGATAGCGCCAGGCAATACAGGCTGCCACTAAACAGCACCGTGCCTAACGCGAGAAAAACACTGCTCCAGTAAAACCAGATACTGATGCGGCGCTGCATCGCCACCGCCAGGCCAAAAATGGCAAGCGTATGGAATGCCTGGTAATCAAGGCCGGTTTGGATCCAGCCCATTTCAACAACACCCAAAGACTTACTTAAAACATGTGCGCCAAATGCACCGAGCGCAACATAAACAAAGCCACTCACTGCGGCAAAAATCAGCATGAAACGGCTGGTCATGTGTCTACCTTAAGAAGTTGCGCATAGTGCGCTGCAATTATTGTTCGTAACGGAAACGGAACTTTTCCTGTTCGTTTGCCGCTTTTGCCAGTATCCACTGTCGAAAGGCGGCTATTTTACCCAGTTCTGCCTGACTGTCATGACAAACCAGATAAAATGCATTCTTACTGACCAAAACATCATTAAACGGGCAGACCAGACGACCTGCCTCAATTTCCGACTGCGCCATCACATTGTTGGCGAGTGCGATACCCTGTCCGTGGATTGCCGCCTGCAGCACCATTGAGCTGTGGCTGAAGATCGGTCCTTGCTGGACGTTCAGGTTAAGACCTAATTGTCGCGTATAAGTTTGCCAGTCGCGGCGAGAAGCATCGTGCAATAGGGTGTGATTAGCCAGATCGGCGGGTGTTTTCAATGGCTTATCTCCCGTTAATAATAACGGTGAGCAGACCGGCAACAGATATTCTGCGTATAATTTTTCAACACGCAAGCCTGGCCAGTTACCGCGACCATAAAAAATGGCCACATCGACATCGTCCGCCAGCTTATCTTCCTGGCGGTCTACAGCCTGTATCCGCACGTCGATTCCCGGATAAGCTGAGTTAAAGCTGGAGAGTCTTGGCACCATCCATTGAATGGCAAAACTGGGCAGTAAAGATACCGTCAACGCCCCTTTTGCACTGCGTGCCTGGAGTTTACGCGTCGCCTCGGTCAGCTGAGAGAAGATCTCTTTAATATCCTGAAAGTAGCTCTGCCCTTCTTCCGTCAAAAGTAATGAACGATTGCGCCGACGGAACAGCTTAAGCCCCAGGAAATCCTCGAGAGACTTGATTTGATGGCTTACTGCTGCCTGAGTCACAAAAAGCTCATCGGCGGCGCGAGTGAAACTTAAATGGCGGGCAGCAGCATCAAAAACACGTAATGCATTGAGTGGTGGTAATCGCTTGGACATGGTTATCAGGCTTAGATGTTATGGCGTTTTAACAAACAGGAAACAAGGTTTAACCTATTAGTTTTTTTTATCTGAGCCATTATAAATTGTCCGTTGAGCTTCTACCAGCAAATACCTATAGTGGCGGCACTTCCTGAGCCGGAACGAGAAGCTTTTTTTGGAATGCGTGTTCTGAAGGGCTTTTGGCTTGCGGTTGTGATGTTGTGTTGTTGTGTTTGCAATTGGTCTGCGATTCAGACCCTGGTAGCGAAGCTACCCCTTTTCACTTCCTGTACATTTACCCTGTCTGTCCATAGTGATTAATGTAGCACCGCAAGATTGCGGTGCTTTTTTTTGCCTGAAAAACGGCGCTATTTCTTCTCAAGTGCGACCATCTCTTTGATATCAGTACGGTTAATCTGCTGCTCATGACCGTTGGCATCTTTATAAGAAATCATGCCCGTCTGGTCATCCGTTTTCGGCTTACCTTCTGAGACGATCGTACGACCATCGTTGGTGTGCATCGCATAGTTTGGCCCTGAACAGGCGCTCAGTGTAAAAGTGAGCATACAGGCAGAGATAATTGCAGCGGCCTTTTTCATATTCTTCTCCTCATAGCAATTAATGCTTTATAAAGCTCATTTAATAACGGGCAAAGAATGTTGCCCAACACTATTTAGCATAACCTGCTTTCAGAGTGCCGCCTGGACTAACAGACAATTCCGATGGTTATCAACCTCCTTGCCCCGACGATGAAATTGCGCGACGATCTCAGTATTGAAAAGAGGAATGCTATGAACGCTTTCAGCCCGGCGCAGTTTCGCGCCCAGTTTCCCGCTCTTGCGGATGCCGGTATCTACCTGGACAGCGCCGCCACCGCGTTAAAACCGCAGGCGGTCATTGAAGCCACGCAGCAGTTTTACAGTCTGAGTGCCGGTAACGTGCACCGTAGCCAGTTTGCCGAAGCACAAAAGCTGACGGCCAGGTACGAAGCCGCGCGCGAACAGGTGGCCACGCTAATTAATGCTCCGGCGGGTAGAAATATCGTCTGGACACGCGGCACTACCGAAGCCATCAATATGGTTGCCCAGAGCTGGGCCAGACCACGTCTGCAGCCTGGTGATGAAATCATTGTCAGTGAAGCGGAGCATCACGCAAACCTGGTCCCGTGGCTAATGGTAGCGGAGCAAACCGGTGCGCGTATCGTCAAGCTGCCGTTGGGAGAAGATGCCCTGCCTGACGTGGAAATGCTGGCCACGCTTATCACTCCACGCAGTCGTATTCTTGCATTGGGACAGATGTCCAACGTCACCGGCGGCTGTCCCGATCTTACGCGAGCCATCACTCTTGCTCATGATGCAGGGATGGTGGTGATGGTCGATGGCGCACAAGGTGTGGTGCACTTCCCGGCCGACGTCCAGCGCCTGAATATCGATTTCTACGCCTTTTCCGGCCACAAACTTTATGGTCCGACCGGCATTGGCGTACTGTACGGCAAAAGCGCCCTGTTGGATGAGATGTCCCCGTGGCTGGGCGGCGGAAAGATGATCACCGACGTCAGTTTTGATGGTTTTCAGATGCAACCGGTGCCCTACAAACTGGAAGCAGGTACGCCAAATGTGGCTGGGGTTATTGGACTGAGTGCAGCACTGGAGTGGCTGAACGGCATTGATATTGCTCAGGCAGAAAGCTACAGCCGCGGGCTGGCAACACTGGCAGAAGAGGCGCTTGCCAAACGCCCGGGTTTCCGCTCTTTCCGCGTTCAGGATTCCAGCCTGCTGGCCTTTGACTTTGCAGGTGTCCACCACAGCGATATGGTCACTTTGCTGGCCGGCTACGGTATCGCGCTGCGCGCCGGGCAACACTGTGCCCAGCCTCTGCTTGCAGCCCTGGGCGTAAAAGGCACACTCCGCGCCTCTTTCGCCCCTTATAATACACAGCACGATGTAGACGCGCTGGTTGACGCCGTTGACCGCGCCTTAGACCTTCTGGTGGATTGATGATAAGTCACGTTTATGTCGGACACCCGTTCGGCCATGCCGTCAGCGAAGAGACACTTCGCCAGACATTCCTGCCACTGAAACAGTGGGAGGATAAATATCGCCAGCTGATTCTGCTCGGCAAGCAACTGCCGTCACTTACCGATGATTTAAAAGCCCAGGCGCACGACATCGCCGGATGTGAAAATCGGGTCTGGCTGGGCCATACCCTTAACGAAGATGGCACGCTGCATTTCTTTGGTGATAGTGAAGGTCGTATCGTGCGTGGGATGCTGGCGGTGCTGTTGACCGCCATTGAAGGCAAACGTCCGGAAGCGCTGCTTGCGGACGACCCGCTAGCCTTATTCGATGAGCTGGGCCTGCGCGCCGAACTTAGCGCGTCACGTAATCAGGGGCTGGCAGCGCTGAGCGCCGCCGTACAGGATGCCGCTCGCCAGGCTCACGCCTGACGGGCTGCTTTCGCCATCATTTTTTTTAATGCATGAGAAACTGCCACAAACCCAAAGGTGGCAGTGACCATGGTCGCGGCACCAAAGCCGGAGGCGCAATCCATCCGTTTTGGCCCTTCAGCAGTGCTTTTCATCGCACATACTGAGCCATCCGCCTGCGGGTAAACCAGCGCTTCGGTAGAAAATACGCAGTCCACACCGAGCTTGCCTTTGCTGTTTTTCACTACGCCAAAATCACTTTTCAGGCGCTCACGCAGTTTTGCCGCCAGCGGATCCTGAATCGTCTTCGCCAGATCGGTCACCTGAATTTGCGTCGGATCGATCTGCCCACCCGCACCGCCCGTGGTAACCAACGGAATTTTATAGCGGCGGCAGTAAGCAATCAGCGCAGCCTTCGGCCTTACGCTGTCGATGGCATCAATGACATAGCTGAAGCCCAGGTTCAGCAGAGTGGCCACGTTTTCGCCGGTCAGAAAATCGTCCACAACCGTCACACGGCATTCCGGGTTTATCTGCTGGATGCGCTGAGCCATCACTTCTGCTTTCGCCAGCCCAACGTTGTCACGCAGGGCATGGATCTGGCGGTTGGTGTTGGTGACGCACACATCATCCATATCAATCAATGTAATCGCGCCGATGCCCGTACGAGCCAGTGCTTCTGCCGCCCATGAACCCACACCGCCTATCCCCACGACGCACACATGCGCGTCAGCAAATAACTGCAGGGCATTTTCGCCGTACAAACGTGCCGTACCGCCGAAACGCTGGCGCCAGGCGTCGCTGATGACAACAGACATAAAACCTCAGAATGCGTTTGAATATAAGAAGGGAAAAGACTCTCCCGCCTGAACGGGAGAGAGGATGGAGTGTATCACAATCAGCCGCTGAACACGCCGCCTGTGCCCGGGGCCGTTTTCAGTACCCATACACGACCATAATGGTTGTACCACCCGGCACGGTGTCCGGCGTCAGGGCCAATCCCCTGGTAAATATCAAAGTGCTGGCCTTTAATTGCCCCACCTACATCCAGCGCCACCATCAAACGCAACTCATACTGGCCGGTGAATTTACCGTTCACATCCAACAGAGGCACTTCGGCCAGCAGCGTTGTTCCGGCAGGAATGATGCTGCGATCGGACGCCACGGAAGCACGCCCAATCAGCGGCACGGCGCTCGCCCCTTTCACTGGCGCGTAAGATTGTGGTTTAAAGAAGACGAAAGACGGGTTTTGTTCCAGCAACTCGCGCACCTGCGCTTCGCTGTGGGTTTCCCCCCACTGCCGAATCGCCTGCATCGACATATCTTCTTTCTTCACTTCACCGCGATCGATGAGCACTTTACCGATGCTGCGGTAGGCATGACCATTTTTGCCGGAGTAACTAAAGAAGTTCAGCGGACTACCATCACCAAAATCAATATAACCGCTGCCTTGTACGTCCATGATGAAGTTATCCATCAAAGAGTTACTGTAGGCCAGCACATAGCTATCACTCAGCCCACCAGCATAGATCTCAGCACGGGACGGCAAACGCCCGCGCTTTTGCGGCATACGGTAAATGGGATACTGGAACTCCCCCTGGCGGGTATGACGCGCCTGCACCACCGGCGTGTAGTAACCGGTAAACTGGACGTTGCCGTAGTTATCGGCCCCTTCCATTTGCCAGGCATCAATGCCGAACTGGCGCATATTGCGCGTGTCGCCCCCGGCGCGTAACCAGTCCTGGACTGCACTATAGACAGAACTCTGACCGGAATAGAGTCGCGGGGATGCACTACGAATTTGGCTAACTTGCTCAGAGAAATCGCCCGCGTTGATGGGCGCACCCACCGCTTCAGGCTGGTTTACCAGAGAGAAAGGCTGGTCAAACTTGCCGTCTTTATATTGTTGACCGCGATCGGTCGGTTTCGAAGAACAGGCGGCAAGCAGTGCCATCATTGCGCCTGTGACTAGATATTTTGCCCAACGTCCTTTCATTGTCTCTCATCTTCTGGTTAATCCGGAGCGTGATGAAGATAACAAACCGCCCATCTTAATGAAATGCAATCACTCAACCTGACGCAAATTCGGTATAAAAAACACGCTTATCGTACTGTTTTCATACAAATCACAGGCTATTACGCTATTCCGTTAAAAAAGGGTTGCATCAGAATGTTAGCGGAGTATAGTGCGCATCCACGGACGCGGGGTGGAGCAGCCTGGTAGCTCGTCGGGCTCATAACCCGAAGGTCGTCAGTTCAAATCTGGCCCCCGCAACCAATTAAAATCAGTAGTAAACATTACTCGATGGAAGAGTAATGACGGACGCGGGGTGGAGCAGCCTGGTAGCTCGTCGGGCTCATAACCCGAAGGTCGTCAGTTCAAATCTGGCCCCCGCAACCAATTACAATCTGATGCACATTTACTCGATGAAGAGTAAAGACGGACGCGGGGTGGAGCAGCCTGGTAGCTCGTCGGGCTCATAACCCGAAGGTCGTCGGTTCAAATCCGGCCCCCGCAACCAACACAATAAACACCTTAACGGGTGTTTTTTTGTTTTTATAGTCTGTAAAAATGGCGCCTTTCAGCGCCACCTCGTTATCCTCTTCTCGCCAGCGTAGCGCCGTCGGCAAAGTACGCCTTAATCCCTGCCAGAATGGATTCCGCCACCTCTTGCTGGAACTTCGCCGTTTTGAGCTTACGCTCCTCTTCAACGTTACTGATAAACGCGGTTTCGACAAGAATGGATGGAATATCCGGCGCTTTCAGTACCGCGAACCCGGCCTGCTCAACGCTGTTCTTATGCAGATTATTAATGTTGCCCAACTTGCCCAGTACCGCTTTACCAAACTTCAGGCTGTCGTTGATGGTCAGCGACTGCACCATGTCGAACATCGTATGATCGAGATAGCGATCGCCACTTTTGCTGACGCCACCGATTAAGTCCGCCGCATTCTGCGTCTCGGCCAGGTATTTCGCTGCCGTACTGGTGGCCCCTTTCGTCGACAAGGCAAACACCGAGGAACCGCTCGGCTGACGGCTGCTGAAGGCATCAGCATGAATGGAGACAAAGAGATCGGCGCGCTGCTTCTGCGCTTTCGCCACACGGACTTTCAGCGGAATGAAGACATCTTCATTACGCGTCATGTACGCCTTCATGTTGCCTTCTTTTTCGATCAGAGCACGCAATCGACGGGCTATTTGCAGCACCACGTCTTTCTCACGGGTCCGGTACTTACCAATGGCTCCCGGATCTTCACCACCGTGTCCGGGATCCAGCATGATAACAATCGGACGATCGCGCCCGGCTTTACCCGGCTGCGGCCCGCTTTGTGCAGGCGGTACCTGTTTTTCCAAATCGCCCTGATTGTAGTCTTCGAGCAGTGCCAGTAGCGGATCCTGTACATCTTTAGCATTCGCCGGGTAGAGATCCATCACCAGACGCTCTTTAAAGCCAGCGACCGGCGCAAGAGCAAAGAGCTGCGGTTTAATATCCTGTTTGAGCTCAAACACCATGCGCACAGTCTGCGGATCAAACTGCCCGACACGGGCGGACTTAATGAAAGGATCGTCACTGCGGATCTGCGCCCCCATCCCTTTCAGAACAGAGTTCAGGTTCACGCCTTCAAGATCGACCACCAGCCGGTCAGGGTTGCTCAGAGAAAACTGGCGATATTTGACGACCCGATTAGACTCAACCGTCACACGGGTGTAAGTAGACGCAGGCCAGACGCGCACAGCGACCACCTGGCTAACGGCGGCAAGGCCGACCTGGCTCACGCTTAATAACCACATTGCCCCCGCACCCTGTATTAATCTGCGGCGGCTTAGCGCTTTTTGACTTCCCGACATGCCACTCCCGAGCAAAAGCAAAAATGATGAATTACTGATTAAACGTCAGAATTGACCGAAAACTTTAACGAATGACGCATAAGCTGTCATCTATAAAACGGTAAAGGCCGTGGTTAACGACCTCAGCCCTAATCAATCGAATTAACTGATGATGCAATTTGGGCTTGCACATCAGGCAATAAAAGAATAAAAATACACTTTTTACGAATAATCATGCAGTGAGGGTTAGCCGTGGTAAAGGAACGTAGAACCGAACTGGTGCAGGGATTTCGCCACTCTGTCCCCTATATTAATACCCATAGGGGCAAAACCTTTGTCATTATGCTCGGTGGTGAAGCTATTGAGCACGAAAACTTTTCCAGTATCGTCAATGACATTGGCCTCCTGCACAGTTTAGGCATTCGGCTGGTCGTGGTCTATGGTGCCCGCCCGCAGATTGATGCCAACCTTGCCGCTCATCACCATGAACCGGTTTATCACCAACACATCCGCGTGACCGATGCGAAGACGCTTGAACTGGTAAAACAGGCCGCAGGTCTTCTGCAACTGGACATTACCGCCAGGTTGTCGATGAGTTTGAACAACACCCCGCTTCAGGGGGCGCATATTAACGTCGTCAGCGGCAACTTTATCATCGCTCAGCCGCTGGGCGTTGATGAGGGCGTTGACTACTGCCATAGCGGACGTATTCGTCGTATTGATGAAGAAGCCATTCATCGCCAGTTAGACGGCGGAGCCATTGTGCTGATGGGGCCAGTGGCGGTGTCAGTCACCGGGGAGAGCTTCAACCTGACCTCTGAAGAGATTGCCACTCAGCTTGCAATCAAACTGAAAGCGGAAAAAATGATTGGCTTCTGTTCATCGCAAGGGGTCTATAACGAAGACGGGCAAATTGTCTCCGAATTGTTCCCTAATGAAGCGCAGGCCCGCGTAGAAGCCCTTGAAGAGCAAGGTGATTATCACTCAGGTACCGTGCGTTTCTTGCGTGGTGCAATGAAGGCCTGCCGCAGCGGCGTACGTCGCAGCCACCTGATAAGCTACCAGGAAGACGGTGCACTGCTGCAGGAACTGTTCTCCCGCGACGGTATCGGTACCCAAATAGTGATGGAGAGTGCGGAGCAGATCCGTCGTGCCACCATCAATGATATTGGCGGCATCCTGGAGCTGATTCGCCCGCTGGAACAGCAAGGTATTCTGGTACGCCGCTCACGCGAGCAACTGGAGATGGAAATCGACAAGTTTACCGTCGTCCAGCGCGATAACCTGACGATTGCCTGCGCTGCGCTTTATCCGTTCCCGGAAGAGAAAATCGGTGAAATGGCCTGCGTGGCCGTGCACCCGGATTACCGGAGTTCCTCGCGCGGTGAGGTGTTACTGGACAGAATTGCCGCACAGGCAAAACAGATGGGGCTGAGCAAGCTCTTTGTCCTGACCACCCGCAGCATTCACTGGTTCCAGGAGCGTGGCTTTACGCCGGTGGATATCGATTCGCTGCCGGAGAGCAAAAAAGAGATGTACAACTACCAGCGCCGTTCCAAAGTTCTGATGGCGGACCTGACCTGACCTGTCGCCCCACGTTTTCGCGTGGGGCCACCTTCAGGCTTCAGCCTGAAAAAGAGCATCCAGTCCACTTCGCCGCTCAGTCCGCGTGGTAATAGCCTGTAACAACACACGTTCATCGGCATACAGAGACAAGCGTTTTTTCGCTCGCGTGATGGCGGTGTAGACCAGCTCTCGCGTGACGACCGGCACAAATTGCCCCGGTAAAATCAGCGCGGCGTGCTCAAATTCGGACCCTTGCGACTTATGCACCGTCATCGCCCATGCGGTGTCGTGCTCTGGTAAACGACTCGGTTGAACCGACTTCATGCTGCCATCGGGTAGCGGGAACCAGACGCGGATCCCTTCCCCCTGATCCAGAGCAATGCCAATATCACCATTGAACAGCCCCAGCGATGCATCATTACGGATGATCATCACCGGACGCCCGTGATACCAGCGCCCGTGCGCCGGGCGGAAAATACGCCGCTGTCGAACCAGTGCCTGCTCAACACGTTCATTTAAACCACTCACACCGAATGGCCCTTCGCGAAGCGCACATAGCACCTGATATTCACCAAATGCGGCGATCACCGCCTGGGGCTGCACATCCTGTCGGAGTAGCGATAAATAGTGTTCGTAACCCGCAATCGCATCGTCAATCATCACCTGATAATCTTCGCTGCTCAGCAATGGCTTGCTCTCAATATCGGTAAAACCCTGGCTGAAAACCGAACGGGTTCCCGATTTGTCTCCCCGATTGACAGCCGCTGCCAGTTGCCCGATACCGGAGTCACTGCCAAAGCGGTAGCTCTGCTGCAGCAGGCAAAGGCTGTCGCGCAGCGCGCTTGCCGCCGTACCCGTCCCCGCTGGCACGCTAAACCCGGTAATACGCGACAACTGGGCTGCACGTTCAGCAGTAAAACCAGCGTTAACCCACGCACAAATATCCCCGAGCACCGCCCCCGCTTCCACTGAAGCAAGCTGGTCGCGGTCGCCGAGAAAAATCACACGCGCATGGGCCGGTAGAGCATCAATAAGCCGCGACATCATGGGCAGATCAATCATTGACGCTTCGTCTACAACCAACACATCCAGATGCAGTGGGTTACCGGCGTGATGACGCAGTCGCTGACTTCCAGGAATAGCGCCCAGCAATCGGTGCAGAGTGCTGGCCTCTTCGGGCAACTTCGCTTTTTGCGCCTCGGTAAGAGGAAGCAGGCTTAGTGCTTTACCCAGTGATTCCGTCAGACGCGCCGCTGCTTTACCGGTCGGAGCCGCCAGGCTGATTCGGCAGCGTTCGCCTTCGGCCATTTGCACCAGTGCGGCCAGCAGCTTCGCCACTGTGGTGGTTTTACCTGTTCCCGGACCGCCGGAAATCACCGAAATGCGACGAGTAAGCGCCACAGCTGCCGCCACTTTTTGCCAGTTAATGGCTTCAGTTTCAGGAAAGAGTGCATCCAGAGCCTGCTTGAGGCGGGCTTCATCAACCTGAATGGGTTGATTCACCCTGGCAAAGAAATCAGCGATTCGTTGCTCGTTACACCACATCCGGTTCAGATAGAGCCTGTCTCCTGAAAGGATCATCGGTGTAGCAGTATCGCCCTCGCTCACCGCCATCGATGCCTGTAACCGCTCCCGCCAGTCTTCCGGCCGGCCTGCTTCGTCATAAAGCGCCTGAATCAGTGCAGGGCTTTTTGCAGAAGACATTTCCTGCGTTAACTGAGAAAGCGGTAAACAAACATGCCCTTCTCCCGCATCACGACTCAACAGCGCTGCCGCCAGCATCACAGCGGGATCATCATCACCGGCAACAGTAAAGGCGAACTGCGCATCAAGCGGGCGCAACAGTTTTTGTTCGACTGCGTCCTGCAACAAAGTATGCATTGTCATGGCATCACCTCCTGCGCTTCTCCGGCAAAGAGCATATCCATCTCGTTGATCAGTGCCACATCAGGACGTGTCGTGAAGATGCCCTGTTCTGGATTACCGGGCTCGACACCACGCAGGAAGAGATAAATGACCCCGCCAAAATGGTGTTCATAGTCGTAATCCGCGATGCGATGACGCAGATAACGGTGCAACGCCAGGGTATAGAGCTGATATTGCAGGTCATAGCGGTGCGACTGCATGGCACTGGCCATTGCCTCACGAGTGTAGGCTTCGCTGGATTCCCCCAGCCAGTTGGATTTGTAATCGAGCAGGTAGTAGCGCCCATTGTGGCGAAATACCAAATCGATAAAGCCCTTCAGCATGCCGCGCACATCGCGGAAATCCAGAGGCGGGCATTCCGCCGACAGCGGATCGTAGTGACGAATAAGGGCATCGAGTTTTTCAGCACGCAACGACGCCTCAATAGGCACGTAAAACTCCATCTCAACCTGTTTGTCTTTTGCGGTGAGTTCGCAAAGCGCAACCCCCGTATCAGCAAGTGGCGCCTGCAAAACTGCCTCAATCCAGTCGCTGATCACCGGCTGCCAGTGAGGCTCAAAACCACCCGTCTGAAGTTTTTCGCTAACCCACTCAGCGGAGAGTGGCTGAGTAAAATCGAGATCTTCAAATAAGCCATGTAAAAACGTACCCGGTGATGCACCACGTGGGAACTGGTGGGGGGTCAGCATCGGCTCAGCCAAAACCTCCCGCTCCCCCGCAGCATCGACATCCAGTCGTGGTAGCAAATCCTGAGCCATGCCGTGTGCACGCTGCTGTAACCCCGAGTAGCTGGTTACGCGCCAGTCATCAGCCACCACACGCTGTACCTGCCTCGCACTCAGCACCAGCGTGCCGTTTTGCGGCATCTCCCAACGCGTGTTATCCGATGCGCCTGGCGCGTGGAGCACAATATCGTCGTTACATAACGCCTCAATGGCTGCCTTCAGACCACTGGCATCCATCGGTTCACCGCGCTGAATAAGACGGCCTAATGCGCTGAGATGGAAATCGCTGTCGCCTGCTTTTTCACCGCGACGACGGAAAAGCGGCGCAACGCCCAGGCTGCAGTGCCAGACCGAACGGGTTAAGGCGACGTACAGCAGGCGCAAGTCTTCCGCCAGACGTTCCTTTTCTGCCAGTTCGATGCTTTCCTCGGCACCGCTGAGGTCGAGTACCGAGGCAAAGGTGTCACGATCGTGATAAAAAGCCTGATCCTGAACACGGAAATTGGCGATAAATGGCAGCCATACCAGCGGGTATTCAAGGCCTTTCGACTTATGGATAGTGACAATTTTCACCAGGTGCTTATCGCTTTCGAGACGCAATTGTTCGCTGGAGGCGCTGGTATCCGGTTCAGCGATACGCTGTGTCAGCCAGCGCACCAGCGCATGTTCACTTTCGACCTGAGTCCCTGCTTCCTGCAACAATTCACCCAGATGGAGAATATCCGTGAGCCGCCTTTCGCCACCTTCCGTTGCCAGCAGGTTTTCCGCAATCTGCCGCGCGCTCATAAGGGCGTGCAACATCGGCATCACACCACGCTTTTGCCACTGTTCTCGCCAGCGGGCAAATTCCTCAACGATGGCATCCCATGCTGTTTCATCGTTATTCAGCATTTCGATATCCAGCGCACTCAACCCCAACATGGCGGTCGCCAACGCGCTGCGCAACGTGCTTTCGCGCTCAGGAGCCAGAACGGCCTGCAACAGCCACAACATCTCCTGCGCTTCCGGCGTTTCAAAGACGCTGTCGCGGTTGGAAAGATAGACGGAAGGAATGTTCAGCAGCCTAAGCGCATCACGCATTAATGTCGCTTCATGGCGGCTACGCACCAGCACGGTGATGTCGGACGCGCGCAGCGGTCTGGATTTCTCACCTTCATAAAGCAGTGCGTCACCGGCCTGCCCGGCTATCAGCCAGTCGCGAATTTGCGCCGCAGAATGCCCCGCCATAGATGACTGATAGTCCGAAACCCCAACACCCTCACCTTCCATCAACCACATCGACATCGCGGGCTGATTCTTACCGTTAACAACAAAGCGGAGTGACTGATTTTTGGCGGCAGATTTGACCGGCTGGAAAGGAATTTGCCGGAACATAAAGGCATCATCAATCTGACTAAAAATTCGGTTTACGCTCTCAACCATCCCCGGTGCAGAGCGCCAGTTGGTATCCAGCGTATAGCGCGCCGTGACTTCATCACGCGCCTTCATATAGGTAAAAATATCCGCCCCGCGAAACGCGTAAATCGCCTGTTTAGGGTCACCAATCAGCAGCAGCGCACCGTCCGGCTGATGGTGCCAGATGCGGCGAAAAATACGATATTGTTGAGGGTCGGTATCCTGAAATTCATCGATCATCGCCACCGGAAAACGTGTACGAATAGCGCTGGCCAGCGCATCGCCGCTCGCGCTTTGCAGTGCGCTGTCCAGGCGACTGAGCATATCGTCGAAGCCCAGTTCGCCACGGCGACGCTTCTCCCGTGCAACCGTCTCACGAATTTCACGCATCGCGCGAGTGAGCATCAGATCTTTGAGGGTCAGCGGGGATGCAAGCAGCTTCTCAATGGCGTCAAATACCGGGTGTTCCGGAGCAACCGAACCCGGTTTGGTCCGTTCGTAAAGGAAGGATTGCGCAAATTTTTCCAGCGGCTCGGGCAACTGGTAGCTGGCCGTCTCTTCTTCAGCCCATGCGCTGATTTTTGCAATCCATCGTGCCTGGTTCGCGCGATTGAATTTTTGCCGCATGATGCCAGAGCCTTCAATCAGTGGGTCCAGTTCAGACACCGAAGCCAGCCAGGACTGCTTAACGCTGTTGATTTGCTCGAGGATTTTCTGGTGGCGGCTCTGCAGCGTTTCATCTTCAGGCGGCGCAGATTTAATCTGCGGCTCTTCACCCTGTAAATAGCGGTCGATAGCTTTCAGCAGATCCTGCGGTCCTTTCCAGGATTCATGAACCACCTGGGCAAGGTCGCGCGGCAAAGGGTAACAGTGGCGACGCCAGAAATCGGCACAGGCCTGATAGCGCAGCAGCGACTCATCTTCAATCAACTGCTGCTCGAACAACATGCCGGACTCGAAGGCATTAAGGCTAAGCATCCGCTGGCAGAAACCGTGAATGGTGAAGACAGCAGCTTCGTCCATCTGGCGTTCAGCAAGCATCAGCCACTGGGCCGCCTGCTCTTTATCAACAATCTCATTGAGCAGACGGGTATAAAGAGGGTTTTCGGAAGATCCGCGCAGACAAGCAATTCGCAGTTCATGAATGTTGCTACGAATACGTCCGCGAAGCTCTGCGGTGGCGGCCTCGGTAAAGGTCACCACCAGCAGTTCTTCAACGCTGAGTGGCCTCGGCCAGGCGGACTCACCGCCTAATCCGAGTAGCAACCGCAAGTAAAGTGCGGCAATGGTGAAGGTTTTACCGGTGCCCGCGGAGGCTTCAATCAGACGCTCACCGGTAAGCGGCAAGCGCAAGGGATCTAAGGACTCAGCGGTTTCACTCATTTTTCTCGCTCATCAGGTACCAGGGGTAAGGACTGCTGCAACGCGCTGACGTTTTCCCACACTTTCCAGCCGTCAGGGTGGACATATTCCACTTTCCCGCTCTGGCTTCCGGAAATCTGCGACAAAATCGCCATGCCCTGCGGCTCTACCACGGCCTGATGGAAGAAATCGGCAAGTTTTTGCGGCGTCAGCAGTTTAATCTGAGCCACTACTTTATCACGTGAATCGAAGCGCATATTGCCACGATCAAAATCTTTGCTGAGTTTTGACGCTTCTTCACCCAGGGTCTGGGGGGCCTGTTCCATTTGGGCGATAACCCCTTGTTGAACCTGAGCAAACTCTTCCGGCTTCATTGCCCGTAATTTCGCTTCTGCCGTTGGGAAGAAGGCTTTGTAACGATCCCACAGGTAAGCAGGTTGTTTTTCGTTACTTTGCAGAAGGAAGCCCATGCCCCACTGACGACCAACGCTCATTGGGAATGCAAAGACGGCATAGCCCAGTTGCTCTTCTGTGCGCAACTGGCTGTAGAACCACGGCTGGACAATCTGCCCCAGCATGGCGCCGTAAGCGGAACTGGTGAATTCATCATAGCCCTTCGGCACAAAGACTGCAGCCAGCGCAGAGTCCGTGCTGGTACCGGCTTTTTCAAAAATAACCGACCGTTGTTTATCAATCAGCACGTCTTTGTTACGACACCACTCATTGCCGTTGGCACCGAGGGTCTTCTGAACACCGTGTGCGAGATCTTTCGCCTGCTGCTCCGTCAAATTTCCGACGACCAGGAATTCAGGGCGGGCATTCGTCTTCAGTGCGTTCCGGTAAGTCAGAATGTCATCGAGCGTAATTGAAGGCAGCAACGCACGACGCTCTTCTCGCTGGAAATACGGCACCTGCGAGAGCATCTGCACCGGCATAATCGCCTGATCAAAGGCTTTACCTTTTTCCGCTGAGTCCATCATCTGCGCATACCAGGATTTCGCCTGCTCAAGCTGCTCCGCCGTTGGGGTATAGCTGAAGTACCCGTCAAGCAGTGCCTGGAAGAGTTGCGGCAAACGCTGCGTATAACCGTTGGCATTGAGCATCAAGCCATTGTTGGCATTGGTAGAGAAACTGATCCCACCTACCGAAGCCTGGTTGCTCAACTGGTCCAGGGCAATGCCAGCCAGGTAGTCATTGAGGGCGAACATCACCTGATTTTTCGCACTGTCCATCGCCTGCGGGTTACGCAGCACTACGCTCACGTCGGCCTTAGGCTCACTCGCAAAGTAACGGCTTGGTGTATAGACAACGCGCAAATTCGGCTCGTCGACAATCAATTCCGGGTGGTCATAGGTTTTTTCAGGCTTAATAAGCGTGAAATCATCCGGAATATACGGGTTCAGTTGTGGAGTCTGCAGGGCAATGGTGCTCGCCTGTTTCTGCCAGTCGGCAAAGGTCTGCGGGGAGATTTTATCTACCTGATACGGTGCTTCGACGAAATAGGCTGTCTTGTTATGCGGTTCGTTCGGGCTGATGTACCAGATACGGGCATTCTGCGGCGTCATCTCATCCAGACGCGCCTGCACGGCTTTGGCATCATACTGATCGGCAATGTTGACCGAGTCCAGCGTATGGGCGACCGGCACACGAATCATGGTATCAGCCAGCCATTCAACATAGCCCATATCGCGCGTGATCGAGGGATAACGGAAGTCCAGATCCAGGATATGCGCCAGTTCATCGAAGTAACGCTTGTCGACGCCTTTGTCACGCAACATATTGAGATAGCTGAAAATTGCTGCGACCACGGTGTCACGATTAGCCAGACCTTTGTCTGTCAGGGTAACAGATATCGCCAGCACCCCACTGTTGCCGTTAACAACCGGATCCGAATCGCCTCGAATACCTTCCGCCAGACCCTGTTTTTGCAGCCAGTCGGAGAGTGTACCCGGACTCCGGTTACCCACCAGGTAGGTGATCAGCTCATCCGTTTTGCTGCGGAACTGCGCAGTATTGTTATCGATACGGAACTCGACACGTAAAACTTTACGTGGGACTGCGGGAACATAATGAATGATTACGCCTTTTTGGGCATCCGTCACCACGGGTACGTCAATCACCGGTCGTTCAATGTTCTTGTTGGGGACTCGCCCCCAGGTTTCAGCGGCGATTTTCGCCAGTTCTGGCAGCGGACGATTACTGTAAATCACTGCCTTCATCAGGTTGGCTGAGTAGTATTTATCACGGAAAGCCAGCAGTGCATCGTGCACCGGATTTCCGGGTTTATCGCTGAGGGTTTCCAGGTTGCCGCCGGAGAATTTTGCCGCCGGGTGCGCTGGGTTGATGGTTTCAGCACTGACCTGTGCCATGCGCATCCCATCACGGGTACGGGCCATCGTCAGCTCGGCGTTAACGGCATTACGCTCACGATCGGCGTATTTCTTTTGCAGCAGCGGCTCTGCAATGGCATCAGATAAGCGATCAACCGCCCCTTCGAGGGCATTGTTTTCAACTTCAAGGTAATAGGCCGTGCGATACGGTGCCGTACTGGCGTTATGGCTACCGCCATGAAGTTTCAGGTACTCAGCCAGGCTATCCGGGGAAGGATACTTCTTCGAGCCCATCAGCGTCATATGCTCAAGATAATGCGCAAGGCCCTGGTGAGATTCAGGGTCTTCGAGCGAACCGACCGGCACCACCATCGCACAAAGGGATTTTACGGCCTGAGGATCGGATACCAGCAGCACAACCATGCCGTTATCCAGACGCACCGCCTGATACTGGCGCGTGTCTTTATCACTCTTGCGGATGGTTTCCTTGATCGGTTGCCAACCATTGTCTGCCTGACCGTATGACGCCCAGAGGGCAAAAAACAATACAAACGCTTTTAACCAGGTGCTGCGGGGCATTCACGAACCTCATCATTAACTAGCCCATTGATTCTCATCGACGTGAAAATCGCCGGGTGAAACGAGTGCCAACACTAATGCTGACCTCTTGGTATATCAGTCCGTGACCCGATGCGCATGATATAGGACACTCTTTATCTGCGCAATTTTTATACAGTCAATTCGGCTGATTAAAACGGTATATCGGCAGCAAATAGCGCTGCGAAAGCGCCGTGATTTGGTCAAAGTGCTCAGGTGTCAGGGTACGCCACAATCGCTGGTACCAGACATCATCCCCTTCGCCACGTGCCACCATATTGCCTTCAAAGGCCTGCAAAAACTTACTCTGTGCTTTTTGCAGCGTTGCTTCATCCTTTAACATGGCATCATTTGCCGCGTCATAACAGGCTTTTATCCAGGCGCCACCACTTTCTGGTAGCAACAACAGTGGTTTTGCCATCCCTTCACGGTAGCCGTCAATCATCGCCGCTAAATGTTGCAATGCAAGGTCAGGCGCCATCGTTGGGAAGCGCCATTCCCCCTCTTTACGGACCAAAATACGACTTTCGCCAGTTCCACCGCTGGCACTGTAGACAAGATGTTCCAGCCAAAGTTGCAGCCCCTGGGACACACTTAACATAGATGGCCGCCAGCGTAACAGTCCATCAGGCTGCACGTGAGGTAGCCATCCGGTCACGTGAACGCCTGCACAGTGTAAATCGATTTCCATGCTCGAACCGGGCTCGCGCTGGGCAATCACCCGATCAGCCAGCTCCTGCATTTCATCCTGCTGCGTTTCCCAGATGATTTCGCCAAACGCCCCATAAGGGAGTGCTCCTGCCGCCCGATAACGGCGAAAAAGTTTGCCGGCGTCCTGTCGCTCAACCAGTGCGTTGAGCAGTTCCTGGTTTAGCTGATAGCGGCTGAGTCCATCCAGCATAAACGGCTCAGCATCGGGAATATCACTTTCTTCAGGGCGGAAGTTGACCCGCAGGCGCATCTGGAAGAAAGCACGAACAGGGTGGCTCCAGAACCGGAGCAGTTGGTCAAAATTCAGCGTATCAAACTGGGCTGGGGCGAGTTGTTGAATAAACTCCGGATGTGCCTCCCCCTTCTCACTGGCAGCGGGCAGCCATTCACGGGCATGGCTCTGCCATTCGTCTTTCTCAAAGTTCGCCGCATCAAAAGGCATTCGCGGGTGAAGATGGCAGATGTGCGCTTTAACACGCTTTTCGCTTTCATCGCAGTTAAGTGCTTCATCACCGGGCAAATGATGGCTTTGGCCGATGTAATCCAGCAGTTCCTGTACCAGGACGGAGGGAAAGCGCTCAGCGTTATCCTGAATGGAACGCCCGATGTAGCTGATATAGAGCTTCTGTTGTGCGGAAAGTAATGCCTCAAGGAACAGATATCGGTCATCATCACGACGGCTTCGGTCACCTCGTTGCATCTGATGGCTCATCAGATCGAACCCCAGCGGAGCCAGTGCCCGTGGGTAAATCCCGTCATTCATTCCCAGCAGACAGACGACTTTAAAGGGGATGGAACGCATTGGCATCAGCGTACAAATGTTGACGGGGCCAGCCAGGAAGCGCTGGCTGATACGCTCCTGATCCAGCCGTTGGGCCAGTTCATCCCGCAGCACAGACAAGGGGATATCTTCCCCGTAAGCGGCTTCAACACCCTGGGCAATAATGGCCTGCCATTGTTGCTCAATGAGAGCCAGTGCGGCTTCAGTCTCCTGATCGGGCAGGAAGAAGTCGTTGAGCATGTCACGACAAACGGGCAGCCACTCTTCGAGTGGTCGGGCCTGCGCTAACCCTCGCCGCCAGGTATTAAGCTGCATTAAAAGCGAAGCCAGATGTCCCACCAGCTCAGCTATCAGACCACTGGATTCATCGTAAGGCAGGATTGACTGCCACTCTCCCTGCCGACTCTCCATGGCATAGCCCAGCAGCATACGCGTCAGACCAAACTGCCAGGTGTGCTGACCTGTCGGTGGCAGCTCAAGCTCACGCACATTGTCGTCATCAATGCCCCAGCGGATACCGGATTCATTAACCCACTGGCGCAGGTAACGCAGGCCTTCCTCGTCAATGTTAAAACGAGCAGCCAGGACAGGCACGTCCAGCAATGCCAGTACATCTTCAGAAACAAAGCGGCTGTCGGGCAGGGAGAGCAAATTGATGAAGGCTTCCAGCGCCGGGTGAGCCTGGCGCGCCCGACGGTCAGAAATAGCATACGGAAGATAACGTTCACCTGTCGCACTACCGAAGACGGCCTGGATGTATGGACTATAGCTGTCAATATCCGCGACCATGACGACAATATCCCGCGGCGTCAGAGCAGGATCCTCTTCCAGCATGGCGAGCAGGCGATCGTGTAAAATCTCCACTTCGCGCTGAGGACTGTGGCAAACGTGCACCGTCACGCTACGATCGTCAGGATCTACGCTGCGCTTTTTATCGCTGCGCGCAAACTCTTCGGCATTCACACCCGCCACCGCGCTGTTTTTTAGCTCCAGCATGTCGTATTGCAGGTTTTGCAGAAGCTTTCCGGGCGTGGTCTCAACGAACGCATCAAACTCCTGAAAATCTTCCAGACCCGCCAGCAAATAGACATAGTCACGCCCCAGCTTTCCCCAGGACGCGAGCAGCGGATTCGGGAGATTCTGTTCCCCCTCATTGTTAAACAGACCCGCCGATGCTGCGGCATCACGAAACAGCGGTAAGCTTTTCTGTTCACCCAAACGCTGACGCTGACGGGTCATCAGTTTCGCCAGGAACGCCGGATCTTTGATATCCCCCCAGTACTCACGGCAGGGATTGGTAAAGAGCACATGCACATCCACATGCTTGCCCAGCGCCTGGAGCGCCTGCAAATAGACCGGCGGGAGCGCGGAAATACCACAAATAAAGACGCGTGAAGGAAGCCCTGCGGGGCGTATCTGAGCGCTCTCGAGTTCATTAATAAAACGCTGATATAAGTTCGCACGATGCCAGTGTGGTTGCCCCAGCGCTGCGGTATGTTCGACAAGCGCGCGCCAGAGGGGAGCCTGCCAACGCTGTGCTTCATCCAGCCCGTCGATGAGCTCCCCGGCTTCCCAGCGGGTGAGCCAGTGCGGACGATACACAAGGTACTGATCGTAAAGATCGGCAACCCTGGATGACAACTGAAATAGCTTGCGCTTGTCGGCATCATCGCTGAGGTAATGGCGCAACATCGTGAATTCGTCACGCTCAAGCATACCCGGAAGCAATGACATCAGCTTCCAGCTCATACTCTGCTTATTGAAAGCACTTTCTTTGGGAATCTCAGGCAGGACGCGTACAAACATATCCCAGATAAAACTCGCCGGTAGGGGGAATTCAATGTTCGCAGCAATGCCAAATTTTTTCGCCAGTGTCATTTGCAGCCATTGCGCCATGCCGGTGCTCTGCACCAGCACCACCTCAGGCTCAAAGGGATCGTCTAGTCTGTCGTTTTCGACGATGTATTCCATTAATGCTTCCAGCACATCCAAATGATTGGAGTGATAAACCCTTAGCATGCGTGCTCCTGACTACCGGATGGTTGGGCAATGCAGTCTCGTCATCTGCCCTGTTCTGCCTGACGGCGAAATAATAGTAGCAGTGATGCTGACACATCCTGCGTCACTTGTCTGCAACCTCTGAACCTGCCATCCCGGCAGCAAAACGTGTGCATCCGGCAGAGTCTGTAACCATGCATAACGCCATAATCCACGATACTGGCTCCAGATGGCGAAGTCTGCCGCCAGCGCACGGTGAAACCCGCCAAGTGCAGTGACTACCATTACCAGCAGAACCATAGCCAGAAGTACTTCTGGCAGACTAAACCCCTGCTCTTTCACGGAAGCTCGCATAATGCTGTCTCCTTTAATGGACAGAAATCACTCCAGCCGTGAGGTGAAAAAACCACCTCATTACGTTCGATATGCCCACCTCGCCACAGGCGTTGTTCACCACTCGCAGCGGCCAGTAAAACCCGGTTATCGGCTAATATCCGCAGACAGACCTGCCAGGGTTCTCCCGGATGCGACAGACACTGCAATGCCGGTTCAGAATGCCATTGCTGTACTCGCCCCCATTCCATCGCTGACTGGACACCCGCATACTGCCGGAGGCTTACACTCTCCGTGGTCACCCGGCGGATATGAGCCACACGTTGTTGATTCAGGCCGTTTAGCAATAAACTGCCCAACAGTAAAATCAGCAATACCATTGCCAGAGACGACATCCCTTGCTGCCGGTTCACAAGTTAAACCCCGTCACGCTGAATAGTGCATTAACAACACGCTCCGTTTGACCTTTAACCCTGCCACTTAGGTCTATGGTAAATACCGGATAAAAGCCCGAAACCTGCTGTCTGCTGACGGTAAAACTTTCAACAGTCACCACCGAAGGGTCGGTCATTTTTTCCCAGCCTTTCCCCTCGCAGGAGGTTGCCCCACGCAGCGTTTCGAGCACTCCACTTTGCAAACGAAATCCGGTCTGATCGGCATCACTTGTCGGTGTCGTTTCCCAGCGTCCGTTACTGTTGGCATCCCACTGCACTAACACGCACTCACCGCCTCGCCCAATGTTCAAAGGTTGCCCCTCACAACTGCCCTCACAGTATCCCGCCCGCTGGATATGACGCGCGATGGTGTACAAGCGTTGCCAGAGTTCATCCTCCAGCATCTGCACACGGGTTTGCTGCAAAACACCGAACTGTAACGCAGGGAGAAATCGGGCCGCGGCCAGCAGCAGGACGCTACCGATGACCATCGCCAGAAGTGTTTCCAGTAACGAAAATCCACCTTGTTTGCCTAACATGCTTCATCCGATGATTGCTGACACATCCTGATTCGCCCCCAGCCTGACACCACGACTCGCCACTCTCCGGCACTGTTTTTTACACGGATATGTCCCCCCCATGCGGTATTACGCAGGCCATAAAACCCGAGCGATGACGTCACATCAACCAGCTCAACCTCAGGCCATGCAGGGCGTAAGACAAAGGGTGAGTCGGCCAGGCATCCCACTGATAAGCGGGTATATAGACACCAGACGTCACCGTCTCGCGATGCGAAGATAATCTGTTCGCGTGAATACCAGTTTGCATCATCACGCAGCATCTCCAGAAACTGACGAACCTGTACTGCGGTTTGCCATAACCGTTGCTGCGCCTGCCAGTGACGCCAGCCTGAGAGCCCTGCACCGCTCAGAATAGCGACCAGTGCAACCGCCACCAGGGTTTCTATCAGGGTGAATCCGTTTTCTCTTTTCATGATCAAACTCTGCCGTCTGGCAAAAGACTTTTCTAGAAGGTAATGAAGGTTTTACGAGGCGCTACGTGCGTTATTTCTCACGTTGCAGAATTTTGCAGCAGTGCTGGAAAGAGGCTCGAAGAATGGGATGAGAGGCAAAAAAAACCGGCGCTCAGAGGCACCGGTTATGACATGCTTTTACGGTCAGATAGCGACCGGGGCTTTGATCGCGGGATGCGGATCGTAGCCTTCAATTTCGAAATCATCGAAACGGTAGTCGAACAAAGAGTCGGGCTTACGCTTGATAATCAGCTTCGGCAATGCACGCGGTTCGCGACTCAGCTGCAGATGCGTTTGTTCCATGTGGTTGCTGTACAAGTGGGTATCACCACCGGTCCAGACAAAATCACCCACTTCCAGGTCACACTGCTGCGCCATCATATGCACCAGTAATGCGTAGCTGGCGATATTAAACGGCAGGCCAAGGAAGATGTCGCACGAGCGCTGGTAGAGCTGGCAGGAGAGTTTTCCGTCCGCCACATAGAACTGGAAGAAGGCATGACAAGGGGCCAGTGCCATTTTATCCAGTTCACCGACGTTCCACGCAGAAACAATAATGCGGCGCGAATCCGGGTCGTTTTTAATCTGGTTGATAACCGTGGTTATCTGGTCGATATGGCGACCATCCGGCGTCGGCCAGGCACGCCATTGCTTACCATAAACCGGGCCAAGATTACCCTGTTCATCCGCCCATTCATCCCAGATTGAGACTTTGTTCTCTTTCAGGTAAGCGATATTGGTGTCGCCCTGCAGGAACCATAGCAACTCGTGAATGATAGAGCGCAAATGGCAGCGTTTGGTGGTTACCAGCGGGAAACCATCCTGCAGATTAAAGCGCATCTGATGACCAAAAATAGAGAGCGTGCCTGTCCCTGTACGGTCATTTTTCGGGGTGCCCTCATCGAGCACCTTTTGCATCAGTTCTAAATACTGTTTCATGGTTCCTCAGGAAACGTGTTGCGGCGCACGACGACGATACGCCCAGACCATCATGGCAATACCCGCGACAATCATCGGAATAGAGAGGATCTGCCCCATGCTGATGTACTGCACCCAGGTGCCAGTAAACTGTGCATCCGGCTGGCGGAAGAATTCAACAATGATGCGGAACGCGCCATAACCAATCAGGAACAGGCCGGATACCGCACCCATCGGACGAGGCTTGCGAATGTACAGGTTGAGAATGATAAACAGCACAATCCCTTCCAGCGCCAACTCATAAAGCTGCGACATATGACGCGGCAGCACGCCGTAGGTATCGAAAATTGACTGCCACTGCGGGTGAGAAGGCAACAGCGCCATATCTTCCGCACGGGAGCTTGGGAAAAGCATCGCCAGCGGGAAGTTAGGATCCACGCGGCCCCACAGCTCACCATTGATAAAGTTGCCCAGGCGACCAGCACCCAGACCAAACGGGATCAGCGGCGCAATAAAGTCTGCAACCTGGAAGAAATGGCGCTTGGTGCGTTTGGCAAACACAAGCATCACCACGATCACGCCGATCAAACCGCCGTGGAAGGACATGCCGCCGTCCCAGACACGGAACAGATAGAGTGGATCGCTCAGGAAGATTGGGAAATTGTAGAACAGAACGTAGCCGATACGCCCACCGAGGAAGACGCCAAGGAAACCGGCATATAGCAGATTCTCAACTTCGTTTTTAGTCCAGCCGCTGTCAGGACGACCAGCGCGACGGGTTGCCAGCCACATGGCAAAAATAAACCCGACCAGGTACATCATGCCGTACCAATGCAGGGAGACCGGTCCAACGGAGAAAATCACCGGATCAAAGTCCGGGAAACGCAGATAGCCACTATTCATCTGTCACCACAACTTGTTGTTATTCCGCCGAAAGTGGACAGCGGTATAGATGCGCGCCCGTGATGGCGGGCGCTCCAAAGGCGCGAATAATAGCATAATGAGAGCAGGCAAGATGCGGCGAAGTTGTAAAAGATATGTATACCCGCCTTCCTGCAACACAAATGATTCAGAGTACCCCATCACCTTTGCGCCGCAGGGAAGCTGTCCGAACGTTACAGCCCACCGCGGATCAGACCACCCAGGCTGCGGCGCTCCATAAATGCCGCAATCTGATGGCGAACTTCCGTCGCCAGTTGCGCCTCAAGCGCGCGGTTTGCCAGGGTCTGTGCTTCAGAGAAATCGATTCTGCGCAGCAGATATTTGATACGCGCAACTGAGCGACCATTCATCGACAAATGATTGAAGCCCAGGCCAATCAATATCGCCACACACATTGGATCCCCCGCCATTTCGCCGCAAAGACAAAGCTCGATGCCCAATCGTTCCGTCTCTCTGGCAATCATCGCCAGCGCACGCAGTACCGCAGGGTTGAGGCTGTCGTACATGTTTGCCACGTGGGTATTGTTGCGATCCACCGCCAGGATGTATTGCGTCAGGTCGTTGGTGCCGATGGAGATAAAATCGACCCGGTTGACCAGATGCGAAATCATAAAGACCATCGAGGGCACTTCAAGCATCACGCCGATACGCGGTTTAGGGATCGCATAGCCAATCATCTCTTCCACTTCACGCCCGGCACGTTCAATCAACCGTCGCGCCTCGTCCACCTCGTCAATATTGGTGATCATCGGCAACAGAATACTGAGATTGCCGCTGGCCGCATTGGCACGCAGCATGGCGCGAACCTGAACGAGGAAGATCTCCGGCTGATCGAGGGTGATCCGAATACCGCGCCAGCCAAGGCACGGGTTTTCCTCACTGATGGGCATATAAGGCAGTTGCTTATCGGCACCGATATCCAGCGTACGCAAGGTCACTGGCTTATCATTGAACATCTGCAGCATGCCCTGATATTGCGCAACCTGCTCCTCTTCGGACGGGAAGCCGCTTTGCAACATAAAAGGAATTTCAGTACGGTAAAGCCCGATGCCATCAATGCGGCTACCGAGTTTCTCTTCATGCTCAGGGCTCAGGCCCGCGTTCAGCATAACTTTAATACGTTCGCCGCTTTTCAGATGCGCTTCGAGATTAACGTCATCTTCTGCAAGCCGGGTTAACTCATTCTCTTCAGTGATGAGTCGCTGATACTCCTGCAAGAGCACAGGTTCGGGATCGACAAGTAACTCACCGCGATAACCGTCCACCACCAGAGTCCGGCGATGCAGGACCGAAGGCTGAATATCCGCCCCCATGACCGTTGGAATACCCAGTGCCCGCACCATAATAGCAGCATGGGAGTTCGCCGCACCATCGCGCACGACCACACCGGCGAGCCTGTCATGAGGCAATTCAGCCAGCGTGGTTGCCGATAATTCATCCGCGACCAACACGAAACGTTCAGGCCAGGTATTCGGCCCTTGAATGTTATCGTCGAGATGGAAGAGCAAACGCTGACCCAGCGTACGTAAATCGCCGGAGCGCTCTTTTAAATAGCCATCGCTGAGCGAAGCAAACTGCTCAGCGAATCGCTCAATGACGGTTTTCACCGCCCATTCTGCCACCAGACCTTTATCGACTTCGGCAAACAGCTCACGGCGCAGGCGCGCATCGGAAAGCAGGTGCGAGTAGAGATCGAAAATGGCCGCTGTCTCTTTTTGCGCACCGGCTGAAAAACGCTTGCTGTAACGACGAAACTCACCGGCGGCTTCTTCCAGCGCGCTGGTCAGTCTTTCTCGTTCAAGGGTAGTGTTTAGCGTCGACGCTTCATAAACCTGCTCCATCAGCGGCAGGGTTTCATCCATCCACCCTTCGGCAATGGCCACACCCGATGACGCTGGCAACGCACGGATACGCGTCTGGCGGTACTGACCAAACAGGGCATTTAACTGAGATTGCGAAAGGATTGCCGCCATTTGGGTGGCAAGCGTAACCAGAAAGGACTCTTCGCTTTCATCAAACTGGCGCAGCTCACGCTGCTGCACCACCAGCACGCCAAGCAGTTGGCGGCGCTGAATAATCGGCACCCCCAGAAACGCGCGGAAGCGCTCTTCTTTTACGGCTGGGATATATTTAAAGCTGGGGTGTTTTTGTGCATCGGCCAGGTTGATCGGCTCAGCGAGCCTGCCAACCAGGCCCACAATGCCCTGATCGAATGCCAGGGTGACCGTGCGCCCGCGCGGTTTTTTCAAACCGCGCGTCGCCATCAGGTAGTAACAGCGTCTGTCATGGTCAGCGAGATAGACAGAGCACACCTCGGTGTCCATCGCATGACAAATGTCCGTGACCAGGATTTCCAGCGCCTCATTTAAACGCGGTGCGCTGGCGACTTTCTCAACGATTTCTCGCAGTCGGGTGAGCATAATGTGCGTGGCTTAACCTCTTTTACGTCGCCAGGCAGGAGCAGCATTTTGCGGCTTAGGTGGTGTTTCCTGAAGCGACATCACTGCGCCTGCAAATTCTTTCATCACCCGTCGGTAGACATCGCGTTTAAACGACACTACCTGACGAACAGGATACCAATAGCTTACCCATCGCCAGCCATCAAACTCAGGAGTGCTACTGGTTTGCATATTGACGTCAGCATCACTACTGACCAATTGCAGAAGAAACCACTTTTGTTTCTGGCCGATACAAACCGGCTTTGTGTCCCAACGCACCAAACGTTTCGGTAACTTGTAACGCAACCAGTTACGGGTAGAAGCAAGGATTCGAACATCTTTACGATTTAAGCCCACTTCCTCGAACAGCTCCCGGTACATAGCCTGCTCCGGCGATTCACCTGGGTTTATTCCCCCCTGGGGGAACTGCCATGAGTGCTGTCCGAAGCGTCTGGCCCACATAACCTGGCCCTGTCGATTACAGATTACGATACCCACATTTGGGCGGTAGCCATCGTCATCAATCACCGGACTACCTCAAAATAAACCTGAATCAAACGATTGTTTCACACTCGTGGAAAACGGTAAACCACTCAATTGCACCGGAACAAACGGATAACAATTGAATAACTCACAGTTATCGCCACAGTTATAAACAGACAGCCCTATGTGAGGCGCATTTTATTCACGTTTTCTGTGGATAGAGTTGTGAAGAACCCGAGATTTACCACGGGAAAACCCAGAGTTGTCTGAATGCGTGGATAATTGCGCATAAAAATAAAATCATTTCATTCATTAGGTTAGATTGATTATTACTATTCTTACACCCCATAATGTGACGATCATCACTATAGTGATCTTCCGACTGATGAAAGATCGAACAACGTCGTTTTTATCCACAGATTATGCCAATAAGTTAGGCACATTTTGTGCAGAAATTGGATTTTCGTCGCACGTCAAGGCTGTAAATCGAAACAGTAGTGATACTTTTACCCAGTTATCCCATTTTTCTGTGGATAACATGGTGTAAGATCCTGTTCATTGTCAGTGACCAGATTTGGACAACTCCTTTTTCTGTTGCGCAACGGACAACATATTGACGAAAAATAGCTTATTAATCATGTGTTTTTCTGTGCTTTATGGAAAAACATTCTCTTGATTCATACAGTGCATAAATGAAGGTCGTTTTTTAACCAAGGCTTATAAATGTCCGATCTCTATCCATTAACATCATCACCGGAGTCAGAAACACAGCTTTTTTTGCAGGCGCAGTCTCTGGCGGGCTACTCCCTGGGGGAGCTTGCCACCCGTGTAGGACTCCCGATTCCCCGCGATCTCAAACGTGATAAAGGATGGACGGGGGTGTTATTGGAACGCTGGTTAGGTGCCAGCGCCGGGAGCAAACCCGAGCAGGATTTCGCGCATCTGGGGGTTGAACTGAAGACCATCCCGATAGATAGCGCGGGCCGCCCGCTGGAAACCACCTTCGTCTGCGTTGCCCCATTAACAGGAAATACCGGCGTCATCTGGGAAACAAGTCATGTACGCCATAAATTACATCGCGTGTTGTGGATACCGATTGAGGGCTCCCGCGAGATCCCAGTGGGAGAACGCCGGGTAGGATCGCCACTGCTCTGGAGTCCCAGCGAAGAAGAAGAACATCAGTTGCGTCTGGACTGGGAAGAGCTGATGGATTTGATTGTGCTTGGCCAGGTTGAACGTATCACTGCTCGTCATGGCGAAGTGCTTCAGTTGCGGCCGAAAGCAGCAAACAGCAAAGCCCTCACCGAAGCAATTGGTGCGCGGGGAGAACCTATCCTGACGTTGCCACGCGGCTTCTACCTGAAGAAGAACTTCACCGGCGCACTGCTGGCCCGCCATTTCCTGATTCAGGGGGATTAATTTTTTACCTCAGCCCGCCTCACGCTTATAATCAGCGCTTCTTTATTTGGCAGGACTTTTATAGATGTTATTTGCATGGATTACCGATCCCAACGCATGGCTTGCCCTTGGCACGCTAACGCTGTTGGAAATTGTGCTTGGGATCGACAACATTATTTTCCTCTCTCTGGTTGTCGCCAAACTCCCTACCGCTCAGCGTAACACTGCGCGGCGACTGGGTCTGGCTGCAGCAATGATCATGCGGTTGTTGCTGCTGGCTTCCATTGCCTGGATAACCAAACTCACCACACCGCTGTTTGAGGTTTTCAGCCATTCCGTCTCCGCTCGTGACCTCATTCTCTTCCTTGGCGGCCTTTTCCTCATCTGGAAAGCCAGTAAAGAGATCCATGAAACGATTGAAGGCGAGGAGGAGAGCCTCAAAACCAACGTGAACTCCTTCCTGGGAGCCATCGTTCAAATCATGCTGCTGGATATTATTTTCAGCCTCGACTCGGTGATAACCGCCGTTGGTCTGTCCGATCATCTGTTTATTATGATGGCAGCCGTGGTGATTTCCGTTGGCGTGATGATGTTTGCGGCGCGTCCGATTGGTGATTTCGTTGACCGGCATCCTTCCGTCAAAATGCTGGCCCTTTCCTTCCTGATTCTGGTGGGTTTCACCTTGATCCTGGAAAGCGTGTCGATTCATGTGCCAAAAGGCTATATCTATTTTGCGATGTTTTTCTCCATCGCGGTGGAAAGCCTCAATTTATTGCGCAACAAGAAAAAACCGCTGTAATTCAACGCTTCCCCTGCGGGGGAAGCGCTCTAAATGCTGACTTTTCTCCCACTTTAAGATTTTCCCCCTTTTATGTGCCGGAACATCAGGCTATTACTAGACTAATGTAACAAACAGGTCAGATGAGGGTGACAGGATGAAGAATTGGGCAGTGCTTATCTCCGCAGTCGGTTTAGCTTTTGCAGTATCAGGATGTAGCAGTGATTACGTGATGGCGACCAAAGACGGCAGGATGATCCTGACGGAAGGCAAGCCAAAAGTTGATGATGAAACCGGGCTGGTCAGCTATCACGATCAGCAGGGCAACAAAATGCAGATTAACCGCGATGACGTTTCTCAGATCCTTGAACGCTAAAAAATTATCTTAAAGGTCAGAGACCTGCTGACCTTTTTTCCACTCCCCTCTTTCCCTTTTCTCCCCCCTCTGCCATGTTTATAGTCCTTTGTCAGGCATCTGACGTTGTAAGTATGTAAAGGAAGTTGGCTATGCACTATCACCGTATTCCCCATAGTTCGCTTGAAATAAGCACCCTGGGGCTGGGCACAATGACGTTTGGTGAACAGAATAGCGAAGCCGACGCCCACGCACAGCTGGATTACGCCATCAGTCAGGGCATCAACCTGATTGACGTTGCCGAGATGTACCCTGTCCCACCGCGCCCGGAAACACAGGGGCTGACGGAGACCTATGTCGGCAACTGGCTGGCAAAACGGGGTAACCGCGAGAAAATCGTCCTTGCCTCCAAGGTGAGCGGCCCCTCGCGCAACAACGATAGCGGTATCCGCCCAAACCAGGCGCTGGATCGCAAGAATATCCGCATCGCGCTTGAAGACAGCCTCAAGCGTCTGCAAACCGATCATCTCGATCTCTATCAGGTTCACTGGCCGCAGCGCCCGACCAACTGCTTTGGCACGTTGGGCTATAAATGGACAGAGTCCGCTCCCGTCGTCACCCTGCTGGAAACGCTGGAAGCACTGACTGAATTCCAGCGCGCGGGCAAGATTCGCTACATTGGCGTCTCCAATGAGACGGCCTTTGGTGTCATGCGCTACCTGCAACTGGCGGAAAAGCATGAATTGCCGCGTATCGTCACCATCCAGAACCCGTATAGTCTGTTGAACCGCAGCTATGAAGTGGGACTGGCGGAAGTGACGCAGTATGAAGGGGTTGAACTGTTGGCCTACTCCTGCCTGGCCTTCGGTACTCTCAGCGGTAAGTATCTCAACGGAGCGAAGCCTGCGGGAGCCCGTAACACCTTATTCAGCCGCTTTACGCGTTACAGCGGCGAGCAGGCACAAAAAGCGATCGCCGCTTACGTGGATATCGCTAAACGCCACAATCTGGATCCGTCGCAAATGGCGCTGGCCTTTGTTCGCCGCCAGCCGTTCGTCGCCAGCACATTGCTGGGGGCAACAACGATGGAACAACTGAAAGCCAATGTGGAAAGCCTGCATCTGGAGCTGAGTGAAGAGGTGCTGGCAGAGATTGAAGCGGTGCATCAGGTTTATACCTACCCGGCACCGTAATGGAATGAAGGCCGGGCAGTTAACCCGGCCTCTTTTTTTAACGACGGCGTTGCCAGACCCACAGCACGGTAATCGCCAGCGCAAACAGCACGCCAAACCCGACACCCACCCCCACCACCGGGATGCCCACCTTCACCGCCAGCGAGTACAGCCCCAGCATCAGCAACATTGCAGTATTTTCGCCGAGGTTCTGCACGGCAATCGCATTGCCCGCGCCGACGGTATGCTTACCGCGCTCCTGCAACAAGGCATTAAGCGGCACCACAAAGAAGCCGCCCAACAGACCAATCAGCATCAAAATGCCGTATGCGGGCAGTAATGCATGTTGTAACGAAAAGAAGGCCACCGCCACACCAATTAAAATCCCGGCCGGCATGCAGCGAGCCACTTTTTCCAGCGTCACCAGTTTCGCCGCCAGTCCCGCCCCCACGACAATACCCACCGCCACCATGGCGTTAAGATAGGTCGGCGTCGCGTTATCGGTAATGCCCAGCGCTGTCGGCACCCACAGCACCAGCAGGAAGCGCAGCGTGACGCCAGCCCCCCAGAACAGGCTGGTACCGACCAGTGAGAAACGCGTTTCGCCGTTGCGCCAGAGCACCGAGCAGGCGTTAAAGAAGCTGCGGGTCATCGGTGTAAAACGCCAGGACTGCCCCGGACGGGCAACCGCCAGACGCGGAATCATCAGGTTAGCGGCTACCGCACCGGCATACACCAGTGCACAAACGCCGAGCGCCGCCAGTACGTGCCAGTCCGCCAGAATTCCCCCGGCCATTGAGCCAAGCAAAATGGCCGCAATGGTGGATGACTCCATCAGCCCGTTGGCTTTCACCAGCTTATCGCCGGTGGTCAGTTCACCCAGAATGCCGTACTTGGCTGGGGAATAAGCCGCAGCGCCAACCCCGACCAGCGTATAGCCAATAAACGGATTGATACCAAAACAGATACAGGCCGCACCGAGCAGTTTCATCCCGTTGGCGACCATCATCACGCGCCCTTTCGGGAAGCTGTCTGCCACCTGTCCGACGAAAGGCGCAAAAACGATGTAAGCACCCACAAACACCATCTGCAGGACGGGCTGACTCCAGTCGGGGTAAAACTCGGCCTTCAGAAGCGCCAGGGTCGCAAACAGCAGTGCGTTATCACCGAATGCGGAGAGGAACTGAGCAGCAATGACTGCCTTCATGCCTTTCGACCACAGCGACGTGTTAGTGTGTACTGACTCATGCATTTTGAGTGTCTGCCTCTTCTACCATGCTTTTTAAGGTCACAAAGTCAGGCTTCCCGCTGCCCAGTAACGGCAATTGTTTAAGGAAGCGAATGTCGCGCGGCACAGCCAGCTCCGGCACGCCTTGCGCACGCGCTTGCTGCGAGAGTTTTTCTCGCGTCAGTGTGTCATCGGTAGTAAACAACACTAATGCTTCACCTTTACTGGCGTCGGATTTAATTGCCGTGGCGTGCATCTTCTCAGGCGAAACCGCCAGCGCCAGTTGTTCGACCATCTCCAGCGAAATCATCTCCCCGGCGATTTTGGCAAAGCGTTTAGCGCGCCCCTGGATCTGCACAAAGCCCTGTTCATCAAAACGTACGATATCCCCGGTGTCGTACCAGCCCTGCTCAACCACACCCTCGGCATTCTCGGCCGAGGGCGCTTCCAGCACACCCGGATGCTCAACCCGCAGGTAGCCGTTCATCACGTTCGGCCCTTTCAGTTGCAGACGACCACCGTCTTCAATCCCCGGAACCGCCATTAAACGTGCATCCATGCCCGGCAGAATACGCCCGACCGTGCCCGGCTTCGCCGCCATCGGCACGTTAATGGATACCACCGGCGCACATTCCGTCACGCCATAGCCTTCGAGAATGCGCAGGCCAAACTTGTCCTGCCAGATTTGCCGGGTGCTGTCCTGCAGTTTCTCTGCACCCGCCACCACGTAGCGCAGGCGGAAGAAGTCGTACGGATTAGCGAATCGCGCATAATTGCCGAGGAAGGTCGAAGTACCGAACAGCACGGTGCAGTTACGGTCGTACACCAGCTCCGGCACAATGCGATAGTGCAACGGACTCGGATAGAGGAACACTTCTGCCCCGGTCAGCAACGGCGTAAACAGCCCGACGGTGAGGCCGAAGGAGTGGAACAGTGGAAGAGCCGACATAAAGCGATCGTTGGCGGTAAAGTCGGCAATCGTCCTGATTTGCTCGACGTTCGCCAGGATGCTTTTATGGCTGTGCACCACCCCTTTCGGGTTACCTTCTGAACCGGAGGTGAACAGGATGATCGCCGGATCTTCCGGTTTTTGCGGCAGTTGCGCCAGCTTCGGCATAAAGACGCGGCTGAAAATCCACAGCTTATCTTCCAGCGTCACGCTGCCTTTCAGATCTTCTAAATAGACCCAACGTACCTGCGTTAGCTGTTCCGGCAGATGCCAGAGCTTGCCTTTGTCCATAAAGGTGCGCGAGGTAAACACCGTTTTCAGCTCTGCCGCCGTAATGGCGCTGGTCAGCCCTTTCACCCCGGCGGTGTAGTTCATCATTGCCGGGATACGACCACGGGCAATAGCACCAAAAATCACCGCGGCGCTGATGCCCGCGTTTGGCAGCATCAGGCCGATTTTGTCGCCAGGAGCGGTGTATTTATCCAGAATGCGGGCCACAAACAGCGTCTTAGTGAGCAGTTTTCGGTAGGAGTCCGGGGTGAAATTGATGTCTTCTACGCAAGGCTTGTTGGCCCCATAACGATACTGTGCTGACAGGAAAGCTTCATACAACGTTTCCCGTGGGCGAACTGCCATGCGCGCTTCCATCATAATCTGGTGCAGCATCTCCCCGGCGATTTTACGGCGATCGCGGGCACGAGGGGCGTCCGGCATCGGCAGTTGTGTCGGTGGCAGAATATGCAGCGTAATACGCGGGAACAGGCGGCGTTTGACCAGCCCTTTCAGGCGGCTGAAAAAGGTTAACTCCGCTCCTTCAATACGCACCGGCACCACGGTCGCACCGGACTTTGCCGCCACAAAACCGGCACCGTCATAAATCTTCATCAGCGAGCCAGAGACCGAAATACGCCCTTCCGGGAAAATCACCACCGGGCGGCCTTCGCCAATCAAGCGCACCAGGTGTTTGATCGACATCGGTTTTGTCGGGTCAAGCGGCACAAAATCAATAAAGGGTTTCAGCCAACGCATGTACCACTGGGTGCTGATGGAGCTATAGACCGCGAACACTGGGCGGATGGGCAGGAACAGCGCCAGCAGAATGCCGTCAATAAACGAGACGTGATTCGGAGTGATGAGCACGCGCTCGCCGTTCAGCGCCTGCGTGTTGCCAGTGAGCTGTACACGGAACAGGATACGAAAAAGCTCACGAAAAAATCCAGGTAACATTGCAACTCCTTTTGTCAGTGGGTTAGACAAGCTATGCATGAATTGTGGCAGATTACACGAGAACCGGGGTGGGAGAAATTCAGGCGAATAAATATCCTCCGGCATAGCCGGAGGTTTTTCAAATGCGCCTATAAGGCTCTGTTACCAGCCGCGCCCTAACAGGCGCATACGATCTGACATTTGCATCAGACTTCGCTACTTACGGCCCGTAAACGGGCTGCCCGGATAAGGGATCGATAACTGCTCCCCCATCTTATCCTCTTCAAGCTGGTGCTTTATGTATTCCTGTATCTTTGCCGTGTTCTTACCCACCGTGTCTACGTAGTACCCACGGCACCAGAACTCCCTGTTTCTGTACTTGAATTTCAAATCCCCAAACTGCTCATAAAGCATCAGACTGCTTTTGCCTTTCAGATACCCCATGAACCCCGACACACTCATCTTCGGTGGGATTTCCAGAAGCATATGAATGTGATCCGTACAGCATTCTGCTTCTAGAATATGGACGTTTTTCCATTCACATAGCTTTCTTAATATGCCGCCTATTGCTCTGCGTTTCTCCCCATAAAACACCTGTCGGCGGTATTTGGGCGCAAAGACTATGTGATATTTACAGTTCCATCGGGTGTGCGCTAAGCTCTTTTCGTCCCCCATTGGGACCCCCTTTTGATTTCTTGTTTAACTTTTGCAGTTGCCAGACCGCAAAGATGTTTTAACAAATCAAAAGGGGTTTTTATATCCGGCTCAAAGCTGAAAGCTTTACTGAACCCCCAGCCTAGCTGGGGGTTTTCTATAGACAAAAAAAACCTGCGCATCTGCGCAGGTCGGTGCAAGAAATGAGTACGAAACGCGTACTGAAGAATTCACCAATCAATACCTCTGGGATCTTGATTGTGGTTGCTGGTGGCCGGGCTCGCCACCGGGAAAAAGCAAGGGAATTCCCCTAAGTGCAACGAGGTGTTTCGAATGACTTTTGCTGGTTACACATGGAAGACAGGCAAAAAAAAACCTGCACATCTGCGCAGGTTGGTGTAATTCAAGTGCTCAACCCTCAGGGTTGACCTCACCTATCAATACCTCTGGGATAATCACTGTAGCAACGGGTATCCCTGCGTCTCCAGTGGACAATAGCAACAGCCTTTCGCAAAGTGTAACTAAAGGTATTAATTGTGTTTTTCAGGATATATTTGCCGTGTAACGGTTACACCCAGTTTCACCGTGCCAGGTCACGTTTGCGCAATGCCAGCGTGCAACGTCCTTGATTAGCCAGCGCATTGCCGTACCATAAGTGGGTGTGTAACCGCTTCCCCCAAAAATGAAGGTGCGCAATGGCGACCATTAAAGATGTAGCCCGGCTTGCAGGTGTTTCCGTTGCCACGGTATCCCGCGTAATCAATGACTCGCCGAAGGCCAGCGAAAGCTCGCGCCTGGCGGTGAAAAATGCCATGGAAACCCTGAACTACCATCCCAACGCCAACGCACGCGCCCTGGCGCAGCAGTCAACGGAAACGGTGGGTCTGGTGGTGGGCGATGTGTCCGATCCCTTCTTTGGCGCAATGGTGAAAGCTGTCGAGCAGGTGGCTTCTGCCACAGGTAACTTCCTGCTGATCGGCAACGGCTACCACAACGAGCAAAAAGAGCGTAAAGCCATTGAGCAACTGATTCGCCATCGCTGCGGCGCGTTAGTCGTGCACGCCAAAATGATCCCGGATGACGATCTGATCGCCCTGATGAAACAGATACCCGGTATGGTGCTGATCAACCGCATTGTCCCCGGCTACGAACAACGTTGTGTGGCGCTTGATGACCGCTACGGCGCCTGGCTGGCCACCCGTCACCTCATTCAGCAGGGCCATACGCGCATTGGTTATCTCTGTTCCAACCATGCCATATCCGATGCTGACGACAGGCTGCAGGGCTATTACGATGCGTTAAAAGAGCATGACCTGCCCTGCAATGAACGGCTGGTTACCTTTGCAGAACCGGATGAGAGTGGTGGCGAACAGGCGATGACGGAGCTGTTAGGGCGTGGCAAAAACTTTACCGCCGTGGCCTGTTATAACGACTCGATGGCCGCCGGGGCAATGGGTGTACTCAACGATAACGGTATTGATGTCCCGCAGGAGATCTCGTTGATCGGTTTTGATGACATTCTGGTCTCGCGCTATGTGCGCCCGCGCTTAACCACCGTACGTTACCCGATTGTCACCATGGCAACCCAGGCCGCCGAACTGGCACTGGCGCTGGCAGAAAACCGACCGCTGCCAGAAATAACCCATCTGTTTAATCCGACGCTGGTGCGCCGCCATTCGGTCGTCACCCCTCAGGAGAGTTAGAGCGCGAAGCGGTAGAGGTGGACGGTCGTGTCCGGATAATCCAGGCCGTCACCGATGTACTGCCAGCCAAAGCGTTCGTAGAAATCGCGGCAGGCTGAATAGAGATGCAGGTCTGAAAAGCCCATTTCACGCGCGCAATCAATCACGTGCTGCTGTAACAAACGCGCCAGCCCTCTTCCACGTGCGGCTTCATCCACATACAACGAAGCCAGCCACGGATAGAGATCCTGCCGACTGATCAGGTCACAGCGCCATAACCCCACCGTACCCAACAGCGTTTCTCCTTCAAGCAAAACGAAAGTGAGCGGCAACTGACCGGGCTGCTGACTATGTTCAATAATGCTCGCAAAAAAAGCCCGCGGCAGGGAATCACCAAACTCGCGCCACAACCATTCGATGACCTGTTCAGCACACTGAGGCGCTTGATAAAGCGGAACAATCTTCACATCAGTTTCCCCTGGAAAATCGGCACCGATTCAAACAGGTAACCGTCGAAGTCCGGGGCATCCTCGTCTGAGAGTTCCAGCAAACTCTTTTTTACGTTCTCAAGGTGTTGCCACATCGCCTGCCAGGCTCCCATCACGTCGCGGCGGCGCAGCGCAGCGAGCAGCGTTTGCCGGTCACCGAGCCATTTTAAACGGTACGGGCGGCTGGCAATGTGCACGTTAAATTGTTGCCACAGTGGACTGCTGTCCATGTGATGCCATACGCTCTCGACCGTCGCCAGCAGCATCTGATTTTGCGACGCCCCCGCCAGCACCAGGTGGAACATTTTACTGTTGTCCTGAGAGGTATCGTTCAATGCGATGGCACGCTGTTCCTGCTCCAGAATGCGGCGCAGGTTATCGATGTCTGCACGGGTCGCCATTTTGGCAGCGAAGGCCGCGATATTGCTCTCCAGCAACTGACGCGCCTGCAGGATTTCAAACGGTCCAACGTCGCTACTTAAAAAGCGCTCTTCTTCGTTTTCATGCTCCTGAGGAATGCGCATGACGTACACACCCGAGCCCTGGCGGATATCCACCGTGCCCTGTAATTCGAGCATCAGCAGCGCTTCACGGACGATGGTGCGACTGACACCATATTTTTCCGCGATATTACGCTCAGGCGGAAGGCGGGAGCCCACCGGATAGTGGCCCTGGATGATTTGTGCGCGTAAATCTTCGCCAATTTCCTGGTACTGTTTTTTCTCCGGCGGGATGACGGCTTTTTCCACAGAATCACCTATCAATAGAATATAAAACTCAGGCCGGGGACGGCACCGGCCTGAGGGCGCGCTATCTTACCAAACTTAGCGCCTGATCGAGAACTTTCGCGCCATTTAACGTGCCGTACGCGACTGAATCAATAACATCGATAGGGATGTTGTACTCCTCGGTAAGCTTTCTGTTTTCCGCCAGCTTGAAGCGGACCTGCGGTCCTAACAACACCGCGATAACCTCTTTGCTGTGGCTCTCCAGCTCATCGCGCAGACTCTGTTCTGCAATAGCGTAGATCTTCAGTTCCAGGCCACGCTCCGCTGCCGTTTTTTCCATTTTGGTCACCACCAGCGAGGTGGACATCCCGGCCGAGCAACATAAAACGATGCGTTTCATCACAGCTCCTTATTTCCATTCATCATCAACGGTCAGCGTCAGCTGGCGCTCTTTGCTTAAACGCCGATACCAGTGCAGCGACTTTTTCGCGCGCCTGTCACGGTTGTGTTGCAAATCTATTTCCACCAGCCCGTAGCGGTTTTTGAAGGCATTCATGGGCGACACGTTGTCGGTAAACGCCCATAACATGTAGCCCTGGCAGTTAGCCCCGTCTTCACGGGCGCGCAGGGTCTGGTAAAGATGTTCGCCAATAAAGGCAATACGGTAATCATCCTCAATGAAGCCATCAGCATTACGGAACTGACCTTCGTTCTCGATGCCCATGCCGCTCTCGGCGACGAACCACGGGATGTTGCCGTACTCGTTTTTGATGCGCATCGCCATGTCATAAATAATGAACGGGCCAATCTCCCAGCCGCGGGATTTGTTCATTCTCCGGCCTGGTAACTCGAACGGCTCATAGTAGTAAGCGGGATGGAAAGGTGTCTCAGGATGCCAGGCCCGGGAAGGGGCTTTCACACGGTGCGGGTAATAAAGGTTAATGCCTAACTCATCGACAGTGTTCTCGCGAATAATCGCCAGTTCCTCTTCGGTGTATTCCCAGCTCACCTGATGTTTTTCCAGCACGTCGAACAGCTCAGCCGGGTACTCACCTTTCACCATCGGGTCGAGAAACACGCGATTGTAGAACAGGTCATACATTTC
The DNA here is from genome assembly GCF_059074235.1 of Phytobacter sp. Lineage (NCBI taxonomy): Bacteria > Pseudomonadati > Pseudomonadota > Gammaproteobacteria > Enterobacterales > Enterobacteriaceae > Phytobacter > Phytobacter sp. The sequence continues at coordinate 871,681 of NZ_JCACPZ010000008.1, forward strand.
AGCTGCACGCAGGTCGTGAGGCGCACGCGAGCGCGGATAGGTCACTTCAGGGTTGAGAATACAGCCCACCGTTCCGGCATAACCTTTTTCCCGGAATAACTTCACCACTTTCGCCGTGGCGAGGTTTTTATGGTGGTTCCACCGCATCCAGGTTGAGGTATTTTGCTCGTAAGGCCAGCGCAGCGCATCAAGATAGACGCGGGTTTGCACCACAATGGGCTCATTAAAGGTGAACCAGCGCGTCACTTTCTGGTGAAAACGTTCGAAGACTTTTTCGACATACAGCAGATACAGCTCGACCACTTTTTTCGACGCCCAGCCGCCGTAGGTTTCCAGCAGATAACCCGGCAGCTCATAGTGTTCGAGGCAGATCATCGGGACGATGCCCTGACGTTCCATCTCGGCAAACAACTGGTCGTAATACGCGGCGTACTCTTCATCCACCACGCCATTTTCGTAGTCGGTCAGAAAACGCGACCAGTTAATCGAGGTGCGATAATGAGTCAGCCCCGCGTCTTTCATCAACTGGACGTCTTCGCGAAAGCGGGTATAGAAGTTCGTCGCCACCGCCGGGCCATAGCCGTCATGCCAGACGTGTCTGTCGTTCTTGTACCAGAGATCGGGCCACGAATCCTGATCCTCCTTTTTTCCTTCCCAGCCCTCGGTTTGCCAGGCTGACGCCGCCGCGCCCAGAATAAACGACGGCGGTATAGATACAGTTTTTACGCTCACATCACGCTCCTTCAGGCATTTTTCGCCATTTCAGCCGACTCCGCCTGCAACTGCGCCTGCTCGGCACGGCGGGAGGCAATTTTCACGAATGGCAGGTAGATAATGATGGCCGTGAGAATACAGATAAGCTGAGTGACCACCGCTCCCATCGATCCCGCAGTAGAAAGCCAGGCGTTAATCAACGGCGGCGTAGTCCAGGGCACCATCACCACAGCTTTGCCGGCAAAACCGGTGACAGTGGCGAAGTAGCCAATCGATCCGGTGACCAGTGGGGTGATGATGAACGGGATCGCTAGGATCGGGTTCAGCATGATTGGCATCCCGAAAATCACCGGTTCATTGATGTTGAAAATCCCAGGGCCTATCGAGAGCTTGGCAATCTCCTTCATCTCTTTGCGCTTGGTGGCGATCATCACCGCGATAAGCAGGCCGATAGTCAGCCCGGAACCACCGATGCTCATGTAAACGTCCCAGAATGGCATGGTGATGATGTTCGGCACCTCTTTGCCCTGCTCAAACGCCGACATATTGACGGTGATAGCACCGAGCAGCAGCGGCTCACGAATCGGTTTGATCATCTGGTTACCGTGGATACCGATAACCCAGAACAGCTGGGCGACAAACATCAGCAGCAGAATACCCGGCAGGCTCTGCACCACACGTTCAAGCGGCTGTTGCACCACCTGATACACGGCGTCGTACAGGTACATGCCGGTAATCTGATGGAATACAAAGCCGAACGTGGCGATAACCGTCGTGGTGATAATGGCCGGGATCAGCGCCGAGAAGGACGCAGAAACGTTAGGCGGTACGGTGTCCGGCATCTTGATCTTCAGCCCGTCACGCGTCTCCAGCCAGCAGTAGATTTCCACGGACAGGATGGCGATGAACATGCCGAGGAACAGGCTGCGGGTGTCTGAGAACTGACGCAACAGCACGTCTTTCACCACGTGCATCTGCCCGTCCACCAGCATTTCGACGGTGGTTGGCGTCACACAGATAAAGCAGATCACCGCCAGCAGGCCGGGGAACAGCGTTTTGATGCCGTTAATCCGGCCAAGCTCAATACCGATGAGGAACACGGCACCGATGTTAAGGAAGTTCAGGGTGGCATAGTTGATTGCGCCGGTTATTGGCTTAAGTGCCGCCAGAAACGACAGCGACTCGAAGCTCGCCAGCCCGTTTTTTGGATCCAGCACCATATTGGAGATCAGTACGGAGAACGCCCCCACAATGATCACCGGCATCAGTGTGATAAAGGAGGCCTTGATCGCCATGATGTAGCGATAGCTATTGAATTTGGTCGCAAAACTACCCAGCGAATCGATGAGTTTGTCCTGTAGAGCCATGCGTAGGTACCTCGGTAAAAGGGCTTTTTTATGATTGCAGGTATACAGCTCACTACCTATTGGTATACCAAAAATAGACACTGGCGAAAAAAAGTTCTGTGATTCACCTCCCAACCCGGTTCGTGGTATTCCAAATTGGTCTTATTTTAACTATTGGCATACCACCTTAAAAATATCAGGGCTTTTCTGCGCAACGCCTTCAGAAAGCCCAATCGCCGGGCTATCAGGGCCTTAACCCCGGTAATGAGTGTGGTAAACTGCTGCCCTTCACGTGAAACAGGAACGCGTCATGGCGACAATGCTGGATGTCTCACTGCGTGCGGGCGTCTCCAAAGCGACGGTTTCTCGCGTACTGAATGGCACAGGACAAGTAAAAGAAAGCACCCGGAATCAGGTGTATAAGGCGATGGAAGAGTTGGGATACCGCCCCAATTTTCTTGCCCAGTCGCTGGCAAACCGCACCAGTAACAGCATTGGTCTGGTGGTTTCCTGCTTCGACGGATTTTATTTTGGGCGTCTGCTACAGCAGGCTTCACGCCAGTCGGAAGCCCACGGTAAACAACTCATTGTGACGGACGGGCATGACACCCCGGAACGCGAAGAGATTGCGGTGCAAATGCTGGCCGATCGCCGCTGCGACGCCATCATTCTCTACACTCGTTTTATGAGTGAGAAGGCCATCAGCCGGCTCATCGACGCGACGCCGATGCCGCTTATCGTGATCAACCGCGAACTGTTTCAGGCGCACGATAAATGTGTTTTCTTCGAGCAGCAGGACGCCGCCTTCCAGGCCGTGGATTACTTAATCAGCCAGGGCCACCACGATATCGCCTGTATCACCACACCGATTCACACCCCGACCGGCAAATCGCGTTTGATGGGCTATCGCAAGGCGCTTGAAAAAAACGGCATCCGCTGGGATCCGGCGAAGGTCAAATACGGTGATTCCTCCATGACTCAGGGCTACGTGCTGTGCCAGGAGATTTTGCAGGAAGGGATAAAGATCAGCGCGGTGTTTGCCTGTAACGACGACATGGCGCTGGGTGCATCCAAGGCATTGCACCAGGCGGGTTTGCGCATTCCACAGGACATTTCGCTATTTGGTTTTGATGATGCTCCCTGCGCCCGCTGGCTGGAGCCGGGGTTATCGACGGTGTACCTGCCCATCGACAGCATGATAACGACTGCGATAGATCAGGCCATTAAGCTTGCGAATGGCAAAGAGATCGATGCGATCCCTCCTTTTACCGGCACGCTGGTGCTACGCGACTCCGTGACCAGCGGACCATTTTTCCACGGTTAATCAGTGCGGGCTGATGCCCTCACCCCGGCCCTCTCCCACGGGGAGAGGGAGAAAACCACATACTGGGTGAGGGGGAAAATGCGGCTCTGAGAGTCAGGCCCCCTCCCCCACCAAACGATTAAATCAGTTCCAGCGCCAGCAACTCTTCAATCGTCTGACGACGACGAATCAACCGTGCCACGCCATTATCAAACAGAACTTCCGGCAGCAGCGGGCGGCTGTTGTAGTTCGATGACATCGATGCACCATAAGCGCCGGTATCATGCAGCACCAGATAATCACCCGGCGTCACCGCAGGCAGTGCGCGGGTTTCGACCTTGCCGCCTTCCTGCTGGGTAAAGACATCGCCCGATTCACACAACGGCCCGGCCACTACGGTATCAACGCGTGGTGCGGTGGTTAAATCACGCCCGTCTGCAGCCAGCGCGGTAATATGGTGGTAGCTTCCGTACATTGACGGACGCATCAGATCGTTAAAGCCCGCATCGATCAGCACAAAGTGGCGGCTGCCCATGTTCTTCACGCTGCGCACCTGCGACACCAGCACGCCAGATTCCGCCACCAGGAAACGCCCTGGTTCAATCTCCAGTTTAACCGGATGACCAAGATGTTTTGCCACCTGATCACGCGCCGCATTCCACAGGCTGAAGTAGTGATCGGTATCCACGCCCTCTTCCCCTTCATGATAAGGAATTGAGAGCCCACCACCGGCTGAAATCGCCTGCAGATCCTGACCAAACTCCACCACCTGACGCACCATCGCACCGCACACCTGCTCCAGATGGCCGTAATCCACACCCGAACCAATGTGCATATGAATGCCGACCAGTTGCAGGTTATAACGCTGCATCACTTCAAGTGCTGCCGGGAGATCGCTGTACCAGATCCCGTGTTTGCTGTTTTCGCCACCAGTATTGGTTTTCTGGCTATGACCATGACCAAAGCCCGGATTGACGCGCAGCCACACCGGATGACCGGATGAGACTTCACCCAGTTGTTCGAGCATGTCCACGGAACCGGCATTGACCGGAATGCGCAGCTCGCTCACGCGGGCAAGCGTTGCATCATCGATCACATCGGCGGTGAAGACGATATCTTCCGGATGGGTTTTCGGGCAGTAACCCGCAGCGAGCGCACGTTCGATTTCACCGAGTGATACGGAATCAACCTTCACACCCTGTTCACGCATCAGGCGCAGAATATGAATGTTTGAGCAGGCCTTTTGCGCAAAACGCACCACATCAAACTGGGTAAGACGGGCAATCTGGTTACGGATAATTTGTGCGTCATACACCCAGACCGGGCAGCCAAATTCAGCAGGCAGGCGCAGCAGATTCTCAGCATTCAGGTCGGTATCAGTTTGTGTCAGTGGGCGTGGCATAGCGAACTCCATCATCGAATTTTTTATGATTACGCCACAGCACGAAGAGAATAAAAAATATCGTTTTATCGCGAGTCTATGCAAAAATGATATAGGTTGAGTTACCAGGATATTGCCATGCCCGCCGTGAATCTGCGCCACATCGAAATCTTTCATGCCGTGATGACCACCGGCAACCTGACCGAGGCCGCTCAGTTATTGCATACCTCGCAGCCAACGGTCAGCCGCGAGCTGGCGCGTTTTGAAAAAGTGCTGGGGTTAACCCTGTTTGAGCGTACGCGTGGGCGATTGCACCCAACGGTGCAGGGGATGAGGCTGTTTGAAGAAGTACAGCGTTCCTGGTATGGACTGGACAGAATTGTCAGCGCCGCCGAAAGCTTAAGAGAGTTTCGTCAGGGAGAGCTTTCGATTGCCTGCCTGCCCGTCTTCTCGCAATCGTTCCTGCCGCTGCTGCTAAAGCCTTTTCTCGCCCGCTACCCGGAAGTCAGCCTCAATATCGTGCCGCAGGAGTCGCCACTGCTGGAAGAGTGGCTTTCCGCCCAACGCCATGACCTGGGGCTCACCGAAACCATCAGTTCACCTGCCGGTACCGAGCGCACGCCGCTGCTGACGTTTAACGAAGTCTGCGTGCTACCGCAAAATCACCGCCTGGCGCACAAAGCAGTGCTGACCCCGGAAAATTTTCACGGCGAGAACTACATTAGCCTGTCGCGTACGGACAGTTATCGACAACTGCTGGATGCGTTGTTCAGTGAACACCAGGTGAAACGCCGGATGGTGCTGGAAACCCACAGTGCAGCATCAGTGTGTGCGATGGTCCGCGCAGGAGTGGGGATTTCGGTGGTGAACCCGCTCACGGCGCTGGATTATGCCGCGAGCGGCGTAGTGGTTCGCCGCTTCAGTATCGATGTGCCGTTTACGGTGAGTCTGATTCGCCCATTGCACCGCCCTGCTTCAGCGTTGGTCGACGAATTTAGCCGCCATTTACAGGCGGCGATGCCGCTTATCACGCAGCCTCTCAATGCGGTACTGAATGCCCTTTAGGAGAGCATAAAGCAGACGGCGTCGGCCGCGTGGATCGCGGCAGTATCAAAGACCGGAACAGGCGACTGCGCCTGTGACACCAGCAAACCAATTTCAGTGCAGCCAAAAATGACGCCTTCCGCCCCCTGCTCTGCCAGTTGTGCAATAAGCTTTACGTAGTAGTCACGAGAGACGTCGCTAAAGGTCCCCAGGCAGAGCTCATCGAAGATTATCTGGTTAACGCGCTCGCGGTCGGATTCACCGGGGATCAGCGTTTCGATAGCAAACTCATCGGTCAGACGACCGCGATAGAAATCCTGTTCCATGGTGTAGCGCGTGCCCAACAGTGCCACTTTACGTTGTTTTGCGTCCACAATGGCACGCCCGGTCGCATCCGCAATATGCAAGAAAGGAACATCGCAGCGCGCTTCGATTTGCCCGGCGATTTTGTGCATGGTGTTGGTACAAAGCACAATACCCTCAGCCCCTGCGTTTTGCAGGCCAACGGCAGCATTCGCGAGGATCTCACCCGCTTTTTCCCACTCCCCGCTGCGCTGGCAGACTTCAATTTCATGGAAATCGACGCTATGCATCAGCAGGCTAGCCGAGTGTAAACCACCGAGTTTCGCCTTCACGCCTTCGTTAATCAGGCGGTAATAAGGAATGGTCGATTCCCAGCTCATCCCACCCAGCAGCCCTATTGTTTTCATCGTGTCTCTCCGTCGAAGTGAATCCACAGTCAAACAAAGTCAGGGGGGAGTTTCAAGGCGTCTTGCAGGTATAAAAAAACCTGCCCGGAGGCAGGTTATTGACTAACTCTATAAATTAACGCGCCAGCCAGCCGCCGTCGACGGCAACGGTGTAGCCGTTGATGTAGTCAGATGCACCGGAAGCCAGGAACACAATCGGTCCCATCAGGTCGCTTGGCAGACCCCAACGACCAGCCGGGATGCGTTCGAGGATAGCCGCGCTGCGCTCTTCATCCGCACGCAGTTGCTGGGTGTTGTTGGTTGCCATGTAACCCGGTGCGATAGCGTTGACGTTGATGTTGTGCTTCGCCCACTCGTTCGCCAGCAGACGGGTCACGCCCATCACGCCGCTTTTAGACGCGGTGTAAGACGGTACGCGGATGCCACCCTGGAAGGAGAGCATGGACGCGATGTTGATGATTTTGCCGCCGTTGCCCTGCGCAATAAAGTGCTTCGCCGCTGCCTGAGACATAAAGAACACGCTCTTGATGTTCAGGTTCATCACGTCATCCCAGTCCTGCTCGCTGAAGTTGATCGCATCTTCACGACGAATCAGACCCGCGTTGTTCACCAGAATATCGATTTTGCCGAACTCAGCGACAGCGCGATCCAGCAATGCCGGAATACCGTCGATTTTACGCAGGTCAGCGGTCAGGCTCAGGAAACGACGGCCCAGCGCGGTGACACGTTCAATAGTTTCAGTCGGTTCAACAATGTTGATGCCAACGATGTCACAGCCCGCTTCTGCCAGGCCCAGCGCCATACCCTGACCGAGGCCGGTGTCACAACCGGAAACTACGGCAACTTTACCTTGAAGAGAAAATGCATCCAGAATCATGTGTATTCCTTAATCTTTCAGCGCCTGCTTCTCGCAGGCATGATGTGCTTATGCCTGCTGCGCTTAACGCAGATCTTTAACCGCTACGTGGTCCATGTCATCGAAGACCTGGTTCTCACCGACCATTCCCCAGATGAAGGTATAGGCTTTCGTGCCCACGCCTGAATGGATCGACCAGCTTGGCGAAATCACGGCTTGTTCGTTATGCATCACAATGTGACGCGTTTCCTGCGGCTGCCCCATCATGTGGAACACGCAAGCGTCTTCGTCCATGTTGAAGTAGAAGTAAACTTCCATGCGGCGCTCATGGGTATGGCACGGCATGGTGTTCCACAGGTTGCCTGGCTCCAGCACCGTTAAGCCCATGCTGAGCTGGCAGGTTTCCAGAACGTCCGGCACGAAATATTTGTTGATGGTGCGACGGTTGCTGGTGAGGTTGTCTCCCAGCGTCACCGGAGCAACGTCAGCCGGGGTCACTTTTTTGGTCGGATAAGTCGTGTGAGCCGGTGCGCAGTTATAATAGAACTTAGCCGGAGTTGCCGCGTCGACGCTGGCGAACACCACTTCTTTCGCGCCTTTACCTACGTAAAGTGCATCACGGTGACCAATTTCATAGCACTGACCGTCAACGGTGATGGTGCCCGGACCGCCGATGTTGATCACGCCCAGCTCGCGGCGCTCCAGGAAGTAGCTTACGCCCAGCTGTTTGCCCACTTCACCGCCTACTGAGACGGTTTTAGCAACCGGCTTGATGCCGCCAACAATGATGCGGTCAATGTGGCTGTACACCATGGTGTATTCGTCATCAACGAACACTTTCTCAACAAGAAACTCATTGCGCAGTCCCTGGGTATCCAGAGTTTTAGCGTGCGCGCTGTGGATGCTTTGTCTTACTTCCACATTAACCTCCAAAGTCAGTTATATAACCCGAAATGTCGCTCAGCCATGCCGAGAACATCCTGCCGTATTCAATATGCGCACATCTTAGCCCGGCTAAAACAGGTTTTCAATGTCAAATAAAACAACGTTTCAATTTTTCTGTAATATATTTCTAAAACTGCAAAGAGGATCACGAACAAGATATTCTGGCAGGCAGAGATGCGTAAAAATGAAAGAAAAAGCACAAAAAATAACAATACAAAACAATTAGTTAATATCATCTTGATGTTTTGACGTTGCAACTGCATCTTTTCTGCTCGAAATCAAAGATGCCGATTACCTTCACCCGACATGCAAATTATCTTGCCATTTTTGCAGGATTTTCTTATAAATTGCGCGGAACATCACAACACATGAAACAATGTTTTGATAAATTCACACCCGATTTTTGAACGATGTAAAGCAACACACCATGTGCATTAAAAGTGTCTGCTTCAGGGAAAAGAAGAATCATGACGTCCGGGTGACCTTCTTCGTCATCCGGCATGTTTTGAGTTAGTGTTTCTGTAACTGGCCTTGCCCTCCTTGATGGAGGGCTTTTTTTTGTCAGAACTACGCGAACTCAGTCGCGTTCAATGGCGAGCGCCACACCCTGTCCGCCCCCAATGCACAACGTCGCCAGCCCCTTGCGGGCATTGCGCTTTTGCATCTCATGGACCAGTGACACAAGAATGCGACAGCCAGAGGCGCCAATCGGGTGACCGAGGGCAATCGCGCCACCGTTTACATTGACCCGCTTCTCATCCCACTCAAGAATTTTCCCGACGGACAGCGCCTGAGCGGCAAACGCCTCATTGGATTCAATCAGATCGACATCGCTTAACTGCCAGCCCACCCGCTCAAGACACCGCCGGGTGGCGTACACGGGCGCAATTCCCATTAGTGCAGGATCGACACCGACGCTGGCAAAAGCACGAATGCGCGCCATCACCGGCAGATTCAGCTCCTGCGCTTTCGCTTCGCTCATCATCATCACCGCCGCCGCCCCGTCATTAATGGGTGACGCATTGCCCGCCGTCACCGAACCGGCAAGTTCAAACGCGGGAGTGAGTTGTGCGAGCCCTTCTGCGCTGGCATCGGTGCGCGGCTGCTCATCGGTGTCGACAAGTAACGTGCGGCCATCAGCGGTCTGGGTTTTGACCGACACGATTTCATCGCGAAAACGGCCGGAATCAATCGCCGTGCGGGCTTTTTGCTGCGAACGTAACGCCCATTCATCCTGATGCGCACGGCTGATGCCATACTCCCGCGCCAGATTTTCGGCCGTTACGCCCATATGGTAATCATTAAAGGCATCCCACAACCCGTCGTGCACGAGGCTGTCGATAAGCTGGCTGTTGCCCAGCGGCGCACCGGTGCGACTGTCGGTTAATACATGCGGGGCACGGCTCATGTTCTCCTGCCCACCGGCAATGACGATTTCCGCTTCGCCACACTGAATCGCCTGCGAAGCCAGATGCAGCGCCTTCAGTCCTGAGCCACACACGTCATTGATGGTAATGGCCGAGACCGTCATCGGCAGACCGCCTTTTATGGCCGACTGACGGGCAGGGTTTTGCCCGGCTCCGGCGGTTAGCACCTGGCCTAAAATCACTTCATCAATAGAATGGGGATGCACACCGCTGCGGTCGAGCAACGCCTGAACGACGTAGCTTCCAAGCTCTACGGCAGAATGGGGCGAGAGCGCACCCTGAAAACAGCCGATAGGTGTGCGAACCGCAGCAACAATAACGACATCTTTCATCTCTACCTCGCGCAAGTTAACCCGGGCAATAGTAGTACGTTGTTATCAACAAATTTCGTAATTGTTTAAAATTGGTGAGATTTATCACAGAGGACAGGTGGGGCTGAAACAGACAGGAAAAAAGCGGAGGATTTCTCCCCCGCCGTTTTAAAGATTAGTTGTTAACCGGAATGACTGCACCTTTGTATTTGGTGCGGATCCAGTCCTGAATCTCTTTGGAGTGCAGCACGTTAACCAGCGCGACGATATCTTTTTTCTTCTCGTCACCACGGTGTACGGTGATGATGTTGGCGTACGGGTTGTTCTCGCCGCTTTCCACTGCGATTGGATCTTTCACCGGATCCAGGCCCGCGTCGATGGCGTAGTTCGCGTTGATCACCACCGCGTCACCTTCGTCGTTGTTATACATCTGCGGCAGCAGCGCAGCTTCTACGTTTGGCAGGAACTGCAGTTTTTTCGGGTTTTCCACGATATCGCTGATGCGTGCGGTGACTTTATCCACACCCGGTTTCAGCTTGATCACACCCTCTTTTTCGAAGATAGAGAGAATACGACCTTCTTCAGACACCGCGTCACGCATGATGACTTTGCCACCCTGCGGCAGGTCTTTCAGAGACTTATGCTTTTTAGAGTAGATGCCGATTGGCTCGATGTGAATCGCACCGGCACTGACGAAATCATAGGTTTTGTCGCCCGCATGGTCTTTCAGCACACTGTTCAGGTACGGAATGTGCTGGAAGTAGTTGGCATCAATTTCACGTCCAGCCAACGCAGTATTTGGCAGGATATAGTCCTGGAACGGTTTGATTTCCAGATCGATACCCTGCTTAGCCAGAATTGGTTTCGCCTGCTCCAGAATTTCAGCATGCGGCACGTTGGATGCACCCACGGTCAGGGTGTCAGCCCAGGAGGAGAAGCTCAGGGCACTTAAGGTTACGGCAGCGAGCAGTGTCAGTGTTTTTTTCATGATGTTGGTTCCCATTATATTTTTTAGCCTAAGTCATTCGGGTTACAGGAAGCTGACAAGAGCGTGAGTCCCCTGGAGCTTACTGAAGTAAGTGACAGGGGTGAACAAACGTAGCCAGCGCACATGTAACCTGAAGGACGACGGGTAAATTAGCGTTTATCTAACAAAGAGGTAATAACGTCGCCGCAGTACTGAATGATGAAGACAATGACCAGAATGGTCGCCGTCGCCACCAACGTAACGTCGCCGTGGTTTCGCTGGAATCCTTCCAGATAGGCAAGATTTCCTAATCCACCCGCACCGATTACCCCGGCCATCGCGCTGTAGCTCACCAGAGCAATCAACGTAACGGTAATCCCGGAAACCAGTGCCGGTGATGATTCAGGCAGCAACACCCGAAAAATCAACGTACTTAAACGTGCGCCCATCGAACGGGTCGCTTCAATAACCCCTTTGTCCACTTCGCGCAAAGCGATCTCAACCAGGCGAGCATAAAACGGCGCGGCACCGACAATCAGTGCAGGCAGCGCAGCATTCGCCCCCAGAATCGTTCCGACAATCGTCTTCGTGAACGGGATCAGTAACACAATCAAAATGATGAACGGAATCGAGCGGAACACATTCACCAGAATAGAGATAACGCCATACAGCGTGCGGTTCTGGAACAATCCCCCTTTGGCAGTCAAAAACAGCGCCAGGCCCAGAATAATCCCCAGAACAAAGGTCGCGGCACCGGACAGCGCCGTCATATACAGTGTCTCCAGGGTGGCAGCCCACAATTGTTCTACTTTCAGATGCGGAAACAGGCTCTCAAGCATGGGAAATCACCTCGCCTTCAATATCGCTTTGGCGTAAATCCGCGAGGATATTGTCTACTTGTTCTTGTGTGGCTACGACGTGCACCCAAAGCTGACCAAACACACCGTGGGCGGTTTGCGTCATCTTGCCGTGCAAAATGTTAAAAGGCAGACCGTAACGCAGGGTCAGTTCGCCAACCACCGGCTTGTGGGTGCTGTGACCGGTAAAGGTCAGCTTAATCACCGTGCCGTCGAGATCGCTGTTGAGGTCAGGATTAAACTCCTCTTCCTCATATTGACCAATCTGACGCACAAACTGGCGCGTAATCGGCTGCTGCGGATGGGTGAAGACGCTAATGACATCGCCCTCTTCCACCACTTTGCCGTTTTCCATCACCGCCACGCGGTCGCAGATCTTACGCACCACATGCATTTCGTGGGTGATAAGCACAATCGTCAGTTTGAAGCGGCGATTGATGTCCAGCAGCAGTTCCAGGATCTGGTCCGTGGTTTGCGGATCCAGCGCCGATGTCGCTTCGTCACACAACAGCACATCCGGGTTGTTCGCCAGCGCACGGGCAATCCCCACGCGCTGTTTTTGCCCGCCGCTCAATTGCGACGGATAAGCCTCTTCACGTCCTTTCAGACCCACCAGCTCAATCAACTCGGCGACACGCGCCTGAATGGTAGCTTTCGGTGCGCCCGCGATTTGCATCGAAAACGCGATGTTTTCACTGACAGTGCGCGACCACAGCAGGTTGAAGTGCTGAAAGACCATGCTGATTTTCAGACGCGCCTGACGCAGCGCCTCACCGCGTGCAGCGGCAATATCCTGACCGTTAATCACCACGCTTCCGGTGGTCGGTTTTTCCAGCCCGTTTAACAGGCGGATCAACGTACTTTTCCCGGCGCCGCTGTAGCCGATAATCCCGTAAATTTGTCCCTGCTCAACCGACAGGGAGACTCCATCCACTGCGGTAATTGACGCCTTTCCCTGGCTGAAAATCTTGGAAATATTCCTGAGAACGATCATTGCGTTAATTTTTTCCGTTTGGCGGTTTAGCAGTATGGATGTCCAGATGATAATAATCAGTCATGAATTTATTTCAAATAACTAAATAGCCGATGCTTATACCTTTTTGCGCTAAGTACCGGAAAAACACATCATTCTGCGTTATGGATTTATTCAGCATTGGTTAGCTGAAAAGCGCATAACTCACAGTGTGAGTGACGGAAAAATGGTTGAAATAGCGGCAAAAACGCCCTTTTCTGGCTATCAACACTTCCGGACGGCTAACAGGCTTTCCCTCTTGATGTCCAAATAGCACGTCATATTTCTTTTGGTTCTAAACGTCACACAAAGATTCTTTAAAAGACCAAAATCGCAGACCTATCATCCGCTCAACACGTCAATGAGTGGGTAAACACCAATGTCCGTATTTCATTCAGTCAGTGAACTGATTGGTAAAACACCTCTTCTCCAGTTGCATAAACTGGAGAGCGGGCCATGCAGCCTCTTCTTAAAACTGGAAAACCAAAACCCTGGCGGTTCAATTAAAGACAGGGTCGCACTGTCGATGATTAACGAGGCCGAACGGCTTGGGTATTTGCAGCCTGGCGGCACCATTATTGAAGCCACGGCCGGAAACACAGGGCTTGGGCTGGCGCTGATTGCCGCGCAAAAAGGTTATTCGTTGGTGCTGGTAGTGCCAGACAAAATGAGCCGGGAGAAAATTTTCCACCTGCGCGCCCTCGGGGCAAAAGTCGTGCTGACCCGTTCTGATGTCAACAAAGGTCACCCGGCCTATTACCAGGATTACGCTCGCCGCCTGGCCGACGAAACGCCCGGGGCGTTTTATATCGATCAGTTCAATAACGAAGCCAATCCACTGGCCCATAGCACCACCACCGCACCAGAGCTGTTCCAGCAACTTGACGGGAATATCGACGCCATTGTGGTCGGCGTAGGCTCCGGCGGCACCCTTGGTGGGTTGCAAGCCTGGTTTGCCGAACACTCCCCTAAAACCGAATTTGTTCTTGCGGACCCGGCAGGGTCGATTCTTGCCGACCACGTCGAAACCGGGCAGTACGGCGAACCCGGCTCCTGGCTGGTCGAAGGGATTGGTGAAGACTTTATCCCTCCCCTGGCACACATCGATGGCGTCCAGAAGGCGTATCGGGTGACCGATGCGCAGGCCTTTGAAACGGCCCGTAACCTGCTGCAAATCGAGGGAGTACTGGCGGGATCCTCCACCGGTACGCTGCTGACTGCTGCGCTGCGCTACTGCCAGGCACAAACCACGCCCAAACGGGTGGTTACTTTTGCCTGCGACAGCGGCAACAAATATCTCTCGAAGATGTTTAACGATGACTGGATGCGCCAGCAGGGGCTGCTCTCCCGCCCATCGCGTGGGGATTTAACCGATTTTATCGCCCTGCGCCATGACGAAGGAGCCACGGTGACCGCTGCGCCGGACGATACCCTCGCCGCCGTGCTCGCTCGCATGCGTCTGTACGACTTCTCTCAGTTACCGGTGCTGGAACAGGGCCGCGTCGTGGGGATCGTCGATGAATGGGATCTGATTAGCCACGTGCAGGGCGACAGCCAGCGCTTCTCTCTGCCGGTCAGAGAAGCCATGACCCGTAACGTGGAAACCCTCGATAAACACGCCCCGGAAAGCGCGTTAAAAGCCATTTTCGACCGCGGTCTGGTGGCGGTTATCGCTGACAACGACCGCTTTTTAGGTCTCATTACCCGCAGCGACGTCCTGACCACCTGGCGTAACCGACTGGAACACTAAGGAATAACGATGACAAACTTAAACACATTAAGCGTGCACAGCGGTGCATTCAGCGATCAGCATGGCGCGGTGATGCCACCCATTTATGCCACGTCAACCTTTGCCCAACCGGCACCGGGGCAGCACACCGGCTATGAGTACTCCCGCAGCGGTAACCCGACGCGCCATGTGCTCGAAACCGCCATTGCCGAGCTGGAAAGCGGCACGCGCGGCTACGCCTTTGCATCCGGGCTGGCGGCCATTTCCACGGTGCTGGAACTGCTCGATAAAGACAGCCACATCGTCGCCATCGACGATGTGTACGGCGGCACCTACCGTCTGATTGAGAACGTGCGTCGTCGCAGCACGGGTCTGCGCGTCAGTTGGGTGAAACCGGACGACCTGGCGGGGCTTGAAGCCGCTATTCGCCCGGATACGCGGATGATCTGGGTCGAAACCCCGACCAACCCTTTGCTGAAACTGGCCGATCTGGCGGCGATTGCAGCGATTGCGAAGCGGCACAAGATTATCAGCGTGGCGGACAATACTTTTGCCTCTCCGGTAATCCATCGCCCCCTTGAATTCGGTTTTGACATCGTGGTGCACTCGGCCACCAAATACCTGAACGGTCACTCGGACGTGGTTGCCGGGCTGGCGGTGGTGGGGGATAACCCTGAACTGGCCGAAAAGCTGGGATATCTGCATAACGCCGTGGGCGGCGTGCTTGACCCGTTCAGCAGCTTCCTGACGCTGCGCGGCATTCGTACCCTGTCACTGCGTATTGAACGCCACAGCAGCAACGCGCTGGCGCTGGCGCAGTGGCTGGAGCAACAGCCGCAGGTGGAAAAAGTCTGGTTCCCGTGGCTGGCTTCTCACCCACATCATCAACTGGCACGTAAACAGATGGCGCTGCCCGGCGGCATGATTTCGGTGGTGGTGAAAGGCGACGACCAGTACGCCACGCGCATCATCAATAAGCTCAAGCTTTTTACTCTGGCAGAGAGCCTGGGCGGCGTGGAGAGTCTGGTGAGTCAGCCATTCAGCATGACCCATGCCTCTATTCCGCTGGAACAACGTTTAGCCAATGGCATTACGCCACAGCTGATTCGTTTGTCGGTGGGGATTGAAGATGAGCAGGATTTGATTGCCGACTGGCAGCAGGCACTGGGGTGAGGGGGAACATGCGGCTCTAATGGTCATGCCGTTCACCTTATGTTCCTTACTTCTCTATAGCAACAGAACCCGTGAACGTGCCAGGGCGGCTCATCGCCACCGCCCTGGCGACCCGGGCTCCCGGCCAGGAAAATCGCCGCTTCGCGGTACATGCGGCTTATGCCGTCTGACTTTCGGGTCGGGGACCAGCCTGCATCCTTGCAGGCTATCCCCTCCGCCCGCTTCCCTGCGGGCGGCCCCGGTCAGCCGCCAACGCCTCATCGATTTTCAGCCGGACCAGTCCCTCGCTTCCACATCTTTAATCCCATAACGCACATCATCGCTTTGGGTAAAGCATAGCCAAGACTGAGCCTGTCACGCCCCAATCCCATTAAGCACCGTCAGCGCATCAGCGGGCAGAACCAGCTTCGCACTCGCCAGATTTTCCTGCAGATGCACCGGCGACGACGTCCCCGGAATCAACAGAATATTCGGCGAACGTTGCAGCAACCATGCCAGTGCCACTTGCATCGGCGTGGCGTTGAGGTTTTTCGCCACGTCATTCAGCTCACTGGACTGCAGCGGTGTAAAACCACCCAGCGGGAAGAATGGTACATACGGAATATTCTGCGCAGCCAGCACGTCGATCAAGGCATCATCCGCACGGTTCGCCACGTTGTACATGTTCTGCACGCAGGCAATGTCAGTCATGGTCTGGGCATCCGTCACTTGCTTCGCGGTCACGTTGCTCAAACCAATATGACGAATCAAACCGCGCTCTTTTAGCCCAATGAGGGTTTCCAGTTCCGCTTCCAGCGGCCCTTCTGCCGGACCATGAGTACCGTGCATACTGCGCAGGTTAACCACCTCAATCACATCCAGCCCCAGATGGCGCAGGTTATCCTCAATGGCACTGGTCAGTTCCGCCGCGCTAAAAGCGGGCAGCCAGTTGGCTTTATCATCACGGCGCGCGCCCACTTTGGTCACGATACATAAATCTTTAGAGTACGGATGCAGCGCTTGTTTGATGAGTTTGTTGGTCACGTGCGGACCATAAAAATCGCTGGTGTCGATGTGGTTAACACCTGCCGCCACGGCGTCACGAAGCACCTGAATCGCCTTCGCTTCGTCTGCTGGTGGTCCAAATACGCCCGGACCTGCCAGTTGCATTGCACCATAGCCCAGACGACCGACCTCGCGATCGCCTAAACGGTAAGTAAGCGTGGGTTGAGACATGGAATACCTCCAGTGTGATAAGTGAGGTCATTGTAGGACGCGTCTCACAACAGTGATAGCGATATACGTGCGATGCCCTTTTCCTTATCGCAAATAGTACAGCGGAGCGATTAACCTCATCTTTTCTGGCGGCTACCGAAATAAAAAACCTCTGATATAGTAAATCTATAGCTAAAGAGGCCGCCCTATGAAATTTCCTGAAATACCAGAAAACGAAGCCGAGCGTCTTAAATCACTCCATATGATGGATTTGTTAGATAAAAAGGATGATGAGCGCTTAGACCGCCTGACCCGTCTGGCAAAAACTGCATTTAATGTACCGATAGGCTTAATCAGCTTATTGGACCGGGATCGCCAGTGGCTGGCATCCTGTAGTGGAGAAGTGACCGTGCGCGAGACCGCACGCAATATCTCGTTCTGCGCCCATGCCATTCTTGCACAAGGGATTTTTATTGTGAAAGACGCCAGCATTGATGAGCGTTTTCACGATCACCCCTTTGTGTCAGGCGAACCACATATTCGCTTTTATGCCGGTTGTCCGGTACGTCTTCCCGATGGTTCTATCGCCGGAACCATTTGCATAATTGATGACAAACCGCGTGATTTCACTCCAGAAAATATCAATACGTTGTTGGATCTCGGTGCGATAGTCGAAGACGAGTTTTATATCATCAGCATGGCTATGAGCGACCAGTTGACTGATTTACCGAACAAACGCGGTTTTTATAAACTCGGTGAAAAGCGCTTTTCATGGTTAACCGACAATAAACGTTCGTTTAGCCTGATTTACCTGGATGTGGAAAACATCACCGCTATTAATGAATTCTTCGGTCATACCGAAGGAGATGCCACCCTGAAGAAATTTGCCAACGTTCTGAGCCGCTGCTTAAAGAAAAACGATGTGGCGTCACGTCTGGAAGGAGGTAAATTCGCGGTGCTGCTGGGGCATGATGAAGATCAGGATGTCGACACCTTCCTCTTTAATCTGCAATCTAAGATTGACGACCTCAATGAGAAGTCGATGAAGCAGTTTCGCTTGCACTATGCTTACGGCATTGTCGAGTACGACCCCGACAAGTACGGCAACCTGCTGGAGATGATGAACAACAGCGAACATGTTATGTATCTGGAACGTAAGAAATCAGCCATGCGTCCGACCCAGCCGGATACCACCCGCGAGAAATCCTGAGAACAGTAAACAAATAAGGGCAATATAACTTGCCCTTATTCCCTTCGATTAATTACGATCTCAAATAGAATTAAGACTCCGTATAGACCTCATCTATATATACAATTTAATTTAACTTAAGGTTAGATTTTTAATTTTTTGCAGGTACTATTGTTTCCTGTCTCAGATCATTCTTTTACGAAAAAGATAATCAAAACAGAACCACTGTAAATTCACGACTGGCACGCCGTGGCATCACACCTGCGGTGATAACGATTGATTTTCGAAAAATAAGATCTTCATGAATATCGACAAGCGCCAAAGTAAAACCACCAGCACCAACCCGGCGCAACGTGCCGGGCGACAGATGTCATGGGGCATGCTGATATTTTGTCTGATCCTGGTCCTGTTAAAATACATCGGTTAGTACGCAACATATTTGCAGAAAATAATCAGGCAACCCAGCCTGATGACTGAAAGAAAATAAGGTCAGCAAAAAATCAATCGAGAGTTATCTCCGTTCTCGCGCGGTTTTTTACCCACCCGGCTAAGGCTGCCGCATTTAATGCACGAGAATAAAGATAGCCCTGCGCAATATCACATTGCAGGTCGCGTAATTGATTTCGCTGCTGCTCCGTTTCCACACCTTCAGCGACGACTGTCTGATGCAAACTTTGCCCTATTTTTACCACCGTCGTAGCGATGGCTTTCATTTTGCTGCCTTCACGTAAATCACGCATAAAGCTCTGGTCAATTTTCAGTTCGGTCATCGGTAAATGGGCAAGCCGGGAAAGACAGGAGAAACCTGTACCAAAATCATCCATTGACAGCCCCACCCCCAGCTCGCGCACCGCACAAATGACCTCCATGGTCTCCGGTCGCTTATCCATCATCACCCCTTCGGTGATTTCAATAGTCAGGCACTGAGCTGGAATACGGTACTGTCGCAACAGATAAGCAATATATTGCGGCAGGCTGCTGTTATAGAAGTTAATCGGCGAGAGATTAACGGAAACCACCGGAACATGAATCTCATTGCTGCGCCACTCGGCCATCTGTCGACACGCTTCGTGTAACGTCCAGCGCCCTATTGCCTCAATCTCACCCGTCTCTTCAGCCAGGGTAATAAAACGGCCGGGGGGAATATCGCCCAGCAGCGGATCTGACCAGCGCGCCAGCGCTTCAACCCCATACAGTTCACCATCCTTCAGCCAGATTTGCGGTTGATAGTGCAAATGCAGATGGTTACTGGCAATTGCCAGCTTCAGGGCGGCGGCCAGTTTCAGGCGCTCCTGGTCAACCTGATTCATCTCCGGGCTAAAGAACAGATACCCGCCTGAACCGGCCTCTTTTGCCAGGTGTGAGGCGTGGTTCGCCTGTTTCAGGAGCCCGTCTCGCGAGATACCGTGATCCGGATAGAGGCTGATCCCGGTACTGACCGTCACGTTAAGCGCTAAATCCGCCACGTTAAACGGTACACGGAACAGCGCCTGGATGCGTTGCGCCGCGCTGATAGCGCGCCCGGCGTCGTAATTCGGGAACACCAGCACAAAGGCATCGCTGTCGGCATGGCAGACAAAGCCATGGCGGGAAAACTCACCGCTGAGTCGCTGCGCAATGGCGGTCAGCACCTGATCGCCTGCGGCGTAACCCAACGCATCATTCACATCTTTAAAATGGTCGAGATCGAGGAAAAACAGCGCCGCACGGGGGCAATCACCACTGGCAAAAAGTCTGTCGATATACTGATGTAAGGCGCTGCGCTTTGGCAGCCCAGTCAGAGGGTTATAGGTCGACATCTGGGTAATTTTTTGCTGATCGATATGGACCACGATCATGCACGGAGACTCCGCCATCACGGCATCATCATAACGTACCGTCGCGCTCAATGATGATTCCTCCCCCGTTGCTGAAATGATGGTCAGCGCCGTCTTTTCCGGCAAACCTTCTCTGCTTGCGAACAGCGGAATATCCGATGCTTTTCTCCCGAGTACACTGCTGCGGGGGTAACGCCATAATGTTTCAGCAGCTTTATTAAAGAAAAAAACGGTATCCGTTGCGTCGAGCAGAATAACTGCATCGTGAACATATTCCAGCGCGGCGAGCATTGACTGCGAGCCGAAAATATCATTTTCAAAATGCATAATCGTTTTTTCGTTACCAGGGAGGTCGGCGCAATATTAATAGAAAGAATCCCTTGATTCAATATCATCCAATAAGATATCAGGCAACATATGCATTTATAGAGAAACTCGATAAATCATTTTTCATTAATTGATAAAGAAACTCTCCCCGCTGCCGATAGCAAACATAATCGCAACAAAAAAGAATTGTGAAGAAACAATGAAGTTTTCACTGCACATCATTATTATAGAAAAGTATCGTCTACGCTGAATACATCAGAAATTTATCTTGCAACCGCCCATGCCTGTCAATTCGCGGCCTCACAAGTTTTTCATCAATAAATAAAGTCAGTATTTATAGACATCCTTAATAAATGCATTCTTATTTATCGATAGCGTCACTTGACCTGTCCGGCATCCCACTATCAGTATATAAGGAAATTCTCAATTAAAGCGGACAGCCGTTATTCAAAAATGTCCACTTAGCGTATTTAATGATTAGCAAAAATACGTTCCGCAGCATGACGACGTTCGCGGTAATAGAGAAAGAGGCAGATAACATTGCCGACATTAGCGCGTGTTTAACACATCGAGGACAGGCAAATACTATGTATGACGATTTAAGTTCTTTGACTGCAAAACTGAAGATGTCCGGTGTCTCTTTCCAGAAAATTAACGATGAAGATGGTGCGACGATGCAAGCAGCAGTGACAACCACAGCGGCAGCCGCTGACGTAAATGAAGAAGTAGCGGAAATGCCAACCGAAACCGCATCAGCAGAGATTCGCGTTGAGACACCGCCAGCCAGCAACGCCATTAGCACGCTGAACTGGCCGAAAGCCAAACCCGCTCTCGTGCATAGCGCCTTTAGCGCACCAGCAGGTGGCATTCTGGAGAGTGTTGCAGCCCTCTCCAGCAAAGCTGAACCTGAGATTCGCGAGCGCAACCCGGTTCGTCTGGACGTGTTATTTACCGTTATTGGCCGATAGCCACGCTCCCGGCAAGGCGACAGCACCACCCGCTCCACAACGCGTGACCTGATTCCAGGTGAGGTTATTGGCCCATCGTAAGACGCACTGGCGATGGGCTATTCAGTCTGACAAGTCATGATTTTACACAGGATGACCGGAACGAATATCGGGCCGGTGAGCCTTTATTGTTTTCTGCACAGATTATTTAACCATGCGAAAAATCATCGGGATTATTCTCACGCTGACGTTGCTCCTGCTTTCTCTGCTGGTGGTCATTACCCCCATGAGCAGCGATAAACAATATCTTTTTGGCTTGTCCGTGATCGTTGTCGTCTTCATCATCGGTCGTTTCAAAGGTAAAAAACCGGTTCTGGCGATGCTGGTTTTTTCGTTGATGATGTCCACGCGTTACATCTGGTGGCGTGCAACAACGACCCTGCATTTTGACTCCACACTGGAAATGGTGCTGGGCGGCCTGCTGTTTGCCGCCGAAATTTACTCCTGGACGATTCTGGTGCTGGGCTACATTCAGATGGCCTGGCCGCTGGAGCGCCCGATTGCCCCCATGCCGCAGGATCGCAGCACCTGGCCCACCGTCGATATTTATGTGCCTTCCTATAACGAAAGCCTTGATGTGGTCCGCGATACGGTACTGGCGGCGCAGTGCATCGAATACCCGCAGGATAAAGTCAAAGTCTATATCCTCGACGACGGCAAACGTGATGAATTCCGTGATTTTGCCGCCGCCGCTGGGGTGGAATACCTGATTCGCCCGGATAACAGTCACGCCAAAGCGGGCAACCTGAATCACGCAATGACGGTCACCAAAGGCGAGCTGATTTGCGTCTTCGATTGCGATCACGTTGCCACGCGCGTGTTCCTGCAGGCGACCGTCGGGGAGTTCTTCCGCGATGACAAGCTGGCACTCATTCAGACGCCGCACCACTTCTATTCTCCGGACCCCTTTGAACGTAACCTGACGGCCGCCAAACGCGTACCCAACGAAGGCGCACTGTTCTATGGCCCGGTGCAGCAGGGTAACGACAACTGGAATGCCACCTTTTTCTGCGGTTCCTGCGCGGTGATTCGCCGCTCAGCGCTGGAGGAAGTGGGTGGTTTTGCCGTGGAGACCGTCACAGAAGATGCGCACACCGCGCTGAAATTGCAGCGTCGTGGCTGGAACACCGCGTTCCTCGACATTCCTCTGGCCGCGGGTCTGGCGACCGAACGTTTGGCCCTGCACGTTAACCAGCGTATCCGCTGGGCGCGTGGCATGACACAAATTTTCCGTCTGGATAATCCACTGCTGGGTCGCGGTCTGAAGCTGACGCAACGTTTGTGCTATCTCAATGCGATGCTGCACTTCCAGTACGGGTTGCCTCGCGTGGTCTTCCTCACCTCGCCGCTGGTCTTCATGCTGTTCAACCTGAACATCATTTCTTCGTCGGCGACGCTGATTTTCTCCTACGTGCTGCCACACCTGGTGCTGTCGACCATCGTGAACTCGCGCATTACCGGCCGTTACCGTTACGCCTTCTGGGGTGAAATTTACGAAACCGTCATGGCGTTTCACCTGATCCTGCCAACTCTACTGAGCCTTATCTCGCCGCGTCTGGGGAAATTCAACGTGACGGATAAAGGCGATCTGACGGACCGCGACTACTTTGATGCTCTGACCGTGCGCCCACTCATCATTACTGCTCTGTTAATGGTCGGCAGCATGATCTGGGTTGGCGTGCGTTATTACATGAACGATTACACCGGTATCGACCCCCGCGTGATCCTGTTTAACATCGCCTGGGGCACCTTCAGTACCATTATCCTGCTCGCCTCTATTGCGGTGGCAAAAGAGAGCAAGCAGATCCGCAAAACCATCCGTATCAATGCCAACTTGCCGACCAAAGTGTTGTTCTCCGATGGTTCCAGCATGCTGACACGCACCTTTGACATCTCCATGGGTGGCGCGCGCGTAGCGCTGCAAAAAGGCGAAGACCTGCGCTACAAAGTGCCGGTGCAAATTGAGCTGGGACTCGGCGGTGAAATTGCCCATGTCCCCCTGCGTGCAGCGGGTATAGGTAGCACTGACATTCGCCTTGAATTCGATAATCTGCCGCTTGTTGAACGCCGCAAACTGGTTCGCGTGGTACTGTCACGTGCTGACGCATGGTACAAGCCGCCACATTCACCGGATCGTCCGTTAGCCTCTTTCCTCGGCATTTTGCAATGCGTTTGGGAGCTGTTCTTTGGTCGTCGGAAATTCGCCGGTCGCGTGAAATGTGAAATGGCCACGGTCGCCAAAAAAAGCGAAGAGGTTAATCATGCGCTGTAATCCTCTGGTTCTGCTCGTCGCGCTGTTATGTGGCACAAGCGGTACGGCCAGTGCTGCACTGTCTCCCCATAGCGACGCACCGCCTGAACTGCCGCCCCTGCAAAGCGGTAATGCAAACACACTGGCCCCCGCTCTGGTCACAACGAATGCCAGCGATCAGAACATCTCCAGCACGCTGAGTTTTGGTGACATGGGGGCGACAGGTGGCCTGACGCTCTCCGGTCAACAGTTGCAGAACGGGGTGAACTTCGCTCTGCCTGGCGATCTGGTGATTACCGATGCGCACATCAGCCTGAACGTGGAAGTTAACCGCACGGACGTGACCGGTGAGAACCTGCAACTTATGCTCAATGGTCAGCCGCTGGGGGCGATCCCGCTGGATCAGGTGCAACAAAACAAGGGATTCTGGAGTCTCGACGTGCCTGCCTCCATGGTGGCGTCGGGCAACAATCTCAGCTTCCAGCTCAAAACCAGCGACGACATTATTAACAATGCGTGGAGCTGTCAGCGCACGCTGCCCGATGATTATCGCATCACGTTAACGCCCGCCTCGACGCTGAATTATCAGGGACTGTGGCTGAATGTACGTAAAACGCTGAGCGCTTTCCCGCGCCCGTTCTTCGACAGTAAGCAAACCAAAGATCAGCCGCTGAACATCGCCTTTTCTGCCTCACCCGATGCGGACGTGCTGACTGCTGCCGCCATTGTCGCATCACAATTTGGCGTGATGAGCGCAGGAAAAGCCAGCCAGTTTGACGTCCAGTACAACGCCCTGCCCGCCGGCAACGGCATTCTGTTTGGCAAACCCGGCGATCGTATTGGTAGCGTAGAGATCGGTGGACAAAATGGCCCCTCTTTGCAGGTTATCGATAACCCGGTCAACCCGGCCTACAAGCTGCTGGTTATTAGCGGGCGCAACGAAACCGAGCTCCGCCAGGCCGCATGGCGTCTTAGTCTGCCCGCCCTGCCGGACAGCGATTCCCTGCAAGTGCCGACGATTAAAGTAGCGCAACGTGCCGAGTACGATGCGCCACGCTGGATAAGCACCGCCCGCCCGGTTCCGCTTCAGGCGTTGCAGTCCAGTGAGGGTTCACTTATCGCACGCGGCGTGTGGCACGGCGAAAACCAATTGCCTTTCGTCACTGCACCGGATCTGTTTATGTGGGATGGCAGCGCCATTCCCCTGCGTATTAACTACAGCTTTGCGCAGAAAACCTGGATCGACGACAGCAACTCATTCCTGAACATCAGTCTCAATGGCGAGTTTCTTAAACGCCTGCCGGTCAGCAAAGAGGGCATCTTTGCGCCGTTTATGAATATGCTCGGTCTGAGCCAGCGCCAGCAGAGCGCCGTGGTGAATCTCGACCCACGCGCCATTCTGGGCACCAACCAGATTGGTTTCTGGTTCGGCATCAAGCCGCAGAAAAATGCCCCATGCAGCGCACTGGCTGACGAAAATATCCAGAGCCGCATTGAGGGTAATTCCACGCTGGACTTCTCTCACGCCTGGCACTTCGGTCAGTTACCTAACCTTGGCTGGTTCAGCAACGCCCTGTTCCCCTTCACCCGTAATGCCGATCTTGCCAACACCACGTTGCTGATGCCTGCTCATCCAGGCCTGGAAGAGACCGCCGTGCTCCTGAACCTGATGGCAAAATCCGGACGTGATACCGGCGTGGCGGCAAACTACCTGCATCTCTATACCGGCATGCCGCAACAGGAAAGTGGGCTGCAACAACTGGCGAACAGCGACGTGCTGACCATAAGTAGCCTGCGCCATGGCGAACTAGTGAAACCGGTGCTGGACGGCAGCGCCTTCTCACTCAATGAAAATACGCTGGAAATCAGTACCGCCAGCGTGTTCAGCCGCCTGATGGGGCTCTTCAGCGCCGGACAAGCGCGTACGGATATAGATGCCGCCGGGTATCTCAGCGATACCAGCCAGTGGCGCGGATTAGTCAGCGTTCGCTCACCCTGGAACCCGGAGCGTGTGGTCGTGCTGGCAACAGGAACGGATGATCATCAACTGCAACAGCTGCCTGCAGACATGGTAAAACCGACCTTCAAAAGCAATGCCAGCGGTGACTTTATGGCTGTCACAGATACGAGCGATGCCAGAAGCTGGCGCGTGGGTGAACAGTTTACCCGTGGCGATTTGCCTGGCTATCTGATGATTTTGTGGTTTGCCAGCCAACATATTTTTGGCCTGACGCTACTCGCGTGCCTGATTGCTGCCATCGCCAGCCCCTTGCTGTATCGCAAGTTAAAGCGCCATGCTCACCAACGCCTGCAGGATAAGTCTCACCATGAATAAGCGTAATAACGGCTTACGGCTGACGCACGCTTTGTGCCTGATGTGCATGGTCGGTGCTGTCCACCCGGCCTGTGCCAACGAAGCGCTGGATGCCAAAATCAGTGGCAACGACACGGCGGTGAAAAAACTGCTGACTCAGGCCAGCTACTGGCACAGCAAAGCGCATGACGACATGGCACTGGAAGCACTGCAAAAAGTGCTCGCGGTGGATGAAAACAACATTGATGCCATGTACCTGAGCGCGCTGTATCAGTTGCAACGTGGCAATACGCAGCAGTCGGAAATCTGGCGTAAGAAAATTGCGGCGATAGACCCGCAGGACCCGCGACTGGCCTCACTGAACAGCGCCAGTTCCATGCAGTCTATTTCGCCAGCGCAGCTTAATGCTGCCCGGAATCTGGCGCAACGCGGGCAAATCAAAGAGGCCGTCGCCGCATACCGGACCCTGTTCAACGGTAACCCGCCGGACGATTTAGCCCTGGAGTATTACCAGACGATGGCGGGAGACAGCGCAACCTGGCCCACCGCCGTGGCGGCATTACGCCAGCGTGCCAACATGTTGCCGGACGATGCGGCCACCCGACAGGCGCTGGCGATGGCGCTCACCTATCAGCAAGCCACCCGCCGGGAAGGGATAAACCAACTGACCACGCTGGCAGCAGACGATAAAGGTGCGGATAAAGCCCTGCAGCAGGCACTGTTATGGCTGGAGCCGAAACCTGCAGACCTGGCAATGTACACCGCTTACGCCGAACGCCACCCGCAAGACAGTGCCCCTATGGAGCACTACCGCAAAAGTGTGGAAGGTGATGCCACCAAATCCGGGTTTGATGCGCTGAATAGTGGCGACCTTGATGGTGCGAAAGACAAATTCTCGCAGGTTCTGCAAACGCAAGCGGGTAACGGCAACGCCCTGGCTGGCATGGGGTATATCGCACTGCGTCAAAGCCGCTTTGACGATGCGGAAAAGTACCTGCGTCGTGCCGCTCAGGAAGACGCCAAAAACGAGAACAGCGCCCAATGGGCGACCGATGCTGATAATGCCCGTTTTTATGGTTCCCTGAATCAGGCCCGCAGTCTGAGCCAGAAAGGTCGCTATGACGATGCGCTGGCCAGTCTGGCATCCAGCAACAGCAGCGATTCTCGTCAGCGTCAGGCAGGAGACATGCTCCGCGCGGATATTTTGCGCCGTCAGGGTAAACCTGCTGATGCCGAACAGGTCTACCGCCAGTTACTGGCCGACAACCCGCAGAATACCGATGTGCGGACCGGCTTAATGTGGGTGCTGCGCCAGCAGAATAAGCAGTCAGAAGCGGATCAGATCCTGCGCACGCTGCCGAGCAACCTGCGCACCCGCTATGCAAGCGTGGGCGACAATGGCGATCAGGAACGAAAAGCTGCACAAGCGGCGTTGGAAGCGGGCAATGCCTCCAAAGGGATGCAGATTCTGCAGACCGCATCGGAGAAGTACCCAAAAAACACCTGGCTGCAACTGGACTATGCCCGCCAACTGCGCAAAGCCGGGCAAAAGCAGCGTGGCGCGGCGCTGATGGCATCAGCGGTACAGCAGGCAGACAAACGCAATGAAGCGCTTTATGCCGCCGCCGTCTATGCCGCAGAGGACAACGACTGGTCCAAAAGCCAGAGCCTGCTGACCCAGATCCCACGCGCCAGCATGAGCGCCGATATGACGGCACTCATGACCCGTGTGCAGGGCAATCTGCAAATGGACATTGCGCAAAACTACCTGCGTCAGGGGAATACCCAGGCGGCGCGCAATTCGCTGCAATCCTTGCAACGTACGCCGCCGCAAACACCCGTGGATGTCGGGCGCCTTGCGCAGTTATTGATGCAGACGGGCGACAGCCTGGGGGCGCTGGCGTTGGTGCGTGAGAACCAGGCGCAGGGTCTTCACGGTTCACTGGGCGATTATGCCGGGCAGATCCGTGTGCTTAACCAGGCAGGACGTTTTGCCGAAGCGGAGAGCATTCTCAGCGCACCGGTATTGCAAAACAGCACCAGTCAGCAGGAAATCGACACCATTCGCGTGGCCAGCGTTATTGCCCGGGCCGATCGCCTGCGGGAAAAAGGCAAACCGGAGGCCGCCTGGAATCTGGTGATGCCTGCCCTGCGAGCCAACCCGACCAATACCGATCTGCTACTGGCGGTAGCGCGGGTCTATCAGGCCGATCATATGGATGAAAAGGCTGACGAGATTTACCAGTATGTTCTGCGTAAATCCCCGCGAGACAAACAGGCACTGACAGGGATCGTCAACCTCGCTCTGGCACGCGACGATACCGACGCGGCCAAACGCGCTTTCAGCACCCTCGAACCGTCGCAGGATGCTGATTACATGCTGCTGGGCGCTCGCGTGGCGGCAGCCAACGGTGAGAATCAGCGCGCCCTGTCTTTACTGCGCACCGCGCAATGGCGTCTGCAACAGAGCGATGTGGAAGACGAAGGCGATGTCATTAGCGACGTGATTGCCCTTCCCTCCCCAGGGCAGCAGGCGCAACAGACAGCAATGACCAGCATCTACAGCATGATGCAGGATTTGCAAGAGAAGACCGCCACCTGGACCAGCGCGGGCGTATCGCTGCGCAGTCGCAGCGGTGAGTCCGGTCTGGGTGCACTGGATGAGGTGAAAGCGCCGCTGATTATCTCCGGCACTGTCGGGGACAGCACACGCCTGAGTCTCAACGTCTCCCCGGTGTCACTGAACGCCGGAGAAATGTCGGATGAAGCGGCTAACCGTTTCGGCTCCGGGGCAATCACGCACGCCACGAAACTGGCCGCTGCGGCAGCCAGCACCACCACCACGACAACCTCAACCAATGCCGATGCCCAGAGCGGGCAGCAGGTTAACGGGGTGGAAACCAACCTCAGCCTCAAAGGCGACAGTTACACGCTGGATATTGGCAGCACGCCAACCGGGGGAGAGTTCACCCGTCTGGTGGGCGGCGTTGAGTGGAATCCGCGTATCTCGCGCAACGGTTCTCTGGACCTGAAAGCAGAGCGCCGGGCGGTCACCGACAGCCTGCTCTCTTATGTGGGTGTGAAAGACAAAACCACCGGGGAAAGTTGGGGGGCGGTGACCCGCAACGGCCTGTCGGCCCAGTACGCCTGGGATAATGAGCTGGTCGGGCTCTACGCCCGCCTCGGTTTTGATACCTGGATTGGCGAAAACGTGCCGACCAACCACTCGGTGAATGTGCTGGCAGGCAGCTATTTGCGCTTGATCAATACACCTGAGAATGAGCTGAAAGTGGGCGTCAATGTTAACTACATGGACTTCGACCGTAACCTGAGTAATTACACACTCGGCCAGGGCGGCTATTTCAGCCCGCAAAACTACATGGCGGTCACGCTGCCCGTCAGCCTGACACGCAAAGTGGATAAATGGGATCTGGCACTGAGCGGGGCGGTGGGCTATCAGTCCTGGCGACAGGATCAGAGTGACTACTTCCCAGGCCACAGCAGCCTGCAGTCACAGCTCAACACGCTGGCAAGCAGCGTCGACAATGTGGATTCCGTATACAAGGCCACCGCGAAAAACGGTGTGGGTTATACGCTGGGGGTGGATGCGCGTTACCACCTGAGTGACAACCTGGCGCTGGGTGCAAACCTCGGCTATGACACCTTCGGCAGTTATAACGAAGGTAAGGCGTTGTTTTATTTTAAATATTATCAAGAAAGCTCTAAATAATTCGCGTTGCGGGAAGGCGGCAAGCGAGAAAATCCCGATGAGCTTACTTGAGTAAGTGATTCGGGTGAGCGAGTGCCGCCAACGCACCAGCAGCGTGAAGTATGACGAGCAAGATAAATAACCGTGGGATTCAACGATGTTCAGTAATCAAGACACCTATTTGCAACGCAATTATCAGGCTGGCTGGCATGACCTGGTGTACCTGTTTTTCAACGAATTCACGAACGGGCAGAACGAGAAAGATCCAGAAACGCTGCGCCGCCTTGGCGAGATGATGGCCAAATGGTATCCCATCGACCGTGCCACCACCGTGACGGAACTGGAGAGCAGCATTAACCGGGTGCTCGAACTGTTTAACTGGGGATTTGTGAAAATGGCCCCGGCCCAGCGTGAACTGATTTTGCTGCACTGCGCCTGGCCACATGCGCCGGAACATCGCGATGAAGCAAGCTGGCGTCGTGCCAGTGCGCTGGTGCTGGAAGGGGCATATTCCCAATGGCTGGTTTCGCAGGGCGCAGGAAATCACGTGCCGGTGCGCTGGAAAGATAACGCGACCGAAGACGTTTTAATTTTCCGTTACGCCATCGGCGAATAACCACCCTAAAGGCATTTCCATCCTGAATACACAGGATCAGGTGACCATAATGTTAAATGAAATCATCGTTTCGGGACGGATCCTGGAACTCGAGACTGTTCATTCGGCGGAGGATAATGCCTTTGTATCTCTGGTTTTTGATATTGCCGGAAACGTCATTTATGCCAGTCACACTTTTTACCCACTGATTGGTTTTGATAAAAATGAAATTATCGGCAAACGGTTATTTGAATCCGCCAATGAAAACATCTCCTCTTCACTGGATATGGCCATTGCGCATATTAATGAAACCGGAGAAAACTGGCGCGGTGAATTTCATCAGTTTAAAAAGAACGGTGAAGTATTGTGGCTGGATGCCCGACTCGCACCGCGCAAGGATGAAAAGGGTGACATTTTTGCCTGGGTAATGATCGGATTCGATATTACCCGGCATATCACGATCCGTGAGAAGTTGCATTACAGGGCGCATAACGACGCGCTCACTAAGACGTTGAACCGACAAGGTTATTACATCCGCAGCCGTAAAAAAATACGCGCTGCCAATGCCCGTGGCGCGCACACCGTGGTGGCGATTCTGGATCTGG
Source organism: Phytobacter sp. (assembly GCF_059074235.1). Classification (NCBI taxonomy): domain Bacteria; kingdom Pseudomonadati; phylum Pseudomonadota; class Gammaproteobacteria; order Enterobacterales; family Enterobacteriaceae; genus Phytobacter; species Phytobacter sp. Next base: position 902,464 of record NZ_JCACPZ010000008.1, read on the forward strand.
ATAACTTCAAAAACATTAACGACGATCTTGGGCACGCCGCCGGGGATGAAGTTCTGCGCTGCTTTATTAGCCGGGTAAAAAATTGTATTTCTGCCGATACCTTGCTGGGCCGTCTTGGGGGCGATGAATTTGCATTGACCTTTATAGAAGGTGTCGATGAAACAGATGGCAAACAATTGCTGCAATTAATTGTTGAGCAGACTCGTCAGCCGATGAAAATTTCTGCACTGGCAGAGCCAGTCGAATTATCCGTCAGCATTGGCGTAGCCAGTTATCCTGAACACGGCCCTAACTTTTCGTCAGTATTAAAAGCCGCCGACACCGCGCTTTATAAAGTGAAAGCGCAAGGTGGTGACGACTTTATTAATTATCAGGTGACGAGTTTATCCGAACCTGGCGGAATTATTAGCACCCTCGGGCGCTGATAGCGAAGTACACACAACAATAGCTCCAGAGGAAATAAGAATGTTAAAGGCTGTAATCCCGGTGGCGGGCCTCGGCACGCGTATGCTGCCCGCTACCAAGGCAATCCCCAAAGAGATGTTACCTATTGTGGATAAGCCGTTGATTCAGTACATCGTGCAAGAGTGTTATGCCTGCGGTATCCGGGAAATTGTACTGGTCACCCACTCCTCAAAGAATGCTATCGAAAACCACTTCGATACCTCCTTTGAGCTGGAGTCTTTACTGGAATCCCGCGTGAAGAATCAGTTACTTGAGGAAGTACGCTCTATTTGCCCGCCAGGCATGAACATTATGCATGTGCGCCAGGGCCACTCAAAAGGTCTGGGCCACGCGGTGATGTGTGCAGAACCCCTGATTGGCAACAATGATTTTGTGGTGGTGCTGCCGGATGTGTTGATTGATGACAGCCGTTGCGATCTTTCCCGCGATAACCTGGCAGCGATGATTTCTCGCTTTACGACGACGGGCGCGAGCCAATTGATGATCGAGCGTGTGAATCACGAAGATGTCTCTCGCTATGGCGTGGTGGATTGTGGCGGGGAAAACCTGGCAGCAGGTGGGTTTGGCCGTGTGCGTAGCATGGTCGAAAAACCAGCCGTCGAGGATGCGCCGTCAGATATGGCAGTGGTGGGTCGCTACGTACTTTCCAAAGCTATCTGGCCGCTGCTGCATAAAACGCCCGTCGGCGCTGGCGACGAAATTCAGCTAACAGATGCCATTGCCATGCTGCTGGAGCAATCAGCAGTCGAAGCCTACAGCCTCACGGGCAAGTCTCACGATTGCGGCGATAAGATTGGCTATATGAAAGCATTCGTGGAGTACGGATTGCGCCACAACGCGACCGGCGAGAGTTTCCGTCAGTGGTTATGTGACGAACTCGTGCCGGACAACGTGCTGACCGAAGCCGGGCTTTAAGGCTCTGACCGCCAGGCCATGGCACGTCTTTCACTGATCATCCTTATCACCGACAGGAAATCGCATGTTAAGAATTACCGGGTTAATGTCATGTTTGCTTATTTCATTAGCCATGATGTCTTTCTCAGCACCGGCGCAGGATAATAACTGGACGGTCTTTAAGCATAATTATCTGAGCGAAGATGGTCGCATCGTTGACCATGAAAATGGGGATGTCAGCCATTCCGAAGGACAGGGTTATGGCATGTTACTGGCGGTCATGAATAACGACCTGGCGACGTTCAAAAAGATGTGGGGCTGGACTCGCAGCACCTTACTTCGGCCATCAATCGGGCTTTTTGCCTGGCGCTACGATCCTAAAGTGCAAAAAGTGACGGATGAAAATAACGCCAGCGACGGCGATACCCTGATTGCCTGGGCGTTGTTGCTGGCCGGAAAAAAATGGCACGATCAGAGTTACCTGACAGCCTCTGAAAATATTCAGGATGCGCTGATCAACTGCCTGATTATTGAACAAGACAACCATACCTTACTGTTACCAGGTTTATCCGGCTTCACCCGTGATGATGGTTACGTCATCAATCCTTCTTATTTTATATTCCCGGCCTGGGAAAGTTTCTGGCAGCAACGACATAACGATATTTGGTTAAAACTCAGCTCATCAAGTCTCGAATTATTAAATAAAGCGCGTTTTGGAAAAACTCAGTTACCGACCGACTGGATTTTTGTGAAGAATGATGGTGAAGTCATGCCTGCCGATAACTGGCCTGCCCGGTTCAGTTATGATGCAATTCGAATTCCACTTTATTTAAGTTTAAGCGAGACACAAACTCGCTCTATGGAAAACTTTCGCCACTTCTGGGCAAGTTACAGCCGTAACGCGACCCCTGCCTGGGTCGACGTTTCGGGGAATGGGCAGGCAAGCTACGAGATGTCCGGCGGTATTCTGGCGGTGCGAGACATCACAATGGGTGACTACCAGCATATGGATAAGTCCTTACGTCCGGGCGAAGGTTATTATTTGTCCGCATTGCATATGCTTTCACTCTTTGCCGCATCGCTAAAAGGGTATTAAAAGAAAACACACGTCGATCGGGAATGCGCCTGAACGGATCGACGGGATATGTGTCGACAGGGATGGCAGGAGAACGGACCAGGCGCGAACTTATAATAAAAACTTATACGCATCTCTGCTCAGAGATGGGGGAAACATCATGGCAGCGTTAAGAATAATAAGATGTCATATGCATAATCACGAGGGTAAGCGTGCAGTCATTACTGCGCTAAATCATGCGGGCCGGGGCCATCAATGAACATTCGTAACCTTGAATACCTGGTCGCACTGGCAAAATATCGCCATTTTCAACGCGCAGCAGAAGCCTGTAACGTCAGCCAGCCAACGCTGAGCGCCCAGTTACGTAAGCTGGAGAATGAACTCGGTTTGCAACTGCTTGAACGTACCACACGCAAGATTCGTTTTACGCAAACCGGGCTGCGTCTCGTCGAACAAACCCAGGTTGTTCTGCGGGAAATTGAAGCCTTAAAAAATATGGCCAGCAGCAGCTATCATCAAAGCCTGTCGCAAACGCTGGACGTCGGCATTATTCCGACCCTCGCGCCCTATATTTTTTCCCATATGAATGCCGTGTGCCACGAGAATTTCCCGGAAATCGAGCTGGAAATACACGAAGCACAAACCAACCAGCTATTAACGATGCTGGAATCAGACGCCATTAAATGTGCCATCATGACGTCGAATAAAGACACCAGCAAATATGTAGAATTACCGCTTTTCGATGAGCCGCTAATGCTGGGCGTCAGCCATCAACACCCCTGGGCGCGTCTTAACGACATTAATATGGGGCATTTGAAAAACAGCAAAATTCTGATGATTGATGACGGGAACTGCCTGCACAGCCAGATTTTGCGTTACTGCTACCAGTTTGAGCTGGAGCCCGATTCACGGTTTGCCGCTATGCACCTTGAGACATTACGCCGGGGTGTGGCCTATAACCGCGGCGTTTCATTCTTCCCACTGCTGTCGACTCAGCACGGCGAAAATGAAAACATCAAATACCTGCGTTGTATGGGGCCAGAGCCGAAACGTAAGGTGGTATTAATTTTCCATCGCAGCGATCCGATGCGTAAAAAATATGAAATTTTACGCAACGCCATTGCCCGCTATATGGAACGCTATTTTATCGACTTCAACGCCATAGCCTAGACGCAATGTCGTTAGCAGCGCTGAGGCTGAAACTGCTCACCTTCATCACGCATACTTTCTCGACAATCCTGTGGCTGCAGGGTTGTCGTTTTTTTTTGCAGCGCCTGCATAATCTGCTCCGGCAGAACCGTTCCACGATGGTACATCTCTTCGATATACAACCAGAGCGTCACCAGCATAATGGTGTAGTCCGCAACCGGAATCGACGGCGTGGGAAAGATCATAAAAGGAAAGCGCGCATGCAATTGTGCACTGTCATCAGCCGTGACCGCATCATGATAATAAGGACGCGACAGTAACGGGTAAATCTCAGACTCGTCGCCTCTTGTTACCCAGGCAAGACGCACCGCAATGGTCTTCACAAAGGGAGGAAGCTGTACGTTTTGTTTGGTATGCGGCTCAAGGGGCAACGGCTGACCATTTTGTGTTTCTGCGTTCATCTGTTCCTCAATGCCGGGTATTTAAGGCAGTAATACATGCTAATAACTATATTTATCGACCCGCCAAAAAAATTCTTTAGCACTATTATTTAAAATAGATAATATTCCGACAATGATCCATGCGCTTTTTCTGAAATGTGATAAAAAACCATACAAAGCAATAGTTTAAATGAAAATCAGTTATTGATGAAATCGATCTAATTAGTGTTTATTTATATATGGCGTTTATTAATAAGATTTTTAACACTGTTTTAATAGTCAATATCCGCAGTTGACATCACTTATTAATAAGATTCGGAGTAAGAAAATTCCCACGTTGGGAATAATAGTAAAGAAGAATTAATCGTTCGCTCATGGAGAAAAATCAGCAGGCATGGAATACTAATGGCAGACAGGGATAACAAAAAACCCGGCAGCCAGATGGCATGCCGGGCGGAAGTAGAATGAGACACAAAGCTTAAGGGCGGGATGCAGTACCGTCCGGCGTGCGTGCCATCGTCCAGGATGGGATGCCCCCTTCGCACGGGTATTTCGCCGCTTTGGTTTCATCAATGTCGATGCCAAGCCCAGGTTTATCGTTAAGGTAAGCATAACCATGATCAATCTCAGGGCACCCAGGGAAGACATCGCGCAACGCGTCATTCATTGGCGTGAACTCCTGAATACCAAAGTTTGGCGAACTCAGATCAAGATGCATATTAGCGCAGACGCCGACCGGAGAGATGTCTCCCGGGCCATGCCAGGCCGTACGCACCCCATTCAGCTCACTGTAGACCGCCAGTTTCTTCGCCGGTGTAATGCCGCCGATGGTACTGACGTGGCAGCGAATGTAATCAATCAGCTTGTTATCAATCAGTGGCTTCCACTCGTTCACATTCACAAACAACTCCCCCATAGAGATAGGGGTGGAAGATTGCTGACGCAGCATCTTCAGCCAGTCGATATTTTCCGGTGCCACCGGATCTTCAAGGTAGAAGAGCTGGTATTGCTCAAGGGTTTTCGCCAGGTTGATTGCGGTTACCGGGGTGACACGTTCATGCACGTCATGAATGAATTCGATACCGAAACCCAGTTTATTACGCAAATGGTCGAACAGACGCGGAACGCTTTTCGCGTAGGCATCCGGATCAAAATAGATGCCCGGCGTTTTACTGCGTGGCGACCGTTTTGGTTGAATATTTTTCGCCCGTGCCAATTGCGTGGCAATCAATTTGAGATCGTCAGTCCCCGCGCCTCCGTACATTCCCATCTGGCAGCGAACATACTGATAGCCCTCTTCCATTCTGGCGCGGATATTGTCTTCAACCTCCACTTCATCACCGCCGTCGGTGTGGCAATAGAGCGGAATACCATCCCGGCATTTTCCGCCCAGGAGATCGTAAACCGGCATGCCCGCCAGCTTACCTTTAATGTCCCATAGCGCCATATCCACACCCGACAGTGCATTGTTCATGATGGGACCATTGCGCCAGTAACCGCTCACCGCACCGGATTGCCAGATATCTTCAATACGCGTTGGATCTTTGCCAATCAGGAACGGGGCCATGTACTCGTCGATGGCGCTTTTTACCGCAAAGATACGCTGGGTAAATGTTGCACAACCCAGACCATAAAGCCCTGGCTCATTGGTTTCGACCTTCACAACGGCCAAATCAATCCCACCCGGTGCCGTCAGAATGGTTTTTACGTTGGTAATTTTCAGGTTACTCACTTGCACTCCTCAGTTCAGCGAATTTACTGCAAGCCACGCCAGTTGTGGATGACATTGCGATAAGTTGTAAGTTGTCCTACAAATTAACACTGTTATATCACGCTTACTTCTTCCACGATCGTCAAAGGTTTCATTCTGTGAGCACGATCAACAACCGTGAGAAATCCAGATATTAAACACAACAAATACAGCAACATACAAAATAACTATTGTATCAAAAGCTTCTGCTTTGTGATCCGCATTGCAAATTCATTTGTGGAGCATTGCTTTTATCTGCTCAAAAACCCAACCTTAAATAAGACAGTCGTCATACAAATTAATTGCACGAGGAAATGAGATGAGCGCGTTATTTGATTTAACCGGGAAAACAGCACTGGTCACTGGCTCAGCACGGGGTCTGGGATTTGCCTATGCGCAAGGGCTGGCGGCAGCAGGTGCGCAGGTGGTACTGAATGATATCCGTGACACCTTGCTTGCCGAGTCTGTCGGCATGCTGGCAGCAAAGGGCTACAAGGCACACGGTGTAGCCTTTGATGTCACCGACGAAGCTGCAATTGAAAAAGCGTTTGCGGATCTGGATGCGCAGAACATCCACGTCGACATTTTGATCAACAACGCGGGCATTCAGTACCGCAAACCGATGGTCGAGTTGGAGCTGGAAAACTGGCAGAAGGTCATCGACACAAACCTCACCAGCGCATTTCTGGTCTCGCGTGCGGCGGCAAAGCGCATGATTGCCCGTAAAACCGGCGGGAAAATCGTCAATATCGGTTCGCTCACCAGTCAGGCAGCACGTCCGACCGTCGCGCCTTATACGGCAGCAAAAGGTGGGATCAAGATGCTCACCTGCTCCATGGCAGCGGAATGGGCGCAGTTTAATATCCAGAGCAATGCCATTGGACCAGGCTACATTCTGACGGATATGAACACGGCGCTTATCGAGGACAAACAGTTCGATAGCTGGGTGAAAAGCAGCAACCCGTCCCAGCGTTGGGGCCGCCCGGATGAGCTGATCGGCACGGCGGTATTCCTCTCTTCCAAAGCCTCTGACTACATTAACGGGCAGATTATTTACGTCGATGGCGGCTGGCTCGCGGTGCTGTAACCCACAAACGTACTCTACATTTTTTGCCTTTAAAATTTCCGGTATGCCTTTGCTTTTAAAGGCCTGCCGATATAACACGGGTATGATTATGAAGGCTTCAAGACAACGACTCTTTATTCTCACATTGCTGTTTATTGTGACGGCAATTAACTACATGGATCGTGCCAATCTCGCCGTTGCCGGTACCAATATTCAGAACGACTTTAGTTTGACGCCAACACAGCTGGGACTGCTCTTTTCCATGTTTACCTGGGCCTATGCCGCCAGCCAGATCCCGGTGGGTTATGTGCTGGATCGTATTGGATCACGCATTCTTTACGGCGGGGCGATTATTCTCTGGAGTATCTTCACCTTTATGATGGGTTTTGCCTCTCATCATTTATTTGCAACCGCAACAGCATCATTCGCTATGCTGTTGGCCTGTCGTGCATTAATTGGCGTGGCAGAAGCCCCCTCGTTCCCGTCTAACACGAAAATTATTGCCACCTGGTTCCCGGATCATGAGCGTGCCCGTGCCACCGCCATTTATTCCAGTGCGCAATACATTGGGCTGGCACTGCTAACCCCTACCCTCTCCTTTATTGTTGCCAACTACGGCTGGGAGATGTCGTTCTATCTGTCCGGTGGAGCCGGGATCCTGTTTGGCATTTACTGGCTTATGTATTACCGCGACCCGCAGCACAGCACCTCGGTAAACCAGGCAGAGCTTGAGTACATCAAGGCCGGTGGCGGTTATGGCTCAGCGAACCAGTCTTCAGTGAGTGCCAAAATCAGCTGGCAGGACATTAAATTTTTCCTCAGCAAGAAGACTGTCTGGGGTCTGTTTATCACCCAATTTGCCTGTTCATCCACGCTCTACTTCTTCCTGACCTGGTTTATTGTCTATCTGGAAAAAGGGCTGCATCTCTCTATTTCCAAAGCCGGTATGGGAGCAATGCTGCCCTATATTATGGCGATGTTTGGGGTGTTATGCGGCGGTACGCTCAGCGATATGCTGCTCAAAAAAGGCAAATCGAGAACCTTCGCCCGTAAATTGCCGGTCATGGCTGGACTGTGCGTGACCATGATCATTGGCCTGGTCAATTTCTTCGAAGATCAACCGGTGATTGCCATCGTTATTCTCTCCATCGCTTTCTTCGCCAACGCCTTCTCTAATTTAGGTTGGGTGGTATGGAGCGACGTGATCCCTCGTAACTTCCTCGGCACCATGGGGGGGTTTTTAAACATCTGCGGCAACCTGTCAGGCATTGTTAGTCCGATTGTTATCGGCGTGATTCTCCAGCGCACACAAAACTTCCAGTACGCCATGTGGTACATCGCCGCCGTCGCCGGAGTGGGGCTTCTGGCCTACATCTTCCTGGTCGGCAAAATCGAAGTGATTTTGCCTGAAAAAAAGAACGCGAACGGCAGTGACACCCACGCAATTAATCCGGCGACCGCCAATAAATAATGAGGCACGTATCAATGAGCACTGAAAAAATCACCTGCAATGCCTGTCTTGCGCATGCAGAAAAAGATGTCCGTTTTGAATCACGTGAGATTGAACACGGCGATAGTAATGTTCTGGTGAAGGTCGCTTATGGCGGTATCTGCGGTTCAGACATCCATTATTATCAACATGGTCGGGCAGGTATGTCTGTCCTCAAACACCCGATGGTTATCGGGCATGAGTTTGTCGGTGTCATTAACAAAGTCCCGGCGGGAAGTGAGCTGAAGGTGGGCCAGACCGTTGCGGTAAACCCGTCCTGCCCCTGCAATCAATGTGAAATGTGCCTTTCCGGCCATCAAAATCTGTGTGGGTCGATGCGGTTCATGGGCAGCGCGCAGTTCAATCCTCATGTGAACGGTGGCTTCTCTGAGTATGTGTCCGTGAAGCCGGAGCAGTGCATTCCCTATGACAGCAGGGTGCCCGCCAACGTTATGGCTTTCTCCGAGCCACTGGCAGTGTCCATCCATGCGGTAAAAATGGCGGGACAACTGACTGGAAAACGGGTGCTGGTGATTGGTGCGGGTCCGATTGGTTGCCTGATCCTTGCCGCTGCGAGAAGCGCAGGTGCGTCAGAACTGGTGGCTTCCGATTTAAGTCCGCGCTGCCTGGAACTGGCGCGTCAGATGGGGGCAACCGCGGTGATAGACCCGCGCGATGAAGAAAAAGTCGCGCAGTATCAGCAGAAAAAAGGCTACTTTGATGTGGTATTTGAGGCTTCCGGCGCACCTGCTGCCGTCGCCTCTACTGTCGATTTCACGCGCCCTGCCGGAACCATCGTTCAGGTTGGCATGGGGCCAAGTCCAGTGAGCTGGCCGGTTTCACCGATGCTGGTAAAAGAGATTAGCTGGGTGGGTTCCTTCCGCTTTATCGGCGAATTTACTACTGCCGTGCGCTGGCTGGAAGATGGTCGCGTGGATCCACGCCCGCTGATAAGTGGCGAATTCCCACCGGAAAAAATCGAAGATGCGCTGATTACCGCAACGGATAAAAACATCTCCGCTAAAGTCCTCATTCGTTTCGAATAACCGTGATAAGCGCCCGGCTGGGCGCTTTGTTCTTAAAAGTGAATTGTTATACAATAAAACACTTCACGGCACCTTACCGGACACCGATCTTGAGCATAAAATCCATTCAAAAACAGAATGTTGTAAATGAAATTTATGATCAGATAAGCGCAAAACTGCTGGATGGCAGTTGGGCTCCGGGCAGCCGTCTCCCTTCAGAAGCTGAACTGACCACTTCGTTTAATGTCAGCCGGGTCAGCGTTCGCAGCGCCGTTCAACGTTTTCGCGATTTAGGTATTGTGGTCACCCGCCAGGGTAGCGGCAGTTATGTCAGCGATCATTTCACCCCGCAAATGCTGAGCAACGATCCTCGCCCAATCATGCATCTGAGCCGCGAAGAGTTTCACGACATGATGATCTTCCGCCAGACAGTCGAGTTCAAATGCGTAGAACTGGCGGTGACTCACGCGACCGACGACGACATTCGCCAGCTTGAGCAAGCGCTGAATAACATGCTCATCAACAAAGGCGATTATAAAAAATACTCTGAGGCGGATTACGAATTCCATCTGGCGATTGTGCGGGCATCGCACAACAGCGTGTTTTACAACGTCATGAATTCCATCAAAGATATCTATTACTACTACCTGGAAGAGTTGAACCGCGCACTGGGCATTACCCTTGAGAGCGTGGAAGCCCACATCAAGGTCTATATGTCGATCAAGAACCGTGACGCCACCACCGCAGTGCAAGTGCTCAACGAAGCCATGTCCGAAAACATTATCGCCATTGAGAAGATCAAATCGACGGACGCGTCTGAGAAATAAGGCAGGTTCGCCAGCAGCGGCCGCCGCTGGCGAAAGGAATTACCGCGTGGACTGCAAAAACCTACGCGTGCGTTCGTGCTGTGGCGCAGTGAAAAGATTCTCTGCCGTGTTGTCTTCCACAATCGCGCCATCGGCCATGAAGATCACTCTGTCAGCCACATCTTTGGCAAACGACATCTCGTGGGTCACCAGAATCAGCGTCGTCTCGTGATCGACAATCGAGCGAATCACCTGTAGCACTTCATTCACCAGTTCAGGATCCAGTGCTGAAGTCGGTTCATCGAACAGTATCACTTTCGGTTTCACTGCCAGCGCACGGGCAATCGCCACGCGCTGCTGCTGCCCGCCGGATAACATCGCCGGATAGCTGTCCGCTTTCTCACGCAAACCTACGCGTTCCAGCAGCGCCATTCCCGTTTCGTTGGCCTGTGCTTTAGGGATTTTTTTACCGATGATCAGCGCCTCGGTAATGTTCTCCAGTGCCGTTTTGTTCTTAAACAGGTTGTAATGCTGGAACACCATGCCAGTGTGCGCACGCAAAGCCGTCTCCTGCTGGCGGGTGAATTTCTTCGCATCCACCACCGTACCGGCAATTTCCAGCGTACCGCTTTCCGGTTTCTCCAGCAGATTAATACAGCGCAGCAGCGTCGATTTCCCCGAGCCTGACGGCCCGATAATCGCCACCACTTTGCCCTGTTCTATCTCCAGCGAGATATCCTTCAGCACCGGGTTGTCATTGAATGACTTATATAAATGGCTGATTTTCAACATAGCGGAGGCTCCTTATCGGTACGGGCGATTCAGACGGTGCTCAATGCGTTTTTGCAGCAGCGTCAGAAGGATGGTCACAGCCCAATAGATCAGTGCCACCGCCAGATAACTCTCCAGAAAACGGAACGAGTTGCTGGCCAGAATTTTGGTCTGGGCAAAGATATCCGTCACACCAACGGTAAACGCCAGTGACGACTCTTTGATCAGCATAATCAGGTAGTTGCTCATGCCGGGTACCGCAATACGCACCGTTTGCGGCAGCACGATACGACGGAATCCCTGCCAGCGGCTCAGGCCAACGGACAGACAGGCTTCAATCTGCCCTTTATCGACCGAATTCATCGCACCACGGAACTCTTCTGCAAGGTTGGCTGCAGTTTTGAAGCTCAGGGCAATAATGGTCGCCGAAATAGCGTTCATCATACTGATACCCGGGAACAGCTGCGGGATACCAAAGTAGAAGATGAACAGCGTGACCAGCGTCGGCACGGAGCGGAAGAACGAAATGTAGATTTCGGCGAACTGCGTCAGTACGACAATACGATTACGGATAATCAGCGCCAGCACCATCCCCATGACCGAGGCGATAACCATCGAGGTTATCGCCAGGAACAACGTCATCGGCAGGTAACTGAGCAGCGTTGGAAAAGCTTCCAGCATGAAGCTCAGGTTAAAATTCATTGCTTATTATTCCTTGCTGACGTCCTGTTTCAGGTACTGCTCGGACAGTTTGGTCAGCGTACCGTCAGCTTTCAGCGCGGTCAGTGCGTCATCAAATTCCTTACGCAGTGCGTCACCCTTTTCATTCTTCACGAACGGGAAAGCTTCCTGATAACGATAAACCGGGTCGCCGGATTTTTTCAGCGGCAGGCGAGAGTTGTCGATCAACAACTGCGCACCCGCGCGGTCCATAATGTAGGCATCAATACGACCGAGGGCGACATCCTGAATAATCGCGCTAGGTTCATCGTAGGTATGAATATCAATACCGGCATCAGGGTAATTCTTACGTAAATAGTTTTCTTTGCTGCTTCCAACGTCAACACCCAGACGTTTACCCTTTAAATCGTCAATATTATGAATAGAATCGTCGTTATTTCTGGTAACCAACTGGGCGCCGGAATAAATATAAGTCTGGGAGAACTGATATTTCTCTCGGCGTTTATCATTGGCTTCAACCTGGTTTGCGATGGTATCAATTTTGCCAGCATCGAGCATTCCGAAGAGACCGGTCATGTCAGCTGTGGTTAATTCCACGCGGCTGTAACCCAGTTTTTTGGCCACGGCATTGACGGTCGCAATGTCATAACCTTCGTAATCCTTTCCATTTTGTTTGTAGGAAAATCCGATACTTACCCCAAAAGTACCGACATGCAGCACTTTCTCATTTTCAGCAGTTTTTTTATTGTCGTCGCAACCGGTTAATAAGAATGCACCCAGCAATGCTGTGGCGATGATCCCTGATTTAAAATTAAGCATAGTAATTCCCTTGGAATTATGTGTGTTTATTGATGTCTTGGTGTTTATTTTTCGCGCGCCAGTTTAAATCACTTCCGGGATAATCTATATTCCCATTAGTAATTATTGATAACGCATAAGAATAATCCACTCTAGTATTACAGAGATATCATTCCTGCCATTAAAAAGGCAAGTACCAGGGATAAACCAGAGGATCAGTATGAGAATTATTGCGTGCGGTGATTTATTGTTTTCGAGTCGTAACCTGGCGAAAAGATTAGATCCCGAGATCGTGGAATTATTGCAAAGCGCCGATGCCGTATTTGCCAACGCCGAATTTAGCTGCCCACAACCTACACTGCCGCCAGCTGCGGGTCGCGGTTACATCACCGCCGTAAAACCTGCAACGCTGGACGAGTTTGTCGATTTAAACATTCGTCTGGTCTCCTTCGCCAATAACCATACCGGTGATTTTGGTTGGGAAGGAGTGGTGCATACCATGGAAGCCGCTGAAACGCGCAATCTGATCCCCTGCGGCCTGGGCCGTAACCTCGACGATGCCCGCCTGCCGCGCTTTCTGGATACCGCGAAGGGCCGCGTAGGTGTGGTGGCGCTGGGTTCAACTCGCTCTGAAGTTTTCCTGGCGGCCAACGGTGGCGCGGGCACCATTGCGCGTCCGGGTCTGAACCCACTGCGCTGGGGCCGTGCCTATGTACTCGGCGACGAGCAGTTTGAACAGTTAAAAGCCATCACCCGTTCATTGGGTATAGACGAAAGCGTGCGTGAAGGCATGCGCGTGGAAGTAATGCCGCCGAAAGGCGATGACGAGTTCAAGTTCGGTTCCCTGTTTGAAAGCTCTCTGCAGATTGAACGTGGCGAGAAAGCACACGTACGCACCTGGTTCAATGAGCAGGATTGCGTGGCGAACGAGCGTAGCATCCGTGATGCCGCTAACCGCAGCGACTTCACCCTGGTCAGCCTGCACACCCATGAAGGCGATAAAGACAGCTGGTACTCTCCGGATGCGCCAGAATTTATCGAGCAGTTTGCCCATCGCGCAATAGACGCAGGCGGCGATGCTGTGGTCTGCCACGGTGCACACTTTATGCGTGGGGTAGAGATCTATAATGGCAAACCGATTTTCTACAACCTTGGTAGCCTGCTGATGGAGTTTGAGGCAGGTGAGTCGATCATCGGCCCGGAAATGTATGAAGCCTACGGTCACGCTGCGGATGCACGTCCTTCTGAACTGCACCGCGCACGCGCGAAGAATAAGGCTGGTGAGTTCACCGGCTTTAACGCCGAAGCCCGTTTCTCACAAAACGCGCTGGCGGTGTTTGATGTCACCCCTGACGGTCTGGCGTGCCAGCTGCTGCCACTTGATTTAGGTATGAACCGCGAACGCGTTCTCTCTCGCGGCCTGCCAGAAAAAGTGACGCACGAGCAAGGCGAAGAGATTGCCAGCCTGCTGACCCGCCTGAGCCACCGTTATGGCACGGCATTCAGCTACGACAAAGCAAGCGGTCTGATTCGCTTCTCCTGATAAGCCTGTTTTAAAGCAGCCGGAAAACTTCCGGCTGCTTCTTCGCCATGCCTCGACGCCCCCTTCCTGAGCTAATTTCGTGACTGCCCTCGCATTTGATCATCAAAATGACAGCGCTATCATTTTCGATTTTTTAGGCATTTATACAGGCCAGAGCCTGCTGTAAATCGATAACGTACGGCAACAGTCCCCCTTCTCAACGAGCTGAATTGTTGATCGAGTGTGAGACAAAAAGCGCTGCATGTGCGTTGGTTTTAACCTGATTGTTACAGTGGAGGGGGATTTCGTGAATGCCGTCGCCTGTTGATGGGCGTTAGCCCTATAAATCAATATAAAATCATCAAATTTTTGGGCTAACGTACGGCGCGACAGTTTGCAATTCTGGCTATAATTTGTCTAATTTGGTGTTACTGCGAACAAATTCCCGCCCTGCTTCTCTGCCTGTTGTCTTCCTTAGCTTCGTTTTATATCTCGCCTTGTGATTGTGTCATTCTGCACGGCTACCAACAGCCTTTCCCCATCAAAAAATAAAACATAACCAACTGATAGATAATGAAATTAATCATCTCATCGCATAAAACAAATGATTCAATAATTGAATCACACCACCACTTAATCAGACTTTTTTTGTTAAAAATAAAGGCATAGAATTTCTCTCATTCGCCATCCAGCGCCACGTTTCATTCATGGCAGATGGCCGTCTATGACATTGATACACGGTTATCATTTTCCGCAGGAGGAACTATGCCAGCTCAGTCTTCTACTCCCGTCGTAACATCCGTAAAAGTCATCCCGGTTGCCGGTCATGACAGCATGCTGATGAACCTGAGCGGTGCCCATGCACCGTTCTTCACCCGTAACATCGTTATCATCACCGATAACTCCGGCAACACCGGCGTGGGTGAAGTCCCGGGCGGCGAAAAAATCCGCCAGACCATCGAAGACGCCGCACCGCTGATTGTGGGCAAAACCCTCGGCGCCTACAAAAACGTCCTCAATGAAGTCCGTAACGCCTTTGCTGACCGCGATGCCGGTGGCCGTGGCCTGCAGACCTTTGACCTGCGCACCACTATCCACGTGGTCACTGCCATTGAAGCCGCCATGCTCGACCTGCTGGGTAAACACCTCGGCGTTAACGTCGCCTCCCTGCTGGGCGACGGCCAGCAGCGCAATGAAGTGGAAATGCTCGGCTACCTGTTCTTCGTCGGGAACACCAAAGCCACCCCGCTGCCGTACCAGAGTCAGCCGGATGACAAATGCGACTGGTATCGCGTGCGTCACGAAGAGGCCATGACCCCGGACCGCGTGGTGCGTCTGGCTGAAGCCGCGTATGAAAAATACGGCTTCAATGATTTCAAACTGAAAGGCGGCGTGCTGGCTGGCGAAGAAGAAGCCGAGTCTATCGTTGCCCTGGCAAAACGCTTCCCGCAGGCCCGCGTCACCCTCGACCCGAACGGTGCATGGTCCCTGAACGAAGCGATTAACATCGGCAAACACCTGAAAGGCGTGCTGGCCTATGCGGAAGATCCGTGTGGCGCTGAGCAGGGCTTCTCCGGCCGTGAAGTGATGGCGGAATTCCGTCGCGCTACCGGTCTGCCGACCGCGACCAACATGATTGCCACCGACTGGCGTCAGATGGGTCACACCCTGTCCCTGCAGTCCGTGGATATCCCGCTGGCGGATCCGCACTTCTGGACCATGCAGGGGTCGGTACGTGTGGCGCAGATGTGCCATGAGTTTGGCCTGACATGGGGTTCTCACTCTAACAACCACTTCGACATTTCACTGGCCATGTTCACCCACGTGGCGGCGGCTGCACCGGGCAAAATCACCGCCATAGACACCCACTGGATCTGGCAGGAAGGTAACCAGCGTCTGACCAAAGAGCCGTTTGAAATCAAAGGCGGGATGGTGCAGGTACCGACGACACCGGGTCTGGGCGTGGAGCTGGATATGGACCAGGTGATGAAGGCGCACGAGCTGTATCAGAAACACGGTCTGGGCGCGCGTGACGATGCCATGGGGATGCAGTACCTGATCCCAGGCTGGACGTTTGACAACAAACGTCCTTGCATGGTGCGTTAAGTCGTACTGAATGACGAAAAGCCCGCAGGCGCAATCCTGCGGGCTTTTTTATTACAGCAGGTTAATTACAAAGAAGCCCAGCGCCGTCATCAGCAGTGAACCGAAGACATGCACCAGCACCGAGGTCATCGCCCAGACGTAATTCCCCGCCTGCAACAGAGAAAATACTTCCAGCGAAAAGGTTGAGAAGGTGGTCATGCCGCCACACAAACCGGTGGTGATCAGCAATCGCCAGGTGGGGTCAAGATGCGGCTGGCGAATAAAATAGGCCATCGCCCCGCCAATAATAAATCCCCCCAGCAGGTTCACCAGTAACGTCCCTGGCGGCAGACTCGGAAAGAGCGTATTCAGACGAACGGCAAGCAGCCAGCGAATCACACAACCCGCAGAACCACCAATAATCACAGCTATTAAAGACTTGAGCATGTTTTCCTCAGCAACATCAGGATAAAGGGCTGGAAACATGCAGAGAGAGAAAAGATACGCGCCCGACATGCCTCCCGTTAAAGAGTCATACCAGGCGTCATCAGCTTCGCGAGGAAGCGGTTGGATAAGGTGGAACGCCATCACCCCAGAACGCTATTGTTTCCCAATTCGAGCGGGGTGGCAAGATGCAAACATATTGCCCATCAATATGTACGGATAAACGCAGCGGCACGTTTTTTAAACACACCCTTTTTCCGGGCTTTCGCAACACCTTCATTATGCAACGATAAAAGACGATATAGCCAAGGCAATAAAACATAGCCACTACTATATATTATTGATTTATATGAAAATTTTGATTTTTACTCGTTTCCATGGCAGCATAGCGGCTCTTCAAATTTGTCTTATTTAGCCCGGTTTTTCCGCAAGGGCGTTATCAGGTGAGCACATGAGTTTTTACGCAGTCATTATTCTGGCATTCGGCATGTCTATGGATGCTTTCGCAGCCTCCATCGGTAAAGGCGCAGCATTGAGCCGTCCTCCCTTAAGAGAGGCACTGAGAACGGGGCTGATTTTCGGTGTCGTCGAAGCCATTACCCCCGTCATCGGCTGGGCTGTGGGCCTCGCGGCCAGCCAGTACATCATGAAGTGGGATCACTGGATTGCTTTCACGCTGCTGATGGTGCTGGGGCTGCGCATGATGTACGAAGGCATTACCAAAGATGACAGCGAACAAGAAGAAGCACCGCGCCGCCACGGGTTCTGGCTGCTGGTCACCACCGCTATCGCCACCAGCCTGGATGCAATGGCCGTCGGCGTCGGTCTGGCATTTTTAGATGTGAATATTGTCACCACCGCCCTGCTGATTGGCCTTGCGACCACCATTATGGCGACCACCGGCATGCTGCTCGGACGCTTCCTCGGCGCGGCTATCGGCAAATGGGCGGAAATTATGGGCGGACTGGTACTGATGGGGATTGGCTGCTCAATTCTCGTTGAACATCTTGGCCTGCTGGGCTAACGACACGCAGCGGCATACGCGCCTGGGGTGATGCCGAAATGGGTACGGAAAGTACGTGAAAAGTGGCTCTGGTCAAAAAATCCCACATCCAGCGCAGTCTGCGCGGCACTGACACCCTGCGAGAGCAGTGACTTGGCACGAACCAGACGAATCTGCGTGAGAAAGCGGTGCACGGAAAGCCCGGTCGTGTTCTGAAAGAGACGCATAAAGTGAAATTCGCTTAAGCCCGCCGCACGGGCAACATCAAGCACACTGAGTGCCTGGTGGTAGTGCGTTTGTAGGTAGTCGATGGCGTGATGGACATCGGCGCGGGCATGGCGCATCGCTCCGCCTCGCGTCGTACGTTGACCATATTGGGTGAGCAACGCGCTTAAAAGCTCAAAAAACAGCGACTCTTTTTCCAGCGCATCCTGACTGCTCGCCAGCACAGATGCGGTCTGTAACACCTCTTTTGCCATCGTGGGGGCATGACGCATGATGTCGCTGCCAAAGTTCACCAGCCCTTTCCCCGGCAATACGGCATCGGCGACCTGCTGTATCAACGCCTCTGACGGGTAAAAAGCGCAGTAATCCCAGCCTAAATCCCGTTCAACCGCCTCACCGGTGTGCACTTCGCCAGGATGAATGATCATCACCGTTCCCGGTGCCGCAACGCCCGTTTTACGGCATACCCGATTACGCTGCGCGCCACGGGCAAACACTGCCAGTACAAACTCATCATGAAAATGAGGCGGATAGCTGAGATCAAAGCACGAAGCGCGCAGTACTTCCATTTCGCCCTGGAAGGCTTTGTCTTTCCATAACCGGATGTCGTCGCGCTTTTCTTTCATTGCCCCTCTCCCTCACTATGACGATGAGCAGGATTGTCCTATCCTCTTCGCCCCATTCTTTTACACTCAACGCTTCTCATTCGTTAAGTCTATGGATACAGAATGTCATTTAATGTGAATTATGAAAATGCTGAAGAGGCGAACAGCCGCTTTATGGCGGGAGTGATGGCCTGTCTGCCCACCATGCCGGGGTACTGGAGCATTGGCATGGCAGCGGGAGCCATTGGTACGCTGTCAGGGTTTTCCCTGCTGCACACCACGCTGTTGGCCGCCGGTTTGTACGCTGGCTCTGCCCATTTTCTCTTTTACTCTTTATGGGCGGCTGGGGCGGAGTCAGCATCCGTGGTTCTCAGCGTTGCGCTGGTTAATATGCGCTATTTACTGATGAGTTCAGCGCTCAGCATCTGGTTTCGCCAGTCGAGTACGCTGCAAAAACTGATTGGCGGCGTACTGCTGACTGATGAAACCTTTGGCGTGGCCGTGCAGCACGCGACCCGTCATGGCTCACTCCCTTTTCCCTGGCTGCTGGGGCTCAATGTCTCTGCCTGGCTTAATTGGATCGCCGCCTGCGTTGCTGGAGCGTGGCTGGCGACGGCACTGCCAGCGTATCTGATGGACGGGCTGAGCTTTAGCCTGGTGTCGATGTTTGTCGGTCTACTGGTGATGACCTGGTATGCCAGCCAACGCAAGATCCCCGAAACGATGGCGATTCTGGCGGCCATCCTGATTACGCTGGTTTCCAGCAAATACCTGAGCCTTCACCTGGTGGTGATTATCGCCGCGATGCTGTCCGCATCTCTGGCGACATTGATATTACGACTGCGTACGAAGGGAGAGAAATAAGATGAGCGGATCGATTTATTTCGCCATTGCCATGGCCGCCCTTGTCACCGCCCTGATGCGTACGGTACCGCTCTTTTTGCTGGCAAGATTTCACCTGCCACGGCGGCTTCAGGACTGGCTGGGATTTATCCCTGCCGCCATCATGGCCGCGATCATCACCGCAGAAATCATCGCCAAACCGGTGTGGTCGCCATCCGGTCTTAGCCTCTCACTTATTGCTACTCTTATTGCCACATTAGTGGGCATGCTTACACGCAGCCTTTTTCTGACGGTTATCGCGGGAATGGCGGCAATTATGGGATTGAGCTATCTGCTTTTAAGCTAAATAAGATAAAGAATCAGAATGATGCTCATACATTAACAAAAACACCTACCGAAAATGGCAGGGTTCACATTTTTGTGCTACCGCGCGAAGATAAGCGGCCCTGCCATACCTGATCTTTACAATATTTTCTGCATTTTCATGCTTCTACAGACAGCATACATTCTCATAACATCTTAAATCTGCTTTCTTTTTTCTTTCCGCACGAAATTAAAAACACTATGAACCATTAAATGGTTTGTTTAAAATATGAAAAGAATTGTATGTTTTGTAACTTCATGTATCGAATCTGGTCCCAAATTCATCTCAGGCACGTTATGTGTCATGGGAGAGTTATATAGACAATTTAGGCAGCTATTTAGAATGGAGTTCTTATGATCAAGTTTGTGAAGTGGTTTACCGCACTCATTGTTGTTGGCGCATTGATGGGCTGTTCCAGCAGACTGGCCCCCATTGACAATATCCGTACCAATCTGGGGTCTGGCCATACAGAAGCTCAGGTAAAAAATTCCATTATCAAAGCTGGCGTACAGCGTAAATGGATCATGAACGAAGCCGGTCCGGGCGTCATTAAAGCGCGTCTGCAATCAAATGACTATGTTGCTCAAACACGTATTAACTACTCCGCAACGGGTTATACCATCACCTACGAAAGCAGTATGAATTTGTCTGCAGGTGGCGGCAGAATTCATCCAGGTTACAACCGTTGGGTGCGTAATCTGGATAGAGACATTCAGGTTAATGTCTCCGCGTCCTCTATTCAGTAATCAGTAACAAGCGGCACTCTGGGTCAGAAATGGCCCAGATATACTCACTAAGCTAAGGATAGGTTAGCGTCGTTATGTATAAAAGGGACACACTTAGCGCACTGGATGCGATTACAGAGGCGCAGCGTATCGCGTTTGCCCCCATGTTATTTCAGACTGCCCTCAGTCTACGTAATGCTGGCACTCTGGAATATCTGGATGATATGGGAAGCAAAGGGGCTACATTAGATGAGATTGCAACCCAAAGTAGCCTGAATGAATACGCGATAAGCGTTTTGTTGGATATGGGCTTAAGCGGGCGCATCGTGACATGTGATGACGGTCGTTATTTTTTATCGAAAGTGGGTCACTACCTGCTTCATGACAAGATGACACGCGTTAATATGGACTTCACTCAGGATGTTTGTTACCAGGGGCTCTTTTTCCTGGATAATGCCCTGGCAGAGTCAAAACCTGCTGGACTGAGCGTATTTAGCGACGCGCAAACCATTTATCCGGTGTTGTCGCAGTTACCGTCTCCAGCACGTGAAAGTTGGTTTGCATTCGATCATTTTTATTCGGACGCCGCCTTTAATATTGTACTGCCCCATATTTTTAATAGTCATCCCAAACAGTTATATGACGTTGGGGGCAATACCGGTAAATGGGCATTACGCTGCTGCCAGCATGACGACGCAGTTAAGGTGACCATTCTGGACCTGCCGCAGCAGGTCGCGCTGGCACAGAAGAATATCGAAAATGCGGGTTTGTCCCATCGCATTGGCTTCCATGCGATTGATATGCTCAGCGACGCCGCTCTCCCTTCTGAGGCGGACGTCTGGTGGATGAGCCAGTTCCTGGACTGCTTCTCACCAGAACAGATTATTAAGATGTTGAGCCGGATAGCGGCTGTCATGAAACCTGGCGCCCGTCTGTGCATACTGGAGTTGTTCTGGGATGCACAAAAATTTGAAGCAGCAGCCTTTAGCCTGAATGCCACGTCGCTGTACTTCACCTGTATGGCGAACGGTAATAGCCGTTTTTATAGCGTTGATAAATTTATTCATTATCTCGAACTGGCCGGTTTTAGCGTGGCACAACGCATAGACGGTATTGGCCTTGGACACACTTTTTTGAGCTGCGAGAAACGGTAATCTCTCGCGGCTTCCTGATGCCGTTAATGGCATCAGGTTCATTGTTTATTGCGGACAGGCGTTGATGAAATTTGCATTAAATCTGATTGACTGGCAGGCGCGAGCGCCTGGGTTAAGCGACGCGTCACAGTGGCAGGCATGGTCACGTCAGCCCTACGCTATCGATCCGTCAGCACCTCAGGGCAAACTCACTGAACTGCCGATGATGACCGCACGACGTCTCAACTCTGGCAGTAAGCTGGCCGTTGAGTGCGGGCTGGCCATGTTACGCCGCCATGAAATTGACGCGGTGCTCTACACCAGCCGACACGGTGAGCTGGAGCGCAACTACCGTATTCTCTCCGCACTGGCCACCGATCAGGCCATTTCCCCCACTGATTTCACCATGTCAGTGCACAACTCTTCCGTCGGCAATCTGACTATTGCCGCAAAACAGCCGCTGGTCTCCTCTTCTCTCTCTGCTGGTATGGACACCTTCCAGCAAGGGCTATGCGAAGTCATTTGCCTGATGCAGGCCGGTTACAAGCGCATCCTGATGGTGGATTTTGACGGGCTTCTACCGGCGTTCTATCACCCACGCTTGCCTGAGAATATGCCGACATGGGCCTTCGCCGTGGCGATGGTTTTTGAAGCCGGTGATGCGCTGCAATGCACAACGCAAAGCGGAAGTGACGGAGAAGAAGCCGCTTTGCCACAGAGCCTGCAATTCTTACAGCACTACCTGAGCGACACCCCCACGTTCACCGTGTCAGGTGAACGCGTTCAGTGGTTATGGAGTCGCCAATGACACGCCTGATGGCTTCACTCAACCGACTCTGGCGCATTCCTATGACGGGGCTGTGTTTTGCGTTGTTCGGCATCGGTGGCGTACTGATGTCGCTGACCTGGTTTAACCTGTTATCACTGGTTATTCGTGACAAGCGTACCCGGCGGCGTATCGCCCGACGCAGCATTTCGCTCAGTTTCCGCTTTTTCCTCACCGTTGTCAGAACCGTCGGCGTACTGGATTTCCGTATAGATAATGCCGAGCTACTGCGCAATGAGCGCGGTTGCCTGGTCGTGGCCAATCACCCCTCGCTGATCGATTACGTCATGATCGCCTCAGTGATGCCAGAAACCGACTGTCTGGTGAAAAGCTCGTTGCTAAAAAACCCCTTCCTTAGCGGCGTGGTGCGCGCTGCCGATTACCTGATCAACAGCCAGTCTGAGACACTGCTGCCCCAAAGCCAGCAACGACTTGAACAAGGCGATACGATTTTGATCTTCCCGGAAGGCACTCGAACCCTTCCCGGCGAAGAGATGAAACTGCAACGTGGTGCCGCCAATATTGCGGTTCGTTGCGTGAAAGACTTGCGGGTTGTCACCATCCATTGCACGGAATATATGCTCGGCAAAACGTGCAAATGGTATGACGCACCGCCTTCCAAACCGCTGTTCAGCATTACCGTTGGCGAACGCGTTCGTATCGATCGCTTCTACAACGAGAATACACAAGAGCCGGCGCTCGCCGCGAGGCAGCTTAACCGCCATCTTTTGCAGCAATTACAATCTGTTGAAACAACTCTACCAGGACTTAATGATGCAAGCGCTATACCTTGAAATTAAAAATCTGATCATCAACACGTTAAATCTGGATGAGCTGACGGCTGACGATATCAACACAGATGCGGCGTTATTCGGTGAGGGTCTGGGACTGGACTCCATTGATGCGCTGGAACTGGGTCTGGCGGTAAAAAGCCAATATGGCATTGTATTATCTGCCGAGAGCGAAGAGATGCGTCAGCATTTCTTCTCGGTAGCCACCCTTGCCACATTTATTCATTCTCAACGCGCCTGATAACGAGCCCGCTATGACAGAACAACACGCTATTTACCAGGAAGTGTCCGCGCTTTTGGTCAAACTGTTTGAAATCGATGCTGATGACATCAAACCGGAAGCCCGCCTGTACGAAGACCTGGAACTGGACAGCATTGACGCCGTCGACATGATCGTCCACTTACAAAAGAAAACCGGCAAAAAAATAAAAGCGGAAGAGTTTAAAGCCGTGCGCACTGTGCAGGACGTTGTCGAGGCGGTAGAACGCCTGATGAAGGAAGACTGATTCACCGTGCAGGCGTCGAGAACGCTACCCGCCATTAAGGTGGTGGCCGGAGCCCTGTTACTGGCCTGGCCTTTTTTGGTCTGGTTCGGGCTCACTTTTAACAGCTTGCACTGGTTGTTGCCGCTCATGGCACTGCTGCTGGTTTTTCGCGTGCGTCAGGCGCGACAAACCGCCGGCCCGATGCGCTTTGTCATTCAAAGCGCCGCGCTGGCAGGCATTGCGCTTTGTGTCACCAGCGCGCTGCTGAAAAGCCACCAGCTTTTGCTGTTTTACCCGGTAGTCATTAACCTGGTTATGCTTTGCGTCTTTGGCGGTTCACTGTTCACGACCATGCCCCTGGTCGAGAGACTGGCCCGTCTTCAGCATCCAGACCTTCCCCCGCAAGGTGTCCGCTACACCCGTCGCGTTACGCAGATTTGGTGCGTTTTCTTTATCATGAACGGTAGCGTTGCACTGTTCACCGCGCTGCGAGGGGATATGCCACTCTGGACGCTCTGGAACGGTATGATTGCCTATGTGCTGATGGGCATGCTGATGGCAGGCGAATGGCTCGTTCGTCGCCAGGTAATTAAACGAGATACACCATGACCCAAACGCTCCCCTTAAGAGAGTGGCTCAGCACCTCCCGTCCGGACGATATGCCCATCGCCTGGCTGGGTGATAATCTCTGGACTCAGGCCCATTTACGGCGTGATGTTGCCCTGCTTATCGGGCAGATCCAGTGCTATGACGCCGCACGCTGGGCGCTCTGTTTTGAGAACAGTTACCTCTTTATTGTTGCCCTGCTGGCGACATTGAGTGCAGGTAAAACGCCGGTAATCCCCGGTCACTGTCGACTCTCGCAGCTGGAAGAGCAGCGTGCGCTGTTCCACGGCGTGCTGAGCGACAAAGCGCTGGGCTGGCAAGGGACGCAGATTGTGGTGGCATCAAGCAATAGCGCGGAGCCACTCGCCGCGCCACTACCAACCATTGCCGAAGCGTCTGCTATCGAACTTTTTACGTCCGGTTCGACCGGAAAACCCAAGCAGGTCGTAAAAACCCTCGCCGTGCTTGAGAAAGAGGCCGAATGGCTGGCAACACGCTTTGCGGGCAGACTGGCAGGCTGTCGTGTGGTCGCATCTGTTGTCCCTCAGCATTTGTACGGGCTAACGTTCCGCATCATTTTACCTATGACGCTCGGCCTGCCTCTACATGCCGCCATGCTCTATTACCCTGAGCAACTTGCTGCACTCAGCCATACGTACCGTTACCTTTTCGTCAGCAGCCCGGCTTTCCTCAAGCGGCTCGACACAAATCTCACGCCACCACTGGTCGAGATGGTGCTCTCCGCTGGCGGTCTGCTATCGTGGGAAGATGTCAGCAGCGCGCAAGCCTGGTTTGATCTGAGTCCGGATGAAATTTATGGTAGCACCGAAACGGGGGTTCTCGCCTGGCGCTACCGTGAGCAGGAAAAAACGCCGTGGTTGCCTTTCCCGTGTGTGAAAATTACGGCAGAAAATGGGATGTTTCGTGCCCGCTCGCCATTGATAGCCGACGCTGAAGGGCTGTTGCTTGATGATATTCTACATTTTGACGCTGACGGGCGTTTCCACCTGAACGGTCGCCGTGGTCGGGTTGTTAAAATAGAAGAAAAACGCATCTCGCTGAACGAAATAGAGCAACGACTGATGACTCTGGACGGGATTAGGGATGCCGCCGCCCTTCAGGTTACCCGGGCAGGACGTCAGTGCATTGGCGTATTAGTCGTGCTCAATGAAACCTGTTCTCAGTCATGGCGCGAAGGCAATGGCAAAGCGATGGAGATGGCCTGGCGACGCACTCTGGCGCAATGGCTGGAGCCCGTCGCGGTTCCCCGCTTCTGGCGGGTGATCAACGAAATTCCGGTTAACAGTATGAATAAGCGTGTCTATGCGCAATTACAGGAGTTATTCAATGAAACCCCGTGAAATTGAGCGCCGTGAGACACCACAAGGTCAGTTAGAAATCGATCTGGGCCTTCCCCATGACCTCTACTGGTTCCAGGGGCATTTTGCCGCGCAGCCCCTGCTGCCTGGCGTCGCGCAGCTTGAGTGGGCAATCAACTATGCCACCGAACTTCTGGCCCCCGGTTTTCGCTTTCATAGCGTCCAGAGCGTGAAATTTCAGGCCCCCTTGTTGCCTGAAAACATAGTTACTCTGACGCTCACCTGGCAGGAAGAACGCCAGGTTCTGACGTTCTCCTACCAACGTCATGAAGGAGAAACACGCCATACCGCCAGCAGCGGCAAGGTGCGGTTATGTCGTTAACCTTCGCCGCCTGTGTGGTGATCCCGTGTTACAACCACGGCGCAATGATGGCGCAGGTCCTCGCACGGCTCGCACCTTTCCAGTTGCCGTGCATCATTGTTGATGATGGCAGTGACGCTACGACCCGGCAGACGCTCGACGCCCTCGTGGCTGACCACGAGAATGTCACCCTGCTGCGTTTGCCACAGAATGCGGGCAAAGGTGTTGCCGTTATCCGTGGTCTGCAAGCCGCTGCGGACGCTGGTTTTACCCATGCCGTGCAGGTCGATGCGGACGGACAGCATGCGATAGAAGATATTCCTTCCCTGCTGGCGCTGGCGAAGCAACACACGGACGCCCTGATCTCCGGTCAACCCATATATGATGACTCCATCCCCCGTTCCCGTTTGTACGGACGCTGGGTGACGCACGTCTGGGTATGGATCGAAACGCTTTCATTGCAGTTGAAAGACAGCATGTGCGGCTTTCGCGTCTACCCCATTGCCCCGACGCTGCAACTGGCAAAGCGTGGGACGCTGGGTCAGCGCATGGACTTTGATACCGAAGTGATGGTGCGTCTCTACTGGCAGGGCAATACCAGCTATTTCGTGCCCACCCGGGTGACCTACCCCGACGATGGGATCTCCCACTTCGATGCGCTTAAAGACAACATTCGCATCTCGCGCATGCATACCCGCTTGTTCTTTGGCATGCTGCCACGCATTCCGTCGCTGCTGATGCGCCGTCGCCATCAGCACTGGGCAAAGCAGCAGGAAGTGAAAGGGCTGCTGGGCATGCGGATTATGCTCACCGTCTGGCGCTGGCTTGGGCGGGATGCCTTTTCACTGTTGCTCTGGCCGGTGATCAGCGGCTACTGGCTGACCGCCACCCGGGCGCGTCAGGCCTCCAGAAACTGGATAGCGCGCGTGCGTGAACAACTGGTGCAAAAACAGTTGCCCGTGCCGCCGCGTCTTAACAGCTTCCGACACTTCATGCGTTTCGGCGAGTCGATGCTGGCAAAAATCGCCAGTTGGCGCGGTCAACTCCAGCTCGGGCGCGATGTGGTATTTGCCCCTGGAGCCTGGGAAGCGCTGGATGTGGCCTCCCCACGAGGCAAGCTGCTGCTGGCCTCCCATCTGGGCGATATCGAAGCCTGCCGGGCGCTGGCCTCCATCACCGGGGGCAAAGTGATTAATGCGCTGGTGTTCAGTGATAACGCCCAGCGCTTTAAGCAAATCATGCAGGAGATGGCCCCCCAGGCCGGTCTGAACCTTATTGCGGTTAACGACATCGGTCCCGATACCGCCATGCTGCTCAAAGAGAAACTCGATCAGGGCGAATGGGTGGCGATTGTGGGCGACAGAATTGCCGTCACGCCGCAGCGCGGTAATGACTGGCGGGTCATCTGGAGCCCGTTTATGGGCACACCAGCCCCCTTCCCACAAGGGCCATTTATTCTGGCCTCCATTCTGCGCTGCCCGGTGGCACTGATCTTTGCCCTGCAGCAGTCAGACAAACTGCATATCCACTGCGAACCCTTTGCCGATCCTCTGCTGTTGCCGCGCGCCGATCGCCAGCAAGCACTGCAACAAACGGTGGATCGCTACGCCGCCCGGCTTGAGCACTATGCCCTGCTCTCACCGCTGGACTGGTTTAACTTTTTTGATTTCTGGCGGCTTCCTGACGCCAGCGATAAGGAGTAAGGATGCTTAACGATCCTCGTTTTACGGCCGAAGTCGAACTTAAGGTCGCTTTCCACGACGTGGACATGATGGGTGTGGTGTGGCACGGCAACTATTTCCGCTACTTTGAAATTGCGCGGGAAGCCCTGCTCAACCAGTTCGATTATGGTTATCGCCAGATGAAAGAGTCCGGTTATGTCTGGCCGGTGGTCGACACGCGGGTGAAATACCGTGATGTCCTGACCTTCGAACAGCGTTTTCGCGTCTGCGCACGGCTGGAAGAGTACGAAAACCGCCTGCGTATCGGCTATGAGATTTTTGATGCCGAAACCGGCAAGCGCACCACCACCGGTTACACCATTCAGGTCGCGGTAGAAGAGAAGAGTCGTGAACTCTGCTTCGTCAGCCCCGCCATTCTGTTTGAGCGCATGGGGGTTGAACAATGAAGTACTGGCCACTTCTTGCGTTGCTGCTCAGCCCCTGGGTGAGCGCCGTGACCCTGGATGAACTCCAGCAGCGTTTTACCGAACAGCCTGTTGTTCGTGCTCAGTTCAGCCAGACCCGTACGATCAAAGATTTGCCGCAGCCGCTGCGCTCTCAGGGCAAGATGCTGATTGCCCGCGACACCGGGCTGCTGTGGGATCAAACCTCGCCGTTCCCGATGATGCTGATGCTGGATGACTCGCGCATGGTGCAAATCGTTAACGGACAGCCGCCGCAGGTGGTGACCGCCGAGAACAATCCGCAAATGTTCCAGTTTAACCACCTGCTTCGCGCCCTGTTCCAGGCCGACCGTAAGGTGCTGGAACAGAACTTCCGTCTCGATTTTCAGGATAAAGGCGAAGGCCGCTGGTCCCTGCGTCTGACGCCGGTGACCACACCGCTGGATAAGATCTTCGCCTCTATCGATCTCGCCGGGAAGACCTATCTGGAGACGATCCAGCTCAACGATAAGCAGGGCGATCGTACCGATATTGCGCTGTCTCAACATCAACTGACGCCAGCGACCCTGACCGATGACGAACGCCAACGTTTTGCCGCCCACTAATTCCCGCCGCCCTGCCTTGCTCTGGGGGCTGCTCTGCCTCGTGCTGCTGGGTGCGTTGCTGGTGATGCTGCCACAGGCAAGGCTCAACAGCAGCGTGCTGGCGATGCTGCCGAAACAGGCGCTGGGTGCGATCCCGCCCGATCTCTCTGACGGCTTTATGCAGCGTCTGGACAGGCAACTCGTCTGGCTGGTGAGTCCAGGTAAAACCGCAAACCCTGAGGCCGCGCAAAAATGGTATGCGCAGCTCAAGGCATCTCCGGCGCTCGCCGGGGTGAAAGGGCCGATGGACGCCGCAAGTCAGCAGGCCTGGGGCGCATTTTTCTGGCAACACCGTAACGGGCTTATCGACAGCGCAACCCGCGTGCGTTTGCAAAACGGCGGTGAATCCCAGGCGCAGTGGATCCTTTCGCAGATGTACTCTGCTTTTTCCGGCGTGAGCGGGAAGGAGTTGCATAACGATCCGCTGATGCTGATGCGTGGTTCGCAGCTGGCGATGGCGCAGAACGCCCAGCGCCTCAAACTGATGGACGGCTGGCTGGTCGCTCAGGATGACGACGGTAATTACTGGTATATGCTACACGGCGAGCTGTCGGGCAACGCGTTTGATATGCAGCAAACCCACCAGCTTGTCACCCACCTCGCCACTGAGGAACAGGCGCTGAAGGCGCAGTTCCCGCAGGCGCGTCTGCTTTCGCGTGGTACCGTGTTCTACAGTGATTACGCCAGTCAGCAGGCAAAACAGGATATCTCAACGCTGGGTGTAGGCACGATCCTCGGCGTAATTTTGCTGATTGTTGCGACCTTCCGTTCGCTCAAACCGCTGCTGCTTTGCCTTATCTCCATTGCCATTGGCGCGCTGGCAGGCACCGTGGTGACGCTGCTCATCTTTGGTGAGCTGCATCTGATGACGCTGGTGATGAGCATGAGCATCATCGGGATTTCGGCGGATTACACGCTCTATTACCTGACCGAACGCATGGTGCACGGCGCGGATGCCTCACCGTGGCAAAGTCTGGCGAAAGTGCGTAATGCCCTGCTGCTCGCGCTGCTGACCACCGTCGCGGCGTATCTGATCATGATGCTGGCTCCCTTCCCGGGCATCCGCCAGATGGCGATTTTTGCGGCTGTCGGCCTGAGTGCCTCCTGTCTGACCGTCCTGTTCTGGCACCCGTGGATGTGCCGTGGCCTGCCGGTACGTCCGGTACCGATGATGGTTTCGTTACTGCGCTGGCTCGCCGCCTGGCGGCGCAACAAAGCGCTTTCCATCGGGCTGCCCGTGGCGCTTGCCCTGTTCTCCGTGGCAGGGTTAACCCGACTGCACGTCAACGACGATATTTCACAGCTTCAGGCGTTGCCTCCCGCTATCCTGGCGCAGGAAAAAGCCATCACCCATCTGACCGGACAGAGCGTCGATCAGAAATGGTTCGTGGTCTATGGCGATTCGCCGGAACAGACGCTGACGCGGATGGAAGCCTTCACGCCAGAACTGGATAAGGCCCGTCAGGACGGCGCAATCAAAAGCTATCGCACGATCCCCCTGAATTCCCTTGCACGTCAGCGCAGCGACCTTGACCTGTTGCACAAGGCGACACCTGTGATTACCCAGGCACTGCAGAATGCCGGGCTGGCGACCGTTACCCCGGATCTCAGTGACATGCCCGTCAATGTGGAAACGTGGCTGGCAAGCCCGGCCAGTGAAGGCTGGCGACTGATGTGGCTGACGCTTCCCAATGGCGCAAGCGGGGTGCTTATCCCTGTCGATGGCGTCAAAGAGAGCGCAGCGCTGGATGCCCTCGCACACGCTCAACCCGGCGTGGCCTGGGTCGATCGCAAGCAGGCGTTTGATTCACTGTTTTCCCTTTATCGTGGCGTGCTGACCGGATTACTGGGCGTGGCTCTTGCGGTGATTGCCTGCGGGGCGATGTTCCGTCTTGGCTGGCGCAAAGGGCTGATAAGCCTGGTGCCGTCGGTGCTGTCACTCGGGTGTGGTCTCGCCGCCCTGGCGTTTAGCGGCCATCCGGTCAACCTGTTCTCGCTGCTGGCGCTGGTGTTGGTGCTGGGAATTGGCATTAACTACACGCTGTTTTTCAGTAATCCGCGTGGCACGCCGTTAACGTCGATGCTGGCGATTACTCTCGCCATGCTCACCACGCTACTGACGCTGGGTATGCTGGTCTTCAGCTCAACCCAGGCAATCAGCAGCTTCGGCATCGTGCTGGTGAGCGGAATTTTTGCCGCGTACCTGCTCTCGCCGCTGGCGATGCCCAATAAGAAAAGAGATAAGAGATGATGAAACAGACATTCTGGCAGGCGGCAGCCCTCTGCGCCGCGCTGCTGTTAGCCGGGTGCAGCACTACCACAAAACAGAATGCTGAGGGTCGCCCTCAGGCCTGGCTGCAGCCGGGTACGCAGGTCACCCTACCGGCACCAGGTATCAGCCCTGCCGTTAGCTCGCAGCAGTTGCTGACCGGCTCATTCGGCGGCAAAACCCAGTCGCTGCTGGTGATGCTCAATGCGGATGATAAGAAAGTGACGCTGGCCGGGCTCTCCTCGGTGGGGATCCGCCTGTTCCTCGCCACCTATGATGAGCAAGGGCTGCGCACCGAACAGTCGATTGTCATTCCACAATTGCCACCGGCAAGCCAGGTGCTGGCTGACGTAATGCTAAGCCACTGGCCGATTGCCGTCTGGCAGCCGCAGTTGCCGAAAGGCTGGACGCTGACTGATATCGCGGACAAGCGTGAGTTGCGTAATGCCAGCGGCAAACTGGTGACCGAAATCATCTATCTGCAACGCAAAGGCAAACGTGAGCCCATCAGCATCGAGCAACACGTCTTCAAGTACCACATCACCATTCAATATCTGGGTGACTGAGATGATCTACATTTCTGCCGTTGGCATGATTAACGCGCTGGGCAAAGACACCACCGAGATTGCCGCCAACCTGGTGCGGGGCGTCTCGCCGGGGATGCGCCCGCGTGAGGGCTGGCTGCGTGACCACGACGGCGCAATTCTGGGCGGCGTGGATGCCCCCCTGCCGGAGATACCAGAGACGTTTGCCGCACACCGCAGTCGCAACAATCAGTTGCTGCTGGCAGCACTGGCGCAGATTCAACCACAGGTCGACGACGCCATCGCCCGGTTCGGTCGCGATCGTGTCGCCATCGTGCTGGGCACCAGCACGTCCGGTCTTGATGAGGGTGATACCCACGTTGATTTGACGCTGAACAATCAGCCAAGCCCGGACTGGCACTATCCGCAACAGGAACTCGGCGATCCTTCCCGTTTTCTTCGCAACTGGTTAATGCTTGAAGGCCCGGCCTTTACCCTGTCGACCGCCTGTTCATCCAGCGCCCGCGCCATCATCAGCGGGCGTCGACTGATTGAAGCAGGCCTTGCGGACGTGGCAATTGTCGGCGGTGCGGATACCTTAAGTCGCATGCCGATCAACGGTTTTCACAGCCTTGAATCGCTCTCGCCGACTCTGTGCCAGCCCTTCGGCCGTGACCGCAGCGGCATCACTATCGGTGAGGGAGCCGCACTGATGATGTTAACCCGCGATCCGCAGCCCATCGCACTGCTGGGGGTGGGTGAATCCAGCGATGCCTGGCACATTTCCGCTCCCCATCCGGAAGGTGAAGGGGCGATTCGTGCCATTCGTCAGGCGCTGGCAGAAGCCGGGCTTGCCCCGAAAGACGTGGGGTATATTAACCTGCACGGCACGGCCACCGCGCTTAACGATCAGATTGAAGCCAAAGTCCTGCACGATATCTTTGGCGACAGCGTGCCCTGTAGCTCGACCAAGCACCTGACCGGCCATACCCTGGGCGCGGCGGGCATTACTGAAGCGGCACTGAGCATGCTGATTTTGCAGCAAAACCTGCCGCTGCCAGCGCAGGATTTTAGTACTTCACCTTTTGATCCGACGCTGCCCGCCTGCGGTATTCTGCATCAGACACAGCCGCTGGCTCGCCCGACAATCCTGTCGAACTCTTTCGCCTTTGGCGGCAATAACGCCAGCATTCTGCTCGGGAGAACAGCATGAGTCAGTACTTACTTCCGGTGGATTATCTCCCCCATGACGCACCGATGCTTCTGCTTGAAGAGGTTATCAGCGTGACGGAGTCCACCACCCATTGCCGCGTAGCGGTCAGTCCTGACGGCGTTCTCGAACCCTTTCTGGACGCTCAGGGCAATCTTCCTGGCTGGTACGCGATGGAGCTGATGGCGCAGACCGTCGGCGTCTGGTCAGGTTGGCATCGCCGTCAAAACGGGCAGGAGACCATTGCGCTGGGCATGATCCTTGGCGCACGTGAGCTGGTGTGTGCTGCAGGCTATCTGCCTGCCGGGAGCGTGCTGGATATTGAGGTCAAACTGCTGATGCAGGATGACCGATTCGGCAGTTTCGAGTGCACCATTCACACTGGCGACACGACGGTGGCATCAGGTCG
Organism: Phytobacter sp.; assembly: GCF_059074235.1. Lineage (NCBI taxonomy): Bacteria > Pseudomonadati > Pseudomonadota > Gammaproteobacteria > Enterobacterales > Enterobacteriaceae > Phytobacter > Phytobacter sp. The sequence goes on from NZ_JCACPZ010000008.1 coordinate 935,391, forward strand.
CGTCAACACCTTCCAGCCAACCACCGAAGAGTTAACCTCGCTTTTTAATCAGGGAGCAGCATCATGAGTCGTTCCGTTCTGGTCACCGGAGCCAGTAAAGGCATTGGACGTGCCATCGCCTGCCAGCTTGCCGCTGACGGCTTTACCATTGGTGTGCATTACCACCGTGACGAAGCGGGTGCGCATGAAACGCTTAGCGCCATTGAACAAGCAGGTGGCCAGGGTCGTCTGCTGAGTTTTGATGCCGGGAACCGCGAACAGTGCCGCAGCGTGCTCGAGCACGAAATTGAAACCTATGGCGCCTGGTATGGCGTGGTAAACAACGCCGGGATTACCCGTGATGGTGCTTTCCCGGCGCTGAGCGATGACGACTGGGACAGCGTCATTCACACCAATCTCGATAGTTTTTACAACGTCATTCACCCCTGTCTGATGCCAATGATTGGGCTTCGTCAGGGTGGGCGCATTATTACCCTCTCTTCGGTATCAGGTCTGATGGGCAACCGTGGACAGGTCAACTACAGTGCAGCTAAAGCGGGCATTATTGGCGCAACGAAAGCGCTGGCGATTGAGCTGGCAAAACGCAAAATCACCGTAAACTGCATTGCGCCGGGGCTAATTGATACCGGCATGATCGAGATGGAAGAAGCAGCCCTCAAAGAGGCAATGGCGATCATTCCCATGAAACGTATGGGTCAGGCTGACGAAGTCGCCGGGCTTGCCAGTTATTTAATGTCTGACATTGCGGGTTATGTGACTCGTCAGGTCATCTCCATCAACGGAGGAATGCTATGACACGTCGTGTCGTGATTACGGGCATGGGCGGCGTCACCGCCTTTGGGGAAAACTGGCAGGATGTCTCCCGCCGCTTACTGGGCTACGAAAATGCCGTGCGCCACATGCCGGAATGGCAGGTCTATGACGGCCTGCACACCCTGCTGGGCGCGCCGATTGATGACTTTACGCTGCCAGAGCACTACACCCGCAAGCGCATCCGCGCAATGGGTCGGGTTTCACTGCTCTCCACCCGCGCCTCTGAACTGGCGCTGGAGCAGGCGGGGCTGATTGGCGATCCGGTACTCACCAGCGGTCAGACAGGGATTGCTTACGGTTCCTCCACCGGCAGCACCGGGCCAGTGAGCGAATTCGCCACCATGCTGACTGAAAAGCACACCAACAACATCACCGGTACGACTTACGTGCAGATGATGCCGCACACCACGGCGGTCAACACCGGGCTGTTCTTCGGCCTGCGCGGTCGAGTTATCCCAACCTCCAGCGCCTGTACCTCAGGCAGCCAGGCGATTGGCTACGCGTGGGAAGCGATTCGTCATGGTTATCAGGATGTAATGGTCGCGGGGGGCGCGGAAGAACTTTGCCCGTCAGAAGCTGCCGTGTTTGACACCCTCTTCGCCACCAGCCAGCGCAACGATGCGCCGAAAACGACTCCGTCGCCGTTTGACCAGCAGCGTGACGGACTGGTGATCGGGGAAGGTGCAGGTACGCTCGTCCTTGAAGAGCTGGAGCATGCTAAAGCACGCGGTGCAACCATCTATGGTGAAATTATCGGCTTTGCCACCAACTGCGACGCTGCTCATATCACCCAGCCACAGCGGGAAACCATGCAAATTTGTATGGAGCAATCGCTGAAAATGGCAGGGCTGAGTCCACGTGACATCGGCTATATCTCCGCACATGGTACGGCAACGGATCGGGGCGACATCGCAGAAAGTCAGGCAACGGCGGCGATCTATGGTGATAATGCGCCGATCTCTTCACTCAAGAGCTACTTCGGCCACACGCTGGGTGCCTGCGGTGCGCTTGAAGCCTGGATGAGTCTGCAGATGATGCGTGAAGGCTGGTTTGCGCCGACACTGAACCTGACACAGCCTGATGAGCAGTGTGGCGCACTGGATTACATCATGGGTGAAGCACGCCACATCGAGTGTGAATTCCTGCAAAGCAACAACTTCGCCTTTGGCGGTATCAACACTTCCATCATCATTAAGCGCTGGGCCTGATAATGTACCGCGTGGTGCTGGGAAAAATATCGGCTATTCATGAGGATATTCTTCCTGCATCACTGCGCGTGCTGGCCCCGGAAAACGGCAGACGAGCCTCCTGGATTGCCGGGCGGGTGCTACTCCTACGGGCGTTTAACCTGGCCACGCTGCCTGAGATTATTTACGGCGAAAACGGTAAACCCGCGTTCCAGGGCGACGTCCCGCTGTGGTTTAACATCAGCCATAGCGGCGATAATATTGCGGTTCTGGTCAGCGACCAGGGGGACGTGGGGTGTGATATCGAAATCCTTCGTCCCCGACGAAACTGGCTGCGGATTGCCCAGGCGATGTTCAGCAGCGGTGAGCAGGCAGAACTTATGTCGGCAACAGAGGCAAACCAGCTCACTGTCTTCTGGCAGATCTGGACGCGCAAAGAGGCACTGTTGAAATTCGCCGGGCAAAGCGTATGGTCAATGGCAACCCACGACAGCCTTGCGCCAAATGCCCCTTTCACCCACCAGTTCCTGATCGATAACACCTCTGTTCTGGCGCTCTGCACATCCACACCGCACACGTTCTCAGCCTCTGACCTGCATTTGTACACTAAGGAAAAGGCCGTGAGGATCGAACGGCTTTCCGGCGCCTGACACTCGCGTCATCTGCATCACATTTATGTTGACGCCCTACGCTGTCTTTTATAATTTCAGTGAATGAATCTTTTCGCGCGCCTGACTCAAACCACTACGACCACGACCCTGAATGCGGGTTGTGAGGGTAACGTGCGCTAAATTTACCCCCAAACCCGCCACGACTGGCCGGGTTTAACATGTATCTCCTGGCCTGACGGGCAACACCACAGGAGAGAGACCATGCCCCATCCCCAACGCCGTGCATTACTGATTATTGATATGCAGGTGGGCCTGTTTCATGGCCCGGATACGCCTTATGAAGGGGCGCAAGTGCTCGCGAACATCAATCGGTTAATCGAAAAAGCGCATAAGGCAAGCGCACCCGTATTCGCCGTTCAGCATACCGGCCCTAAAGGTTCGCCCATTGAACCCGGGAGCCCGCTAACGCAGTTGCTTGCGGATCTTCATATTGATGAAAGCAGAGACACCGTTTTTGCCAAAACGCGCCCGAACTGCTTTGTTGGAACCCCGCTTGCAGACGCGTTACGTGAAGCCCACATTGCGGAGTTGGTCATCGTTGGGATGAAGACAGAATTTTGCATCGACACCACCTGCCGGGCGGCGGCAGATTTAGGTTTTAAGCCGATTTTAATCGCTGACGCCCACACGACGATGGACACCCCTGTTCTGAGTGCGCAGGCGATTATTGCTCACCACAACAGAACGCTGAGCGGCCCATTTGCCTCACTGCAGTCTACGGGTGAGTGCCTGTTTTAGAGAGGAATACCGTTCAATTAAGCGTCCCGCACACAGGTGCGGGACCGTGGATGATACGTTAACGAAACACCGAAATGGCCTCTGCCAGACGAGTCACCTGTTCATTCAGATGACCTGACGCATCTGCCCCCTCCTGAACGCGATCGGCATTCTGATGGGTGATTTTATCGAGTTCTTCCACCGCGAGGCTTATCTGGCTAATTGCCGTCGCCTGCTCTGCCGTAGCCTCGCTAATGTGCTGAATCAGCGTGGTAACGTTTTTCACCTGCCCTACAATCTCCTGCATGGTCTTACCCGCATCATCCGCCAGTTGGCTACCGGAACGAACCTGCGTCACACTGGACTCAATCAGTGCTTTGATTTCGTTAGCCGCACTGGCGCTACGCTGAGCAAGATTACGCACTTCTCCAGCCACCACTGCGAAACCTTTCCCCTGCTCTCCGGCACGTGCGGCTTCAACTGCAGCATTCAGGGCGAGGATATTGGTCTGAAAGGCGATACTGTCGATGATGCTGGTAATGCTGGCTATCTGGCCGGAACTTTCACCAATAGCCCCCATCATGTCGATCATACTATTCATGACCTTACCACCGCGTTCTGCCGCCTCGCGGGTTGAATGGGATAAAGTATTCGCTTCGGCCGCCGTCTGCGTATTACTCCTGACGGTAGCCGCCAGTTGGTTCATGGTCGCGGCCGTTTGCTGCACGTTTGCCGCAGCCTGATCCGTCTGACGACTCAGGCTGTCGTTACCCTGACATAGAGCATCCGTCGCCTTGAGCACGTTCACCGCCTGACTGCTGACATCATTGATAAGCCAGCGGAACATCAGGCCCAGTTGGCTGATAGCTCTTAAGGTGACGCCCACTTCATCGATACGTGTCGTCTGCTCCACCTGCTGGGTTTCTCCGGTAGCAACCTGCAAGGCCTGGTGGCATAAGTGCTCAACCGGACGCACAATCTGCATCTCCAGCCATAACATCGTCAGTAGCATCAGTACTGCCATCGCTCCCATGAAGCTGCCCAGTTGCCCTGCCGTCATCTGGCATAGCACGCCAGCCGCAATGCTGAACAAAAAGAGGAGAATAAATGCGGAGCGCAATCGCCAGCGTAGCGGCATCGCCACAAGCGTTGAGCGCCAGCGCATCAATCCCGTGCGTACGATCAATCCTTTATAGAGGCGCTTGCCTCTTGCGCTGCCGTCACGGAACTGACTGTAGAGCGCTTCAGCTCCTGAAACTTCGGCCGCATCCGGCTTGGTGCGGACCGACATATATCCCTTCACGCTCCCCTGGCGAATAATCGGGATCGCATTGGCACGCACCCAATAGTGGTCGCCATTTTTACAGCGGTTTTTCACCAGACCGCTCCACGGTTCCCCGTTTTTCAGGGTGTACCACATATCAGCAAAGGCTTGCTGCGGCATATCTGGATGACGAACTAAATTATGCGGCTGCCCATCCAGCTCGCTTAACGAAAAACCAGACACCTCAATAAAAGCATCATTCGCGTAATTAATATAACTGTCAGGATCTGTGGTAGACATTAGCGTTGCGCCTTTGTCAAAAGCGAGTTCGTGCTGTGTGACAGGATGATTTTCACGCATAGAATATATTCCCATATGTCTTGAGAAAATTTCACTTATATCCAGAATTGCTGTTTATTTTCCGCGAAAAAAAGAAAAAACTTAATAGGATTATGGCATTACAATGAAGCAACTGTGAACGCACGCATACTTTACAAACATATTTTAAGCCTACTTAGGCCGTAGTCTATAATAGTAAACCATTATTAGTCATAGGAAATAATACTAAGTCTGCTTAGCAATAATTTTATTATTTATCGCAAATTATATTAACCACACTTAAATAAAAATTAACCCCCATTAAATAATAATTTACTTTTAGTCACGCCGTAACCGATACTGGCCCCCGATTAATTCAGCATGAACCTGACTCTTCCCCCTGAGATGCCCGCATTGAGCAGTGCCATATTCGTAGTATATTAATAAGAATCTTTCTTTGCGGGTGCCATGCATGTCTTACTCCATTGGCGAATTTGCCACACTATGCGGAATCAACGCGACCACGCTTCGGGCATGGCAGCGCCGCTATGGTTTGCTCAAACCGCTGCGAACAGATGGAGGTCATCGCCTCTATAGTGATGACGATGTGCAACAGGCACTGCGCATTATCGACTGGGTGAAGAAAGGCGTGCCAGTGAGTCAGGTCAAACCCTTACTGGAGCGTCCGGGTGCACGACGCACCAATAACTGGGTCACCCTACAGGGGACGATGCTCCAGCGACTCAAAGAAGGAAAAATCGAGTCTCTACGCCAGCTGATTTATGATTCAGGTCGTGAATACCCGAGACCTGAGCTGGTGACGGAGGTACTTCGCCCACTCAGAAGCCAGGTATCTGCAAATACTTCCGCAATGATGACTCTACGCGAAGTGCTTGATGGCATTATCATTTCCTATACCTCGTTTTGCCTTGAAGGCGATAAACGTGCCCCTGGCGACAATTACCTTATTTGCGGTTGGCAACTGACCGACCCGTGCGAAGTGTGGCTTGAAGCACTGAAACGGACAGGCCAGGGGCATCGTATTGATGTGCTGCCGGTATCGCCTGCGGCACTGGCACCTGAAATATTCCCCGACCGAAACTGGCTGCTGGTGACCAGCGGGAAGTTGACCGTTGTTCGTAAGAAGCAGGTTGAAAAATGGCGGGAACTGGTGACGTCGCTGGATGTTGTATCGTTGTGAGTTTCTTAGCTATTGGCATAGAAGCATCAGCCTGATGAATTGTTCCGTTTACGGTGTATGTCAAGCCAGAGGGTTGTTCCGTTCACCTCAAGTTCATTGCCCTTCTAAAGCAGGATCACCCGTGAACGTGTTAAGGAGGCGGCGGGGAGCCTCCTTAACACGTTCACATGTAATAAGATTCCAGAGAAGTACTGAACTTAGGGTGAACGGAACGACTCCACCAACTCCACCTACCACACCATCCCTCCACAAAAAAACCACACAAAACCACCAAATCCCATCCAATTGATTTAATTGAATAACAATAATAAACATCGCAAAAACTTGGACAAATATTTAAGTTTGTGCAAGTTTTAAATAAGCATATTTGATCCTGATCTTCTCGCAGCATGGGTGATGTCAATGAGTACGATACGTTCCGTCATAGACCAATTTGTTGATTTTTATACAGAGTTGGATAGCCAGCCTCTGACGACGCTATCCCAGCTCTACCACGCTGATGCCGTGCTCATCGATCCTTTTGGCGAGCATCAAGGCATGCTGGCTATTCATCGCTATTTCACTCGCCTGCTGGAGAACGTCGGTCATTGCCGCTTCAGCATCGATCCACCACTTAATAGCGACGAACGTTTTCTGGTGAGCTGGACCATGCACTGGTCACATCCACGCATTGCCCGTGGAGAAGCACTGATATTGCCAGGCTGCTCCGCCGTCGAAGTACAGGACGGGATCATCGTCCGCCAGCGGGATTACTACGATGCCGGCGAAATGCTTTACGAACACCTGCCCCTGTTGGGCTGGGCGATTCGCTGTGTTAAACGGAGGGTGAGCATATGATGACTGTCCTCATCACGGGTGCCAGCTCCGGTATTGGCGAAGGGCTGGCAAAGTCCTGGGCCGATGACGGCCATCACGTCATCGCCTGCGGCAGGGATGCCGCTCGCCTGGAGGCACTACTGCAATACAGCCCACATATTTCCGTACGCCAGTTCGATATGACTGATGCTGATGCTTGTCTTGACGCGCTGGCAGGCAGTCGCCCAGATCTTGTCGTGCTCTGCGCAGGGACCTGCGAGTACCTGGATCATGGGGTGATCGACCCGGCGCTCGTCGAGCGGGTACTGCAGACCAATTTCCTCGGGCCGGTCAACTGCCTGGCGGCACTGCAAAACGTGCTGCAACCGGGTAGCCGGGTGGTGCTGGTGAGTTCAATGGCGCACTGGCTCCCCTTCCCACGGGCCGAAGCCTACGGCGCGTCTAAAGCTGCACTGAGCTGGTTTGCCAGTAGCCTGCGTCTCGACTGGGAACCGAAAGGTATCCATGTGACGGTGGTGTTTCCTGGATTTGTCGATACTCCACTGACCCGCAAAAATGATTTCGCCATGCCAGGCAAAGTGACCGTTGAGCAGGCGGTGAAAGCGATTCGTTCTGGCGTTGCGAAAAAGAAAACAGAGATAGCCTTTCCCACCGCTTTTGGTCTGACGCTGCGCCTGCTTGCCGGGTTGCCTTCGTTTTTACAACGTGCGCTGCTGCGCAGGATGGTGCGATCGTGAAAATAGCGATTATCGGCAGTGGCATTGCTGGGCTCACCTGCGCCTGGCGACTGGCAGGACACCACCAGGTGACGCTTTTTGAAGCCGCCCCACAAGCGGGTGGGCACACTGCAACGGTGGATGTTGCCACGTCTTCCGGCACTTACACCATCGACACTGGTTTCATCGTGTATAACGACCGCACTTACCCGCGCTTTATGGGACTTCTGAGCGAGTTAGGTATTCACGGGCAGAAAACAGAAATGAGCTTTTCGGTACATAACCCGGCGAGCGGACTGGAGTACAACGGCCATTCGCTCGGCTCGCTGTTTGCCCAGCGACGTAATCTGGTTAACCCACAATTCTGGGGGCTCCTTAAAGAGATTGTACGTTTCAACCGGCTGGCAAAAGCGGCGCTGCATCAGCGTAATCCTGACGGCGAAACCCTCGACAACTTCCTGCAACAGCATCGGTTTAGCGCCTTTTTTGCGCGTCATTATATTCTACCGATGGGTGCGGCAATCTGGTCGTCATCCTTGCAGGAGATGCGCCAGTTCCCACTCAGCCTGTTTCTGCGTTTTTTCGAAAATCATGGCCTTCTGGATATCACCCAACGCCCGCAGTGGTACGTGGTATCCGGCGGCTCGCGAGAATATGTGCGGGCACTGCTCGCACAACTGTCGCCACGCCTCATGCTGCGTCTGAACACTCCGGTACATCGGGTTACACGCCATGTACAAAGCGTGAATCTGTATTTCGCTGATGGCGTTCATACATTCGATGAAGTCATTTTCGCCTGTCACTCCAGCCAGGCACTGGCGATGCTGGATAACCCGAGTCGTGCCGAAACCGAAATCCTCGGCGATATCGGCTGGCAGAAAAATGAAGTCGTGCTGCATAGCGACAAACGCTGGCTCCCGGTGAGGGAGAGAGCCTGGGCAAGTTGGAACTATCGGTTGAGTGAACAGGATGATGCCAGCGCCTGCGTCACCTACAACATGAACATTTTGCAGGGGCTACCAAAAGAAAGTCCGCTGTTTTGCGTAACACTCAACCCGGATAAACCCGTCGACGAACGCTACGTCTGGCAGCGATTTGTCTATGAACACCCGCTGTTCAACCCAAAAAGCGGACGTGCGCAATCGCGCCGGGCGGAGATCAACGGTAAGCAGCGCAGCTGGTTTTGTGGTGCCTACTGGTACAACGGCTTTCACGAAGATGGCGTACACAGCGCGCTGGACGTAGTACACGGCATCGCCACCAGGGAGACACCCCATTGTGAATAGCTGCCTCTATCAGGGCGTGTTACGCCACCGCCGCTGGCAACCGCGCCAGCACCATTTCACCTACCGCATCTTTATGGCGTGGCTGGATCTCGACGAGCTGGCACTGCTGCCCACGGTCGGTATCCGGCGCAATCGCTTTGCGGGTGCATCGTTTTATGATGTGGACTACCCGCTCGGTAGCCCGCTCAAAGAGAACGTGCTTAACAAGCTGGAAAATCTGACAGGGGACCGTCCGGCAGGCAGAGTGATGCTGCTAACGCAACTGCGTTACCTGGGGTTGCACTTTAACCCGGTCAATTTTTACTACTGCTTTGATGCGGAAGACGCACTGCGCTGGGTGCTCGCCGAGGTACGTAACACGCCGTGGAACGAGCGCCATTACTATGCGGTCAATGCCCGGGACACCCGGCCAATAGAGAAAGCCTTTCACGTATCACCGTTTAACCCGATGGACATGGTCTATCACTGGCGCTTTAACCGCCCCGGTAAAAACCTGCACATGCACATCGAAAACCACCAGCAGGCGAAAGTGTTCGACGCCACCCTGATACTCTCTCACCAGCCGCTGACGCGACGTACCCTTAACGCGCTGCTGGTGCGTATTCCATTAATGACTCTGAAAACCGTTCTGACTATTTACTGGCAGGCGCTACGGCTGTGGCTCAAACGCGTGCCTGTCCACAATCATCCCGCCAGCAGGAGTGAACGCTCATGACCGATCCCGTTTACGCACTCGAACCCGATTTGCCCCGCAACGCCCGCCTTGCACGCTGGTTGCTGTTTCGGCTGCTGGCAGGACTCACCCGAGGTTCACTCACGCTGCATGAAGGCACTCAGCGGTTCCATTTTGGCGATCCCAATGCTGCACTGTGCGCTGAGGTACGGGTGCTCTCCCCGGCAGTTTACCGACGTTTGCTCACCGGGGGCAGTATCGCGGCCGCCGAAGCCTGGATGGACGGCGAGTGGGAGACCCACCAGCTCACCACGCTACTGGAAATTCTGGCCCTGAATGGCCCGGTGCTGGCCCGGTTGGAGAACGGTTTTCGCCTGTTGAGTAGCCCTCTGCAGCGGCTTCGCCACTGGACTCGTCGCAACCATCGCCAGCAGGCGCGGAAAAATATCGCTGCGCATTACGATCTGGGCAATGACTTCTACCAGCATTTTCTTGATAACGATCTGCTCTATTCCAGCGCCTTGTTTGAAGAAAACGATCAGAATCTTGCCAGCGCTCAGCGCGCCAAAATGCAGCGCTTGTGCGAGCAACTTGCGCTGAAACCTGAGGATCATCTGCTGGAGATCGGTACCGGCTGGGGTGCGATGGCGGAATATGCCGCGCGCCACTACGGCTGCCGGGTGACCACCACCACGCTCTCCCGCGAGCAGTTCCACTATGCCCAGGAACGCGTCGCCCAGGCCGGGTTGCAGGACAAGGTTAAGGTGCTGCTCTGCGATTACCGGGACTTAACCGGTGAGTTCGACAAACTGGTATCGGTGGAGATGATCGAAGCCGTGGGCAAAGCCTGGATGCCCACCTTCTTCCGTACCTGCCAGGCTCGATTGCGCCCCGGCGGCACGATGGCAATTCAGGCGATCACCATTCAGGATCAGCGCTACGCCGACTACAGTAAGAGCGTCGATTTCATCCAGCGCTATATCTTCCCTGGCGGCTTCCTGCCCAGCATCACGGTGATGAGCGACACCATGACTCGCCACACCGATTTTGTGCTGCGTAATCTGTTCGATATGGGGCCGGACTATGCACGCACATTGGCACACTGGCGGCAGCGCTTCCTCCATGCCTGGCCGGAGATTTCCAGACTGGGTTTTGACGAACGCTTTCGCCGCATGTGGCTTTACTACTTTGGCTACTGCGAAGCCGGATTCAATGCACGCACCATCAGCGTAGTGCAACTGACTGCGGTACGGGTATGAAACGCCATCTGCAGGTTTTTTTACTGGCTATTGCCTTCGATATCTATTGGACGTTGGTGGTGCTGTTTCGTGAGCGTGGGGTACTCCTCTGGCTTGGTCTGGCGGTGCTGGCTTGTCTGTTGCTTAAACCTGTCCGTCGGATTTACGCCATTCTGCTCGCGCTGGCAGGCAGCACGCTGGATGCCACCTGGGCAGTGACCGGGCTGCTGCGTTTCAGTGGCGAAAGCATCCTGCCACTCTGGATGATGGCGCTCTGGCTGATGTTTGCCTGTGTCTGGAACCATCTGACGGAAAAAACCAACCTCCCCTCCTGGCTGCTGGTCTTCATGGCGGCGGCTGGTGGACCGATGGCTTACTACATTGGCGAACACCTGGGGGCTATCACCTTCCTGGCGCCGACCTTTATCGTCATGAGTTCGATGACACTGGGCTGGCTGGTTCTGATGCTCTTTTTCCATATTTTTACCGGGAGACGGCAATGACACGCGTAACGGCTTTGCTTTTATTGTTTGTCACCAGCAGCGTCAGCGCCGCCGACTGGCTCACCTGGAAAAAAGTGGGCAGCGCAACGCTAACCTGGGGACCTTTCACCGTTTACAGCTCACAACTGAACACACCGGATGGCCAGTACCACGGTACATCGACGGATCGTGCATTGGTCATCACCTACAGGCGCAGTATTGAAAGCGAGGAGTTAGTCGACGCCACGCGCGAACAGTGGCAGGCGCTGGGCACTCTGCAACAGGAGCCTCAGAGCGAAACTTGGTTACAGATGCTCGCCAGGCTCTGGCCCAACGTGAACGAAGGCACCCAGCTTGCGTTTGTGGTCCGTGCAGGTAAAGGGCAGTTCTGGTATCGGTCTTCTGCGGCAAATGTTGCTTTTACTGCGCTTGGCACAGCGCAATCAACCGCCTTTAGTGAACGCTTTCTGGCAATTTGGCTTGACCCCCACACGCAGTATCCCGAACTGCGTCAACAGCTGATCGGAGGGAAACCATGAAACGACTTCTGACACTCGGCCTGGCACTGATGATACTGCTGATAGGCTGTAGCGCTGAAATAAATGATTACCGCACGCAGCAGCCTGCGCTGGATATCTTCCGTTATTTCGAGGGGAAATCGGAAGCCTGGGGCATGGTGCAAGACCGTAGCGGCAAACAGATTCGCCGCTTCCATGTGGAGATACAAGGTGAAGTGCTCGGCGATACCCTGACTTTAAACGAGCATTTTGTCTATGACGATGGCGAGAAACAACAGCGCGTCTGGCACATCCGCCGCACAGCGAACGATCGCTATGAAGGCACGGCAGGAGACATCGAAGGAACAGCCAGCGGCCAGTCAGCCGGTAACGCCTTCAACTGGCGCTACAGTATGAATGTGAAAGCCGACGGCAAAACGTGGCTACTCGATTTTGACGACTGGATGTATCTGCAAGATGGCACACATCTGTTTAACAAGACGGAGATGAAGAAACTGGGCGTCACCGTAGCAACGGTCACCCTGTTCTTCACCAAAAAGGACAGATAGCAGGAGGATACTTATGAATACTCAACCTGTACTCGGCATCAGTGCATGCCTGACCGGTTCTGCCGTGCGTTTCGACGGCGGCCATAAACGGATGGATTTCGTGATGAATGCGTTGGCCGAATGGGTCAGCTTTAAACCTGTGTGCCCGGAAATGGCGATTGGCCTGCCCGTCCCTCGTCCTGCACTGCGTCTGGTGCAGATCGAAGACGACACTCGCATGCGTTTTACCCATGCACCGCATGACGATGTCACTGAAAAAATGGCCCATTTCGCTGAACATTATCTTCCTGGCGTCGCGGAACTGGATGGCTTTGTCGTCTGTGCCAAATCCCCCAGTTGCGGCATGGAACGGGTGCGTCTGTACGATGAAAACGGCAATCGCGGTCGCAAAGAGGGGCACGGGTTGTTCACCGCCGCCATGCAGCAGGCCTACCCGTGGCTACCGGTGGAAGAAGACGGACGATTGCATGACCCGGTGCTCAGAGAAAACTTTGTCGAGCGCATTTTTGCGCTGCACGAGCTAAACACCCTTCGGGCGAACGGCTTGACTCGCCATGCCCTGCTGGCCTTCCACAGTCGCTACAAACTGCAACTGCTGGCGCACCATCAGGCAGGCTATCGCGAAATTGGGCCGTTCATCGCCCACTTGCATGAGTGGGATGATCTGGAGGCATTTTTCGTCGCCTATCGGGAGAAGTTAATGAATATCCTGAAGCATCCGGCCTCACGCAAAAATCACACTAACGTGCTGATGCACATTCAGGGCTATTTCCACGAAAAGCTCTCTGTCCGACAGCGTGCAGAGCTGCGCGAAGTGATCATCAATTACCGCACCGGGCTGCTGCCGATTCTCGCTCCGCTGACATTGCTAAAGCATTATCTGGCGGAGCACCCGGATGAATATTTACTGACACAGAACTACTTTTCCCCCTATCCCGAAAACCTGGGATTGCGCCTGGCGGTCAGTTAGTTTTTTTTACCGTCAGCAGCGGATAAAGCAGCATGCCCACAACCATGGCGGCGACGAAAATCGCCCCATTTATTGAGCCTGCCCCCAGCAGGACCAGCCCCGGCCCCGGGCAGATGCCTGCTATTCCCCATCCGATACCGAACAGAACGGCGCCTCCCAGCAGGCGCCTGTCAATGTGGGTAGCCGTCGGCAACTGCATCTCCTGCGCACACACGGGACGCGTACGTTTCTTTGCCATCCGAAAGGCAAAAAAACCTACGCTGATAGCGCCCCCCATGACAAAGGCCAGTGAGGGATCCCAGACGCGAGTGATATCCAGAAAACCAATGACTTTCTGCGGGTTTGCCATCCCACTGATGAGTAACCCAAAACCAAACACGATACCTGCCAATAACGCAAAAAAGCGATTCATATTGCTCCTCATGTAGCCAGATTAGCGCCAGAATCCCATCAACCAGACCGTAACGAAGCCCACTGCCATAAAGGTGGCTGTCGCCGCCAGAGAGCGCAAAGAAAGGCGGGATAATCCGCATACACCGTGTCCACTGGTACAACCGGACCCATAACGCGTCCCGACGCCCACCAGTAGACCAGCCACTACCAACAATGGCCAGGGTGTCGTGACCTGGCTTTCAGGTAAAGGGGCAAACAGACGGTAAAGCAGGGGCGCAAGCACCATCCCTGACAGAAAAGCAACCCGCCACCCTTTGTCCTTCGTCGCTCGGGAAAGTACGCCCCCCAGGATGCCACTGATTCCCGCCACCCGACCACAAAAGAGGATCAGGATCCCCGCTGCCGCGCCAATCGCCAGGCCACCGATAAAACTCGGGATCGGCGTGAAATGTGCCATATCAATGATCATTATTCTGAGCCCCCTCCTCTTCGCCCGGGCAGTAAAGTGCGTACAACGTATTCAACAGCGCTAATACATCCGGTGCCGCTACCTGATAAAAAATCTGTTTTCCATCGCGACGGGTTTTAACCAGTTCCTGCCTGCGCAGTACTCCAAGTTGCTGAGACAAGGTCGGCTGTAATATGCCAAGGGCTGCTTCAATTTCGCTGACCGACGCCTCACCCTGACTTAAATGACAGAGCAGCAACAGGCGATCTTCATTCGCCATTGATTTCAATGTATTGGCTGCTTTTTTAGCTGCCGCACGCATACGTTGAGGATCAAAACCGGGCATGGAAAACATCCTGCATAAGAGAGTAAAAAACAATATACATATTTATATAATATAAAGACACATATTGTATAGCAGAACGTCTGATTTTAGCTACGCAGAGGGTCATTTTAAGTCGTGCAACACTGTGTCCGGGTGGTTAATACCTGACAGGCTGACCTGTGAAAAAAAACAGGAAGACAAGTTAATACATAACGGCGCATTATCTTCTAAGCTGTTACAAAACAGTGGCATGCTTCCACTCGTTATATGCAGGGACACGCGAGATGTCAGAGGACAAGCCTCTCTGGGGTCGACATGCAAAAACAAAAAAATGGCGACAGTTTTTTACGCGAAAAATAAATCGAAAAAAGAAAATATACCTGGCATTTCCCATTTGCAGGTCCAGCGCTGAGTCTCATCCACACCGACGATGAAACGCAGTATAGCCAAGGGCGATTAATTTATTTTCATGACTATGCACAAACAACTCGACGCGTTTAAGCGTGGCCTATGCTTTCTGTTTTTTAGTTTGATTATATTATTCAGTGGTTCGCTTCTGGCGCAAGAATCACCTGCTGCCTTAAGCGAGTACTTCGTTGAGTCCTGGTCGACAAAAGACGGCCTACCTCACAACAGTATCAATGCCATAGCGCAAACCAAAGAAGGTTACCTGTGGTTTGGTACGTGGGAAGGTTTTGCCCGTTACAACGGTAAAAATTTCCAGCTATTTGAACGTGGCGGGGATACCGGGTTGCCCGACTCCGGTATCCTGGCTCTGATCGCAGGACAAGACGGCGGCCTGTTGGTTGCAGGGGCGCGCGGTGGGATCTCGTCCTGGAAAGATGGACAATGGCACCCCTATGCTCCCGCGCCAACCATGATCGGTTCGGCCACATGCGACAGCAAAGGCAACCTCTGGCTCTCTATGCCCGGTATGGGACTGGTCTTTCGCCCGGCCAACGATGTCAGTGCTCTGCATGATGAACGGGTTATCGACAATGTCACGGTGAATAAAAGCGTGGAGGATGCGCAGGGCACCGTCTGGGCCGCCACCGATAAAGGGCTTTACGAGATTAATCACCGCCGCGCGACGCGTGTCTCTCCAACAACCGGATTACCTCAGGTTCGTGCTTTTAGCCTGCTGGTCACTGCTGACAATACCTTGCTGGTCGGCACTGAAAAAGGAGTCTGGAAACGTGAGGGGGAAACGTTTGTGCCGCTGCATCCGGAACTCACCAATGAGGTGGTGTCCACCATCATGCAGGACAACAGCCAGGATATCTGGTTCGGCACCATCAACCATGGCATTTTTCGTCTCAGTGCGCTTGGACTCGAACACCTTAATATTGATAACGGTATCGTCCATAACCGTGTTCAAGCCATTTTGCAGGATAAAGAACACAATATCTGGATTGGCACTAACTCCGGTTTACTCCGCCTGCGTCGTGCCCCTTTTATCACCATTAGCACCCGTCAGGGGCTCAACGGCGATTACATTCGCACCGTGATGACCCATTCAGACGGCAGCATTTGGGTAGGTAGCAGCACCGGTCTGAACCGCATTCGTGATGGCAAAGTCGAGCAAATCAACTGGGATCAGCACACCCAGCCTTCAGTGCTCAGCCTGGGGGAAGCGGCGGATGGCAGCGTATGGGTAGGAACCTACACCGATGGCTTGCTGCACTGGAAAGACGGGACACTATCTGCGGTACTGCAGCAAAAGGATGGTCTGCTCAGTAATGAGATCCGCGCGATTCTTCCCGACAGCCAGCAGAATCTGTGGATTGGCACCGCCTCTGGCCTGAGCGTACTGCGTGCGGATGGGACGTTACATAACTACTCCTCTGAGGACGGTCTACCCGCCAGCTTTATTATGGCTCTTGAGGAAGATGAACAGCGCCGTATTTGGGTCGGCACCGGGCTCGGTGTATCCGTTTTCGATGGTGAAAAATTCGAGCATATCAATATCACCAATATGGAAAATGCCGAGTATGTTTTCGGTTTCTATAATGAACCCGACTACATGTGGATGACTTCAGACCGTGGCCTGATTCGTTACCGTAAAAGCGATGGCGCTATCGGCATGGTCGGGCGCAAAGAGGGACTTCCCATCGACAAACTTTTCCAGGTCATCCCCGATAAGCTCGGCTATTTGTGGCTGAGTTCAAACCGTGGCATGAACCGGATCAGTAAGGCTGATGCTACCGATGTCATTGAAGGTCGAAAGAAACAGGTGAAAGTGACTCACTTTGGCGAAAGCGATGGCATGATCAGCGCCCAGGCCAACGGTGGTTCCATGCCTGCCGCAACCCTCGATAAACACGGCGGCATCTGGGTGGCGACAGCGCGTGGCGCAGTCATGGTCAACCCGGAACGATTGGCTGAATTCAGCAAAACACGATTAATTCCGGTGGTAGAGTCGGTGGAGAGCAATACTACGCCTCTCGACAATAACTATACCTACCCTGCTGGTACGACGCGTATCCGTATCGATTATTCAGGGCTCGGTTATGTGCTTCCGGAGCGCATTCTGTACCGCACTAAACTGGATGGTTTTGATCCTCAATGGGTCGATCGCGGTAATATCACCACCGCGGAGTACACCAACCTGCCCCCTGGCACATATCGTTTTAATGTTTCCGCCAGTTACCCAAGCAGCGACTGGAATGGCGACACCACGACGATCACCCTGACGATCAAGCCCTTTATCTGGCAGCGTCCGTTATTCCAGACCGTTCTGGCACTCATATTGCTGATTTCGGTATTCCTGATCTTCCGCTGGCGCTTAAACCAGGCGCACCGTAATGAAGAGCGACTGCGTAAACTGGTGACAGCCAAAACGCTGGCCCTGCAGGAACAAGCAGAGATCTTCGAACGCCAGGCCAGAGAAGATCAGCTGACTAAACTGGATAACCGCCGTGTGTTTGATGAACAACTGGTGCTGTGCTTTGATGATGCACGTGATAATGATTATCCGCTGACGCTGGCCATCTTCGATATTGATCACTTTAAACTTATCAACGATCGCTGGTCGCACGTGGTCGGCGATCAGGTTCTGAAAAGTATTGCCGACATGCTGCGCAACGCTCAGCAGGAATCCATGCTGAGCGCCCGCTGGGGCGGTGAGGAATTTACCCTGCTCTTCCCGCGTATGCCTATCGAACAAGCAACGAAAGTGTGTGAGCTACTGAGAATTACCCTGTCGCAAACGGACAACAGTCATATTGCTGAAGGGCTACAGGTCACCGCGAGCTTCGGGCTGGCAGAATCATCCACGGCCAGCGACAGCAATGCGCTCATTAAGCAGGCCGATCACGCGCTCTATATCGCCAAGCAAACCGGCAGGAACAAAGTGGTATGCTGGTCCGCTGAAGAGGATAACAACACTGATCACTTTCATATTTAGCCAGTGAGTCGGAGCGTCAGCGCCACACTTTACAGTCCACACGATTAACCAGAGGGATGCCAGGGTGACCGGGAAAATTGACTACCAGATTGAAAAGTTCGCGTTGACGGAAGCCGGGGAGCCTGCGCATATCACCCGCCAGTGGCAAGAGGTACTGGACGAGTGTCGGCAGCAAAAAGCAGGCGCGGAAGAGCGTCTGCGCATCGCATTGTTGAATGTCGATTACGTCACCAGCTTTGAGCTGCCTTTTCGCTTGTTGCTGACGCGCGCGCCGCAACTGATTGCCGGGCTGCGCGAAGAATTTCAGCTCGGGCAGAAGAACGTACTGTTCAACGGTAAGCGGTTTGGCTGCGTCTACAGCCTGAAAACGGACATGAGTCAGATCCCTGATGAGTTTCAGTACCGCCTGGCCACCCGCATCCGTCGGGAAGACTCCGCAGGCACAACCGCAGCCCCCTTCCAGCAAATTGCCAAAGAAGTTAAAGCCCCGCGTGAGCGTCTGAAGCTCGCTCTGGAAAGCGGCTTACAGGTTACCGCACTCGACGGGTTGTTCTGGTTCGGAATTCAGCGTATTGCGGCAGATGTGCAGCGACTGCGAAAATCTGGCATGACGATCGCCACGGCGGAGGTGGAGGTTTTTGACAACCTGACCGGAACCATCCGACGGGTGCCGGTGTATTTGAACACAGCGACGTAGACGGCATGTGCGGCGAGTTTACCGGTCGATAATCATTAAGATCCCGACACTGCCAGCGGGCACATGGTGCACCTGACCTTTCGGTATCAGACAGTAATCACCGGCCACAAGGTGATGCTGCACTCCATTCACTACCAGCGGCAACGCCCCTTCCAGGACAATCAACATCTCGTCAAAATCGGCATGGACTTCAGGTGGGATACCTTCCCCTCCCATCTTTAGCACTTTGACCTTTGCGTCGCCCACTTCACCCAGCACCTGCGATTTCCAGACCTTATCCAGGTTCTGAGCTACGCCAAAAAGCGAACCTCTTTCCACTCACTCCCCTCCTGTTTTGAATTTAACCTACTGAGTAATAACATGTATTCTCCGCAGCGCAAATCTCAATTTTGTCTACATTAAGCAACGAAAGAAGAAAGCCGTTAATTGGCAAAATGACCACTGGTTGCGATATAACATCAGTCGCCACTAACGGAGGGGAAACATAATGCATGCACAAACAGAGCGCCTGATCCTGCGCCCCGTTACACCATCAGATCTTGATGACCTGTTCAGGATTTACGGCGACCCTGCGACCAATACCTTTAACCCGTCCGGCCCGTATCCGGATATTGCCCATGCCAGGGCTGTCCTGACACGCTGGTTGCATCACTGGGATAAATACGCCTTCGGCCAGTGGGCCATTTCGTTAACTGACGCGCCAGAAAAGGTGATTGGCTTTGGCGGGCTGAGCGTCAGTACCTATGCCGACATCACCATTAATAATCTGGGGTATCGCTTTTCTACCGAAGCGTGGGGTAAAGGGCTGGCGACGGAGTTGTCACATTACGCCGTCCGCTATGGTTTTGAGGAACTTAACCTAAATGCTATTTCGGGTGTGGTCAGGCCGGATCACGAGGCATCGCAAAAGGTGCTGATGAAAGCCGGGTTAAAACGAGTAGGAGAAGTGGATGACGTACCGGATGAAGAGCCCAGTTTACTGTATACGCTGAAAGCACACGAATGGCGGGGAAGATAATGCTCGAAATAAGCAAGCATAATGAATTCTGAAATCCAGATATTGAAAATTAAATAACTATGACGAACTCTGTATTTTTCCAGCAGCTCAATTATGTTATTTCATTCTGTGATTAAGAGAATTCCCAACTGTGAAGTATCTCGCAAAAAAAACCGTCCTGTAGTGACGCCGGCGTTATCAACAAAATTTTGTAATCGTAATCAAAATTACACCACAGCCCCCACGATCACAGGAGTAAAAAAACATAATTAATTAATATAAAAACGTAATAGATTCACAAGATAATCTATGTCAGAAAGTACTCCACATTTACACAAGAAACTGGAGATGTGATTAAATGAGTACAGAAATAATTCAAAATCGACATGATGAATATCATATATTAACGCGTGGTGAGCGTATTGGTTATGGCATGGGTGATTTTGCGCAAAACCTTGTTTTTGGTACTATTGGTGGGTTTCTTGCTCTTCACATGTTGACCGTAAATACCATTAGCACAGCAACCGCAGGGTTTATTTTTCTTTTTGTCCGCATCATCAACGTTGTCTGGGATCCCATGGTAGGAACCTATGTTGACAAAAGAACCTCGAATGCCGGGAAATATCGCCCCTGGCTTTTAAGAGCCGGCATCCCACTCGTGATTCTTTCTGCTCTACTTTTTGCACCTATTCCTGGCGTCAGAGGCTCTGTTCCTTATGCCTTTATTATTTACCTGGCACTGGATTTGGTTTATTCCGTGGTAAATATTCCTTACGGCTCTCTTAATGCTTCATTGACAAGAGATCCTGAATCTATTGATAAACTTACCAGTACCAGAATGATGCTGGCTAACAGTGCCAATCTGCTTGTCTACACCTTATTCCCGATGTTTGTACAAATGGCCGCCCCAAAAGATCGAGGCCTCAAGGACACCGGCTTTTTTGGGCTTAAGCTCAATATGGGGAACTATACCGACCCATCGGCTAACTATGCCTGGTTCGGCGTTTACTCCATTTATATGGTGATAGGGGCTGTCGCACTTTTCCTCTGTTATAAATTAACAAAAGAACGTGTTGTCGCGACGGCAGAGCAAACGGCCAACGTAAAAACTATGGATCTGTTTCTTGAGCTTAAGAATAACAAGCCCCTTGTTGTTCTGGGCTTTTTCTTCATGTTGGCCTTTACCTTCATGTTTGTCATGAATACGGCTAATGGATTTTTCAATCAGTATGTTGTCGGCCATTCTGAGTGGATGGGGGCTGTTGGCCTTGTCGCCTCAATTCCGGGTATTTTATTTCCGGTTTTCTGGCCGAAACTCAAAAAGTTTTTCGGTAAAAAAGGGTTCTTCCATCTTTTCTTAGGCATGTTTATTGTAGGTGAGTTACTGACCTATGCCTGGTCACTCGATGGAATGCATGATGCGCTCTGGCTGGCTTACATCGCGACATTTATTAAGCAATGGGGCTTAACATCAGCGACCGGATTCATGTGGGCATTGGTTCCTGAAGTAATTGCTTATGGCGAACTGAAATCAGGTAAGCGAAATGCCGCAATCATTAATGCCATTATGGGTATTTTCTTCAAGATCGGTTTTACGCTTGGCGGTGCACTCCCCCTTTGGTTACTGGCGGGTTACGGCTTTAACGAAAAAAGTGCCTATCAGCATGCCAATGCTATCGCAGGAATAAATATGACAGCAATTTGGATTCCCATTGTTTTAGCCGTTGTATCCATGTTCGCTATTCATTTTTACCCCATCTCAGACAAGAATGTTGAAGACATTAACCGGCAACTTGATGAGATACGCGTATAGTTTTAAAACTCACTTAAAACCTTTTAAAAATCAAAATTAAAAAAGGATTAATAACATGTCAGTTATTCAAAACCCTGTACTCCCTGGATTTAATGCAGACCCGAGTATTATCCGTGTAAAAGACACTTACTATATTGCGAATTCGACCTTTGAATGGTTTCCTGGCGTTCGGTTACACGAATCTAAAGATCTTCAGCACTGGAATCTTCTCCCGAGCCCTTTGTCCACAACAACGCTTTTAGACATGAAAGGAAACCCTTCATCAGGTGGGATTTGGGCACCGGCTCTCTCTTATGCTGACGGTAAATTCTGGTTGGTTTATACCGATGTGAAAATCACCGAAGGCGCCTTTAAAGACATGACCAACTACCTGACCACTGCAACAGATATACGTGGTCCCTGGTCAGATCCCATTAAACTTAATGGCGTCGGTTTCGATGCTTCTCTTTTCCATGACGAAGATGGTCGTAAATACTTAGTCCAACAAACCTGGGACCATCGTGAGTACCACCATCCTTTTGATGGCATCACGTTAACTGAATTTGATGCAAAGACTCTGAAATTAAAACCAGAAACCGCGCGTACGATTTATAGAGGCACCGCCGTTGCGCTTGTTGAGGGTCCCCATCTCTACAAACTGAACGGATACTACTACCTTTTCGCCGCTCAGGGCGGAACCGTATTTACTCACCAGGAAGTTGTTGCACGTTCAAAAAACCTGGATGCGCACAGTTTTGAAACCCAGCCAGGGGATGTGTTCCTGACTAACGTAGATACACCAGACAGTTACCTGCAAAAACAAGGGCATGGCTCTTTGGTCTCAACGCCAAAAGGAGAATGGTACTACGCCTCCCTTTGCGCTCGCCCGTGGAATCATGCGGGTGAATCGGTTTATGACCCGCGAGGTTGGTCATCGCTGGGTAGAGAAACGTCTATCCAAAAAGTGTTCTGGGATAATGATGGCTGGCCCCATATCGAAGGCGGTCACGGGGGAAAAACATTCGTGGCAGGGCCAGAAGATGCCATTTTCACTGAAAGCCCCAAAGATCATAGCCAGCACGATACATTTACAACACCAACCCTTGATATCAACTGGAATACACTCCGGGTACCGTTCACAGAAAAAATGGGAACAACAGGTGATGGAAAATTGACGTTAACGGGTCAAGGTTCTCTGGCGAATACGCATGACCTGTCGCTTATTGCCCGCCGTTGGCAAGCCTTTTATTTTGATGCTCAGGTGAAAGTTAAATTTAACCCGTTTTCTTATCAACAAATGGCGGGATTAACGAATTACTATAATGACCGTCACTGGAGTTTCATTTTCATCACCTGGAATGAAATCAATGGCCCGGTCATTGAAACAGGGGAAAATAACCGTGGGAAATATACGTCGTATCTGAAAGATGACGCCATCAAGATCCCTGAAGGTATCGAGTATGTCTGGTTCCGCACGAAAGTGCGTAAGGAAAGTTATACCTACGAATATAGCTTTGATGGGCGCAGCTTCACTGAAATCCCAGTCAAATTTGATGCCGCCGTTTTATCTGATGATTACGTTCTGCAAAGTTACGGTGGGTTCTTCACCGGCGCGTTCGTGGGCCTCGCGGCGGTAGACTATTCAGGTTATGGTGCCGAGGCAGAATTTTATGACTTCAGTTATCAGGAGTTGGGTGACTCGTTAGTGGCAAATGACGCATACAGCTGGAAGGCAAGCGAAACGCGCCAGTTCTGACAGTCTTCATGACATGAGAATAGCTTTACCCTGCGAAATTATCGGGAGCCGGAATCAGGGAAAGGTTAAGAAGTGTGGTGTACGTGAATATGCTGGAGCGGGTGAAGGGAATCGAACCCTCGTATAGAGCTTGGGAAGCTCTCGTTCTACCATTGAACTACACCCGCTTCGGTGTGTGACAGGCATTATAGACCTAACTCGCTGCCTGGCAAGACATTAAGCGACTAACTGACCATAAATTAGTCGCTTAGCATCAGACATTAACACTTCGGCGGACTGCCCTGCGGCGGCAGATAACGCAGCGGATCGATTGCAGTCGCCTTGTAGCGAATCTGGAAGTGTAAGCGAATCGAATCACTGTCCGTGCTGCCCATAGTGGCAATCTTCTGCCCTATCTTCACGCTCTCGCCGTTGTTCACAAGGATAGAATCATTGTGCGCGTAAGCCGTAATGTACTCTTCGCTGTGCTTGATCATGATGAGATTACCGTAACCGCGCAGCTGGTTTCCGGCGTAGACCACCTTCCCTGCACCGGCGGCGTAAACGGCCTGCCCGCGTTGGCCTGCAATATCAATCCCCTTGTTGCCGCCTTCAGAGGTGGTGTAACCCATCACCACTTTCCCCGTCGTTGGCCAGCGCCAGCAGCGTTGCCCCACCGGCGGCCAGGACGATTGGGGAACAGCGGAGGATGGCACCACTTTGGCCGTTTTGGTCGAGCCTTTGGAAGAGGATTTAGAGCCGCTGTTGAGCTTCAACTGCTGTCCCACTTCAATGGTGTACGGCGGTGAAATTCCGTTGAGTCGGGCAAGATCGCTGACGCTGGTGCCGGTCTGGCGGGAAATTTTATACAGCGTGTCCCCACGTTTTACCGTGTAAACGTCGCCGGACGATTTGCTCCCGGCACATCCTGCCAGTAACAGAGCAATGACCAGACAACTGACAACGTGAAAAGGACTTCTCATCAGGCTTCCTGCGCGCACAACCGATCCTCAACGAAAATAAATGGCGTCTTAGTTTAGCAGCCAGCGGCGGGATGCCAACCTTTCAGTGATCCTGAAGGGCAAAGGGATAACCCTGGGCGATAATTTCCATAATTTCTGGCAACCAGTTCGTCGCCGGGATTTTGACCAATGCCGGGTAGAACACCTGCGGTGACGGGAAAACTTCAACCACATGGCAGTGGCTGAGCCTGGTCGCATCCACTTCTGATGACGGCAACAGCGTGGCCGCCGCCAGCCCTGACTCCAGCCACTCCAGAATCACGCCCGGCTGAGTGATGTGCATGATGACTTTCGGATTGCCGCCCGCCTTGCGAAAGAGATCAATCAACATCTCGTAGGTGCCGGAATCTTTTGCCCGATGCAGTAGCACCAGCGGGAAAGCGGCCAGAGCCTGGTAATCAAAGGGGGATGGCGGACACTCTGGCAGGCATTTTTTGCTGATCACCGCCACCAGCCTGACCGGATCAAAGGAGACAAAATCAAACCCTTCGCTGCGATAAGGGCGCTGAATCATAGCCAGATCAATGGTCCCTTCATTCAGCATCGTCTCTAAATGGCTGGAATCGGTAACCGAGATATTTATTTCTGCATGGGGATTACGTTTATATAACTCCAGCAAAAGCGGTTTGAAATAGGATTGAAAAAGATGCGTTAAACCAATTCTTAACTGGAATTTTTCTTTATTCGCAATCGCGACGGTTTCTCGCGCAGTGTCTTCCACATCACGTAATATTTCACAGGCTTTACGATAAAGAAAATAACCGGCATCGGTGGGTTCAATACGATTTCCCTGACGGGTAAAAAGGGCGACGTCGAGTTCTTCTTCCAGTTCCTGGATGCGCTTACTGAGCGGCGGCTGAGCCATGTTCAGCACTTTCGCCGCCTGGCTTACTGACCCCTGCTCCACCACGCGGCAAAAATAACGCAGTCTTTTCAGATCCATACGAATTTCCCTCGTCACGATGAGGCGCTCAGTATCACACTTCACTTCGCAAAGGAAAAGCGCCTCGTGAAATCGCAATTAATACAAAAGTATTTAACAAACTGGTAAAGAGTACTTTTTTGATATGGGCTGAATCAGGAAAACGGTATTTGTTTTACCTCTCCGGCAAAAATAAGGTAGGTGCAGACATTCATTCTCTTATTTTAGATGGAACTCGCTATGTCACATTCAGATAATAAGCATCCGCATGATGTTCACGATTTACGTTCTGCTCTCGAATTATTGAAAACCCTGCCCGGCGAATATGTGGAAACCGACACTGAAGTCGATCCGCATGCTGAGCTTTCCGGTGTGTATCGTTACGTGGGTGCCGGTGGTACCTGCCAGCGCCCGACGCGTAAAAACGGCCCGGTGATGGTCTTTAATAAAATTAAAGGCTTTCATGACATCAGCGTGGCAATTGGCATTAACGGCTCACGCAAACGTGTCAGCCACTTTCTGAACTGCCCGCCGGAAAAACTCGGCCACCTGCTGAAAGATTCCGTGCAAAACCCGATTCCGCCCGTGCTGAGCCAGGACAACGCCGTCTGCCAGGAAGTGGTCCATCTGGCCACCGACGCGGGGTTCGATCTGCGTACCCTGCTACCTGCGCCGACCAATACCGAAGAAGATGCGGGTCCGTACATCACCATGGGGCTTTGCTACGCCTCAGACCCACAAACCCATGAGTCGGACATCACCATTCACCGCCTGTGCGTGCAGAGCCGCGATGAACTCTCCATGTGGCTGACACCGGGTCGCCACATTGATGCTTTCCGCATGAAGGCAGAAGCTGCGGGTAAACCGCTGCCTATCTCCATCAGTATTGGCGTGGATCCGGCGATTGAAATCGCTGCCTGTTTCGAGCCGCCCACCACCCCGCTCGGTTACGACGAACTGAGCGTTGCCGGGGCGCTGCGTGGCCATGCGGTTGAAATGGTGCAGTGTAAAACCATCAACGAAAAAGCCATTGCACATGCCGAGATAGTCATTGAAGGCGAACTGCTGCCAAACGTCCGCGTCCGCGAAGACCAGAACACCGATACCGGCAAAGCGATGCCGGAATTCCCTGGCTATACCGGTGAGGCGAAAGATGCCCTGCCCATCATCAAAGTGAAAGCGGTCACCCATCGCTACAACCCCATCTGGCGCACCACCGTAGGTCCAGGTGAAGAACACGTCAACATGGCGGGTATCCCGACCGAAGCCAGCATTCTGGACATGGTAGGCCGTGCCATGCCGGGCAAACTGCTGAACGTGTTTGCCCACTCCGCAGGCGGCGGCAAACTGCTGGCAGTCATGCAATTCAAAAAAGCGGCGGCTGTCGATGAAGGCCGCCAGCGTCAGGCAGCACTGCTGGCCTTCGCCGCATTCCCGGAACTGAAACATGTGATTCTGGTGGACGAAGACGTGGACATTTTCGACAGCGACGATGTGCTGTGGGCGATGCAGACCCGCTACCAGGGCGATGTAGACACCATCACCATTCCTGGCGTGCGTTGCCATCCGCTCGATCCGTCTCAGGTGCCGGAATACAGCCCGAGCATTCTGCAGCAGGGTACTTCCTGTAAAACCATTTTTGACTGTACGGTTCCGTTCCATTTGAAAAGCCACTTTGAGCGTTCGAAGTTCAAAGAGGTCGATGTAAAACGCTTCCTGCCTGATTTCGAATAAGGGGATAACGGTGACCACATCTCGACGCATCATTGTCGGCATTAGCGGTGCTTCTGGTTTTCAGTATGGCGTAAAGGCGCTTGAGCTTTTGCGCGGGCAGGATCTCGAAGTCCATCTGGTGGTATCAAAAGGGGCGGAAAAAACCTGCGAGCTGGAGACGGATTATCGGCTGGATGAGGTTATGGCACTGGCGGATGTGGTACACCCCATCGGCAATTTGGGGGCCTCGATATCCAGTGGTTCATTTAAGACGCTGGGCATGCTGGTTGCCCCTTGCTCGATGCGCTCGCTCGGTTCGATTGCCCATTGTCTGACGGATAATCTGCTGACACGGGCCGCCGACGTGGTGCTTAAGGAGCGCCGTCGTCTGGTGCTACTGGCTCGCGAGACACCGCTGAACCTGGGGCACATCCGTAATATGCAGGCGGTGACTGAAATGGGCGGGATTATCTTCCCGCCGGTTCCGGCGCTTTATCAACGTCCGCAAACCGCCGATGAAATCATCACTCACAGCGTCAGTCGGGCGCTGGATCTGTTCGATATTGATGTTAAAAACATTCCGCGCTGGGGCGAGGGCCACCTGCTTCATCGCGCATAACACCTGGGATTTTGTATGTTAATTGGACCTTATGTGAATGGCGGAGCGGTCATTATCGGCGGCCTGCTGGGCTCCGTTGTTGGCACCCGCATTCCGGAACGCGTCAAACTCGCGCTGCCGCTGACCTTTGGTTTGTGCTCGATTGGCCTTGGCATCAACCTGGTCATCAAAGTGAAGTTTATGCCCGCCGTGGTACTGGCAATGGTGCTGGGGGCAGTTATCGGGGAAGTTTTCTTCCTGGAAAAACAGATTGGTAAGGCGGCAGGCTCAACGCGCGGCTTGATCAACCGTATTTTCCCACCGGTACAAGGGCTGACGCATGACGAGTTTACGGAAAAATTCGTCGCTATTCTGGTGCTGTTTTGCGCCAGTGGCACGGGTATTTTCGGGGCGATGCATGAAGGCATGACTGGCGATCCGTCCATTCTGTACATCAAGACGGTACTGGATTTGTTCACTGCCGCCATTTTTGCCACCATGCTCGGTTTCTCCGTAATGACCATCGGTATTCCGCTGGTGATTGTGCAGGTCGCACTGGCGACGATTGCCGTTTATATCCTGCACATGATCACACCCGATATGATGGCGGATTTCTCCTGCGCAGGCGGGCTCATCATGGTGGCAACCGGGTTACGCATCTGCAACATCAAACCCTTCCCGGTCGCCAATATGCTGCCCGGATTGTTGCTGGTCATGCCGTTTTCAGCCCTTTGGGCCAAACTCTTTGCCTGATTGTTGATATAATCATCTGCTCGTCTGGTGGCGCTACCTGTAGCGCCATTCGGCGTTTCAAGAGCTGGAGCTGGAATGGTCATTCAAGAACACGTCATATTACTCAACGATCAGGGACAGGAAATCGGCACGCAGGAGAAGTACACCGCCCACACATCAGATACCCCATTGCATCTGGCCTTCTCATCCTGGCTTTTCAATGCTCAAGGTCAATGCCTGGTGACGCGCCGGGCCATGAGTAAAAAAGCCTGGCCTGGCGTCTGGACCAACTCCGTCTGTGGTCACCCGCAGCAGGGTGAAACCGTCGAGCAGGCGATTGTGCGTCGTTGCCGTTTTGAAGCCGGTGTGGAGATAATCGATATCACCCCTATCGCGCCGGGTTTCCGCTATCGCGAAACCGATCCTTCAGGGATCGTTGAAAATGAAATCTGCCCGGTCTTTGCTGCACAAGTCATCACGCCCGTCATCATCAATGCCGATGAAGTGATGGAATACCAGTGGGTTAAGCTTGGCGATCTGCTGAGCGCGTTAGAGGCCACGCCCTGGGCCTTTAGCCCGTGGATGGCGCTGGAAGCCGCCAGCGCAAAAGAGGCGCTTCGTCAGTTTTCAGCCAGCGTAAGGCAATAATAAATATCCTCCGGCATAGCCGGAGGTTTTTCAAATGCGCCTATAAGGCTCTGTTACCAGCCGCGCCCTAACAGGCGCATACGATCTGACATTTGCATCAGACTTCGCTACTTACGGCCCGTAAACGGGCTGCCCGGATAAGGGATCGATAACTGCTCCCCCATCTTATCCTCTTCAAGCTGGTGCTTTATGTATTCCTGTATCTTTGCCGTGTTCTTACCCACCGTGTCTACGTAGTACCCACGGCACCAGAACTCCCTGTTTCTGTACTTGAATTTCAAATCCCCAAACTGCTCATAAAGCATCAGACTGCTTTTGCCTTTCAGATACCCCATGAACCCCGACACACTCATCTTCGGTGGGATTTCCAGAAGCATATGAATGTGATCCGTACAGCATTCTGCTTCTAGAATATGGACGTTTTTCCATTCACATAGCTTTCTTAATATGCCGCCTATTGCTCTGCGTTTCTCCCCATAAAACACCTGTCGGCGGTATTTGGGCGCAAAGACTATGTGATATTTACAGTTCCATCGGGTGTGCGCTAAGCTCTTTTCGTCCCCCATTGGGACCCCCTTTTGATTTCTTGTTTAACTTTTGCAGTTGCCAGACCGCAAAGATGTTTTAACAAATCAAAAGGGGTTTTTATATCCGGCTCAAAGCTGAAAGCTTTACTGAACCCCCAGCCTAGCTGGGGGTTTTCTATAGACAAAAAAGCCCCGCGTTTTCACGCCGGGGCTTATTCACGTCTTAGCGACTTATTTTACCGGACGCATCGCCGGGAAGAGGATCACGTCACGGATGGTGTGGCTGTTAGTGAACAGCATAACCATACGGTCGATACCAATGCCCAGGCCCGCTGTCGGCGGCAGACCATGTTCCAGCGCGGTCACGTAATCTTCGTCGTAGAACATCGCTTCATCATCGCCCGCATCTTTCGCGTTAACCTGATCCTGGAAGCGTTGCGCCTGATCTTCCGCATCGTTCAGCTCGCTAAAGCCGTTACCGATTTCACGACCACCGATGAAGAATTCGAAGCGGTCAGTGATTTCCGGGTTCACGTCGTTACGGCGCGCCAGCGGAGAAACCTCTGCCGGGTATTCGGTGATGAAAGTCGGCTGAATCAGGTGCGCTTCGGCCACTTCTTCGAAGATCTCGGTCACGGTACGGCCCAGACCCCAGCTTTTCTCAACTTTGATGCCGATGCTTTCTGCAATGGCTTTCGCTGAGTCGAAGTTATCCAGATCCGCCATGTTGGTTTCCGGACGGTATTTCTGAATCGCTTCACGCATGGTCAGTTTTTCGAATGGCTTACCGAAATCAAACACTTCGTCGCCGTAAGGGACTTCGGTTTTACCCAGAATGTCCTGCGCCAGGGTACGGAACAGCGATTCCGTCAGTTCGATCAGATCTTTGTAATCCGCGTACGCCATATAGAGTTCCATCATGGTGAACTCAGGGTTGTGGCGAACGGAGATACCTTCGTTACGGAAGTTACGGTTGATCTCGAATACACGATCGAAGCCGCCAACCACCAGACGCTTGAGGTACAGTTCCGGCGCGATACGCAGGTACATGTCCAGATCCAGCGCGTTGTGATGGGTGATGAACGGACGCGCAGACGCGCCGCCAGGGATCACCTGCATCATCGGGGTTTCCACTTCCATAAAGTCGCGGTTCACCATGAACTGGCGAATGCCGGCCATGATTTTGGAACGCACTTTAAAGGTGTTGCGGGATTCATCGTTGGAGATGAGATCCAGATAACGCTGACGATAACGCGCTTCCTGATCCTGCAGGCCGTGGAATTTGTCCGGCAGCGGGCGCAGTGCTTTGGTCAGAAGACGCAGTTCGGTACAGTGGATAGACAGCTCGCCAGTTTTGGTCTTGAACAGCTTGCCTTTCGCGCCGAGGATATCGCCCAGATCCCACTTCTTGAACTGCTCGTTGTAGATGCCTTCCGGCAGATCGTCACGGGCAACGTACAGCTGAATGCGGCCGCCGACATCCTGCAGCGTAACGAAAGACGCTTTCCCCATAATACGGCGGGTCATCATGCGGCCAGCAACGGCCACTTCGATGTTCAGCGCTTCCAGCTCTTCGTTTTCTTTACCATCGAAGTCAGCATGCAGTTGGTCAGAAGTATGGTCACGGCGAAAATCGTTCGGGAACGGCAGACCTTGCTCACGCAGGTGTGCCAGCTTCTCGCGGCGGGTTTTCAGTTCATTATTAAGATCGACTGCCGCGTCAGCGCCCTGTGCGTGTTGTTCAGACATGTTGGTTCCTCATAACCCTGCTTTCAAACTTGCTTCGATGAATTGGTCCAGGCTACCGTCCAGCACCGCCTGCGTGTTACGGGTTTCGACACCGGTACGCAGATCTTTGATGCGGGAGTCGTCCAGGACGTAAGAACGGATCTGGCTGCCCCAGCCAATGTCAGACTTGTTGTCTTCCAGCGACTGCTTCTCGGCATTTTTCTTCTGCATTTCCAGTTCATAAAGCTTCGCTTTCATCTGCTTCATGGCCTGGTCTTTGTTTTTGTGCTGCGAACGGTCGTTCTGGCACTGGGTTACCGTGTTGGTCGGGATGTGCGTAATACGCACCGCCGATTCCGTACGGTTAACGTGCTGACCACCCGCGCCGGATGCGCGATAAACATCGATACGCAGATCCGCCGGGTTGATTTCGATATCGATATCGTCATCTACTTCCGGGTAGACAAACGCAGAACTAAACGACGTGTGGCGACGACCGCCGGAATCGAACGGGCTCTTACGCACCAGGCGGTGAACGCCCGTTTCGGTACGTAACCAGCCAAAGGCATACTCACCAGAGATCTTGATGGTCACGGATTTGATACCCGCTACTTCACCTTCTGATTCTTCGATGATTTCGGTTTTGAAACCGCGGGCTTCTGCCCAACGCAAATACATGCGGGTCAGCATGCTCGCCCAGTCCTGCGCTTCGGTGCCGCCGGAACCGGCCTGGATATCCAGGTAGCAGTCAGCGCTGTCGTATTCGCCGGAGAACATACGGCGGAATTCGAGCTGCGCCAGCTTATCTTCCAGCACGTCAAGCTCAGTGATAGCTTCGTTGAAGGTCTCTTCATCATCGGCTTCAACCGCGAGCTCCAACAGACCGGAAACATCTTCCAGCCCCTGACTCATCTGATCGAAGGTTTCTACGATGGCTTCGAGGGAGGAACGCTCTTTACCCAGCGCCTGTGCGCGTTCAGGTTCGTTCCAGACGTCCGGCTGTTCCAGCTCGGCGTTTACTTCTTCAAGACGCTCTTTCTTGGCATCATAGTCAAAGATACCCCCTAAGAACGTCGGAACGCTCTGTGAGGTCTTGAATGCGGTTTCTTACCGGATTGATTTCAAACATGGTCTGTTTTCTTTTAATGGACTTGTCAAAATGCGGTCATAAGGGCGGAATTGTAGCGGATCCACGCCCTTATTAGTAGAGATTACTGGCGCTAAATTGGCCAGAGATTTTCGATGATAAGTTGCACGCTGCGGTTGCCACGAAACTCGTTCACATCCAGTTTGTAGGCGGCCGTGACCTGACGCACGCCGTTATCCGGCCAACAGGTGGTATCCACATTAAACGCGATACCGTCGAGCAGCGGACCACCACCAACGGGTTCAAGCATCACTTTCAAATGACGTTCGCCCACCAGCCGCTGTTGCAGAATGCGAAACTCGCCGTCGAACATCGGTTCAGGGAACATCTGTCCCCAAGGACCGGCTTCGCGCAGCATCTCGGCAATCTCAAGGGTCATATCCTGCGGGGCCAGTGTCCCATCGGATACGATCTCCCCTTGCAGCAATGAAGGATCCAGCCACTCCGTGACCAGTTCACCAAAGTAGCGCTGGAATTCATCGAAACGAGATTCTTCGAGAGACAATCCTGCCGCCATCGCATGTCCACCGAATTTGATCATCAGGCCAGGGTAAAGCGTATCCAAACGCTCCAGCGCGTCGCGCATGTGCAGACCCTGAATTGAGCGCCCAGAGCCTTTGAGGGTCCCTTCGCCAGCAGGCGCAAAGGCAATCACCGGACGGTGAAAACGCTCTTTGATACGCGAGGCGAGAATGCCCACCACGCCCTGATGCCACTCAGGGTGGTACATCGCCAGACCACCCGGCAGCGTGTCGCTGCTACGTTCAAGCTTCTCGCAGAGCATTAGTGCTTCAGCCTGCATTCCCTGCTCAATCTCTTTACGTGTCTGGTTAAGGGCATCCAGCTCACTGGCGAGCACTCGAGCCTCACCGAGGTTCTCACTTAACAGCAACGCGACACCCACGGACATATCATCCAGCCGCCCGGCAGCGTTAAGACGCGGCCCCAACGCAAAGCCTAAGTCACTGGCTGCCAGTTTTTGTGCATCGCGATTGGCAATTTCCAACAGCGCTTTAATGCCCGGCCGGCATTTTCCGGCACGAATACGGCTCAACCCCTGCCAGGTGAGAATGCGGTTATTGGCGTCCAGTGGAACCACATCGGCTACCGTACCGAGTGCAACCAGATCAAGCAGTTCGGCAAGGTTAGGTACGGCAATACCACGCGCGTCAAACCAGCCGTTATCACGCAGGTACGTGCGCAATGCCAACATCAGATAAAATGCCACCCCCACACCCGCCAGTGATTTCGAAGGGAAATCACACTCTCGTAAGTTGGGGTTAATAATGGCTTCGGCTTCGGGCAGCGTGTCACCGGGTAAATGGTGATCGGTAACCAGTACCGGAATCCCCAACTGATGCGCACGCTCAACCCCGGCGTGGGAAGAGATACCGTTATCAACGGTAAGAATAAACTGCGCACCACGGGCATGGGCCTGGTCCACCACTTCCGGGCTCAGACCATAACCATCTTCAAAGCGGTTCGGTACCAGATAGGCAATGTTACTGCCACCCAGCGCTCGCAAAGCCAGCACGCTCAACGCGGTACTGGTGGCGCCATCGGCGTCAAAGTCCCCCACCACC
Organism: Phytobacter sp.; assembly: GCF_059074235.1. Taxonomy (NCBI): domain Bacteria; kingdom Pseudomonadati; phylum Pseudomonadota; class Gammaproteobacteria; order Enterobacterales; family Enterobacteriaceae; genus Phytobacter; species Phytobacter sp. Next base: position 969,222 of record NZ_JCACPZ010000008.1, read on the forward strand.
ATAATGCGCAAGCCTTCACGCAGGGCGTTGTAGAGCACCTCGACGGCTTTATCAATCCCGTGCAGGCGCTGCCAGGGCAACATGCCTTTTACGCCGCGTTCCAGATCGCTTGCCTGGCATACGCCGCGACTGGCATACAATCGACTTAACAGCGGGTGTAAATCCGCCGGGAGTGCCGCAGTGTCGGCAGCTTCGCGGCGGCGAAGGTGTATTTCAGATTTCACAGGAGTTACTTACCGCCAGTCTGTTTCTGGTGCTCATCAAGGAAGGCTTTCATCTCTTTCGGCCCCTGATAGCCCGGTACAACATAGCCGTTACTCAGCACAATCGCCGGTGTACCGTTGACGCCAAACTGCACGCCCAGTGCGTAGTGGTCAGCAATATCCACGTCACAGCTGGCCGGTTTCACCCCTTTGCCGCTCATTGCATCATCAAAGGCTTTGTTGCGGTCTTTCGCACACCAGATGGCTTTCATGTCCTGCTCTGCCTGGCTTTCCAGCCCCTGACGCGGGAAGGCCAGATAACGCACGGTGATGCCCAGTGCGTTGTAGTCAGCCATCTCTTCATGCAGCTTGTGGCAATAGCCGCAGGTGATGTCGGTAAAGACGGTAATAACGTGTTTTTCCTGCGGTGCTTTGTAGACAATCATCTCTTTCTCGAGCGCATTGAGATGGGTCATCAGCAATTTGTTGGTCACGTTAACGGGCTGAGCACCGCTCACGTCATACATTGGCCCCTGAATGATATGTTTGCCATCTTCAGTCACGTACAGCACGCCACTGTTTGTCAGCACAGTTTTCAGGCCAGCAACAGGCGCAGGCTGGATATCGGAGCTCTGCACGCCCAGTTTTGCCAGCGACTGCTTGATCGCTGTGTCATCAGCGTGGGCAACACCGGTCAGTGCTGCGGCCATCAGGGTCAATGCGATGAAACCTTTTTTCATAACGAATCCTTAGTAACCCACCATCACGCTCGAGGATGATGTTGTTGATGAAGCTGTCGCAGTCGCTCTGTCGCAACGTGCGTATAAATCTGGGTGGTGGAGAGATCGCTATGGCCCAGCAACATCTGAACCACACGTAAATCTGCACCGTGATTGAGTAAATGTGTAGCAAACGCATGACGCAAAACGTGCGGTGAGAGCTTTTCGCTATCAATGCCCGCCAGTTGCGCATAGTGCTTGATGCGGTGCCAAAAGGTTTGCCGCGTCATCTGTTGGGCGCGCTGGCTCGGGAACAACACATCAATAGACACTCCATTCAGTAGCCAGGGACGACCGTGCTCGAGCCAGGTTTCGACCCAGTACACCGCCTCTTCGCCCAGCGGCACCAGCCGCTCTTTGTTGCCTTTACCGATGACACGCACCACACCCTGGCGCAAACTGATGTCACTCATGGTCAACCCAACCAGTTCAGAAACACGCAAACCGGTCGCATAAAGCACTTCCAGCATGGCTTTATCGCGTAACTCCAGCGGTTGGTCAATGGTCGGAGATGCTAATAGCCGCTCAACCTGCGCTTCACTGAGATCTTTCGGCAGACGCTGGGGGAGTTTCGGTGAAGCCAGCAGTGCGCTGGGATCGTCTTCGCGGAATTTTTCCCGGTACAGATGCTGAAAGAAGCGGCGCATCGCACTTAACAAACGTGCCGAGCTGGTGGCCTTGTAGCCGCCCTCCATTCTCTCGGCCAGTAAGCCTTGCAAATCATCCGCTTGTACACTGTGCAAACTCAGTTCTCGATGATGCAACCACTCGACCAGTCCCTGTAGATCGCGGCGGTACGCACTAAGGGTATTTTCCGCCAGGTTGCGCTCCAGCCAAAGGGCATCAAGAAACTGTTCGATGCGTGCGAGATCCTGCTCCATCCCAACCTCTTCTTCATTCGTGTCGCTGCATTATGCCTGATTGATATCTGATTCTGGTACACTGCGGGCAAAGACACATCCAGAATTGAGACGTTTACGTTATGAACATCGGTCTTTTTTATGGCTCCAGCACTTGCTATACCGAGATGGCAGCGGAGAAAATCCGCGACATTATTGGCCCGGAGCTGGTGACGTTACACAACCTGAAAGATGACGCTCCCGAACTGATGGAGCAGTACGACGCGTTAATCCTCGGCATTCCGACCTGGGATTTTGGCGAGTTACAGGAAGACTGGGAAGCCATCTGGGACAAGCTCGACACACTGAACCTTGAGGGGAAAATCATCGCCCTTTATGGCATGGGTGACCAGCTTGGATACGGGGAATGGTTCCTGGATGCACTGGGTATGCTGCATGACAAACTAGCCCCGCGCGGCGCAAAATTTGTCGGTTACTGGCCGACGGAAGGCTATGAATTCACCAGTGCCAAACCGGTCATTGCCGACGGTCAACTTTTTGTCGGCCTGGCGCTTGATGAAACCAATCAGTACGACCTCAGCGATGAGCGCCTGCAAAGCTGGTGTGAACAAATTCTGATGGAGATGGCAGAGCAGTTTGCCTGACCCGCTCTGACCTTAGTTCTGCCCCTGCGCCGACTGTTGCGAAATCATTCGGCGCAAATCACGCCACTCCTGCGCATCCATACTGTCTGCAGCCAACCATAAATGCTGACGGCGTCCGTCTTCGCTGCGTCGTAATCGTATAATCATCCCGATGCTTAACATCCAGGGTGTGCCCACAATCTCCCATTCCACACCCTGCCATCGCAGTCGGGAATCCATTAACAGCTTAATTTCACCCTGCCGCGCATTGATGCGGCGCTGACTGCGAACACAGTCAAACACCACCAGCGAGAGCAGTAACAGCCAAAGTGGCGTGTAGCTTAATGGCCAGGGTACAAGCAATACAAAAGCCGCCATCAAACCGTGGAGAAGTAATGAAAGCCATTGTGAGCGCCATGAGACGCGTAAATCAGATTGCCACAGGACCACGTTCCCGATTCCGTGTTTGAATTAACTGTACCATCCGTTGCAACTCGCCATCCTGCGGTTTGCCATGATTCATTAGCCAATTGAATAAATCCGGGTCATCACTTTCCAGAAGGCGGACAAACACACGCTTATCTTCGTCGCTTAGCGAATCATATTCATGCTCAAAAAAAGGCATGATTGAAATATCAAGTTCGCGCATTCCGCGTCGGCACGCCCAGTGAATACGGGCTTTGTTGCTAATATCCATTTCTGATTCCTGCATAGCCGCGATGGGAAACCATTGTAACGTGTTTTTAATCATCCATTAGCGGAATATTTATATTTACGCGCAGTGTTCCAGAATAAGTCTCAGAGATGTAAACCATTACCTTAATTTACGTGGCGCTTCGCATTCGGTGATTAGCGCACGAATCGCCTGTTTTTATTGCTTGCATTGATGAGTGGCTCTTTTACCATTACGTCATGACACCGCGTCAGGCTAATCAGGACACAACATATGGCTTTTACTTCGTTTCCTCCGCGCCAGCCGACCGCCTCTGCGCGTTTGCCGCTGACACTTATGACCCTCGATGACTGGGCTTTAGGCTCCATTACGGGTGCGGACAGTGAAAAATATCTGCAAGGACAGGTCACTGCCGATGTGGCTAAGCTCACTGACGATCAGCATCTGCTGGTCGCGCATTGCGATGCGAAAGGCAAGATGTGGAGCAACCTGCGCCTGTTCCGTAAAGAAGGCGGTTTTAACTGGATCCTGCGCCGCAGCGTCGCGGCGGATCAACTGACTCAGTTGAAGAAATATGCCGTGTTCTCGAAGGTGGTTATCGCCACTGACGATGAAAAAGTGCTGCTCGGTGTTGCCGGTTTCCAGGCCCGTGCTGCGCTGGCAAATCTGTTTGCTGAGCTACCTGATGCTGAAAAACAGGTTGTGCGCGAAGGTGAAACCTCCGTGCTGTGGTTTGCGCATCCGGCGGAACGTTTCCTGATCGTGACGGACGTTGCCACCGCTGAGCGCGTGACTGAAGCTTTACGCGGTGAAGCGCAGTTAAACAACAGTCAGCAATGGCTGGCGCTGAACATTGAAGCCGGATTGCCAGTTATTGATGCGGCCAACAGTGCGCAGTTCATTCCGCAAGCTACCAATATTCAGGCGTTGGGTGGCATCAGCTTCAAAAAAGGGTGCTACACCGGTCAGGAGATGGTCGCCAGGGCGAAATTCCGTGGTGCCAATAAGCGTGCTCTCTGGTACCTGGCAGGTAATGCCAGTCGTGTACCGGAAGCGGGTGAAGATCTGGAACTGAAAATGGGCGAGAACTGGCGTCGCACCGGTACGGTGCTGGCCGCCGCGCAGCTGGATGATGGCCGCGTTCTGGTGCAGGTCGTGATGAACAACGATATGGAACCCGATAGCGTGTTCCGCGTGCGCGATGACGCGAACACTCTGGCGATTGAACCCCTGCCATACTCGCTGGAAGAGTGAGTTCAAATGCCGGGTGGCGTCTTCCGCCCTACCCGGCACCCTTACTTAAACCTGCCCGACGTACAGATAAATCGCCAGGAAGTGACAAACGCTGCCGCCCAGCACAAAGCCGTGCCAGATAGCATGGTTATAGGGAATGCGTTTACAGACGTAGAAAATCACGCCCAGCGAATAGACCACACCGCCTAACGCCAACAACGTCACCCCACCAACGGACAGCCGGGTCGCAAGCTGATAAACCACAATCAGCGACAGCCAGCCCATGGTCAGATAGGTCACCAGCGACAACACTTTAAAACGGTGCGCGATGGTCAGTTTGAACAGAACCCCCAGCAGCGCCAGACTCCAGATAACCACCATCAGTCCGCGAGCCAGCGGCGAATTCAACCCCACGAGCAAGAACGGCGTATAGGTTCCGGCAATCAGTAAATAGATTGCGCAGTGGTCAAATTTTTTCAGCCACACCTTAGCCCGCTGGTGAGGAATGGCGTGATAAAGCGTCGAGGCCAGGAACAGCAAAATCATACTGCCGCCATACAGGCTGTAGCTGGCGATCGCCATAATACTGGCGTTACTATCCACCGCCTGAACCAGTAACAGCACCAGTCCCACAATCCCAAACACCAGCCCGATGCCGTGGCTGATGCTGTTGGCTATTTCCTCAGCCAGTGTATATCCCTGCGCGATAAGTGGTTTATCCACCATAGTTAACTCCGGGAAAACTCAAATTGAAACGTCGCGGGTATAGAGTAACTGAGAATGATTTCAGTGCACACCTGTTCGCTAAAAAAAATCAATAAACCGATCAAAGCAATTAAAATCAGTTAGTTAATGACTTAAATTAAACTTACACATGTGCGCGATTTATTTTAAACATTTAAAATCAATGACATAAAACTGCTGTTGCTCAGGGTAGATTTCAGCAATGACCTGCCTGAGTTCGTCGAGCGTCATGTTTTCCTGCTGCGCATGCTGTTCAGTCAGGGTGTCCAGCGTCACTGTGGAGGTGCCCATCACCTGGATTGTGCAGAAGTACTCATCATCTTCGTAGCGTCCAACACGCAGGATATCGCCCGCTTTGAAGTGCGATTCCATTTCATCACGGATCGTAATGGTTTTACGCCCGGCCAGAATGTCGCTCTGAAAACGTTGAAAAAAAGTGATGTCGTTCGGCTGCATGTTATTATTCCCTGAAGATAAATCAGATAAGTGAGTCATCGCCATCGTGAGTATGTTCTCCCACGCCGCAATTGCCAGTCTCAACAATCTTGAGATGATGGTCTACAACTATGTCGTCAAAAACCGTGACAAAGTGATGTACATGACCATCCGCGAACTGGCCGACGGTGCAGGAGTCTCTACCACCACGGTGTTGCGTTTCTGCCGTAAATTACAGTGCGAAGGTTATTCTGAGTTTCGCGTGCGATTTAAATTATATTTAGAGCAGAACGAACCGCAACAGGCGAATTTCGGTGCCAGCGAAATTATTAGCTTTTTCAAAAGTGTGAACAATGACGAATTTGATATTCTGTTAGATAAAGCGGTCGACATTATATTATCGTCAGAGCGCATTATATTCGTCGGTGCTGGTACTTCTGGCGCGCTGGCAAAATATGGCGCACGCTTCTTCTCAAATATTGGAAAATTCAGCAACCATATTGACGATCCTTATTTCCCGGTTACCAATGACATGGCAAGAAATGCGTTAGCCATTGTGCTTTCCGTGTCTGGTGAGACCGAGGAGATTCTGCGCTTCGCCAGCCAGTTCAGCCTGCATCACTGCAAAGTGCTGTCGATAACCAGTCACGAACATTCGCGCCTTGCTAAGCTTGCGGACTTCAACCTCTCCTGGCACGTGCCGCAAACACGTATCGCTGGCGTTTACGATATCACGACGCAAATCCCCGTTATTTATATTCTCGAATCTCTAGGCCGAAAACTGGCGAGAAAAATAGCATAAAAAAACAGGCTGTTTTTTTGATGTAACAAGTTACCGCCTGGGTAATTTGTTATATCGTGACATTTTAATTCCCTTTGTTAGACTCGACCTCAGAAATTAATATACCGAGACGAGCGACGATGAAAAAACTGACCTTACCAAAAGACTTTTTATGGGGCGGCGCGGTAGCTGCGCATCAGGTTGAAGGCGGCTGGAATAAAGGCGGCAAAGGCCCGAGCATTTGTGATGTGCTGACCGGTGGCGCACATGGCGTTCCGCGTGAAATCACCCAGGAGGTCATTGAAGGGAAATACTACCCTAACCACGAAGCCGTCGACTTCTACAGCCACTACAAAGAAGACATCAAACTCTTCGCCGAGATGGGCTTCAAATGCTTCCGCACCTCTATCGCATGGACCCGCATCTTCCCGAATGGGGATGAACAGCAGCCAAACGAAGAAGGTCTGAAATTCTATGATGATATGTTTGACGAGCTGCTCAAATATAACATCGAGCCGGTTATCACCCTGTCCCACTTCGAGATGCCTCTGCACCTGGTGCAGGAGTATGGTGGCTGGACTAACCGTAAAGTCGTTGATTTCTTTGTTCGCTTCGCCGAAGTGGTGTTTGAGCGCTACAAATCCAAGGTCAAATACTGGATGACCTTTAACGAAATCAACAACCAGCGCAACTGGCGCGCACCGCTGTTTGGTTACTGCTGTTCCGGCGTGGTCTATACCGACCATGAGAATCCGGAAGAGACCATGTACCAGGTTCTGCACCACCAGTTCGTAGCCAGCGCCATCGCGGTGAAAATCGGTCACCGCATCAACCCGGAAATGCAGATTGGCTGCATGCTGGCGATGGTGCCGCTGTATCCGTTCTCCTGCAAACCAGAAGATGTGATGTTTGCTCAGGAATCCATGCGTGAGCGCTATGTCTTTACCGATGTGCAGTTGCGTGGTTACTACCCGTCTTACGTGCTGAACGAGTGGGAACGCCGTGGCTTCAACATCAAGATGGAAGCTGGTGACGAACAGGCGCTGCGCGAAGGCACCTGCGACTATCTGGGCTTCAGCTACTACATGACCAACGCAGTCAAAGCGGATGGCGGTACCGGTGATGCCATTTCTGGCTTCCAGGGCAGCGTGCCGAACCCGCACGTTAAAGCGTCCGACTGGGGCTGGCAGATTGACCCGGTAGGCCTGCGTTATGCGCTTTGCGAACTGTACGAGCGTTATCAAAAGCCGTTGTTTATCGTTGAGAATGGCTTTGGTGCTTACGACAAAGTCGAAGAAGATGGCAGCATCAATGACGATTACCGCATTGATTACCTGCGTGCTCACGTCAAAGAGATGGTCGAAGCAGTCACCTATGACGGCGTTGACCTGATGGGTTACACCCCGTGGGGCTGCATTGACTGTGTTTCCTTCACCACCGGTCAGTACAGCAAACGCTACGGCTTTATCTACGTGAACAAGCACGACGACGGCACCGGCGACATGTCCCGTTCCCGTAAGAAGAGCTTCGACTGGTATAAAACCGTGATCGCCAGCAACGGCGAGAATATCTAACAGGGATTCCCCTCATCCTAACCTTCTCCCCATAGGGGAGAAGGGACTTTCCGGTGCGGTCTGTAATACTGGCTCAATCGGGTTTGCCCCCTCACCCCTTTGGGGAGAGGGCCGGGGTGAGGGGCAGTCGCTTATTTCCCACCCGCCAGCTCAATAAAACTCCCCGTCACGTAAGAGGCTTTCTCACTGAGCAACCAGACGATCGCCTGGGCCACCTCTTCCGGCTGACCGCCGCGCTGCATGGGCAATGACGCCTTTACCCGATCCACTCTTCCCGGTTCGCCACCAGAGGCATGCATTTGTGTGTAGATAAACCCCGGGCGCACGCTGTTAACACGTATTCCCTGTGCGGCGACTTCCAGCGACAATCCCGTTGTCAGCGTATCCATAGCCCCTTTTGACGCGGCGTAATCAACATACTCACCCGGCGAACCCAGCCGAGCTCCGGCTGATGAGACATTAACAATCGCCCCTCCCTGCCCACCGTGCGGTAGCGCCATACGCTTGATAGCTTCCCGGCAGCAGAGAAAGGTGCCGGTTACGTTAGTGCACAGCACCTGATTGATGCGTTCAGCCGTCATCGCTTCGACACGACTTTGGGTAAACAAAATACCTGCGTTATTCACCAGTGCCGTCAACGGCTGGCCTTCTTCATCAATACGCGCAAACATCGCTACAACCTGTGCTTCATCGCTGATGTCAGCCTGAACCGCAAAGGCACGCCCCCCCGCGTCGACAATAGCCTCCACCACAGACTGCGCGGCTTCCACGTTTTGCTGATAATTTACCGCTACCGTATAGCCCTCAGCGCCAAGCTGTAACGCCGTTGCTTTGCCAATTCCCCGACTTCCGCCGGTCACCAGTGCTATTGCCACTTTTCGTTCTCCCAATAAAAAAGCCGGGTGCAGCAAATGCTGACCCGGCCAGAAGTATAGTGCGAAGTGATTACTCGTAATCGCTCATCGGCACGCAAGAGCAGAACAGGTTACGATCGCCGTAAACATCATCCAGACGTTTCACCGTCGGCCAGTACTTGTTCGCCAGCCCTGCCGGGAAGACCGCCAGCTCACGGGTGTAGGCATGGTTCCACTCAGCCACCAGCTCGTTCTGGGTGTGCGGGGCATTGACCAGTGGGTTGTCTGCCAGCGGCCATTCACCTGCTTTCACACGGACGATCTCCGCGCGAATAGCCAGCATCGCATCAATAAAGCGATCCAGTTCAGCTTTGCTTTCCGATTCAGTCGGCTCAACCATCAGCGTTCCGGCGACCGGGAAGGACATGGTCGGCGCATGGAAACCGTAGTCAATCAGGCGCTTGGCGATATCAAGCTCACTGATACCGGTCTCTTCTTTAAGCGGGCGAATGTCGAGAATACATTCGTGAGCCACATGGCCATCACGCCCGGTATAGAGTACCGGGAAAGCATCCTGCAGGCGGCGGGCAATATAGTTCGCATTGAGGATCGCGACCTGGCTTGCCTGTTTCAGCCCTTCGGCACCCATCATGCGGATGTACATCCAACTGATGGGCAGAATAGACGCGCTGCCGAATGGGGCCGCAGACACCGCGCCCTGACGGGTCAGCATGCCTTCGATTTGTACCACGCTGTGACCCGGCACAAACGGAGCCAGGTGCGCTTTCACGCCGATTGGCCCCATGCCCGGACCGCCACCACCGTGAGGAATACAGAAGGTTTTGTGCAGGTTGAGGTGAGAAACGTCGGCACCGATAAAGCCCGGCGAGGTGATCCCCACCTGCGCGTTCATGTTTGCGCCGTCGAGGTAAACCTGGCCACCGTACTGATGCACGATGTCGCACACTTCACGGATCGTCTCTTCATACACACCGTGAGTGGACGGGTAAGTCACCATGATGCAGGAGAGGTTTGCCCCCGTCTGCTCTGCTTTCGCACGCAGGTCAGCCAGATCAATGTTGCCATTCTTATCACATGCCACCACCACCACCTGCATGCCCGCCATTTGCGCAGACGCCGGGTTGGTACCGTGGGCAGAGCTTGGGATCAGACAGATATCACGATGACCTTCATTGCGGCTTTCATGGTAATGACGAATCGCCAGCAGACCCGCGTATTCACCCTGTGCACCGGAGTTCGGCTGCATGCAAAGGGCATCGTAACCGGTCAGTTTCACCAGCCAGTCGGAGAGTTGGTTGATCATCTGGTGATAGCCTTCAGCCTGCTCTGCCGGGCAGAACGGATGCAGTTCAGCAAATTCCGGCCAGGTGATCGGGATCATTTCAGCTGCGGCATTCAGTTTCATGGTGCAGGAACCCAGCGGGATCATCGCCTGATTAAGCGCCAGATCTTTGCGTTCCAGAGAGTGCATGTAACGCATCATCTCGGTTTCGCTGTGGTAGCGATTGAACACCGGGTGGCTCAGGATCGCATCGTCACGCAGCATCACGGCAGGCACCGAGCGGCTGTCATGCGCCACCTCTTTGTCCAGCGCATCAATCTCCAGCCCGTGCGCATCACCCAGAACCACGGCGAACAGCGCCTGAACATCTTCACGGGTGGTGGTTTCATCAAGCGTAATACCCACGGCGTTGAGAATGTCGCTACGCAGGTTGATTTCAGCGGCTTGTGCACGAGCCAGTACGCCAGCTTTGTCTGCCACTTCCACACACAGGGTATCGAAGTAGTGAGCGTGACGCAGTTTCAGCCCTTTTTGCTGCAGGCCGGTTGCCAGAATATCGGCCAGGCGATGGATACGCCCTGCGATTCGCTTCAGGCCAACCGGACCATGATAGACCGCATACAGGCTGGCGATGTTGGCCAGCAGAACCTGGGACGTACAGATGTTGGAGTTGGCTTTTTCGCGGCGGATATGTTGCTCGCGGGTCTGCATCGCCATACGCAGCGCCGTGTTACCCGCCGCATCTTTAGAGACACCAATGATACGGCCCGGCATGGAGCGTTTGAATTCATCTTTTGCCGCAAAGAACGCGGCATGCGGCCCGCCATAACCCATCGGCACGCCAAAACGCTGGGCGGAGCCGAAGACGATATCAGCACCCTGTTTGCCAGGGGCCGTCAGCAACACCAGCGCCATAAAGTCGGCAGCCACGCTCACGACCACTTTGCGGGATTTCAGCTCGGCGATAAGCGCACTGTAGTCATGCACTTCGCCCGTGGTGCCGACCTGTTGCAGCAGCACACCGAAGACATCCTGGTGATCCAGGACTTTGCTCGCATCATCAACAATGATGTCAAAGCCAAAGGTTTCAGCGCGTGTGCGGACGACGTCAAGGGTTTGCGGGTGAATATCGGCAGCAACAAAGAAGCGATTGGCATTCTTGAGCTTACTGACGCGTTTGGCCATCGCCATCGCTTCGGCGGCGGCAGTCGCTTCATCCAGCAGTGAGGCGGAGGCAATATCCAGACCGGTCAGATCAAGCGTGACCTGCTGGAAGTTCAACAGTGCTTCGAGACGACCTTGTGATACCTCTGGCTGATATGGCGTATACGCCGTATACCAGCCCGGATTTTCCAGCATGTTACGCAGGATAACCGGCGGCAACTGCACGGCGGTGTAACCCATGCCAATGTAAGACTTAAAGCGCTTGTTGCGGCTGGCAATGGCTTTCAGCTCCGCAAGTGCCGCAAATTCGGTGGTCGCCTCGCCAATATCCGGCGGTGTCGCCAGCTGAATATCTTTCGGGACGATTTGCGAGGTCAGCGCATTGAGCGACTCTGCCCCAACAACAGCCAGCATGTCATGTTGCTGCTGTGCGTCCGGGCCAATGTGTCTTTCAATAAATGCGCCGCGATTTTCAAGCTGACTTAACGTCTGAGTCATGAGCGAGGGTTCCTGAAACGTGCAAGTGAATTTACGTTCCCTCTCCCTTTGGGAGAGGGTTAGGGTGAGGGGAAGATTGGCACCCTCACCCCTGCCCTCTCCCAAAGGGAGAGGGGGATTGACAATTATTCGTCTTCTAACAGCGCCTGGTATTCTGTTGCGCTCAGCAGCGCATCAGCTTCCGCTTCGTCACTGGCTTTGATTTTGAAAATCCAGCCTTCGCCGTACGGTTCGCTGTTCACTTGCTCCGGGGAGTCGCTCAGCGTTTCGTTGACGGCAACAATTTCACCACCGATTGGTGCGTAGATGTCGGAAGCCGCTTTTACCGATTCGGCAACGGCACAGTCATCACCAGCGGCGACAACCGAACCCACTTCAGGCAGATCGACAAACACCATATCGCCCAGCAGTTCCTGCGCGTGTTCGGTGATTCCGACGGTGTAAGAACCATCGGCCTCTTTGCGCAGCCACTCATGTTCTTTACTGTATTTCAGTTCTGCAGGTACGTTGCTCATCACTAAATCTCCAAATAAGAATAAATCACGCGACGGCTTTGCCAGCGCGTACAAAAACAGGTTTCGTCACTTTTACCGGCATTTCACGGTTACGGATCTGGACGATTGCCGTATCACCGATCCCTGCCGGAACGCGTGCCAGTGCAATACTGTAGCCAAGCGTAGGAGAGAAAGTACCGCTGGTGATCACACCTTCTTGTGGGTTGCCGTGGACATCCGTAAAACGTACCGGGAGTTCATTGCGCAGCACGCCTTTTTCGGTCATTACCAGACCGACCAGCTGTTCCGTGCCCTTCTCACGCTGGGCTTCAAGTGCTTCACGCCCAATGAAATCACGATCGGCGGGTTCCCAGGCGATGGTCCAGCCCATATTAGCGGCCAGCGGAGAAACGCCTTCATCCATCTCCTGACCGTATAAATTCATGCCGGCTTCCAGACGTAATGTGTCGCGAGCCCCCAGACCACACGGCTTAACGCCGGCAGCGACTAATGCCTGCCAGAAATCAGCCGCTTTCTCACTCGGCAGCGCGATTTCATATCCCGCTTCACCGGTATACCCGGTAGTCGCAATAAACAGGTCGCCGGATTCAACGCCAAAGAACGGCTTCATGCCTTCTACCGCCTGGCGCTGTTCATCGGTGAACAAGGTAGCGGCTTTGGCTTGGGCATTCGGCCCCTGGACCGCAATCAGCGACAGGTCGTCACGCACGGTGATGTCGATGGCGAAAGGTTCAGCGTGTTGGGAAATCCAGGAGAGGTCTTTTTCGCGAGTGGCGGAGTTTACAACGAGGCGGAAGAAGTCTTCGGTGAAGTAGTAGACGATGAGGTCATCAATCACACCACCGGAGGCATTGAGCATGCCGCTGTACAGCGCTTTACCCGGTTTGGTGAGTTTCGCGACGTCGTTTGCCAACAGATAACGCAAAAACTCCCGGGTACGGCTGCCGCGCAGATCGACAATCGTCATGTGCGAAACATCGAACATACCGGCATCGGTTCGCACCGCATGGTGCTCATCGATTTGCGAGCCATAGTGCAGTGGCATCATCCAGCCGTGGAAATCCACCATGCGGGCACCGCACAGCGTGTGTTGTTCATACAAAGGAGTCTGCTGAGCCATTTTTTCCTCGTCGAATAAGCGGGAAATTACGTTTTCTGTCGATGAAAAATTCACCTTCCGACAGTGCATCAACACCGATCCCGGCTGTCGACGCAAACGTTCACTTTCGCCTGAACTTATCACCGAAAGCGGCGCTTAACCATAAGAGAAAATGGGTCATCACATTAGCTTATGACCGTTTTCACCAAAAACACCTACAGAGCATTAATCCACGTAGAAAAGGAGAAGCAGCACAAACAAAACATCCCCAGCAGGATAAAGCCCCAAAATGCAGTTAATCCCTCTGCAAAAGAGATAGTTTTCCCGATACTAAAAAAACGAGAGATGAGAAAATCTAATCCGAAAAATACGGTGAAATTAGAATTTCTCAAATGAGGCGCTGCGGTCCCTTCCCGTCAATAGGAAGGGAAATGTGACGGAGTTAACGTAACCACTCCGGAAGGGAGTTTAAGCCCATGGCCTGACGTAACAGCTGTGGTTTAACGCCAGGAAGGGTGTCGGCCAGTTTGAGGCCAATGTCGCGCAGGAGCTTCTTCGCCGGATGGGTCCCGGTGAAGAGTTCACGGAAACCTTGCATCCCCGCCAGCATCATTGCCGCACTATGTTTACGGCTGCGCTCATAGCGACGCAGATACATATGTTGGCCGATGTCTTTTCCCTGGCTGTGCAGACGACGCAGCTCAGTAATCAGCTCCGCCGCATCCATAAAGCCGAGGTTAACCCCCTGCCCGGCAAGCGGATGGATGGTGTGCGCGGCATCACCCACCAGCGCCAGGCGGTGACCGGCAAACTGACGCGCATAGCGCCCGGTCAGCGGGTAAAGCTGACGTTCGCTTTCAACGCTGCACAACCCAAGGCGGTTATCAAACGCAACGCAAAGCGCCTGGTTGAACTCTTCATCACTGAGTTTCTGCATCCGATCGGCCTGTTCCGGCGGAAGGGACCAGACAATCGAGCAGAGATGCGGGTCAGCCAGCGGTAAAAAGGCCAGAATACTGTCGTCGTGGAAAGCCTGACGTGCGACCGCCTGATGGGGTTCCGCGGTACGAATAGTCGCCACCAGCGCATGGTGCCCGTAGTCCCAGAAGGTGAGCGGAATATCCGCCTTGTTACGCAACCAGGAATTCGCACCGTCTGCCCCTACTACCAGCCGGGCGGTCAGCATGCTGCCGTCCTGCAGGGTAATGAAGGCTTCATTCTCGCCCCATGCCACCTGTTGCAACGCCGCCGGAACGGTGAGCGTCACATCGGAACACTGCTGAACTTTTTCCCACAGCGCCTGCTGAATAACGCCGTTTTCGACGATATGCCCAAGATGGCTGTAGCCCAGACTGGCATCGTCAAAGACAATGCGACCAAAACTGTCTTTATCCCACACTTCCATCCCATGGTAACAACTCACGCGACGTGCGGTGATGGAGGACCAGACTCCGAGGCGGGCGAGCAGTTTTTCGCTGGCTGCGTTAATGGCAGAAACGCGAAGCTGCGGTGCGGCGTCATTGCGCACCAGTGCAGGAACCTGCTGTTCAAGCACAGCGACGCGCAGTCCACTGCCCTGCAATCCACACGCCAGTGCCAGCCCGACCATACCGCCGCCAACAATTGCCACATCAACACTTTGCACAGATTGCTCCTGAAGCCTGAATCAGGCCTTAACGCGCCACCCAACCCAGGGTGCGCTGCGCCAGCGCATCACGCGCCGGGGTAAATAATTCCATTGCCATCAGTCCGGCGTTACGCCCGACAACCAGCGGCGCCCAACGGTTGGCAAACAAGTGAACTAATCCGTCCGTCACGCCAATCGTCGCTTGCTTATCCGCATGACGACGATCGCGATAGCGAGTCAGAACCGAATAGCCGCCCACATCGCTTTGCGCAAACCAGGCTTCTGCCACGGTTTCAGCAAGGCTCATCACATCACGCATGCCAAGGTTAAAACCCTGTCCGGCAATAGGGTGCAGCGTTTGTGCAGCATTGCCCACCAGCACGGTGCGATGTGAAATGGGAGATGACGCAGTGGTTAACGCCAGTGGATAAGCGCTGCGCGTACCCGCATGGACGATTTTGCCCAGTCGCCAGCCAAAGGCCTTTTGCAACGCATGGCAAAATTTCTCATCGCTCCAGCTCAACACTGCGTCCTGTTTTTCCAACGGATGACACCAGACCAGCGAACAACGGCCCTGAGACATAGGTAACATTGCCAGCGGACCATAAGAGGTAAAGCGCTCGAAAGCACGCCCCTGATGCGCCA
The DNA here is from genome assembly GCF_059074235.1 of Phytobacter sp. Lineage (NCBI taxonomy): Bacteria > Pseudomonadati > Pseudomonadota > Gammaproteobacteria > Enterobacterales > Enterobacteriaceae > Phytobacter > Phytobacter sp. The sequence continues at coordinate 984,832 of NZ_JCACPZ010000008.1, forward strand.
CTGCCGTGGTGACATTGGCGATAATGGCGGCCTGTTGATAAGGCGATTGTTGCCAGTTAATCCCGCACTGCGCACCGAGAGCGGAACGCGAGCCGTCAGCTGCCACCAGCAAACTGCCGTGAATCACCTCACCGCTATCCAGCGTCACGCTGACCTGCTGTTCAGTGCGGGTAAAACTGCTCACCCGTGCCGGGCAATGTAACGTCACACCTGGCGCTTTTTGCAGGAGAGCAAACAGCGTGTGTCCGACATCGTGCAGCTCAACGACCTGACCAAGCGCGTCAATCCGGTAATCTTCTGCACTAAGGGTAACAAAGCCCGCATGGCCACGATCGCTGACATGGACGGTGGTAATCGGCGTGGCGTTTTTCGCAATATGCGGCCAGATACCAACACGCGCAAGCTGCTGGCAGGTGCCCGCCGCCAGCGCGATGGCGCGGGCATCAAAGCCAGGATGCCCGGCAGAATCCGGCACTGTGGCTTCTACCAGATGAACCGGCAGACGCCCTTTTGTTAATTGCGAGAGCGCCAGCGCAAGCGTCGCGCCCGCCATTCCGCCACCAACAATGATTACGCTCATGAGTGATCTGCCGCCGCCATTAACGCTTCAATGTCATCGGCATTTTTAACGACACTGGCGGTCAGGTTTTCATTGCCGTCTTCGGTAATCACAATGTCATCTTCAATGCGGATACCGATGCCTTTATAGGCCTCCGGCACATCCGCATCCGGCGAGATATAGAGACCCGGTTCAACCGTGATAACCATCCCCGGCTCCAGTACGCGCGAGCGATCCTGGCCGTAAACGCCAACATCATGCACATCCAGCCCCAGCCAATGGCTCAGACCGTGCATGAAGTAAGGGCGGTGCGCGTTCTCAGCGATAAGCGTCTCAACTTCGCCGTGCAGAATACCGAGCTTAACCAGCCCGGTAATCATTATCCGTACCACTTCACCGTTCACTTCCTGAATAGAAGTGCCAGGACGGAACAGGCGTAACGCCGTTTCCAGCGATTCCAGTACGATGTCATAGACTTCACGCTGCGCCGGGGTGAATTTACCGTTCACCGGGAAGGTTCGGGTGATGTCACCAGCGTATCCCAGGTATTCGCATCCGGCATCAATCAGCACCAGATCGCCGCCGCGCATTACACTTTCGTTCTCGGTGTAATGCAGAATGCAGCCATTTTCACCGGAACCAACGATGGTGTTATAAGACGGGAAACGTGCGCCGTGGCGATTAAACTCGTGCTGGATTTCACCTTCCAGTTGATATTCGAACATGCCCGGTTTGCAGGTCTGCATCGCTCGGGTATGGGCCAGCGCGGAGATCTCCCCGGCACGGCGCATCACGTCAATCTCTTCTGGTGATTTGAAAAGGCGCAGGTTATGAACGACAGGCCGCCAGTCGGTCAGTGTGCCTGGAGCGGTGAGATTCTGCCGGGAGCCTTTACGCAGCTTATCGAGGGCGGCAAAGACGATGTCATCGGCATAGCTGTATTCGCCCTGCGCGTGGTAGACCGTATCAAGCCCATTGAGCAATGCCGGGAGGTGCTTACCGATTTCCGGAAAAGGTAGTGCTCTGTCTACTGCCAGCTTTTCGGGTGCCGCGTCCTGGCCCAGACGGCGTCCAAACCAGATCTCTGCCGTTTTATCCCGGATACGGTTGAAGAGCACGCTGTGGTTATGAGTGTCATCACTTTTGATCAGCACCAGTACCGCTTCCGGCTCGTTAAAGCCGGTGAAATACCAAAAATCGCTGTTCTGACGATAGGGGTATTCGCTATCGGCACTGCGGGTTGTTTCCGGTGCAGCAAAGATAAGCGCCGCGCTGGCGGGTGCCATCTGCGCGAGCAACGCCTGACGGCGACGGAGAAACTCAGGCTGTGTCATGACACCTCCAGTAGACGAGACACATTAATGCAGGGTAGGTTTACGCACTTCAGGAGCAGTGGGTTGCTGGCGCGTGAACGAGTCATGGCACAGCAGCGCCGCAACACGCACGTACTCAATGATCTCTTCCAGAGACATTTCCAGCTCTTCTTGATCTTCATCTTCGTCGTAACCGAGCTGCGCGATATTACGTAAATCATCGATCGCTTCACCCGTTTCACCGGTCACTTTGTCCAGTTTTGGCTGCGTAACGCCAAGGCCCAGCAGGAAATGGTTCACCCAGCCAGCAAGGGCATCTGCGCGATCGAACACGCTGACGTCATCACCTGTTGGCAGGTAGAGCTGGAACAGAAAACCGTCATCTTCCAGTGAGTCACTGGTGGCAGCGTGCATGCTGCGCAGCACCTGAGCGAGTTCGTGACCAAATGCCAGACCTTCGTTGGTCAGGTCATGCAGCATCGGTTGCCAGGAGGTGTCATTGCTACCACCGCACAGCATCCCCGCAATCAGCCCATGCATTTCGGCGGGAAGTAACCCCACGCCCTGTTGATTGAGTAACTTACCAACATCGTTGTAACCAGGTATTTCGTTCTGTATAGACATTCGCATTCGTCGCCGTTGGGGAGAATATTCATGGTATGCTACCACTTTGGACCCTGGTGATATACCCGTCATGCTTCACGTTACATGCGTTTGCATGCACTTAAAGGTATAGCAAAGAGCTTGAATCCTCTCTCCAGGGTGGCTATAGTGACGCCCCTTCGCAGCCAGGACTCGGTTACGAAGGCAGAGCGCAGTCAAACAGCAGGAAGGTGGCATGTCTGCACAACCCGTCGATATCCAAATTTTTGGCCGTTCACTGCGAGTGAATTGCCCGCCTGAACAGCAAGATGCGTTGAATCAGGCCGCAGAGGATCTGAATCAGCGGTTGCAAGATCTGAAAGTTCGCACTAGAGTCACCAATACTGAGCAGTTAGTGTTTATCGCAGCGCTGAACATCAGCTATGAACTGGCTCAGGAAAAGACAAAAACCCGTGACTACGCCTCCAGCATGGAACAGCGTATTCGGATGCTCCAACAGACCATCGAACAGGCATTGCTTGATCAGGGTCGCATATCCGACAGACCGGGTCAGAAGTTTGAATAACACTTCAGGGTCAACTATGGTAGAGTGACCGTGAAGACAAAATTTCTCTGAGATGTTCGCAAGCGGGCCAGTCCCCTGAGCCGATATTTCATACCACAAGAATGTGGCGCTCCATGGTTGGTGAGCATGCTCGGTCCGTCCGAGAAGCCTTAAAGCTATGACGACACATTCACCTTGAACCAAGGGTTCAAGGGTTACAGCCTGCGGCGGCATCTCGGAGATTCCCTTCTTTTCTACCTTCTTCTGCCATGACACAACTCCCTGAAACTCCTACGTCCAGACAAGAAATCCGCAAACTGATACGGCAACGTCGCCGGGCACTGACATCCGATCAACAAACGCAATTTGCCCAACAAGCCGCCTCGCGTTTGATGGCTTATCCGCCCGTACTGCTGGCGCATACCGTCGCGGTCTTTCTCTCTTTTGATGGTGAACTGGATACCCAACCGCTTATTGAGCAGCTCTGGCGCAGCGGCAAACGTGTGTATCTCCCTGTATTGCATCCGTTCAGTCCGGGCAACCTGTTGTTCCTGCATTACCATCCGCAAAGCGAACTGGTGATTAATCGCCTGAAAATTCAGGAACCAAAGCTGGACGTGCGCGACGTGCTACCGCTCGATAAGCTGGATGTGCTGGTCACACCGCTCGTTGCCTTCGATGAACAGGGCCAACGGCTTGGCATGGGGGGAGGCTTTTACGATCGTACCTTGCAGAACTGGCGGCAGTACAATGTGCAGCCGGTTGGCCTGGCGCATGATTGTCAGCAGGTGGATGTATTGCCGGTCGAAGAGTGGGATATTCCGCTGCCTGCGGTTATCACGCCTTCGAAGGTGTGGGAATGGCCGCGCCGGTAACGCGCGACCTTCTATTACTTAGCAGGTAGTTGGCGAATCTGCCGGTTATGCCAACGGGCCAGCAAGAGCACCGTCGCGAGTGCGCCGAGTAACGCACATAGCATGTCAGATTGGGTATCCCAGGGATCGCCCTGGGTGCCAAGAAAATCATCCGCGCCCTGCCCCAGCGCCAGCGCCGCCCACCACTCAATCAGCTCATAGAATGCGCTTATCGCCAGTGCAATACAGCACACCACGAATGCGATCATTTTACGCCCCTGCACATAACCGCCACGGATAAGGATTTCCCGCGCCGCCAGCGCCGGGACCAGCCCCTGGAAAAAGTGGCCCAGCTTGTCGTAAGGGTTGCGACTCAGTCCCAGCCACGCCTGTACATCAAAACCTACAGGTACTTTGGCGTAGGTATACATTCCGCCAACAATCAGAATCAAAGCGTGAAAAAAAATCAGTGTATACAGCAATGGTGTCAGAGGATAACGCGGCTGGGTAAACAACAGTAACGGAACCACCACACAAACCGGGACGACCTCCATAAGCCAGGTCATTTTATCGGCAGTGTTGATTCCGGTATAAATAAGGATAAGCAGCAGGATAAATGCGCCGCCTTTTAGCATTGTACTTGTCATAAGATCCATCACAGAACAAGAAATAAGCGCATATAAGAACAGGCCGGACGAGGTTCCCCGTCCGGCTGCTGAGGATTAGTACAACATACGGGCGCGAATGGTGCCCTGAATGGCTTTCATGCTCTGCAGCGCTTTCTGCGCGACATCTTCTTCTGCTTCAATATCAATAACCACATAGCCCATAAACGGTGTGGTTTGCAGATACTGAGCGGCGATGTTGATGCCTTCGGCAGCAAAGATCTGGTTGATGGCGGTCAACACGCCCGGGCGGTTTTCGTGGATGTGCAGCAGACGACGACCACCGTGCAGCGGCAGCGACACTTCCGGGAAGTTAACCGCAGAGAGCGTAGAACCGTTGTCAGAGTACTTAATCAGCTTGCCCGCGACTTCCAGACCGATATTTTCCTGTGCTTCCTGCGTTGAACCACCAATATGCGGCGTCAGGATCACGTTATCGAACTCACAGAGCGGTGAATTGAACGGATCGCTATTGGTCGCAGGCTCCGTCGGGAAGACGTCGATAGCGGCACCAGCCAGATGTTTACGCTTCAGCGCATCGCATAGCGCCGGAATGTCTACCACTGTGCCACGTGCGGCGTTAATCAGCAGTGAGCCGGGTTTCATCAGCGCAATTTCTTCAGCACCCATCATGTTCTTAGTGGACGCGTTTTCTGGCACGTGCAGACTGACCACATCGCTCATATTTAGCAGATCGGACAGATGCTGTACCTGAGTAGCATTGCCCAACGGCAGTTTGCTTTCGATGTCGTAAAAATAGACATGCATGCCCAGTGATTCCGCCAGAATACCCAGCTGCGTGCCGATGTGGCCGTAACCGATAATACCGAGCTTTTTACCACGCGCTTCATAGGAGCCCGCAGCCAGTTTGTTCCAGATACCACGATGTGCTTTGGCGTTTGCTTCCGGAATACCGCGCATCAACAGCAACAGTTCACCGATCACCAGCTCTGCAACAGAACGGGTGTTCGAGAACGGGGCGTTAAATACCGGAATACCGCGTTTTGCCGCAGCGTCCAGGTCAACCTGGTTGGTGCCAATGCAGAAACAGCCGACCGCGACCAGTTTTTCTGCTGCAGCAATAATGTCTTCTGTGAGGTTGGTGCGGGATCGTAAACCGATAAAGTGGGCATCACGGATAGACTCTTTGAGCTGCTCGCTGTCCAGCGCGCCTTTGTGATACTCAATGTTGGTGTAACCTGCTGCACGAAGGCTATCGAGCGCTTTCTGATGCACCCCTTCGACGAGCAGAAATTTAATCTTGTCTTTCTCCAGTGATACCTTTGCCATTTACCCGACCCTGTTTTTTGTCATAACTGATGTTGTGTGGATATTCATCCGCTGCAGCCAACATATCAAAAAAAACTATTGCAGCAATATGAACGTTTGCGTTGGCCCCGTGAAGAAAAGTCATACAGCCACAAATGGCAGATGAATATGCTAAAAATGGCTAAGCGTGCGGCAGGAACATCAATAGGGCCTGATAAACGTGACAGAAGTCACCAAATTTGCATATCAAATATTTTTTTAATGGGGGAAGGCCTCCCCCACTCAGATCATTTTAGAATGGTTTTCACGCCATCAGCGCTGCCAATCAGTGCAACATCGGCACCACGGTTCGCAAACAGACCGACCGTCACCACACCCGGCAGGCCGTTAATGGTGTTTTCCAGTGCGACAGGATCGATGATTTCCAGACCGAATACATCCAGAATCACGTTACCATTATCGGTCACAACACCCTGACGGTATTCCGGACGGCCGCCCAGTTTCACCAGTTCACGGGCCACTGCGCTGCGCGCCATCGGGATCACTTCAACCGGCAGTGGGAAGGTCCCCAGAATATCGACCTGCTTGGACGAATCCGCAATACAGATAAATTTGTCCGCAACAGAAGCGATGATCTTTTCTCGGGTCAACGCTGCCCCACCGCCTTTGATCATCTGCATGTTGCCGTTGATCTCATCCGCACCGTCAACATAGATCCCCAGACGATCGACGTCATTAAGATCGAAGACCGTGATGCCCAGTTTTTTCAGTTTCTCGGTAGATGCATCCGAGCTGGAGACCGCACCTTCAATTTGCCCTTTCATGGTACCCAGCGCATCAATAAAATGTGCTGCGGTAGAACCCGTACCCACGCCTACGATAGTGCCTGGCTCGACATATTTGAGTGCTGCCCAGCCCACTGCCTTTTTCAGTTCATCCTGCGTCATGGTCGTTCGCCTGTGATGTGAATTTCAGGCGCATTATAGAGCATAGGGGGGCCAAAAGTCCCTGTGAGCCACGTCACATAACCGACAGACGTATTTTCGTCTGTAAGTCACAAACTTTTATGTCATAGTGCTGAGTAATTATTTTGCAGGAGTAAGTCAGAGCAATGAAACGTCCGGACTACAGAACGTTACAGGCACTTGATGCGGTCATTCGTGAACGTGGGTTTGAGCGCGCCGCGCAAAAGCTGTGTATCACTCAGTCCGCCGTATCGCAGCGTATTAAGCAACTCGAAAACATGTTTGGTCAGCCGCTGTTGGTGCGTACCGTACCGCCTCGCCCGACCGAGCAAGGGCAGAAACTGTTGGCACTGTTGCGTCAGGTTGAGCTGCTGGAAGACGAATGGCTGGGCGATGAACAGACAGGATCGACTCCCCTACTGCTTTCTCTTGCGGTGAACGCCGACAGTCTGGCGACCTGGTTACTGCCTGCTCTGGCCCCTGTTCTGGCCGATTCTCCGATTCGCCTGAACCTGCAGGTGGAAGATGAAACCCGAACCCAGGAACGCCTGCGTCGCGGTGAAGTGGTGGGGGCGGTAAGTATTCAACCACAGGCACTGCCAAGCTGTCTGGTTGATCAACTGGGTGCACTTGATTACCTGTTTGTTGGCTCAAAAGCCTTTGCTGAACGCTATTTCCCTAACGGTGTCACCCGCTCAGCCCTGCTCAAAGCCCCGGCAGTCGCCTTCGACCATCTCGACGACATGCATCAGGCCTTCTTGCAGCAGAACTTCGATTTGCCGCCAGGCAGCGTTCCCTGTCATATCGTTAACTCGTCCGAAGCATTCGTTCAACTGGCTCGTCAGGGCACGACCTGCTGTATGATCCCCCATCTGCAAATCGAAAAAGAACTGAATGCCGGTGAGTTAATCGACCTGACCCCTGGGTTACTTCAGCGTCGCATGCTCTACTGGCATCGTTTTGCGCCAGAAAGCCGCATGATGCGCAACGTCACAGATGCGCTGCTGGAATATGGTCACAAAGTATTAAGGCAGGATGTTTCCTGAAACCCTCTCCTCTGGGAGAGGGTGAAAGAAAGGACTTATTTTGCTGCGGCTTGCTGCCCGCCTTGTGCGGCGGCAGGCTCAAGCTGGAACACTACGTCAACCTGATCGGCAAACTGAATTGTTGGCTGCTCGTAGGTTTCTTGAGCTGAAACCGGTGCTGCATCTGCTTTCATCATTCGCACCATTGGCGACGGCTGATAGTTAGAGACATGGTAGCGTACGCTGTACACCGGCCCGACTTTGGCATTAAAGCCAGCGGCCAGTTGTTCGGCCTGATGAACTGCGTCATCAATCGCCGCTTTACGTGCTTTGTCTTTGTAAGATTCCGGTTGCGCAACGCCCAGTGAGACAGAGCGAATTTCATTCAGCCCCGCCTTCAGTGCACCATCGAGCAGTGAGTTAAGTTTTTCAAGATCGCGCAGAGTGACTTCAACGGTGCGCACCGCACGCCAGCCTTTCAGCACGCTTTTACCGTTCTGGTAATCGTAATCCGGTTGGGTACGCAGGTTTGCGGAGTCGATATCTTTCTTCGCGACACCGTTTTTATCGAGGAAGCTCAGATACTGGGCTACGCGCTCATCCGCTTGTTTCTTCGCAGACGCGGCATCTTTCGCCGAGATATTCACTTCAATTGCCAGAGTCGCAATATCCGGCACTGCGTCCACGCTGGCCGTTCCTGAGGTGACGATATGAGGTCCGTCAGGCAGTTCACTTGCCTGTACCGACATTGCACTTATTCCCACTAATGCCGCCAGGGCCATCACTTTGAATTTCACAGTTGCTCCTCCATGTTGCTTTTTACGTCCGAATAAAAACGGCACGCCTCGCTGCAAGAGTAGCGGGCTATGCCGATTTGTCCATCAGACTACACCGAGTTGAGCAATGCCTGAATGTGTTCCACGCCATCTTTCGCCAGCTGAATAGCAATCACCCACATGACCAGACCAACAATCAGGTTGATAATCCTCTGCGCTTTGGCTGTACGCAGGCGAGGTGCAAGCCAGGCCGCCAGAAGCGCAAGACCGAAGAACCAGATGATGGAGGCGCTGATCGTCCCCATCGCAAACCAGCGCTTCGGTTCCGCATCCAGTTGCCCGCCCAGGCTACCGAGTACCACAAACGTGTCGAGATAGACGTGCGGATTAAGCCAGGTCACTGCCAGCATGGTGGCGATAATTTTCCAGCGCCCCTGTTTCATCGCCTCTGCGGTGGTAAGTTCAATATTGTTGCTTAACGCCGTTTTAAAGGCACCAAAGCCGTACCACAACAAGAACGCCACTCCGCCCCAGGTAACAAGGGCCAGCAGCCATGGCGACTGCATGAGTAACGCACTGCCGCCAAAAATCCCGCCGCAGATGAGCAGTAAGTCGCTCAATGTGCACAGGAAAGCGGTCATCAGATGGTACTGTCGACGAATTCCCTGATTCATCACAAAGGCATTCTGTGGGCCTAAGGGCAGAATGAGTGCAGCCCCAAGAATAAGCCCTTGAAAATAATAAGCTATCACGATTAATTCCCAATTATCTGTTTCAGGAAGCTGACTATACCCGCTAAAAATTATTAGATGAAATTGAAATTATTAATCAGTAATAAGCCAGACTAATGCACGCCTGCACTTTCAGATTCCAACAACGCATTTTTGCTAAAGTGAGGGTGGTGTTTCATTGCCGATGTGCATTACTGGTCGCTTATATTTTTCGTTTAGGGACTTATTATGCCGCTTAAAAGATTCCTCTTTCTCTGCCTCACATTACTGGTCACTCTGCCTGGATTCTCCGGTCAAGCCGCCAGTGAAACGGTTCTGCGCTATACCGACCATGAACCCTATGGCGGCATGCGCACAATGCTCATTAAAAATGTTTTCTTTGCCGCCATCGAAAAAGAGTCACAAGGTCGGCTAAAAATCGAAGCCCACTGGAACGGCGAACGCTCTACAAGCTACGACGCGTTGAGTACGATCAGCGAGGGAAAAAAAGCTGATATCGGTATTGTGGTGCCGGAATACACACCGAAAGAACTTCCGTTACATCAGGTCTTCAAAAGCTTCCCGTTAGGGCCAGACAAGGGCAGCAAGCAGGTTGAATTTTTCCAGCGCGTGTTCAACGATGTTCCTGCATTCAATGAGGAGCTCAGGAAAAATAACCTGGTCAACCTGCAGTTTTTCCTCGGTTACCCTGCCGGTTTTTTTAGTACAAAACCCCTGCAAAACTTATCCGAGCTCAAAGGAGAAACCTGGCGCACCGCCAGTTTCTGGCATTACGCGTTTTTAAATAATGCAGGAGCAAAATCGGTCACCATGCCATGGAACCCGGCCATCACAGAGGCATTGCACAACGGTAAGCTGTCAGGGCTAATTGTGAATCTCGACAGCGGATACGATCTTCAGGCACATAAAGTCGCCCCCCATATCGTGTTCTCCCCGTCCCTGTGGCTGGGGCATGTTTATCTTTTGGTCATGAACCAGGATACCTGGAATCGTCTTGATAAACAGGATCAGCAAGCCATTCAGCGCGCCGCTGCTTTCACTGAAAAGAACATGGGTTCCCTGCTGGACAGCAGCATTGTCTCATTGGTGAAAAAAATGAAAGATGAGGGGGCGACCGTGCGCTATCTCAGTCATCAAGAACAAATGTCCTGGCAAACAGAGAGCCGTTTCTCGCAGGTGCAAACGCAATGGGCGGCAGAACAAGAAAAACAAGGAGTAAAAGGCGCAGAAGAGGCCATTCACGCAGTGGCACCGATACTGGCTGAAGTGATGCGCTGACAGCATCAGGAACGAACGCCCGCGCAATAAGCGCGGGCGAACGGATTATTCCACGTGTGCGACATTATCGTCCGCTTCTTTCACGCGCTTAAAATTCACATCCATTTGCGGGTAAGGGAAGCTGATACCGTGTTCGTCAAAGCTGCGTTTCACACGCTCCAGTACATCCCAGTAGACGTTTTGCAGGTCGCCGCTGTTGCTCCAGACGCGCACCACAAAATTGATCGATGACGCACCCAGTTCATTAAGGCGCACCGTCATCTCGCGCTCTTTCAGAATGCGATCGTCAGACTCGATAATCTCGGTCAGCAATCTTCTGACCAGATCGATATCCGAGTCGTAAGCCACGCCGATAATAAATTCATTACGGCGAACCGGCTCACGGGAGAAGTTGATGATGTTCCCGGCAATGATTTTACCGTTCGGGACCACAATGATACGGCCATCGGCGCTACGCAGAGTGGTGGAGAAAATCTGCACCTGTAACACGGTTCCTGCAACTCCGCCCAGGTCAACGTATTCACCGGAACGGAACGGGCGGAAGGTTACCAGCAGCACCCCAGCTGCCAGATTCGACAGCGAGCCTTGCAAGGCCAGACCAATAGCTAAACCAGCAGCACCCAGAACCGCAATGACGGATGCGGTTTGTACCCCCACTCGCCCCAGCGCAGCTATCAAGGTAAACGCGATAATGCCGTAGCGAACCAGCGCAGAGAGGAAATCGGCAACGGTGGCATCAATGTGCCGCGCCCGCATCAGTTTGTTCACAGTATTTGAAATCATGCGGGCAATGATCATACCCACGATGATGATGGCGATAGCGGCGACGATGTTGACAGCGTAACTCAGCAGTAACGCCTGGTTGGTAGCCAGCCAGGAGCCCGCATTGTTAATACTGTCGACGACGTTAAGATCTTCCATTCTTCATTCCTTTTGTTAATCCGTACGGGAACAATCCAACCCGACGGTGGCGGACAGACCCCTAAAGGGTAAACAAAAAGAGGCGTTTTTGCCAAACGGATCACATTTAACGCGTGCGCATGCCATTGAACAGGCAATAAAAAAGCCCGCACTGAAGGCGGGCTTTTAGGCGTAAAAGCTAACTCAGATTACAGAACGTCAACCGCGTTCAGTTCTTTGAAAGCCTGCTCCAGACGGGTAATCATGGAAGTCTGAGCGGAACGCAGCCATACGCGCGGATCGTAGTATTTCTTGTTCGGCTGGTCTTCGCCTTTCGGGTTGCCCAGCTGACCTTGCAGATACGCTTCGTTGGTTTTGTAGTAGTTCAGAATACCTTCCCAGGTCGCCCATTGGGTGTCGGTATCGATGTTCATTTTGATAACACCGTAGCTTACGGAGTCTTTGATTTCCTGAGCAGTAGAACCGGAACCGCCGTGGAACACGAAGTTCAGAGCGTTGTGCGGCAGGTTATGTTTCTTGCAAACATATTCCTGAGAGTCGCGCAGGATAGTCGGGGTCAGTTTCACGTTACCCGGCTTGTACACGCCATGCACGTTACCGAAGGAAGCAGCGATGGTGAAACGCGGGCTGATTGCATTCAGTTTGGTGTAAGCGTAATCAACGTCTTCTGGCTGAGTGTACAGGGCAGAAGCGTCCATGTGGCTGTTGTCCACGCCGTCTTCTTCGCCACCGGTGCAACCCAGTTCGATTTCCAGGGTCATGCCGATTTTCGCCATGCGCGCCAGGTATTTGGAGCTGATTTCGATGTTCTCTTCCAGAGACTCTTCAGACAGGTCGATCATGTGAGAAGAGAACAGCGGTTTGCCGTGAGCAGCAAAGTATTTTTCACCCGCGTCCAGCAGACCGTCGATCCACGGCAGCAGTTTCTTCGCGCAGTGGTCGGTATGCAGGATAACTGGAACACCGTAGTGCTCAGCCATCTGGTGTACGTGATGTGCGCCAGAGATTGCACCCAGGATAGCAGCACCCTGAGGAACGTCGGTTTTCACGCCTTTACCCGCGATGAATGCAGCACCACCGTTGGAGAACTGAACGATAACCGGAGCTTTAACTTTTGCAGCGGTTTCCAGAACGGCGTTAATGGAATCGGTGCCCACGCAGTTAACTGCTGGCAGCGCAAAGTTGTTTTCTTTAGCTACCTGGAACACTTTCTGAACGTCATCACCGGTGATGACGCCCGGTTTTACGAAATCAAAAATTTTAGACATGTTTTCGAGTCCTGTTTCTGTATCTTCGACCGTTGGAAAAAATTCGCGAGCTTAGCGCGCGCTGAAAAATGGGCAGGTTTCCCTGCCCTTTGAATACTTACTGCTTAGCGCGCTCTTCGAGCATTGCGACTGCTGGCAGCACTTTGCCTTCCACGAACTCGAGGAATGCACCGCCACCAGTGGAGATGTAGGAAATTTTGTCAGCGATACCGAACAGGTCGATCGCTGCCAGGGTGTCACCACCGCCTGCGATGGAGAACGCGTCGCTGTCTGCGATAGCGTTAGCCACGATTTCAGTGCCTTTGCGGAAGTTAGCGAATTCGAATACGCCAACCGGGCCATTCCACAGAATGGTTTTCGCGTTTTTCAGGATTGCAGCCAGTTTCTCAGCGGAAACATCGCCCAGATCCAGAATCTGCTCTTCATCTTTGATGTCAGAAACAGATTTCAGGGTAGCAGTGGCAGTTTCAGAGAACTCAGTAGCGACACGCACGTCTGTCGGGACTGGGATATCACAAGTGGTCAGCAGACGTTTTGCTTCGTCAACCAGGTCCGCTTCGTACAGGGATTTACCGACGTTGTGGCCTTGAGCAGCAACGAAGGTGTTAGCGATACCGCCACCGACGATCAGCTGGTCAGCGATTTTAGACAGAGAATCCAGCACGGTCAGTTTAGTGGAAACTTTAGAACCACCAACGATAGCAACCATCGGACGAGCAGGCTCTTTCAGCGCTTTACCCAGCGCTTCCAGTTCATCCGCCAGCAGCGGACCAGCACAAGCTACATCAGCAAATTTGCCGATACCATGAGTAGACGCCTGTGCACGGTGTGCGGTGCCGAATGCATCCATCACGAATACGTCACACAGAGCGGCATATTTTTTGGACAGTGCTTCGTCGTCTTTCTTCTCGCCTTTGTTAAAACGAACGTTTTCCAGAACAACCAGTTCGCCTGCAGCAACTTCAACGCCGTCCAGGTAGTCTTTAACCAGACGTACCGGGTTAGACAGTTTGTCTTTCAGGTAATTAACAACCGGCAGCAGAGAGAATTCTTCGTTGTACTCGCCTTCGGTCGGACGACCCAGGTGGGAGGTAACCATCACTTTCGCACCCTGTTTCAGTGCCAGTTCGATGGTCGGCAGAGAAGCACGGATACGTGCATCGCTGGTTACTTTGCCATCTTTAACCGGTACGTTCAGATCCGCACGGATGAAAACGCGTTTACCTGCCAAATCCAGATCGGTCATCTTAATTACAGACATGGTGAATCCTCTCAATGATTCATAAAGTTTTGCGGGTGCAACTTACACCCTACCTGAAACCTTTCGCGGCCATTGCTAACGTCGTATCAAGCATTCGGTTAGCAAAGCCCCATTCGTTATCGCACCACACCAGGGTTTTAATAAGGTGCGAACCACTGACCCGCGTCTGCGTGCCATCGACAATGGCACTATGTGGGTCGTGGTTAAAATCAATTGAAACCAACGGTAATTCCGTATAGTCAACTATACCATGAAAAGTTCCACGTGCTGCTTTTTGCAGCAACGTGTTGACTTCACACGCTTTTACCGGTTTTTTAACCGTCACGCTTAGGTCAATTGCCGTCACATTAATGGTTGGAACACGCACCGCAATCGCTTCAAAACGGTCATGAAATTGCGGAAAAATTCGGGTAATACCTGCGGCCAGTTTCGTATCCACCGGGATTATCGACTGGCTGGCTGCGCGCGTCCGGCGTAAATCCGGATGGTAAGCATCAATCACTTGTTGATCGTGCATGGCCGAGTGGATGGTGGTTACCGTTCCCGACTCGATGCTAAATGCATCATCAAGGAGCTTAATGACCGGAATAATACAGTTGGTCGTGCAGGAGGCGTTAGACACGATGCGGTTTTCGGCACGAAGATCTTTTTCGTTAACGCCGAACACGACCGTCGCGTCGAGATCGTTGCTACCAGGATGGGAGAAAAGCACTTTTTTCGCGCCAGCGGCCAGATGGGCTTCGCCGTGTTCGCGGTTGCCATAGACGCCCGTGCAATCAAGCACTACATCAACACCCAGTTCTCGCCAGGGCAGCAGCGCGATGTCACGTTCATGCAAGATGCGGATAGTGTCATCGCCAATATATAGCTGCTCACGTTCCTGATACACATCCCATGCAAACCGCCCGTGGCTGGTGTCATATTTCAATAAATGCGCCATGCCTGCAGCATCGGCCAGTTCATTGATTGCCACCACGGTGACTTCCGCTCGTCGCCCGGATTCATATAAAGCACGAACCACGTTGCGCCCGATGCGACCGAAGCCATTAATCGCTATGCGTACGGTCATAGATCTCCTGCCAGGTAACCCGTTCTGAAGTGGCTAACAGAGTAATGCAGCAACCTTCAGAGGGGAATCCTTGCCTGTCACAAACTACAACTGATTGATTATTTGTCGAACATTTAAACAACTGAAACGCTTCAGCTAGAATAAGCCAAACGCGGAATAAAAGGAATCAACGCCCGGTGCAGACCACCATTTATCTGACATACATCACACTTTCACGGTAAAACGCAGCAAACTTATTCCAGTTGAGGAATTACGCTCTGGCTTCAGGCAAAAAAAACGGGCCGCCTGAGCGACCCGTTTCATTGTGTAATCGAAATTACAGCAGTTCTTTCGCTTTCGCGACCACGTTCTCAACGGTGAAGCCGAACTCTTCGAACAGCAGTTCTGCCGGTGCAGACTCACCAAAAGTAGTCATCCCAACGATCGCGCCGTTCAGGCCCACGTATTTGAACCAGTAGTCTGCGATACCCGCTTCAACTGCCACGCGAGCAGAGACTGCTTTCGGCAGCACCGCTTCACGGTACGCCGCATCCTGCTTGTCGAATGCGTCAGTGGACGGCATGGAAACCACGCGCGCCTTCACGCCTTCCGCAGTCAGTTTCTCGTATGCCGCAACCGCCAGCTCAACTTCAGAACCGGTGGCGATGAAAATCAGCTCCGGCTGACCGTTGCTGTCTTTCAGCACGTAACCACCACGGGCCACGTTGGCCAGTTGCTCAGCGCTACGTTCCTGCTGCGCCAGGTTCTGACGGGAGAGAATCAGTGCGGTCGGGCCATCAGCACGCTCAACACCGTATTTCCACGCCACTGCAGACTCCACCTGGTCACACGGACGCCATACGCTCATGTTCGGGGTCACACGCAGAGAAGCGACCTGCTCGACCGGCTGGTGCGTCGGGCCATCTTCGCCCAGACCGATGGAGTCGTGGGTGTAGACCAGCACCTGGCGCTGTTTCATCAGTGCTGCCATACGCACCGCGTTACGGGCATATTCCACGAACATCAGGAAGGTGGAGGTGTACGGCAGGAAGCCACCGTGCAGGGAGATACCGTTGGCAATCGCGGTCATGCCGAACTCGCGCACGCCGTAGTGGATGTAGTTGCCGGCAGTGTCTTCGTTAATCGCTTTTGAGCCGGACCAGATGGTCAGGTTGCTTGGCGCCAGGTCAGCAGAGCCGCCAAGGAATTCCGGCAGCAGCGGGCCAAAGGCTTCAATCGCATTCTGCGACGCTTTACGGCTGGCGATTTTGGACGGGTTCGCCTGCAGGTTCGCAATGAACGCGCTCGCTTTGGCGTCGAAGTCAGACGGCAGGTCACCGCTCATACGACGGGTGAATTCTGCAGCCAGTTCCGGGAAGGCTTTGGCGTAGGCGGCGAACTTCTCGTTCCACGCAGACTCTTTCGCCTGACCGGCTTCTTTCGCATCCCACTGGGCATAGATGTCAGACGGGATTTCAAAGGCAGGGTGTTTCCAGCCAAGTGCGTCGCGGGTCAGCGCGATTTCCGCGTCGCCCAGCGGAGCACCGTGGGAGTCGTGGGTGCCCTGTTTGTTCGGCGAACCGAAACCGATGATGGTTTTGCACATCAGCAGGGACGGTTTGTCGGTAACGGCTTTCGCCGCTTCGACTGCCGCTTTGATGGAGTCCGCGTTGTGACCGTCCACGCCGCGCACCACGTGCCAGCCGTAGGCTTCGAAACGGGCTGCGGTGTCGTCAGTGAACCAGCCTTCAACATGGCCGTCGATGGAGATGCCGTTGTCGTCGTAGAAGGCGACCAGTTTGCCCAGTTTCAGGGTACCCGCCAGGGAGCACACTTCGTGGGAGATGCCTTCCATCATGCAGCCGTCGCCCATAAAGGCATAAGTGCTGTGGTCAACAATGTCGTGGCCCGGACGGTTGAACTGCGCTGCCAGGGTTTTTTCTGAGATAGCCATGCCCACGGCGTTAGCAATGCCCTGACCCAGCGGGCCAGTGGTGGTTTCCACGCCTGCGGTGTAACCCACTTCCGGGTGACCCGGGGTTTTGGAATGCAGCTGACGGAAGTTTTTCAGCTCTTCGATCGGCAGATCATAACCAGTGAGGTGCAGCAGGCTGTAAATCAGCATCGAGCCGTGACCGTTAGACAGCACGAAGCGGTCACGATCTGCCCATGCCGGGTTCTGTGGGTTGTGGTTCAGGAAATCACGCCACAGGACTTCGGCGATGTCAGCCATACCCATCGGGGCACCCGGGTGACCGGATTTGGCTTTCTGTACCGCGTCCATGCTCAGCGCACGAATGGCATTGGCAAGCTCTTTACGTGAGGACATTTTGACTCCAGATCGGACTGTTAAAGGCCATGCCCGGAACGACTTGACTACAGCGCGTTATGGGCTACGCCGGAAAAAAGTGCCAACAATGTAACCCAAGCGGCAAGTCATGTACATGGAGCATCCTTTTGGGTGTTAAGAAATCTCTGGAAGCTGCTCGCACATTGCGCAATGGACTCGCCCGCTTATCGTTCTATTCTTTATACTTATGCAACTGCACCGGTTCGATTGTGACCCGTGCATTATCAGAATTATGAATCAACCTGCGTGGAAGATAAGAGATGAAAATTCGCCCGGCTTTGCTTGCTTTGGCTACCGCTACCTTGCTGGCAGGTTGCCAGAACATGGACTCTAACGGTTTCCTCACGTCAGGAGCCGAAGCATTTCAGGCCTATACGTTAAGCGACGCTCAGGTGAAAACGTTGAGTGACGAAGCCTGTAAGCAGATGGACGCTAAAGCCACTATCGCCCCTGCCAGCAGCCAGTACAGCCAACGTCTCGCCAAAATTGCTAACGCATTGGGTGACAACATCAATGGCCAACCGGTGAACTACAAGGTTTACGTGGCAAAAGAC
Source organism: Phytobacter sp. (assembly GCF_059074235.1). Taxonomy (NCBI): domain Bacteria; kingdom Pseudomonadati; phylum Pseudomonadota; class Gammaproteobacteria; order Enterobacterales; family Enterobacteriaceae; genus Phytobacter; species Phytobacter sp. Next base: position 1,002,816 of record NZ_JCACPZ010000008.1, read on the forward strand.
GTTAACGCCTTCGCGATGGCCAACGGCTGTATCCGCGTTTACAGCGGCCTGATGGATATGATGAATGACAACGAAGTTGAAGCCGTTATTGGTCACGAGATGGGCCACGTTGCGCTCGGTCACGTGAAGAAAGGCATGCAGGTTGCGTTAGGCACCAACGCAGTACGCGCAGCCGCGGCATCGGCGGGTGGCGTGGTGGGAAGTCTGTCGCAATCCCAGTTGGGTGACCTGGGTGAAAAACTGGTGAATTCGCAGTTCTCGCAGCGCCAGGAGTCCGAAGCGGACGATTATTCTTATGACTTGTTGCGCAAACGAGGAATCAGCCCGATGGGGCTGGCTACCAGCTTCGAAAAACTGGCAAAACTGGAAGAGGGTCGTCAGAGTTCCATGTTTGACGATCACCCAGCCTCAGCAGAGCGTGCGCAACACGTTCGCGACAGACTGGCAGCAGACGGTATCAAATAATAGAAAGGTGCCGGAGGCAGTTACTGCCTCCGGCATGACGCGTTAATTACTCGTCTTCAAGATAGGTGTAACCGTACAGCCCCGCCTCAAACTCTTCGAGGAACTGTTTCTGCAGGGCGTCATCCAGATCGGTCTGTTTGACCTGATCGCGGAATTGGGTCAGTAAGGTTTTTGGATCAAGCTGCACATACTCCAGCATATCCGCCACGGTATCCCCTTCATCCGACAACTCCACTTCCACGCTACCGTCAGGGAAGACGAAGACGTCCACCGCTTCGGTATCGCCGAACAGGTTATGCATGTTGCCCAGGATTTCCTGATACGCGCCGACCATGAAGAAACCGAGCATCGGCGGGTTCTCCGGATCGTACTCTGGCATCGGCATGGTAGTCGCAATCCCGTCACCATCGACGTAGTGATCGATAGCACCATCAGAGTCACAGGTGATATCCAGCAGCACCGCACGACGTTCCGGGATCTTATTCAACCCTTCTAACGGCATCACCGGGAACAGCTGATCGATACCCCAGGCGTCCGGCATCGACTGGAACAGGGAGAAGTTGACGTACATTTTGTCCGCCATACGTTCCTGCAACTCGTCGATGATAGGACGGTGAGCACGATTGCTCGGATCGAGCTGTTTCTGTACTTCGTGGCACATGTTCAGATAAAGCTGCTCAGCCCAGGCGCGTTCCTGCAGGCTAAACGTACCGGACGAGTAACCGATGTGAATATCATGCAGATCCATCTGGCTGTCGTGCAGCCACTCGCGCAGAGAACGACGCGTGCCCGGCTCGTGCATCTCCTGCCAGGTTTCCCACATGCTTTGCAGCGCGCGCGGTGCGTCGTCCGCCGGAGCCGTAGCTTCGGTGTACTCGTTACGCTCAACGCCGATAATGTTCGAGACCAGAACGGTATGGTGCGCGGTAACCGCACGACCAGATTCGGTGATAACCGTCGGATGCGGTAAACCGTTCTCTTCGCAGGCATCGCCAATCGCCCAGATAATATTGTTAGCGTACTCGTTCAAACCATAGTTAACGGAGCAATCGGACTGAGAACGGGTCCCTTCATAGTCCACGCCCAGGCCGCCGCCCACGTCAAAGCACTGAATATTGACGCCCAGCTTGTGCAGCTCAACGTAGAAACGCGCTGACTCGCGAACGCCAGTGGCGATATCGCGAATATTGGCCATCTGCGAACCAAGGTGGAAGTGCAGCAGCTGAATGCTGTCCAGACGGCCACGTTCACGCAACATTTCCACCAGTTGCAGCACCTGATTTGCCGCCAGACCGAACTTGGATTTCTCGCCACCGGAGGACTGCCATTTGCCAGAGCCCTGCGACGCCAGACGTGCACGCACACCCAGACGCGGGATCACGTTCAGGCGCTCAGCTTCATCCAGCACGATCGCAATTTCAGACATCTTTTCGATGACCAGATAGACCTTGTGGCCCATCTTCTCGCCGATCAGCGCCAGGCGGATGTATTCACGGTCTTTATAACCGTTACACACAATTACGGAGCGGGTCATACCCGCATGGGCCAGGACCGCCATCAACTCCGCTTTAGAACCGGCTTCCAATCCCAGCGGTTCGCCAGAATGAATCAGGGATTCAATCACGCGGCGATGTTGGTTCACCTTGATCGGGTATACCAGGAAGTAGTCACCGTTGTAACCATAGGACTCACGCGCACGTTTGAACGCGGCGTTAATCGAACGCAGACGATGTTGCAGAATCTGTGGGAAGCAGAACAGCGCGGGCAGGCGTTGGCCTTGTGCTTCACGTGCTTTCACTAATTGAGCAAGATCGACACGTGCCTCCGGGACGTCAGGATCCGGGCAAACGCTGATGTGGCCCAGTTCGTTAACGTCATAGTAGTTATTACCCCACCAGGCAATATTGTAAGTACGTAGCATCTTGCTAGCTTCCTGGGAGCTCATCGCAACCTCCTGCATGGAACGTAGTACACCGTGCTCGCCTGCTGACGAAGGCGAAAATGAAGACATGTCGTCAGACATAGCGAACCTCAATAGTATTAAGTGTAAGACAGTCAACCACTATCGCAGTGTAACAATGCGATAACAACCCATAAACCCTATGTTTTTCCAGCATAAAACGCTGGTTCACAGAGTGTGCGACCGGTTTCTTATTCATATTCATTGTAAAACACGTGACCGAACTTAAATATGACGGTTCGGCGAAACCACGAGAAAACTCCTGATTTAGCAGGAGAGCCCTTGTTCAGTGATCACTGTGCCGTACCGGCCCTGGAGTCCTGAGAAGCGCCGAAATGGGTATAACATCGGCAGGTTTGCAGACTAGATTTGCGGGTTGCGGGGAATGTATGTGCGTCAGAACGACGCGACAGATTCTGCTGAAAACGACGGTTCATTATCTCGTATCACCTCCACGCAGATCATGACGATATGCGACAAGCCAAGGCCATTAATTGCTTAACCCGGCTGGAAGTGGCAACACGGAATTACCGTGCGCTTTTTATATAAGCCGCGCGCGGCGTTTTATACCGAGAACAGGGTAAAAATGCAAAATAAAAAATTACGTTTAAGGCACAGGCAGGGAAAATTTCTGTAACCATTTCAGTCAGTCTGTGCGGGGCATCAAAAAACGCTGGCAATGGGGTTAAGAATTAACCTAGAATAGCCATCCAGATGTTAATCCATCTAAACTGATTAACACTTAGACAGCCCGTGCCTTAACCTGCACGTCCTCGCGGAAATGACCGCAAAGGCAACCCGGCACGCTGTCCAGGCCAACCGAATTACTTCAGGTGAAAACAGAACATGGCAAAACACCTTTTTACGTCTGAGTCCGTTTCAGAAGGGCATCCTGACAAAATTGCTGACCAAATTTCCGACGCCGTGCTGGATGCGATCCTTGAACAGGATCCGAAAGCGCGCGTTGCCTGTGAAACCTATGTAAAAACCGGCATGGTGCTGGTCGGTGGTGAAATCACTACCAGTGCATGGGTAGATATCGAAGAAATTACCCGTAACACCGTTCGCGAAATTGGTTATGTCCATTCTGACATGGGCTTTGATGCCAATTCCTGCGCCGTACTGAGCGCCATTGGTAAGCAGTCTCCGGACATCAACCAGGGCGTTGACCGTGCTGATCCGCTGGAGCAGGGTGCAGGCGACCAGGGCCTGATGTTTGGTTATGCCACCAATGAAACCGACGTGCTGATGCCAGCACCCGTAACCTACGCACACCGTCTGGTTGAGCGTCAGGCACAAGTGCGTAAAAACGGCACGCTGCCGTGGCTGCGCCCGGATGCAAAAAGCCAGGTCACTTTCCAGTATGACGACGGCAAAATTGTCGGCATCGATGCGGTAGTGCTGTCCACTCAGCACGCTGAAGACATCGACCAGAAATCGCTGCAAGAAGCGGTAATGGAAGAGATCATCAAGCCGGTTCTGCCGACTGAATGGCTGAGCACATCCACTAAGTTCTTCATCAACCCGACTGGCCGTTTTGTTATCGGTGGCCCAATGGGTGACTGCGGTCTGACCGGTCGTAAAATCATCGTTGATACCTACGGCGGCATGGCACGTCACGGTGGCGGTGCGTTCTCTGGTAAAGATCCATCTAAAGTTGACCGTTCTGCTGCGTACGCTGCACGTTATGTTGCGAAAAACATCGTTGCTGCGGGCCTGGCTGACCGTTGTGAGATTCAGGTTTCTTACGCTATCGGCGTGGCTGAACCGACTTCTATCATGGTTGAAACCTTCGGTACTGAAAAAGTGCCTGCTGAACAACTGATCCTGCTGGTACGCGAGTTCTTCGACCTGCGTCCGTACGGTCTGATTCAGATGCTGGATCTGCTGCACCCAATCTACAAAGAAACCGCAGCTTACGGTCACTTTGGTCGCGAACATTTCCCATGGGAAAAAACCGACAAAGCGGCGCAACTGCGTGAAGCGGCTGGTCTGAAATAATCTTCTGACTTGCATGCTTTAAAGGCCAGCCTCGTGCTGGCCTTTTGTTTTTTTGCCCGCACATTATCTCTCCAGTCATTCCTTAGCAGGCTATACTTATGATGGGTTATCAGTAGCTTACTGAAACCGATTACATCCTGTTTGTTTGGCTCATCTATCTGTATTCACTCTCTCCTTGCCGCGCTTATTCTGCATTGTTACAACCGCTCTCGGTATAGTCTGAAACTGCTCCTGCCCAGCTCCGCCTGCCTTCGCTTATGCCTATAATATTTCTCAGCTTTATTTACATATGCTCATCCCTGCCAATGTAACCGATTACACTATAGTGACGACGATCACAAAAAAGAGCCGGTCAGTGATCCAGGATGAGGCGTATCAAAACTGATAAAACAAACAGATGGAGGGCATCATGCCTGACAATAAGAAACAGGGGCCTTCAAACAAGGCGATGACCTTTTTTGTCTGCTTCCTTGCAGCCCTGGCAGGGTTACTCTTTGGCCTGGATATTGGCGTGATTGCGGGCGCACTGCCCTTCATCACTGATGATTTCAAAATCGACTCACACACCCAGGAATGGGTCGTCAGCTCAATGATGCTCGGTGCCGCCGTCGGTGCTGTCGGCAGCGGCTGGCTGTCATGGCGTCTTGGACGTAAAAAAAGCCTGATGATCGGCGCTGTCCTGTTCGTGATCGGCTCACTTTGCTCCGCCGCTGCCCCTAACGTTGAAGTGCTGATCATTTCCCGTGTGATCCTTGGTCTGGCCGTTGGTGTGGCGTCCTATACCGCCCCGCTCTACCTGTCGGAGATTGCGCCGGAAAAAATCCGTGGCAGCATGATTTCGATGTACCAGTTGATGATCACCATCGGTATCCTCGGTGCCTATCTTTCCGACACCGCCTTCAGTTACAGCGGCGCATGGCGCTGGATGCTGGGTGTGATCATTATCCCGGCGATCCTGCTGCTGATTGGCGTCTTCTTCTTGCCGGACAGCCCGCGCTGGTTTGCCGCCAAACGCCGGTTCCACGATGCCGAGCGCGTGTTGATGCGCCTGCGCGATACCAGCGCTGAGGCCAAAAACGAGCTGGAAGAGATCCGCGAAAGCCTGCAGGTAAAACAGTCCGGCTGGGCGCTGTTTAAAGAGAATGCCAATTTCCGTCGTGCGGTCTGGCTGGGTGTACTGTTGCAGGTGATGCAGCAGTTCACCGGGATGAACGTCATCATGTACTACGCACCAAAAATCTTCGAACTCGCGGGCTACAGCAACACCACCGAGCAGATGTGGGGAACGGTCATTGTCGGTCTGGCTAACGTGCTGGCGACCTTTATCGCCATTGGCCTTGTGGATCGCTGGGGACGCAAGCCGACGCTGGTGCTGGGCTTCCTGGTGATGGCGGCGGGGATGGGCATTCTCGGCACCATGCTGCATCTGGGCATCCACACCCCGACGGCGCAGTACTTCGCGGTTGCCATGCTGCTGATGTTTATCGTGGGCTTTGCGATGAGTGCCGGTCCGCTTATCTGGGTATTGTGCTCGGAAATCCAGCCGCTGAAAGGGCGTGATTTCGGTATCACCTGCTCAACGGCGACCAACTGGATTGCCAACATGATTGTCGGCGCAACCTTCCTGACTATGCTGGACAAGCTGGGCAATGCCAACACCTTCTGGGTCTATGCAGGTCTCAACGCCCTCTTTATCGTGATCACGTTGTGGCTGGTGCCTGAAACCAAACACGTCTCGCTTGAACACATTGAGCGTAACCTGATGAAGGGTCGACCGCTGCGCGAAATCGGTTCACACAACTAAGACCAAAACGGTCAGGGAAAATCTCCCTGACCGCTCCCCGTCATGACTCATACCTTTTTATTATTTTCATTTGAAACATGATAATGATAATTATTGTGTTAACATCCAGTTATTCTTTCGTGAAAATATATGTATGCCTATGTATTTTAAGGAACTAACGGCGATTCAGCTTAGGTCGCATCACTTTCCGTGCTGGCATACCCCTGATGATTAGGAACCTTCATGGATCACATTGTGTATGTGGTGGACGACGATCATTCTGTCAGGCAAGCACTGGTCAACTTGCTGCAAGCTGAAGATTATCGGGTGGCTGACTTCTCCTCAGCTGACGATTTTCTGGCACACCCCTTCGCCCCAAAACCCGGCTGCCTGATTCTGGATATGAATATGCCCAAAACGGGCGGTTTCGATGTGACAGAAGCATTGACCCGGCTGGGCCATATGATCCCGGTAATTTTCCTGACCGGCTTCGGCACTATTCCGCTGTCCGTTAAAGCGATGAAAGCGGGGGCGTATGAATTTATGACCAAGCCCGCCGTTCCCGGTCTGCTGCTCCAGGCCGTTGCTGGCGCTCTGAAGCTGGCGGAACAAACGCTGGATGAATCCCAGGAAATCCAGACGCTAGCTGCGCTCTATGACTCCCTGACACCGCGAGAAAAAGAGGTGTTTCAGCTAGCGATTGGCGGCCTGCTGAATAAGCAAATTGCCACCGCGATGGGTGTGAGCGAAATCACCGCTAAAGTGCATAAAAAGCGGGTGATGGAGAAGATGCAGGTGCGTTCATTAACGGATCTGGTCCGCGCCGCCGACCGGTTAAATATTCAAAAAACCCTGGGCCGCTGAGGTTTACGCATCTTCAGCATGCGTCGGCAACGTGAACGTAAACACGCTGCCATGCGGCTCCAGAGGCTCAGCGGTCAGTTTTCCCTGATGCTTCTGAATGATGCCGTAGCTGATGTTCAGCCCCATGCCCATCCCCTGCTCTTTGGTGGTATAGAAGGCATCAAACAGACGCCCCCGCACGTCAGCGCTAATACCGATCCCCGTGTCCGCAATTGCCAGGCGGATCTGCCCCGCCACCGGATTATCAGAGCTGACAGTAAGCATCAGTGGACGGTCCTCAATCCCCGCCATCGCATCTATCGCATTGACGATCAGGTTCAGTAGCACCTGTTGTATCTGCACGCTGTCGCCGAAAATAAACGTGTCCGGGGCATCAAGGTGATAGTGCAGCGCAATCTGCTGGCGTTCCAGTTCGCTGCGCGACAGCGCCACAATACGGTAGACAAGATGATGAAGGTTGATGCGTGAGCAGCTGGACGTTTGATTGCGGGTCAACGCCTGCAAGCCACGGATGATATTCCCGGCACGTTCCCCTTCACTGATGATCTCATCAAGACTACTACGCACATTAGCGAGCACGGGCGGCTCGCGGTTGAGCCAGCGCAGACTCGCGCCCGCATTAGCCACAATCGACATCAGCGGCTGGTTAATTTCGTGGGCAATCGAGGCGGTTAACTGGCCGACGGTGGTGGCTCGGGAAACACGCGCAAGATCGGCCTGCGCCACACGCACCGCATCCTCAGATACACGGCGCGCCGTGATGTCGGTAATCACGCCAAAATACTCGCCGACATTCGATTCATACCCCACCGGATTACCAACCCCCAGAATGTAACGACAGTCACCGTCCGGGCGGAAAACACGAAACTCCGCGCGCATAGAAACACCGTTACGCACGCTGTCATTGACCAGGGAATTGATGCGCTGAAAATCCTCCGGGTGAACGAGTGTCATAAAATCGACCATCGAAAGGGTCCGCTGCTGTTCAGGCAGACCGAGGATCCGCGCGTACTCATCGGAGACAAACATCACATCGTGCTCCAGCTCCCAGCGCCAGGTACCGGTATTGCTGATTTTCTCCCCCAGCATCAGTGAGGTCTGGCTGGTACGTAACTCTTTCTCGGCACGCCGACGCTGCATGTTCTCTTCAAGTAATTCAGCATACAGACGTGCCGTTTCCAGTGACACTGCTGCCTGGGCCGCCAGCATTCTGACAATACGCGAATGTTCGGCAGTGAAAATCTCGGGCATCACCCGGTTTTCCAGATACAAGACGCCAACCAGTTTTCCCTGTTTGTGCATCGGCACGCACAGAATTGCCGCCCCGGAAGTCACCAGGTACGGGTCCTGGCTGAAGGGTCCAAAGAGCTCCGGTTTACTGATGCGAATCTCCTGACCAGTACGCATGACTGCCGCCAGCACCGAGAGCGGCATATCGGTTGCCGTCGGGCGCTCTCTGGCAATCTGCACTTTTACCCCTTCTGACGAGGTTTCGGCCCATGCCTGGGTTTCCGGGATCGTATTGTCGATAATCCTGATCAGCAGCCCACGCTGCGCCCCTGCCCGCTCCAGCAAAATGGTCAGCAGCGTCTGCACAAGGCGGTCAAAATCGATTTCCTCGGTCATGGCGCGCACCGCACGCAGCACGCTCTCCAGGTCATGCGCCACCTCATTTTGCGCGAACGAGATGGTGTCATAGGGTGAACGCTGACCGGACGGAGAAAAATGAGGATAAAGGTGCTCAAGTTGGCGTACTTTCGCCATCGCCCCCCAACGCCGCCAGGCCGCAAATGCATTGCGGACGTAGCCTTCCGCCGCCGTCTGCCAACCGGTCGCCATGGCAAATCGCCCCGCCAGTTCGCAGGCGAGCCCGTTCATTGGATGACACTCTGATTTCCCCGACAGGCTAATCGCGTTTTCATAGTGGGCGATGGCAGTCGCGTTATCCCGCTCAAGCCTTGCCAGCTCGGCACGAACCAGTGCGGCCTTATCGGCAAAGGTGGCCGGATTATGGCTGGCCCAACGGGCAATATGTTCAATGTGCGCCGTCAGCGTTTCCCGGTGAGTCGGGGTCATCTCGTCCGGCGACAGGCTTTGTGCCAGCGAGAGTGCGCTGTAGAAATGGTAATCCAGCAGATGAATGTAACCTGGCACCATGCCGGACACTGGCGTCGCCTTCGCTAAACAGCGCATGGCGTCTGGGTATTCTCCCGCCATAAAGTGGGTCATGCCCCGGTATAGCCAGAACCAGAAAATCGCCAACGGTATCGGCTGGCTTTCGCGATTATTGGTCACCATTAACATCGTATCGGGAAACAGATGATGACCGCTGAAGGAGCCCGAAGTGGCGTTACGTAGATGATTCACGTACAGCCGCTGGATGGAGAGCATGATTTCCACATCCGGGAAATGCAGCTTACGCACAAAGCCCAGCCCACCCTCAATGGTGGTCAATACGCCATCCAGATGATCGCCACGGGTCAGGAAATTCATCGTCTGGTGACGGAGTACAAAACAGGCTGCGGTGAGATCGCCATGATCGACCGATACCGTAAAGCAGGTTTGGGCATGTTCTATCGCCGTGCTGAGCGGCTTCACCCACGCGCTACACAGATCGACCGCCAGCCAGGTGCGCCCGGTAAAGTGAGTCAACTGATGGTCACTCACCAAATCGCGCCCCAGCAGCGTGTAAACATAGCCCTTTTCATACTGATGGTAGCGACAACCGATCATCACGCCATACCACGCCAGTGCCGTGGTGGACGCCCCGCTCAGGCCGTGTTCCAGACTCATCAGCATGATGCGGGCTAATAAAATGAAATGCAGGCGCGGGCTGGCAAACGCGGAGAACATGCTGGCACTCAGCATCAGGTTCATGATGGCTTCGGCTTCCGGGTTCTGAATGTGCGTAAGCTGTCTGAAATGCTGCTCCGGCACATCCCCTAAACGCGCGTCGAGTGTCTGCCAGATCTCATCACACTCGGCATCCGTCGGGCTGCGGCTGAGGTGGATACCAAACACCGCCAGCCAGGCCAGCGACGTTTCCAGCGCCAGGCTCATATCAGACTGGCGCATGTGCACCTCAGCCAGCATCCCTGCCGCCATCGCCTTTTGCTGTAAATTCCCCGGCGCGCTCATCAGTTGATGGCAAAGCGTGAGCGCCGTAGAGAGATTACCCTGCAGGAACTCGCACTCCGCCTCTTCAAACGCGAGGCTAAAACTCTCCTCCGATGCGCTGACCTTTACACGTTCCTGCAGGCGCGATGCCGTTCGCAGGTAGCGCACCGCCGACGCATAATCACCGGTGAGCCGGGCGCGCTGCGCTGCAAGGCGGCAGACCGCACTATACTGGTCACGATAGGGCGACAGGCGCACGCGATCAATCGACGAGGCAATATGGTGAACAGCGAGGAACAGATGTTCGCTGCTGTCATTCTGCCCCACCGTGTCAGTTAAGAGTCGGGCGGCAACAAAATGGAGGCGATTCACTTCGTCCGGCGCCAGCAAAACCTGTGCTGCATCGTGGACCCGATCATGGGTAAAGGTGTAATGCGCACCGGAAAGGTTAATAAGCCTGGCCGCGACGGCGGGTTGCAGTTGTTCATGCAAACGCTCAGGTGTTATGTCCAGCATCTGACCGAGTAGCGCTGGCTTGCCGGTGCCGCCAACGCAGGCCAGACAGCCGAGCAATGCGCGCGTCTGTGCCGGCATCTCGGCCAGTTGTTGCAGCACCAGGCTCGCCACGTTTTCCGTGTAGTGATGTGAGCGAATCGCCTCTAAATCGTAATGCCACTTACCGTATTCTTTATGATGGGTGACCAGGCCATCTTTGAAGATGCGCTGGAAGAATTCGTGGGTAAAGAGCGGGTTACCGTCCGTCTTTTCATGGATAAGGCTCGCCAGTTCGCCCAGCCCTGACGCGCGAGTCTGCAACAGATTCGCCAGCCAGCGGGAGACCGCTTTGACGCTCAACGGCTGTGGGCGGAGATCGAGGCTAAAACGCGCACGCGCACGTAGCGCAGCCAGCAGATCCTGCTCACCAGAGCCGGGAAACGTATCCTTATCCGAGCAGGAGACCACCACCAGCAGCGGCAGTGATTCACTGCTACTGAGCAAATATTCCAGTAGTTGCAGACTGGCCTGATCAATCCAGTGAATATCACCAATCAGCAGCACCAGCGGGCAATCCGGGGTAGCAAAAGCCTCCACCAGTCGGTGCGCCATCAGGTTAAAACGCATACGGGTATCCGCCGACTGCGTGTTGACCACCGTAAGCTGGCGATTATCAAGCAGTAGCCCCAACTCAGGGACAAGCTTAATCGCCAGTGCGGCATAGCTTCCCAGCGAACGGGTCAAGCGCATTTTCCAGCGAGCCACATCCTCCGCACCTAAACCCAGCAGCCAGAGCGTCAATGAGCGAAACGCCGAAGCGATAACGGTATAAGGCAGCACTGGAGAGTATTGATCGGCTTTACTTATCGCCAGTAAGGTCTGCCGTTGCTGGAGTTTTTTCAGCGCCGAAGAGATAAGCGAAGACTTGCCACAGCCAGGCGGGCCGCTGACGGTCACCAGCGCATGCGAACCACTTTCAACAACCCGGTCAAACACCGCCAGTAATTGAGGGTGTTGCGGATGGTTCAAAAAAAGCGGGTCCGGCAATATACGGGTGGGTTCCCGGTCCTGCAAACCGGGCGTGAATGACGCAATTTCACCATTTTTGGCAAGCGACGCCTGGCAGCGACGCAGGTCGGCTATCAACCCCTCTACCGTCTGATAACGGTTTTCAGGGGATTTTTCGAGCAGACGAAGAATGATCTCAGCAAGCGTAGGTGGCACTCCCGGTCGCAGTTCACAAGGCGAGCGGGGAGGCGATGCAATATGGTGGTGGGCCCATTCGGCCTGCCCACCATCGTCAAGATCAAAAGGTAATTCACCGGTCAGCAGCTCGTAGAGCACGATTCCCAGACTGTAGAGATCGCTGCGGCTGTCAACTTTATCTGGAGTACGCGCCGTGTGTTCTGGCGACATATAGGCCAGCGTACCGCCTGACACTGTCATGCGATTGTGTCCAGATGTTCCGTCGGCCACGGCCGTCAGGCCAAATCCGCCCAAGCGGTAAGCACCACTGGGATCGATAAAAAAGTGCCCTGGTTTGATGTCGCTGTGAATCAACCCCTGCGCATGCATTTGGCGCAATGGCACACAAAGACGAATGGCGATGGAGAGAAAATCTGTGAGGCTGCGTCCGCGCGTGCGGCTTGACTGGGCAAGGGTGCGAAAAGGAAACGGGGCGTACACCAGCGTATAGTGACCGTGATAGCTGGTGCAGTTCATCGGCCTTATGGCCCACGCACCGGAGAGTCGGTCGCGCAATGCAAACTCATTTTTGAGCCGCTGCGTCGTCTGGAATGCAGCTTCATCACCAGATACCGCGGCACCGGCCAGAATAAAACTGCTGCCGGAGTGCAGTGGCTGGCAAAGCGTCCAGGCAATCCCCCCTTCCTGCGACAAGCGGGTAAAGATGATGTCATCGGTTAAAGTGATAACCTCACCGTCCATCATTTTTCCGGCGGCAGAAAGTTTCTCGCTCATCCACGCTCCTCACGCATCAATAGTTCACGGCGGATCTGTTCCAGCAGCGTATCGATATTTATCGGTTTACGCAGCAACGTAACAGCCCCTGCCTCTGGAGCATAGCGCGACATGTTTTCATCTTCATGTCCGGAGACAAAAATGACCGGTGGCGGCCTCGCGCGTTCAAGCATCTGCCGGTAAAGTTCCAGCCCACTGATACCCTTAAGCTTGATATCAATAATAAGCAGCGATGCCTGAGTCAGCGCAGTTGCATCATTGAGGAACGCCTCTGCTGATTCGAAGGTGTGCGTGTCATACCCCTCAGACTGCAGAAGGTTGCTTAATCCACTACGGACAGAACGTTCATCATCGATAATGACAATGTGCGCTGGCAGCGTCATGCCCTGCTCCTCGTCATTCGCGCTAAAGGGCGCTTTTGTCATCCGGTGGAGGCGTACCGCTGATTTTTGGCACGCATTCATGTCGAAACCATGCCAGGGTCACCGGCTCACGGCGCAACAAGCGACGACCAATCGGTATAAGCTGTTCACCCACTAACATACCGAACAACCCCAGCAGGGCGATGACCGGAGGGGCGGGCGAATGCACCTGCATCGCACCATAAATGACGCCAGCCAGCAGGCCAACCGCCAGAGAAATAACGTAGGTTTTCAACATGACTAGCCTGCCTCTGTATAGCGACTTATCGCGGCGGCATTATCCGCATGCGACGTGGTAGCAGAAGGTTGACTGACCGCAGCCGGAGGCGTATCAGGCTTGATGAACGCAGAGATAAGCTGTTCGCCAGCCAGCATACCGAGCAGGCCGACCAGGGCCACCGCGGGGGGAGCTGGTGAACGGACTTTGAGCAGCGCATAAAGAAGGCCAATAAGCACGCCTGCGCCAAGGGAAATGAGCTCTGTGCTCATAGGGAATCTCCCATGATATCGAACTAAACGGGTCGGGGCTTACGCCCCAACCCAGGCAGACAATTATTTGTTGGCCGGAACAGGGGCCAGGGTGCGGTGAGCACCTTTTGCACGTGCGGGTGCTTTATGCACCATGGTGTAGGCGTAATCCACACCCATACCGTACGCACCAGAGTTCTCTTTCACGATATCCATCACCGCGTTGTAGGTCTCTTTGTGAGCCCAGTCGCGCTGCCATTCCAGCAGAACCTGCTGCCAGGTGACCGGAATCACGCCCGCCTGAATCATGCGCTGCATCGCGTAGTCGTGGGCTTCTTTAGAGGTGCCACCAGAGGCATCCGCTACCATATAAATCTCATAACCGCCTTCCAGCATGGCGCACAGCGCGAAGGTGTTGTTACACACCTCTGTCCACAGGCCAGAAACCACCACTTTTTTCTTACCGTTTTTTGCCAGCGCATCACGCACTTTCTGGTCATCCCAGGAATTCATGGAAGTGCGTTCAAGCAGATCGTGCTCCGGGAATACGTCCAGCAGTTCAGGGAAGGTATTGCCGGAGAAGCTTTCGGTTTCAACGGTGGTGATAACGGTTGGAATATTGAAGACCTTAGCCGCTTTCGCCAGGCCAACCACATTGTTTTTCAGCACCTGGCGGTCAATAGACTGCACGCCAAACGCCATTTGTGGCTGCTGATCGATGAAAATCATCTGGCAGTTTTGAGGAGTCAGGACTTCAAGCTTAGAGTTGGTCATAAGAATACCCATTGTCGTTAAGTGATCCGTGAACGGAGGCGGAAACCATGCTGACAGAGACCGGGATATTCTCGCGCTGCATCAACAGGCGAAAGATAAGCAGAAGAATGCTGTCTTTTACCGTTCGTCCCGGGCCGAGCTGTCGGGGCGGATAGTAAGAGTTGTTTGAAATGAGAACTATTATCTCTGTGTATAACTATACGAACGTATAGGTATACCTTCGTATAACTAGACGCCGTTTTCGCCTGCTCACCATAATTCCCCCAGTTTTCACGCTCTGCGCTGACGGGGCATCTCATCTTATCGTCCGCTGGCATAACGCCAGTATCGGGCGTCTCAGACAGGAGGATTTATGGTCTCGCTCGATAAAGCAGAGCTGATTTTACTCAACGGCAAATTTCACACGGTAGACAGGGAAAACCCGGTTGCCGATGCGGTTGCCATCCGTGACGGTAAGTTCGTGGCAGTCGGCAGCCAGGCTGAAGTGATGGAATACCATTGCGAAGGCAGTAAGGTCATCGACCTGAAAGGCAGCACCGCCATTCCAGGCCTGAACGACTCGCACCTGCACCTGATTCGTGGTGGTCTGAACTACAACCTCGAACTGCGCTGGGAAGGTGTGCCTTCCCTGGCCGATGCTCTGCGTATGCTCAAAGAGCAGGCGCTGCGCACGCCATCACCGCAGTGGGTACGTGTGGTGGGTGGCTGGAGCGAATTCCAGTTCGCCGAGCGCCGCATGCCGACACTGGAAGAGATCAACGAAGCCGCCCCGGATACCCCGGTCTTTATCCTTCATCTCTACGATCGCGCCCTGCTCAACCGCGCTGCGCTCCGTGTGGTGGGCTACACCAAAGACACCCCGAACCCGCCGGGTGGTGAAATTCAGCGTGACAGCAACGGCAACCCGACCGGGATGCTGATTGCCCGTCCAAACGCCATGATCCTCTACGCCACACTTGCCAAAGGGCCAAAGCTACCGCTGGAACAACAAGTCAACTCCACCCGCCAGTTTATGCGTGAACTGAACCGTCTGGGCCTGACCAGCGCCATCGATGCAGGCGGCGGTTTCCAGAACTACCCGGAAGATTACGAAATCATCAACGAGCTGCATGCCAAAGAGCAGATGACCATTCGTATCGCCTATAACCTCTTTACCCAGCGTCCTGGCCATGAGCTGGAAGATTTCGAAAAATGGACCGACATGCTCACGCCAGGCCAGGGCAGCGACTTCTTCCGCCACAACGGCGCGGGCGAAATGCTGGTCTTCTCCGCGGCGGACTTTGAGGACTTCCTCGAACCGCGTCCGGATCTGGCACCAGGCATGGAAGACGAATTAGAGCGCGTGGTACGCCACCTGGTCGAACACCGCTGGCCGTTCCGTCTGCACGCCACCTATAACGAATCCATCAGCCGTATGCTGGACGTGTTTGAACGTGTGAACCGGGATATTCCGTTCAACGGCCTGCACTGGTTCTTCGACCATGCTGAAACCGTCACCCAACAGAATATTGATCGCATCAAAGCGCTCGGCGGCGGCATTGCGGTTCAGCACCGTATGGCCTTCCAGGGCGAATATTTCGCTGAGCGTTACGGCATGGAAGCCGTGCGTCACACGCCACCGGTGGCAAAAATGCTCGAAACTGGCGTACCGGTAGGTCTGGGCACCGATGCCACCCGCGTTGCCAGCTACAACCCGTGGACCGCGCTGTACTGGCTGGTCTCCGGGCGTACCGTCGGCGGCATGCAGATGTATGACGTCAATGCGCGCCTGGATCGCGATACCGCGCTGATGCTGTGGACGCAGGGTAGTTCCTGGTTCTCCAGCGAGCAGGGCAAAAAAGGGCAAATTAAAGCCGGTCAACTGGCTGACCTTGCGGTACTGAGCAAAGACTATTTCCGCGTACCGGAAGAAGAGATCAAAGGCATTGAATCCGTGCTCACCGTGGTGGATGGCAAAGTGGTCTACGCCGCCGGCAGCTTCAGTGCCGAAGCACCACCGTCGATTCCGGTCCTGCCAGAGTGGTCACCGGTGGTCAATGTGCCAGGTCACTATCGTAGCGCACCGCCACAGCAGACTCGCGTTGGCATGATGCCTGCCGTTCACCACTGCAGCGGTCCGTGTGGCGTGCATAGCCACCAGCACGATGTGGCACGCGGTTCTTCCGTTCCGGTTTCAGACGATAACGCCTTCTGGGGCGCGCTCGGCTGCAGCTGCTTCGCGTTCTGATGCTTATGAAAAATTCAAAATCTCTGCTGCCCCGTATTGATGCGGGGCTGTTCTTCCTGCGCCTCACCGGCGGCCTGCTGCTGCTCTATGTGCACGGTCTGCCAAAGGTGCTGAACTTCAGCGAAGAACTGACCCGAATCGAAGATCCGTTTGGCTTAGGCCCGTGGATGAGCCTGCTGCCGGCCATTTTCGCCGAAGTGGTGTGTCCGATATTTATCATTTTGGGTATTGGCACGCGTCTGGCCTGCCTGCCGATTATCGGCGTGCTGCTGGTGGCGATGCTGGTGGTACACCCGCAGTGGAGTATCGCTGAAGGGCAATTTGGCTGGTTGTTGCTCATCATCTTTACCACGCTGGCACTGACCGGCGCGGGTAAATGGCGCGTCAGCGTGCCTGGGGAACAGGGGTTCAGACATGGCACAAGTCAATGATAGCCATACAGCATCCTCGCAGGCTGCGCCAGAAAATGTGAGCACAGTCCCCGCGAGCACCTCCTCCTGGCAGCCGCTACGCCAGCCAGTGTTTCGTATGCTGTGGATTGCGACCGTGGTCTCCAACATCGGTTCATGGATGAACGATGTGGGGGTCAACTGGACCATGCTGACGCTGAGTGCTGACCCGCTCGCCGTTGCGCTGGTTCAGGCGGCAAGCAGCCTGCCGATGTTCCTCTTCGCCCTTCCTTCCGGGGTGATGGCGGACATTGTCGACCGTCGCAAGTACCTGCTGTTTTCGCAGCTGTGGGTGTTTATTGCTGCGGCCGGGTTAACTCTGCTCTCGTTTGCCGGGTTAGTCACACCCACGGTGCTGTTGATTGCTGCATTCCTGTTAAGTACCGGTGCCGCCATGAGTTCTCCACCGTTTCAGGCCATCGTGCCGGATCTGGTGGAGAAACATGAGCTGGCCCCGGCCATTGCGCTTAACTCACTGGGCATCAATATCAGCCGCGCCATCGGCCCGGCGCTGGGTGGGTTGGTGCTCTCCTTTGCCGGTCCCTGGGTGGTGTTCGCCCTGAACTCGCTCTCGGTATTAGGCGTGGCATGGGTACTGTGGCGCTGGAAAGCAGAGCCGTCGATTCAGCGCCTGCCGCCTGAGCATTTCTTCTCTGCCGTGCGTGCCGGGTTGCGCTATGTGCATGCCGCACCGGTGCTGAGAAACGTGCTGGTCCGCACCGTAGCGTTCTTCACCTTCGCCAGCGCAGGCTGGGCGTTGCTGCCCCTGGTCGCGCGCCGCGAGCTGGGTCTTGGCCCTGGCGGTTACGGGATCATGCTGGCCTGTATCGGGGTCGGGGCAATTTGCGGAGCCATTGTGCTGCCGCGACTGCGCAAACATTTCGACCCTGACAAATTGATGGTGCTTAACAGCGCGCTCTTTGCCGTCAGCATGCTGGCGCTGGCTTTTGTGCGTCACTTCTGGCTGCTCAATGCCTTCGAGTTTCTGACCGGTTTTGCCTGGATTGCCGTGCTCTCCACGCTCAACGTGGGGGCGCAACGCAGTGCGGCAAAATGGGTGAAAGCGCGCGCACTGGCCGTCTATCTGACCGTCTTTTTTGGTTCGATGACGCTGGGCAGCACCATCTGGGGGCAACTGGCCTCGCACTTTGGTATCCCCACCTCGCTGTGCCTGGCGACACTGGGCATGCTGCTGGCGAGCCTGACCGCCCTGCGCTGGAAACTGAACAAAGATCCTGACCTGAATCTGGACATTCGCGACATCGACAGTCACGCGAAATCACTCGACGTTTCCCACGAACGCGGGCCTGTCATGGTGATGTACGACTATGTGATTGACCCGCAAGACGTGGCCGAGTTTGTTATCTGCGTGCAGGAAATCCGCCGCGTGCGCATTCGTGGCGGCGCCTTGAGCTGGTCGGTGTATGAAGATATGCAGCGCCCGGGCGTATTCGTGGAATCGTTCGTGGTCGGCACCTGGATTGAGCATCTGCGCCAGCTTGAGCGACACACGGTCAACGACCTGCTTATCCAGAGCAAAGTACAGGCTTTCCATCGGGGCAGTCATCTTCCCCAGGCGCGTTATCTGATAACGCCCATAATGTAAACACTCTCTCTAATAACCCAAGCAAAGCGACAGTGAGGATTCAGCTATGAGCACTATCAAAACGCAGGACGGTACGCAGATTTATTACAAAGACTGGGGCATTGGCAAACCGGTATTGTTCAGCCACGGCTGGCCGCTGGATGGCGACATGTGGGATAGTCAACTGAACTTCCTGGCCGAGCGCGGCTACCGTGTGATTGCGTTTGACCGCCGCGGTTTTGGCCGCTCTGAGCAGCCATGGGACGGCTATAACTACGACACCTTTGCTTCCGACATTAACGACCTCATCACCACGCTTGATCTTCAGGACGTGACGCTGGTGGGCTTCTCCATGGGCGGCGGTGATGTGTCGCGTTATATCGGCCGCTACGGCACATCTCGCGTGAAAGCGCTGGTGCTGCTGGGTGCCGTAACGCCAATCTTCGGTAAAACCGCCGACTACCCGCAGGGTGTCGATAAGAGCGTCTTCGACGGTATCCGCGACGGCTTGCGTAAAGACCGCGCACAGTTCATCAGCGATTTCGCCACGCCGTTCTATGGGATTAATGCCGGGCAGACCGTCTCTCAGGGTGTACTGACCCAGACGCTGAACATCGCGCTGTTGGCGTCCCTTAAAGGCACGATTGATTGCGTCACCGCATTCGGCGAGACCGATTTCCGCCCTGACATGGCTAAAGTTGACGTACCGACGCTGGTGATTCATGGCAGCAACGATCAGATCGTGCCGTTTGAATCAACCGGCAAAGTCGCCGCAGAGATGATCAGTGGCGCGAAGCTGAAAGTGTATGACAATGCGCCGCACGGGTTTGCCGTGACCCATCAGGATCAACTTAACAACGATCTGCTGGCCTTCCTGCAGTCGCTGTAAGGTAAATAGCCTCACCCGTTGCGGTGAGGCTTTCTCTTGCACTCCCTCGCGCCGCCCCCTATCCTCTGCCAGTATGAAAACCTCCCGTCTCCCCATCGCCACTCAGCAGGCCATTATGCGTAGCCTGCGGGACAAACTTGCCCTCGCGAACAGCAAACTGGAAAAGAACTATCCGGAGCCAAAACTGCTCTATCAGCAGCGCGGTACAGCGGCAGGCACGGCCTGGCTCAATACCTGGGAAATCCGCCTGAATCCGGTGTTGCTCGCGGAAAACGAACAGGCGTTTATCGACGAAGTCGTCCCTCATGAACTGGCGCATCTGCTGGTATGGAAGCATTTTGGCCGCGTTCCGCCACACGGCAAAGAGTGGAAATGGATGATGGAGAGCGTGCTTGGCGTTCCCGCCCGGCGTACCCACCAGTTCGAGCTGGAGTCAGTTCGGCGTAACACCTTCCCCTATAAGTGCAAATGTCAGCAGCATCAGTTGACCGTGCGGCGGCACAATCGCGTGCTGCGCGGTGAGACCACTTATCGCTGCGTACACTGCGGCGAAACCCTGGTACCAGAGCGCTAATTACATGAATCATTAAGAACGTTTTGTGCACCAACTGATTGCATCCCTGAACGGCATCCGCTACGTTGCGCACTTCAATTGACAGGGAGTGCACCATGTTACGCATCATCTTCTCATTACTGTTGGTCCTCGTGACTGTTCCGGCCTCGGCTGAAGGTATCAATAGCTTTTCTCAGGCCAAAGCCGCAGGCGTGAAGGTCAATGCCGACGTACCGGGCGACTTTTATTGCGGCTGTAAAATCCAGTGGCAGGGTAAAAAAGGGGTCGTTGACCTCGAAGCCTGCGGCTACAAGGTACGCAAAAACGAAAACCGCGCCAGCCGTATTGAGTGGGAGCATGTGATGCCTGCCTGGCAGTTTGGCCATCAGCGCCAGTGCTGGCAGGAGGGTGGACGTAAAAACTGCGCCAAAGACCCTGTCTATCGCAAAATTGAGAGCGATATGCACAACCTGCAACCGGCAGTGGGTGAAGTGAATGCCGATCGCGGCAACTTCATGTACGGTCAGTGGAACGGCGGTGAAGGTCAGTATGGTCGTTGCGAGATGAAGGTCGACTTCAAGGCCAAACTGGCAGAACCCCCGGCCAGCGCTCGCGGCTCGATTGCCCGCACCTACTTCTACATGCGCGACCAGTATCAGCTCACCCTCTCTCGCCAGCAGACTCAGCTCTTCACCGCCTGGGATAAACTCTACCCGGTGACCGACTGGGAATGTACCCGTGAATCGCGTATCGCCAAAGTTCAGGGCAACCATAACCCGTACGTGCAGCGCGCTTGCATGGCGCGAAAGAGCTAACCTACACTAGCGGCAATTGCTCCCATTACACTTCATACGGAAATCTGAACTATGCGCATTCCCCGCATCCATCACCCGGAACTTATCCAGATCGGGAGCGAAATCGCCCTTGCTGAAGATGCCGCGAACCACGTAGGCCGCGTGCTGCGCATGGGTCAGGGTCAGGCAATCCAGCTGTTTGATGGCTCAAACCAGGTGTTTGACGCACAGATCACCCGCGCCGATAAAAAGAGCGTAATCGTCAAGATTACCCACGGAGAGGTGGATGATCATGAATCGCCGCTGCATATTCACCTGGGCCAGGTGATGTCCAGGGGTGAAAAAATGGAATTCACTATCCAGAAATCGATCGAACTGGGTGTAAGCCTCATTACGCCACTTTTTTCCGAGCGCTGTGGCGTTAAACTGGATGCCGAGCGTCTGAATAAGAAGCTCGGGCAGTGGCAGAAAATTGCCATCGCCGCCTGTGAACAGTGTGGTCGCAACCGGGTACCTGAAATTCGCCCGGCAATGGATCTTGAAGACTGGTGTGCAGAAGAAGAGAACGGCCTGAAGCTCAATCTTCACCCTCGCGCCAGCCAGAGTATTAACACGTTGCCGTTACCGGTTGAGCGTGTTCGGTTGCTGATTGGCCCGGAAGGCGGCCTGACTGCCGATGAAATTGCCATGACCGCACGTTACCAGTTTACTGATATTCTGTTGGGACCCCGCGTATTGCGCACTGAGACAACGGCCCTGACCGCCATCACCGCCTTGCAGGTACGTTTTGGCGATTTAGGTTAAACGGAGAAGCATAATGATTAAGCTCGGCATCGTGATGGACCCCATCGCGCAGATTAATATCAAAAAAGACTCCAGCTTTGCCATGCTGCTCGAAGCGCAGCGTCGCGGCTATGAACTGCACTACATGGAAATGGCGGATCTTTACCTGATCAACGGTGAAGCCCGTGCGCGCACTCGTGTGCTTAGCGTTGAGCAGAACTACGATAAATGGTACGAGTTTGGCAGCGAGCAGGACATTGAACTCGCCTCGCTGGACGCCGTGCTGATGCGCAAAGATCCTCCGTTCGATACCGAATTTATCTACGCGACTTACATCCTTGAGCGCGCTGAAGAGAAAGGCACGTTGATCGTGAACAAACCGCAGAGCCTGCGCGATTGTAACGAAAAACTGTTCACCGCCTGGTTCCCGGAACTGACCCCGGAAACGCTGGTGACGCGCAACAAAGCGCAGATCAAAGCGTTCTGGCAGAAACACAAGGATATCATCCTTAAACCGCTCGACGGCATGGGTGGCGCGTCTATCTTCCGCGTGAAAGAGAGCGATCCTAACCTTGGTGTGATCACCGAAACCCTGACTGATTTGGGCAACCGCTACTGCATGGCACAGAACTATCTGCCCGCTATCAAAGACGGCGACAAACGCGTGTTAGTGGTGGATGGCGAGCCGGTGCCTTACTGCCTGGCGCGTATTCCGCAGGGCGGCGAAACCCGTGGTAACCTGGCAGCCGGTGGTCGTGGCGAACCGCGTCCATTGACCGAAAGCGACTGGGCGATTGCTCGCCGTGTCGCGCCGACGCTGAAAGCCAAAGGGCTGATTTTTGTCGGCCTGGATATCATCGGTGACCGTCTGACGGAAATTAACGTCACCAGCCCGACCTGTATTCGTGAAATCGAAGCCGAGTTCCCGGTCTCCATCACCGGTATGCTGATGGACGCTATCGAAGCACGTCTGGCGAAATAATTCCTACACGGGTGGCGGGAGGGAACCCGCTTTTACCTCCAAAGTCTGGCTAGTGACAGCGTGCAGCTTTCCCCTCATACTAGGCTGCTGCTTTTTTGAACCAGGAAACAGAACCTCTGACAATGAATTTACAGCATCACTTTCTTATTGCCATGCCTGCTCTCCAGGATCCGCTGTTTCGCCGTTCCGTGGTTTACGTCTGCGAATACAACGACGATGGAGCAATGGGGCTCATCATCAACAAACCTCTGGAAAACCTGAAAGTTGAAGGCGTTCTGGAAAAACTGAAAATCCATCCTGAAGAGCGTGATCCTGACATCCGTCTGGATAAACCCGTCTTACTGGGTGGGCCGCTGGCGGAAGATCGCGGATTTATTCTGCACACTCCGCCAAACAACTTTTCCTCAAGTATTCGCGTCTCCGATAACACCATCATCACCACCTCGCGTGATGTGCTGGAGACCCTGGGTACGGCCAGGCAGCCGAAAGACGTTCTCGTCGCCCTCGGCTACTCGTCATGGGAAAAGGGCCAGCTTGAGCAGGAAATTCTCGATAACGCCTGGCTGACGGCCCCGGCGGATTTAAACATTCTGTTTAAAACGCCGATTGCCGATCGCTGGCGTGAAGCGGCGAAGCTTATCGGCATCGATATTCTGACCATGCCTGGTGTGGCGGGACATGCCTGATGAGTGGAACCTTACTGGCCTTTGATTTCGGGACCAAAAGCATTGGCGTTGCTATCGGGCAGCGCATCACAGGCACCGCGCGTCCGCTCAGCGCACTGAAAGCGCAGGACGGCACGCCGGACTGGAACCTGATCGACAAGCTGTTAAAAGAGTGGCAACCAGAAGCCGTGATTGTCGGTCTGCCGCTGAATATGGACGGGACTGAACAACCGCTCACCGCCCGTGCGCGCAAGTTTGCCAATCGCATTCACGGTCGTTTTGGCGTGACGGTGACGCTGCACGATGAGCGTCTTAGCACCGTTGAAGCCCGTGCCGGACTATTTGAACATGGCGGTTTTCGCGCCCTCAACAAAGGCAGCATCGACTCTGCCTCTGCCGTGATTATTCTCGAAAGCTACTTCGAGCAACACCTCTGACTGACAGGGCTGAGTCAACACTTAGCCCTGCTTCTTTTCGAAAACCGACAACGCCCATCCCTCGATCGCCCTCACACTTTTAAGGCAACCTTTTTGCGTTTTCGGTGATGTTTCTATAAAAGAAACAGTAGAGGGATTTACGATTTCTGTGTCAACCGCCGCGCCAGGGTGTGAAGTTCGCTTAAACGTTCGTCGACAACCGTTTCATCGACCTGCCACATTCCGGCAAACGCCAGCGCAGCAGAGTGAGCACCGAGCGGTTTTGCCATCGAGACTTCACCGTCATCGTGATGCCAGACCACACGACCTTCAGCACGCTGCTGCGCAACATGGGGAGCAAGTTGCTGCCACTGCTCTGCCACAAAACGTTTTTGCAGCTCTTCGTCGGTTTCGGCGGCGAGCAGCGCCATACCGATAACCGACTGCCATGCGGGCAGCATATGAAATCCCGCCAGCGCCTGGGTGACCTGAGTGCCGGGTTCAGAGTGATAGATGTAGATGACCTGATCCTCCCAGAGCACCCCCATCGCCACCACAATGTCTTTGGGGGCGTAGCTTTCCAGTAGAGGCAAGGCCTGAGAAAAGAGTGCAGAACCGCGTATAGCCTGGGCCGCCAGCGCATGAATCCCAGGCCCCGGCAGGTAGCGACGCTGCTCATCCTGCATGGTCAGCCCAATGGAGGCCATGGTCATCAACAGGCGGTTTACCCGCGTGGTGTTGATGCCCATCAGTCGCGCCAGCTCGCGACAGCCAATAGCACGGCCGCTGGAGACCAGATATTGCAGGCAGCGAATACCATCAATCAGGCTTTGGTTCGGTTGTGAGGACATACAGGCTTATCTCGCAGGTGACGTTATTCATCGATTCTACCGTCAGTAAAGAAGGATACAAGGCATGAACATCTATCCGCAAACCGGGACAAGAACCTTCCCCTCCTCACAATTATATGCCGATCTGCTGGTCGCCGGAGGCGGTCTGGCAGGTCTTTGTGCAGCACTTGCCGCTGCGCGTGACGGACTGCAGGTGGTACTTGTCCAGGACAGGCCGATTCTTGGCGGTAATGCCTCAAGCGAAGTGCGCCTGTGGGCCAACGGCGCCACGTCGCACATGGGTAACAATAACCGCTGGGCGCGTGAAGGCGGCATTATGGGTGAAATCCTCGAAGAGAATCTGTGGCGTAACAAAGAGGGCAACCCGGTGATGTTCGACCTGGTCCTGCTCGATCTCGCCAAAAGCCAGCCGGGCCTGATGCTGCTGCTCAACACCACGATCTATGCACTGGAAAAAACGCAGAATACTATCACCCAGGTGAGCGCCTTTAACGCCATCAATGAGACGTTTTATACTGTCACCGCCGACCAGTTTTGTGATGCGACGGGTGATGGAGTGCTCGGATTTCTGGCCGGTGCGGAGTACCGTGAAGGGGCTGAAGAGGTCGAAGAGCTGGGGGAAAAAATGGCCCCTGGCGATAACTTTGGCCACAAACTCGGACACTCTATTTACTTCTACACCAAACAAACCGCTGGCCCGGTCAATTTTGTGCCGCCCTCTTTTGCTTTGCAGGACATTACCGCCATCCCTCGCTACAAGCGCCTGACCTCCACCCTCAATGGGTGCGACCTCTGGTGGCTGGAATGGGGCGGACGCCTGGACACGGTGCACGAGAGCGAAGAGATTAAGTGGGAGCTGTGGAAAATTGTCTGGGGCGTGTGGGATTACATTAAAAACTCGGGCGAATTTCCGGAAGCCGCCAACATGACCATCGAGTGGGTCGGGGTCATTCCAGGCAAACGCGAAAGCCGACGCTTTGTCGGTGACCATCTGCTCTGCCAGCAGGATATTATTGAGCAGCGTGACCACTACGATGCCGTTGCCTATGGCGGCTGGTCGATTGACCTGCACCCGGCTGACGGCGTTTACAGCACCCACGATGGCTGCCGCCAGTTTCACAGTAAAGGCACTTACACGATTCCCCTGCGCAGTCTTTACAGCCACTCGCTGGATAACCTCTTCCTGACCGGTCGACTGATTTCCGCGTCACACGTCGCCTTCGGTAGCGCCAGGGTGATGTGTACCTGCGGCCTGCTTGGGGAGGTGGTTGGTCGTGCCGCTGCCCTCTGTAAAAACCATCAGCTCGCGCCAGCACAACTGGCTCAGCGCGATCGGGTCAAACTACTGCAACAACAGTTGCAGGCCAGCGGCTGTTATATTCCCCGTCAATGGCTGGATGACCCTGCGCAAGGGGCGACCGTCAGCGCGAGCAGCGAGTATGCCCTCACTTCGCTACAGCCCAATGGTGAATGGCATTCCCTGGGTGAGCGCATGGCGGTCTTATTGCCAGTCAAAACGGGTGAGTCTCTGGGTGAAATCAGCGTGCGACTGCGTTCATCCTCCCGTGAATCGCTTACGCTTTCCCTGTTGGGCAGTGCGCGTAGCGGTAACTTCACACCTGATTACCAGTACGACAGTGGCACGGTCGAAGTCGACGGCGAACAGGATTACGGATTTAAATTCGCCTGGCTCAGCGACCGCGATCAGTACGTGTTCCTGGCCTTTGATGCGAATGCAAACGTTGAGATAGCACTGACCGATAGCCACCTGCCAGGCATCATGACCGTTTTCAACAGCCTGAATGCCCGCGTCGCACGCCATACCCGCCAGGTGGTGGATGGCGATTACGGCGTCGATGAGTTCGACTTCTGGCTGCCACGTCGCCGCCCGCATCAGGTGATGCCGGCGCTCAGTTTTAGCCAGCCAATGACCGTTTATCGCCCGGAGAACGTTCTCAATGGCCGCCTGCGCCCGGAACAGCAAACCAACGCCTGGGTGCCTGCGGTTGATGATGCACACCCCACTATGCGCTGGCAGTGGTCTGAACCTAAAACCCTCACCGCACTGACGCTGGTACAGGACAATGATTTCGACAATGCGATGGAAACCGTACAGATGGGCCATTTTCTGCCTGTCACACCGCACTGCATTACTCACTATCGCCTGTGGGCCGACGATGCACTGCTGGCGGAAGTGACCAGTAATCATCACTCCGTCTGCGAGCATCGTCTGCCCTCGTCTGTCGCCGTGCGCGAAGTCCGCCTTGAGATCCTCGCCACCGCCGGTGCGCTGCCCGCAGTCTATTCACTGAACATTCACTAAAGCCATCCCTGGGCCTGCCGATGTTGCAGGCTCTGGGCAAAGGTCTGCATCCCCGACTGCTGCCCGGTTTGCAGCATACCGGGCAATTGATGTGTTTTCCCTTCACGGATGAGATTTGCCACCGCCGGGGTGTTAACCAGCAACTCGAACAGTGCCACACGCCCCCCCTGCTTGTCTGCTTCAAGCCGCTGCGCCAGCACACCCTGTAAGCTACCGGCAAGCTGGCTGCGAACGGGGTCTTTTTCCTGAGCGGGAAACGTATCCACTAATCGTTCAATGGCCTGATGCGCGCCACGAGTGTGCAGCGTCGCCAGCACCAGATGCCCCGTTTCTGCCGCCGTCAGCGCCAGGCGAATGGTTTCGCTGTCGCGCAATTCACCCAGCAAAATGATGTCCGGATCTTCTCGCAGCGCTGCCCGCAGCCCCGCAGCAAAGGAGATGCAGTGCGGGCCTATTTCCCGCTGCTGAATCAAACAGCGCTCGCTGGTATGGATAAACTCGACGGGGTCTTCGAGGGTCAGAATATGTCCGTCGAGATGATGATTAAGGTGGTTAACCATCGCTGAGAGCGTTGTCGATTTGCCACTGCCTGTCGCCCCCGTCACCAGAATGAGTCCGTTCTCTCGCCCCAACAGTTCAGTCAGCATGGCGGGTGCATCAAGATCCGCAAGCTGAGGGCAACGCGTCGGCAGCAAACGCAGCGCCAGCGAAATCCCCAACTCATGGCGGAAGGCGCTGGCACGCAATCTCTGCTGACTCAACGTAGTGAGCGCGAAATCGGCCTGGCCGTCACTGAGCAACTGGCGCTGTTGAGTCTCAGTCAAGCGCGTGCCCAGTAATGCGTTGATATCCGGCGTATCGAAGGGGGCGACCTCCAGCCTCCCCTGTCTGCGCCAACGCGGCGGGCGGCGATCGCACAGGTGTAGATCCGAGACGTTATGCTTTACACTAAGCTCCACTATTTTTTCCATATCCATAAAGCCATCCTGGGAATATGAACGATATAGCGCATAACCTGGCACAGGTCCGGGCAAAAATCTCAGCCGCAGCAATAGCTTGCGGCCGTGCTCCAGAAGAAATTACATTGCTTGCGGTCAGCAAAACCAAACCTGCGAGCGCCGTCGCAGAAGCGTTCGAGGCAGGCCATCGGGCGTTTGGCGAAAATTACGTGCAGGAAGGCGTCGATAAAATTCTTCATTTCCAGCAACAGGGTATTGAAGGCATTCAATGGCACTTTATCGGTCCGTTGCAATCCAACAAGAGCCGCCTGGTGGCTGAACATTTTGACTGGTGTCATACCGTGGATCGCCTCAAAATCGCCAGCCGCTTAAGCGAACAGCGCCCGGCCTCACTGCCACCGCTGAACGTGCTGATTCAGGTCAACATTAGCGACGAGCAGAGCAAATCTGGTATTGCCCTTGGCGAACTTGATGCACTGGTAGCGCAGGTCGTCGAATTACCAGGTGTGCAGTTACGCGGGCTGATGGCGATTCCCGCCCCGGAAGCAGATTACGAACGTCAGTTTGCCGTGGCTCGCCAAATGGCTGTTGCATTTGACGCGCTTAAGGTACGTTACCCGAGCGTGGATACCCTGTCTTTGGGGATGTCTGACGATATGGAAGCCGCAATTGCGGCTGGTAGCACCATGGTGCGCATCGGAACCGCCATTTTTGGCGCGCGCGATTACACAAAAAACTAAGGAACACTGAGGAACGCCATGAATACGTTGTCCACTCTCCTTTCACTGCTCATCCAGGCTTACACCATGGTACTGCTGCTGCGTATCTGGATGCAGTGGGCGCGCTGTGATTTCTACAACCCGTTTTCGCAGTTTATTGTGAAGATTACCCAACCGCTTGTTGGCCCGCTGCGCCGTGTCCTTCCGTCAATGGGGCCGATTGATAGCGCCTCCTTGCTGATTGCCCTGGTGCTTTGTGCCATTAAAGTCTTCTTAAACCCGTACGTCACCATGGACGGCGTGTTTATCGCGCTGGCAGCGGTGCTGATCATCCTGAAAACCGTTGGTTCGCTGATCTTTTGGGTACTGCTGGCGATGGCAATAATGAGCTGGGTAAGCCAGGGTCGTAGCCCGGTAGAGTACGTGCTGCTGCAACTGACCGAACCGCTGCTGCGTCCGATTCGTCGCCTGCTGCCTTCGATGGGTGGCATTGATTTCTCGCCGATGATCCTGGTGCTGCTGATGTATGTCATCAACATGGGCGTGATGGAGTTTCTGGCCAACACAATCGTGCCGTTGGCTTACATCTGGAACTGGGCGTGAGTGCAGTCACCTCTTGTGACGACGGGCTGGTGCTGCGGCTGTATATTCAGCCGAAGGCCAGCCGGGACAGTATTGTCGGGCTGCATGGCGACGAGTTAAAAGTCGCCATCACCGCCCCGCCGGTTGATGGGCAGGCTAATGCTCACCTGGTAAAATATCTTGCTAAGCAGTTTCGGGTGGCTAAAAACCAGGTGCTGATTGAAAAAGGCGAACTGGGCCGCCATAAACAGGTCAAAATTACCCATCCGCAACAAATTCCTTCGGCCATTACGGCCATGATTAACCAGGATTAATTATGCAAAAAGTTGTTCTCGCCACCGGTAATCCCGGTAAAGTGCGCGAGCTTGCCTCGCTGCTGAGTGATTTCGGTCTGGATATTGTGGCGCAAACCGAACTGGGCGTTGAGTCTGCAGAAGAGACCGGGCTGACGTTTATCGAAAACGCCATCCTGAAAGCGCGCCATGCCGCCCAGGTGACCGGTCTGCCCGCAATTGCCGACGACTCTGGTCTGGCCGTTGATGCGCTGGGTGGGGCACCGGGGATCTACTCTGCACGCTACTCTGGCGTAGATGCCACCGACGAGGCCAATCTGCAAAAACTGCTGGTCACATTGCAGGATGTGCCGGACGACAAACGTCAGGCCCAGTTCCACTGTGTGCTGGTCTATATGCGCCATGCCGAAGACCCGACGCCGCTGGTTTGCCACGGCACCTGGCCTGGCGTGATTACTCATTCGCCTGCCGGTCAGGGCGGGTTTGGTTACGATCCTATTTTCTTCGTCCCGACGGAAGGTAAAACTGCCGCCGAACTGACCCGCGAAGAAAAGAGCGCCATCTCCCACCGTGGGCAGGCGTTGAAACTGTTACTGGAAGCATTACGTAATGGCTAATTTGCCACCTCTGAGTCTTTATATTCACATTCCGTGGTGCGTGCAGAAATGCCCGTACTGCGATTTCAATTCCCACGCGCTTAAAGGCGAGGTGCCGCACGATGACTACGTACAGCATTTGCTTGCCGATCTTGATGTCGATGTACCTTACGCGCAGGGGCGTGAAGTAAAGACCATCTTTATTGGTGGTGGTACGCCGAGCCTGCTTTCTGGCCCGGCTATGCAGACGCTGCTGGACGGCGTGCGTGCACGTCTCAATCTAGCTGCGGACGCAGAAATTACGATGGAAGCCAACCCCGGAACCGTTGAAGCGGATCGCTTTGTCGATTACCAGCGTGCCGGGGTCAACCGCATCTCCATTGGGGTACAGAGCTTTAGTGAACAAAAACTGCAGAAATTGGGGCGTATCCACGGCCCGGATGAAGCGAAGCGTGCCGCCCACCTGGCAACAGGATTAGGGCTACGCAGTTTTAACCTCGATCTGATGCACGGTCTGCCGGACCAGTCGCTGGAAGAGGCGCTGGACGATTTGCGTCAGGCCATCGAACTGAACCCACCACACCTCTCGTGGTATCAGTTGACCATTGAACCTAACACGCTGTTTGGTTCGCGCCCGCCGGTATTACCGGATGATGATGCCTTGTGGGATATTTTCGAGCGAGGCCACCAGTTGCTCACCGCCGCAGGCTATCAGCAGTACGAGACCTCAGCCTACGCAAAACCGGGCTATCAGTGCCAGCACAACCTCAACTACTGGCGCTTTGGGGATTACCTGGGCATAGGTTGCGGCGCGCACGGCAAAGTCACTTTCCCGGACGGACGCATTTTACGTACGGCGAAGACGCGTCATCCGCGTGGTTACATGCAGGGGCGCTACCTGGAACGTCAGCACGACGTGGAAACCGCAGATAAACCCTTCGAGTTCTTTATGAACCGCTTCCGTTTACTGGAAGCCGCACCGCGTGCGGAATTCACCCTGTTTACGGGTCTGGATGAAAGCGTAATTCGCCCGCAACTTGATGCCGCTCTGGCACAAGGTTATCTCACTGAGTGCGACGAATACTGGCAAATCACCGAGCACGGGAAGCTGTTTTTAAACTCCCTGCTGGAGTTGTTCCTCGCCGAAGAATCCTGAAGCCTGCTTCCGGATTTTGCCTCACGTTCTGCCTGGTAAGAATTTAGCTGGCAGAGTGTGGGGATGGAATAATGAATTTAGGGCCAATGAGGAGGAAGTCTTGATGGTGATTTTGCAAAGATTGCAACGCCGGATGCCCTCACCCTAACCCTCTCCCACCGGGAGAGGGGACTCTTACTCCCTCTCCTTTGGGGAGAGGGCTGGGGTAGGGGCCCAGCGCGCAGGGGGATTACTTCAGCCCACTCACCAGCGCCTTACGGCTCTCTTCCAGCGACACAACCCGGCTGCACACATCTTTGCCGAACTGCTGGAAATCTGCTTCCTGGTTTTTCCACTCATTCTGGATAGCGGTCTGCAAACCGCCGAGGTTGCCGAGCACGCTCTGCAGCGGGTTACCGCCGCCTTTCAGCACCGCTTTGGCGCCCATCTCATTGATGCTGTCCTGCAAAATACCGCCCATCGCCTGGTTTACCAGCTCCTGGCCGTTTGCCTGCACTTCATCAATGGCTTTATAGTGGAACGTCAGACCCTCGCTGCGGTGCTCGATAATCTTGTTCATCTGATCTTTAAGCTGCGCGTCGAGCTTGGTCAGGCGACCACGCATGCTGCTGCTCTCGCCCACTTCTTTGACGATGATTTTATCGAGCGCAATACGGCCCTTCTCGACCCGTGAACGTGCGCCGTCATCAATCCATGGCAGCGCAGTACGCAATTCTGACTGGTAATCCTTCGCCTGCTCGCGCTGCGCGGCACTGAGCGAATACTGCTTGCCGTTGAACGTCACGTTGCCGTCCGGCGTCATCACCAGGTTACCGTTTTCGCCTTTCACCTGCACGGTCTGTGGGCTCAAAACCACGTCATCACGGGGATTAACGCTACATTTGTATTCTGCATTTGCGGCGAATGCCGTCATCGTGAGCACTGCGGCCAGTAGCGTCTTACGCATCATTTCTACTCCTGTAGAGACAAAACGGGCCGGCAATTGCCGACCCTGTTCAAACTTAGTCCCACCAAATATCGAAAAGTTCGCTGACGCTAACCTCTTCGAGTTTGTGGTCCTCAAGCCACTTACGCACAATGGCCTGTTGCTCTGGGGTGCACTTGCCCACTTCTTGCTTACAGACCAGGCCTTCCCATGCCAGATAACCGCTGCCACCAAAGGTCAGTTTCTGCGATTCCACAGCTTCAAGAATGAAGGCATCAACAACTTTGTCGATCTCTTCTTCGCTGGTGCCTTCAGGGAAACGCCAGTTAACGGAAAAACCAATTTCCTGGAATTCATCGATGTGCATCTTCTTACGAAGACGTTGGCTGCGGTTCTTTGCCATTATTTTACCCTCTCGAACATTAAGTCCCATACGCCGTGGCCAAGGCGATGACCACGTTGTTCAAATTTGGTTACCGGGCGCGAATCCGGGCGCGGTACGTAATCCTGCGTGGCAGACTGGTTTTGATAGCCATCAATAGAGGACATTACTTCCAGCATATGCTCAGCATAGGCTTCCCAGTCGGTTGCCATATGAAACACACCACCCAACTTCAGCTTACTTTTCACCAGCTCAGCAAAAGGTACCTGAACGATACGGCGTTTATTATGACGTGCTTTATGCCACGGGTCAGGGAAAAACAGCTGCACCATATTCAATGAATTGTCAGGAATCATTTTATGCAGCACTTCCACCGCGTCGTGGCACATCACGCGCAGGTTTTCGACACCTTCGTCATACGCAGATGAGAGGCAGGCACCCACACCTGGAGAATGCACTTCGATGCCCAGGAAGTTCTGATGAGGGCGGATTTTCGCCATCTCAACCAGCGACGCCCCCATCCCGAAACCAATCTCCAGCGTGACCGGGCCGGTATTGCCAAACAGGGCAGCAAGATCCAGCGGTTGTTCAGAAAATTCAACGCCCATCACCGGCCAGTAGTTATCCAGCGCATGCTGTTGACCTTTGGTCAGGCGGCCCTGGCGGCGGACAAAGCTACGGATACGGCGCAGCGGGCGGCCGTTCTCATCAAAATCCGGTGAAATGACGTCGTTATTCATAAAAAAAGTCTGCTTGTGAGAGTGTTCAGGAAACGGGCATTATCCAAAGTTAATTCCAGTATGCAAGCTGCAAGCACAGGAAAGTTCCGGTTTACACATTCGTAACGCTGTGCTGCAATCTGCCACCTTATTCAAGCGATGTTGGTGACCATGCAAGCGTCTCAATTTTCAGCCCAGGTTCTGGACTGGTACGACAAATACGGGCGCAAAACCCTGCCCTGGCAAATTGATAAGACGCCTTACAAAGTATGGCTGTCTGAAGTGATGTTGCAACAGACCCAGGTCGCAACCGTTATTCCCTATTTTGAGCGCTTTATGGCGCGTTTCCCGACCGTCACCGATCTCGCCAATGCCCCGCTGGATGAAGTCCTGCATCTGTGGACCGGGTTGGGTTACTACGCCCGCGCACGCAACCTGCACAAGGCGGCAAAGCAGGTGGCGGAAAAGCACGGCGGCGAGTTTCCCCAGACCTTTGAGGATGTCGAAGCCCTGCCTGGCGTCGGACGTTCAACCGCCGGGGCGGTTTTGTCGCTGTCGCTGGGCAAACATTTCCCTATTCTCGATGGTAACGTGAAACGCGTGCTGGCACGCTGCTATGCCGTTGACGGCTGGCCGGGTAAAAAAGATGTCGAGAAACGTTTATGGCGCATTGCCGAGGACGTCACGCCCGCTAAAGGTGTCGAGCGTTTTAACCAGGCGATGATGGATCTCGGGGCGATTGTCTGCACCCGTTCCAAACCCAAGTGCCAGCTTTGCCCGCTACAGACCAGCTGTGTTGCCTACGCCAACCATTCCTGGACGCAGTATCCGGGCAAAAAACCGAAGCAAACGCTGCCGGAGCGCACCGCATATTTCCTGCTGATGCAGCATGGTGACCAGGTCTTCGTGCAGCAGCGTCCGCCGGTCGGACTTTGGGGTGGCCTTTATTGCTTCCCGCAGTTTGAAGATGAAACCGGTTTACGAGACTGGCTGGCGCAACGTCAGATTAAGGCCGATACTCTCAGCCAACTTGTCGCGTTTCGCCACACGTTCAGCCATTTCCATCTGGATATTGTGCCTATGTGGCTTACCGTGTCCTCGTTCGGTTCATGCATGGATGAAGGCAGCGGTCTTTGGTATAACTTAGCGCAGCCGCAATCCGTGGGTCTGGCGGCCCCGGTTGAACGCCTGCTGCAACAATTACGCGTCGGCGTGGCTGTCTGATGCCACACGTTATAAAGAGGACTGTTTATGAGTAGAACCATTTTTTGTACCTTCCTGCAACGCGAAGCCGATGGCCAGGATTTCCAGCTCTATCCGGGGGACCTCGGTAAGCGCATTTTCAACGAAATATCCAAAGAAGCATGGGGACAGTGGCAGAAAAAGCAGACGATGCTGATCAACGAAAAGAAACTGAACATGATGAATGTTGAACATCGCAAACTGCTGGAACAGGAGATGGTCAGCTTCCTGTTTGAAGGGAAAGATGTGCATATCGAAGGCTACACGCCGGAAGATAAAAAATAAGGGCCTGGCCACATGGCTGACCGCCAGAATGTGGCCTGACGCCTGGGTCGGATGGCCCTTTTGTGCAACTAACAGTATCCCCGGAATGATGAAAAAATTTTTAGCGCTTGCGATTATTGCGCCGTTACTGATCTCGTGTTCCAGCTCCGATAAAAAAGGTGATACGTACAACGAAGCCTGGGTGAAAGACACTAACGGTTTTGACATTCTTATGGGGCAATTTGCCCACAACATCGAAAACTTATGGGGATTTAACGAAGTCCTGATTGCAGGGCCAAAAGACTACGTTAAGTATACCGACCAGTACCAGACCCGCAGTCACATCAACTTCGATGAAGGAACCATCACCATCGAGACTATTGCCGGGACCGATCCTGCCAGCCATCTTCGCCGGGCAATCATTAAAACGCTGCTGATGGGTGATGATCCAGGCTCTATCGACCTCTACTCTGACGTCGACGACATTCAGATTTCCAAAGAGCCGTTCCTTTATGGTCAGGTTGTTGATAACACCGGACAGGCCATTCGCTGGGAAGGACGCGCCACAAACTTTGCTGACTACCTGCTGCAAAATCGACTGAAAAGCCGTGCCAGCGGGCTGAAGATTATCTATAGCGTCACCATTAATCTGGTGCCGAACCACCTCGATAAACGTGCGCACAAATACGTGGGCATGGTGCGCCAGGCATCACGTCGCTACGGCGTGGATGAAGCGCTGATTCTGGCGATTATGCAAACCGAGTCCTCATTTAACCCGTATGCGGTAAGCCGTTCGGACGCGCTGGGTCTGATGCAGGTTGTGCAGCACAGCGCCGGGCGCGATGTCTTCCGTGCGCAGGGTAAATCGGGCACGCCGAGCCGTAGCTTCCTGTTCGATCCAGAAAGCAACATAGATACCGGCACCGCCTACCTGGCGATGCTTAACAATGTCTACCTCTCCGGTATTTCAAACCCGACCTCCCGTCGCTATGCGGTCATTACCGCCTATAACGGTGGTGCGGGAAGCGTGCTGCGTGTCTTCTCTGCCGATAAGGTACAGGCCGCAAACATCATTAATACGCTGTCACCGGGTGATGTCTATTCAACATTGACCAGCCGCCATCCGTCAGCCGAATCACGCCGTTATCTCTATAAAGTGAATACCGCGCAGAAAAGTTACCGTCGTAATTGAGTAAGATAATCCTCTCCCCCTTTCATCATGACGGTGAAAGGGGATAAGCGTTGCTTTTGAGACGCAGTTTCCACCCATTCAAAATGTGACGAATGTCACTATCTTTGACTGCAACCATATCAAGTTTGCATTTATATGTCGGATGTAACAATCTCGCGTCCGCTTCGATGATAGAATCGCCTCACATAACAACAGTAATTGTCTTAATTCCAACATCTATACCCTAAATAATTCGAGTTGCAGGAAGGCGGCAACGCAGCGAATCCTTAGGAGCTTACTCTGGTAAGTGACTGAGGTGAGCGAGGACAAACTGGCGTAGCCAGTTTGAACAGCGCTTGCGCTGGCCCCGAAGGGGCGAGGCCAAAGGCCGAGTAAAGCCAACGCACATGCAGCTTGAAGTATGACGGGTATATCAGACTCCTTTGGTGAGGAAACTAACATGAATCTTAAGCTGCAGCTTAAAGTGATTATCTTCCTGCAGTTCTGCCTGTGGGGTAGCTGGCTGACTACGCTTGGCTCTTATATGTTCGTCACCCTGAAATTCCAGGGTGCGGAGATTGGCGCGGTCTATAGCTCCCTGGGTATTGCTTCCGTCTTCATGCCTGCTCTGCTCGGTATCGTGGCGGATAAATGGCTGAGCGCGAAATGGGTTTACGCACTTTGCCACCTGATTGGTGCCATCACGCTGTGTATTGCCGCGACGGTGACCACGCCTGGTGCAATGTTTGCCATTATCCTGCTCAACTCACTGGCTTACATGCCAACGCTGGGTCTGGTTAACACCATCTCTTATGCCCGCCTGCAAAACGCTGGCTACGACATCGTTGCGGACTTCCCGCCGATTCGTATCTGGGGCACCATCGGCTTTATCCTGGCGATGTGGGCAGTCAGCTTCTCTGGCTTCGAACTGAGCCATATGCAGCTCTACATCGGTGCTGCACTCTCCCTGGCGCTGAGCCTGTTCTCCCTGACTCTGCCGCACATGCCGGTCACCAAAAGTCAGAAGAACCAGACCTGGGTGGAAATGCTGGGCCTGAACGCCTTCGCACTGTTCAAAAACAAACGTATGGCGATCTTCTTTATCTTCTCCATGCTGCTGGGCGCAGAACTGCAGATTACCAATATGTTTGGTAACACCTTCCTGCACAGCTTTGACTCGAATCCGCTGTTCGCAAATAGCTTCATCGTGAGCCATGCCTCCGTACTGATGTCTATTTCGCAGATTTCTGAAACCGTCTTTATCCTGGCGATTCCGTTCTTCCTGGGCCGTTATGGCATTAAGAACGTGATGCTGATGAGTATCGTTGCCTGGATGCTGCGCTTCGGTCTGTTCGCTTACGGCGACCCAACCCCGTTCGGCACCGTACTGCTGGTGCTCTCCATGATCGTTTACGGTTGTGCGTTCGACTTCTTCAACATCTCCGGTTCCGTCTTCGTAGAGAAAGAAGTGAACCCGGCTATCCGCGCCAGTGCGCAGGGTATGTTGCTGATGATGACCAACGGCTTCGGCTGTATCCTCGGCGGTATGGCGAGCGGTAAAGTGGTTGAAATGTACACCGTTGCGGGTGCAACTGACTGGAAAACCGTGTGGCTGATCTTCGCAGGCTACTCCGTAGTTCTGCTCTTCGCCTTCATGGCAATGTTTAAATACAAACATGTGCCGCAGACAGCAGGCTCACAGCAGACTGCAGCGCACTAATCTCTCCCGCCCTCTTCGCCATGAAGAGGGCGTTTTTCTGCCTCAATCCCCTTAATTACGCTGAAAAAACCGGCATATTTGCCCTCTTGTTACCGACATAGAGTGTTACATTCATACCCTACCGACATTCACACACTGCGATTACACAGATAAGGTATAACGATGCTAGAAATCTCCGACTTACGGGTTTTCTTTGAAGCGCCTGAGATTAAAACCATCATTGATACAACCTGGGATAAGGTTGGCGCAGCGCTTAAGCAAGCACAGACCGAGTTACCTCCGGAGCTCGCAATGCCACGCCGTGAACTCTCTTTCCACGATCATGTAAAGTGCCTGGGCTATCTGTGTTGGTTGCTCGAACACAACAACGTGGCGGGTGACATCATTGAAATCGGGGTATGGAAAGGCAAATCCACCTTGTTCATGAATGAGATTTGCCAGAATAAGCGCCGGATGATTAGCATCGATCCGATGGAATTACCGAATCAGGAAAATGAATTACGTTTTTATCATGAACGTCTGTTCCCGCATGTGAACCTGGTGCGCGGGTACTCAGAACTGAGCATTGAGCGTGTGCTGGCCTTCAAGCCGCAAACCGTGCTGCTGCACATTGACGGCGGCCATGAAGGTCGACATGTTCTGACCGACTTCCTTCTCTATTCACCGACCATTGTCTCGGGTGGCTTTATCGTGTTTGATGATTACCGCGACTGGCAGTATTCACCTGAGGTGGGACCGGCGGTCGATTTGCTGCGTGCCGGGGGCTATTTCAAAGCCTTTGATGTTATTGGCAGTTTGCCAGGGTTTGAAAACAGCTACCTGCTGCAAAAGCGTTAATCGCTCAACCCAGGGGCCATCAGAGCCCCTGGTGATTTCACGCCCTATCCCAGCGTCGCCAGCACATAAGACACTGCCAGCAAATCAGCACTGCCGCCGGGGCTTAAATTTCGGCTCATCAAGGCCTTATCCATCTCCTGCAACCGTTCAGTATCCCAGCCATTTTTGAGCAATGAGGCCGCATAGCGCTGCACAAAGTACAGTCCGTCAATGCCACCGCGTGAGACCAGGTTACTGTCGAGATTCGCCGCCATCAGGCGCAACAGGGCGTGGTGAAAACGCCGCTCGCCGGACTCTTTAAACCACAAGGGTAAGACATGCTGCCGAACGGTCGGGAAGCCGTGTTCAACCTCCCCGCGCGCACCCGTCAGGCCATATTGCTGATACTGAATTTCACCTGCCGTCACCGCATGGGTGCGTGAAGCCAGTTCTCGCGCCACCAGCCCTTTGCAGATTTCACTGACCTGCTGGCAGACGGATTCGGCGCAGACCAGACGGTTTTGTCCCCGCAGCCTACCCGCAGCAAAACAGATAAGCCCGAGAGAAAAGATGCCGCCTTTATGGGTGTTCACGCCACCCGTAGCTTCAAACATCGCCTGTTCGCAGGCCATGCCCGCAGGACGCAAAAGCCGCAGTTGCTCGCAGGCAGGTTTCAGGGCGTGTTCAAATCCGGCTTTTTCAAAAACGCGGAACCAGGGCGTGATGGCAGCGATACTGCGTAAAAACAACGCATGATCCATATCGCTGTGCGAACCGTTGTTCGCCAGATCCACCAGCCCCGGCTTAGGGGTGAGATTGAGTTCAAGACGTAACGCCATTGCCGCCAGCGCAGCGACATCAAAGCGGGCGAGCTTAGTCGCGAGCGAACCAGACATCGATCATCTTCTCCACGCGTCCCACCACCTCGTCGAGGGGGTGACGGCGCGAGCGGGCGCAGCCGTGCCCGGGTTCATCGCACACCAGACAACGACGGGTCGTGAGATCCAGCGACTGGCGGCCAATCTGGCCATTTTTCGGGCACAGGACATCAAAGTCCCAGAGCCTGCCAAGCGGGTGAGACTGTTCCATTTCCACGCACTGGGCTTTAATTTCTACCGCCGTATGGTCAACGCACCACAGCGCTTCCGGGCCAGTCGGCAACCATAGCACCTGGCGATCCAACACCGGCCAGTGGTTTTGCCACAGTAATTGGTCGCAAGCTTGCAGTGCGACGCCCATGGTGTTGCGATAGCGAATGCTGTCTTTGTGCGCCCCGGGGGTGACCAGCGTCAGTGAGATAACCGGGTGTTGATAATGAGTGAGCCAGTCAGCCTGTCGCGCTGCACGGGCCTCTTTCGAGGCCAGCAGCGCTTCAAGGCTGACGCCCGCTCTTTCGGGCGTCAGTACTGTCATGCATTGTTCTCCTTCACCTGATGGACAACGTCAATCACGCTGCCATCACGGTAGCGAATAACCCCGACGATACGGTCGGTGAATTCAATCGGTTTGGGTGCGCCGGTCAGGGAAATAGCACGCTCATAGAGCGCTTCGATATCTACCACCTTCAGGCCCGCTTCCACCAGACGCTCGTGGATTTCCGGGCGTGCCGGGTTCACCGCGATGCCGTGGTCGGTGACCAGCACATCAATGCTTTCGCCCGGCGTCAGCAATGTGGTTACACGCTTCACTACCGTTGGAATTCGGGTACGCAGTAAAGGTGCGACGACGATGGTCAAGTTGGCTGCTGCTGCAACGTCGCAGTGACCGCCTGAGGCACCGCGCATCACGCCATCAGAACCGGTAATGACGTTAACGTTAAAGTCGACGTCGATTTCCAGCGCACTGAGGATAACCACATCCAGCTGGTCACAACAGGCGGCTTTGCTGCCCGGGTTGGCATAGACGTTGGTAGAGATTTCCACGTGATTCGGGTTACGCGCCAGTGAGGCAGCCGCTTCGCTGTCGAAGCACTGGGTATCGAGCAGCTTCGCCACAAGCCCTTTTTCATGCAGAGAGACCAGCCCACCGGTGATACCGCCGAGCGCGAAACTCGCCTTCACACCGCTACGTTCCATCTTCTCTTCCATAAAGCGCGTACAGGCCGTCGCCGCCGCGCCGGATCCGGTCTGCATGGAGAAACCGTTTTTGAAGTAGCCGGAGTGTTCGATAACGTCTGCCGCATAGCGGGCAATCATCAGCTCACGCGGGTTACTGGTCACACGGGCCGCGCCGACGCTGATTTTCGCCGGGTCACCCACGCTCTCCACCTGCACGATGTAGTCCACCTGATCCTGCACCAGGCTGGCTGGCATATTCGGGAACGGCACCAGTTCTTCGGTCAGCAGCACCACTTTGTTAGCAAACTGGGCATCGACCATCGCGTAGCCCAGCGAGCCGCAGGAGGATTTACCCTGAGTGCCGTTGGCATTACCAAATTCATCGCTGCACGGTACGCCGAGAAACGCGACATCAATGTTCAGCTCGCCGTCCTGCAGCAGCTTCACGCGGCCACCGTGGGAGTGGATCTGCACCGGCTCTTTCATCAGGCCGTGGGAGATGGCATCGGCCAGTTTGCCGCGCATCCCGGAGGTGTAGATACGAGTGATCACGCCATTCTGGATATGTTCAATCAGGCTGTCGTTACAGGTCATCAGCGAACTGGAAGCCAGCGTCAGATCTTTAAAGCCCAGGCGCGCCAGAATGGCCACGACGTTATTGATCACTCGGTCGCCTTCACGAAATGCGTGATGGAACGAAATGGTCATGCCGTCTTTCAGGCCGCTGCGGGCAATGGCATCTTCGAGGGTGGCACACAATTTACGGTTATGTTTGCTCTCAACATCTGTAAGCCAGGGCGTTGCGCTGTGGGCCGTATCAAAGGGTTTTAAGTCGCGCAGATGCGGAAAGTTAACGTGGAGAAGCTCTGTCTGATTCATTGTTCTGTCCTTACCGACGCACGCCGGACGCGGCGGCACGTTCGAGTACAACCTGCGCGTGGTTAATGATGGGGCCATCGATCATTTTGCCGTTCAGCGAGACCACGCCGAGCCCGTTACGTTCGCCCTCTTCAGCCGCTTCGATAACGCGTTTGGCATGATCGACTTCCTGCTGAGTTGGCGCATAGGCGTTGTGCAGCAGATCGATCTGACGCGGGTTGATAAGCGATTTACCGTTGAAGCCCATTTTGCGGATCAGGTCGACTTCGCGCAGGAAGCCCGCTTCGTCGTTCAAATCTGACCACACCACGTCAAAGGCATCGATACCTGCGGCACGCGCTGCATGCAGTACGGCACAACGGGCGTAGAACAGTTCAGTACCGTCACCGCGCTCGGTTTGCATGTCCATGACATAGTCGAACGCCGCCAGCGCAATGCCGATCAGGCGCTGAGAACTACGAGCAATGGCCACAGCATTGATAACGCCAATTGCAGATTCAATCGCCGCCATTACACGGGTGGAGCCCAGCTCTCGGCCGCATTCCATTTCAATGCGCTCCAGGTGGCGTTCCAGCTCGTAGATATCTTCCGGCGTGTCGGTCTTCGGCAGACGCACTACGTCCACCCCGGCACGTACTACTGCTTCCAGATCTTTCAGACCAAACGGCGTATTGAGCGGGTTGATGCGAACAACGGTTTCAATGTCTTTGTACATCGGGTGTTGCAGAGCGTGGAAGACCAGCACGCGGGCAGTGTCTTTTTCACGCAGGGCGACCGCATCTTCCAGGTCGAACATGATGGAGTCCGGACGGTAGATAAACGCGGTGGAAAGCATGGCGGCATTCGCGCCGGGGAGAAATAGCATGCTGCGACGGAGCTTTTTCATAGCAGTTTCTCCCAGTTGATATTGTCACTGTCGCTGGCACGCAGAATAGCGCTTTGCAGACGGGCACGGATAACGCAATCCAGCGCACCTTTGTCTTCGATAATAATGACGCCCTGGTGGACGTCCATATTCCTTAACGTGGTGGCCACGACCTGACGAATCTGGTCGCCGAACTGCTTAATCACTTCACTGTGGATGACGATGTCCAGCTCACCTTCGGCAGGGGCTATTTTCACCATCAGGTCGCTGGATTCCATGGTCCCGGCCAGCGCCTCCCTAACAATTTTCATATTTTATGTCCTGAGTTTTTTAAGCGACTTCCGCGCTGTAGTGCATTTCAAGGTGCGCGAAAGTGGTATCCGGTACGATTTCCCGAATACGGGAAAACTGCTGCGTTTTCAGTAAACGCCGAACTTCTGAGGCAGAGATGGCATTGCCCGTGGCCTTAATGCGCGGTATCTCGACCACCTCGACCGCGCCTGCCAGCAGACTGTGCATGGTCTGGTTGTACTGTCGGGTAATGTCACAAAACGGCTCCGTGCCGATGAAGCGGTGAGTGATACCCAGCGCAGGGGCGATGTGGTTACGGAAAATCAGTAAGTCTATCTCGCTCCATGCCTGCTGCACTTTCCCGGTCTCTTTAAGGAAATAGGCAGGAAAGGTGGCCCGGGAGATGATGTACTCCGAGCCTTCGTGGACAGTGACATTCGCCAGGTGTGCAACACCCGCTTTCACCATCTTCATACGCGCCGTAAACGGGAAAAAGGAGGCATCTTCCTGTACCACGAACAGATGCAAGTGGTCGCAGGAACGCGCTGCCTGTTCCACCAGGTGACGGTGCCCGAGCGTAAAGGGATTCGCGTTCATCACGATCGCCCCGATGCGTTCTCCGGCAACACGCTGGCGCTGCAACGAACGGCAGTAGCGGCTGATACCCGACGGCGTGTTTTCCATCAGCACGGCGTTATTGCCGCTTTGGGCAATGGGCCAAAATCCGCTGTGCGCAAAGCGTTCCCGGTTACAGGGGCGCGTACAAAGGAAAAGATGGAAATGTCCCCGTGCCAGCGCCAGGTGTTCCACCTCTGCCAGCAAACGTGCGCTGAGGTTTTCACCGCGCAGGGCTTCATCCACCGCAACACATTTGATGACATTGGCGGCCAGGCCCGCACACCCCACCAGCCGGGTCCCGGACCAGGCTTCAACGAAGGTCGTGATATCGCTGTCCAGTCCTAAACCACTGTCCGCGAGCAACGAGCGGATCTGCATAAAACGCTGCGATCCGCTGACTACGTCTGCAACGCGAAAATCGATGGGGAGTTGTGCTTGCATGATTTCGC
The DNA here is from genome assembly GCF_059074235.1 of Phytobacter sp. Taxonomy (NCBI): domain Bacteria; kingdom Pseudomonadati; phylum Pseudomonadota; class Gammaproteobacteria; order Enterobacterales; family Enterobacteriaceae; genus Phytobacter; species Phytobacter sp. The sequence continues at coordinate 1,046,365 of NZ_JCACPZ010000008.1, forward strand.
CTGTTTCCTTAGTGCATCGCTGCCAGTGACTGGGCTGGCGCATCCGCGATCACATTGCTGAGATGACCGATATTTTCGATCTCCACTTCAATGCGATCACCCGCGTTCATGAACAGCGGCGGAGTGCGTTTTTTGCCAACACCACCTGGTGAGCCGGTGATGATCACGTCGCCCGCATTCAGGCGGGTAAAGGTACTGATGTACTCGATAAGCTCGGCCACTTTGTGGATCATGCTGGCGGTGTTGTCTTCCTGCACCATGCGGCCATTCAGCCAGGTGCGGATCGCCAGTTGATGCGGGTCAGGGATCTCATCAGCCGTGGTCATCCACGGACCGAACGCACCGGTCTGACGCCAGTTTTTACCGGCGGTAAACCAGGTGTGCTGCCAGTCACGTGCAGAACCGTCCATGTAGCAGCTGTAACCGGCGACAAAACTCAATGCTTCTTCGCGGGAGATATCTTCTCCGCTCTTACCGATGATCACCGCCAGTTCGCCCTCATAGTCAAACTCCCTGGAGTGGCGAGGCTTGAGGACGGGCGTCTGGTGTCCGGTTTGCGAATCAGCGAAGCGGATGAACAGCGTCGGAGCCGGGTTGTGCTGGTCAAACTCTTTGCGTTTTTCGGCGTAATTCATGCCCACGCAGAGAATTTTTCCTGGGTTATCAATCACTGGTAAAAATTCCAGTGCATCGAAGCCGAGATCCGGTTTATCACCGAAATACTGCTGGGCTTCATTTAACGCGTCAGCGGCGAGCAGCGATTTCAAATCGCTGTAACGGTCCCCCAGACGACGTCCCAGATCGACCACACCATCCGCTTTCACGATCCCGTAACTGCGGATCCCCTGATGGACAAAGCTTGCGAGTTTCATATCAGTTCCTGTAACACATGAATCAAACGAGGAAGTTGCCAAGTACCAGCAGTGATACCGAGACGTTGATTGCACCACCAATACGGGTAGCAATCTGGGCGAACGGCATCAGGCTCATACGGTTACCTGCGGTGAGGATGGCAACATCCCCTGTACCACCCTGCCCGCTCTGACAGCAGGAGACGATGGCGACATCAATTGGGTGCATACCGATTTTTTTACCGACGAAGAAGCCAGTAGCCACCAGCGTGGTGACGGTGCTGACGATAACCAGCAGGTTAGTCAGGGTGAACGCGTGAACCAGCTCCTGCCACGGGGTGATCGCCACGCCTACAGCAAAGAGGATGGGGTAGGTCACAGAGGTCTGGAAGAATTTGTAAACGACCTGAGAACCTTCGAGGATCTTCGGTGAAACGCCATGAACCAGTTTGACCAGCACCGCCATGAACAGCATGCCAACCGGTGCAGGCAGACCAATCAGTTTGTGGCCCAGCATGCCCAACATATAGAGCAGTACGGCCAGCAGTGCGCCGGATGCGATAGTGGTGACATCCGCTTTGCCGCTGAACGCAGGCGCAGGCGTCGACTTCTCTGTACTGTTTGGTTGGTCAGGCATCAACTGGCCTTCACCGGTCAGGTGCGGGAAGCGTTTACCCAGTTGGTTCAGGCAGCCGGAGATAATGATGGCGGTCAGGCCACCGAGCATCACCATTGGCAGCACACGACCCAGCGCAACGCCCTGATCCATATGCAGAATGGTGGCGTAACCGATGGAGAGCGGAATCGCTCCTTCACCCACGCCGCCTGCCATGATCGGCAGAATAATAAAGAAGAAGATCTGGAACGGTTCGAGGCCAAGCAGCATGCCGACACCCATACCCACCAGCATGCCGGCAATTTCACCGCACAACATCGGGAAGAAAATACGCAGGAAGCCCTGAATCAGCGTGGTGCGATTCATGCTCATAATACTGCCCACGATAATGCAGCAGATGTAGAGGTACAGAATGTTGGTGGATTTGTAGAACTTGGTGGTGGACTCAACCACCACGTCCGGCAGCAGGCCATAATAGACCATGGCAGACGGGATGAAGGTGGCGCAAATCGCCGCCGCACCGAGTTTGCCGATAATCGGCAGGCGTTTACCGAATTCACCACAGGCGAAGCCGAAGAACGCCAGGGTCGCGACCATCACCACGATGTCGCTGGGTAATTTACCGCCCAGGCAATCAATCGCGATTAACGCACCCGCGAGAACAAAAAGCGGCAATGGAATAATCCCGACTTTCCAGGTATCCATGATGTGCCACCATCTATCTTTTAAAGATGGTTTTTGAATCGATAGCGATTCAGAGGTAATAGAAAAAGAATCGTCAGTTGTGCTCATAATTAAGCCCCTTGGTTATTTTGCAGCGTAAGAGTAAAGGGCCTGTTGTCTACAATATGTGAGGAGCCGCATAATAAAACCGGAGTTTTAATGGCATCTATGGTTTTTAAGGTTTCTTTTATTTAATGTGATTAATGCCATAATTATTTTCGTGGTTTTTAAGGTTTTTATATAATAAAAAACAAGTTAATAACATTTCCAGAAACTCTCTGTTTCTTTAACAGTGCCAGCCGTCACCTGGTGTGCAAGGGATCACAAGTTTCCAGTAAACTCGCCCTTCTTGTACCGAAAGATGTTACATTGCTGTTTTTGTCGCTCGCGCGTGGCACCATGAAACTGTCGTTCCAGATTAAGCTTTTTATATCGCTGGTTCTTTTTTTCTCCGGTTTGTTCATCTTACTGGGTAGCTATTATTATATTGACGTAGGTCGTCAGCTTTATCAGGAAATGAGCGTAAGAGCGAAAATACAAGCAGAAGAAATAGCGATTATTCCGAGTTTACGCAAGTCTGTTGCAGAAAAAGATATTCCAGCAATATCGCAATTTATGCAAAAAGTCGTCGACCGCAGCGATGCCAGTTTTATTGTGATTGGTGATAATAAAGGCGTTCACCTTTTCCATTCGGTCTATGACGATCGGGTAGGGACATTATTGGTCGGCGGTGATAATCAGGAAGTCTTACAGGGAAAAAGTCTGACCACTATTCGCCAGGGTGGACTCGGTATTTCCCTGCGCAGTAAAGCCCCTATTTTTAACGATGCAGGCCAGGTGGTCGGTATTGTGTCGGTGGGCTACCTCACCAGCTACCTCGACACCATTACGCTGGGCAAAGCCATCAACATCTTTATTGCTGCCGTGTTGCTGCTGGCGGCGCTGTTTGTTTTCTCCTGGTTCTTCACCCGCAGTATCAAGAAGCAGATTTTCTCGCTGGAACCGCGTGAAATAGGTCTGCTGGTGCGCCAACAAAAAGCGATGATGGAGTCGATTTATGAAGGGGTGATCGCCATCGACAGCAACCTGCGCATCGAGGTGATCAACCAGGCCGCCCGAACCTTACTCAGCCTCAGCCAACCCACGCGGGCGCTGCGCGGGCAACTCATTACCGATCTGATCCCCGGCGTACCGTTCTTCTCCCGCACTCTGATGCTGGAAAAAGACACCCATGATGAAATTTGCCGCTTTAACCAGGTGACGGTGATCGCCAGCCGCGTGCGCATCATGCTGGAAGATAAACTGCAGGGCTGGGTGATTACCTTCCGCGATCGTAATGAGATAGACAGCCTCAGCGCCCAGCTCAGCCAGGTGAAGCGCTATGTCGACAACCTGCGCATCATGCGCCATGAGCAGTTGAACCGGATGACCACCCTCTCCGGCCTGCTGCATATGGAGCGCTACGATGAGGCGGTGCGCTACATTCAGGCCCAGTCGGAGCATGCCCAGGAGCTACTCGATTTTATCTCATCCCGTTTTTACTCCCCTACGATCTGCGGTCTGCTGCTTGGAAAAGCGGCGCGTGCGCGGGAAAAAGGGGTCGAGCTGGCGTTCGATCCCGGTTGTCAGATGGCGAGACCGGCGCACTCACTGGCAGAGGCTGAGCTTATTTCGATTATTGGCAATTTACTGGATAACGCTATTGAAGCAACCCAACGCGCGGAACTGCCACACGATCCGGTTGAAGTGTTGATCCTGCAAAACGACCGGGAGTTGATCATTGAAGTGGCCGATCGCGGTGTCGGGATCGCGCCGGGCCTTCGACACCATATTTTTGAGCGCGGGATGACCACCAAACGCAGTGGCGATCATGGCATTGGCCTGTATCTGATCGCAAGCTATGTCACCCAGGTGGGCGGCACTATCGAAGTTTCTGATAACACGCCGCGCGGAACGATTTTCTCTTTATTTATTCCTGAAACGGGTCACGTACAACGACAACGCCCCGACACGACGCTGGAAGACCAGACTTATGCGACATGAACAGATAGATGTGCTGATAGTAGAAGATGAAAACGAGCTGGCGCAGCTCCATGCTGAACTTATCGGTAAACATCCGCGTTTGCGGCTGGTAGGTATTGCCACCTCTCTGGCAGAGGCAAAGGCGCAACTGACCAGCAAGCAGCCACAACTGGTGTTGCTCGATAACTATCTGCCGGATGGTAAAGGCATTACGCTTATCAGTGACCCGATGATTATTCGCGCCAACTGCTCGGTGATTTTTATTACCGCTGCCAGCGATATGGACACCTGTAGCCAGGCCATTCGCAACGGGGCTTTTGACTATATTCTCAAACCGGTGTCGTGGAAGCGCCTTAGTCAGTCGCTGGAGCGCTTCGTGCAGTTTACCGAGCAGCAGCGAGTGTGGAAGATTGTTGACCAGCAGAACGTGGATTCGCTCTATCAGTTGCAGGCGAAGAATTACAAGCTGGATAACGGCAGCAAAGGGATTGAGGAGAATACGCTTTCGCGCGTGCAGACCTTATTTGCTGATGCGGGTGAGCGCTGTTTTTCCGTTGACGAAGTAGTGGTAGAGACGGGATTGAGTAAAACCACCGCCCGGCGCTATCTGGAGCACGGCGTGGAGTCGGGGTTTTTAGCAGTGGAGATGCAGTACGGCAAGATTGGGCATCCCAGAAGGATGTACCGCCGCACGGGGGAAAGTGCGTGAGTTTTGTGCGCGGGTTTCCCTTCACCCTCCCCCTCTGGGAGAGGGTGAGGGTGAGGGTGAGGGTGAGGGTGAAGGTGAAGGTGAGGGCATCAGGCCGCAGAGGACTGCTTCAGCACATTCCCGTATAACCGCTTAATCCCATCAGCATCCGTCTCGGAGTAGACCCCCTGCAGTTCCGGTGAGAAGCCTGGCAGCAGGTTGACGCCCTCCTCCAGCGCCAGGAAGTAACGCTGCACCGCGCCTCCCCACACTTCGCCCGGCACTACGCACAGCACGCCTGGCGGGTACGGCAGCGCACCTTCAGCTGCAATGCGCCCTTCTGCCTCGCTGATACGCACCAGTTCCACATTGCCGCGGATATACTCCTGGTGAGCGTCCTGCGGGTTAACCGCCACTGCCGGGAAACTCTCCTTACGGAACATATCTTTTTGCAGATCTTTCACATCAAAGCTGACGTAAAGGTCGTGCATCTCCTGGCAGAGCTGACGGATGGTGTAGTCGCGATAGCGCACCGGATATTTGTTGTAGATGGTCGGCAGCACGGCGGCCAGCGGTGTGTCGTCTTCGATATGACGCTCAAACTGCGACAACATCGCCACCAGATGGGCCATTTTCGCCGTACTTTCTGCCGGGGTCAGCAGGAACAGGATTGAGTTGAGATCGCATTTTTCCGGCACGATGCCGTTCTCACGCAGGTAGTTCGCCAGAATCGTCGCCGGGATCCCAAACTCGGTATACTCCCCGGTTTGTGCGTCAATGCCCGGCGTGGTCAGCAGCAATTTGCAGGGATCAACAAAGTACTGATCCTGGGCGTAGCCTTCAAAACCATGCCAGCGGGCACCCGGCTCAAAGCTGAAGAAGCGACGCTCACTGGCGATCGCTTCCGTCGGATGAGCCTGCCACGGACGACCGGCGATTTCCGGCGGCACGAACGGCTGGATCATCTTGCAGTTGGCAATGATCGACTTGCGCGCTTCGATACCCACTTCCACACACTCGGCCCACAGACGGCGACCGCTCTCGCCCTGGTGGATTTTTGCGTTCACATCAAGTGCTGCAAACAGCGGGTAGAACGGGCTGGTCGAGGCGTGCAGCATGAAGGCATTATTCAGGCGCTTGTGCGGGCAAAAGCGGGTCTGCCCGCGCAGGTGGTTATCCTTTTTATGGATCTGCGAGGTCTGCGAGAATCCGGCCTGCTGCTTGTGTACGGACTGAGTGACAAAGATCCCAGGATCGTTTTCGTTCAGCTCCAGCAGCAGCGGCGAGGTGTCCGCCATCATCGGGATGAACTGCTCGTAGCCCACCCATGCGGAGTCAAACAGGATGTAGTCGCAGAGCGTGCCGATTTTGTCGATCACCTGACGGGCGTTGTAGATCGTGCCGTCGTAGGTTCCCAGCTGGATAACCGCCAGACGGAACGGACGCGGCTGGTTGGCTTTTTCCGGTGCCACTTCACGGATCAGTTCACGCAGGTATTTCTCATCAAAGCAGTGATCGTCAATGCCACCAATAAAACCGAACGGGTTGCGGGACGCTTCCAGATAGACGGGTGTCGCCCCGGCCTGAATCAGCGCACCGTGGTGGTTAGATTTGTGGTTGTTGCGGTCAAACAGCACCAGATCGCCACGAGTCAGCAACGCATTGGTCACCACCTTGTTGGCGGCCGAGGTACCGTTCAGCACGAAATAGGTTTTGTCGGCATTAAAAACTTTCGCTGCGAACTTCTGCGCATGCTTGGCAGAGCCTTCGTGAATAAGCAGGTCGCCCAACTTAACGTCGGCGTTGCACATGTCGGCACGAAAAACGTTTTCACCAAAGAAATCGTAGAACTGCCTGCCCGCCGGGTGCTTCTTGAAGAATTCACCGTGCTGATGGCCGGGACACGCAAAGGTGTCGTTTTTCATCTCCACGTACTGACGTAGCGTATCGAAAAACGGCGGCAGCAGATCCTCTTCGTAGTCGCAGGCCGCCGTTTCCAGCTCCAGCCAGTCCTGTTCTTTGCCGTTAATTACCGCCGTAACGCCGTCCGGCAGTTCCTCGGTTTCGTTGTCGAATAAAAACACCGGCAGGTTAAAACCTGTCCGTTTGAGCAAGGCCAGAATGCCGCTACGACTCTCTGCCAGCGTAATGACGACTGCCGCCACATCCGTAAAATCGGTACTGTCGAGAGACACCTTTTCACGGTGCGTAGACAGGGTGGATATCAGCTCGCGGCTGACGGCAATTTTCATTGTTTTCATAAGCACACATACCCGTTGCAGGGGAAAAAAGGCCCCGGATGAAGCGCTTGCTTCATCCAACGAACGTGTCTGACTGGATCCCGCTCCGACCGCCAGACATCAGTAAAAGCAGATAAGCTCTGATTTTAATGTTGTCCTGAAGTGAGCGTACGATAGCCTCACCGCATGGTGAGTGAAGTATGGGATAAAATTGAACGGGTGAACATGCACATATGTGTGCGATGCATCTGTTGGAGTGATGAAAGCAGCGTCATCCCAGGCAGTCCCGTATGGTTGAGAGGAAATTTCGCGCAATCATGTCATCATTTATTAGCAGGTGCAACCAACGAGGCGGAAGCAAACTGCAACATAATGCAATTGCGTTTCGAATGATTTATATAAGTTATTATATTCAAAAGATAAATACTCATTACCCCCGCATTATTTGGGCATAATAATGTGCATAGCAGCGCCATACTATGCAGTTAACCTCGTCAGATATCAGGAGAAAAACGTGTTTACTGGACCCTTTATTAATGCCGCTGCCGTCCTGTTGGGCGGTGTGTTGGGCGCGGTGCTTAGCCAGCGCTTACCGGAACGCATTCGCGCCAATATGCCATCGATTTTTGGCCTCGCGTCGCTGGGTATTGGCATCCTGTTGGTGATTAAATGCGTTAACCTGCCCGTGATGGTCCTGGCGACCCTTGTCGGCACGCTGATCGGCGAAATCTGTTATGTAGAACGAGGTATCAGCGGTGGGGTAAATGGCCTGCGCAAATTGCTGCAAAAGCGCAACTCCGGTGAACACGCAGTCAGTGGCCACGAGGCGTTTATTCAAAGCCTGGTGGCGATCATCATCCTGTTTTGTGCCAGCGGCACTGGCATCTTCGGCGCGATGCGTGAAGGGATGACCGGGGACAACAGCATCCTGATTGCCAAAGCGTTTCTCGATTTCTTTACCGCATTAATTTTTGCCACCTCGCTGGGGATTGCCGTCGCCGCCATCTGCATGCCGATGCTGGTGATTCAGCTTACCCTCGCTTACAGCGCCACCCTTATCATGCCGTTAACCACACCCGCAATGATGGGTGATTTCACCGCCGTGGGCGGCGTGCTGCTGCTGGCAACGGGTTTAAGGATTTGCGGAATCAAGATGTTTGCCGTGGCGAACATGCTGCCTGCGCTGGTGCTGGCAATGCCGCTTTCCGCGCTATGGACCGCCTTTTTTGCCTGAATAAACGTGCATCTACACTTTTCTGGTGATAGATTGTGCAGTCTGCAACGATTTGAAGAAATTTCGTTGACGAGTCGAGGCGAATCGGTTTTAATGCGCCCCGTTGCCCGGATAGCTCAGTCGGTAGAGCAGGGGATTGAAAATCCCCGTGTCCTTGGTTCGATTCCGAGTCCGGGCACCACTATTTAGAAGAACCCGCCTATGGCGGGTTTTTTGCTTTTGGTTTTCTCCCTCGCCCTGAGGGAGAGGGTCGGGGTGAGGGGGAGCATTCCCTGCGTGGCTCAGTAAACGATATTGTTTGTCTTGAGCTGCTCATAAGGAATGAGCTTTTCACCATTAAACACATTAATTCCCTGACTTTGGCTGGCATCTAAATCTTTCGGCGCAACCTTGTTGGACGAGAAGCCAACATAACGCTCATAGAGAGCTATAAAGTCTCTGGCGCTCATCTTATTACTGTTCACTACATGCTCCTTCGCATCACTGGTGATGACGAAAAAAGGAACATTGTAATTCTGACGGGCATCATTACCGTGTCTGACAGGTCTGTCTGACTTATCGAGCGTCATTCCATGATCGGAGAAATAAAAAAGAACGTAAGGTTCACGAGTGTCATTAAGTGTTTTTACTGTTTCTTTAATAAATGCATCCAGTTTTTGGATCGTTGCAAGGTAACAATTTAATTTCTCATTCCCCACGTCGAAATTAACTGGGTAACCATTCAATCTTGAACACGTATCGGGATGCGAACCGATCATGTGCAAATAAATCGCATTCTGTTTCTGACTTTTTTCTGCAACAATTTCTTTTAATTCAGTCAGCATTGCAAAATCATCAACATTGCTCGAATTATAATCTCCTTTTTTCAGGAATTTTGTATGTTGTGCTTTACTTGCAATCATTGTTGAAGGCGTATCGTAAGCCCCCAAATATCCCTGATTTGAGACCCAATAGGTTTCAAACCCTGCTTTCTTCGATAGAGAAACAATATTGTTACCATCATCTACCTTGACGCCATCGCTCATTGCCAGCGTTCTGGGGAGTGATAGGTAGGTGTTAGGTGCTGCAGAGATGTACTCAGAGAAAAAGTAACCAGAAGCATTGTTGAGCCAGGGCGTAGTGTTTTTTGAATAGCCATACAGAGACATATAGTCCCTTGTCACACTTTCACCAATGATAACAACGATATTCTTATATTGAGGTGATACACCAGTGACCGTGAAGTCATCAACGGTTTTACTCAACTGATTGAGGCGTTCAAACTCCTCTCCGGCCTTCTGCGTATAGGTACAAACAGACTTTAGCATTCTTACCGGATAAGCATTGAGATTGATGACCAAAAAAATGCACAACACTAAGAGACTATATTTTGAACCATAATATTTTTCTCCTCTGGTGTAGAGGTATAAAAATGCCAGGGATGATGCACACAAAAGTAGGGCTGCAAAACTGATGTCGTTAAAAAACTCTATTGCTTCATCAGCGTTTGTTTGCATGCCTGAAACAACAAAGGCAAAGTTGATACGTCCAAAATCATAACCGACCGGTATATATAGAGCTACGGTCAACAGCAAAAAACAAACCAAAAAAAAAGCAATGCGATTGAATCTTGCCAATGAAAGGGAAAGAAAAGTAATCAGAGTATTACCCACACCTGGATAACCACTACAATAGGGGATCAATAACGACACGAAAAATGCGGGAACAATCCATTTCAAAGCGAAGCCAATACGGCGGGCAAAACTGTCATCATCACGTAATACGATCGAGTTATATTTATTGGAACTCATTCCAGAAACATCCAAAATTATAAAGCGATCGATTATATTTAGTTAGATATTGGTTTAAAAGAAATTGTATTTAATCTCTTAAATTCTGCTTAAGTGAATATTATATGGGGAGGCAATGTTATATGCATGATTAGCCATTGTGAAAGATCATCGCTACATCCTCCACAGCTTTGAACACATTACCTCCATCAAACACATAAACCACATAAAAATCATGCCATTACAGTAATATTTTTTAACACAAACTGTTTACATGGTAACGATAATTCATATCATCTTGATAATCACTATCATCTAAAAGGATGGTGTTCTTGCGGTTTGTAAGACTCTACGCCGCTGAAACTCTGATAGTTCAGGATGACCAAAATAATGAAAGCTCGTGGTTATTGGGCGCTAAGCCCTTGTTTACTGATGATGTTATCCGCTCATACCTCGGCGGAAGGTCAAAAAGAAGAGACCCTGGTGGTGGCCGCCAGCCGCGCGAATCACAACATTACCGACATGGCGCAGACCACCTGGGTTATTGAACAGGCTGAAATTGAACAGCAGGTTCAGGGCGGTAAAGAGCTCAAAGAAGTGCTGGCGCAGTTGATTCCCGGCATGGATGTCAGCAGCCAGGGGCGCACCAACTACGGCATGAATATGCGTGGCCGCTCGATGATGGTGATGGTCGACGGCGTGCGTTTAAACTCCTCGCGCAGCGACAGCCGCCAGCTGGACTCCATCGATCCGTTTAACATCTCGCGCATTGAAGTCATCTCCGGTGCCACCTCCCTTTACGGCGGCGGCAGTACCGGCGGCTTAATCAATATCGTGACCAAAAAAGGTCAGCCGGAAACGGAAGTCGAGTTGCAGACCGGCATGAAAACGGGCTTCAACAGCCATAACGACAATGACGAGAACATCGCGGCGGCGGTCAGCGGCGGCAACGACAACGCCTCCGGTCGCCTGTCAGTGGCGTATCAGCGCTTTGGCGGCTGGTATGACGGCAAAGGTGACGAGGTGAACATCGATAACACTCAGACCGGTCTGCAGTACTCCGACCGCCTGGACGTGATGGGCACCGGCACGCTGAATATCGACGATCATCAGCAGTTGCAACTCACCACCCAGTATTACAAAAGCGAGTCTGACGGTAAGCACGGCCTGTACCTTGGCGAGAATTTCTCAGCGGTGACCGGTTCTGGCAACGCGTACAACAAAAACAACCTCGACTCTGACCGCATTCCAGGCACCGAGCGCCACCTGATCAACCTGCAATATTCCAACACCGATTTCTGGGGTCAGGATCTGCTCGCACAAATTTACTACCGCGATGAAAGCCTGACATTTTACCCCTTCCCTACTCTCTCCGGCGGCAAGGTCACCAGCATCGGCGCATCGCAGCAAAAAACCGATTTCTATGGCGGCAAACTCACCATCAACAGCAAACCGCTGGATGATTTGACGCTGACGTGGGGCGTGGACGCCGAGCATGAAACCTTCGACGCCAATCAGCAATTTTTCGACCTCAGCAAAGCGTCCGCCAGCGGCGGTATGAAGCTGGACAACGCCTGGAATGTTGGACGTTATCCGGGCTACAGCATCACCAACTTCGCGCCGTTCCTGCAAACCAGCTACGACATCTCCGCCATCACACTGAGCGGCGGCGTGCGTTATCAGTACACGGAAAACCGGGTTGACGACTTTGTGGGTTATGCGCAGCAGCAGGCCATCGCCACGGGTAAAGCTACTTCGGCAGACGCGGTGCCGGGCGGGAAAACTGATTACAACAACCTGCTGTTTAACGCGGGGATCCTTGGTCACCTGACCGATCGCCAGCAGCTGTGGTTTAACTTCTCGCAAGGCTTTGAGCTGCCGGATCTGGCGAAATACTACGGCTCCGGTACCTACCAGTTGAGCAACGGTCACTATCGCCTGATGAACAGCGTCAACGTTAACGACTCGAAGCTCGACGGCATTAAAGTTGATGCGTATGAGCTGGGCTGGCGCTTCACCGGGGATAACCTGCGCACGCGGATTGCCGGTTACTATTCGCTCTCCGACAAAACCATCAACATCAACAAAACCGACATGACCATCAACATTGAAGATGACCAGCGTCGGATTTATGGTGTGGAAGGCCAGGTGGATTACTTCTTTACCGACAGCGAATGGAGCACGGGTGCGAACTTTAACGCTATCAAATCGCAGACTCGCGTCGATGGGAAATGGAAAAAGCTGACGGTAGACAGCGCCAGCCCGTCGAAAATGAGCGCATGGGTGACCTGGGCGCCGGGCGACTGGACGCTGCGTCTGCAAAGCACGCAGACGTTTGATCTCTCTGACGAAGCCGGTAAGAAAATCGACGGCTACAACACCGTTGACCTGTTAGGCAGCTATCTGTTGCCTGTCGGCAAGCTGAGTTTCAGCGTGGAAAACCTGCTCGACGAAGATTACACCACCGCCTGGGGACAGCGCGCACCGGGTCTGTATAGCCCAACCTACGGTGCTGAAAACCTGTATACCTACAAAGGTCGCGGTCGTACCTTCGGCCTGAACTACTCGGTCGTCTTCTGATAGTCGCTGCCGCCTGCAACGCGGGCGGCAATTTTTGGCTCAGAGCAACGTCAACCCCTCCGCCGTTCACAGCCAGCGCGGGTCATCGCTCCCCTCACCCAAACACCTTCTCCCCCAGTGTCAGTGCTTTATCCAGATACGCCTCGGGGCTGCCCAGTTCCGGCAGCAACATCAGTTCAGAGGCTTTCACATGCGCGCCGCAGTAATCAAAAATGCCGTGGGCGATTTGCGCATTAAAGGCGGCGGTGAAACCGTGTCGGTCGTAAGCCCCCTGGCTTGCGGCCCCGAGACCAATAATGTGCACTGGAAGGCGACCCAGCTTTTTCACCACCTCCCCTTCGGCGGTCTCTTCATAGGCCCAGCCATTGGTAAATACACGGTCAATCCAGCCTTTCAGTAGTGCGGGCATCGACCACCAGTAGACCGGGAACACCAGCACCAGCGCATCAGCCTTATCAATTCGCGCTTGCTCTGCGACAATGTCTGCAGACACCGGCTCGGTGAGTTTGAACGCGGCAAAGTCTTGTGCTGTGAAGGTCGGGTTAAAACCTTCGGCGGTCAGGTCAACAATATCGGCACTGTGCTGCGTGTTAGCGGTAATCCCTTTCGCCAAGGCGGCAGCCACGCCATGGGTCAGAGAGTGTGTATCCGGGTGAGAAACGACGATTAAAGCATGCATATGGCGACTCCTGGTTGCGGGATGGCGTAAGCAAACGTACTCTATATACCAAAGGTAAGTTACTATTAGTAAGTTACCTTTGGTATATAAGCATGTCAATGGAGAATCTGTTTGATGACAAATCAGCCTGCTCGCCAGCGTTTATCCCGCCAGGAGCGCTATGTTCAACTGGTCGATGTGGCCTGGCAGATTGTTCGTGAAGAAGGGACTGAAGCGCTGACGCTGGGTCGCCTGGCCGAGCGTGCCGGGATCACAAAGCCGGTGGTTTACGATCATTTCACCAGCCGTTCCGGGCTGTTCGCAGCACTTTATCGGGAATACGATCTGCGCTCCACGGCGCGTATGGATGCGCAAATAAGCCAAACGGAGCCTGTACTTGAGAAGCTCGCAGCAGTGATTGCTGACGCTTACATCGAGTGTGTGTTGTTATCCGGACGCGAAATGCCGACCGTGATTGCCGCCCTCAGCGGCACGCCGGAGCTGGAGCAACTTCGCGCGGAATACGCCACCACGTTCACTGAAAAATGCCGGGCGTTGTTCAGTCCTTTCAGCAAGGACAAAACGCTAAAGACACCTGCGCTATGGGCGATGCTTGGCGCGGCTGAAGGATTATCCTGGGCGGTGGTCATGGGAAAAATCAGTGCGCAAGAGGCAAAGGATGAACTGGTACAGGGGATTGTTTGCATGGTACGCGGCGGCACCGAATAAACAAAAGAAGGCCGGTCGCCCGGCCACACATGTCACTTGTAGTCAATAAAGTTAAGGATCGCTTCGTTGAACTCTTTCGGTGCCTGAATAAAGGCGAAGTGGCTGGTGTTCGGTAAGATCAGCAGCCCGGCGTTCGGAATGGTGTTGGCGATGTATTCAAGATGCTCGCGCACAATAGCTTCATCATGATCGCCATCGACAATCAGCACTGGCGTGTTGATCTTCTTCAGATCTTCATCGCTCCAGTTCGGCTGCGTCCCCCACATATGGCTGATCTGCTCAACAAACGCATCGTACTGATCCGGCGTTTTGGACAGTTTGCGGTACTCATTGCCCGCCCGCTCAATATAGCTGGCGAAGACCGGATTCTTCTCGGTGTCAGGCTTTACGCCACTGGTTTTGGTATTCGGAGCGAAGGAGAAAATGCGGTTTACCCGTGTTGGATGGCGTATCGCCAGGTCGATACCGATAATGCCGCCATCACTCCAGCCAACGATGTCTGCTTTGGCAATCTTAAGATGATCCAGTAAGGCCACCACGTCATCGCTCATCAGGTCGTAGCTGTAAGGACGAGCGTCACGCGTGCTGCGACCGTGCCCACGACTGTCGACCACAATCACTTTATGATGCTGCGCCAGCGCGGAAACTTGTTTACCCCAGTAATCAGAATTCGCCAGCCCGCCGTGCAGCAGCACAACAGGCTCGCCCTGCCCGACGGTAGCGTAATAGAGCTGAATACCGTTAACACTGGCATAGCCGGATTTCAACGCCGCCACGGGCGCGGGTGTCGCGGGTAATTTTTTCCAGCGCTCGCCCCACGCAATGGGGGATTGAGGGGTCACCGCATATGCGCTGGCAACACTCAACGCGCCCACCACGCCGAGCAGCCCGGCAATGAATAATGTGCTTTTTCTGTTCATGCGATCGCCCATGATGATAGTGATGTAAAGAAGACAGAAAAATAAATTATCAGTTTAAAAATGCACCAGCAATACGCAGCTTAGAGTTAAAACTCAAACACTTATCTGAAATAGAGATAATGCAGGGCAGGCCCACACTCGCGCCATCGCGGACGGAATGTGGACATGGATATTTAAGTGAAGGGTTAGCTTAGTGGGGTCTGATCGGCTTTTTTCAGCTCGGCATTACGCAGGCGCAGGGTCGCAGGCAACACGCGTTGCTGCTCGGTCGGTTCATTGCCCTCAATCAACTGGGTGATAAGGTCAAAACAGTCGTATGCCAGCCGCGGGATATTCTGCTCAACGGTATCAATACTCAACGACAGCGAGTCATAGAGATAGTGATCGTCGAAGCTGGCAATCTGGATATCACTTTCCAGTAAATGGTGCTGGCTCATGTAACGCAGCACCCCTTCCAGCAGCCCACATGCCGCAGTAAAAAGGGCTTTTGGTGGGCGACCCAGCTTCGCGCAGAGGGCCGCAAACATTTCGTAGCCGCTGCTCGGATGATAATTACCGTGAATGATCCACTCCGGGCGCAGCGTCACACCTGCCCTTTCCAGCCCTTGCGTGAAGCCAGCCAGACGGTCTTTGGTGGGCGACAGTCGTGGTTGCCCGCCTAAGAAGTAGATTTCGTCAGGATTAGCGCGCGCCAGGCGTTCCACCAGATCGGCAGTGGGGGTTACCGCGTCAGTGATGACCAGCGGCAACGGTGTGCTGTTCATATAGCGGTCAAACAGCACAACGGGTAGTTGTTCGCTGAGTTTCATGTAATCGGCGTCGTTGAGCATGCTGGAGGCAACGATCAACCCATCCACCTGCCGGGAGACCAGATTATTAACCACCACCGACTCCTGGCTGGCGTTTTCATCCGTGCAGGAGATGAGAAGCTGCAAACCGGCCTCACGACACAAGTTTTCAAGCTCATGAGAAAAGGCGGCAAACCCGTGGTTGGTTATCTCAGGGACCACCAGTCCGAGCGTGTGGCTACGATCCTCGCGCAACAGTCGGGCATGGATACTCGGCTGATAGTGGTGCTGCTGAGCAAGTGAAAGCACACGCTGACGGGTTTCTTGCGCCACGCGTAACTCTTTACCTCGTCCATTGAGTACCAGGCTGGCGGTGGCTTTTGAGACCCCCGCCAGCGCGGCGATATCAGTGATGGTAACGCGTTTTGTTTTTCTCACGACAATACATCGGTTAATGAAACAAGCTCTTATTCTACCATGCAAGGGCGTAACGACCAGTATTGCACCCGCAGTTCTCCGCTTCCTCCAACGGTTAATTGCGCATGATGTGACGGGAAGTAGCGGCTGCTCATCACACCAGCACCGTCATTGATGAAAATTTCCACGCTGGAGTGGTCGCAGAGGATCTGCAATGTGCACGCTTCCCCTTGCCAGTAACGAGAAAGCCACTCGTCGTTTTCCAGGCTTCGACGGTCGAGACGCAGCTGATCTTTATGCCAGTACAAAAACAATGTATCGCCGAAATTCAGCGTCAGGTCGCCTTCACTCTCGATCACCAGTTCCAGACGCTGGGCGTCAATAACCGGGGCGTTATCTGCGCGTCCGGTAAAATAGTGTTCTTCTTCACGTAGCGCCTGCAACTCCCGCACCGGCTGCTGATACAGCTTGCCACCATGTGAGGACAACTCGCGTATGCAGGTCATTTGGTGGATCCACCCTTGCGCGACCGTGGGCTGGCGCATCTCTTCGCCATCCGGCACGCCCATCCAGCCCACCAGCAGACGTCGACCGTCGGCGCTTTGGGTGGTTTGCGGGGCGTAAAACTCAAACCCGGCGTCGAGTTCATGCAGCGCACCGTGCTCGAACGTCGCTTGTTCAGGGGAGGAGGTGCCACTCAGATAAGCGCTCGGGTGTGTATTGAGGAAACGGAACTCTTCGCGAGCAACCCCTTGTGGGCAGCAAATCAGGAAAGTATCCACCCCGATGGTGAACAGGTCCGGGCACTCCCACATGTACCCTGCTTCCCCCAAACCGCCGAGGCCGCTTCCCGCCAGCTCGCCAAGCGACTGCCAGTGGTGCAAATCATCCGAGCGAAGCAGCAGCACTTTGCCCTGCAGCGCCAGATCCTGCGCGCCCAGCACCATGTACCACTGGTTTTCGTGCTGCCAGACTTTGGGATCTCTGACGTGCCCGGTGTAGCCCTCCGGCAACGCTATCACTGGCCCAAGCTTGTCAAAGCCCCCTTCGGCGTTTTGCACCGCCAGACACTGCCACGCCGTGCGTCCGCCATCCGCAAATTTCACGTTCCCTGTGTAGCACAGTGTCAGTTCGCCCTGATTGTCGACCGCGCTGCCGGAGTAGCAGCCGCTGCGGTCATACTCGTCAACAGGCATCAGGGCTAACGGCTCGTGCTGCCAGTGCAGCAAATCCACAGAACTCCAGTGTCCCCAGCATTTGTGGGTATGCTGGCAGCCGAGCGGGTTCCATTGATAGAACAGATGAAACCGCCCCTGAAAATGAATAAATCCGTTAGGGTCATTCAGCAACCCCGTCACCGGGGCCAGATGCCAGGCCGGATAGTGATTGTCCCGCAGCGCTTTCGGTTGGCCCTTAAGCACTGACACTAAAATCTCCGGTAACAGGGTTGATGAAGTCATTATTCTGAGTCCGTTTTGTATTTAAGCAGGTAAGAGATAACAAAGGCGACGCTGAAGGCAATCACCATCCCGATAGCGTAATTCAGCAGTGAGCTGGCCTGCACAATCGCCATGCCCGGAATCCCCGTCAGGCCGACTGCGGTCATGTAAACATGCACCGAAACCACCCAGGCACCACCGACCGCCCCGCCGATCAGCGCGGCAATAAAGGGTTTCACAAAACGCAGGTTGATACCAAAAATTGCCGCTTCCGTAATACCGAGTACGGCTGAAAACGCCGACGGCAGCGTGATGGCTTTAATTTTGGCATCTTTGGTTTTGAACCACACCGCCAGACAGGCACCGCCCTGAGCAACGTTGGCCATCGCCCAGATAGGCAACAGGAAGTTGACGCCAATAGACGGGTTGCCCAGTAAACCGGCTTCAATAGCATGGAAACTATGATGCACGCCGGTGATAACAATCACCG
This sequence comes from Phytobacter sp., assembly GCF_059074235.1. NCBI lineage: Bacteria > Pseudomonadati > Pseudomonadota > Gammaproteobacteria > Enterobacterales > Enterobacteriaceae > Phytobacter > Phytobacter sp. The sequence goes on from NZ_JCACPZ010000008.1 coordinate 1,064,529, forward strand.
AATAAAGCCCGCCGAACAACAGCCCTGCCAGCCAGCCCGCGTGAGTGATGAGCGTGCTGAGTACAAAGGAGATGCCATCGCCCAGTGCGCGACCTGCCGGGCCGATAATCAGCAGCGCGACAAAACCGGTAATGATGACGGTTAAAAACGGCGTCAGGATCAGATCCAGCGCATCAGGAATGACACGGCGTAGCTGCTTCTCGATGATACTCATAAACCAGACGGCAAGCAGCACCGGGAAGACCGTGCCCTGATAGCCGATCATCGCTACATCGAGGCCGAAAAAGTTCATGGTATGGAACCCACCAGCCACGCCCCAGGCGTTGGTTAGCGCCGGGTGGGTCAGAATCCCGCCCAGCGTCGCCCCCAGGTAAGGGTTACCGCCGAACTCCCGCGCTGCGGTAAAACCAATCAGGATCGGCAGGATTATGAATGCCGCCGAGCTGAACATATCCAGCATAATGTAAAGCGCATTCTCCGGGTTCACCCAGCCGTAGGTTTTCACCATCCCCAGCAGCCCCATCAACAAACCCGAGGCCACAATCGCCGGGATGATCGGCACGAAAATGTTGGACAACAAACGGGCCACGCGCTGGAAAGGATTCAGTTTGCGGGCGGCGATAGCAGCGGCTTCCGATTTGCTGGTTTCACCAATGCCCGCCTCCTTGATAAACGCGGCATAGACTTTGTTCACCACGCCCGTGCCGAAAATCACCTGTAGCTGCCCGGCATTACGAAAACAGCCCTTCACGCCGTCGATTTTGCCAATCGCGGTGGTGTCTGCTTTGGCATCTTCTGCCAGCACCAGTCGCAGGCGCGTGGCGCAATGCGCCGCGCTGACGATATTGTCCTTGCCGCCCAGCAGCGGTAATAGCGACCGGGAAATCTGTTCGAAGTCCATATAAGCCTCTGTTTTATATAAATTTATAATAATTAGCGCGTAATAAGCCCCTTAACGGGGCTTGATTATCAGAACCAGGTTTCCATCTGCACGCCGAAGGTCCATTCGCCACCAGACTTAAAGCCATTGCTGCCAAGAGCATCATCGCTGGCATAGTTGTCCAGCTTGTGATCCCAGTCCATCCAGGAAGCAAAGAGACGCAGTTCAGGGCGTTTCAGGAACTCACCGACATCGCCCGCTTTCAGCGTTGGCGCCACGGTCAGTTTGTAGAAGCTGCCGTTTACCGCGTTGCGGCTGTTGTAGCCCTCAGGTTTGAGATCCATGTACTGATAGCTGCCTTCATACTGCATCTCGAAGTTCTGCGTCAGTTCCTGAATCAGGCGCATGTTGAAGGTCGCCCACTCGTAGCTGTCGCCTTTGACGTAGCGGTCTTTGCTGCTCTGTGCCAGCACCGCCGGCGCAATATGCCAGCCGCCACCCAGCGGCGTCATGCCGTAGGTCGCCAGACGCCAGGTATCAGCCTGTGGCAACAGTGCGCCATCGGACCCCACCGATTTCACCTCAGCACCAAGGCCATGACCATAAAGCAGCGCGGTTTTAGATGAGCCGTCACGCAGACCGTAGAAGCTGTCGTTGTGCAGCCCTAACAGCGCATGAACACCGGTGTTAGCCGCATCACTTTTCACTTTATTGCCGTCAATGTCGACGCGGTCATCGTTGTCTTTCGCACGCATGCCGCTGATCATCGCCTGCACCGGACCAAAGTAGTTGTTCAACGTCAGGATATAGTTCTGAGCATTGTTTTCACTGTTCTCAATATCGCCAAAAGTACGACCATAGAGCGAGAAGTTACTGCGTGCGTTATCGCCCCACTTCATGTCATAGATACCGGCCCCGGTCCCGGCGAGGAACACCACGTCCGAGTCAATCCAGTGGATATCGAAGTTATCGCGGTCAAAGCGTTTACCGGCCCAGACGGTGGAATCTTTAAATGCCCCGGTGAACGTGGGCAGATGGCCCAGTTCAGTAAACGCCTGGCGCAGATTGAGATCGCTGCTCGATGCCGTCCAGTCGTTGTAGCTGCGCTGCCCGTCAGCCAGCATGACTTTAAAGCGTGTGGTGGCACCGCTGGCGAGCGTTTGTTTATGTTCAAGGTTCATCTCGACATAGGTATCCGGCTCATTACCCAGACGCCCGACGTGACCACCGGTTTCACCCGCTGGCGTCATCCCTGGCCCACCTTGCGTTTTAGCCGCAGAGTCGCTCATCAGCAGACCCGAACGGGCATAACCATGGAATTCAAACCCACCTTCCTGCGAGGATTTTTGCTCAAGCTGCGTGGTGCGTTGCGCAACCTCCGCGGTGGTGTTTTGCGTTTTCTGCTGCTCAGTGGCCAGGTTTTTGGCCTGTGACTCCGCAGCTTGTGCTCGTTTTTCTGCGTTAGTGGCTCGTTGTTCTGCGGCCTGCAGGCGTTGCTCCAGTGCGGCAAGACGTGCCTCGATGCTGCCCATTCCTGCATCTGCCGCAAGCGCAGAACCCGATCCCATTAATAAACCCAGCGTGATAGCGAGCGTGCTTTTTCTCATTGTTTTTGCGTCCCGATGAAAGAGGTAAGAGTACTGAACATTTTGCTAAACCGGTTTAGTTGCGAATCATAATCAAGGTTAATTTCAACGCGCAAACAAATTTGCTAAACCGGTTTAGTGAATGTGAGGAGGGTCGCAAATCGAGATGTAAATCAGCTCTGTGGGGCTATCAGCGCCTCAAGCCGGGGTAACGCGGTCATGGCCCCTTTCGCCGTGGTCGCCAGTGCACCACACTTCTGGGCGCTTTTCAGATACGACGCCAGCTCAGGCTCATTTTTGGGTAGCCCTGTCTGCGCCAGTCGCCACAGCAATCCGGCAACAAAGGCATCCCCGGCCCCGGTCGTATCCACACTGACCACGGGTGTACTGGGATAGTGGAAGATGTCACCCTGGAACAGGGCCAGCACACCTGCTTTGCCCTGGGTAACCAGCAACAGTTTGATCGCAAAGCGCTTTACCAGCGTTTTCATTCCGGTGTGCAAATCGGTTGAGGCCGTCATAAAGGCCAGTTCCTCTTCCGACAATTTCACCACGTCAGCCAGTTCAAAGGCGAAGGCCAGACAACGATGCAACACCTGCGGATCCTGCCAGAGATCGGCGCGAATATTAGGGTCAAAACTGACGAAGCCCCCCGTCTCCTTCATACGCTGCATGGCAAATAACGCTGTCGTTCGGGACGGTTCCGCGCTGAGTGCAATGGAGCAGCTATGCAGCCACTCACCCTGTTGAAAAGTGGGCAGATCGCTGGCCTGCAAAAAAAGATCGGCGCTGGGGCGCACCATAAACGTGAACGAACGTTCGCCTTCATCGTCCAGCGCCACCACCACGGTAGAGGTTCGCTGCGCGTCGTCAAAGGTCATAAACTCAGTATTCACCTTTTCCTGACGCAGCGTGTCTTGCATGAATTTGCCAAACGGATCCTGCCCCACACGACCAATAAAGCCGCTGTTTCCCTCCAGTCTTGCAATGCCGACGGCGACGTTGGCCGGGGCTCCTCCTGCGCATTGCATGAGCCGGCCGTTTCCCTCAGGCAACAGATCCACAACGGCGTCACCCAGACACCAGACTTGAGCTGACATGGTTTTCTCCCAATAGAATGTATGGCTAAAATCTAATTAAACCGGTTTAGCAAATCAATCTATTCTGTTGTTACTGCAAAATGACTTGTGTGATATTTCACGCTCAGCGCTCGTGAACGTACGTCTGTTGGATTGGCTTTTCGGGCGGTTAACTCCTTATCCGCAGACAAATTCATTAATTCCAGTGCCTCACCAAAACACATCCTGATATTCTCTTTTCACATCACAACTCACGTATTTGTCACAACATCGTGCTAACCATCAGGAGTGAACATGAGCCAACCGTTACATGCCGAGCCGCTGGTCTGGGGCCACGGCCCACGCACTTTCGAGGTTTTTCTGGAACCCACCTGCCCGTTCTCCGTTCGCGCGTTTAACAAGCTGGATGCGCTGCTAAAAGAAGTGGGTGAAGACAAGGTGACGGTTAAGATTCGCCTGCAATCACAGCCCTGGCATCTGTTCTCCGGCGTGATTGTGCGCTGCATTCTCGCGGCCTCCACGCTACCCAACGGGCGCGATGCCGCACATAAAGTGATGCAGGCGGTTGCTGATCATCGCGAAGAGTTTGAGTTTACCGATCACTGCAGTGGCCCGAATATGGACGCCACGCCGCAGCAGATTATTGAACGCATTGAGAACTACAGCGGCGTGAAACTGGGCGAGGCGTTTGCGCGTCCGGAACTGCAGGCTGAAATCAAATGGCACTGTAAATATGCCCGCCAGAACGGCATCCACGTCTCCCCGACCTTTATGGTCAATGGACTGGTGCAGGCGGATCTGGGCAGCGGCGATGATATCAGCGCCTGGGCTGCACGCATTCTGGCCTGAGATCCCGAATTGAATCACAGGTGGGGCGATCAACATCCTTGCCTGACGACTGCTACACTGCTTCAACACCTTAACGAACAGGCAGGTCAATATGTCAGACACTAACTATCAGCCACCGAAAGTCTGGACGTGGGATAAGTCCGGCGGCGGCGCATTTGCCAATATCAACCGCCCGATTTCCGGCGCGACGCATGAGAAAGCATTACCGGTAGGTAAGCACCCACTTCAGCTCTATTCACTGGGCACGCCGAACGGTCAGAAAGTCACGATTTTGCTGGAAGAATTACTGGCAAAAGGCGTGAAAGAGGCAGAGTACGATGCCTGGTTGATTCGCATTGGCGAAGGCGATCAGTTCTCCAGCGGCTTTGTGGACGTAAACCCGAACTCCAAAATTCCTGCGCTGCGCGACCACTCCACCACGCCGCCGACCCGCGTGTTTGAGTCTGGTGCCATTCTGCTTTATCTCGCAGAGAAATTTGGTCACTTCCTGCCAAAAGATCTCGCTGCGCGCACCGAAACCCTGAATTGGTTGTTCTGGCTACAGGGCTCCGCACCGTTCCTTGGCGGTGGCTTTGGTCACTTCTACCATTACGCGCCGGTAAAAATTGAGTACGCCATTAACCGCTTTACCATGGAAGCCAAACGTCAGTTAGACGTGCTCGACAAACAACTGGCAGCGCATAAGTTCGTGGCGGGAGATGAATACACCATCGCCGACATGGCTATCTGGCCGTGGTACGGCAACGTCGTGTTGGGCAATGTTTATGATGCCGATACCTTCCTGGAGGCCAGCGGCTACACCAATGTGCTGCGCTGGGCAAAAGAGGTGGCAGCGCGCCCTGCGGTGATTCGCGGACGCAAGGTCAACCGCACCTTTGGTGAGCCGAGCGATCAGTTGCACGAGCGTCACGATGCCAGCGACTTCGACACAAACACCGAAGACAAACGCAACGGCTAACCCTTCTCTCCCGGGCGGATCAGTGCCCGGGAATTTTCCCCGCCCCATCCTGTTCGACTGTTTTTTTCACACCATATTTACATCCCCTAAATAACTGGTAAGAATGCCGTATATTTACTCATAATCACGCCAAATGTCTGAAAACGCGCTAAAACAGCAGATTTTGAATCTGAAAAAGCATAACGCACGCCTGGTGCGGATAGCGCGTGACGCCCGTAGTAAGCTCAGCGCGGCACTGGACGGGACCGGGTTATGTTTATGGCAACTGGATATCCCGAGCGGAAAGCTGATTATCTTCAATCGCCGTTGGGGATCGATGCTGGGCTACCAACCTAAAGAACTCAGCGCACGCTTTGAGGTCTGGCGCGAGCATCTTCACCCGGATGACCGGGAGCGCGTACTCGACGCATTCTATGGGCATATCGAGGGGAAAACGCCCTTCTATGAAGCGCTGCACCGCATGCAGCACAAAAACGGCACCGTGACCTGGGTACTGGACAGGGGGCGAGTGAGTCAGTGGGATGAAAACGGTAAGCCATTAAAAGTGACCGGCACCCACATCGACATGACCAAAGAGAAACAGTACGAAGAGCAGCTTGCCGCGCTGGCGAACCACGACCCGTTAACAGGACTTGCCAACCGTCATGCCCTGCTCAAACACTTTGATGAGTTAAAGCAGGCCGGTCCGCTGTGCATCGCATTTATTGACCTTGATGATTTCAAAGTAGTGAACGACACCCTGGGACACCGCAGCGGTGATGAGTTATTGATTCAACTGAGTTTGCGCCTGCGCGAAGCCTGCCCTCAGGGCACGGTGGTCGGGCGTCTGGGCGGCGATGAGTTCGTGTTGCTGCTTCCTTTTGCCGTCAACAGTCTGCTGATTAACAGCGCCGCTTATAACTGCCTGCATGCCGCCCTGATGCCGTTTGAACTGGACAATGGCGATGCCACCGTGGGGGCATCAATTGGCATTGATGAAGTGCACCCCGCCGATGATTTTGTTAACGCCCTCAAGCGTGCCGATATGGCGATGTATCAGATAAAACACTCAGGCAAAAATGGCGCAGCGGTCGGGCAACGGGTGCTTTCGGTGCCTCCCAGAGAGGCACAAGCGCAATGAAAATCGCCCGTCAGCAGACGCTTTTGCAACTCCTCGCAGAACACGAAATGCTGACAACGGAAGCGCTGGCAGGGCAGCTTGGCGTCAGTGTTGAGACCATCCGCCGCGATCTAAAGACCCTGCAAACTCAGGGAAAAATTATCCGCCGTCACGGCCGCGCACGCCGACTGCACAATGCACAGAACGACATCGGTGAGCCCTTTTATAATCGCCTGAAAAGCCATTATGCCGACAAAGCGGACATTGCCCGCCATGCCCTGAACTGGATCGAGTCGGGAATGGCGCTGGCGCTGGACGCCAGTTCGACCTGTTTCCATCTGGCAAAACAGTTACCGGATATCCCGCTGACGGTGTTTACCAATAGCGTGCCGGTTTGCCAGGAGATGGCGCGTCGCGAAAATATCAATCTGATTTGCTCGGGTGGGCAACTGGATCGCAAATCCCGTTGTTACGTGAACGCAGCGCTCCCCACCATGTTGAAATCAATGGACATTGACCTGTTTATTTTTTCCTGCGAGGGCGTCGATGCAACGGGCGAAATGTGGGATTCAACCAACAATAACGCCCGCTTTAAAACCCAGTTGCTCAAGCGGGCGCATCAGTCACTGCTGCTGATTGATAAGAGTAAGTTTTACCGGGCGGGCGAGGCCAAAATCGGCAACCTCTCGCTGGTCACCCAGATGGTCACCGATGCGAAGCCCGATGCCACTCAGCGCTGAGGTTCGGTAAACTCCAGATCCAGTTCCGCAAGGGCAGCCAGCGTTGCCAGCGCCTCTTCTTCATCGATCACGCTCATCGCAAACCCTACATGGACCAGCACCCACTGCCCCAGTAGCGTCGCGGGCTCGCCTTCGCAAACCAGCATGATATTGACCTCGCGCCGCACACCACACACATCCACTTGCGCCAGATGGTGAATACTTTCCCCCACGCTAACAACCTGGCCGGGCACACCGATACACATAGCTACTCCTGCTGAATTTCGATGCTTTTGATTTGCATCTCGTTATTGATTTCCCGCTGTAGCGACGGGCTCTGGCAGTGAGGACACTCGCCCTCTTCCGTAACCTCGACGGACTGGTTACAACCCCAGCACCAGGCGGACGACGGGCGAACCGCCAGGTGTAGCTGGCAACCCTCCGCCCGTGAACCCTGGCAGGCTATTTCAAAACTGAACTGCAGAGCGCTCTCCTCCACGCAGGCCTGTGCCCCCAGTTCCAGCCAGACGCCAGTGACGCGTTTAGCGTTGTGCGCCTGCGCCTGCTGTTCCAGGATCTCAACCAGATTCTGGCAGAGGGAGAGTTCATGCATGCTCCGCTCCTTGCAGGCGGGTAAACAGGGCGCGACGGCTGAGTTGTGGGTCTCGCACTGGCAGAGAAAGCATCATCCGCACGCAGTCCTGCGCCAGCGTTTTGCCCTGCACTGCCGTTAACTCTGGTGTTAGTGGCGACATCAACGAGCAAGCGCAATATTGCGAAATACCGTCCAGTTCACCCACGGTGAATCCAACATCGCCATAAGGCAGTTTCAGGCCTAATTTCCCACCCACTAAGCGCCGCGGCCACACCTGATCCGGGCCGGGGAACAGGGCCAGGCTCAGCGTCCAGGGTGTCAGCACGCAGCCAGCCCACTGCCCTTCGAACAACGAAAACGGCGGTACAAATACCGGCATAGAGGGGTGAAGAAAAGGCAAGTCGCGCATCTGCTCTCGGGCAATTTTCTCAAATGCTGCCTGCACTGTGGCGTGTGGAGAAGCCGCGAAACCGATGACCTCACACATTGTTTGCCTCCCGGGGCGTCACTGTAACGCCCACTGACTGAAGTGCCGTGATGACCGCTTGCAGGGCGGGTTCCAGACTCGCCTGCACCACGGGCGTTAAACCAATGTGCGGTTCCAGCGAGAGTGGAATGACACCCACCAGCGTAATGCTTCCGGGAAATTCATCGGTAAAACGCAGGGCCGACAGCACATCAGACAGCCCCAGTTGATGGGGGGAGATTTTATTGTTGAACAGCGTGGGGACTTCATCGTCGCGCAAAATAATCTGCGCGCCGGGTTCGCTTTTACGCGACACCACGGCATCAACAATGATCAGGTGTGTGCGATTTGCCATGGCTTCCAGAAGCTCCATGCCCGCCGTGCCTCCGTCCAGCACCTCAACCCCTTCGGGCAATAGATAGCGCTGTTCGAGAGCTTCGACGACCCGCACGCCTATCCCTTCGTCAGTCAGCAAAATGTTACCGACACCCAGAACCAGTATGCTCATCACAACACCTTCACCGAGACCACATCATTACCGTCCGCATCCACCACATGCACCGCACAGGCCATGCAGGGGTCGAAGGAGTGGATGGTGCGCACGACTTCCAGAGGCTTTTGTGGATCGGCCACCGACGTCCCTACCAGCGACTGTTCGTAAGGCCCCATTTCCTCGTTCGCGTTGCGTGGCCCGGCATTCCAGGTCGACGGCACCACCGCCTGATAGTTGCCAATTTTACCGTCTTTAATGACCATCCAGTGCGACAGCATGCCACGAGGCGCTTCCAGAAAACCGACGCCTTTGAACTCGCCCGTCGCCGGGATATCCGGCTTCACGAAAGTCACGTGGTCGCCCTTACCAATATTGGCAATCAGCGCGCTGTACTGATGCTGGAGAATATGTTGTAACTCGCAGGCATGAACGGTGCGTCCGATAATGCGCCCCAGAGTCGAATGCAGTTGCTCCACGTCAATCGTCTTACCGGTGAGTTTCTGGTAAATGGCAATGATTTCGTTGAGCTTCGCCCAGGTCGATTCGCGCTTCGCCGCCAGTTTGTTAAGCATGTTCGCCAGCGGCCCGACCTCCACCGTTTTGCCATAGAACGTCGGCGATTTTACCCAACTGTATTTGCCGTCATCCTGCCAGCCGGTGTAGTCCGGTATTGTCGTCCCTTCCCACGGTGCCTGCGGTGCTTCGTCTTTATACCAGGCGTGCTTCGCGCTCTCCTGAATGCCTTTAATCAGATACTCATCGCGGTGGGAGCTAATCTCCCGCCAGGTCGAGAGGTCGCCATTGGCAATATAGCCGCCAGGAAAGAGGAAGCTGCCGTTTTGCGCATCGGTCGGGAATTCCGGAGCACTCAGGTAGTTCACCGCCCCTTTACCCTGGCTCAGCCATTCCGGGTAGAAGGCCGCAATCACTGCCGTATCGACCTTGTAAACCTGCTCGACAAAATCCTCCAGGCGATCGATAAAGGTTTTGATGTACATCAGGCGCTCAAGGTTGAGCACACCCAGGCCGTCAAGATTTATTGGGTTGGCTACCCCGCCCACCGCCAGGTTCTGGATATGCGGCGTTTTACCGCCCAGCAACGCGACGACGCGGTTGGCATCCCGTTGGCACTCCAGCGCCTGCAGGTAATGTGCCACGGCAATCAGGTTGATCTCCGGCGGCAGTTTCATTGCCGGATGCCCCCAGTAGCCGTTGGCAAAAATCCCCAATTGACCGCTTGCCACCAGCGCTTTGATCTTCTGCTGCACTTTGCTGAACTCTTCGGCGCTGTTTAATGACCAGGTCGAAATCCCTTTCAGCAATGCCGAAGCCTTTTCAGGGTCGGCCTCAAGCGCAGCAGTGATGTCCACCCAGTCGAGCGCGGAGAGCTGGTAGAAATGGACAATATGGTCGTGGGTCGTATGCGCCGCCAGAATGATATTGCGGATGTACTGCGCATTGAGCGGGACGTTAATGTTCAGTGCACTTTCCGCCGCTCGCACGGAAGAAATGGCATGGGTGGTGGTACAGACACCACAAATGCGCTGCACGATCATCCACGCATCGCGTGGGTCCCGCCCCTTCACAATCTCTTCCATTCCGCGCCACATGGTGCCCGAGGCCCAGGCCCGGGAAACCACGCCGTTTTCAATTTCGCAATCAATGCGTAAATGACCCTCAATGCGGGTCACCGGATCGATGGTGATACGTTGACTCATGCTTTGCTCGCCTCATGGCTTTGTTGTTGTTTTAAAGGAGGAATAATGGGTAATACGCGGATGAGCAGGATATAAGCGCAAATCTCTATCGCCACAAAGCCGATAGAGATCAGCAGTTCTTCAGCCGTCGGGAAGTAGTGGTAACCGTCACCAGGGTTAAAGGCCAGCAAGGAGTAGGACAAGCGCCACAGCGCACAGCCCAGCAGCATGCTGACCGCCCCGGTAAACAGGAAGCGCGCATCCGTGCGCAGTTTCGCTACGCGGAACACCACCAGCGGGAAGACCAGCAGCAGAATCTCAGCCCAGAACGTCAGGCTGTAACTGTCCCCGGCGAAGGCCAGTGCGAGTTTATTGCGCCAGATAAGCTCGCCAAAACGTGCTATCAGGAACAGTGCCAGCAGCACGCTCAGGGTGTTGGTGAGTTTGCTGAACAGATGGCGTTCGTCCGGCCCGTTGCCTTTTAGCCCCGCCTGCAACAGCGATCCTTCGAAAATGAGGATGGAGAAGCCCATCATGAAAGCGGTGAGCAGCGAGAAGAGCGGCAACATCTCATAGCTTTGCCAGAGCGGGTGCACTTTATGCCCGGCGGCAATCATCAGCGAGCCCATAGACGACTGGTGCATGGTTGGCAGCAGTGCGCCGAGCGCAATAATAAAGAACATCACTTTATTGAGCCGCTTGAGCGACACCTTCCAACCGAGACGCTCCAACAGCGCAGGGGCAAATTCCAGCGCCATCACGCCGATGTAAATTGTCATGCAGACGGCGGTTTCAAACAGCACGGAGTTAACGTTGAAATGCCCTGGAATATAGAAATACGGCAGGTTCCAGTAACGCCCCACATCGACGGTGATCGACAACCCCCCCAGCGAATAGCCGAACAGGCTGGCAAGCAGAGCAGGACGCACCAGCGGGTGATACTCCCCACGGTTAAAGGCATAGACCATCCATGCCAGCGCCCAACCGCCGCAGGCAAAGCCAGTGCCAATCAACAGATCGAATGCGATCCAGATCCCCCACGGATAACCGCCGTTCAGCGCCGATACCGAACCCAGACCGAAGACCAGACGCTTAACGATCAGCAGCCCGCACAATACGATCAACGGCCCAAAGATATAGACTGATTTGCTGAGCAACTTCCCGCCAATTGGCTGCGGATCATGATGCATCATCATCCCCTCCCTTATGATCATCACTGCGGGTATGGCGATACACCAGCGCGCTCAGCCCTGCGAGCACCGCCAGCGGCAGCATCATCCCTTTATAAACCGTGTGCTGAATGTTTTCCGAACGTGCGCCAGTGGAGACGTCATCAAGCTCTGGCAGGCCAAGACAGGTGTAAGGCACGCCGGTCAGTACCAGCACCTGGGTGCCGCCGCCTTCATGTTCGCCATAGAGATGAGGGTGATAGTTGGGCACTTCGCGGACGTTCAGGTCGCGAGCGTCAAAGGTCTGACGCGGATAGCCGTACTCGCTGCCTGGCGTGAGTCCCAGACGCTTTTTGGCTTCTGCCATCAAGGCTTCACGCGTGCCATAAATTACCGCCCCCGTCGGGCAGACTTCTACGCAGCCGGGCAAGCCGCCTTTATCCAGCCGTTCAACGCCTTTCTGATTGCACAGTTCACATTTATGCAGCGCACCGAAGGGGTTGTTGTAATCGTATTTCGGTACGTTATAGGGACAGGCCACCATGCAGTAACGACAGCCGGTGCAGACGTCCGGGTCGTAATGCACAATGCCAGTTTTGGCCTCTTTTCGCAGCGCAGAAACCGGGCAAACGGAGACACAGTTAGGATCCACGCAGTGCATGCACTGTTTTTTGATATATGCATAACCGTTGTCAGGCTGGTCTTTGTGCTGCGCGTTACCACTACGCCAGATCTGAATAACATTATTAGTGTATGGGGTGAGCTTGCTGTTATTCGACCAGGTTTGCTCCCCCTGCGGGTTACGTGCCGGAAAGTTAATATCCTGGCAGCGGGTCACACAGGCCTGGCAACCGACACAGAGCGTTGAGTCATACAGCATGCCCACCGCACCCGGAATGGGGGGACGATTGTGCACCGCAGCAAAAGCCGACCCTGAACTCCCGGCCAGCAGCGCCCCACCGGAGGCTACCTTCAGAAAGTTACGTCTGTTCACCGTCACTCTCCTTGTGAGTCAGTCTTGTTTTTCTTTTGCTGGCATCCCAGCTCGCGCACCGTCATCGCCCCGACCCCGGCCATGAGACCCACGACACCGCCCAGCAGGCCGACCGCAGAAGCCGATACAGTGCCCCCCTCAGTGCCGTTCACCGGGGGTTTATCGACAGGCGGCGTGGGGTTTTCAATATGAGCGAGTTGATGAATGCCCTTGTGAAAACCAATGCCCTCTTCATTGCAGCCGTAACAGGGATGACCGATGGCAACCGGCCAGACACCGCCCACATCGCAAAACTGCAGGGTTGAGCAATTGCCCCAGGTTTCAGGTCCTTTACAGCCAAGGTGGTAAAGACACCAGCCTTCGCGATGGCCGTCATCGCCAAATTCTTTAGCAAAGCGCCCGGCGTCAAAATGGGGACGACGTTCGCAGTGTTCGTGAATCAAACGGCCATAGGCAAACAGTGGACGATTTTTCGCATCGAGTTTCGGTGGTTTACCGAAGGTAATGATATGGGCCACCGTGGCGAGGAAGTTATGCGGGTTCGGTGGGCAGCCCGGGATGTTAATCACCGTTTTCCCCGGCAGGACTTCTTGCAGACCCACCGCACCGGTGGGATTGACGCCTGCTGCTGCGACGCCACCCCATGCCGCACAGGAACCAATGGCGATAATCGCCGCCGCATTTTCCGCGGCCTTGCGAATATGGTTAACAATCGGCTCACCTGCCACCATGCAATAAATGCCGTCATCTTTGAGTGGGACAGAACCGTCAACCACCAGCACATACTGCCCTTTGTATCTCTCCAGCGCGTGGTGCTTGTTCTCTTCCACCTGATGACCAAACGCGGCGCTAAGCACTTCGTGGTACTCCAGCGAAATGGTCTCCAGCAGGAGATTTTCAACAGTAGGATGGGTGGCACGCAAGAGGGATTCCGTACAGCCGGTACACTCCTGAGCACCAATCCAGATAACGGGAGGACGCTGCTTTTGACCAATGGCTTGTGCAATTTCTGCTGCCGCATTGCTACTCAGCCCCATAGTGGCGGCCAGTGCGGTACAAAGCTTCATGAAATCACGGCGATTAATGCCGTGAGAGGTAACTCGCGTGCTTTCTCCGAACATTTATTATTATCCCTGTTTATAGCAGGGTTTAATTTTGCCTGTTTTTTATTCACAAAAATGCAACCTGTTCGGCATTTCCATGTTTTCAATGTGGAAATGAGAAAGTACCTGAGCGGACACCGCATGGTTGTGCAATATACAGATTGTGAATTCCAGCAAGATGTGACGAGAAGAGAGGTGCAGAGAAGCGATCAACCCCAGGGAACCCAGGCTTGATCATCTTAAACTGTATAAATATTTTGGAAGTATGAGTGGCGTAAAGAGTACGGTTAGTTGTCCTGCCGATAGCCCGCCATAAAGAAACGCACGACGGTGCTGGAATGACTTTCGCGGAAGAAATCCATGACCATCTCTTTATCCAGCCCGTAACGACGAGTCAGTACCCCTGCCTCCCAGGCGCTGAGTTGTCTGTCCCCGGTTCGCTCAAACATCCGATGCGAAAAACCGAGGACAAATCCTCGTTTGTAGTCAGCACAGAAATGCGAGACGCTTTTCGCGCTGTCTGCCTGCGTGGCTTTTAGCCCCGCCATTAACCCTTTACCAAAATGGTTTTCCATTCTTCCGCCCTCAATCGCTATATAAAAAATTATATAGCGATATTTTGAGCGGTGATAGTCTTATTTAGAAGGCAACCCACTCATCCGAAGAAGCAGTGGTGCTTTTTGGCGTAGAACGCGTCACCGGAGATTTCAGTGGAGCGGGAGTAACAATGGTCTGCCGATCGTCTGCCGACAAACGGAACTGTTGAACAGAGCGTTGCAACTCTTCCGTCTGGCGTTCCAGGGCAGCCGCTGCGGTGGAGACTTCTTCCACCAGTGTGGCGTTCTGCTGGGTCACGTTGTCCATCTGAGAAATCGCGACACCGACCTGGGAGATACCTTTACTCTGCTCAGCGGAAGCGGACGCAATCTGTTTCATGATGGTCGTCACTTCGGTTACCGCACGCAGAATACCTTCCATCGTGGTGCCCGTATCATTGACCAGCTTCGCACCTTTATTGACGCGAGTGACTGAGTCAGCAATCAGCGTTTCAATCTCTTTGGCCGCACCTGCACTACGACTGGCCAGGTTACGTACTTCACCTGCTACCACCGCAAAACCACGACCTTGTTCGCCTGCACGCGCCGCTTCCACCGCCGCGTTAAGCGCAAGAATGTTGGTCTGGAAGGCGATGCTGTTAATCACGGTAGTGATTTCAGCAATTTTCTTCGAGCTGTCAGAGATGCCTGCCATGGTGCTGATCACTTCATCAACCAGTGCGCCACCTTTGCTTGCCGTCGTTGAAGCCACTTCGGCCAGATCGCTTGCCTGGCTGGCGTTTTCAGCGTTCAGTTTTACGGTTGCCGTCAACTGCTCCATGCTGGCGGCGGTCTCTTCCAGCGCGGCAGCCTGCTCTTCAGTACGGGAAGAGAGGTCGTTATTGCCGCTGGAGATTTCAGTCGCGCCACGCCAGATGTTGTCGCTACCCTGACGAATGGTACTGACCGCATCACGCAAGCTGTCCTGCATCGCACGCAGTAAAGGCACAACGCGCCCTACGCAGTTGCGACCAAAATCCTGGATCGGCTGGCTAAGGTCGCCCTGCGCCATTTTAGTAAAGTGATCACGAATGGCATCCAACGGACGAACCAGCATGGTGACCAGGTAACGATCCGTAAACAGCAGGATCAGGATCCCCAGTACCATCGCAGCAATAATAATGGTGCGCGTCACCGTCGTCTGGCCGTCGACCATCACACGAGTGTGTTCAAGCATGTCGCTGGCCGCTTTATTAAAGTTGTCAGCCCCCGTGCCAAATGCACGGCTTAAGCCCGGCGTCACGTTATTCGCCTGCTGACGATACGCTTCTACCGACCCTTGCTGTGCCGCTTGCATTTGCGGGATCACCCCCTGCTCAAGCAGCGCCTGCCAGGAACTGATGATCTGTTCCGAGATCTTAGGATCCATCGGTCCTGGGGAAATCGCCTTAAATTCGGTCAACTTTTTCGACATTGTATCGAGTGCTTGCTGAACCGAACCAAAATCAGCAGAACCGCCCGCCGCTTTGGTTTCCATCGTACGGCTCAAGCGCGTGACGAAACGGAAGTACTGATCATTGCCCTGGCTGAGTAATGTCATCTGTGTCACGAGCTGGCGATCGACTTCATTGCCCTCGGCCACTTTAGAAAGTGAAAAAACGCTATACAAACCGACGCCGGACCACAGCAGGCCAAAAATGCCCAGGATCACCAGCATGACGATTCGGATAGTAAAGTTTTGAAGCATACGCATATTTATTTCCTTGCAGTGAAGGTACATTCTCACCCTGAGGTGAGACTTACTTCCGTTATCGGCAAGATTTAGAGAAGTTGTATGGATCAAAGTAAAAAATTTGATCACAAAACACTCAGAAAGAAATCATTCTGTTAAAGAGATGAAACGTCAGTCAGGATGATATTTTGCAAACAACAAAATCAAATTATCATTCATCTGGAAGATGGTAGTACCGCAATGTAACTATACGTAACTCACTTATCTTATTAGTAATTTTTATTTACCCCACAATTACACTAAAAAACGTTTATTTTATAGAAACACTTTATATAAAACCAAAAAAGGCCTCAACAACTTCAATGTAAATATTAAAAAAGGGAACAATAAGCAGACTAAAAATATAAAAAACCAAATATAAGACGACCTCTAAAAACAAATAAAAAAACATCACAGCAAACATCAAATAATTAAAACCAGGCACTTTAATTTTTACTTATATAAATGTTTAGCATGGTTAAACACTCATTCACTCGCCCTAAATAGTCCCGTGAAACCCTCTGCGATCGCGAGAATTTCCTCTGTCCAGGGATCGCAATGAGGATCGAGATGAAGCCAGAATTGGCGCGGCTTACAGAGGTGGTCTTTATAAATGAAGTTACATTTACCAGGAATATTCGCAGACGGAAGTATGCCAGCATCATATTTACCAGGACAATATGCGGTAAATATGTGCGCGAAAGAAACGTTTCGCTCTCTATTGGTTCAGGCAACTTGAGTCTAAGAATTTTCGCAGAAAGAGAGGAAACCCGCAGGCAAAAAATGTCTTACCTTGCAATATCTGCAATGTATTGATCAAGGAACACGACTTAGCTATTTCTTTATGCATCAGACGCAATTTTCAATAATGATACGGTGATTTTATTATTCAATAAAAAACCATGTTAAGTTAGATGATTAATCCAAACTGTCAGTAACATACCAAAATTATACGCCTGAGTTTCCCCTTAGTCAGGAAACGTCCTGGTGCAGGTACTTTTTGAACCACGTCAGTGTGCGCTCCCATGACAGCTCCGCTGCGGCTTTGTCGTAACGCGGCGTGGAGTCATTGTGGAAGCCATGATTCACCCCAAGGTAAACCCACCCTTGATAAACCTTCTTGTTTGCTTTCAGCGCCTCTTCATAAGCAGGCCAGCCTTCGGTGATACGCGTATCCAGTTCGGCATAGTGCAACAGAACAGGTGCCTTAATTCGTGCAACTTCAGATGCCGGAGGCTGGCGACCATAAAACGGCACGGCACAGGCCAACTCTGGATACGCCACCGCAGCCGCATTGGCCACACCGCCGCCGTAGCAAAACCCGGTGATTCCGGTTTTGCCCGTTGCAGCCGGATGGGTTTGCATAAACTCAATGGCTGCAAAAAAATCGTTCATCAATTTTGTCGGATCCACTTTTTGCTGAAGTTCCCGTCCGGCATCATCATTCCCCGGATAACCACCGACCGAGCTGAGCCCATCCGGTGCCAGAGCGATATACCCGGCTTTGGCCACACGACGCGCGACATCTTCAATGTATGGATTGAGCCCACGGTTTTCGTGTACCACCACAACGGCAGGCACCTTTCCCGTCGCCTTCGCCGGCTTAACCAAATAGCCACGGACTTCCCCATGCCCATTGGGCGAGGGATAGGTGATATATTCAGCGAGGATATCCGGATCGGTGAATTCCACCTGCGTTGCCAGTGCGTAGTTTGGCTTCATCAGATTGAACAACGCCAGCGCCGTCATACCACCCGCGGCATACTTTCCGGCCAGGTTTAAAAACTCACGTTTGGACATTTTTCCGTGCGCATAATGGTCGTAATAGTCGAGCAGTTCCTGCGGGAAGTCTTTCGCTGTCAGGCGTGTCATGCGGTTTTCTCCTGGAATTTAAGTCTTAGTAAGCAAAGCATATGGGTTCGCTTCTTGCCCAAAAAATCACCCATCTATAACTGCAAAGTATTGTTGTAAGAGAATGACACGATAGAATAAAAACGCTGTTTCGAATTTACACCTACAAGAAAGGAGACATCATGCCCTGGTTAGCTAACCCTGCACGCTATGAGCAGATGCAGTATCGTTACTGCGGCAAAAGTGGTCTGCGCCTGCCCGCATTCTCACTCGGATTGTGGCACAGTTTTGGTCACGTTCACGCTCTCGAATCCCAGCGAGCCCTGCTGCGTAAAGCCTTTGATTTAGGCATCACTCACTTTGACTTAGCCAACAACTACGGACCGCCTCCAGGTAGTGCTGAAGAAAACTTTGGTCGCCTGCTGCGTGAAGATTTCGCACCGTACCGTGATGAACTGATCATCTCTACCAAGGCGGGTTACGACATGTGGCCAGGCCCTTACGGTTCCGGTGGTTCACGTAAGTACTTACTTGCCAGCCTGGACCAGAGCCTCTCTCGCATGGGGCTGGACTACGTCGATATCTTCTATTCCCATCGTGTCGATGAAAATACGCCGATGGAAGAGAGCGCCGCAGCGCTGGCACAAGCCGTACAGAGTGGCAAAGCACTGTATGTCGGCATCTCCTCCTACTCCACGCCGCGTACCCAGACCATGGTGGAACTGCTGCGCGAGTGGAAAGTTCCTCTTCTGATTCACCAGCCTTCTTACAACCTGCTTAACCGCTGGGTCGATAAAACCGGGCTTCTGGATACGCTGGAAGATAACGGCGTGGGCTGTATCGCCTTTACCCCACTGGCGCAAGGGCTGCTGACCGGCAAATACCTCAACGGGATTCCGGAAGGTTCAAGGATGCAGAAAGAGGGCAAGAAGGTTCGCGGTTTGACGGAAAAAATGCTGACCGAAGAAAATCTGAGCAGCCTGAAGTTACTGAATGAATTGGCAACCGCCCGCGGGCAAACCATGGCACAGATGGCGTTGAGTTGGCTGCTGAAAGATAACCGTGTTACGTCGGTGTTGATTGGTGCCTCTCGTCCCGAGCAACTGGAAGAGAATGTGCTGGCGCTGAATAATCTGGCCTTTACGGCAGAGGAACTGGCGCAAATCGATAAGCATGTAGCGGATGGGGAGCTTAACCTTTGGCAGGCGTCATCGGATAAGCAGTAAAAAAAGGGAGCTAAGGCTCCCTTCTTCTTAGTGCTTATCGCGCGCTTCTTAGTGCTTATCCCGCGACAGCTTATCCAGATACCCCATCACAAACGCCGACAGCACAAACGTCAGATGGATAATCACATACCACATCAACTTGTTATCCGGCACGTTTTTGGCATCCATAAACACGCGCAGTAAGTGGATGGAGGAGATGGCCACGATTGAGGCCGCCACTTTATTTTTAAGCGAGGTGGCATCCATTTTCCCCAGCCAGCTCAACTTCTCTTTTTCAGGTGAGATATCAAGTTGAGAGACAAAGTTCTCGTAGCCCGAAAACATCACCATCACCAGCAGCCCACCTACCAGCGTCATGTCCACCAGAGACAATAACGTCAGGATAAGGTCAGCTTCTGCCAGGTTAAAAATGTTGGGCAGAACGTGAATAATCTCCTGAAAAAATTTAACTGTCAGAGCAAGCAACGCAAGCGACAGACCAAAGTAAACCGGGGCGAGCAACCAGCGCGAGGCATACATTGCATTTTCAAGAAATCGTTCCATAGTGTCCTTTCAGATTACATAACCAGTGGTCAGTATACCGCAGGGGACCAGTGAAATTGCAACACTGTCCCAACGCTATTACAACGATTTACCAACCCACGAGTTACACGTCTGTCGGAGTGACCTCCGGGCGTTTGTACTCCGGCCAGACCAACACCACCAGCTCAGGGTACGCTTCCATACTGAATTCCCGGAAACACTGACGCAGGTTGAGCACATCCAGATCAGAATGCAGGACTTTTTCACCATTCAGACAGCGCTTTTTTATATTGTCGTAATACTTATAAACAGCTGAATTGAGATCGCTACAACGTCGTTGCGCCTCGAATAAACCAGGCACACTATTTAACTCCGCCATGTTCATTCGTTTAATCGTAGCATGGAGAAAATCGATATATTCATGGTTAACACGCCAGTACCAAACGGGTGTAATGGCATTCATCAGCATAGAGAAATGGTCTTCACCTTCCTCTTTTGATAAAGGATTACTTTGCGGTGACGGCAATTGATTTTCACCGCCTGACGGTTGTTTATTGTTATCACGCATCAATAAAAGCACGCCGCCAGTCAACAGCAATAAAGCAACAACAGAATAAAAAATA
The DNA here is from genome assembly GCF_059074235.1 of Phytobacter sp. Classification (NCBI taxonomy): domain Bacteria; kingdom Pseudomonadati; phylum Pseudomonadota; class Gammaproteobacteria; order Enterobacterales; family Enterobacteriaceae; genus Phytobacter; species Phytobacter sp. Next base: position 1,084,745 of record NZ_JCACPZ010000008.1, read on the forward strand.
CTGTTCATGTGCAAGCTCCATTTTTTTTGATTTTAAAAGTGCGCCATGATATTGTCAACGAACCTCACGCCCGGACTTACCCCACCCTGTTGATATTAAAGGATATTAGAAATGCTGCCCGAGAATCTGGTCCCGGCTCGCTTTCACATTTCCGCTGCAGAATCCGAATCCGATGAAGCAGAAAAAGACAGTAATTTAACTCAGGGAAAAAGAACGCTCTCTGATTACGCTAACGACATATTAGCTAATGTGACGCGTACAGGGCAATCCCGGAATATGTTACTTGAAGAGCGCGACCGTCATATAAAAGACCGATTATATCGCGTGGTTAAAATCGATACCTTCGCCAGACTGCTAAATGATTTGCAGGCTGAAGGAGAGATTGATTCTCAGGCATTAAGTCAAATTATTGCTGATAAGACCAAAGAGATTAATGACGCAGGAAATGAAATTTGGCTTAATCTCATTACCCGCGAGAAAGATATGCCTTTGTTTTATAAACTTGGGGATGAGTGACGTGAAAGAGGTTGAAGATAATGACGTTTATTTGGTTTTAGATAGCCATAAAAGTGACGAATTTATCTTAAAGCAAAATATTGAATCATTAATTCAAAGTAAGAATGCCACCATCCAGCGAATTGCGCATGAGCTGGTGTCGATTCCTGCGGCACTCGTACGCCTGAAATGGCAAAACCGCCGTGAGATCTACGCCATTCAGGTCAAGGAAGAGATATACGGCGCGGCTATCAACGCCATCATCGAATCTCGCCCTGAGCTGCTGGAAAAAATAATGGCCCGACTGGAAGCCAACTATCAGTATATTCTCGCCAGAGAGACTGCAACGCTGCGTATCAGCCGTAAGCTCGCAGATGAAGAGTACCGCACGGCGGTGGTGACGACTGTCGCACTGGAAGAAAAGGCCGAACAACCGGTGAACAATAACGAATTATCTCCTGCCCCCTCTGCGAAGAAATAATTACGCACATCCGTCTGCATATTCCCCTGCAAATCCCCCGGACATAGAACCTCGTGCATCCAAATTAAATAAAACTTAACCCTTATTTAGCCCCACTAAAACTGCGGCATTAAAATGACGGGAAGAACAGAAACAAAAAGGCTGGCAACATGGCCAGCCTTTTTTATATTGAACGACGCGGAAATTACTTCGCAGCAGCGACTTCTTCGCCCACCAGACCAATTTTGAGATAGCCCGCCTGGTGCAGCGTATCCATCACTTTCATCATGGTTTCATAGTCGACGGTCTTGTCCGCGCGGAAGAAGATGGTGGTATCTTTCTTCCCTTCCGTCACGGCATTCAGCTCATTCACCATTGTCTCGTCCGTCACAGGATCGTTACCGATAAACATGGTGTTGTCGGCTTTAACAGAGAGATAAACGGGTTTTTCCGGACGTGGCTGCGGCTGACTCGAAGAGGCCGGCAGATTCACTTTCACATCTACCGTGGCAAGCGGGGCCGCCACCATAAAGATAATCAGCAGAACCAACATAACGTCGATAAACGGCGTAACGTTGATCTCGTGCATTTCGCCATTATCGTCCAGATCTTCATTAAGACGCATTGCCATGGGGCATCAACCTACTCGTAATTTCTGGGCGGTGTGGACAGGCTTTGCAGAAGAACTGGCAGCCAAATCCAGGTCACGGCTTTGCAACAGCAGAACCTGTGCAGCAACATCACCCAGGGAGGCTTTATAGCTGCCAATCATGCGGGCAAAGATGTTATAGATGACAACCGCCGGGATAGCAGCAATCAAACCAATAGCGGTAGCCAGCAGCGCTTCTGCGATACCAGGCGCTACAACGGCAAGGTTGGTGGTCTGCGTCTGGGCAATACCGATAAAGCTGTTCATGATGCCCCAAACGGTACCGAACAGACCCACAAACGGGGAAATCGCCCCGATGGTCGCCAGGTAGCCATTACCGCGGCCCATATGGCGGCCGGTGGCAGCAACACGACGCTCAAGGCGGAAACCAGTACGTTCTTTGATACCTTCGTTATCTTCACTACCTGCAGACAGCTCCAGCTCATTCTGCGCTTCGTTAATTAACAGGGTACTCAGGCTGCGGGCATGGAAGGAGGAAGAGACATCACTGGCTTGATCCAGAGAGCGAACGTCAGAGAGCAGTTGCTGTTCGCGCTTAAGGCGACGCTTCTGCGCAATTAATTCCACACTTTTGCTAAAGAAAATGGCCCATGTAACTACTGATGCCAGAATCAACCCGATCATCACAATCTTAACGACGATGTCGGCATGTTGATACATACCCCAAACGGAAAGATCCGTCTGCATCAAATTATTACCCACTGTGTATCTCCAGGACGCATATCACAAAATCTGAGCGTAATAATATCAAAACGACGTCGAATTGATAGTAGTTCTCATTAGTATTTACATACTGCATGAATATCCCCTCTTTTTCTTTGCGCTTACGCAGTAAAAAAGTCCCGATGGATAATATTCAGAAAATTTTATGCTTTATATCCGGGTCAGCAGTGCATCATTAATCAATCATGGTAGTCTGGACATCCAGACGTATAAAAACAGGTTAGGCGAACATGACGGCGAAGCATATTGATACCGCTCTGGTGAATGCAGGGCGCAGCAAGAAATACACTCAAGGATCGGTTAACAGCGTGATTCAGCGCGCCTCTTCACTGGTGTTCGATACCGTTGAAGCAAAGAAGCATGCCACCCGCAATCGTGCCAAAGGCGAGCTGTTCTATGGACGCCGTGGGACCCTGACCCATTTTTCGCTGCAGGAAGCTATGTGTGAACTGGAAGGTGGCGCGGGCTGTGCACTTTTCCCTTGTGGGGCCGCTGCCGTCGCCAATACCATCCTGGCGTTCGTTGAACAGGGCGACCATATTCTCATCACCAACACGGCTTACGAACCCACTCAGGATTTCAGTACCAAAATCCTCTCGAAATTGGGTGTAACGACGAGTTGGTTCGACCCGCTGATTGGCGCAGGCATCGCCGATCTTATCCAACCCAACACCAAAATTGTGTTCCTCGAATCTCCAGGCTCCATCACGATGGAAGTCCACGACGTCCCGGCTATTGTTACGGCAGTCAGAAGCGTAGCTCCGGATGCCATCATCATGATCGACAATACGTGGGCGGCGGGTATCCTGTTTAAAGCGCTGGAGTTCGATATTGATATTTCGATTCAGGCAGCCACCAAATACCTGATTGGTCACTCTGACGGCATGATTGGCACGGCGGTTTCTAACGCCCGCTGTTGGGATCAACTGCGTGAAAATGCGTACCTGATGGGCCAAATGGTCGATGCAGACACCGCCTACATGACCAGCCGAGGTCTGCGTACACTCGGCGTACGTCTGCGTCAGCATCATGAAAGCAGTATCAAAGTCGCCGAGTGGCTGGCCGACCATCCGCAGGTGGTTCGTGTTAACCACCCTGCTCTACCAGGCAGCAAAGGTCATGAGTTCTGGAAGCGCGATTTTAACGGCAGCAGCGGGCTCTTCTCCTTTATATTGAACAAACGCCTGACTGACAAAGAGATGACCGACTTCCTTGATAACTTCTCGCTGTTCGCGATGGCTTACTCCTGGGGCGGTTTTGAGTCGTTGATTCTGGCAAATCAGCCGGAACAGATTGCGGCGATTCGTCCTGAGGCGGAAGTCGATTTCAGCGGAACCCTTATTCGCCTGCATATCGGTTTAGAGGACGTTAATGATTTAATTGAGGATTTAGCGGCAGGATTCCAGCGTATCGTGTAGATTGTGGCTGCTGGTTTAAAATTCTGATTACGCCAGCAGAATACTCTGTATTAATTGCGCCCGGGATCAAGGTGTTTCGGGCAATAAACGCGTACAATAGCCTCTTCTAAGCGGTACCACAGGAAAGTCCATGGCTGTAATTCAAGACATTATCGCTGCGCTCTGGCAACACGACTTTGCCGCGCTGGCGAATCCACACGTTGTTGGCGTCGTCTATTTCGTGATGTTTGCCACTCTCTTTTTAGAAAATGGATTGCTTCCTGCCTCCTTTTTACCAGGAGACAGCCTGCTTTTGCTGGCGGGGGCACTCATCGCCCGCGGCTGTATGGATTACATCTCTACCCTGCTTATTCTCACCTCGGCGGCGAGCCTGGGTTGCTGGCTGAGCTACCTGCAAGGGCGATGGCTGGGGAATACACGTGTGGTCAAAAGCTGGCTGGCTCAGCTTCCGGAAAAATATCACCAGCGCGCCACCTGCATGTTTGACCGACACGGTTTACTGGCACTGCTGGCGGGTCGTTTCCTGGCGTTTATTCGCACCCTCTTGCCAACCATGGCGGGTATCTCCGGGCTATCTAACCGCCGCTTCCAGATTTTCAACTGGCTGAGCGCCCTGCTGTGGGTCGGCATTATCACCACTATCGGCTATGCCATCAGCATGATCCCGTTTGTAAAACGTCATGAAGACCAGGTGATGACCTTCCTGATGATCCTGCCGGTGTTCCTGCTGGTTGCTGGCCTGGTGGGTACGGTCGCCGTCGTCATTAAGAAGAAGTACTGCAGCGCCTGATTTTCTTCCCTTCCCTCTCCCTTCGGAGAGGGAATATTACGCCCCCTGCATCATGCGGATCCGCGCCGCATCCTCTCCCGGCGTGACGCCGAAATAGCGCTTAAACTCTCGGCTAAACTGAGACGGGCTTTCATACCCCACACGAATAGCCGCCGCGCTGGCTTTCATGCCGTCGTGGATCATCAGCATTCGCGCCTTATGCAACCGGAACGATTTGAGGTACTGCAGCGGCGAGGTACTGGTGACCGATTTGAAGTTGTGGTGAAAAGCAGAGACGCTCATGTTCGCTTCTGACGCCAGCTGATCTACGCTCAGGTTTTCCGTGTACTGGCTTTCAATGCGCTTCAACACCCGGCTGATGAGGCTGAAATGGGTTTGACGACTCACCAGCGCCAGCAGCGCCCCGCCACCCGGCCCGAGCAGCACATGGTAGAGGATCTCGCGAATGATTTGCTTGCCAAGAATTCGGGCATCCAACGGTCGGTCCATCACGTCCAGCAGACGTTCAATCGCACAAAGAATTTCATCTGATAGCGTGGCAGAGTTGATGCCGCTCGATGCCATGGACGGGTGAAACAGCTCATCTTCACCAATATCCATTAACAACTCCTGAAGCTGAAGAATATCGACATTCAGACGAATCCCCGCCAATGGAACGGCTTCTGTCGCGAAGGTTTCACATTCAAAGGGTAAAGGTACTGTCAGGAGCAAATATTCGTTGGTGTCGTAGCGAAACACCCGCTCATTGATGTAGCCAATTTTATGCCCCGAAAAGAGAAAAACGATGCCTGGCTGATACATGACTGGGGTGCGCGTTCCGGGCTGAGTGCCGTACAGAAGGCGCACATCAGGCAGTAACTCGCTTAACATATTTTCATTATTTTTCAGATCGTTAATCTGTTCTGTTAGCTGTAAGCAAATCTCTTCGCGGTTCATTTCTTCTCGCTCCAGGCACCATTCCCAATGCTGACAGTGTGCGCAGTTTTACCCACTTTCTCCAGTGCTGCGTAGAAATGGGCAAGACATCGGCAGGAATGTGCATTGAGAGGATGGCTCAGGCTGTCCACAATGTGCACCATCAGGTCGCTCTCTGCGCCCCCCGATTTTTTTACCCACATAAGGGAACGAGCAATGAACAACTTTAATCTTCATACCCCCACCCGCATTCTGTTTGGCAATGGCGCTATTGCCGATCTGCGCGAACAGATTCCTGCTGATGCCCGCGTTCTCATCACTTACGGTGGTGGCAGCGTGAAGAAAAATGGCGTTCTGGATCAGGTTTACAGCGCGCTGGAAGGTCTGGATGTCCGTGAGTTCAGCGGCATTGAACCGAACCCGTCTTACGAAACGCTGATGAACGCGGTAAAAATCGCCAAAGAAGAGAACATCACCTTCCTGCTGGCCGTCGGCGGAGGTTCAGTGCTGGATGGCACCAAATTTATCGCTGCTGCGGCACATTACGCGGACGGCGTTGATCCGTGGGAAATTCTGCAAACCTACGGCAGCAACATTACCAGCGCCATCCCGATGGGTTCCGTACTCACCCTGCCAGCCACCGGTTCTGAATCCAACAAAGGTGCGGTTATCTCGCGTAAAACCACCGGCGATAAACAAGCCTTTATGAACGAGCATGTTCAACCGGTATTCGCCGTACTTGACCCGGTTTACACCTACACCCTGCCACCGCGCCAGGTCGCTAACGGTGTGGTGGATGCCTTTGTACATACCGTTGAGCAGTACGTCACCTACCCGGTGAATGGCAAAATTCAGGATCGTTTCGCCGAAGGCATTCTGCTGACGCTTATCGAAGACGGCCCGAAAGCGCTGCAGGAACCGGAAAACTACGACGTGCGTGCCAACGTTATGTGGGCCGCCACTCAGGCGCTGAACGGTCTGATTGGTGCAGGCGTACCGCAGGACTGGGCAACCCATATGCTGGGCCACGAACTGACCGCGATGCACGGTCTGGATCACGCCCAAACACTGGCAGTCGTCCTGCCTGCCCTGTGGAACGAAAAACGCGACACCAAACGTGGCAAATTGCTGCAGTACGCTGAGCGCGTGTGGAACATCACCGAAGGCTCTGAAGACGCACGTATCGATGCAGCTATCGAAGCGACTCGCGGCTTCTTCGAGCAGATGGGCGTGCCGACGCGTCTGTCCGGTTATGGTCTCGACGGCAGCTCCATCCCGGCTCTGCTGGCGAAACTGGAAGAACACGGCATGACAAAACTTGGCGAACATCAGGACATTACCCTGGACGTTAGCCGCCGTATTTACGAAGCAGCACGCTAAGCTTTTTACATCCTCGCCTTTCGTTTTTGGACTTTTCGTCCAGACTTAATGCACACAACCTTACCGGGATCCGTCCCGGTAAGTTCATAGAGGAGGCATGCATGACACATCCAACCGTGATTAAACTTGCTGATGGCAACCTGATGCCACAGCTGGGTCTCGGCGTGTGGAAAGCGGGTAATGAGGAAGTGGTTTCCGCCATTCACAAAGCGCTGGAAGTCGGTTATCGCTCCATCGATACCGCGACCGCGTACAAAAATGAAGACGGTGTTGGCGATGCGCTGAAAAGCGCAGGCGTCCCACGTGACGAACTGTTTATCACCACAAAATTGTGGAATGACGACCAGAAACGTCCCCATGAAGCATTGCAGGAGAGCCTTGATAAGCTGCAGCTTGATTATATCGATCTCTGGTTGATGCACTGGCCAGTACCAGCTATTGATCATTATGTCGACGCCTGGAAAGGGATGATTGAGCTGCAACAGCAGGGCCTGGTGAAGAGCATTGGGGTCTGTAATTTCCAGATTCATCATCTGCAAAAACTGATTGATGAAACCAACGTCACCCCGGTTATCAACCAGATTGAACTGCACCCGCTCCTCCAGCAGCGCCAGCTACATGCCTGGAATGCTACGCATAAAATCCAGACCGAGTCATGGAGCCCGCTGGCACAGGGTGGCGAAGGGGTCTTTGATCAGAAGATTATTCGTGATCTGGCGGATAAATACGGCAAAACCGCCGCGCAAATCGTTATTCGCTGGCATCTCGACAGCGGCCTGGTGGTGATTCCGAAATCGGTCACGCCATCGCGCATCGCCGAAAACTTTGACGTCTGGGACTTCCGTCTGGACAAAGACGAGTTGGGCGACATTGCCAAACTGGACCAGGGCAAGCGCCTCGGCCCCGACCCGGATCAGTTCGGCGGCTAACATCCCCCCATTCTCTCTCTCTCAGCCCGGCGCACATGCCGGGCTTTTTATTGCCCCGCTGTCAGAAATTTCAGGAAACCATTTATCCCTTCACTTAGTGTGTATTTATTCACATTTGTCGCGCAGAATGATTTATGTGCAACCACATAACCCCTCATATTGATTATTGTTTGCGCGATTTCATACACACGATGTATAGGGATGACGTTATGGTCGAAAAAACCTCTTCGGGAGTCCGGTGGCTCCCATTAATCATTATTGTTGCTACCGCAACCGGCCTTTGGCAGGTTGCGCCACCGGAAGGGCTCAGCGCAGAGGCATGGCATTCTGCTATTGTCTTTGTCGCGACCATTGCCTCTATTGTCACTAAAGTGCTGCCGATTGGTGCTGTTGGCATCATCGGAATAACTCTCTTCGCCCTCACTTACGCCGCCGGAGATAAAACCGCCAATGGGGCTATCCTCACTGCACTGAGCGAACTAAACAGTTCGCTTATCTGGCTTATCGTCGTCGCCTTTATGATTGCCCGTGGTTTTATCAAAACCGGGCTGGGCCGCCGCATCGCGCTACAAATGATCCGTCTGCTCGGCAAGCGCACACTGGGGCTGGCGTACGGGCTGGCCTTTGCCGATCTGATCCTCTCCCCGGCAATGCCAAGCAATACCGCACGCTGCGGCGGGGTGATTTATCCGATTGCCGACTCGCTGGCTCGCAGCTTTAACTCCCACCCTGAAGATGAATCGCGCAGTAAAATAGGCACGTTTCTGATCACCTGTATTGGCAACGTCAATGATGTCACTGCCGCACTGTTTATGACCGGGTATACCGGCAATCTGCTGGCGGTGAAACTGGCCGCAAACGCAGGTATCACCCTGACCTGGGGAAGCTGGTTCATCGCCGCACTGGCCCCTTGCGTGGTCTCATTACTGCTCGTGCCAGTACTGGTCTACTGGATAACACGCCCGGAAATCAAGCATACCCCGGATGCCCCAGTGCTGGCGCAGCGCGAGCTGGCATTGATGGGGAAAATGAGCCGGGGCGAGTGGTTGATGCTCGGCACTGTCTTGATCCTGCTGATACTGTGGATTTTCGGGGATACGCTGGGCGTGGATCCGACAACCGCATCCTTCGTCGGCCTCTCGATACTGCTCCTCTCCGGGGTTTTGAGCTGGGAAGACGTGAAAAGCGAGAAAGGAGCATGGGATACGCTGATTTGGTTTGCGGCGCTGCTAATGATGGCGAATCAGTTGAAAAAACTCGGCTTCACCACCTGGTTTGGCGGGGTGATTGGCGAAACTATCGGTCATGCAATGGGCGATACCAGTTGGGTGATTGTGCTGTTACTACTGAATGCCGCCTACTTCTATACCCACTACTTTTTCGCCAGCGGGAATGCACAAATCGCCGCGCTGTATGCCGTTTTCCTCGGCGTTGGTATCCATTTGAATATTCCCGCGGCACCGATGGCACTGATGCTGGCTTTTACCAGCAGCCTCTACTGCTCGCTGACGCAGTACACGCACGCACGTGGCCCCATTCTGTTTGGTGCAGGCTACGTGCCAACTGGAACCTGGTGGCGAACCGGTTTCTTAATCAGTCTCTTCAACCAGGCCGTGTTTATGACCATCGGCCTTGTCTGGTGGAAAATATTAGGGCTGTATTGATTCGCATGTATGCCCGGCGTCAGCGCCGGGCAACGGTTTGCCGCGGCACCTGCTGACAGATTTCCACTGGCATGCCCTCTTTTTCCGGCAACAATTGCACCTGCGGAAGCGTGCATATGACGCCTGTTTCCGATGGCCCGGAACCGTAAGGGCCACTTAGCCTGTATGAGAGCAAATTATCGTACTGTTGCCCCCTGGCACCGATCAGCAGTCGGGAAATATTCACCTTATCAATGGGGCCAATCGGTAAAAAAAACGACCATTCATGATCGCCCGTGAAAGCAAAAAAGCCATAACTGTCGGTGACGGTTCTGGCATCCGGGCCATTGCTTTTTAATATGATATTCGCCCCTGGCACGGCATTGCCGCCCCTGGCACGGCATTGCCGCCACTGTCCAAGAGCCGCCCCTCCACAACGGGCCGCGACTGAGTGTAAGCAACACAGCCACTTTGCAGTAATGCCAGCAGTATGATGCCAGGCCAGAATCGTTTTGCCATCTCTCACTCCTTGAATACAGATGAACATCTCTTCGCTTGCAAAGGCTTACGCCCGCTCAAAGGCAATGCTACTCTGAGCACAGTACCCCAGAAAAAGAAGCCTCTATGCAAAAATGTTTAGTCATGCTTATTGCGTGCAGTTTTTCAGCGCTGGGGCAGTCTCCACAGCGTAGCGTGGAACTGCTCTATCAGCACTATGCGAATAATGCACCGGGTGTCGTGTTTGATGCCTCCGGTGCGGATCAGGTTGTCTCCACACGACTGATGAAAGAGGTGGCTGAAGATCAAAAATTGACCGCAGAGGGTGACGTTGGCTATCTGAATTATGATCCGGTCTGCAACTGCCAGGATTACGATAACCTGGTGCTGGAGCAGGTAGATATCGTCACACACGATGCCCAGCATGTGGATGCGGTCGTTCGTTTTCGCCCATTTAGTGATGGGCCAGAAACCGTGACGCAGATGCTGGTTCTGGTCGATGAAAATGGCCGCTGGATGATTGACGACATCGTCAACGAAACGAGCAGCCTTTATGAAGGGATGAAAGCCTACAACCGCGAACGGGAAGAGGAAGCACAGAGCGACAAAGCAGAGAAGAAAGATGCCGTTAGCCCCAGCCCTCTCCCTAAGTGAGAGGGAGGGATGCCAGTACCTCATCCCAATGCCAGCGCCGGGCCTAACCCTCTCCCAGTGTGAGAGGGTTAAGGTGAGGGCATCAGACCGCAGTTAACCGGCCTTACGCTTCACCGCTTTTTTCGCACTGTCATTTCTGGCCGCACCGCTCTTCACAGCACTACTTTTTGCGGTACCGCTCTTCGCCAGTCCCGTTTTCGCAGAGCCATTCGAGCGCTGATGCACAATCGGCGTGTGCTTGGTCAACGCCGGGCGAGTGTTACGATTCTGACGGCGTGCTTCACGCATCTCGTCGAGCGTCGGTGACGGCACCAGGCAATCACGACGTGAACCGATCAGATGCTTTTTGCCCATCTCTTCCAGCGCCTGACGAATCAGCGGCCAGTTAGCCGGATCGTGGTAACGCAGCAGCGCCTTATGCAGACGACGCTGTTTGTCGCCTTTAGGAATCACCACATCCTCACTCTTATAGCCAATTTTGCCGAGCGGGTTTTTCCCGGTGTAATACATGGTCGTCGAGTTAGCGAGTGGCGACGGATAGAAGTTCTGTACCTGGTCGAGACGGAAGCGGTGCTTCTTCAGCCATAGCGCCAGGTTGACCATGTCTTCGTCACGCGTACCGGGGTGCGCAGAGATAAAGTATGGGATCAGGTACTGCTCTTTACCCGCCTGCTTCGAGTAAGTATCAAAAAGCTCTTTAAAGCGGTCATAGCTGCCCATGCCCGGCTTCATCATTTTCGACAGCGGCCCTTCTTCCGTGTGTTCCGGGGCAATCTTCAGATAGCCGCCCACGTGGTGGCTGGCCAGCTCTTTGATATAACGTGGATCCTCAACCGCGATGTCGTAACGCACACCGGAGGCGATCAGGATCTTCTTGATGCCTTTCAGATCGCGGGCACGGCGGTAGAGATTGATCGTCGGCTCATGGTTGGTATCCATGTGCTGGCAGATATCCGGGTAAACACACGACAGGCGGCGACAGGTCTGTTCGGCACGCGGTGACTTGCAGCGCAGCATATACATGTTGGCCGTTGGGCCGCCTAAATCGGAGATAATGCCGGTAAAGCCCGGTACTGTGTCGCGAATGGCTTCGATCTCGTTAATGATCGAGTCTTCAGAACGGCTCTGAATAATGCGCCCTTCGTGTTCAGTGATCGAGCAGAAAGAACAGCCACCAAAGCAGCCACGCATAATGTTGATCGAAAAGCGGATCATCTCATAGGCAGGAATACGACTGTTACCGTAAGCCGGATGCGGCACACGCTTGTACGGCAGGGCAAAAACACTGTCCATTTCTTCGGTCGAGAGCGGGATAGCCGGCGGGTTAACCCAGATAAAACGGTCGCCGTGTTTTTGCATCAGCGCACGGGCGCAGCCCGGGTTCGTTTCATGGTGCAGAATACGTGAAGCATGAGCGTACAACACTTTGTCGGCCTTGACCTTCTCGAAAGAAGGCAGCAACACATAGGTTTTTTCCCACGGTTTTGGACGCGGAGGCTGAACAACAACAGCTTTTGCTTCGGCTTGCTTTGGCTCGACAGGCTTGTTGTCAGCACAGGGTAAATCTTCACCGTAGGGATGCGGAATAGGATCAATTTTACCCGGCATATCAATGATACGGGAATCAACACCACTCCAGCCCGGTAGCGCTTCTTTCACCATGATCGCGGTGTTACGCACGTCGCGAATCTGCGAAATAGGTTCACCTTGCGACAGGCGATGGGCGACTTCCACCAAAGGGCGTTCACCGTTACCGAACATCAACATGTCGGCTTTGGAATCCACCAGCACTGAGCGGCGCACGGTATCAGACCAGTAGTCGTAATGCGCGGTACGGCGCAGGCTGGCTTCAATGCCACCGAGAATGACCGGCACATCTTTCCAGGCTTCTTTACAGCGTTGGGTATAGGCCAGGGTAGCTCTGTCCGGGCGTTTTCCCGCAACGTTATCCGGGGTATAGGCATCGTCATGACGCAGTTTACGATCTGCCGTGTAACGGTTGATCATCGAGTCCATGTTGCCTGCGGTCACGCCAAAGAACAGGTTCGGTTTACCCAGACGCATAAAGTCGTCTTTGCTGTTCCAGTCAGGCTGGGCAATGATACCTACGCGAAAGCCCTGGGCCTCCAGCATGCGGCCACAAATCGCCATCCCGAAGCTCGGGTGATCAACATAGGCATCGCCGGTAACCAGAATGATGTCGCAGCTATCCCAGCCAAGTTGGTCCATTTCACTACGGGACATGGGTAAAAACGGAGCCGGACCAAAGCAGACCGCCCAGTACTGGGGCCAGGAAAACAGGTCACGATCCGGCTGGATCAGGGATATTGCGCTCATCATGCTTCCAAAAAAAGTGGCAAAAAAATAATCAAAGGGCGGGGATTATACGCCGGATCAATAAGTGAATTGAAGGAATATGTGTGGGGTTTTTCCCCTCCCGGGACGGGGAGAGGATGGAGTGAGAATCGTTACGGTGCCGGGTTCACCAGTAACTGGCCTATCGTGCCTCTGTCGGCCATCTCCAGCGTCTGGCTACCGTACTGGAACGGGAAGTGAGGCCATGAAGGCTGACCAAAATAGACCAGCAGTTCGACCTGTCCATCTACCCAGACCGTGTCTTTCCAGCCACGATCTTCCGGGAAAGGCATCGCGCCATTCACGTTACGTACCTGGAACATCACCCCTTCCATATGGAACGACTGCGGCATATCTGCGCGAACCGTCCAGCGCTCCCATGTGCCTTGCTGGGCAGTAATATCGAGACGCTGAGGATCCCACAACTGACCGTTAATTCCGGGGTCACTACCAAGGGTAATATCGCGGCTGCGGGTCGGCGTACCGGTCATGATATCGGCCGGTAACAGACGCATCGGCAGCGTGTCGGTTACCAGCGGTAGCAGCCCGGTGGGGCGCATTGTCAGCACCAGAGTGGAAATAAGAATGCTCGACGGCTCGAAGAAGCCACGCAGACGATCGACAATTCCCGCCGCTTCACCGCAAGTCAACGAAACTTCGTCACCATTGGTCATATCAACCAGAATTTCCCGCCGTTCGCCCGGTGCCAGCGCAAGCTGTTTAACGGAAACCGGTACAGGTAAAAAGCCCTGATCGCCGGAAATCACATGCAGCGCGCGCCCGTCGCTCATCTGTAACTGATAACGGCGCGAATTTGACGCGTTGAGTAAACGCAAACGCACCCAGCCGCGTGACACTTCAACAAACGGGCTTTGCGCACCATTGACCATCAGAGTATCGCCAACAAAACCACCGCTGCCCGGCTCGCTGTACTCCGGCGTACCAAAGTTATCCAGACGTTTGTCCTGAATAATGACCGGGAAGTCATCCACACCGTAATGGTTCGGGATCGGCAGCGATTTGCTGACCTCATCTTCCACCAGCCACATGCCTGCCAGGCCATTATAAACCTGCTGAGCGGTACGGTTTGGCGTATTGGCGTGGTACCACAATGTCGCCGCACTCTGGCGAATAGGCAGTACGGGTGCCCAGTCATTATTGGGCGTCATCATCCTTGCAGCCCCGCCAATCAACGGACTCGGCACCTGCAAACCGCTTATGGTCATGGCGACGTTGTCCGCCAGGCGGTTGCTGTAAATCAGTTTAACGTCATCCCCACTCCACACGCGTATTGTGGGGCCAAGATAGCGCCCGTTAATACCCCAGACCTGCGCACGCGTACCAGTAGAAAAAGACCAGTGGGTACGTTGCAACGTAAGGAATAACGGCTGACCGCGGCGGGATTCCAGCAACGGAGGGATGGGCAGTGGGGGTTGCTGCCCGGCAGCGTTTGCCCTCATCGGCATCGCACTGGCGCAAAGTGCTGCGCCAGAGGCCTGGATAAATTGACGCCGACTGAGTGACATAGTTGCTCCGTGTAAAACTGAATAAACCAGACGGGAATTCATTTCCCGACATCATCAATATGGGAAATTAAACCCGGCCCGTGGCTTCACGTTCTGCCACTTCTTTATCTAATTCGTCGATCTTCTTCGCCATCACGTCGTGGCAGTGCGCAGCCAGGTCACGAATCTGATCTTTACCATAGCTACTGGTATCAATTGGCGGCAGCATTTCCACAATCACCAGCCCGTTTTTGATGCGGTTCAGGTTAATTTTGTTTGAGGTGGTGGACACGCAGACCGGAATAATCGGCACACCCGCAGCAATGGCGGCATGGAATGCACCGGTTTTAAACGGCAGCAGGCCGCGACCGCGGCTGCGGGTGCCTTCCGGGAACATCCAGACTGAAATATTGCGCGTCTGAATATGCTTCACCACCTGGGCAATTGTGCCGTGCGCTTTTGCCCGGTTATTGCGATCAATGAGCAGGTTACCCGTCAGCCAGTACAGCAGACCAAAAAACGGAACCCAGAGCAGGCTTTTCTTACCTACGGTGACCGTCGGTGGCTGCACGATATTAGAAGCTGTCACCATATCGTAGTTGTTCTGGTGGTTAGCGATGTAAATCGCCTTGTTATGTCGGGAAAAATTGGTCGGGAAACGTTTTTCGACTTTAAGCCCAAACACCGGGGCCAGACGACCAAACATATGCCCAAAGGTAGCAACATGCTTCGGATTACGCGGACTCAACAAGCAGTACAGGCAGCCAAATACACAGACCAGAATGGAATAAATGACAACGATGATTGCGCGAATAATAAATAGCATAGCTACCTCGAAAACCCATCCTTATGTGCATGAAACGTTAGCCATCAACACACGAGGCCAGGTCAGATGCGGATCCGTAAAAAACATATTGTTAATCGCAATTCTCGAATAAACAACGCTTTTACGGGAAATATTAGTCATGCCCCCCATCAGAATCCGGGGGGCAAGAGATGCACGAATTACTCTTCGCTATTACCGGCGTCAGCGCGGGCCGGTGCGTCAATTTCAATACGATCAATGCGTTGTAATCCACGCATTAAGGTACCGCGACGCCCACGCTCGCCCTGCACTTTTTGCAGTTCTTCAGGACGCAGTTTGATTTTGCGCTTGCCGACATGAATGGTCAGCGTGCTTTGAGGCGGTAACAGGTAGAGATGGGCCAGACCATCTTCCCCTTTCGCCGCTTCAGCGGATGGAATACCAATGATTTTGTTACCTTTGCCTTTGGAAAGCTGTGGCAGGTCGCTGACCGGGAACATCAACATGCGCCCGGCCTGAGTAATTGCCAACAGCATATCGGCGTCGTTTTCAATCTCCAGCGGCGGCATCACCCGCGAATTATCCGGCAGACTGATCAGCGTTTTACCCGCACGGTTACGCGCCACCAGATCGTTGAAGGTACAGACGAAACCATAACCGGCATCGCTGGCCATCAACAATTTCTGGTCGTCGTTGGTCATCACCATATGTTCAATGGTCGCACCCGGCGGCAGCGTTAGTTTACCGGTCAACGGCTCACCCTGCCCACGGGCAGACGGCAGCGTAATCGGGTCAATGGCATAGCTACGCCCGGTGGTGTCGATAAACACGACCGGCTGGTTGCTCTTCCCTTTCGCCGAGGCTTTCCAGCTATCCCCAGATTTAAAGCTGAGTCCCTGGGCATCGATATCGTGGCCTTTGGCGCTACGCACCCAGCCCATTTGCGACAACACGATGGTGACAGGCTCTGAGGGCAGCATGTCGTGTTCGTTCATCGCTTTCGCTTCTTCGCGCTCACGCAGCGGCGAGCGGCGATCGTCACCGAACGCATCAGAATCGGCCTGCAGCTCTTTCTTCAGCAGGTTACTCATTTTGCGTTCGGAGGCGAGAATGCCCTGCAAGTGGTCACGCTCTTTTGCCAGCTCATCCTGCTCGCCGCGAATTTTCATCTCTTCGAGTTTGGCAAGGTGGCGTAATTTCAGTTCGAGGATCGCTTCGGCCTGGGTTTCGCTGATGCCAAAACGCGACATCAATACCGGCTTTGGTTCATCTTCGGTACGAATGATATGGATGACTTCGTCAATATTGAGAAACGCCACCAGCAAACCTTCAAGGATATGCAGGCGCTTAAGGACTTTCTCCAGACGATAGCCCAGACGACGACGCACGGTGTCGCGGCGGAACGCCAGCCACTCGGTGAGGATCTCCAGCAGGTTTTTCACTGACGGACGACCATCAAGACCGATCATATTGAGATTAACGCGGTAGCTCTTTTCCAGATCGGTGGTGGCAAACAGGTGATTCATCACCGGTTCCATATCCACCCGGTTGGAGCGCGGCACGATAACCAGACGGGTCGGGTTCTCGTGATCTGATTCGTCGCGCAGGTCGTCGACCATCGGCAGCTTTTTGTTGCGCATCTGAGCGGCGATCTGCTCCAGCACTTTGGCACCGGAAACCTGATGCGGCAGGGCGGTAATCACCACCGCGCCATCTTCTTTCTTCCACACCGCACGCATGCGCACGGAACCGCGACCGTTCTCATAAATCTTACGAATTTCCGCGCGCGGGGTGATGATTTCCGCTTCGGTCGGGTAGTCCGGCCCCTGGACAATATCCAGCAACTGGTCGAGGGTGGTTTTCGGCTGCTCGATAAGCGTAATGGCCGCTTTCGCCACTTCACGCAGGTTATGTGGCGGAATGTCTGTTGCCATCCCGACCGCGATACCGGTGGTGCCGTTCAGCAGGATATTCGGCAGACGCGCAGGCAGCATTTTCGGCTCCTGCATAGTGCCATCAAAGTTTGGCACCCAGTCCACGGTCCCCTGACCCAGTTCGCCCAGCAGGACGTCGGCATATTTGGACAGACGGGATTCGGTATAACGCATTGCCGCAAACGACTTAGGATCGTCCGGCGCACCCCAGTTCCCCTGCCCGTCCACCAGCGGGTAGCGGTAAGAGAATGGCTGCGCCATTAGCACCATGGCTTCATAGCAGGCGCTGTCGCCGTGCGGGTGGTATTTACCCAGCACGTCACCCACGGTACGGGCGGATTTTTTGAATTTGGCACTGGCGCTAAGCCCCAGCTCGGACATCGCGTACACGATGCGACGCTGAACCGGTTTCAGGCCATCACCGATGAACGGCAACGCCCTGTCCATGATGACGTACATGGAATAGTTCAGATAAGCGTTTTCCGTGAATTCATGCAGCGCAAGGCGCTCTGCCATATCGCTCATTAATCGTGATTCCTCAACGTGTGCGCCCGCCTTTTCGGCGGCAATATTGCCGCAGATACTAACCTATCTGCGGCGAGGAGTCATAACTATGCGCGATTTTTTAAGGGCGAGTGAAACGCCTACTGACTGACCTTACTCACCTGCTTAACGTCAATTTCGACCGAGTTCCAGTCTTTATCCACTTCGCCCTGAATTTCGACCAGATCCTGCGGCCCCACGGTCACGCCATTCCAGCGTTTATGGTCGATATCAACGTTGATGGTGCCCGAGGCATCTTTGAAGGTATAGACATCGTCCGAGAGGCGCTCGACGATATTCCCCCTCAGGGTCACCCAGGCATCATCTCGCATGGATTTGGCACTTTCTACCGTCGCGGTACCGCCACCAGGGCCGGTGAATCCACCGCCCTGATTCACGGCCTGGTTTGAATTTGCCGCAAAAACGGGGGCGGAACACAACATCACAATCGCGGTCATCGCTGCAATTTTTTTCATCTTTTCTCTCCCTTTATCAGTCGGTTCACCACCATTAAACCCGCCAGTTCTTAACAATTTCTTAAGGCAAAAAAAGAAATCTTTTTTCTGTACAGCCCCCTGAAACTGCATGTTTACTTGCTGACAGGCGAGGCAAAAAGGGATGTCACATGCGCGTGTTACTGATAGAAGATGACAAACTCATTGGCGACGGCATCAAGGCCGGATTGAGCAAACTGGGATTCAGCACGGACTGGTTCACCGACGGACAGTCAGGCAAGCAGGCGCTCTACAGCGCCCCTTACGATGCCGTGGTGCTCGATTTAACGTTGCCGGGTCTGGACGGGCTCGAAATCCTGCGTGAATGGCGTGATAAAGGCCGCAGTGAGCCGGTACTGATCCTCACCGCCCGCGATGCACTCGACCAACGTGTGGAAGGATTACGCCTGGGGGCAGACGACTATTTATGCAAGCCCTTTGCCCTGATTGAAGTGGCCGCCAGGCTTGAGGCGCTGGTACGCCGCAGCCACGGACAGTCACGCAGCGAACTTCGCCACGGTAACGTGACGCTGGATCCCATTAACCTTGTCGCCACCCTGGCTGGCGAGCCTTTAACACTCAAACCCAAA
Organism: Phytobacter sp.; assembly: GCF_059074235.1. Classification (NCBI taxonomy): domain Bacteria; kingdom Pseudomonadati; phylum Pseudomonadota; class Gammaproteobacteria; order Enterobacterales; family Enterobacteriaceae; genus Phytobacter; species Phytobacter sp. The sequence continues at coordinate 1,103,546 of NZ_JCACPZ010000008.1, forward strand.
GAGTTTGCCCTGCTGGAACTGCTACTGCGCAACACGGGTCGCGTACTGCCCCGTAAACTGATCGAAGAGAAAATCTATAACTGGGATGACGATGTCTCCAGTAATGCCGTCGAGGTGCATGTCCACCACTTGCGCCGTAAGCTCGGCAGCGACTTTATTCGTACCGTTCACGGTATCGGCTACACCCTGGGTGACGCATGAAATGGCCTAAAATCTCCAGTCTGCGCCTTCGCCTGACGCTGCTGTTCCTGGTGCTGGCGACGGTGGCCTGGCTCTCTGCGAGTCTGGTCGCCTGGCAACAAACCCGCGACAAGCTGGACGAACTCTTCGACACCCAACAGATGCTGTTCGCCAAACGCCTCAGTACCATGAGCCTTGATGAACTCAGTAGCGTTCCGCGCACCGCTGCGCCTGCTAAAAAAGTGAAAAAGGGTCACCTGGATGATGACGCGCTGGCCTTTGCTATTTTCACCCTTGATGGTAAACGGGTGCTCCACGATGGCGAAAATGGCGAGGAGATCCCGTGGAAATATCGTCGGGACGGCTTTGAAAATGGTCGCCTGAAAGATGACGACGACGAATGGCGCTTCCTGTGGCTCACTTCCACAGACGGGCAGCACCGGATTGCCGTCGGTCAGGAGTGGGATTATCGCAAAGAGATGGCGGTCGACATCATTACTTCTCAGCTCACGCCCTGGCTGGTGGCCCTGCCACTGATGCTCGTCCTGTTGGTCTTATTACTGAGTCGGGAGCTTGCCCCTCTTCGCCGTCTGGCGCAGTCTTTACGGGTGCGTGCGCCAGACAATGCCTCACCGCTTGATAACACCGGTGTGCCTGGCGAAGTTCGCCCACTGGTGGACGCCCTCAATCAGTTGTTTGCCCGCACACAACATATGATGCAGCGCGAGCGACGCTTTACCTCAGACGCCGCCCATGAGCTTCGCAGTCCGTTAACCGCGTTGAAAGTACAAACGGAAGTGGCACAACTTTCGCAAGACGACCCGGACGCCCGCGAAAAAGCGTTGAATCAGTTACATACAGGTATTGACCGTGCTTCCCGTCTGGTCGATCAACTGCTTACCCTCTCCCGGCTGGACTCCCTGGAGAGCCTGGAAGATGTGCAACCTGTTGCACTCGAAGCATTACTGCAATCGGCGGTGATGGACATTTACCACACTGCCCGACAGGCAGGCGTCGATGTGCGTCTGGAGATAACCTCCCCCAACGTGACCCATACCGGGCAGCCGTTACTGCTCAGCCTGCTGGTGCGCAATCTGCTGGATAACGCCGTGCGCTACAGCCCGGCGGGCAGCATTGTGACCGTCACACTGAACGACTATGCCTTTAGCGTGAGTGACAACGGGCCAGGCGTCAGTGAGGAGGCGCTTACCCGGATCGGCGAGCGTTTTTATCGACCACCGGGTCAGAATGAAACGGGCAGCGGACTAGGGTTATCGATCGTTCAGCGTATCGCCCGCATGCATCACATGACGGCGATATTCAAAAATGGGGCCTCCGGGGGCTTTATCGCCGAGATCCGTCTGCGCTGATTATTGCTTAAAACGCAAAAGTCTTTGCACGTTTTGCCTGGTTCGTTAAAGGTCTTATCGGGATAGAATTGCCGCCAATGACGTTTCGCTAAGGACACTATCCCCATGAGCAATATTCTAATTATCAATGGCGCAAAGAAATTCGCCCACTCTAACGGTCAACTGAATGACACCCTGACCTCCGTTGCCGAAAGCTTCCTGCGTGATGCCGGACATCAGGTTAAAGCCGTGCGTACCGACGGCGACTACAGCATCCAGGAAGAAGTGCAGAACTTCCTCTGGGCCGACGTGGTTATCTGGCAGATGCCGGGCTGGTGGATGGGTGCGCCGTGGACCGTGAAAAAATACATGGACGACATCTTTACTGAAGGTCATGGCGCGCTGTACGCCAGCGACGGCCGCAGTCGCTCTGATGCCTCTAAAAAATACGGTTCCGGCGGTCTGATTCAGGGTAAAAAATATATGCTCTCCCTGACCTGGAACGCGCCTCTCGATGCATTTAATGATGAAGACCAGTTCTTCCACGGCGTGGGCGTCGACGGTGTGTACCTGCCTTTCCATAAAGCCAACCAGTTCCTCGGGATGGAATCGCTGCCGACCTTTATCGTCAATGACGTGATTAAAATGCCGGACGTACCACGTTACATCGAGGAATATCGCAAGCATCTTGGGCAGATTTTTGGTTAACTGAGAGACTGGACTTAGAAGGAGTTAACCATGTTGACAGTGATTGCAGAAATTCGTACCCGCCCAGGACAGCACCATCGTCAGGCGGTTCTTGATCAATTTGCGAAAATTATCCCGACTGTGTTGCAGGAAGAAGGCTGCCATGGCTACGCGCCGTGGGTCGACCATGCTGCAGGCGTCAGTTTCCAGACGGCTGCACCGGATTCCATCGTGATGGTTGAACAGTGGGAAACCGTCGCTCATCTGGAAGCGCACCTTGCGACCGCGCACATGAAAGCCTGGAGTGAAGCGGTGAAAGGCGACGTGCTTGAAACCCATATTCGCATTCTGGAGCAGGGGGTTTAAGCCTCTGCGTTCAGCCCTCTCCCGGAGGGAGAGGGTGACAACAATCTACCAGTACAGCTTCCAGCTCTGACTAAACCGCATCAACGCCTCAACGTAAAAGTAATCTCCCCAGCTACAGCACTCATCCACTCCTTTATCGCTGGCGAGATGGTATACCGAGTGTTTGAGCAGCCCACTGGTTGGCTCATTACTCCCCGCCAGATAGTGTTTACCCAGTGAAGACATGATGCGCATCGCCCACTGCTGATAACGCTCACGCTCCGGGTCAGTAACCGGTAAGTGTTTGATAAGTTCAAGCAGCCCGCAGACGGCAATCGCCGCCGAGGAAGAGTCCCGCAGTGCGTCAGTGCCGACCAGCGCCAGATCCCAGTGACAAACGGCATCTTCCGGCAGACGGTTCAGGAAGTAATTCGCCAGTCGCTTAGAGAGCGCGACCATCTCTTTATCGCCGGTATAAATGAAGCTCAGCAGGAAACCATAAATCCCCCATGCCTGACCGCGCGACCAGCAGGAGTCATCGGCATAACCCTGCTGCGTGTTGCCATAACGCGGTTCGCCCGTTTTCACATCCATATAGTAGGTGTGGAAAGTAGAGGCATCCTCACGAATCAGGTACTTAGCCGCCTGGTTCACATGCGCCTGGGCCGCCGTCGCAAAGCGCGGGTCACCGGTCTGCTCGCTCGCCCAGTAAAGTAGTGGCAGGTTCATATTGCAGTCGATGATCATGCGCCCGGCCTGTTCCGGGTCGCTTAAATCACCCCACGCCTGAATGATGTGCGCTTTAGAGTGAAAACGTTCCAGCAACGCCTCTGCTGCCTGGAGGGCAAAACCGCGCGCGTCACGACTGCCGGTCAGTCGCCATGCCGACACGCAGGAGAGCGTATAGAGAAAGCCCAGATCGTGGGTATTGGTATCACTGCGCCCGGCAATACGCAGACCAAAAGAGCGCACATTCTTTTCCGCCAGCGTCCGGAAGGTCTCATCGCCCGTCATTTCCCACGCCAGCCAGAGTTGCCCGGTCCAGAAACTAGTTGTCCATTCCACATTTTCGGTGAGCGGGTAGTAGCCGTTTACACAGGTTTCAGCGGGAAACTTCTCACCGAATTGTGTTAAATGACGACGAATCAGTTCGAGGGTGTGCTGACGTGCGCTGTTCAGTTCATCAGAAAATGCCTGCCGATTGAACGGTGCGCCCGGACATTCACGTAACGGTTCCTCAACGATTTTACTTAACATGGTTCGGTTCCTTCTTTTAAAAAATACCCGGTGTTAACGCGAAAGAGAGTTGCTTGCGATATCTACTGGCGCACGCTGCCGCCATTTACTCTGGCATGCGGAGAGCGTCCATGCGGATATTGCGGTAAAGGTCAATGCTGTCGCGCCCATAATGATGTAGGTGTTTTCAAAACCAATGCGGTCATATAACAATCCGGCCGGAGAAGAGACCACCACATTACCGACATACAGCATGGCTTGATATCCTAATAAATACATGGTTGCATTCACGCGCTTATCAAAATGCTCAGCAATATATTTAAATACAGAGACCAGCAGCAGGCAGATTTCCAGTCCGTATAACGGTTTCAGGACAGAAATTAATAAGTGGGAATCACAAAGCCCGGAGATAATCAGCCGCGCACCGACGACCACACCCACAATTAATAGCCCACGTTTTGCACCGATGTAATTCACCACCAACGGAATAACCATGTACATGATAAATTCCATTCCCGACTGTACGGTGCCGAGATAACCAAAGACGGCATTGCCCTGATGGACATCGCTAAAGAAGGTTACGAAGTAACGAGAGAACTGCTGCTCAGCGATAAACATCATCCACGCCACACCCGCTACGTACAGGCAGAAGGCCCAGAATTTGCGGTTACGCAGCAGCGCATACACATCCGCAGGCACAATCTTCTCTTTGGTCAGCACATCGCTGGCGTTGGCGGCATTGACGTTCACTTTCAGGCTCAGCAGCACGATAAACATCACCACCGACGCCACGCTACCCATAATAAAGTTCCACGCCGGAGAGATGTTAAACAGCAGTCCGGAGAAGGACGAAGCCACCGCCCAACCCAGCGATCCCCACATGCGAATCTGCCCAAACTCCATGCTGTTTAAGCGGCTGTAGCGATCGCTGTAAGATTCGCAAGCGGCTACTCCGGCATACCAGGCAAAGCTTAAATAAATTGCGCCGACAATAATCCCCAGCATAGTGTTAGACAGCAACAACGGCTGATAGACATAGATAAAAAACGGTGCCATTAATGCAGACATTAACACTACAAAATAGAGCAGATATTTGCTCATCCCGATTTTATCGAGAATATAACCATAAATCGGCTTCAGAATAACCGAGAAAATACCGTTAACGGCAAACACCGTACCGATAACAGTGCCACTCAGATTCGCTTTCTGGCCAAGCCAAATAGCCAATAAACCAATACTGGCTGACCAGGTAAAAAAGTAAAGAAAGATAAACGAACTGATTTTGTAATATTCAGTCCGGGTATTGATGGCTGATTTTTCCATACTATCCTCGACAAATCGTGTAGCGTTCAGAGATTGCGAATGACGATAATATTTCTGTTATTTTTCTGGCCGCGCTTGTTATCGCGCAAAAGTTATTATTGTATTTTGCTCTTTGGTATTAACCCGAAAATGGTCGGGTTCAATCGTTAATTCAGGCATGACATCATTAAAATCAGGGTGACTGATACTGGCCTGAACGGCGCAGGCCAGCCAGTGTTCCCCGGCGGGTAGGGTTTTCTGTAACATCGGAATTGCTGCGCACGCGGCGAACATCACACTGCTGTTTGGCGGCGTCACCACACAGTCGGCTTCACGCTTCAGCAGAGGCGAAAGGTCGACTATCGTGCTGACCCCATTTTCAGCCTCAAGACGGCAACCGTTGTGAGCGCCCTGGGTGAGCAAGTGCGGATCTGCTTTCATGACCGCAAAACCGCCCTCCACGCTTTGCAGTTCGCGTGTGGAGTGAATGCGATGCACCCGCAGGTGCCACTCGCCGCAAGGAATCAACCAGGTCGTCACCTGCACATCGCGCCACGGCGACCAACGGGAGAAAATGTGGTCATCATGCACCGCCACCTCGTCACACTCGCGCCGACCACGAAAATAGTTGTCTCCCTCACTAAGCAGTAACATCGAGTCGCAGGCAGCATGTTTAATGCCGTAGCGGCCACGCTCAATGGTGAAACCAAAGCGGCTGGAGTAGGCAAATTTGGTGTATTTCGCCTCGGTGTTAACGTAATTATTCAGCTCCAGTTGCCCAGAGGTCAGCATGTAGACGTGGCGAGAGTCAGCCGTGTGCACCAGAATCTGCTCGGCATGCGGTATGACACGTTTCGGTGCCAGTTCAGGCAGCGGCGCCTCGTCGGCCTGCCAGAAAGCATGGCTCTGCGGCAGGGCCAGAATCAGGAACACTTTCAGCGCCCAGTAAGGCGAGCCCGGCGAGTTGTAGTCCTCACACATCGCCAGATTCGGATAGGCAAAACCCAGCGTCAGAATACCGTCACGGTCAAAAATCGGCTGCGACAACCACCAGCGCAAATGGCGCAGAATAATACCTTTCACGACACCCGGTGTGAGCACCGGGAGTTCAGACCAGGCCACGGCACTCCAGAACGCCACCATCGCAAACCGGTAGGTCAGGCTACGCCCGAAGGGGATGGATTCGCCGCCAGCGGCAGACATATAAATAAAATCATCGGCGAACAGCACCGCACGTTCGCGCAGCACCGCCGCGCGCTCCGGGTCATCTTCCCCGTTGAGGGTGGCGTAAATCAGGCCATAAAAATGAAAAGCCATGGAGATGTAATAGTCTTTAGGGCGACCTGGGCCGTCGGAATACCAGCCGTCACCCAGATAGTAGGCATCCATCAGGGTAAAGCGATGGTCGATAGCCTGTTGATCCCAGGGCAGCCCGGCGCGTTTAAAGCCTAACTGAACGAGAATGGCGAAATAGTTCCAGTTGCTGTCAGGCATCTGTGCGTCGGTAATTTGATTCAGCCAGCGGTGCAGGTTGTCGCGCTCACGCGGGCTAAAACCAGACAGGCATTCACCTTGTAAAAGCGCCAGACCCAATCCCCAGGCCGCCATCTCCACCAGGCGCTGATCGTATGGCCCGGTTTTACCCCAGTAGCCGTGGCTTTCAGGATCGGTTCCCTGCTTCAGCGCAGCGATGTATTTGTCAGCCAACGGTGTGGCTTCACCGCCAGAGAGCAGCGGGAAGACACCCCACATTGCCCGCGACAGCACTTCCATCTCCGCTATCTTTGCGCCGTAATGCGCCTCGGTATCACCGAGCGAAAACCCCGAACTGCCCGCAGGAAATTGCTTATCCAACGCACTCAGCATTGTCACCAGCGCGTCCACCACCTCCTGGCGGAAAGACAATGAAATTGATTTTTTTCCTTCGGACATCGGCATCGGTTTACTCCCCTGATAAGTGGCTAAAGGATAGTGAATCGCCCCTCCGCAGAAATGTTACCCCTGTCACACGGATGAGCTTTGTTTAAACCCCCTGTTGAGGAAATTTAAAATGGTGGTTTATAACGTTGGCTATCAGCACAAAAATTGAGATCTATTGCACCATGAGTGACAACTGGCATGCAGAACGTCTGGAGTTGATCACCCTTAACGATGCGGTCGTGTCGTTCAGTCGCCTGTTTGCCAATACGGTTCGCTACCATCACTGGCATCAATGCTTAGAAGTGCTGTATGTCGAGGAAGGTTTTGGCGTGGTGATTGTTGATAACCGCCAGTACACCATGCGCCCCGGCAGGCTCTTTTTCTTCCCGCCTTTTACGCTGCATAAAGTGATGGTCGATGAACAGGCCCAGAACTGCTATCGGCGTACCATTATTCATGTCGATCAGCACGCTGTGCTGAAACTGTTCCGCGATTTCCCTCAAAACCAGCGGCGCTTACAGCGGCTTTCTGCACGCAGCGGCGCAGCAGTGGTGATGGATGCGGCGACTATTCATCCGCATATCGATCATCTGTTTAGCGATTATGCCCGAATGGCTACACAGGCGCGTTTAACCGCCGAACAGGTAGCGTGCCTGTTGCTCACCCTGCTCAATATGTTGCCGGAAGAGCAGGAAAAAATGCCAGAAGCGCAGACCGGAGTAGCCACACCCGTAATGTTCTGGCTGGAGGAGAATTATCAGCAGAAATTCAGCCTGGATAGGCTGGCAGAAGATTTGGGGAAATCGCGCAGTTATGTCTCCAGACGCTTTCACTTCGAAACCGGCGAGCCCATTCACCAGTATTTAAACACACTGCGTTTGCGTAAAGCCTGCGAACTGTTACTGCACAGCACTCGCAGCATTCGCGATATTGCCTGCGAAAGCGGCTTCTCCGATGTGACCTATTTTATTAGCGCGTTCAAAAAAGGGATTGGTGAAACGCCGCTGCGCTATCGCAAGAATCACACCTCGGCGATTTAATTTCGGACATCCCGTAAAAGCACCGCATGGCGGCCTGCGGTGCTTTTCAGGTGTGGGGCGTCCCGCTGACTGAAATACAGCGTGGTGATAAAAGACGTTAAATAAAACTCAGAGGTTAACTTTCTACGGACTCTAATTGGTTATTTTGCTGGGTTTTCTTGCTCAATGTAAGGGAGCCAAAGAGCACCATTACGATGACAATTCCCGCCATCATGAAGAAGATGGATTGATATCCCACACGGTCGAACAATTTCCCGATAGGCAGTGACAGGACAATAATGCCTAATGAACTGGCAATATTAAAACCAACCAGGAATATGGTGGAAGAGAGGCGTTTATCAAAATTCGCCACGCTAAATTTAAAGACGGAAATAATAAACAGGGGGACTTCTAATGCATGGAGCATTTTAATAAAGGAAATGACATAGACATCGGTAAAAAGCGCAGACCCCAGAATACGGCACGTCATGATAATCCCGCCCAACATCAACGCTGATTTTGGTCCTATGCGGTTAATCAGGAACGGCGTCAGCGCCATGCCGATACCTTCAAGGATGACCTGCACTGAGTTTAAGTAGCCATAGACCCGCGAGCCGACGTTCGGATCATCAAACAATCCGGCATAGAATACCGGGAACATTTGCTGATCGTAGATATTGTAAAACGACCAGGTGCCGATGATAAACACCACAAAAAACCAGAACTGAATGTCTTTAAAAATGGAGAGAAAATCCTGTGTGCTAAGGGTGCTGGCATTCTGGGTTTCTTCACGAGCGGACTCCGTTTTGAAAAACAGATTAACCAGCAAAAACAGCAGGCCCATCAGCGACACACACCAGAAATTAATATGCGGGTTAATGCTGAAAAAGATCCCGCCGACAAAGGTGCCTCCGGCATAGCCAATACAGCCCCAAAAGCGGGCGGTACCAAATTCAAAATTGAATTTACGGCTGAGTTTCTCAATAAAACTGTCAACCAGGCCACATCCGGCAAGATAACCAATGCCAAAGAAAATCGCCCCCAACACCATTCCGAGGGTGAAGTTCGATGCTAAAAGCGGCTCATAAACGTAAATCAGAAAAGGACCACTGAGCAGCAAAACCAGACCAACCAGCCAGATAAGCGGTTTCCGGGTGCCCAGTTTGTCCTGAATCACGCCATAGCCGACCATAAAAATCATGCTGAAGAACTGGTTTACGGAATAGAGCATGCCCAGTTCGGAACCGGTTAAGCCCAGTTTCGTTTTAAGCCAGATGGCATAAAACGACCACCAAAGTGACCAGGCAGCAAAAAAGAAGAGCAGATACCCGGACGAAAAGCCGTACTGTTTATTGCTGAATGGCAGATTTATTTTCATTCTTCGTTCTCCGTTCGATGATGAGGATGCAAGTTAACGGGAGCTGTCGACACCGCCGTTTCCTGCAAATGTGCGTCACCCTTGCCTTACATCTTCCTGCGGTACTGACTACTAATGACTCAGTTCACCAGTTCCCATGCGCACGCCTGCTGCACCACCGCATGGCCCTGTTGGCTGAACAGCGAAAGGGTGCGGCGGAGTGGATCAGGATAAATACGGCTGCTGAGCGTGAATGCCCCCTGATTGACGAAGACTTCCAGTGAGGAATGGTCGATAAAAATACGCAGATGAAGCAGGCCATCTTCCGGTAGCGGCACGCTGCGATAACCGCTTAACCCCGCCTGCGGATAATCACGGGAGAGCACCAGACGACGGGACTGGTTATCAACATAAAGGCGCGCGCCGTCACCCAGACTCAGGCCATACTGCTCCGCATCGCTGTGGCTCATGTCCCAGCAAAGAGAGATTTCCATCGCGCTGGCATGATCTGCGACCTGTAGTGTCTGGTTGTGCAACTCGCTGACCGGCCACGGGTACTGTTTACCGCGCAGGGTTTCCAGCTCCTTAACCGGGGTCATGCGCACATTTCCCCTGTCATCAAGCATCAGTTCGCGTGGCAGTGACAGCATGCCCGCCCAGCCGTCAGCTTTCTCTGGCATCGGCGATTCCCACATTGCCAGCCAGCCGATGACCACACGACGTCCGTCCGGGGTGGTAAAACTTTGTGGCGCATAAAAATCATGCCCATGATCGAGCTCTTTGAATTCGCTTGTGGCGACAAACGGTGAACCGGGCTGCCATTTACCCGTGAGATATCCGCTCTGGAAAAGGTTACGGTTGTGATAACCGTCGGCCCTGACGCCCTGCGGAGAGAACATAAGCACTTGCGTCTCACCGAGCGTAAACAAGTCCGGGCATTCCCACATGAAGCCGAGCGTGCCATCATCTTGTTTAATGTTACTTTCAAACTCCCAGTGACGCAGATCGGCGGAGCGATAAATCTGCACTTCACCGATATCTGCCGTTCTGGCACCCACCACCATGTACCAGGCCTCACCTTCCCGCCAAACCTTCGGATCACGAAAATGGTGTACGCCCGCCGGGGTATCAATCACCTGTCCCTGTCGTTGAAACGTCATGCCATCCGTGCTGGTCGCCAGGCACTGCACCTGGTAGAGATTGGCCTCCACCGGTTCACCGTGGAACTTATGCCCGGTGTAAATCAGCGCCAGCGTGTCACCGTTCACCACGGCGGAGCCAGAAAAGCAGCCGTCTTTGTCTTCCGGGCCTTCGGGGGCCAGCGCAACCGGCAGGTGTTCCCAGCGCACCATGTCGCGACTGCGCGCATGGCCCCAGTGCATCGGCCCCCAATCGGGTCCAAAGGGATAGTGCTGGAAGAAGGCGTGGAAATAGCCATCAAACCACGTCAGACCATTGGGGTCGTTCATCCAGCCCGCCTGCGGAGCCAGATGGTACTGCGGATACCAGCGTGGGTTTATCGCATCTTTTTTGTCGTTCAGCGCGTGATTCGCGGCAGTCAGTAGAAGTGTCATCGCAACCTGCTTTCTTATCAAAAGTAAAAGGGACAATGGAGTGGATAAGAAAAAAGATAACGTTAACATTTCATGTATTCATGCATTCTTTGTAGCCCTTGCGATGTTAATCACAAAAGTTAACGTTAACATTGAGGTAATGTAACGGTGATCTCATTTTTGCTGCGTTTTTATGACGACAGCACTGACATAATGCTCCGCAGCTGGGGTAAGGCGCCGCCAGGCGCAAAAGATAAGGGTAATGGCAGACAATATGGCCTCTTTAAAGGATGTGGCGAAATTAGCGAACGTGTCATTGATGACGGTTTCTCGCGCCATTAATGAACCGCAACGCCTGAAAGCAGAGACCCTTGAACGGGTGATGGCCGCCGTCGAGCAGCTCAACTATGTCTCCGACCTGTCAGCGAAGAAAATTCGCGGCGGGAAATCGACCATGAACACGATTGGCGTGCTGGCGCTGGACACCATGACCACGCCGTTCTCAGTGGAGATCACTCTCTCCATTGAAGAGACTGCGCGCGCACACGGCTGGAATAGTCTGCTAGTGAACATGTTCAGTAACGACAGCCCGGAGAAAATTGTTGATTTGCTGCTGGCACATCGCCCGGATGGCATCATCTACACCACCATGGGGCTGCGCCATGTCCCAGTTCCGGACAAACTGCGCACGCTGCCCTGCGTGCTGGCAAACTGCGAAAGTCTCTCTGGACAACTGGCCAGCTACATTCCCGACGATGAACAAGGACAGTATCTGGGCGTGAAGGCGTTACTGAAAGCAGGCTATCGCAACCTGTTATGTATTCATCTTCCGAAAGAGATTGTCGCCAGCGGCCGACGCCGTGCGGGCCTTGAACGTGCCTGCCGGGAAATGGGAGTGAATCCGGACACGCTTCACCACTACTACCTTCCACCTGGCGATCAGCATCATATTGATACTGTGGATATTCTTACCCCCCTGCTCAACGGCAAGAAACCCGCCATAGACGCCATCGTGTGCGGTAATGACCGCGTCGCATTCGTGGTGTATCAGGTGTTGTTATCAAAAGGGCTGCGGATCCCGCAGGATGTCGCAGTACTGGGATACGACAATATGGTGGGAACGGGTGAACTTTTCGTACCGCCACTCTCTACAGTACAACTCCCGCATTACGAGATTGGCCGCCTGAGCGCGTTACATATTATCAATGGGGAAAACCATCAGGAGACGGTACGCGTCGACAGCCCTTACCTTCCCCGTCAGTCTTTGTAATGGTGAGAAAAGAGGTTAACCATTAGGTCGTTAACCTCCTTTTCAACGAGCGACAGGATCGCTACCAGCCGCAAACGTTGGTCTCTTCGTCGGACTCATAGCCGCGAACAATGTTGATCAAGTCTTTCACTGCGTCCGCAGCAAAGGTGGGATCGTTCAGATTTGCCAGCGTCAGTTTGTCTTTATCGACAGAAACCCCGTTGTTGTTGTTGGTCACTGTTAGCACAAAGCCTTTCTCGCTTTCGCTCTTGTCTGCCAGTTGTGCGACCAGTTCATTGACCGCCCCAACCGCAACATCCGGCACGTAGAGTGCCATCGGTTTCAGCCAGATTTTTTCATGGGTTTCGCTGCTGCTACGGTTGGTTACCGCTACGGAATATCCCAGGTTTTCAGTGGTCATTTTCTCTCCCCTCACCCTTCAATCAAAATTTTAGGATCAACCCAAAAATCGACGTTGAACACCGTATCTTCAGATAAGGCTTCAATGCGATGCCAGACTTCTGCCGGGAAAACACCGAACTGCCCGGCTTCGATGGTGAGCGTTTCAATGGGCTCCGGGCTGGTCTCATCGGCATAACCGTAATAGCGGATGGTGCCCTGCATGACGCTAAGACGCGGGTAGACGCCCTGACGCGTTCCCGCATCCAGGTGACGTTGCCATATTGAGGCGGGTGCGGTGGTGTTTGTCCATAAAGGCGTAGTGCGCACGTGCACATAATTTGTTGGTATAACAATGCGTTGCATGTTTCATCCTCGTAGGAATGTGTGTCGGGAGAAACGTTATATTGCATCCAAAATACTACTTTAAGTCCGCAATGTGAATGGAAAAAGGCACGTTACGACAAGAGGGGTAGAGAGGGGGTAGACAGGGGTAAGTCTGAAGTAAGAGGAAAATGCTGGCGAAAGTGTATCGCCAGCAAAATTGGGGGATTAGCGTTTCTGCAGCGCTTCCCAGAGTCCGAGGAGATAGGTGACGCCCAACGCACGGTCGTATAAACCATAGCCCGGACGCCCCGTTTCGCCCCAGATAAAGCGACCATGATCCGGGCGGATGTAGCCATCAAAACCGTTGTCGTGCAGCGACTGCATCACCTTGTACATGTCCAGAGAGCCGTACTGAGACGGGTGTGCACACTCGTAAAAATCTTTGTCTTTGATAATCTTGATGTTGCGCACATGGGCGAAATGGATGCGCTTGCGGCGGCTAAACTCTGCGAGGATCTCATAGACGTTGTTATCAGGATCTTCAGCGATAGATCCAGTACACAGCGTGATCCCATTGGCTTCAGAATCGACGGCATTGCACAGCCAGTCCAGATCCTGGCGATTTTTCACTACCCGCGGCAGGCCAAAAATAGAGTACGGCGGATCGTCAGGATGAATCGCCATTTTGATACCGACTTCTTCGCAGACTGGAATAATGGCCTTCAGGAAGTAGACCAGGTTTTCCCGCAACTTCTCATCATCCACATCTTTGTAGCTGGCAAAGAGTTCCTGTACCTTGGCCAGGCGCTCTGGTTCCCAACCCGGCAGAGCAAAGCCGTTCGAGTTGCTGAGGACTTCGCTGACCACCTCTTCCAGGCTCTTATCGATGTCTTTCTTTTCAAATGCCATTGTCACGGAACCGTCCGGCAGAACATAGTTCATGTCGGTCTTCATCCAGTCAAAGACGGGCATGAAGTTATAGCAGATGACTTTCACGCCAACGCGGGCCAGGTTGCGGATGGTTTGCTTGTAGTTTTCGATATAACGATCGCGACTCGGCAGGCCAATTTTGATGTCATCATGAATATTAACGCTTTCAATGACTTCCATTTTTAACCCGGCGGCGTGAGCCTGCCCGACCAGCGCTTCAATCTTATCGACAGGCCACAATTCGCCAACCGGCACATCATAAAGTGCACCAACAACTCCTTCCACACCCGGCACCTGGCGGATGTATTCAAGAGAGACCTTGTCCTCTTTTGGCCCAAACCACCGCATTGTCATCTGCATAGAACAACCTCGATTTGAAAGTAAAAAATCATCTACCATACTAGTAGTTAATGTTAATACCTTAAAACCGCAGTGAGAATTAAGCAATCAAATTCTGGTGTGAATATCGTCGTTGGAAATGAGAAAAGGGGTAGAGACAGAAAGTACCAGAGGTGGGGAAAATGAGATACAGAGCAGAAAGTAAAACGCTTCAGGCCTTGTGACCTGAAGCGTCCGGGAGAATCAGGCTTCGATGTCTGCCATATCGCCTTTATCCTGCAGCCAGTTGCGACGGTCTTCAGAACGTTTCTTGGCAAGCAACATATCCATCATGGCGTTCGTTTGCTGTTCATCTTCGTCACTGATGATCAACTGAACCAGACGGCGGGTATTCGGATCAAGCGTCGTTTCGCGCAGCTGTAACGGGTTCATTTCGCCGAGGCCTTTGAAGCGCTGGACGTTAGGTTTGCCCTTCTTGCGCTTAAGCTGTTCGAGCACACCAATTTTCTCTTCTTCCGTCAGGGCATAATAAACTTCTTTGCCCAGATCGATACGGTAGAGCGGCGGCAACGCCACATAAACATGGCCGTTTTTCACCAGCGCGCGGAAATGTTTCACAAAGAGCGCGCAAAGCAGCGTGGCAATGTGTAAACCATCGGAATCCGCATCCGCGAGAATACAAATTTTACCGTAGCGCAACTGGCTCAAATCCGCACTGTCAGGATCCATACCGATCGCTACAGAGATATCATGCACTTCCTGCGAGGCCAGTACCTCATCAGAAGAGACTTCCCAGGTGTTCAGGATCTTACCCTTGAGCGGCATGATCGCCTGGTATTCACGATCGCGCGCCTGCTTGGCTGATCCACCTGCCGAGTCCCCTTCGACCAGGAACAGTTCGGTACGATTGAGATCCTGGGCAGTACAGTCAGCCAGCTTGCCAGGCAGCGCCGGGCCACTGGTCAACTTCTTACGCACTACCTTTTTGGCGGCGCGCATACGGCGCTGAGCACTGGAAATTGCCATTTCAGCCAGCATCTCTGCGGCCTGTACGTTCTGGTTCAGCCAGAGACTGAATGCGTCTTTTACGACACCAGAGACAAAAGCCGCGCACTGACGTGATGACAGACGCTCTTTGGTCTGACCGGCAAACTGCGGATCCTGCATTTTCACTGACAGCACGTATGCACAGCGATCCCAGATATCTTCCGCCGACAGCTTCACACCACGCGGCAGAATGTTGCGGTATTCACAGAATTCGCGCATCGCATCCAGCAGTCCCTGACGCAGTCCGTTAACATGCGTCCCCCCTTGCATGGTCGGGATAAGGTTAACGTAGCTTTCGGTCAGCAGTTCACCGCCTTCCGGCAGCCAGAGCAGTGCCCAGTCAACCGCTTCGGTCTCAGCAGAGAAGTTGCCAACAAACGGTTTCTGCGGCAGTGTCGGCAAGCCGTTGACGGCTTCCATCAGATAATCCGTCAGACCATCCTGATAACACCAGCGCTGCTCGGTATTGTTGACTTCATCTTTAAAGGTAATTTCCACACCCGGGCACAAAACGGCTTTCGCTTTGAGCAGATGGGAGAGTCGTGAAACTGAAAAACGCGGGCTATCGAAGAATTGTTCGTCCGGCCAAAAATGTACGCTGGTACCCGTGGTACGTTTCCCACAGGTACCCACCACGCTCAGATCCTGGACCTTGTCGCCATTCTCAAACGCAATGTTATAGACTTGCCCGTCACGTTTAACGTTAACCTCAACGCGACGCGACAGCGCATTCACCACCGAAATACCTACGCCGTGCAGGCCGCCAGAAAACTGGTAGTTTTTGTTGGAGAACTTGCCGCCAGCATGCAAACGACAGAGGATCAGTTCCACCGCAGGAACACCCTCTTCCGGGTGAATATCCACCGGCATACCGCGACCATCATCAATAACTTCCAGTGATTGATCGGCGTGCAGAATGACATCCACACGTTTGGCGTGGCCTGCCAGCGCTTCATCCACGCTGTTATCAATAACTTCCTGACCAAGATGGTTAGGGCGGGTCGTGTCGGTGTACATCCCCGGACGGCGGCGAACCGGCTCAAGCCCGGTGAGTACCTCTATGGCATCAGCGTTATAGGATTGCGTCATGGTTTGTTCGTAGATAGTGATCGGGTCGTTTTCTTGTCAGCTCAACGGAGCCCAAGAAAATCGACAATCTGTGTGAAATGATTCTCAAAGCCCACAAAAGCGTGGTTACCGCCCTCTTCTACCGTCTGGCGACATGCATCGTAATACGCCACGGCCTGACGATAATCCAGCACTTCATCGCCCGTCTGTTGCAAAAGCCAGATTAAATCCGGCGCTTCCAGCGGGTCGACCTGCATCACTTTGAGATCGTAAATATGGCGAGACTCTAGCACATATTGCTGCCCCGTGTAGGGGTTCTCGTTGTTGCCCAGAAAATCGGCCAGCAATTCAAACGGACGAACCGCCGGATTGATGACGACAGCAGGCAGGGTCAAACACTGTGAAAGCCAGGTGGCGTAGTAGCCGCCTAATGAGGATCCTACGATGCCCAAAGGCTGTCCACCGTTTTCCAGCACCAGCAGCTCCAGCAGCTCCGCTGCCTCAGCCGGGTACGGCGGCAGCTGCGGCACCACGACGTTAATACCGGGATGATGTTCTGCCAACCACGTTCTGAACTGCGTCGCTTTTGCAGAACGCGGAGAGCTGTTAAATCCGTGCAAATAGAGAAGTGTGGCCATCAGTAGCCTTCTGACGCGGTATCAGGACTAAACCTGGCGCTTTGCAAACGGCAAACTTCCGTGTGCATGCTGCCATCGGCGTGCAACTCAAGCCAGCGCCAACCCGGAGCAATCGTATCCAGCGTGAAGTTCGCACAGTGTGGCTTAAACTGGACGCAGGTCGATGGGGTCGCCAGCATACGGCGTCCATTCCAGTTGAGATCCAACTCCTGATGAATGTGCCCACACAGCATGTTTTTGACGTTGGGGTAGCGAACCAGAACGTTATCCAGTTCCGCGGCATTGCGCAGACTGTGTTGATCGAGCCAGCTACATCCGGAAGGCAGAGGGTGGTGGTGCAAAAGCAGCAGCGTGTGGCGTTCTTCGGCGTCCGCCAGCTTTTTCTCCAGCCAGTCGAGCTGGAATTCACTCAGCTCACCGTGAGGAACACCAAATACCTGACTGTCCAGTAAAAGGATTTGCCAGTGATTGCCGACAAAAACGCGCTTGGCTGGAGAGATACCCGCCTCATGCAGTGCGTTGTACATGGCAGGCTGGAAATCATGATTACCCGGAAGCCATACGCAGGGTACGCCAAACCTTGCGATACCTTCAGCGAAATGCTGATAGGCCGCAGCTGTCTGGTCCTGCGCTAGGTCGCCCGTAGCGACAATTAAATCACAATCACGTTGTTGTGCCTGAATGGCATCAAGCACGGCCTGATAGCTCTCCCAGGTATTCACCCCTAACAACGTTTCGTGCTTTTCGGCAAACAGATGAGTATCAGTAATTTGTAATATCCTGACTCTGGACTCATCAGCCAGATTCAGGTTTAACAGGCTTTCCAAATGGTGTCCTTAGGTTTCACTACGCTAACAAACCGGAATCGCCATTGCTCCATGTGCCAGGCAGTAACGTAGCCAATCGGCCAGAAACTGATTAATTTGATGCTTTTCGTCGCGTTGATGCAACTTTTTATTCGGATAATCATAACGCGCTTTAAAACGAAAGATCTGCTGACTCGAACACACTTCGGCCACCATCGCATCATGATACAAACGAACCGTCATTGACGGCAGGCTCCAGTAGCTTATTGCTGGCACGGTTTGTTTGATTTCCACAAGCGTAGTGTAGCGGGTGGATTCAACAATCGTTAACCGGTATTGCGCATTCGTCACCTGGTAGCTTACCGTTTCGCCTGCCTCATCATTACGCGGCAACAGACGGCGTAACTGTGCGAAATTGGTTTCACACAGACGCATCATTTCAGGAAAGTCAGGTGTATAACGCTTCATTTTTTCCACTCTTTTCGTAAGCCCTCATAATGCAGTTGCAGCCATTGCAGGGCGATGACAGACGCCGCGTTGTCGATTTTCCCCTCTTCTACCCACTGGTAAGCCTGTTCCCGGCTAACCACATGAACACGAATATCTTCGTTTTCATCCACCAGGCCATGTATACCTTCAGCCTTTGTGGCATCCACTTCCCCAACCTGTATGGTTAAGCGTTCGCTGGTCCCGCCAGGGCTTGCAAGGTAGCTTAACACCTTCTTCATGCGCCCAACCGATAGACCGGCCTCTTCCTGTGCTTCACGGCGGGCAACGTCTTCGACCGTTTCGCCCTCTTCAATCATGCCTGCGACCAACTCAAGCAACCACGGGCTTTCACTGGTATCTAATGCTGCAATGCGAATTTGTTCAATCAACACCACTTCATCACGCACTGGGTCAAAGGGTAGCAAGACTGAAGCATGCCCGCGTTCAAAAATTTCTCTTCGTACTTCACCGCTCATTTCACCATTAAATAAACGGTGGCGAAAACGGTAAAGTTCGAGCGAAAAAAAACCGCTGTACAGCGTTTCCCGTGCAATAATTTCTACATCGTTTTTGGCGAAAGTCACTGGGAGCGTATTCGGCTTACTCATGCGGATATCCTGTTCGTAACAAAGGTGATTTCGTGGATTTCAAGCCTGTTTGACTGCCGTTTCAAATACTATGTGGTAGATTGGAGCAAATTTACGCCGGATGGCACGTAACGCCAATCTTAAGCGATGGCAGTCTCTGGTAGAATCGGCGATTATTTCCGAATTAAGATCAGCGCTATTCATGCTTCACAACAAGGAATGCAAATGAAGAAATTGCTCCCCATCCTTATCGGCCTGAGCCTGACGGCTTTCAGTGCTATGAGCCAGGCAGAAAACCTGTTGCAGGTTTATCAGCAGGCGCGTACAAGCAACCCGGACCTGCGTAAATCTGGCGCAGATCGCGATGCTGCTTTCGAGAAAATCAACGAAGCACGCAGCCCGTTACTGCCTCAGTTGGGTTTGGGTGCCGATTATGCTTACGGCAACGGTTATCGCGACAGCAATGGCGTTAACTCGAATGCGACAAGCGCTTCTTTGCAGCTGACCCAAACAATCTTTGATATGTCGAAATGGCGTGCTCTGACCTTACAGGAAAAAAGCGCGGGCATCCAGGATGTGACCTATCAGACCGATCAGCAGACGTTAATCCTTAATACCGCAACAGCCTATTTTAACGTCCTGAGCGCGATTGACTCCTTGTCTTATACCGAAGCGCAGAAACAGGCTATTTACCGTCAGTTGGATCAAACCACCCAGCGTTTTAACGTGGGTCTGGTCGCCATCACTGACGTACAGAACGCCCGCTCTCAGTACGATACCGTGCTGGCGAATGAAGTAACTGCTCGCAATAACCTGGATAACGCCGTTGAATCTCTGCGCCAGGTGACCGGTAACTATTATCCGGAGTTGGCGTCTCTGAACGTTGATGGCTTTAAAACCGACAAACCGAAAGCGGTCAACACGCTGCTGAAGGATGCGGAATCGCGTAACCTGTCACTGTTGCAGGCTCGTCTGTCCCAGGATCTGGCGCGTGAGCAAATCCGCCAGGCGCAGGATGGTCACTTGCCGACCTTGAATTTGACCGCATCCTCAACGGTTTCTAACACCTCATACAGCGGCTCCCGTACTAACACCAGCCAGTATGACGACAGCAAAATTGGTCAGAACAAAGTTGGCCTGAGCTTCTCCCTCCCGCTGTATCAGGGCGGCATGGTGAACTCTCAGGTTAAACAAGCGCAGTATAATTTTGTCGGTGCCAGCGAGCAGCTTGAAAGTGCACACCGCAGCGTAGTGCAGACCGTTCGTTCCTCGTTTAACAACGTGAACGCCTCTATCAGCAGCATCAATGCGTACAAACAAGCGGTTGTGTCTGCACAAAGCTCCCTCGACGCAATGGAAGCAGGCTACTCCGTCGGTACGCGTACCATTGTTGATGTTCTGGATGCGACCACTACCCTGTTCAATGCGAAACAACAACTGTCCAGTGCGCGTTATAACTACCTGATCAACCAGTTGAATATCAAATCGGCACTGGGTACGTTAAATGAGCAGGATCTGGTCGCACTGAACAACACACTGGGTAAAGCTATCCCAACCACGCCTGAAAGCGTAGCACCGGAAAACCCGGACCAGGAAGCCCGTGTAAACAACATGGCGAACGGAAACCAGGCTGCTACCGCTCAACCGGCCGCAGCGCGAACCACTCGCTAAGTCGTTGATGTTGCAAAACGGGGGCACACAGCCCCCGTTTTTACGTAAGGCAACGTAAAGATCCCCCCTTCCAGCCCGCATCCTGCTTCATTTTCAGACACTCATCCTCTATCCTGACCTTTTATACATACCTTTGGGTCTCGGAAGACAAATATGAAACGGACAAAGAGCATTAATCATGCGATGTTTCGCAAAAGCTGGAGCGCGCGTCACCTGACGCCCGTCGCTTTCGCTATTTCTGCCGTTTTTATGCTGGCAGGCTGCGAACAGAGCGATGAAACAGTATCCATGTACCAGAATGCGGACGACTGCTCATCTGCCAATCCTGGTAAAAGTGCAGAATGTACAACGACCTATAACAATGCCCTGAAAGAAGCTGAACGCACGGCACCAAAATACGCGAGTCGTGAAGATTGCGTGGCTGAATTTGGTGAAGGCCAGTGTCAGCAGGCTCCATCGCAAGCGGGCACGGCACCTGAAAACCAGGCGCAGGTGCAGCAATCCGGTGGCAGCATGTGGATGCCGCTGATGGCAGGTTACATGATGGGTCGTATGATGGGCGGCGGTGCAGGCTTTGCACAGCAACCGCTGTTCAGTTCCCGTAACCCGGCGAGCCCGGCCTACGGTCAGTACACTGATGCCGGTGGTAAAAGCTACGGCGCGGCTCAACCAGGCCGTTCAGCAACCGTATCGAAAACCGCAATGGCGCCAAAACCTGCCACTACGTCAACCGTGACGCGCGGTGGATTCGGTGAGTCCGTTGCGAAACAAAACACCATGCAGCGTAGCAGCGCCAGCGGCAGCGGCACGTCCACTCGCTCAATGGGCGGCTGATCAGCATGGAAAGAATCAGTATTACTGAGCGCCCAAACTGGCGCGAGAAAGCCACTGAGTTTGGTTTCAATTTTCACACCATGTATGGCGAGCCGTACTGGTGTGAAGATGCCTACTACAAGCTGACACTCGCCCAGGTTGAGAAGCTCGAAGATGTCACCGCCGAGTTACACCAGATGTGCCTGAAGGTTGTGGATAAAGTCATCGCCAGCGACGAGTTGCTGGCGAAATTCCGCATCCCTAAGCATACCTGGGAATTTGTGCGTCAGTCGTGGAAAACCCAGCAGCCTTCGCTCTATTCACGCCTGGATTTAGCGTGGGATGGCACGGGTGAACCTAAGTTGCTGGAAAATAACGCCGATACGCCGACCTCATTATATGAAGCCGCCTTTTTCCAGTGGATTTGGCTGGAAGATCAGGTGAATGCCGGTCAGTTACCGGAAGGTAGCGATCAGTTCAACAGCCTGCAGGAAAAGCTTATTGAGCGTTTCGCTGAGCTGCGTGAACAGCATGGCTTCAATCTGCTGCACTTTGCCTGCTGCCGCGATACCGTTGAAGATCGCGGGACCGTGCAGTATCTGCAGGATTGCGCCGCTGAAGCCGAGGTCGCAACCGAATTTCTCTACATCGAAGATATCGGTCTTGGCGAACGGGGCCAGTTCTCAGATTTGCAGGATCAAGTGATCAGCAACCTGTTTAAACTCTATCCCTGGGAGTACATGCTGCGTGAAGTGTTCTCTACCAAGCTGGAAGATGCTGGCGTACGCTGGCTGGAACCGGCCTGGAAGAGCATTATCTCTAACAAAGCGCTGCTACCGATGTTGTGGGAAATGTTCCCTGGTCACCCAAACCTGCTGGCCGCTTACTTCGCAGAAGATGCGCACCCGGAAATGGATAAGTATGTGCTCAAACCCATCTTCTCCCGTGAAGGGGCGAACGTCTCCATTATTGAAAACGGCAAAACCGTGGAAGAAGTGGAAGGCCCATACGGTGAAGAAGGGATGATTGTTCAGGAATTCTGTCAGTTGCCTAAATACGGCGACAGCTACATGCTGATTGGCAGTTGGCTTATCAACGATCAACCTGCCGGTATCGGTATTCGCGAAGATCGGGCACTGATCACCCAGGATCTGTCCCGCTTCTATCCGCATATTTTTATCGAGTAACACATAACTCCGGGGGCAGTTACCTCTCCCCTGGTGCCTTGATAAAGCCCGATGCGCCTTCGCTATCGGGCTTTTTAGTGGCTTAGCCTACCTGTACTGACAACATGCTGAGACTGCCCATTTCGATACCGTCCACGGGAATTGAAATCGCCTCTTCGCCATCCCATGCGCCCAGCACATACAGCAGCGGCAGGAAATGATCCGGTGTCGGGTTCGACAGCGAGCCGCCCTCATGATCCATATAGTTCACCAGCGGATGCTGCTCAGCAGGTCCTTTCCAGGTCAAATTCTCTTTCACAAAATCATTGAAAGAGGTCGCCCAAGGATACGGTGAGCTGTCGCCATGCCAGCGCGCGGTACGCAAGTTATGCACCACATTACCGCTCGCCACCAGCATGATGCCTTGATCACGCAGTGTTGCCAGTTTACGACCAATCTCCAGATGCCAGGCTGCGGGTTTGGTGCTATCAACGCTCAACTGCACCATCGGGATATCCGCATTCGGGTACATCTTGATCAGCACGCCCCATGAGCCGTGGTCAAAACCCCAGGCTTCTTTATCCAGCCCGACCGGAACAGGGGCAAGCAGGTCAACCAACTGCTGGGCAAGTTCTGGCGAGCCAGGCGCCGGATAATGCGTGTCGTACAGCGCCTGCGGGAAACCACCAAAGTCATGGATGGTTTTAGGCGCTTCCATTGCCGTCACCCCGGTCCCACGGGTAAACCAGTGAGCGGAGACCACCACAATAGCTTTTGGACGCGGCAGCGTATCGCCAAGGTGAGCCCAGGCGCGAGTATAAACGTTATCTTCCAGAACATTCATCGGGCTGCCGTGGCCCAAAAACAGTGCTGGCATACGAGGTGCAGACATGATGATATCCTTACTGAGTGTGTCGATTTGATGTGAACACATTACGCTTTTTTATAAAGTGATGAACTCAGATAAGCATGATTAAGATATTCAGAAATTTTGAATATAAAAAACGAAAAATGGGATCAGCACTGCAAATACTGCATCAGATGATCCAAGCAGAACGATCGCCATAAGCAGTCATGGATGCAAATGGCATATTGCACAATATTCCTGAAGAACTCATCAACGTCACATGACAAGTGTATATGAAGAGAGGGTTTTACTGCTTCGTAGGGCTCGCTCCATCAGAGATGAGAGCTCTCAGAAGGGGAGACAGATTCAGTGCACTTCTCAATTTGCTCACCGGCTTGCAGGCGGTGAATAACCTCTAACGCACGTTGGTAGCCTTCCTGGAGCGCATCTCTATCCTGACGATACGCGCGGCAATTACGCTTCAGGCAGAGGATATGGGCGAACATAACAAATACAACCACAAGAAAACCGCACCAGTAAATTAGCATTTCCCCTCCTCATCAAATCACACAATTGATTGTGCTAATAATCCATCAATGGTTACCACTTTATAAGTAGCAGGAGAATGTATCCATTAGTGAGATCAACAAAGGTGGTAAATGCGGGGATTTCAGAGGGAGTAAGAAGTGCAGATATAAAAAATCCGAAGTCAGTTTCCTGGCTTCGGATTGTTCGGACAGACTATCGCTTAGCTGGCTTTACGCTCATGCTCCTGGCGGTAGGCCACCAGGTCTTCGATAGTCACAACGGCCATATTGTGCTGACGGGCGAATTCGATGCACTCAGGTGCACGGCCCATTGAGCCATCGTCGTTGGTCAGTTCACACAGCACACCTGCCGGTTTGAAACCTGCAAGCGTCACTAAGTCGATGGTTGCTTCAGTGTGACCACCACGGGTTAACACGCCACCCGGCTGCGCGCGCAGCGGGAAAACATGGCCAGGACGGTTCAGATCGGAAGGTTTTGCGCCATCGGCAATAGCCGCACGCACGGTGGTGAGGCGGTCAGCGGCAGAAACACCGGTGGTCACGCCAGCAGCCGCTTCGATGGTGACGGTAAAACCGGTGCCGTACGCACTGGTGTTGTTCTCAACCATCATCGGCAAATCAAGTTGTTTACGACGATCTTCAGTCAGGCAAAGGCAAACAATGCCGCTACCGTGACGAATAGTCAGCGCCATTTGCTCTACGGTCATGGTTTCAGCGGCGAAAATCATATCGCCTTCGTTTTCACGATCTTCATCGTCGAGCACCATCACTCCGCGACCTTCGCGCAGTGCGCTTAAAGCATTTTCAATACGTTCGAATGGCGTGCCAAAAGAAGAAAGCAGCGTCTGATTCATGGTAAAAGACCTCAATAAAGTTATGGTTACCAGAATCAGGGCAGTCTTAGGAGTATAAAAAAATAACGCGAGCAGGCCTCCAGGCCCGACTGAATCGTTACTCTCTCCCATCCGGACTCTAACCGTCGGCCCCGGAATTACACCGGATCTGCTGACCTTCCAATTTGCATCGGAAGCGCTCGCGGGCTTTCAGCGTTCGCTGATTTACCGCCGGTGGGGAATTTCGCCCCGCCCTGAGAATAAGCGCGATAACTATAACGCTAATGATTTCCTTCGGCAACGCATAACCTTCAAACAAATCTGGTTTATCGTCACTGCATATCACACTACAATAATTGTCAGAACCTATCCGAACAGGGAACACAAAATGATTGACCCGAAAAAAATTGAACAGATTGCGCGTCAGGTCCACGAATCAATGCCGAAAGGGATTCGTGAGTTCGGGGAAGATGTCGAAAAGAAAATCCGTCAGACACTGCAGTCACAGCTGACACGCCTGGATCTGGTGAGCCGGGAAGAGTTTGATGTGCAAACGCAGGTGCTGCTGCGCACCCGTGAAAAACTTGCGCTGCTGGAACAGCGTCTGAGTGAACTGGAAAGCCGTAGCGTAAGCTCAGAAGTGAAACCGGCTCCAGCAATCCCACCGGTTGATGCGCCTGACGCCAACGCCTGATTTGCCCCCCCCAGAACACTGCCAGGCGTACTCGCAATATGGAGTACGCCCTACGATATTTGGTAATGAGATCCATTCCTGCCACCCTGCCATCTGTGATATTATCGCCTGTGTAACAAAATTGGATTTTTTGTTTGGACTGCGAATTAATAAACCAAGGAGAATATATGGATATTTTTCCTGATTACTACTCCCCTTATCTTTTTGCAATTGCATTTGTTGTACTTATAGGTGCGGTAGAAATTATATCGTTATTCCTGGGAAATATTATTTCCGGTTTTCTCGATTCACATTTAGGTGATTATGATGCTGCCGCGTCAGGTCATCTGAACCAATTTTTCCACTATCTGAATTTTGGCCGGGTCCCCGCCCTGGTGGTACTCTGCCTGATTGCCGGATGCTTTGGTCTGTCCGGCATTACGATACAACATCTGAGTGTTTCCCTGCTCCAGTCTCCAGTGCCAAACTGGCTGCTGGCCCCTGTCTGTCTGCTGTTTTCCGGTGTTTGCACCCACTATCTTGGCAGAGTCCTCGGGCGGTGGTTACCCGGCGATGAAACCACTGCTATCACCGAAGAGGATTTTATTGGCGCAATGGCCACGATTACGGGTCATAGTGCGACCTCCCGTCAGCCTTGCGAAGGTAAATTTAAAGATAAATTTGGCCAGGTACATTATTTACTGCTGGAACCCGAAGAGGGAAAAACATTTAAAAGAGGCGATAAAGTTCTTATTATCTGCCGACTGTCGGCAAGCCGTTATTTGGCAGAAATCAATCCCTGGCCAAATGAATTGTAATAATCAAAAGGACGTATTATGGAAAGTATATTGAATTCATTCCCTTCATGGATGACATCTGCAATTACCGTTGTCTTTATCCTGCTGGTCATTGGGATTATTTTTGCCCGTCTTTATCGCCGCGCCTCCGCCGAGCAGGCGTTCGTGCGTACCGGGCTGGGTGGACAGAAAGTGGTGATGAGCGGCGGCGCAATTGTTATGCCCATCTTCCATGAAATCATTCCTATCAACATGAACACGCTCAAGCTTGAGGTAAGCCGTGCAACGATCGACAGCCTGATCACCAAAGACCGTATGCGCGTTGATGTCGTTGTCGCTTTCTTCGTACGCGTAAAACCGTCGGTCGAAGGGATTGCCACGGCGGCGCAGACACTGGGTCAACGTACCTTGTCTCCCGAAGATCTGCGTGTGCTGATTGAAGATAAATTCGTTGATGCCTTGCGTGCCACCGCCTCGCAAATGACGATGCATGAGCTGCAGGACACCCGCGAGAACTTTGTGCAGGGCGTACAGAACACCGTAGCAGAAGACCTGTCGAAGAACGGTCTGGAGTTGGAAAGCGTCTCGTTAACTAACTTTAACCAGACCGAAAAAGTGCACTTCAACCCGAACAACGCCTTTGACGCCGAAGGTCTGACAAAACTGACCCAGGAAACAGAGCGTCGTCGCCGTGAACGTAACGAAGTCGAGCAGGACGTGGAAGTCGCTGTACGTGAGAAAAACCGTGATGCGCTGGCCCGTAAGCTGGAAATCGAGCAACAGGAATCCTTCATGACGCTTGAGCAGGAACAGCAGGTGAAAACCCGCACTGCCGAGCAGAACTCCAGGATCGCCGCGTTTGAAGCTGAGCGCCGCCGTGAAGCAGAACAGACGCGCATTCTTGCTGAACGCCAGATCCAGGAAACGGAAATCGAGCGTGAGCAGGCCGTTCGCTCCAGAAAAGTGGAAGCCGAGCGTGAAGTTCGCATTAAAGAGATTGAACAACAGCAGGTCACGGAGATCGCCAACCAGACGAAATCCATCGCTATTGCCGCCAAGTCCGAACAGCAATCACAGGCTGAAGCGCGCGCTAACGATGCGCTGGCCGATGCGGTTCGTGCTCAGCAAAACGTAGAGACGACACGCCAGACAGCAGAAGCGGATCGTGCCAAGCAGGTTGCGCTGATTGCCGCAGCACAGGACGCAGAAACCAAAGCTGTTGAGCTGACGGTTCGTGCCAAAGCCGAGAAAGAAGCCGCAGAGTTGCAGGCAGCAGCGATTGTGGAACTGGCGGAGGCTGCGCGGAAGAAAGGGCTGGCGGAAGCAGAAGCACAACGTGCACTGAACGATGCTATCAACGTGCTTTCCGATGAACAGACCAGCCTCAAGTTCAAACTGGCGCTGTTGCAGGCACTGCCGGCGGTGATTGAAAAATCTGTAGAACCAATGAAAGCCATTGATGGCATTAAGATTGTTCAGGTCGATGGTCTGAATCGCGGCGGTGCAGCAGCCAGCGCAACAGCAGGTACCGTTAGCGGCGGCAATCTGGCAGAACAGGCATTATCGGCCGCTCTGTCTTATCGCACCCAGGCACCGCTGATTGATTCGTTACTGAAAGAAATTGGTATTTCAGGCGGGTCGCTGGCAGCGATGGCTGAGCCGCTAACACAGGTCGAGGCAAAGGTTCCGGCAGAGACCATCGCACCAGAACCGTTAGTCGTCATCGAGCCAGAGAAAGTAAAAATCGTACCTGCTGAAGAGTAAGCGAGATAAGCGCCGGATGGCGGTGTAAACACCCTATCCGGCACTCTATTCAATGCTTACTTATCGCTGTCTTTCTGGATTTTTTTGATGATGTTGGTGGTGGAACACCCATCTTCGAAGTTCAGCACCAGCACATCACCGCCGTTCGCCCACACCTCTTTGCTCCCGGCAATGTCTTCAGGTTTGTAATCACCACCTTTGACCAGCAGATCCGGCAGCACACCGGCAATCAGACGCTGCGGCGTGTCTTCTTCAAACGAGACCACCCAGTCGACTGCTTCCAGCGCGCCCAGCACAATCATGCGCTGTTCCAGTGGGTTCACCGGACGCGTCTCGCCTTTCAGACGTTTGGTGGAAGCATCGCTGTTTACCGCCACAATCAGGCGATCGCCAAGCTTACGGGCGTTCGCCAGATAGGAGACGTGGCCCGCGTGCAGAATGTCGAACACACCGTTGGTCATCACCACTTTTTCACCACGCTTGCGCGCAGCGACCACGGCATCACGCAGCTCTTCTTCGCTCATCACACCAAAACCGGTTTCTGAACGGCCACGCACCGCATTTTCCAGTTCGATAGGCGAAACGGTTGACGTGCCCAACTTGCCGACCACAACCCCTGCCGCCGCATTAGCAAAGAAGCAGGCTTCTTCCAGAGAGTTACCTGCCGCCAGCGTTGCCGCCAGCACACCAATCACCGTGTCACCAGCACCGGTCACATCATAAACTTCCTGCGCCTGGGTCGGCATGTGCAGCGGTGCTTTACCTGGCTGCAGCAGCGTCATACCCTGCTCAGAGCGCGTCACCAGCAGTGCAGACAGTTCGAAATTGGCGATCACCGCCATGCCACGCTCAACAATCTCGGCTTCGCTTTTGCACTTACCGGCGACCGCTTCAAACTCAGAGAGATTCGGCGTCAGCAGCGTCGCGCCACGATAGCGTTCAAAGTCAGTGCCTTTCGGGTCGATTAACACCGGTACATTGGCTTTACGCGCCAGTTGAATCATCTGCTGAACGCTGACCAACGCGCCTTTCGCATAATCGGAGAGCACCAGCGCACCAATGCTGCCAAGCGCCTGGCTGATTCTGTCATGCATCGGCTGCGGATCCACACCCTCAAAGCCCTCTTCAAAATCGAGGCGGATGAGCTGTTGGTTGCGTGACAGCACGCGCAGCTTGGTGATGGTCGGATGGGTTGGAACAGAAACGAAGTCGCATTTTACGTTAACGTCAGCCAGCGCTTTACTCAGCGCACGTGCCGCATCATCAATACCCGTTAAACCGACCAGACGTGCGGTTGCCCCAAGAGACGCGATGTTCATCGCCACGTTCGCAGCACCGCCAGGGCGCTCCTCAATGGTATCGACTTTCACGACCGGCACCGGCGCTTCCGGGGAGATACGGCTGGTTGGGCCATACCAGTAGCGATCCAGCATCACATCACCTACAACCAGCACACCTGCTTGATTAAACTCTGGCAGCGTTACTTTCATTCCTGTCTCCTGAGAGATGCAAAATTTGCGCGCGATAATATCACACTTAAGCTTGTGCGCACGGCTCCACCAGCCACTTGTTCCAGCAGGCCCGAACCATCGCCCGCTCGGCTACAAAGCAGGATTCCGCTACATGGCCCGGCAGTTCCTGCAACGCCAGATGATGCAGTTCATCGCGCAGCGTGGTGTACGCCATCGTCAGCGCACGTGCTTCCTGCTCGTCCATAATGTCGTTTTGCGCCAGTAACTCGAGAATGCGCACGTTATCAGACCAGCGCGTCAGCTTCGGTTTCTCATGGGCGTAGCGCAACACCAGGTATTGCGTGATGAATTCAATATCGGTAATGCCACCTTCGTCTGCTTTGATATCAAAGCGATCGCGGTGTTTATTGCCTAAATGCGCGCGCATCTTTTCACGCATTTCACGCACTTCCGTTTGCAGCTTACTGCCGTCGCGCACGTTCATCATGATGTCACGGCGGATAGCATCAAACTGAACGGTCAGTTGCGGATCGCCATAGACCACGCGGGCACGCACCAGCGCCTGATGCTCCCAGGTCCAGGCCTCATTCTGCTGATAATCAGCAAAGGAATCAGTCGATGTCACCAGCATGCCTGCCGCACCTGACGGACGCAGGCGGGCATCCACTTCATACAAAATGCCGGATGAGGTACGGGTACTGAAGAGGTGCATAACACGCTGCGCCAGACGCAAATAGAACTGGCGACCATCAATTTCACG
The DNA here is from genome assembly GCF_059074235.1 of Phytobacter sp. Taxonomy (NCBI): domain Bacteria; kingdom Pseudomonadati; phylum Pseudomonadota; class Gammaproteobacteria; order Enterobacterales; family Enterobacteriaceae; genus Phytobacter; species Phytobacter sp. Next base: position 1,133,717 of record NZ_JCACPZ010000008.1, read on the forward strand.
CTCACCGTCGGTCATCACATCCACCGGGCAATCATGAAGGAAGATCAAATCGAGATCGGAGCTGTAGCCCAGCTCCCAACCGCCGAGCTTGCCGTAACCCACCACCGCAAAACCACGGCCCTGTCGGTCGTGCAGATGTTTTGGCTGGCCGTAGCGCGAAACCATCAGGCTCCACGCCTGCTGAACAACCGCATCAATCATTGCTTCTGCCAGCCAGGTTAAGTGATCGCTCACTTTCATTACTGGCAGCGTGCCAGCAATATCGGCAGCCGCCACACGCAGCATCTGCGCCTGCTTAAACTGACGCAGCGCTTCCAGTTGCTGCTCTTCGTCATCATCCGGTACACGCAGCAGATACTGGCGTAACTCGTCGCGATAAGCATCCATCGCTGTCGGTTGATAGAGCGTGTTCGGGTCGAGCAGTTCATCCAGCAGCAGCGGGTAGCGGGCCAGTTTCCCGGCCACCATCGGCGATGCAGCACAGAGAGAAATCAGGTGCTTACGTGCCCCCGGGAATTCGCTGAGCAGTTCGAGGTAGGTGGTACGGGTGACAATCCCGATGAGCAGCGGCGTGATACGCGACAGTGGAACAGGTGCATCCTCACGTGAGCAGACATCACTCAGCAAATGCGGCATCAGATGGTCCAGCACCTGGCGACCACGCGGCCCGATGGTGCGTTTATCGAGCTCTTTGCGGAAATCCGCCACCAACTCCAACACGCGGTGGCGATCGTCATCGGACAAATGTGCCAGCGCAGGGGTACTGTCATCTTCCTGCAACGCGTCCTGCCATAATTCGCGCCAGTGCTCGGGCAGCGCATCGTCCTGTGCTTCGGTGGCGTCGTCTTCACCAATCAATGCGTTGAAGATTTGCCTTACGCCCGCCATCTGTTCAGACAGCGTCGCGGTTAAGGTTTCCCAGTCCGCCATTCCCATGCCCCAGGCCAGACGGGCGCGGTTCAGCTCATCACCCGGTAAGGTTTGAGTCTGTTCATCGTTAATGCTTTGCAGCAGATTTTCCAGACGACGCAGGAAAAGATAGGCTTCACGCAGCGTCGGCGCATCGTTACCAGGCAACAGCCCAAGCTGCTCAATAGCCTCAAGCGTGGGTAACAACGAACGGGATTGCAGTGACGGTTCACGCCCACCACGAATTAGCTGGAAGACCTGAACAATAAATTCGATCTCGCGAATACCGCCCGCGCCAAGCTTGATGTTGTCAACCAGGCCGCGACGACGTACTTCACGGGCGATCATCCCTTTCATGTTACGCAGCGACTGAATCACGCTGAAATCGATATAGCGACGGAAAACAAATGGCCGCAGCATGGCGCGAAGCTCGCTGGCATAGACATCCTCTTTATCGCCCATAATGCGCGCTTTCACCATCGCATAGCGCTCCCAATCGCGCCCTTGCTCCTGGTAATAATCCTCAAGCGCGGCGAAACTCAGCACCAGCGGGCCGCTTTCGCCAAACGGACGCAGACGCATGTCCACCCGGTAGACGAAGCCGTCCTGCGTCGGCTGATCCAGCACTTTAATCAGGCGCTGGCCAAGACGGGTAAAGAACTGCGCATTGTCGAGTTCCCGACGGCCACCGCGTGTGGCTCCGTTTTCCGGCCAGGCAAAAATCAGATCGATATCTGAGGAAAAGTTAAGCTCCCCACCTCCCAGCTTGCCCATCCCCAGAATCAGCAGTGGCTGCGGTTCGCCCTGCTGATTACTGGGCGTTCCCCACTCTTTGCAACAGGCCTCGTATAGCCAGTCACGGGCGGCAACAATCAGGGTTTCCGCCAGTACACTGAGTTGCTGCAATGAATCCTGTTCAGCCACCAGCGACAACGACTGTGCCCAGGCAATACGCACCATCGTCCGGCGGCGGAACAGGCGCAGTGCGCGCATTAATGATGCCTCATCCGTCACCGTTTCCAGCAACTGGCGCAATGCGTCGGCGTAGGTCTGCCACTCATCGGCCTGTGGTGCAGCGCTTTCGAGCTCTGCCAGCCAGTCAGGATGCGCAATCAAGCTGTCCTGAACAAAATCACTGAATGTGAGTACTGACTTCGCCTGCTCGCTAAGCGGCTTCTCGCTAAACGATTCCGGTAGCCGTGACTGCACGGTCTGCCAGTGCTGCTGTAACTGTGAGGATTGCGGCATCATGTGGGGTGTCCTTCACCAAATTAGCGTTTTCCGCTGTGCAGCCAGAACGGTGGCTGACAGATTGCTTCATTGCGAAAATGTTCAATCTCAATGTGCTGGCGGGTTGTGATGGCATGCAGCAATCCCTGCCAGTTTTCAATCCAGGCATTCGCTAGCGCGGTATCGTAATAGCCAGCCAGTACTAAGACGCTGTCAATGTCTCTGGACAGTCGTGGTAACTGGTCGCGATAGCTATCGCCGAGCGGATGGGCAAACGTCTTTTTCAACTCCGAGGCGCTGCGTGACAAATGGGTATCGGCAAAGCGCTTGAAGGAATCGGCAAATTTCGCCTGGGCTTTTTCATCCAGGAACAGACGCCAGCCCTGACCAACCAGCCACTCGGTTAACAACAGTTTCGCGCTGGAGGCTTCTGCACTCCATGCCGCCGTCACAGCTGAGACGTCAGACGTGAGCGTTGCTTCTGTTTGGGTCAGTAAATCGCGCAGATGAGCGCTGGCTTTGCGCGGCACAATACCGCCAAAGAGCATCAGCGTATGGCGAACCAAAGCAATAGCCTGCAGCACGTCTTCTTTCGCACGACGCTCGCCGCGTACCCAGAGTTCTTCGTGGTATTGCCAGTGCGACAGCGCAGTTTCGAGCGCAGTGGCAAACCCAAGCTCCGTGGATGCTTTGGCCGGGACCTTCACAATACTCACCGCACGACGCTGACGCACCGGGTTCCCTTGCGCCAGGTGATACCCTCGCGCGGCTTTACTCAGGCTACCCTGACGTAACCCGGACTGAGTTACCAGTTGGCGGGCAAGCTTGAGGATGTCGGCCGGATCGCCACTCAGCAGCTCAAGCTCCATTTCACAAATCGGCTCTGCATGCTCACCCGCTTTCACTTCGCCCAGATCGAGGGCAATTTCAATGCGGCTTTCACCGAGCGTGACCAACCACTTTTCCCGGTCAAAATGGGTGCTGAACAACGGCTGCACACGCCCGGCAAGATCCTCCGGCAAATGCCCTTCTGGCCAGACTTCTTGCGGAAACTGTGACAGTTCCAGTTCGGGTTTTTCCAGCGAAATGTTATATTCCGGGCGCTGATGTAGCCCGCCGACAACACGACCGGCGATTTTCATCGTCATTTCGTATTTGTCGTCATACCCACGAATACGCAGCCCCATATCATGACGACGCAGCCAGTTGTCTGGCGTCTCGTAATAGATATTCAATAGCTGCGTGGCCGCCACATGTTCGGCGGTGAGGGTATGAAGATGACTGCGAAGCGTGTCGACGCTATCGGGGTGAACGTAAAACTTTAATTCGATTTCCTGGGCCATGGCTTTGCACTTATGGTTATGTCACATCAGTAGATATTTCGGCGAACTAACACGCCAGATGTTTGTCAGTAGATAGTATTTTGTGTCAGATTGCCATGCAATGCGCGATCTTACAGGTGCAAAAGTTCACTTATACGTTCTGTTCGACCTGGAAGATTCTGATTGATGCCGCCTGCCAGCTGTCGTCAGACTGTTGGCATTATTACCGTTCACGTTTAAAGATAATAACGACTGCCTGATGCTTAAATTACGCCTGATTGGATTAACCTTATTTGCGCTTAGCGTTTCCACCCTGGCTCACGCCGAAGAAAAACGTTACGTCTCTGATGAACTGAATACCTGGGTCCGCAGTGGTCCGGGTGATAATTACCGTCTGCTGGGTACCCTGAACGCGGGCGAAGAAGTGGAATTGCTGCAAACTAACGAAGCCAGCAATTATGCCCAAATCCGTGACAACACGGGCCGTACGTCATGGATCCCCCTCAAAGAGCTAAACACTCAGCCGAGCCTGCGAACCCGTGTGCCGGATCTCGAAAATCAGGTCAAAACGCTGACCGACAAACTCAACAATATCGACAATACCTGGAACCAGCGCACTGCTGAAATGCAGCAGAAAGTGGCCGGTAGCGACAGCGCGATTGACGAACTGAAAGCCGAAAATCAGAAGCTCAAAAACGAGCTGATCGTGGCCCAGAAGAAGGTCAGCGCTGCTAACCTGCAACTGGACGACAAACAGCGCACCATCATCATGCAGTGGTTTATGTATGGCGGTGGCGTACTGGGCGTTGGCCTGTTCCTCGGTCTCGTATTGCCGCACATGATCCCACGTCGCAAGCGTAAAGATCGCTGGATGAACTAAGCACATTAGCCATCTTCTACACTCTTACGTATTATCTGTCGGCTAAAATGAGAACCTGTCGCAACATCGCGGCAGGTTCATGTAAAAGTCAGACAGCGTAAGGAGCGAGGCGGTGAAGAGTTATCTGGTCGGCGGTGCAGTACGAGATACGTTATTAGGACTGCCGGTCAAAGACAGAGATTGGGTGGTTGTTGGCGCAACGCCCACCGAAATGCTCGATGCGGGCTACCAGCAGGTAGGTCGCGACTTCCCCGTGTTCCTTCATCCCCAAAGTCATGAAGAGTATGCCCTCGCCCGCACTGAGCGAAAATCAGGCTTCGGCTATACCGGTTTCACCTGCTATGCCGCACCGGACGTAACGCTTGAGCAGGATTTGCTTCGCCGTGACCTTACTGTAAATGCGCTTGCCCAGGACGACGATGGCAATATTATCGACCCTTACGGTGGGCTGAACGATCTGCGTAACCGCCTGCTGCGCCATGTCTCCCCTGCCTTTTCTGAAGACCCTCTTCGCGTACTGCGCGTGGCGCGGTTTGCTGCCCGCTATGCACATCTGAGCTTCCGTATTGCTGACGAAACTATGACGCTGATGCGCGACATGACCGCCGCGGGTGAGCTGGCGCATCTGACGCCGGAGCGCGTCTGGAAGGAGATGGAGGGAGCCCTTAAAAGCCGTAATCCTCAGGTCTTTTTCCAGGTACTACGCGACTGCGGCGCCCTGAAAGTCCTCTTCCCGGAAGTGGACGTGCTGTTTGGCATTCCGGCCCCCGCAAAATGGCACCCGGAAATTGATACCGGCGTGCACACGCTGATGACGGTTTCTATGGCGGCTATGCTGAGCCCAGAAGTCGACGTCCGTTTCGCGACCCTTTGCCATGACCTTGGCAAGGGGCTGACGCCGCCAGAACTCTGGCCACGTCATCATGGGCACGGACCTGCCGGCGTCCGCCTGGTGGAAGGTGTCTGTCAGCGTTTTCGCGTGCCTAACGATATCCGCGACCTGGCGAAACTGGTGGCAGAGTTTCATGACCTGATCCACACCTTCCCGATCCTGCAGCCCAAAACCATCATCAAGCTGTTCGATTCTATTGATGCCTGGCGCAAACCGGAGCGCGTAGAGCAAATCGCGCTGACCAGTGAAGCAGACGTGCGTGGTCGTGCCGGGTTTGAAGCTTGTGATTATCCGCAAGGACGTCTGTTACGCGAAGCGTGGGAAATCGCCAGAAGTGTGCCGACCAAAGCGGTCATTGAGGCCGGTTTTAAAGGGATAGAAGTGCGGGAAGAGCTGACGCGTCGTCGTATTGACGCTGTTGCTAACTGGAAAGCACATCGCTGCCCTCAGCCTAAAGACTGAGGGCATAATCGTTACATGAAGACCATGTAGACCGCTGCTGCGACGATAAAACGGTAGATCGCGAAAGGAATGAACGAAATACGTTTAATCAGATGCAGGAAGGTTTTAATCGCCACCAGCGCCACAATGAATGCCGTCACGAAACCAACGGCAAACATCGGAATATCGCCCACGGTGAGGAATTTCATGCTCTTGTAGAGATCCAGCGCCGTCGCCCCCATCATCATCGGTACGGCCAGCAGGAACGAGAACTCTGACGCAGCATAGCGACTTACGCCCATCAGCATCCCACCGGAAATGGTAGCGCCTGAACGAGAGAAGCCTGGCCAGAGCGCCAGACACTGGAAGCAGCCTATCATAAAGGCCTGACGGTAGGTCATGTCGTCGAGACCTTCCGCACGTGGCACTTTCGGCTTAAGCACTTCCGCCGCGATCAGCAGGAAGCCCCCCACAACCAGCGCATACATTACGTTAATGGGGTTAAACAGTGATTTAATCGTATCGTGGAACACCAGACCCAGCACCACTGCCGGGATCATCCCCAACAGAATATGGCCCAGATTAAGACGCCCTTTGCCTGCTCCTTCATGAGGCGGATGCCCGAAATGAATCCCAATCAAACCAAACAGACGCCGCCAGAACATCACCACTACTGCCAGTATTGATCCTAGCTGGATCACCACTTCGAAGGTATTTGCCGTCTCTCCCTCAAACCCCAGCAGATGCCCCACAATGATCATGTGGCCCGTACTGGAGACCGGCAAAAACTCCGTCAGTCCTTCGACAACACCCAGAATTGCCGCTATCAGCAGCGAGTGCATATCGCTCATCAAATACCCCTAAACATAAAAAACGGCTACCCCACCGGGAAGCCGCAAAACGGTCATCACGTATGACCAGAAGACTAGCGTTTGGTTTAACGATTATGAATTTAAATAATTTTTTTCGGATTATTGCCACGCTCAATGATTACGCCCACATTGGCAGCACGTGCCACTGCGCCAGGCTTACTCAATTTGATACGCACCCAGGGCGATTTAAAGCGGCTCAGCAGCAGATCAGCGACCTCTTCAGCCACGCGTTCCACTAAAGCGAATCGGGCACCTTCCACATGGCCCACTACCGTTTCGGCGATGTCGGCATAACTCAAACAATCGTTAACATCATCGCTTTTGGCCGCCTGGCGGTTGTCCCATGCCATTTCGATATCGAACACCAGCTTTTGTTCGATGGTTTGTTCCCAGTCATACACACCAATGGTGGTGATTACCGAAAGTTGCTCTATAAATACAATGTCCATCACGCCCCGCCTGCTTTTTGACTTACCTGGATACCACTTTCCATAAATTGTGCGTATTATCCACTGATGCAGAGAATAAAACGACATTTTCACAATGGAACAGCGTTATGAGTGCAATCGCGCCTGGAATGATTCTCCTCGCGTACCTTTGTGGCTCAATTTCCAGCGCCATTCTGGTCTGCCGCATTGCGGGTCTGCCTGACCCTCGCGAGAGTGGTTCCGGTAACCCCGGAGCGACCAACGTTTTAAGAATTGGCGGCAAAGGAGCAGCCGTAACGGTACTGATTTTTGACGTGCTGAAAGGCATGTTACCCGTCTGGGGTGCCTACGCTCTGGGCATGACTCCCTTCTGGCTCGGGCTTATTGCCATTGCCGCCTGTCTCGGTCATATCTGGCCCGTTTTCTTTCATTTTCAGGGTGGGAAAGGTGTGGCGACCGCGTTTGGTGCTATTGCACCTATCGGCTGGGATTTAACGGGTGTGATGGCGGGAACCTGGCTTTTGACGGTGCTACTAAGTGGTTACTCTTCGCTGGGTGCAATTGTCAGCGCCTTGATCGCCCCCTTCTACGTATGGTGGTTTAAGCCGCAGTTTACTTTTCCCGTCGCGATGCTCTCCTGTCTGATTTTGATTCGCCACCACGACAATATCCAACGTCTCTGGCGTCGTCAGGAAACCAAAATCTGGCACAAGCTGAAGAAGAAAAAAGAGACGGATAAGCAGTAAGACGAAGAACGAAAGCCCGGTAAGCCAAAGGCCACCGGGCCATCAATCAGGCAGCAGGCAGTTCAGACAGTGGCCAGCGCGGACGCACCGTTACACCTAATCCCGCGGGTTCCCCCGCTTTCAGGCGTACCATTCCGGCATAAGCAATCATCGCACCGTTGTCAGTACAAAACTCCGGGCGGGCATAGAAGACTTCACCACGACGCTTTTTCATCATCTCGGCGAGCTTCGCGCGCAGCGTGCGGTTAGCACTGACGCCACCGGCCATCACCAGGCGGGAAAAACCGGTCTGATCCAACGCACGTTTGCACTTGATCATCAATGTATCAACCACTGCATCCTCAAACGCACGGGCGATGTTGGCACGGGTTTGGTCGTCATTACCGTTGTTGCGAATCGTGTTTGCGGCAAAGGTTTTCAGCCCTGAAAAACTGAAATCCAGCCCCGGACGGTCAGTCATCGGACGCGGGAAAATGAAGTGGCCCTCTTCGCCCTGAGAAGCCAGTTTTGACAGCATGGGGCCGCCAGGATAATCCAGACCTAACAATTTTGCCGTCTTATCAAAAGCTTCACCCGCTGCATCGTCAATAGACTCACCCAGCAACTCATACTGGCCGATACCCGTGACACTGATAAGTTGGGTATGCCCACCAGATACCAACAGCGCGACGAAGGGGAATTCTGGCGGGTTATCTTCCAGCATCGGGGCCAGCAGATGCCCTTCCATATGATGAACCGGAATCGCCGGCACACTCCAGGCGAAGGCCAGTGAGCGCCCGACAGTTGCACCAACCAGCAGCGCACCAACCAACCCAGGACCGGCAGTATAAGCCACCGCATCGATATCTTTTGCCGCCAGACCCGCTTCTTTAATCGCCGCCTGAATCAATGGCACAGTTTTGCGAACGTGATCGCGGGAAGCCAGTTCCGGCACCACGCCGCCGTAGTCCGCATGCAGTTTTACCTGACTATACAGTTGGTTGGCGATAAGCCCTTTTTCGTCGTCGTAAATCGCGATGCCAGTTTCATCGCAGGATGTTTCAATGCCCAGTACACGCATGGCTGTTTTTACCTCGCTTCAATGCCGCGCAGTGTAGGTCCAATGGACCTTGTTGTAAAACTTTACTCTCCCCTTGAAAGGAGTTCGTGTATACTCCTCTCCCTTACAAAAGTCCCTTTCAAAAACGGTAGTGGTGCTTTACAAAGCAGCAGCTATTGAAGTAAAATTCCGCACCATTTTGAAATAAGCTGGCGTTGATGCCAGCGGCAAACCGAATTTATTAAAGGTGAGAGTTACATGCCGGTAATTAAAGTACGTGAAAACGAGCCGTTCGACGTAGCACTGCGTCGCTTCAAACGTTCATGCGAAAAAGCAGGTGTTCTGGCGGAAGTTCGTCGTCGTGAGTTCTATGAAAAACCGACTACCGAACGTAAACGCGCTAAAGCTTCTGCTGTGAAACGTCACGCGAAGAAACTGGCTCGCGAAAACGCACGCCGTACTCGTCTGTACTAATGTCTTGAGAGCCTATGCTCTCAGATCAGACTGAGTTGTAGTTGAAAGGCCGTGCTTCCGAAAGGAATGCGCGGCTTATTTTCGTTTATGAATTGTTAAAAATGAATGGGGCATATGGCTGGACGAATCCCACGTGTTTTTATCAATGACCTGTTGGCGCGCACGGACATCATCGATCTGATCGATGCGCGTGTGAAGCTGAAAAAACAGGGTAAGAACTGGCACGCTTGCTGCCCATTCCATAACGAAAAAAGTCCTTCCTTCACCGTAAACGGTGAAAAACAGTTTTATCACTGCTTCGGCTGTGGTGCGCACGGCAACGCTATCGATTTTCTGATGAACTACGACAAGCTCGAGTTCGTGGAAACCGTTGAAGAACTGGCGGCTATGCACAACCTTGAAGTGCCTTATGAAGCAGGCAGCGGACCCAGTCAGATAGAGCGCCACCAGCGGCAAAGTCTCTATCAATTGATGGATGGTCTGAATGCGTTTTATCAGCAATCCCTGACGAACTCTGCTGCAGAACCGGCGCGCCAGTATCTGGAAAGACGTGGTTTAAGCAGCGATGTCATCGCCCGTTTTGCGATTGGTTATGCCCCTCCTGGCTGGGACAACGTGTTAAAGCGTTTTGGTGGAAATCAGGAAAATCGTCAATCTTTGATTGATGCGGGCATGCTAGTCACTAACGATCAGGGGCGCAGTTACGATCGTTTTCGCGAACGGGTCATGTTCCCTATCCGCGATAAACGGGGCCGGGTGATAGGTTTTGGGGGGCGCGTTCTGGGTAACGACACGCCGAAATACCTCAACTCACCAGAAACCGATATTTTCCATAAAGGACGTCAACTGTACGGTCTTTATGAAGCGCAACAAGCGAGCGATGAACCTCAGCGACTGCTGGTCGTTGAAGGTTATATGGACGTAGTCGCACTGGCGCAATACGACATTAACTATGCCGTTGCATCACTGGGGACTTCGACAACAGCGGATCACATCCAGCTGCTGTTCCGGGCGACCAGAAATGTGATCTGCTGCTACGACGGCGACCGTGCGGGTCGGGATGCTGCCTGGCGTGCGCTGGAAACAGCGCTGCCTTACATGAATGATGGTCGGCAGTTACGCTTTATGTTCCTGCCAGATGGCGAAGATCCGGACACGCTGGTACGTAAAGAAGGCAAAGCGGCGTTTGAAGCGCGAATGGAGCAGGCTCTGCCACTCTCCACGTTTTTGTTTAACAGCTTGCTACCGCAAGCAGATCTGACAACGCCAGATGGCTCTACACAGCTCGCGGCGTTGGCTTTGCCCCTGATCAGTCAGGTACCGGGCGAAACATTGCGTATTCAGTTGCGCCAGCTGTTAGGTAACAAGATTGGTATTTTCGATGATGCTCAGCTTGATCGTTTAATGCCAAAACTGGCCGAAAATGCCGCGCCGCGCCCCGGTCCTCAGCTAAAACGCACAACCATGCGTATACTGATAGGACTGCTGGTGCAAAGCCCGGAACTGGCACCACTGGTTCCACCATTAACGGGTCTGGATGACTCAAAAATGGCCGGACTTGGTTTATTTGCAGAACTGGTCAACACTTGTTTGTCACAGCCAGGTCTGACGACCGGGCAACTGCTGGAGCAGTATCGTGGCACAAAAGAAGCAGCGACCCTTGAAAAACTGGCCACGTGGGACGATATAGCAGATAAGGACATTGCAGAAAAAACGTTCACCGATGCGCTCAATCATATGTTTGATTCGATGCTTGAACGGCGGCAGGAAGAGTTGATAGCTCGCGACCGCACTCATGGTTTAAGCAGCGAAGAACGCCGGGAACTCTGGCAATTAAACCAGGAACTGGCGAAAAAGTAAATTCAACGGCTTAAGTGCCGATAATCGTTCGGGAAGCGCCCGACAGCCGCACTGAGAGGCAGCGGCAAAAATATAAGTAGGCCCTCGTTACACCAAGTTGGCGGTTTCATTTCGCTGACCGACACCAACCCTCTTGAATTAAGTGTGGATACCGTCTTATGGAGCAAAACCCGCAGTCACAGCTGAAACTTCTTGTCCAACGTGGTAAGGAGCAAGGCTATCTGACCTATGCCGAGGTCAATGACCATCTGCCGGAAGATATCGTCGACTCCGATCAGATCGAAGACATCATCCAAATGATCAACGACATGGGCATTCAGGTGATGGAAGAAGCACCGGATGCCGATGATCTGCTGCTTGCCGAAACCTCGAATAACACTGATGAAGATGCAGAAGAAGCTGCTGCGCAGGTTCTTTCCAGTGTTGAGTCTGAAATTGGTCGTACAACCGACCCCGTGCGCATGTACATGCGTGAAATGGGCACCGTTGAGCTGTTGACCCGCGAAGGCGAAATCGACATCGCTAAACGCATTGAGGACGGGATCAACCAGGTTCAGTGTTCCGTAGCCGAGTACCCGGAAGCTATCACATACCTGCTGGAGCAGTACGATCGTGTCGAAGCTGAAGAAGCTCGTCTGTCTGACCTGATCACTGGCTTTGTCGACCCTAACGCTGAAGAAGATTTAGCCCCGACTGCTACACATGTTGGTTCTGAACTCTCTCAGGAAGAGATGGATGACGACGAAGACGAAGATGAGGACGAAGAAGAAGAGGAAGACGACAACAGCATTGACCCTGAGCTGGCACGTGAGAAATTCGGTGAGCTGCGCACGCAGTACGAAAAAGCACGTGACACCATTAAAGCCAAAGGTCGTAGCCACGCTGATGCCGCTGCCGAAATTCTGCAACTGTCTGAAGTCTTCAAACAGTTCCGCCTGGTACCGAAACAGTTCGACTACCTGGTAAACAGCATGCGCGTCATGATGGACCGCGTTCGTACGCAAGAACGTATCATCATGAAGCTGTGTGTTGAACAGTGCAAAATGCCGAAGAAAAACTTCATTACCCTGTTCACCGGGAATGAAACCAGCGAAACCTGGTTCAACGCAGCACTGGCAATGAACAAGCCGTGGTCTGAAAAACTGCACGATGTGGCAGAAGATGTTCAGCGTGGCCTGCAGAAACTGCAGCAGATTGAAGAAGAGACCGGCTTGACCATCGAGCAGGTAAAAGACATCAACCGTCGCATGTCCATTGGTGAAGCGAAAGCTCGCCGTGCGAAAAAAGAGATGGTTGAAGCGAACTTACGTCTGGTTATCTCTATCGCCAAGAAATACACCAACCGTGGTCTGCAGTTCCTTGATCTGATTCAGGAAGGCAATATCGGTCTGATGAAAGCGGTAGATAAGTTTGAATACCGTCGTGGTTACAAGTTCTCCACCTACGCAACCTGGTGGATCCGTCAGGCGATCACCCGCTCTATCGCAGACCAGGCGCGCACCATCCGTATTCCGGTGCATATGATTGAGACTATTAACAAGCTCAACCGTATTTCTCGCCAGATGCTGCAGGAGATGGGCCGCGAGCCGACGCCAGAAGAGCTGGCCGAACGCATGCTGATGCCGGAAGACAAGATCCGTAAAGTGCTGAAGATCGCCAAAGAGCCAATCTCCATGGAAACACCAATCGGTGATGATGAAGATTCGCATCTGGGTGATTTCATCGAGGATACCACCCTCGAGCTGCCGCTGGACTCTGCGACCACCGAGAGCCTGCGAGCTGCCACTCACGACGTTCTGGCTGGCCTGACTGCCCGTGAAGCGAAAGTTCTGCGTATGCGTTTCGGTATCGATATGAACACCGATCACACGCTGGAAGAAGTGGGCAAACAGTTCGACGTTACCCGCGAACGTATCCGTCAGATCGAAGCGAAGGCACTGCGCAAACTGCGCCACCCGAGCCGTTCTGAAGTGCTGCGTAGCTTCCTGGACGACTAATCGCCCATTGCGTAATACTCAACGCCACCCTCTGCGGTGGCGTTTTTTTTATTCGGCATCTGCTTAAATGAGGTAATATCAGCCGCAATATTATTTTTGAAACACTAAATATTCATAGTTTACATATATAACTAAAATATAAATCAACCATCAATATTTAAGAATTTAATCACATCACCCTAGAATATAAATGAACAAGTTTCAAACGCCATTCCAATAACATTCATAAAATCTATTGAGAATCACAATTCATTTATAAAAAACACACTAAAACAACCCCCCTCGCAATATTACATGTGTAAACCATCAATTCCGCACACTCTCCCTCTGCTGGTGTTGTTTATACATCTTGCTTATGCTAAAAAGCAGAACAAATAAATACAGCCTCAAGCACAGGAAGTAAAAAACACGCAGAAAGTCTTCATCTGTAATGATGAAGTTTTTCTGCTTTTCTGGAATCAGCGAACCATTGAACAATGGAGACTGAATTGGTTGCTGTGGGAGCGCGACTGACCACAGAGGAATAGTCAGTATCCCCAAACGGAGTTCCTCGGGGATCAACGTAGAAGATGATATGTCTACACATAAACTAAAGCAGTTGGCCACCTTGTTGCGTAGCTATATGGCAAGAATTAATTTAGCCTGGATTCAGTGCCATCTTGCATGGATTGTTATTGCCACCCCAATGGCATTACTCCTCATTTATCTGATTATTTTTAGTCAGCCCCGCTACGTCAGCGAATCAAAGGTTGCAGTAAAACGACCTGGGGATATTGAAAATACCAGTCTGAATGTTGGTTTAATGCTCGGCGCATCTAATCCCAGTGCAGCCGAAGATTCACTCTATTTAAAAGAATACATAACCTCAGCTGATATGTTGAAAGTTCTTAATGAGCAGCTGACATTCCGCTCTGACTGGCAACACTTTGGTTTGGATTTTATTCATCATTTATCTGAACAGGCTACCGCAGAACAGATGCTGGCTTATTACCAGGATCGGATATCTGTCATTTATGATGATAAAACAGGTTTGCTGGCGATTCAGACTCAAGGATTTGATCCTGCATTTGCCCAACGTTTTAACATTGCCGTGCTTAAAGAGTCCGAGCGCTTCATTAACGAGCTTTCACACGGTATTGCACGTGATCAACTGAGTTTCGCGGAAGAAGAATTACGGCAGGCGCGACTACGACTGGATGAGAGCAAGAAAGCATTACTCACGTTCCAGAACCAGAACAATATCCTCGACCCGGAAGCATCGGCAAATGCCACCACTTCGCTTCTGACCGCATTGCAGGGGAAGAAAATTGAGCAAGAAGCACAACTACGAAATCTGTTGAGCTACCTGCGCGAAGACGCCCCGCAGGTCATCAGTACGCAAAACGCCATTAAAGCGTTACAAGCACAGATCGATGCGGAGCAAAGCAAAATCACCGCCCCAGGCAGCAATAAGCTCAACAGCATGGCCTCTGATTTTGAAGAGATAAAAGCTAAAGTCACTTTTGATACTGAAATGTACGCCATGGCGGTTAAAGCCATCGAAAAAATCCGTCTCGAGAGCGCCCGCAAACTGAAGGTACTGGCCGTCATCAATTCCCCCCAGCGAGCAGAAGAGTCGACGTTTCCGAATAGCGGCTACCTTATCGCAAGCTGGCTGCTGGTCTGTTGCCTGCTTTTCGGCACCATCAAATTGCTGCTTGCCGTCATTGAAGATCACAAAGATTAATTTAGACGCACCGTTGAACTGACAGAGTTGAAAATGAAAATATTCAAATGGGTCCTGCTTCTTCTGATGAGCAAGGCCGTATATGCCGCAGGGCTAACCGATATCACCGCCGCCCCTCAACTGACCGGGGCCGCTCCTCTGCCGTCCATCATTTCTGGTAAGGCAGATGAGGCTCAAGTCGCAACCGGTTTTGACAACACGCCACCACCTGTTGCAGCAGGCCTGCCAAGCCGAATGTTTGGAGCCCAGCTTTTTACCTCCATCAGTGCAGCATCAGGCGTGGGCCTTGGTTTCAACCCCAGCTACGTGATTGGTCTTGGTGACACCATCCAGATCCGCTTATGGGGTGCATTCGAACATGAAGGCGTTCTGACCGTTGATCCGAAAGGCAATATTTTCTTACCCAATATCGGGCCATTAAAAGTCGCGGGTATGACTAATGCGCAACTGAACAACACGGTGACCGCGAAGATTAAAGAGGTCTACACCGCGAACGTCAACGTCTATGCATCACTGCTTCAGGCGCAGCCGGTCAAGGTCTTCGTAACGGGATACGTCCGCAGTCCGGGCCTCTATGGCGGTGTAGCTTCTGACTCCCTGCTCTCTTATTTGAGTAAAGCAGGCGGTGTAGACAGCGAACGCGGCAGCTATGTGGATATCACCGTAAAACGTGGCAAAAGCGTACGTTCACGCGTGAATCTGTATGATTTTCTCCTGAACGGGCAGTTAGGATTAACACAGTTCGTCGATGGCGACACTATCGTCGTCGGGCCACGCCAGCATACATTCAGCGTCGACGGAGACGTCTTTAACAGCTATGACTTCGAGTTTGCCAACAGCACGATTCCAGTCACCGAAGCATTGAACTGGGCTCGTCCGAAGCCTGGAGCAACGCATATGACAATTATTCGCCAGCAAGGCACGGTTAAACGTAGCGAATACTACCCACTCAGTGCAGCGTCTGGCCGCACTCTTCAGGATGGCGACCGCCTGATTGTCAGTTCTGACCGTTACGCGGGGACCATTCAGGTGCGTGTCGATGGCGCGCACTCTGGCGAACATGCGGTCGTTCTTCCTTACGGTTCTACTATGCGCCAGGTACTGGCACAGCTTCGCCCGAACAACATGTCGCAGATGAACGCCATTCAGCTTTACAGAACTTCTGTCGCCCAGCGCCAGAAAGAGATGCTGGATCTGACGCTTCAAAAGCTGGAAGAGGCCTCTCTCTCCGCACAGTCATCCACCCAGGAGGAAGCACGTCTGCGGATGCAAGAAGCACAGTTAGTCAGTCGCTTTGTTAACAAGGCGCGCAACGTCGTACCGAAAGGCGAAGTGGTGCTTAACGAAAGCAACATCGATTCCGTGCTGCTAGAAGATGGCGACATCATTGTGATCCCAGAGAAAACTTCATTAGTGATGGTGCACGGTGAGGTGTTGTTCCCGAATGCCGTGAGCTGGCAGAAAGGCATGGATGCAGAAGACTACATCAGGAAATGTGGTGGTCTGACGCAAAAATCAGGCAATGCGAAGATCATCGTTATCCACCAGAACGGCGAGTCGGTTGATGCAGATGATGCAGGCGACTTACGTGCTGGCGATGAAGTGATGGTATTGCCGAAGTATGAATCAAAGAATATCGAGGTCACACGCGGCATCTCTACCATTCTGTATCAACTGGCCGTGGCAGCCAAAGTTGTGCTGACACTCTAAGCAGAGCGTCATTCGGTTTCTCCAGGGATAGACGGAGAACGTAAGCGATCGAGTGGGATCGCGTTCATTGGACGAAAAGGTACATTCATGGAACGAATGAACAATGTGCTGGGTATTTTTTCTGCGGGTATCTGGCGCATTCCCTGCCTTGAAAGCTTACTGCCCGGCAAGCCTGTGCGCCTGTCGGTGCTAAAAGCCATTCCCGAACATATCAGTGCGGTTGCCGTTTGGGGGCATCGCCCAAGTGCCGAAAAGCCAGTTGCCCTGGCGAAAGCGGCCGGGTTGCCCATTATTCGCCTGGAAGACGGATTTATCCGCTCGCTCGGGCTCGGCGTGCAACGCTGCCCGCCCCTGTCGATGGTGATCGATTATCAGGGAATCTATTACGACGCCTCCACACCCAGCAGCCTTGAACAACTCATTCAGGACAGTGCGGGCAATCAGGCAATATCAGACACTGCAAACGCTCTGATGCAGACCCTCGTTGAAGAAGATCTATCGAAATATAACCAGGCTTCGCCCTTTGTCGCACCAGTCCCCATGCCAAATGCGGTGCTGGTCGTTGACCAGACTTACGGTGATGTTTCAGTAACTAAAGGAAATGCCAGCGCCAACAGTTTTCAGACCATGCTTAACCAGGCGGTACAAGAAAATCCCGATACTGAAATCTGGGTGAAAGTGCATCCGGATGTATTGTGCAGTAAGAAAAAAGGCTACTTCTCCGCGTTACAGCAGAATGCACAAGTACGCCTTTTTACTGAAGATGTTAGCCCGCAATCGCTTCTTCGACATATGCAGAAAGTCTACGTGGTCACTTCACAATATGGCTTTGAAGGTTTAATGGCGGGTAAACCCGTCATCTGTTTTGGGCAACCCTGGTACGCAGGTTGGGGACTGACTGACGATCGCCATCCGCAGGCAAATACACTTGCTGCTCGCCGTGGGAATGCGACACTCAATGACCTCTTTGCCGCAGCCTATCTACGATATACCCGCTATCGTCACCCGGTGACGGGGAAACCAACAACGCTGGGCTGCGTAGTCGAGTGGTTGGCCTTACAACGTCGCCATGCACTCGAAAGACGAGGCACATTGTGGGCTCCGGGCTTGAGTTTGTGGAAAACAGCCGTTCTCAGGCCATACCTGAAAACCACGGGGAACAACGTACGCTTCGCCAGGCAATGCCCTAACGCCAACGCCCTGATCGCCTGGGGAACAAACGGCGAAGCCAAATGGAAAAAACACGCCGACGCGCAGAATATTGCGCTGTGGCGCATGGAAGATGGGTTTATTCGCTCTTCCGGATTGGGTTCAGACCTGCTTGCACCGTTATCCCTGGTACTCGATAAAAGTGGGATTTACTACGATGCTTCACGCCCTAGTGACCTCGAGAATCAGCTCAACACCAGCCAATTGAATGCGTACCAATGTGAACGTGCTGACGCGCTGCGACGACAACTCGTGCTCAATAAAGTCAGTAAATACAATCTTGGGAAGGACTGGCAGCTACCCCATGAGGCCAGCGGGAAAAAAGTCATATTAGTACCAGGACAAGTTGAGGATGACGCATCAATTGCCACTGGTGCCCTATCGATCAAAACCAACAGTGCGTTACTGAGAACGGTGCGCGAACGGAACCCGGATGCTTATATCGTCTATAAACCCCATCCGGATGTTTTAGTCGGTAATCGCAAAGGGCAAATTCCAGCCGAAGATGTCGCTCGCTGGGCCAATTGTCAGGCACTGGATGCCGACATTATTCAGTGTATCCAATATGCCGATGAGCTACATACGATGACATCCTTATCGGGCTTTGAGGCGCTGCTCCACGGCAAGGAAGTACATTGTTACGGTATGCCCTTTTATGCTGGCTGGGGCTTAACTCAGGACGAACACACTCTTTCCCGCCGCACGCGTCAGCTCGTCCTTGAGGATCTGGTGTGGCAGACATTAATCGCCTATCCGACCTACATTCATCCGCAGCGACTTGAGCCCATGACAGCAGAGGAAGCCGCCGAATGGTTAAGCTCGGCTCCGCGCGGTGAAATGAAAATAACGCAGAAGAATATCGGTCGACTGGCCAGGCAGTACCGCAAAGTAAAGATGTTTTATAAGATCAGGTTTGGATAGAGCACAACGGAATGATGCAAAATAATACGGTTAAGACATTACTCGCCGGGAAAAAATATCTTCTCCTGCAAGGACCAATGGGCCCTTATTTTAACGATGTCGCCGCCTGGCTGGAAACACTGGACCGGGAGGCCGTGAACGTTGTGTTTAACGGCGGTGATCGTTTTTATTGCCGCAACCGCCCCTGCCTGACGTATACCCAAACAGCGAAAGAATTTCCGACCTGGTTGAAAAAGATCTGGGCTGATTATGCGTTCGACACCCTTTTATGTTTTGGTGATTGTCGCCCTCTTCATCAAGCTGCACGCGCATGGGCCAAATCCAGAGGTATTCGTTTTCTCGCCTTTGAGGAAGGTTACCTGCGTCCACACTTTATTACCGTTGAGGAAGGGGGCGTTAATGCGTATTCCTCAATGCCTCGCGATCCTGAGTTTTATCGTGCCCTTCCAGAAACACCACCCGCTAACGTTGTAAAACTGAAACCTTCCTCTGCCCAGCGTTGTATGCACGCGACCTGGTACTATTTAGTCGGTTGGTATTATCGCCAGGAGTTTGAAAATTACCGGCATCACAAATCATTTTCCCCTTGGTATGAGGCAAAATGCTGGGTGCGAGCCTGGTGGCGTAAGCACTGGTATGGCTACAAGCAGCGTAATGTACTGCAGACTCTGCAGACCACTCTGGACCAACGTTACTACCTCGCCATTCTGCAGGTTTATAATGACAGCCAGATTCGCAATCACAGTCCGTATGCGGATGTGCGAGATTACATCAACGATGTGATGTATTCATTTTCCCGCAAGGCACCATTAGGACATGTGCTCGTGATTAAACACCATCCTATGGACCGTGGTCATCGTCTGTATGGGCCGTTGATTAAGACGCTGGGTAAAAAATACGGAATATCCAGTCGTGTGATTTACGTGCACGACGTCTCAATGCCTGAGCTTTTAACTCATGCCAGAGCAGTGGTGACGATTAACAGTACGGCGGGAATTTCAGCATTGATTCATAACAAACCGCTGAAAGTGATGGGCAATGCCCTGTACGACATCAAAGGAATGACGTATCAGGGACATTTGCACCAGTTCTGGACGGCAGACTTTAAGCCGGATATGAGGTTGTTTGAGAAGTTTCGGGGATATTTGCTGGCAAATACTCAGATTAATGCGGTGTATTACAGTTCGAGATCGAAGATTTTTCAGCATCAGGTAGCAAAAATTGACATGGCATTTAAAAAATGCCCTGACCTTTATGGGTGAATTTATATATAGCCATAAATTTTCAGAGCATATAAAAAAATAAAACCCAGGAACCCTCAGAATCATAATAAAAGTGATGAGAATTTCTTTATGAAACATCACCATCAAAAAACAAAGATACATTAATACTATAAAAACAGCTCTCATTAAAGCTTAAAGAGTTTTTAATGCCTTTAATAAAAACATATCCAATTACTATTTAAAAGCAATCTTACCAATCCATTTTAAAAGAGAAAAATTGGACTCATTGAAAAATCGATCGGGAGTCTCTTTCAATTTGATCTTTTTCTTACCTGAGACAAAAATATTAAAAAGAGAAATAAAAACATACCCAATTATGGTTTTTTTCTTAATGTTTTTTCTCGTCCTCCATACCTTGCCAACATTTTTATTACTATCAGAAGTTAACATTTCATTTAATACCGTTTCATTAACAGCACCTTGTTTTTTTATCGAACCAGATGAATTATTGATATTTTTAGAACCAATCCCATTATTATCAGAAATTCTTAAGTGCCAATTTAAATAACTTCTCGGTGAGTAATCACACCCATATAAATCCCAACCTGAAATATACGTATGCTTATTGAAATTCAAGACCCCAACATTGATATAATCATAAGCATGTGCTTTACGATCAACAAAATCCCTAATTAGATCTTGCGCAGTAAACCAACTATATTTCTTGAAAATCAGCCATGAAAAAAATAGTTTTACTTTACTATCATCCCTCATTGAAAATGTATTTTTTAAAATATCAGCGACAATCTCAGAAACTGAATTCTTCCTAATTGATAGCCTATCATGAGAATTATAATAGGCGTTTCCAACATTATACAATGGTTTACGATGTGCAATTGCTAGCAAACCCACACCTGAATTATATAGCCCTACAGCATCGCTTATATCAATCAAAGCATGAATGTTATCATCCTGACTTGTGAGAATTACATTCACATAGTCCTCAGTCCAAGTCATATCATATTTACTAAGAGGGTGTTGCTTAATAATGAAAATGACATCTTCATTATTAACAACAGCTTCCTTAATACCCTCTTCAAAAAACTCGTAGCTAGTATAGCCTTCAGTAAAATACCTAACAGCCATATCGTCACGTAATTGTAGCGGAATAAATATTTTCTTTTTGTCTGTAAATCTCAACAAAGTATGCTTGCCCCATGTATCTTCATAAGATTGCATACTCTCTAATGAATGATTACCTTTTCTTAAAGTTTCAATGATACTACCAGTTAATTTAATTTGGTTTTCAGTAAAATCATCAAAAGATAACTCATCGTAAATCCGATGATATTCATCATCGCCATATGCTACTTCATCAGCATAATAAAGAGAATTAGGTAATCCTCCACGCTCAATAACTGTCACACTCACACCAACTTTTTTTGCAACCTCAACAATCCCTCTAAACATTACGTGACTTTTCATATATGGGTTAAAAATAAAAATCCTGTCAACTTTTTTATTTTCAACCATCCGAAGAGCTGCAATTATTTCATCATCTACTTTCTCATTAAGAATAGTTAGCTTATACCCTGCAAGCCTTAATGGAAGAAAATACCCCCACTGAGCCTCATCACTAAAAATGCATAATGCTGATTTTTCACGCTCTAAATAATCGACATTTAGTAGCCTAGCATTTGATTCAGCATATTGGTTAAATACAATATTAAACCTTTCTCGCTTCCAGTCATTACTACGAGTCCAATACCCTTTACTTGCTGGTTTCTCATGCCAAAGATGAAAAGCTTTTAAACCCAGGCTTTCACATGGCAGTGTAAATACCTCAAGGTAGCGCCGAAAACCTGCATACTCTTTATCCCCCCAAAATGACTCTTTCAAAGGCCCATAGAAATCTTTACTTAATTCATCTGGTGGCGGTACATTAGTTGTTAATCTCGCTAGTCTAATTAAAAATTCAAAGTCCTCAGAACCATGTCCACGAAATTCATCACAATAGCCACCAGAAAGGTTGAACATATCGCGATGAATTAAAAAAGTATTACTATAAGGGGCAATGAACTCAAATAAAGTACCGAACTCAGTACCAAGGCCATTGACCCCCCATCGGGCTAGAATTTTATCCTGCTTACTATTATTATCTAACTCTTCGAAGTACGTCGTCGCTTTTTTATTTAAATGAAAAATTGGCATGGAGATAACTTTCATTGGATTTGCTTTCAAATCCAATTTAGCTGCTATAGAAGTCAATCTATCAAAAAAATCACGTTCATAAACAAAATCAACGTCTGAAAAAAGAATAAATTCTGTTTTGGAGTTTTTAAACCCAATATTTCTAGCTTTTGACGAGGAGAATTCATCATAATCAGAAACATATACCAACTCAGAACAAAATGATTTGCATATCTCTCTTATTTTTTCAGAATAAGGTTCTTTTGAGCCAAAATCAATAATCATAAAATTCGGCGAAGGATCATAAAACCCCAAAGTAAACATCAATCGTTGAATAATCCAAGGTGTAATCTCACTGGCACGAACACAAATACATACTGTAATGTCACTCACGGATAACTCATTTGAGACAATATTTGATTTAACTGCATCAACTAAATTAAAATTCATAAAATAGAAACCATTATATTTTAGCGTTATTGAGTATAGTTAATTAATATAAACTTAATTAACCGAACATCCCCTAATAAAAATTAGGAAGTTGACATGAGCTATATCAAACCTTCATCACCCTTATAATTCTCAAATGCTTCATCGATTTCTTCAAAATATATAAACTTATTATCTCTCCCAAGAAGAAGCGCAGATGAGCAATGTTTCCTCAAATCATTTACACTGTGAGATACCATTAAAACTGAAGAGTTATGACATCTATGAATAAATACCTCTGCACACTTTTTCTTAAACCTGGCATCACCCACCGCAGTAATCTCATCAACAAGGTAATAATCAAAGTGAAAAGCCATACTCAGCCCAAAGCCAAGGCGGGACCGCATTCCTGATGAGTAGGTTTTAATGGGCATATCAAAATAATTACCCAACTCCGCAAAGTCTTCAACAAAATCAATTTTATCTTTTAATTCGTTTTTTTCTGCATAAAGTCGGGCGACAAATTTCACATTTTCTCTTCCCGTCAAGCTTCCCTGAAAACCACCGGAAAGGCCCACGGGCCAGGAGATCGATTTATCCGTGATAATGCTGCCGGAATCTGGCCTGTCGATACCTCCAATCATCCGAAGTAGCGTTGATTTCCCCGCACCATTTCGTCCAATTAACGCAACGCTCTTTCCGGTGGGCAACTCTATGTTGAGGTCTTTAAACACATAGTGGCGACCTTGCGACGTTCGGTATGATTTAGTTAAGTTCTCTATCTTAATCATGATGTTAACATTGACTCTTCTTTTGTTTTATAGAGCGCCAGACCAATAAATAACGTCACCAACGCACACAGCGCCAGATAATGAAGACTGACTCCCTGGCTTACATAACCCTGAACTACCGACTCCCGGCCAAGCTCTACAGCATGGACAAGTGGATTCCATAATATGTATGGCCAGTATTCTTTAGGAATGGCATGCAAGGGAAACATGATGCAAGAAAGGAAATAGAGTGGCTTGATGAGAATAGGAATAAACTTCTCCGTTTCTGGAAAAGAACGTCCAACGACCATGAATATCATCCCTATACCACATGAAATCATTATCAAGAAAAACCAGGAAAATATTAATGTGATAATGTTATTAATATTAATACTCTCGCCTGAGAGATACATTAAAACCATCAGAATGAAGTAAACGCAAACATAAATAGTCGTCTCCAGTAGAGCACGAGAAAGGATTGTATCAATCGGTTTGACTGGCCGATAATTAAACAATCCCTGATTAGCCTCTATCGCGCCAACTGACCTCAGTACAATGTTGCTAAAAAGAAAATAAGGAATAATTCCATTAAGCAAAAAGACAGGAAACGAGATATCAGGCATTGTACGATGCATGATGAATCCGAAAACTGTCAGCAAGATCAGTAGATGGGCCACTGGCTCAAGAATTGCCCATAAATACCCTAACCGGTATTTACCAAAACGCGTCTTTATCTCACGCATGAACAGCGCCATGATCGCTGCCTGTTGTACTTGTAAACCACTTCTGGCCATGATTGATGGAGCCTTATTTGTTGAGACACGCTACCGCCCCTGGTTTGAGCTACCAGAATGCTTGTTTCTCATCGTGAAAATAAATTAACCTTATCTTTATCAACGAATTAATTTATTTTCGACTGTCTAAACAGCAGAAAAACCAGAGTTAAAAACACAGGGACTTGACTGATAAGATGTGGAAAGTTACCAATCAGACATACAAATTTTTAATTAATGTCACAAAGGCATTCATTTAACGAATTAATTAACTTTTTCATATCAAAAAAAAATGAACATATACCAAATCATTCAGAATTTATATTTCCACTAAATACAAATAATAAAAATCATTCATTAAATGAATTGCATGCAGTCCCAAGGATTATCAGCGGGGTATTAAGGTATACTATTTTTCAGTTCTTTTCTTTGGGTTTTACTTTCACTTACGAATAATGAGAATCACAGCTTATTTAATTAATCACAATAATAATGAATTAAATATGAAGTATTTATCAAAACTATAATCCTCGCATGACCAGCGCATCATCAAGCTCCCGATATACCTGAACCAACTTCTCAAGCGTTGCTCTGTTCAAGCCGCTCGGGTTAGGCAGTACCCAGACCTGGGTCACTCCGATAGTAAAATTCTGCCTGCCCCACGGCGCACCGCGCACGCTGAAGGCTTGCTCAAAGGCTTTTTTCCCCAGAATTGCCAGTGCGGCAGGTTGATAATCTTCAATCTTAAGTATGAGTTCTCGCCCGCCAGAACGGAGCTCATGTAGTCCCACCTCGCTGGCCTGCACTGTTGGTCGCTCCACCAGCATGGTGATGCCACAACGTGTATCCAGGAGATGGTTCTCATCCTCAGGGCGCAGTAACGTGTCCGTAAAGCCGGCCTGATGAATAACCTTCCAGAAGCGATTTCCAGGGTGAGCAAAGTGAAAACCTGTGTGAGCGGATGATTTTCCCGGATTGATGCCACAGAACACCACCCTTAGGCCGGGCGCGAGAATATCGTTGATCATCATCATCTCCGTTAAGTCAAAACCAAACTGTAGTATAACGAATTGAAAACGCGCTGTTTATAAAACAGGCAGCCGGAATATTGAGGCTGGATTGCCCGGTGAAGTTACTTTATAATTCCCCGCCACGGCCCCTTAGCTCAGTGGTTAGAGCAGGCGACTCATAATCGCTTGGTCGCTGGTTCAAGTCCAGCAGGGGCCACCAAATTTTAGCTTTAAAATCATATAATTAAGCCACTTCTGATAGTGGCTTTTTTATTTTCTGGAATCTGAGTGGCGGTAAAATGGCGATGTTATTTTTACCGCCACTTTAATCTAGGACATAAAAAAACCCGCTCATGGCGGGTTTTGTCACATCCATAGCTGGCGCTGGCCGGTTGGCAAAGGATGTGGGGGTGCAGGAACTATTGTGCCTGGTGTGACGATAAAGCGTTCCACTGATTCCATTGTGACGAATGTGCAACTGCAATTGATATTTGTGCACTGATGGTAACGTTCTTTGGTATTTTCGCTGAGGTAACGACTGGTACGTGCGTGTGCTGCGTGCTGGCACTGCGGACAATGAAACATAAAACACCTCAAGTTCACTAAAAGTGAATTAATAATACCCACTTAGTCACCATAAGAGAACTTTTTATTCATCGTTTTCATATTCAACATCCGATAGCTTCACCTCAAGCTCTAACGCCGTTGTGTAACCACTGTTACTTAATGCGTGTGTCACTTTAGTGATTATCCACGCCTGCTCATCTATCACGCGCTTAAACCCTGTAACCCTGACCGGCGTCTCGGGGTAGATATCAGCACGCCCGGTGGCAAGACTGATTGAGAACTCAGCGACACCACGTTGCAACTTGTCCCATTTTGCCTGTGCGGCACGCAGTGCCTGAGCTTTGGTTGCAAAAATGGTCGTCAGTGCAAACACATTATCCGACGTACCGGCCATATATTCACCCTCTCGCGCTTCCGGCACTTTTGGCACTTTAACGGGCTTCGCCTTCGGGTGCGCCGTGGTACTGTTTTTCTGCTCCTTTTTCTTGCGCTTGAGTTTTACTTTCTCGGTTTGCGGCTTCGGGTCTTTGGTGTGCAACCATTTCGCGGTAACGCCGGTATAGGCACCACGGTCAGCAATCGAAAACTGATGCCGGTCGCCGTCACTGCGGGAAATTGTCACCACTGGAATTGCTTTCCCGCTGGCCGTCACGCCCCGCCCACCTTTCAGCAGCAGCAACTTACCCGCTTTGACCGATACCTCCCCGCCGTTGCGCTCCGCCAGCCGGGTCAAAAATTTAACGTCCGATTCCTGCGACTGGTCAACGTGGGGGATTTTAATGCCCGCAAGCTCGGGCGCGACACTCGGCCCCAGTTTGTTACGCGCAGCGATTGCCGCCACTATCGCACCCAGCGTGGTATCGTGCCATGACTGCTCCCTGCGGGAATTGAGTGTGCCGCGAAAATCTGCGCTACGGGCTCGCACGGTGACAGTATCAGGTGCGCCCCGGTGCTCAACTTCATCTACGGTGTAACTGCCTTTATCTGTCAGGGCAAAGCCCTTCCACCCCAAAGACAATGACAGCACCGCCCCGCGCAGGGGTAACTCGACACGCCCGTCGGCATCATCCAGTTCGATATCGAGCTGGTCCGCTTCAAATCCCCGGTTGTCAGTCAGCGTCAGACTTTTCAGACGGTCGCTGATGTTCCCGGTGATATCCTTGCTGTTCACAGACAGCATATAGGCGGGGGTCTGCGCGCCCCCTGCGTAATTATTCAGTGCATCCAGCATCAGCCCACCCCCAACAGACCCGGTAATTTTGTCGCCATGTCGCCAGCCTGGCCAACGAGTGATTCAACCTGTTTTCCGATATCGCCATACAGCGCGGCCAGCGAGGGGTCAACGCGGGTAAGCGCCATCGTAAAATCGATTTTTCGCGGCGAACCGTCTGAAAAAAACAGGCTCCCGGTCTCAGCGACGTTATTGATGACGAACATGCCATAAATCAGCCCGTTGCCATCTATCAGCGGCCATGCGCGCCCCTCTTCGGCCATTAATCTGACAATGTTCATTGTCATTTTGCCGCCCGTAAGTTCGGGATAGAGCGCCCCTGACAGCGTTATTTTTTCTTCGCCGACACCTAAAAACTGATAGGCATCCCTTTTCCCGACACGGGAGTTTGACGGCCAGCGGTATTCTGCGTCACGCTGCATCGTCTGATAGGGCAACGTCTGACGCATGAAAACGAACATTCCCAACGCAAGCATCATATTTTGTCTCCCCTTAATCGTGCATCATGCTGGCGCGTGTTCGGGCGCGCTTGTCGCGTTCGTGCTTTTCGAGCGCATCCTGTAACTGACGGTCAAGCTGATTACCCGGAGCAACGCCCCCCTGTAACGCGATGTGGTACTCGTTTTTACTCTGGTCAACATAAGAGCGCCCCGCCGGTGCCGTGACGGGGGTATAGGCCTGATACCCTTGCGACTGGCTGGTCGCCGGGATGTACCCCCCGCTCTGGGTAGCGGCATTGGCTTTAGCGGCAGTCTGATCCAGCGTGCCCGATTCTTTATTGATGACCCCCAGCTTTTCGAGCACCCAGTCAATCCCGCTACGTAGCTTGTTAAATGCGTTGAGCGGAAGCATCAGCGCATCAGCCAGTGCCTGACCAAACATGACGCCAGTATCCCGGCAACTGTTAAGCGTTTCCTGTGTGGATTTAACCGGGGCAATCAGATTCGTAAACCATTGCCATGCAGCCTGAAGCTGTTGCCCGAGCCAGTCGAAAACCGGACGCAGGGGGGCAAATAACTCTGCAACAGGCGCAAAGGCGGCTTTCAGCCCCTCAATGACACCGCCGAAAAATGCACTGATGGGTTCCCAGTATTTACGGATTAACAATGCTCCGGCGACAATGGCGGCTACCACGGCCACCACCGGCCATGTGATGGCACCGATTGCCGTGACGATAGCGCCCCCGGCAATACTGAATCCCGCACTGAGCAGCCCCGCCCCGGCGATAAGGGCATTGATGCCCGCCATCACCGGCCAGATAACCAGCCCCACGCCACCCAGTACCGCCGCCAGCCCGGCAACGGCTCCGGCCACCATAACCAGATTGGAGGTCAGAGACGGATTGGCGCTCACCCAGGCATTCAGCTTTGTGAGCCAGAGCGTTGCGCTTTTCGTCAGGGTACGTAAATGCGTATCCAGCCCGGCAAAAACATTAAAACGCAGCCCTTCGAACGCCCCTTTCAGGCCAGCGACATCGCCCGATAAATTATCGCGCAAGGTTTTGCCCATGCCATCGGCTGCGCCATTAACATCGCCCATCTGATTTTTTACCCGCGCCAGCGCACCGAGAAAGGCCGGAATCTGGTCTACAGACAAATCTTCAATAGGTGTACCAAACAGAGAAATCGCCGCATTCGCCCTGTCCGCCGGATTTTTAATGGCAAGCAACCCTTTCGCGGTTTTCTGCATGGCAATCCGGGCCTTATCACCGCCGGTCGCAATATCACGCGACATTTTCTCCGCGTTCAGGCCAATCTTTTCATAAGCCGCCACGCTGTTTTTGGACATGTCAGAGCCACGGATGCTGAATTCCTTGATGGCGTCCCCGGTCTTGTCGAGGGCAAATTTCCCCTGCTTTGACATATCGACCAGCAGTGACATCGCTTCTGCGCCGGTGAATCCCATGTTGCGAAAATGGGTTGAGTATTCGTGAAGGATTTCCGGCAGCTCGCCGCGCATCTCCGTGGAAACCCGCTGCATCCCCGACACAATCAAATCCATCGCCTGGTCACTGCTCGCCGCCAGCCCGTTTTTCATCATGATCGCAGCAATCTGGATACTCTCCGCCGTATCCGTGCCAAAGGTGGTCTGCATATCCAGCGCTTTGCGGGTTATGCGGTCGAGCTCTGCCTCGCCGACATTACCCAGCGTACCGAGCGTGCTGCGTACCGCCGACACTGCCTCGGTAATTTTCTCGATGTCCTCACTCACCCCCGATGCATTGATGCGCTGGATCACGTCGGTGTATTGCTTGCCTTTCGAGGGGTCTTCGCCCTGACGTGCGGCTATCAATGCACCGTTTTTTTGTGACTGAATTTCAGGAGCCATTAACCGACTACCGGCATACAGAGCAGCCGTCCCCGCCCCGAGTGAGGCGGCACTGACATTTCGCACGCTTGCCGCCGCCGCTTTGCCGCGCTCATAACGCTGACTGACCGCGTTAAGCCGTTCCTGTTGCTGGCTTACCCTGGCTAATGCTGCACGCTGTCGGTCAAGGTTGGTGGTGGTATTCGTAATGCTGGTTCGCAGTGTGCGCCCGGCATCGGACAGATTCCGGGTATCGATGCCGGACTGTTGCAGCTCGGTACGCTGGCGCTGAACTGCCTGACGCAGAGAGTTATATTTATCCTGCAAGGCCGCTGCACCGCGCCGGGCATTTTCAAATGCTTTGACCTGAGCCGCTGTCGGGTTTGTCGCATTGCGCATCTGTATGCCCAGCGCCTCGGTTTCTGCTTTGGCTTTTTTCAGTGCCTCGCCCGTGACCGCGAGTTGACCACTGACAGTGCGAAAACCTTCAATGCGGCGCGCCTGTGCGTTCAGGGCTTTAAGCTCCTCCTGCGAGCCCCGGATATCAGAGGACAACGTTTTACTTGCTGCCTGTACCGCTTTAAAGGGGCGTGTCGCCTGGTCTACAGCCCGGAGTAATACCTGTAACTTAACGTTTTCACTCATTTGCGTTACCGCTTCGCTGAATCGCTTTTTCGCGCCATGTAATGAGCTCGGTCAGGCTCAGTGGATAAAGCTCTGATGGCGGCCAGTGAAAAATCACTGCAACATCCGCCATCAGGTCATCTACCGACAGTTTCGGGGGAAAAGTTAACGTACCGAACTCGGTGACAAAAAACCGACCACCTTACCGGCCAGCGCAACGAGATCGGGCAATTCCATCGTGGCGACCTCCTGCTCGGTGAGCATAGGTGCGGTCATGCGGGGCAGGACTTTAATCAGCGCATCGACTTCCGAGTTGGCGACCGCAGCAAGGCTCACGCCGCGCAGCGTACCTGCATTCGGTTTAATCAGGGTGATGGATTCAATCAACTGCTCGCCACGTTTGACAGGATTTTCCAGAGTAACAACATTTTCTTTGGTCATGGTTTTCTCGTTTAAAAAGGGGGAGGAGTTAACCGGTCAGCACCGCTGACCGGCGGGTTATTACAGACCGATATTGCGGCGGTGCTGTTCCAGCTTGTCGACACCGTTCACCTTCTCAACCATGTTGATAGTGTCGATTTCAACCAGTTCTTTACCGTCCATTGTCAGTTTGAAGTACGTACAGATAACGGAGATTTTCGACTCGGTATCTTCACCCTGCTTGCTTTCGCCCATGTCGATCTCTTTCTGACGGCCACGCATCAGCACCTCAACCGCGACCGTGTCGCCGGTATCGTCACGCTGATAGGAACCGGCAAAGCGAATGGGGACAGCATCCGCACCGGTAGCCCCGTAAAGCTCCCAGATAACGGCATCGGGGAAACCGCCGAGCGACCATTCCATCGACAGGGCATCATCATCGAGACCGAGGTCGACCGGCGCGACACCATTCATTCCCGCCCCACGGTAGTTTTCGAGCTTACGGGTCAGCTTTGGCAGGGTGATAGAACTCGCCACCCCCTGATAGCTGTAACCGTTCAGAAAAACATTCATTAATTTGAGCTTGCGCGGCATTGCCATTGGGTCAGGCTCCTTATTTGCTGTTGACCGAGGAAACCAGATTCGCCAGATATTTATCCGTGATGCGCTGGCGGAGGGTCAGGTTTTCGAGAGGGGGAACCGGCGTATAGTCGTAATCAATAAACAACTTCCCGGCCTTGAGCGTCTCCTTGTCGTTGGCCTCTTCATCAAACCAGCAGGTCGCATCCACGATGTAACCGTTTGTTTTGAGCTCGCGGAATTTGGCATTGATGCCATCAACGATGTCACGAATCAGCGTGGCGGTAATGGGCCGGTCAACTGCCCACATGTGCGCCTCGGCCATTGTGTCGGCAATCACCTGTGCGGTGCGGGTGTAGTTTTCGAATAAGAAAAGCGGGTCATCAGAACAAGTACGGTTTCCCCAAAAACGAAAACCATCCTTGCGGATAAGCGTCGTCACGCCAGCCTGGTTGAGCAGGTCGGCATCGGTGCCGGGCTCCTGCAAATCCCAGAAGACGGATGCACTGATGCCGGTGACACCATTGACGCCGACGTTAGACAGGGTTTTATGCCAGCCGACTGACTGGTCGATAAACGCACGTAAACCGAGCGCACGGGCTGTCGCGTATGCCGTTGCCGTGGTACTGGAGACGGTATCCCAGGCAAGGAAATCCGGCCAGATAACCATCAGCTCACGCTGGCTGAAGTTGTCGCGGTATTTGATGGCATCAGAAATAGTTTTGCAGCCCCAGGCGCTGACATAACCAAAGGCACGCAGCTTCTGACACACCGGCGCAAGCGCTGTCGCCACTTCGAGGGAGTCATAACCCGGTACACCCAGAATGCGTGGCTTCACACCAGTGACAGCTTCAGCAGTCAGCAGGGCTTTAAGGCCGGTATATATACCGTTCTCATCAGTGGTGCCAATGATATTGGAAATGGTCTGCGCGAATGCGGCCTCTTCATCGTCGCCGGTGCCTTCGGCAACGCGCACCACAACGGTGACGGGTTTTGCCTGGTCAGCAATCGCCTGAAGGGAAGCCGCCAGCGTGCCTTTTTTACCCGCCTTTGCAATAGCGCTTTGCACGCTGGTAATCAGCACCGGCTCATTAAGGGGAAAGGTTGCCGCATCGGCATCACTGGCGGTACACACCATGCCGATGATAGCCGTTGAAACAGTGGAAATGACGCGTGTGCCGTCGTTGATTTCAACAACCTGCACACCATGATGAAAATCACTCATCCTTTTAACTCCGTGGTTAAGGGGTGAGGCTATTCTCATGGCGGCACACGCGGAGGGCTATTTATGAGGGTTTGAAGGTCGCTGGCACAACGACATTCAGACCACGGGCAGTGAATCCGGTGATTCAGGCCAGTTAACATCAGGTGCAACGGTTGTGTCTGTTCTGTTGAGCAGTACCCGAAACTTTTTCCACGCCGTCAGTGCTGCGGTTTCTTCGGGTGTAGCCATGTCCATATCAACGGCATCCTGTAGGATGCTGATTTTTTCAGTGGCGATAGATAGCAGGTGAGATTTTTTCTGTTCTGCTTCTGCGACTTGTGCTGACCTCAGTTTCTGATTATCAGTAACCCACCCACCATCACCCCATACGTCATAGGGCGTGGCAGGTTTATCGGCAACGAAACCGGCCTTGATGTCTCCGATGTAATCAACAATTGACGGTGTTCCATCTATTGTTGAATAGGCCAGCGTCCCACGATGGTCTGCAAGTTGCGACCAGTTTTCCCCGGTAAACACGCGTGCGTAACCAGCAATCTCAGCACCCGGAACAATCGCAGTGGAATGGCCCGGCAGGCTCACGCCGATGGGAATAAATTCATCAGCGTAACCGGCATATTCCCGTGAAAAGGGATCGTAATAAAAACAGCGCAGATTGCCCGACTCAGTAGCCAGACCAGTACTGTCAAACACTGGACGCATTATTTTGCCCTCACTAAGAAGTTAAACGCGAGATTGCGCGGCCGAGTTGCTACGGTGTTTGTGACCAGCGACGTTGATGTCGCTATCGTTGCCTGCGAATACTGAAACGCAGTTTTCGTGAGCGGTGTCGTGATAGTATCCCCGTTCACGTTAGCAATCCCCCCGTCGCCGCCAATTGTCCCAATTGCGCCAACCAGCCCGGTGTCCGCGTAGTTAATATCGACAGAAACGAACGTACCTAACTGGTCACTCAGCAGGGTACGCCCCGCATCAACGCCGCGCCCGTCATCCCAAATACGGGGAAAAACGCCGCGCGCTTCAGGGATAATGAGTCCGGGAAAAGCCAGCGCTAATTTAGGGTATTCGGCCGCTGAAAATGAAGCTCCGTTAAATTTCAGGAACGTCATATCCGCCCACTCAGGGATTACTGAATTTGGCATTGCAGCTAACGGCCAGAAGAACGGGATGCCGATGGCTGGCGCTCCAGATCCCAACCTGAGGTATTCGAGAATCGCGCCGACATCCTTCCCGGACAGGGCCGTTAGTGTCTTATCCAGAGGTTGCTTATTCGCCAGCTCCCCGGATACAAGAGCGGCAATCACCGCCTGCACAAACTCCGCTGTAGCAACTCGTGTATCGTTCGCTATGACAGGCGGCGTGGGCGCTTTTGGCTTGCCGGTAAAGGTCGGGCTGTCCTTTGTTGCATATTGCGAATGCGGGTCAGCCGCCGCAAGGTGCTTAGCCATCAGGTCATCGACATACAGTTTCAGCTCAATCGCCTTGTCATCGGCATATTTGCGGGTTGCCAGCACGATGGCAGGGTCGATTTTCAGCGTGACCGCCGAGGTGCTCGACACAATCAAAATCATGCGGATGGTCTGCGTGCGTCCGCTCCCCTCCTGCAACTGCGGCTTGTACGTCTCCGGGCAGTTCGCCACGGCAACCAGATCGCCGTCATCGTCGTAAAGACCAATTTCTCTAATCCAGAAACCACCCTCATTCTCGGGAATGATTTGCTCGGCGATAATCTGGCTGGCGTTATTTGGGTCAACACTGAGCATATTTAACGGTGCAATGCGCTTCTGGTTAACGAGTTTTGTTTGTGCCGGGTCGGGCGTAGGCAATACGCCATTGCCGTCGCCGACCGCTAATCTTGTCAGGTTCAGCTTCGTGCCGAGCGCTGCCGCATTCGCCAGTTTTGCCGCGCCCTGATTCGTCAGAATGGCGAGATATTTCGTCATGCGTTCACTCTCAGGTTGTCGATTAAATGGATGGCCGAGGCCGGGAAATACTCACCGCCGACGACAATTTCCTCGGGGGTATAGGGGTAAACCGTCAGCGTGTCGCCGAGGTAACAGCCCGCACCGACATACGTTTCGCCGGTTGTACTGAGGCTTATCGCCAGCCCGGTTAAGTGGCGGCTGGCGGGTTTTGCGTCATTAATCAGGCGCTCAAGCTCCTGATACATTTCATCCGTGATGCCGTTATCGAGCACGCCGACGACCAGGCGGAAAGTGCCGGGTTCCTCGTTGAGTTCCCACCACTCTTTCACCTCAATGAGATAGCCGAGCGGCTCCACCACACGGCGCAATGCACTGATGGTGCCTTTATGCTGATGGATGAAAAACGAGGAGGCGATAACGCTGCGCTTTGTCGCTTCCGGCCAGTTGAAATCCCACCGGTCAACGGACAGCGCCCACGCCAGATAGGGCAACAGGTTCACCGGGCAGGTGTTGGCGTTCCATAGCGTGCGCAATGGCACGGGTACGCGGTTAATTTCCGCCGCTGCTTTCGCTGCGGCCACCTCCAGCGCAGAAGAGCCCACCGGCAACAGGCGGTTATCACTCATCCGTCCCCCCTGCGGTAATCACATAATCCGTGCAGAAAGAGGCCTGATGCTGACCGAGCACCATGTCGCTTGCCGGGTTAATCAGCGCCACACGCTGCACCCCCTCAACGTGCAGCGCGGCATAAATGGCAGACTGGCGAATATCCCGCCCGAGTCGGTGCTGCGAGGTGATGTAGCTATTGAGCTGTCGCTCTGCCGCCTGGCGGATGGGCTCCGCTTCCGGGCCGGGGTAAAAGTAGAGAACAGCATCAATCTGATAAGGCACGATTTCAGCGGCCTGAACGGTCACGCGGTCGCCTACAGGGCGAACGTCTTCAGCATTGAGCGCCTTTTCCACCACGGCCAGCAACCCGGCGCTGGCTGTTCCGTCGTTTTCCCGTGACAGCACCGTAATGGTGACGCATGCCGGGGAAGGGCTGACGACAGAAATATCGGCGACGCGCCCGTCGGCACTGCGTCCGTGGTACTCATAAGCGCCAGTTGGCCCGGCCACGCTCAGCCCCTCAAAAGCCTGTTGCGCACGCAGACGTAAATCGGTGTCAGATTCCATTACCGCCGCCGTGGGCGGGACAGTGCTGTCGTCAGCCGGGGTGATGGTCAGACGCGCTGTATTGTTATTCCCGGCCATGTTGTCGAGGTCGTTTTGACTCGCAAAGGCCAGCATGCAGCCTTTTGCGGCATCGTTTACGCGCTGACGCCAGATAACCTCACGGTAGGCGTTTTCTTCCAGATATTTCACCAGTGGATCGGATTCCAGCGCCAGCGTTCGGGCGACAGCGTCCTGCTGTTCTTCAGGAAACAGAGAAATCAGTGTTGCCTTTCGCTCAGCGAGGATGATTTCGAAGTCGAGCACTTCGACAACATCCGGCGCGGGGAGCTGGCTCAGGTCGATAATCGGCATGGTATTAGCTCACTGGGATGGTTAAAGAAAGAGGCGCGCCGGTATCGGCAAGCGTCCCCGTCAGGTTGACGACCAGCTTCCCGTCGTACTGGCGCACGGTGTCCACTGCCGACAGGCTGACGCGGGGCTCCCACTTCAGAACAGCCATATAAACGGCGACCTTGATTTGTAGCTCAAGTGCCGGGGTCTGCGGCTGGTCAATCATGTCAAACAGCAACGAGCCATATTCACGGCGCATCACGCGTGTGCCGACAGGCGTGCGCAAAATGTCACTCAGGCTCTGACTGATGTGCTCCGCGTCCGTAATGGTTTTTCCGGTACTGCGGCTCATACCGAGATAACGGGCTGTCATAGTGGCGATCCTGTTGTGCCGCCGCTGTCGCCGGGGTGTTTATGGGTGTGCAGCACCTTGCCGTTTGACGACAGTGCCCCGCCGGTGTGCGTGATATCGCCACGCATCTGACCGCCTTTTTGTACCTCAAGCGAACCGGTGATGAGTTTTTGAGTACAGACCACCTCCGGGGTGTCCAGGGTGATACGCTCTGCCGCTTTCACCAGCACCACCGGCACCGTGAGGGTGACGGACTCTGATGCAGTCACATCAGCGGTTTTGATGCCGCTGACCGACAGAGCCCCCGTCTCCGGCTCATACTCGATAACGGCACCGTCAGGAAAGGCAATATGCAAAGCATCCGCGGAGGCTGACGGTGCGGGATGGTCATCAGAGAAAATGGCAGGCAGCACAAAAGCCGTATCGAGCTCACCGCCAACGGACAGAATAATGACCTGCTCACCCACAGACGGGGCCCACCATGTGCGGGAACGCCCGGCGCGCTGGGTCAGCCACTGGAGCCAGTCGGTTTTAATGCCGCCGGTCTGCACACGACAGCGACCGGCATCAAGGTCAGTTTCGACAATGACACCGGTGCGGATCATGTTTCGAATCGCACGGGCGAGTTCCTGAAGATTTGCGAGTGTGTTCATACCAGAAAGGATGCCGCCGGGGGGAACCGGCGGCAATTAAGGCGGGTTATGTCAGGAGTGACACAACGTTAACCGGCAAGATGATTAATGATAATGCTCTCGATAAGGTGCTGGTCATCTTCTGAAAAGCCGAGCAACGGTCGCTCGGGGTACTGGATAACCGGGCCGGTGCGCCCCGGCTTATCCTTCAGGCCGGATTGATGCACCTGGACAATGCGCTGCACCTTTCCGGTAAACTCCACAGCCGCCGAACTGTCATCACCGCTGGCTTTCATGTAACGATTGGTGCGTAGCTTCGCGAACATTTCCCGCTTGACGCGGTTTTTTTTGCCCTTAATCGGCTGTCGCTTTCGCGGGGTAAATGGCGTGCCATCCGGTGCCACTTGCGCCTTGATGCGCTGTTGCTGTTTCTGACGCAATGTCTTCGCAATGTCTACCGTCATACGACGACGGCCTGCCGGTGACTGTGCCGCAATCAGCGCCTCAAGTCGTTTCTCGAAGGGGGTAAATTCACTCATCAATCTGACTCGCAAGTTCACCATTCATATAAATCGCCACGGGGAGTGTCACCGGCTCTGGCGGCTCAGGCTCGGGAAGAGTTTCAACATGCAGGGCATCATTGACCGCTTTAACGAGCGTGCGCTCGGTCAGGAGCAGGCTCATGCTGATATCAATACTGCTGTCGTTATTGATGTCAGCATAATAAGTAAATCCCTTTTTACGCCCCTCGTCAGTGGTCATGATGTCCGGCTGTTGCACGCGCAGCCATGCCAGCACCGGCACAATCAACAAATCAATATCACCGGCGAAATCCGTCACCACCACATTCAATGTGTACTGCTTTTCAAATGACAATGACGCGGCAAGCGTGGACGCAATTTTCCCGTTATCAATAAACAGGCGCAGCATATCGGGGTTATTTCGCAACACCGGCACCGCGTCAGTGAGGGCTTTGCGTAAACTGTCTGGCTTCAGCATCTAAATCATCCTGGCACTGTTTGACCGCTTCCACCTGTAGCGCGCAGCTCTCTAACGCGCGCTCAAGGTGACGAATATCAGCACTGAGGTCGCCGTTATTTTGGGGGTCGCTGCCCGGCATCGGGCAAAGCGCCACTTTCGGGCATCCGTTGTAAACAATCACCGGCGCTGGCACAGGCGGCGCGTCGGTGCAACCGGCGCACAGCATCAGGCAAATCAGCGCTATACCAGCGGCGAAAGGCTTCATTTTCATGGAGTAACCTCGTGATAGTTTTTTCCCGCTGCGCCTCGCTCTCACTGGCTGCATGCAGCTTCTCGCGCAATTGCACCTGCGCCCGCTCATTTTTATCCGCCCTGGCGGTCGCCACGCTGAGCTGATTTTTCAGCATGCCAATGACGTTTTTTTGCTGCGTGGCAACAGCGTTTGCCTTGTCAAAAGATTTCCGAAGCGTGCTGTTTTCATGCCGCAACCACCACAGCCCCGCCAGCGCACCCAGCAGGAGGATCACAATCATTCTGGACATCAGTTTGCCCCTCTCATGCAGTAAGCCCATTCCCGCTCCCGGCGATTCTCAAGCCCTTTGTTTATGGTGCCGTTGACAAAGACCCAGCGCCTCAACTGGTCGCACGCCTGCCACCACTGCTGGCGCTTGAGGTACGAGACCAGCGTCGACCGACAGGCCGCACCGGTGCCGACGTTGAAAGCAAAACTGACCAGCGCCTCATAAACAGGCTGCGGCATATCTACCGGCGCACAGACAGCCAGTTTTCTTTCGACGTTGAGCACGTCGGCAACAAGATTGGCTGCGGCCTGCTTTTCGGTAATGTCACGGGCAGGCGTGACCCCCGCCGTGTGACCGATACCCGTTGTCCACACACCGGCGCTGCACTGGTAAGGGGTGAGCCGACATCCCTCAAGGTCAGCAATCAGGGCCAGCCCCTCCGGGGAGGTCTGGAGTAAACGAAAATCAGGCACCAGTGCCGCCAGCGCCAGCACAACAGCCACACTGCAACGTTTGATGAAGGTCGACATAATTACGGCCTCCTGGGTGGAGCGGACATCACCACGGGGGTGACTTGCGGGCGGGAAAGTTCAAGCTGATAGCTTTTTCGCCGGTAGTACCAGTTAACGCCGACGGTCATGACGACACCGAACACGCCAAAATACGCGGCGAAATCCTGCGGCGTCACGGCACCGAATGCCGCCAGCGCAACACTGAGCCAGTAGGCAATAAAAGAGGTGATTTTTTCGATATTCAGTCCCACAGACTTACGGTCTCCTTTACGGGTGACGATTGCACTTCAGGCATTTCAACGGTCGTACCGTGCGGCAGCACCGCACCGAGCTCAGCAAGACCTGGATTTGCCGCGAGCACCGCCTCAAACACACCTTGTGTGCGCCCGTAGTACCGGGCGCAAAGGGCATCAAGGGTGTCTCCCTGTAGTGCACGGATGCGCATCAGATTTGCCCCACGATGCAGCGGGCTTTGTCCTGGATACGCGAGACCGACCAGCGCATATCACGCCACATCTCATCGATAGTGCTGTCAATGCTGTCGGCTTTCTTATCGCCTTTGGCACTCGCGTCAGCCCCTCTGTAACGCTCGTACAGCGTCGCGGTGGTCATCGCGCATACCGCATTGAAGTAGTGGAAAACACGCACGCTCTCGCCGTCGAGTTCATCCGTTGGCACGTCCTCCAGTCGCAGGTAGCCTGCGTCCTGTTGAACGCCGCGCCATTCATGCAATTCGGCATTGGTTTCCGCCATCGCGGTTTTAATCGCCCGACGCAGACGCACTGCCGAAACGGTCTGCTCCAGGCGCACTTCTTCCCGTACCCGCTTCGGGTCAATGTCCGGGAAAAAAGGGGTGTTTTTAATGACCTGCTCCTCAACGGGAACGGGCGGAATAACCAGCGGCTCTCGCTTTTGTACCGGGTTATTTATTACAAGTGTCGTCATGACAACCTCGGGTTATAGGTGGGCGGTGGACGCCGGTCTCAGTCAGGGCATGAAATACCCGCATTGACCGGCGTGCCGCCCGGCTCGGGGAGCGTTCGGTTAAC
This sequence comes from Phytobacter sp., assembly GCF_059074235.1. Lineage (NCBI taxonomy): Bacteria > Pseudomonadati > Pseudomonadota > Gammaproteobacteria > Enterobacterales > Enterobacteriaceae > Phytobacter > Phytobacter sp. Next base: position 1,173,196 of record NZ_JCACPZ010000008.1, read on the forward strand.
TGGCGGGTGTGACCGCCTTTCGTGGGCGTCCGCGCTTCGCGGGGGGAGTGCCCGCCGGTTTGCGCGCACGCGCGTTAGTCTGTCGGCCCGGTCTGGTCTGACGCTCTGGCTTCGGCTTCAGTGCACTTTCCAGACGCTCAATATCTTTTTTTACCCCTGCGGCCCGGTCTAACTGCATCGCACGTTGCAGGTGCGTAAGTGCGTCGCTCAACTGGTCTGCATCGCGCAACACATAGCCGGTCATTTTGTGCAACTTCGCACGCACAACATCCGGCATATCGGCCTGCTCTGTCAGGTTGATGGCATCCAGCAGATTCGCCACGCTGACGGACTGGCTGGCGTCGCGCTGGCGCTGTACTGACAACGCCACCTCTTCAGCCAGCAGATAAGCCGCATGGCGCTTGCTGTTCGGCATGCTCAGGCCATAGGTCAAGGCATAACGGGCGATATCGAGCGCACCGGGGATATCGTCAGCATCGAGACGCCACAGCATGACGGTCATCACGATGTCATCCTGCGCGCCCTTCCCCCCGGTCAGCACACCACTGACCCACGGGGCATAAAACGGCAACAGCTCGCGCTTTTTGTCGGCTTTGCGCTCTTTTGAATGGATTGTTGATAACGTCCGGCGGTCTGCGGCCAGCTTAACCAGCATCTGCTCGTAGGCAGTTGCATGGCGCAGCGGGGCGGTATCCCGCCGCGCATTTTCAGTGGCCGAGACCCGCATCATGTGACGTGCTGCGGGGCTCGTCATGGCTTACTCTCCGGCGTTCGGTTGAGAGGGTGCCTCAGTACTTTCAGGCTCAGCCGGTGCAGTGAATTTACCCAGGGTGATATGTTCAATCAGGCAACCGGCGGCATAGGCTTCAACCACATAATCAATGTTCATTGATTCGTAGTTTTCGATACGGTCTTTTTTTGGTTCTTCAATGATGGCGCGGCGGTGCGCATCATCCATGAAGTAAATCGACAGGTTATCGAGGCGCGTTACCATCAGCGCATTGGCCGGGAAGTACGGCACGCGCACGGCAGGCAGATTGCCAATGCGTTTCTGGCTGACGATGATGTCACCCGCGAGCGCCTCGCTGTTTTCCTGCGTCTTGTTGACGATAGGGAAATACTTATCCGCCAGCAGCTTGCGCCCTGTAATGACCACGAGCTCCGGGTCATCCTGATAAATCTCATCAATCAGGTTGGTGGTGGCATCCATGACCAGTGCATCAAGGTTTTCATAGTCGCCATGCACGCCCACGCGGATCACATCAGAAATCACCGTGCCGTCTTCAGCGGTCACTCTGGACATCACGCGCTTCGGCGCTTCGTTGCGGTACTTTTGCAACCAGCCGGTGGCAACGTCCTGTAGCATCGGATATTGCTTGCGGTTTGAGGTCTCCGCACGCATCACACCGTTAAAACCGGCCATGATAAAATCGAGCGACTGACGCTTGATAATGGCGTCACGTAAACGGGTCTGGAAGTCCTGGAAGCGCGCCCACAGGTCAAGCTGCTTGTAACGGATATGGAAATCGAAGTTGATTTGCGCACATTCGTATTTGTTGGATTCCAGTGCAGTGAAGTCGGCTGTCTTACGCTCGTCATCACCGGCGGTGTCTGAGGTGCTGGCAATCGTACCGTTTACACCCACACCAACTTTTTCCCCTTTCATTTCATCGACCGGCACGATGTTGACGCGGGTCAGAAATTCAGAGGACGCCTGTAGCGTGGTCATCAGGGTTTGCGTCACTGAGGGCTCAACGCTGAATTTCTTCGCCACATCACTGGTGTCGACGCCATTCAGTTCCGCGACACGGCTCAGGTAGGCATTAAATTTAAAGCGGGTTTCTTTACGCATTGTGGTTCCTGTTTTTCAAAAAGAGTTCAGACCGGGCAACACGCCCGGTGCGCTATCAGCAGTTGGTGAGCAACGCATCGCCCGTGCCGCCTTTCGACTTCTCACGACGGGGCTGGCTGAGACTTTCGGTGTTATCCAGTGAGGTTTTCAGGTCGTTAAACGCCTGAGTGCTGGCTTCGCTGGTCGCAGTAACGTCCTGTTGTAACGTTGAAAACGCCGCTTCCATTTCAGCCAGGCGCTTATCAGTTGCCGACAGGCTGGTTTGCACATGCTCAGAAACCGCCGTGACGGCCTCATGCACATCATGAAAACGCGCATCGTCATTGGCCTGTTTGCGGCTGAAAATCGCCTTAACCGTTGCGGTCAGGCTGGTCAGCATGGTGTCGGGAACTTCTTCGAATTCCAGCTCAGCCAGTGACGCCACCGAGAAGAGGTCGCCGGGCTGGTCTTTTTTACCGGCGAGCGGGTTCTGCGTGGCACGGCTGCAAAATTCCAGATACTCCGTGCCGAGGCTTGCCGGGTCGTCAGTCACGGCCAGCCCCACAAGGTAACTTTTGCCGGTGTTGGCAAAGTTCGGGCGGATTTCCATTGAGGTGTAAACTTTCTGACCGGCACGCACCATGCTGACCAGCTCGTCGAGCGGTGCAATTTTGCCGAACAACGCTTTTTTACCGTTCAGCGCAGAATCATCGCTGATGATTTCGGCTTTAAGCTCGACCACATCGCCGTAACGCTTGAGCACGCTGTCAGGAATGACACTGCGCAGATGTTCCAGATTGATACGGCAACCGTAGACACGCGGGTCGAATGAATCAGCCATATCCTGAATATCTTCGCCACTGATCACACGGCCATCGCAGGTGTCACCCTCGACGCCAATGCGAAACCATTTAGAAATTTTCTTTGCCATTGTTCAGGTGTCCTGATGTTGGGTTTTCGGTTCGGGGTTAGTTTCCCGACTCCGGCCCCCCTCGACCACCGGTTGCTGAGGTGCAACCTTCGACACAACAGGCGCTTAGCGATTAAGCGCGGTCAATTCCTTAGCCTTGCCTCGTACCAGTGAAAACGAGGCAAACAATGACCCTTTCAACAGACCTGTCCCTTCTAAATGACCCTCGCCGACAGGCTCGCCTGCTTTACTGGCAGGGGTTCGCCGTGCCGCAGATATGCGAGATGTTGCAGGTCAAGCGCCCGACGGTGCAGAGCTGGAAACAGCGTGACGGATGGGAGGAGACCGCGCCCCTCAATCGTGTCGAATCGACACTTGAGGCGCGGCTTATTCAGCTTTACGCGAAGCCCGACCTGACCCCGCATGATTTTAAAGTCGCCGATTTTCTGTCTCGCCAGATGGAGCGCCTTGCGCGTGTGAACCGCTACGGACAGACCGGAAATGAGGTGGATTTAAACCCCAATATTGCCAGCCGCAATAAAGCGGATCGCAAGAAGCCAAAGCGTAATTTCTTCAGTGATGAAGCCATTGAAAAACTTGAGGAAATATTCTTTGACCAGTCATTTGAGTACCAGCTCAACTGGCACAGGGCAGGGCTGGCGCACCGCATCCGCCACATTCTGAAATCGCGCCAGATTGGCGCAACGTTCTACTTTGCGCGTGAGTCGCTGCTACGCGCCCTGAAGACCGGGCAAAACCAGATTTTTTTATCTGCCAGTAAAACGCAGGCTTATGTTTTTCGTAAGTACATCATTGCCTTTGCGCGCCTGGTGGATGTTGATCTGTCCGGCGACCCGATTGTCATCGGCAACAACGGCGCAGAGCTGATTTTTCTTGGCACCAACTCCAACACCGCGCAAAGCCATAACGGCGACTTGTATGTCGATGAAATTTTCTGGATCCCCAATTTCCAGCGGCTGCGCAAAGTGGCCTCGGGCATGGCGTCACAGTCTCACCTGCGCACGACCTATTTTTCGACCCCCTCCACGCTGGCACACGGTGCCTATCCCTTCTGGTCAGGCGAACTGTTTAACCGGGGGCGCAGCAGCGCAGCCGAGCGCGTCGACATCGATATCAGTCATCAGGCGCTTGCCGGTGGCGTGTTATGTCCTGATGGACAGTGGCGGCAGATTGTCACCATTGAGGATGCGCTCGCCGGGGGCTGTACCCTGTTTAACCTCGACCAGCTTAAGCAGGAAAACAGCGCTGACGATTTCCGCAACCTCTTCATGTGCGAGTTTGTTGACGACAAAGCCTCGGTATTCCCGTTCGAGGAGCTACAGCGTTGCATGGTCGACATGATGGAAGAGTGGGAAGACTTCGAGCCATTCTCCGAACGGCCATTCGCCTGGCGTCCGGTCTGGATTGGATATGACCCGTCACACACCGGCGACAGTGCCGGGTGCGCGGTACTGGCTCCGCCGGTGGTTGCCGGGGGCAAGTTCCGTATTCTGGAGCGTCACCAGTGGAAAGGCATGGACTTTGCCGCGCAGGCCGAAGCCATCCGCTCACTCACGGAAAAATACACGGTCGACTACATCGGCATTGATGCCACGGGCATCGGCCAGGGGGTTTTTCAGCTAGTGCGCTCCTTCTTCCCGGCTGCACGCGCCATCCGCTACACACCTGAAATGAAAACCGCGATGGTGCTCAAAGCAAAAGACACCATAAGGCGCGGCTGTCTGGAATATGACGCCGGTGCAACCGACATCACGCAGTCATTTATGGCTATCCGCAAGACCATGACGAGCAGCGGGCGCAGCTCTACCTATGAAGCCAGCCGCAGCGAAGAAGCCAGCCACGCAGACATCGCCTGGGCGACCATGCACGCCCTGTTAAATGAACCGCTCTCCGCCGGTAGCGGGATGCACTCCACTTCCATTCTGGATATTAACTAAGATGAAAAAACGCCAAAAGAAAACCACCACATTAACCGCGAGCGCCCCGCAGAAAATGGAGGCGTTTACATTCGGTGAACCGTCCCCCGTGCTCGACCGGCGTGACATTCTGGATTATGTCGAATGTGTCCATAACGGCAGGTGGTATGAGCCGCCCGTCAATTTCTCGGGGCTGGCAAAAAGTCTGCGCGCCGCTGTACACCACAGCTCCCCGATTTACGTGAAACGCAATATCATCGTGAGCACCTATATTCCGCACCCGTTACTGTCGCGTCAGGACTTCAGCCGCCTGGTGCTGGATTATCTGGTGTTTGCTAACGCCTATCTTGAAAAACGTATGAGCGTCACCGGCCAGCTCCTGAAACTGGAGACCAGCCCGGCCAAATACACGCGCCGTGGCGTTGAGGAGGATGTTTACTGGTATGTGCCAAGCTTCATCACTCCGCATGAGTTTGCGCCCGGTTCGGTGTGTCACCTCCTTGAACCTGATATTAATCAGGAGATTTACGGGATGCCTGAATATCTGAGCGCACTCAATTCAGCCTGGCTGAATGAATCTGCTACCTTGTTTCGTCGCAAGTATTACCAGAACGGTGCGCACGCGGGCTACATCATGTATGTCACCGACGCGGCACAAAGCAGCACGGATGTTGACGCGTTACGTGATGCAATGCGCAACTCAAAAGGGCTCGGAAACTTTAAAAATCTGTTTTTCTATGCTCCACACGGGAAACCGGATGGCATCAAGATTGTGCCGCTGAGTGAAGTCGCCACCAAAGATGATTTTTTTAACATCAAAAAGGTGAGCGCTGCTGACCTGATGGATGCGCATCGCGTGCCGTTCCAGTTGATGGGGGGCAAGCCTGAAAACATCGCATCACTCGGGGATGTTGAGAAAGTCGCAAAGGTATTTGTTCGCAACGAACTCTCGCCCTTGCAGGAGCGTTTCAAAGAAATTAATGACTGGCTCGGCATTGAAGTGATCCGCTTTAAGGATTACAGCATCGAACCCGATACCGAATAACCTTACCCCCCCCAATAATGCCGCCCTCTGGCGGCATCACCTCACGCGCCATCAGACGCCCCACACGCGCATTATCATCACACGCGAGCACGTCATCATTTTTATTGTGAATACCGCCACCACGGCGCAAACAGGCCACAGGAAAAATAAATTAATTGCACCGTTAGCGCGCAATGCTCTCCCCGCCACGCCTGCCCGCTTGATGGGGCGCTTTTAATGCAGGTGCATCAGCAGCGCCAACCCGCGCCAGCACTGGCGCAGGCTGGCAAGTTCTCACGCAAAAAACGAATGCAAACTCATGCACCTGATGCATGCATGACTAAAAAAAGGAAAAATCGCGCAAAAATGGAATAAAAAAACCGGCATTTTCGGTGCCGGTCTGATGATTAATTCAGGAGTTATCTAAACAATCTCGTAGCACATTGAAACAGCACTAACGCCTCGCAAGGCTCGTTGTTCAACCCCGCCAGCACTGAAAACAAGTTTCAGCACCGGCGGCGTTTGTCATTATATTGCTTAGTTGTCGAGTATCGAAATGACTTCGCCCGTTCGCAGGTCTACACGTCCCGCAACGGTCTGCTTGACCACGCCACCATAAGAATTAGTACCGCGAAACGTTGTTTTCACAATGGCATGTGGGTCTTTGTTCAAAATCAGATGATAGACAGTTTCAACGTGTTTATAAGAAGAGTCATCATTCATGCTGGCCTTTATCAGCTTTTCTAACGGACGATAAGAACCATCCCAGGCACTAAAATTACCCTCAAAAGTATCTAGGTTAATTTTACCGTTAAGCGATTTTGGATCTCTCTTAAAGTCATTGAAACACCAACCGAATACATCATCGAGCTTCAACGAATCATCTTTATTAAAAGTGTACTCGCTTATACAGGCATAAAAAGCATCAACAGAGCTGGAAGGTGCATTTTTGAAGCTAACATAGTCTTTAACGATATCGTGCCGAGTTTGTTTTGGCTCGTTACGATATTCTTTGACGGTTTTTTCTGCGTACTCAAACGTTGGCGCAACTGGTTTCGCAGCAACCTCCGGCACATCATTTTTTACTACATGATGACTTTTTTCCGTCGGCCACACGACTGATCCCACTACACCCAAGGCCACGCAGCTTCCTAAATAAATCGCACTTGAGCGCTTCCGGCTCGGCATCCTGACCAGTGACGGCTTGATTAAACCCACGATAAAAGCAATAAAGAGAGCCAGAGATAAAAATGCTATTACGGTATCCATGATTTTCCTTTGTGTGTAATTCCCATAAAAAACAACCCCATGCTATCAAACATGGGGTCTATGGTTACACAATTTTCAAGGATTAACGCCAGCTCTCGTCTTCCCATACTTCCTGCAGGATACCATCCAGCCGTTCCCGGTCGGACTCACTGTCAAAACCCATGATTTCGACGCCTGTCATTGAGCCTTTTTTTACAGTGACCCGCGAAGACGGGAACACACTTTTTATTCGGCGATTGAGCTCATTTTCAAAAGCGACAACAACAGGTTGTCCTATTTTTTGTTCCTTATCCAACGTGATGTTTATTCTCACTTCATTTTCACTTTTTAATCGTTGATTAATAGGCTCTGAAGAGAACACGACAGAGAAAGAACTACTTTTCAATAAGTTCTCTTTAGCTAATTCGGCTATTAGATTTAATGCAATTTCACGATCCCTTTCCTGACAAACACCTTCTGTTGTCAGACGCGCAATCATCTCGACCCTCTCAAGCATGACATGCTCGCTCAGCTCTCTATCCACGCAACCTCCCACACGAGATACTGTATAAATAAACAGTATCATAAAGTAACAAAAAATGGGAAGAAAAAATTTTGCGAACGCACAGCGTATGTTGATGAAATGATGGCATTAAGTTAAGCACCTAACTTGCTACCAGCCGCTAAATTAGCTACCCGTTTAAGAATATTTTCAGTTCTGGCCTGATGAGATGGCGCAGCTCGTAACAACTCACCGCGAGATGTTCCGCTAAACCATTTACCGTTGAAACAGCTTTTACCACCAGCTATTAAGTGCATTGCTTCACCACGGCTAATTTTTATGCCGGTATTCATCTGCACTTTACGAATGGTCTTCAGCACCACTTCGCTTTGGTCGCCTGCGCCGTGGACAAATGTTTTCTTAAATGGTGGTTTTTTCTTCCTGATCCGGTTCGTCAGCTCTCGCCTTTCACGCCGACTCAGCGGTTTTGATAAATCGAGTGGCGGTTTCTCGCTTTCGCTTCCCGTACAGTTATTGACAGAACTCCGAGGGACGGCGGGGCCGTCCTGAAGGTCAACGGCCAAATCAACGGCACGCTTCGGCACAATCTTCCATTGCGTTAACCGGGTTAGAATTGGGGTGCCGGAACCAACAACAGAATCGTAAACACCACGAATAACGACAGTCTGCTCGCCGTACTGATTAAACTCGCTGCGAGGCTCATAAAGTGTGCGCACCTGCAAATCATCGCGGCGCACGAAAGGCCCACCCTGAGCATTAACGTAATCAGCCCATTCACCAGCATCAGCCGCATCATGAACCGCCGCAAACTCAACACTAAGGCCGTGAGCAGTCTCGCTATCAGCAAGGCGACGCAACTCACGGTATACGGTCACGGGTGCGCCACCGATAAACTGAAACTGCCGAATGTGCCATCGCGCCGCCCAGGCGGAAACTGCGGGCGCAGTCTCTTTAATCAGTGCGCCGCTTTCGTCATCAGTTTCACCATCGAGAGCATAACCATCGATATTTTTCGAAATATATTTAGCAACATATCCCGTCGCGCTGCCTTTTTCCGGGTCAATGGCTTCAGCATGAAAGCGTGCTTTTTTGGCTTTATCGCTTTTCAGTTCGTGGCGGTCTTCTTCCCATGCATAGTTGCGAATGATGAGGCGCACCCGCTCGACATCTTCAGGCAACATAAACATCAGCATGTGCCAATGCGGGGTTGCATCATGGTGCGGCTCTGCGACGCGTATCCCGAAAATACGGATATCTTCCCGATGCAGCTTTGCCCGGATGCGCGCCCATAGGCCTGTAAGATAACCTTGCGTGTCTGAGGGGCTGGCCCCGTTCCATTTACTGTTTCGATAACCCGCCTTAATCGTGGCGTGATATTTTGACGGCGCGGTCAGGGTATAAAACTCACCAACATAGCCAAGCTCATTACAGATATTTTCAAATCCGCGAATGCGGGTCATGAGCTCACAGCGGCGACGTGAAGGGTTAGAAACTGAGCCATCATATTTTTCAATCAGGCTTATACGGTTTCCCTCTTCGTCCTCAAGCTCAAGTCCTTTGAGATATTCACGAGTTCGGCGCTTCTGTTCGCGCCAGTCGGTGACGCAGTTTTTACTCGCATACACATGTTTTTTCTTGCTGACATTGCCGACAGCAATCTGCAGATGTTCGCGCCATGCAGCCGCAACACGACGCAGACGGCCACGCCACCATGTTTCGGTAAACATGCGAATAACGGCGGGGGCAATGTCATCCTGATTGAAAACTTTGCCTGCCACCCGCTCCCAATGGGGAGGGGTAACATTGAATTGACGCGCAATATACCCGGCACACATATACCAGGCATAAAGCGTTTTGAGCTCACCGAAATCACTGTCATCAATATTGGCAAGCTCACCACGAATGAAGTTCGCTATATCAGCAGCCAATAGATCAACATCGGCGCGCGACATATCCGGGAGGTGATTATATCTGGCGACCATATTAACCATTCGCGATGCCAGATATTGCATAAGCTGGGTATCAAAATGACCATCGAAAACAGCGGCAGATACATTGCTGTTGATACCCGCACACTTGTATTTTTTTGCCACCAGTTCAAGGCGTGGCAATGCCTTTTTACAAAAGCTGATTAAAAAAGCATTGGCGCGCTGACTGCCCTGATTTTGCTCAAGCACGGCAACGGTGCGATAAACATCAAAGCGCACACATTCAGGCTGTAGGGAAAGTACTTTCTTTGCATGCAGCAAAGCCGCGAACATACGATCGCGGCGATACTGTTGGTCATAGGTTAGATATGGGCTGGCTATTGCCGACAGTGGAGCATTCCACGGGTAAGCATATTTAACACTTACCAGCATAAATCCCCCGCCTGGCGGTGTTGCATGCTTAGCTGATTATTCATCGTCTACGCTCCGCCATTTTATGCCAGCTTCATTCATCGCTTGCTCATAAAGCGATGCGACTTTACCTCCGCCGTAGTGCTTCCAGATAGTAGGAATAGTGACAATTGATTTTTGGAATTTTTGAAGTGTTTCCGCTGCGTAATCTGCGAGCATTAGCATATTTGCCATTTTCGCCGCTTCAGGCTCAGGGCGCTGACGGTAGAACTCAAGGGCGCGCTGCAACCGCGTGCGCAATTCCGCCACTTCCAGTGTTGTTAACTTGTTATTAGTCATTCAATGAAACTCCTGTGATTCGTTTTCATAGCGAGCGGCTTCGCGGCGCAGGAGTTCAGCGGCTTCCGTCCCGCTCATGCCCTCTTTGGTGATATGGATAGCCAGCGCCTCAAGGCGGATTGAAACGGCTAAAGCGCGGTCTTTACGCTCTTCTTTTTTGGCTTCTTTAAACAAAGTCGTTAGCACATCATCGTTAGCACCGCTGGGCGTTGATAAGAAAACAGTTCGACTCATAAAACCTCCTGAATTTGGGCAAAGAAATGCCCGACGGGTTGACGCCATTAATTACGGGTTTATTTATTCAGCTAATATGCAATCATGAATTGAAAATCGGCGAGGCAAAATACTTCCCCACCGCGTTATTTTATTCATAGCTTCGATGATTAACTTACGACGTTCGACATCGAAATACTCAAAAGGCTGACCTACTTCATCACTGCGGAATACTCCTGGCTTCTCGCGATTCGCCAGCGTCATAACCACAAATTTAAAGTTTTCATCTAGTTTGTTGAAATTACGCAACGTGCGATTTTCAGTTAGTCTTAATTTCTGATGAAAACGTGCGAGACACTCCTCGCCGGTCATTGTTTCAGGTTTATCAGCAATACAGTCAACAGTATTAAATAACTTTGCCTCTGGATTATTCTGAGCGGCATTTAAAGTTCCGTTCATTTTTTCCCCCGAAACATATTTACAAAACGCCCAAACCTATTTTGTTTGTGTTGCGTCAAGCCGCTTAACAGTGCTGACTGGTCGATCGCTGGATGCCAACGCTTGCCATCATTACCAGTTATCCATCCGTGCCCGTAATGCATTGCAGGGCTTTGCTTAACGAGTAGTGATGCGAAAGATGGTTCATTTTTCAACATAACCACCTCACATAAGGCCGAATGTCGCACCGATACCACTCATGGTATCAACTGCGCTTGCCATAGCCGGATTAACCTGGAGCCGCGCTTGCAGTGCGAGAGCTGAAAGCGAGAGCATGCGAATACCAGCATTAACGCTTTCAATCATATTGCTCTTACGAGACGGGGTAAGACGCTCTGTAGACACGGCACCGCTCGCCAGTTCGCCGAGCTCACTCATTGCACGCATGACATAGGACTGCAATTTGTCTTTTGATAATTCGTTGACCGGCACGCATGGCAGACAATGCATCTGAGCCAGAAAGCCATCAACGAGAGTTGAGTCTTCGGTCAGGTCTGTCAGAGTCCAGATCTCGCGTGGCGTTAACTGGTGCGGTTGCTCTGGGTTGAGTTTGTTGTAAAGCGTATGCGGTTTGATACCAGCCTCTAAAGCCAACGCCTTAACGTTGTGAGTTGCTGCAAATTTCCTGCAAGCATCATCGAAGTGTGTATGTGACGAAACGCGAAAATCTAACATGCTGCATCCTTACAATTCACATAAAGTGAATTACGCACCAATAATGAGCTGAAAACGGGAATGCCCCAACGCCTTACGCAATTGATCCTCTTTCCACCGAGCGTAATAAATGCGAACAGGACCACCGGCTTTTTTACAGCCTTTACGGATTTTACGAGGTTCGATTGGCACGCACGGGTTGTCACCTGTTGTCCAACGATAAGCAGTACGTTCCGAGACTCCCTCAAGCTCTGCAAACTGTTGCAGAGACACCATAGGAGCTGGGATTTTGAATATTGCGATTTCTGAAGCCATGTTGCATCATTCCCCTTTTGCCAACATTTGCCAAATGGTTGCCAACGTTTGCCACTAATTGCCACCATCGATTGCGATACTAATATTAATTTTAGCATCGCGCAACACAAGGATTCCATTTCTAATGCTAGATGCCAATTTTAATAACGAAGCGTTACTAAATCGGATATGTGAGGTTTACGGATTTACTCAGAAAATCCAGCTTGCTAATCATTTCAAAATCGCGCCGAGCTCCTTACAGAATCGCTACACGCGCGGCAATATGTCCTACGATTTCGCAGTTCATTGCGCTCTGGAAACGGGAGCGGATCTACGCTGGCTTATGACTGGTGAGGGTAATAAAAATCTTTCGCCTGATGAATCCAGCCCTTCACTTGAGCTTGCCTACTTCACTTTAAGTGAAGGCAGCCTTGTTAATGTTGGTTTTTTACGTCTGGATAGTCAGCTATTCGGCAAGCAACTGAAAAGTGCAATTTGTATCAAACACGAAAGCAGCAGTTACATCACCGAAAGAGACTCTTCTATAGCTGATGGTCAATGGGTTGTAGATGTTGAAGGCTCAATTAGCATGCGAGACATCACTGTCCTACCTGGAAAAAGACTTCACGTAGCCGGTGGCAAAGTGCCTTTTGAATGTGGGAATGATGAGATAAAAATGATCGGCCGCGTGATAGGTATTTATAGCGAGGTTAATTGATGGCCGTCCGTAAAAATGCAAATGGCGGTTGGATATGCGAGCTATATCCGAATGGAGCAAAGGGCAAACGCATCAGAAAGAAATTCGCAACTAAAGGTGAGGCGTTATCTTTCGAGCAACACACAGTACAAAATCCGTGGCGAGAAGAGAACGAAGACCGACGAACGCTTAAAGACCTTGTTGATTCATGGTTCAGCGCACACGGAATTACCCTTAAGGATGGCCTAAAGCGCCAGCTAGCTATGCAACACGCCTTTGATTGCATGGGTGAACCGCTAGCCCGAGATTTCGATGCACAAATGTTTTCTCGTTATCGAGAGAAACGCCTTAAGGGTGATTACGCTCGCTCAAATAGAGTGAAAGAGGTATCACCGCGCACACTAAACCTTGAACTCGCATATTTTCGGGCGGTATTTAATGAACTAAATCGCCTCGGTGAATGGAAAGGCGAGAATCCGCTTAAAAATATGCGGCCTTTCCGTACTGAAGAAATGGAAATGGCTTGGCTAACGCACGACCAGATATCGCTACTGCTAGGAGAGTGCAAGCGGCATGACCACCCTGATTTAGAAACAGTGGTAAGAATCTGCCTCGCCACTGGCGCACGATGGTCTGAAGCTGAAGGGCTAAAAAAATCTCAGCTATCCGAATACAAGATTACCTTTACAAAAACGAAGGGTAAAAAAAACCGAACAGTTCCAATTAGCCAGGCGCTTTATAAAGCATTAGTAGAAGATAAAAAGAGTAAACTTTTCACCGATTGTTATGGCGCATTTCGCTCAGCATTCGAAAGAACCGGTATAGAGTTGCCTCCCGGCCAGCTAACCCATGTATTGCGCCATACCTTTGCCAGCCACTTTATGATGAATGGAGGTAACATTTTGGTGCTGCAGCGAGTGCTCGGTCATACTGACATAAAAATGACTATGCGTTATGCGCACTTCGCGCCTGACCATTTAGAGGACGCGGTTAAACTAAATCCTCTGGCTATGAGTGGCGATAAAATGGCGATGTAAATGGCAAATGTTGGCAATGTTCTGGCAAACAATGGCAAACTATGTCAATGATAAATAACGCAAACTATTGATTTTCGGTTGTCCCTGTAGGAACTCATAATCGCTTGGTCGCTGGTTCAAGTCCAGCAGGGGCCACCACTCTTTCTTTTTAAATCAACCACTTCCCTCCTTAGTCTCAACTTTTTCCTGTTATCCACACGCCATATTTATTCAGTCACATGAACCAACCGCATCCATTGCAGCTTTACCCTGCAAAATCACGTTTTGATTCGTCCAGACCGAACCTTTTTTAACATGCACGTCCTGTAGACTCACCAACAGCGGATTCGCCTCGTTATACCCCTCAAAAATAAAGTCCCCGGCAGTCAGAACCCTGACATTACGGAAGACGATATTCTGAAACTCAGGTATCTGTTGCCCACGGGCATTGCTGTCATAGCGGGTGTTCAGGGAAATGGGGTTTTTCACATTCTGCATACAAACATTGTCGTAGGTTACGCCGGTGACCAGGCCACCGCGAGAGCGGTCACTTTTAATGCGCAGACCATTAGTCGTGCCATCCAGGATGAGCCCTTTGACGGTTACATCGCTAACCCCTTTATTGACTTCGCTCCCGATAGACATGCCATGCCCGGCACCAAAGCGGTTATCCAGAATCGAAATGTGGGACGATTCTTGATGACCCGCCTTAACCGCAACGTTGTCATCTCCGGTACTAATATTGCTGTATGCCAGGGTGACATTTTTTGATCCCATAGGATCAAAGCCATCGGTATTACGGGCAGTCGCCGGTGTATCAATGGTGATACCCCACAGCGTTACCCCGTCAGTGTTATTACTGACCACATGGAAATTAGGCGAGTTCTTTAAGATTATCTGATATAGGGTGATGTTTTCTGAGTGATCGATTTGAATTAGCCGGGGCGCGTTCTGCTTCATGTTTCTCTTTTTAGCATCAGCCGCCAGTTGCCACCAGCTCTGGCTCTTCCCGGCCATAGGAGTATCCCCTTGACCGTCTATCGTTCCTCGCCCGTAAATACCACTGCCGGACGCGTTTTTTATCAGGATAAAAGGCTGACAACCGTTGCCTGAATCATCCAGGGTACCACAGCTATTTTTCCCGGCATCAAACAAGGAAGGATTGGCAATCGCTTTCAGCGTCACCCTGGCATCAATCAACAGACTGACTCCCGAGGGCAGACTCAGTGGCCCGCTGTAAAACACGTTATTCCCCTTCGAGGCCACCAGGCTAACGGCCTTGCCTTTCGCACAATGCTCAAGCGCAACCTGGATACTCGTCGTAGAATCGACTAAATTATCAGCCTGAAGCACGGTACAGATTTGAGGGGGTAAAGGTTCGCTGACGTGGCGAGTATCCCCCGCCTGAACAGAAGTCGTATGGGCAATAAACATGAGCAGTGCCAGGCATACAGGGTGTTGCACAGAACAAGAATTTTTCATTTTGTACCCTTTCAAGCTGCTCGCCAGTTCTTCATAAAAAGAGGCGGATCACACTATGGGCGATTTTAATCTAAGTTTTACCCTCTCATCTTTTTAACGCACGATTAATGACGATTCGTTTAAATAAGTAACGTAAAATACTTCTCTTTTGATCATTAAATTTGCGTTAAGTTTAAAAATGTCGATTATCGGAATGTCTTCCCACACACAAAAAAAGCACCTGCATCGCTATTTTTTCCTTTTTCTATTAGCTTCGGTACTTGTTCAGCTCTATCCCGTTTTATGCACACAACCAATAAGATTCGCATTACGTATATTTCTGTGTAATGTATTTTTAATATTGGGTGCAGCAGCAATATACCGTCACTGGGCCGGGAAACTCACATCCATAGCTCTGACGCTGATGCTTACCCTCAATTTTGCAATATCGTTCGCAACATGGAGGGTCTATCAGAGCGAATTTAATACTGTCTTCGCAATGAGTATGTTTTCAACAGACGCGCGAGAAATAGACAGTATGTCAGGCATGTATCTAAATTTACTGCCTTTTGTCATCGGCTACGCTGCAATAACCTATCTGGCGATAAAAACCACAGCCGCGCATATTTCATCTCGTGTCAAACGTATCTCGACTGGACTTTTAGGCCTGTTTTTTCTGATATGCATTACCAATAACGTGCTCAAAGAGCGAGTTGATCTCGAAGTCTATTATCCTCTGAGTTCAAGAGTGCTGACCTGGACACCGTTTTATGTTGGTTCTGAATTGATTATCGCCCAGCGCGATAACAAGCTGGCTGAGAATATTCATCGGGCGAATGTGGTTTACCCCACCCTGGAGAGAAAAGAGACAGGTATTGAGAACTACGTTGTCATCGTCGGTGAATCAGCACGTCGTAGCAACCTGAGTCTGTATGGCTTTGGGCTTGAAACAACCCCCGTAGAATCCAGCATGCGTCAAAATATGTTGGTATTCGAGCGTGCCCGGGCACCAGCATCCGCCACGGTGTTTGCCGTACCAATGATACTGAGCAAAGCCGACCCCGATCACTTCACTGAAGACAGGCTTGCCGACAACATTATCAATATTGCCAATAAAACCGGTTTCAACACATCCTGGATCAGTGCGCAGGGAAACTCCGGGAAAAGTAACAACTATATTGTTGCCATCGCCTCTCTCAGCCAACATGCGCAATGGATCACTACGCATTATGATGATGAGCTGCTACCTGCATTTGATAAAGCGCTGGCAGCGCCAGGCCGCAAGCTTATTTTTCTACATATTAATGGTAGCCACGAAATCGCATGCGATCGTTATCCAGCATCAGCCACCTGGTTCCACACCAATAATAAATATGAAGACTGCTACAACAACGCGATTCGCTTTACCGACCATTTCATCGGTGAAGTGGCAAAAAGGCTAAACGGTAGCGCGTCATCATTGCTCTATTTTTCAGATCATGGCCTGGAGAAAAATCCCGACCTGGCATCGATTTACATGCACGGCTCACGCAATCCGAGCAAGGAGGCTTTTGATGTGCCGCAATTCATTTGGTACAGCCCGTCCGCGCTGGCCCATCAGACTCGCAGAACCGGTGTTGTCAAAGACCCCTTCTCAACCTCAAATAACTACCAACTCATGTTGAGCTGGTTGGGTGTCTCGACCGGAGAAGCCAACCGAGAATCCCCACTAGAACCCGACTACCAGCCGGCCACCTCTTTCCCGGTTATCGATGGGGGACGGCACATTTTCGAGTACAGCGAACTACGTGCAACCTTTAGCTCAACGGAGCAACCAGCGCATTACCGTAAAACAACCAACGGCTCCTTGTAACATCCCTCAGGTCGATGAAAATGCCGCTCCCTAAGATCAGTGGCATAAACTGGCGGGCTACCTTTTCTGGACTGGGCACACTCTGGTGCCCTTCTCCAAAATTTGAACAACTTCTTAAGCGCAGGCTGCAAACTGATTCGTATAATCTTGAGCCGCGTTGATCTTACTGATGATGCCAAAGTAGATATATCGCACCCAGTTCCAGTACCCTAAATTCCCCGTTGTCCACATTTTTTATGCCTACAAGAAATATTAAAACCTTATTAAGATCATATATTCATTAAGGTTTTACTTAAAATGGTCGTTATAGACTATCTGCAAAAACATTGGCGTGAGTGAAAGCTGACACGGGTTGTCAGCGCCATAAGTAAAATTCTGCTTACCGTGCCAGGAACAACAGGGAACAGCTATGGCTACTTCGGGGAAAAGTCGCTCGGCTGAGCGTTTAGTGGATATTTTGATCACATTACATCTGCATGGCGTTGTCGATCGGCTCGCACTGATGAAAAAGTTCGATATTACGGAGCGTACTGTTTATCGGGATCTCAACACGCTTACGCCTATCGTGGAACATTGCGGTAATGGGCAATATCGTCTGATTGAAGGAGTAGCGAACCGTTCAGGACGCAATCTCCATCACTCTCTGGCTAACCTTCTCAATGCAGACAGTGTATTCCCGGATCGCGGTATCGATTTCTGGCAGAAACTTGATGGCAGACTGGAAGAAAAAAACATCATTATTGGTGGGAATAACGCAGAACATACCGTGGCCATGGATGTGCGCCGTTACATGAGCCTCATTGAAAAAGCGATTCAAAAACGCAGTGTTTGCCTGCTCACCTATAAAGGTAAAAGCCGCACCGTACATCCCTACCAGTTGCTCAATAAAAAGCACATCTGGTATTTACAGGCAACTGAGAACAACAAGTTAAAATCCTTTGCACTCAGCCAGATTAGCTGGTTCGAAGCTAAACAACAGATCTTCAATGCCTGCGAAAATACGCTGGCACTGCTGGAAAAAACGCCTGATCCCTGGCTCAGCGAACACAACTTCCAGGTGAAATTATTCGTTAACCATACCGTGTCGATGTATCTCAAGCGTCGTGATCTATTACCCTCGCAGGAGATCATTCATGAAGATGAACGAGGTATTACTCTGACCTGCCAGGCATCCCATGAAAACCAAATCATTCCGCTGATTTTTTACTGGCTGCCGAATATTGATGTGCTTGAACCGGCATGGTTAAAAAGCAAGGTGCTGAATACCCTGCAAAATTACATCACCACCGTGCGCACACCAGAATGTGAGCAGGAGCCGGGGTAATTCGTTTACCGTGACCACACGCATCGTGAAATGCAACACATAACGCACGCAGTAAAAAAGACGCCCCCATTTACCTGAAAGCGCCCTGGTCGCTTAACTTGCCGGGTCAAACTCAACGTTCACCCGTGCCCGAAGTTCATCTTTCATGTAGGACGTGAAGTATTCCGGGTTCTTAATTACCACCCGGTCTGTGGACTCGATTTTATCGGCCCATCCTGCGACTTTTTTGATGAATTCAGGGTGCCACCCTTCCTGCTCGCCACGGGCAATGATGTCCGTTGAGCTGATCGGCACGCCCAGTTTTTTCAAATAGTTAAACATTCCCTTCGCGGTACTTTCATCCATGGAGTGCGGCGTTGGCGCTGATGTGTTCATACCACCAATGAAATCTAATGCTTTATCAATTACCGTTGGCATATTCATATCCTTAACTTAACCATCTAATAATCACCTCTTCACTATGACCTGAAATTGCAAGGAGTCTGCAACTGATCGCCAAATCTGTTAACTGGACCATAAATCAGTTTCATGCGGGGTGTTTTTTGCTCAACAAGTACCGGAGCCACTATGGCTACTGCATGATTCCTTTCTCATTTATAGAGGATTAATGCCCCCTACTGATTTCGCTCATTTAAAAAATTTCACCTGGTGATTATTCATGATGAAAATACCTCTTAGTATTAAGGCACATGCTTTAATGCCCCATTTCTGGCAGGATGAATTTTGCTAATCGAATGTCTAAAATAAGACATCTTGCGGTTTCGCCTGGCGTATTCCAGCAATAGATATGTACTAAAAAAACTTAACACTATGATAAACAAATGGTTATTACTTTTACCAAAATTGCATATAAACCAGCCACGGTGTTTTGATGCTAAATCATCACCTGCTGAGCGTCATATTCTTCAGTGAAATACCTCATCACTGAGGAAAAATATGCACATTACTGGTTCAGGGATGCCAGGACTTATCCTGGGTTCATTTTCCGTACTCATCATTACAAGGAATGAATAATGACACTGCCCGGACTTAACCCCGAAGCAAATATGCTCGGCTATGATTTCGCTCGGTTCAGCGGTAACGGTGCAACAGGTTTTAATTTTGATGCGTTGGGCGCTGCGATGGACTGCACACGTGATTTTGCGCAGGCGGGGATTATCTATGCTGATGGTCCACAACGTTACCTGGTACGCCCCAGCAAACGCCATCCCAATGGACAAAGCGGCATCGTCACCCATATCGTTGTCACGAAGCCCCCTTCACACGGTTCAAAAAGCAGCGTGGGTAAGTCACTCACCGATGCTGTTTCGGCAACGTCTCTTGGCCCGGAAATCGCCTCAACGGTCCTCTCCTGTGGGGCAATGATTATTACCGCCGGCGTCATGATCACCGGCAGCGTCGCCACGCCGCTCACCGCCGGGACCAGTGGTGCATTGGTCGCGCTCGGCTACGCCGGGGCCGCTGCCACTGGCCTGCAATGCATCAATGGTCTCTATCGTCTGTACGATCTGGTAGAAAATGGCGGTGAAGATGTAACCTGGCTGGATTCACAGGGCTGGTATAACGCAACCTCCACCGCCCTGGATGTCATTTCTCTTGCCAGTGCAGGTGGTGCGCTCAAAGAAGCATTAACCACCTGGCGGGCGATGAAATCCGTCTCCTCGCTGAAGGCATCAAAGTGGCTACAGGATTATCCTCGTCAGGATCGCAAGCGCCTCACCGAACTGATTATTCGCGCGCAGAATCCTGGCATCAGCAATAAAGAGATCAAAGCGCTGATACGTGCAGGCATATACCCGAAACGCTTTCCCATTGAACCGGTGCAAATTGAACTGGCCAGACAGTTAAGTAACCTTGTGACCAGTGCTGCGGCGGTTGCGGGCAGTGCGGTAAGCGGCGTCATTGCCTCACCCGGTAAAATGACCACAACAGGACAATACCTCGTGGACGGTGTCCCAAAAGCGGGGCGTTACATTGTAGGGACTATTCAATCGCTGGCGGTACAGTAATGCGGATTTTCTCACTCATCTCCGGTTGGTATTTTTGCGATCTTCAGGCACACGGTAAAGAGATGGATCAGGTCATTGCCCGGGGTGATAACAGCCTTGTACAACACTCAACACCTGAACTGGAGCGTTGGTTTGATAAACCACCCGCCGAACTCCCCAGGCAGAGCGGTTTCCCGCTGGCGTTTGCACTGCTTTTCTTCCTGATAGCCTTCGCGTGTAACTGGCTCACGCTGATGGCGCTGTTGCCAAAACAGACGCCGCCGGTGAGAGCATTTCTCTTCTTCGTACCCGGAATCCTGTTTATTGTCGGCAACCTGTCCGCCAGCTACCTCATCGCCCGCGGTAAAACCTCGGGGCTCAGGTGGTATGGATGCGTCCATGCCACCTTGACAGTGCTGAGCGTGGTGTTGCTTGTGCTGGTTTTGCTGAACGGAAAAATGCACCATGCGATTCTCATGCTGGCATCACTTCTCGTGATGCTGGCCTGCCGTCATGTGTTAAACGGCCGCGGCTTTATTCTCTTCGTGCTGTATTGCCGCACACAGCGCATGACCACGCTTTCTCGCCGGATGCGGCTGAAATCAGGTCATAAGAAGTAAAAAAAAGCCGCCAGAGCAACATGCATGGCGGCTTCCTATTTTGGCTGGCGGTTATAACCCGGTACTAAAAGTAATCAACCCAAGCACAATGCCCGGCGAGTTTGCGATAACAATCGGCCAGTTTTTTCGTTCACTCAGTAAACCATACGTTACCCACAGCACGCAGTTCACGGCGGCGGCTAACGGCTGTAACGGATTCGTTTTCAGGCCGTTTAAGTTATCCAGAATCAGCGGGATGTAGGAAATATACATAAAACAACAGGCAACGGTGGCTATCCAGCCAACAACAAAATGCGCTCTTGAGTACAACATCACTCTTCGCCTTATGACGTGCTTTCGTTTACTCCGTCAACGCGCCGGGCTACGGAATCCCGGTTCACCAGCGTACCCAGATGCGAGAAAATTCTTTCTTCATTTGGGTTCAACAGTATTTCGACCGCGTCACGGATCATGTCGTCCATGGGGACGTGCATCGTCGTCAATGAAGGGGTGAAGTATTTACCAATCACGGAATCATCGAACCCGGCCAGCGAGATATCGCCCGGAAGCGATTTTCCCGCTTCCTGAAACGCCTTAGCGAGACCAATGGCCATGTCGTCGTTGGCCGCCAGTACGCAGGTGAAGGGAATATTTTGCGCGAGCAGCTGGCGCCCGGCTTCATACCCGCTTTCGGTGCTCCAGGCTCCGCGAATCACCAGATTCGGATCCGGGCTGATGCCCGCTTTACGCAGCGCATCGCGATACCCGCGTAAACGCCGCTCTCCGGTTGGTGAACCACAAATGCCCGCCACGAAAGCAATCTGAGTGTGTCCCTGTGCCAGCAGGTGAGCCACCATCTCTTCACTACTGCGCCGATGGTCAATAAAGACGCATTGATTCCGGTTTCTGATAAGTTCCCGATTAATGACAACGATAGGAGTCTGGCTACTGTCAATGATGTCATCCAGCTCACTGACCGTCAGGTATTTGGGGTAGATCATGATGGCTTCACAGCGAAGCTCGAGGAGTAAATCAATCGCATTGCGCTCATCCTGGGCACTGTGCTTACCGTCCGCAAGCACCAGCTGTCGGCTGTGGCTCTCACTGCAGGTTGCGGCATGGTAAATCATGCTGGAAAAGAACGGACCGTTATACAGCCCGTTAGTGATAACCAGCCCCACTGAATTGGTTTTGCTATTGGCAAGATTGCGCGCCAGCAAGTTAGGTCGATACCCGGTATCAGCAACGGCCTGCATGATTCTGGCCTTCACCTCTTCCCGCACGAACACCTTGCCATTCAGCGCGCGCGATACTGTCGCTTTCGACACGCCCGCCAGCCTGGCGACATCCAGTATCGTTACCATAATCAAACCTCAATCAAAGGGTGGCTCACAACGCAGCAAGCCTGCCCGCAGGCAGACCTGATGCGTAAATACACGGCGAAAGATTTCACTCGTGAAGCCCACCGCCTCCTGCGGCAAGACTTCATGACACCATGATCGTGTGCCCGTGTCTCTTTATGCGAGAGACATCAATGGCGACCCCATACCGATTGCGCCCTGAAGCTGATGCTTCGTCAGCGTAAAGTCCTCACTGTTCACCACCAGAACCGGGGTAGTCAGGTCGTATCCTTCACGCTCAATGCTGGCTTTATCGAATTCAAGAAGAGGCGTTCCCGCTTTAACCACATCCCCTTCTTTCACCAGCGGACGGAAATGCTGTCCCTGCAAGTTGACGGTATTTAACCCGACATGGATCAATAACTCAGCGCCATTATCGCACAATAACCCAATGGCATGATGTGAATCGATAAGCGTTGCGACCGTTGCATCACAAGGCGCAACCACACAGCCTTCTTCCGGCCTGATGGCAATGCCGTCACCCAGCGCTTTTCCGGCAAAGGCTTCATCGGCAACACTTTCCAGCGCAATCACTTCGCCTTTCAGCGGGCTGAGCATCTCAACGGCGCTTGCCACCGGGGCATTCGGCGTCGCCTGGGCTTTTACCGGCTGAGCAGGTTGGGATTCTTCTTCGTTTGCCGGGTCTTCAAATCCGACGAACTGCACCATCACGATGGTCAGTACAATCGCCGTACCCGCCCCCACCAGCTCACCAATAAACGACATCGGCGCATCCGGGCTAATAGCATTCACCAGCGTAAACAGGCCCGGCAGTGCAGCATATGCGTAGTAGAGGCTACCGAACAGGCTTGCCACCACGGCACCGATCGCCCCGCCGATACAGCCACAAATAAACGGCTTTTTAAAGCGCAGTGTCACGCCGTAAATCGCCGGTTCGGTGATACCGAAAATCGCCGTGATACCGGCAGACATCGAGGTGGCTTTTAACTGGGTGTTGCGGGTTTTCAGGAACACACCAAACACCGCCGCCATCTGGCCGATAACCGCAATGGTCTGGTAGGCCTGGAAGGAGTCGTAACCCTGGGTATCAAAGTTCGCCATGATCACCGGCGTAATGCCCCAGTGCACGCCGAAGATAACGATAATCTGCCACACGCCGCCAATCACTGCCGCAGCCACCGCAGGGGCCGCATGGAACAGGGCGTTGTAGCCGTTAGCCACACCCATTGCCGCCCAGGTGGTAATCGGGCCAATCACAATAAGCGTCAGCGGGACAATAACCACGAAACAGACCAGCGGAGTAAAGAGCGGGCTGACTACTTCCGGCATCAGTTTTTCAACGCGACGCTCAAACCAGGAGAGCGCCCACACCAGGAACAGCGGCGGTAAAACCGATGAGGTGTAGACCGTTTTCGACAGCGGGAAGAAGAGGAAATTAATGCTCTCACCGCCCGCAATACGCCCAGCCAGCGCCGCCCAGTCCGGGCTAATCAGCGCACAGCAGCAAAGTACAGCAATGAACGGGTTGCACTTGAAATGACGCGCTGCCGTAATGGCGATAAACACCGGCAGGAAGGCAAACGGCGTCCATGACATGAAGTTCAGAACGGCGAAGGTGCCGGTAGTCTTTATGTCCGCATCAATCAGGCCGAGAACAATCAACAATCCCTGCAGAATCCCGGCCGCTGCCAGAATGTAAACAATCGGTGCAAAGACGGCAGACATGGTGGCAATCACCGCATCCAACCAGCGCGTTTTCTTCTGCGCCGTGGGTGCAGAGCCGGTCTCTTTGACCAGCCCCGACATGGCGTTAAACACATCCGCCACATGGGTGCCGATTACAACCTGAAACTGCCCACCGCTTTCTACCACCGCAATCACACCGGGCAAACCTTGCACCAGGCGCTTTGCATCAGCGGGCGTGTCGTTCAGAACCAGACGTAAGCGGGTGGCACAGCGGGAGAAGCTGTTGATATTTTCTTCTCCCCCAACCTCCCGAAGGATGTCGCTTGCTAATTTGTTGTAATCCCGGATAACAGCCATGTTTTATCTACCTTTTTTTATCGGAAGTGTGTCATGTAACTGAGTGAAACCGGTTTCATGCTAACCTGGTCAAACGACCATGCAACCGGTTTCATGGAAATATGAGAGCTAAATCACTTCACGCGGTGAATATGTAATGAGCAAAAAAGGAAGGTTGTGAGCAAGCACGAGCAATGCAATCGCCAGACATATTAGGTTTTGCAGCGATAACACTGCGCAATGGGAATAAAACAGTTACAGCGATGACAGGGTCCGGCTGAGAATCGACGAAGCGTATCCGCAAGGCCGGGACGATGCGCAGGGATGCTCGGCGAGGGCGGCTATACAGGGATGTTACCTCCGCCCGTCCCCCAAATAACGCATTTATTTCACGAATACTAACGCACTGTAACCTGTCACCTGTAGTATGATTTCAGCCATATCAGCGCTCACTGACACATGCTAATCTGCCCGCGCTCGATGGCAGATTCTTGTATCTAAGACAATGAGCGTATTTCATGTTTGAAAATCACAACTACCATTAACTGAATCACTTAAGCGCCTTAGCGAAACGCCATGAACAAACCTATCAAACGGCTTGAGATCATTAAATACGCGATTGAACTGGAAGATGACGGCATCATCCTCAGTCAGCTTCCGTTATTGAAAACCGAAGCGACGGACGGTGAGCTGGCGTACATCGTGTGGGCGCTTGAAGAGAAAAACTACAGTGATGCCCTGCGCGCCATCACCCACTGGCTGCAAAATCAGCGCTCAGTGGTTTACTGGCAGGATCCGCAGGTGGCAGCCAGCAAACTGGAGCTGAAAGCGCTGGAAGAACAGCTTCGCGAGCTTATCGACAAACGCAACACACGCATTCAACTGCTGGATGATTTCAACGATCTCTACCTCACGCGACTCGGTCCGTTAATGTCGCAGATTTTACGCCTGCGTAAGATCCTCGCCGAAGCCAATGTACGCCGCCAGGAAGCCGAAGCACGCAGCCGTGAGGCCGACTACCTGCGCTGCCAGAAATATCTGGCACAGGCGGTGGAGGTGCTGGTGACGTTAACGCAGCGTTGGAAAAGTTTCCCGCCGCAGTCTTCGCAGGCTGCCGAGGCCCGCAAACATCTTCAGCAACAAAACGCGCTGATCAACTCACTATTGGCTGAAGCACAAGAGCTGGAGCAGGGGTTGACCCGAGAAGATGAACCAGCCCGCCAGGCTCGTGATGAAGCACGTCAGGAGTACGAGGATTATCAGGAACAGCAGCACGACGCGGAAAAACGCTTTGGCTTTGAGCAGAAGATGTCGGCAGATGAGCGTTCAGAGCTGAAACGCCTGTGGCGTCAGGCGAGTAAGTTGTGCCACCCGGATCTGGTGGATGATGGCTTTAAAGACGAAGCGCACGGTATGATGGTTGAACTGAATCAGGCCCGCCAGCGCGGCGATCTGGTAGCCATTCGTTCTATCCTCACCCGCTTACAAAAAGGGCTGGAGCCGTTAATGGCTAGCGATCGCCTGAACGATTTGCAGCGCCTGCGTCAGCGCATTCTTGAAGTCAAACAGCATATCGCCAGCCTGATTGAAGAGCTTAATACGCTGGAGAAAGAGGAGTCCTGGCAACTGGTCTCCACGCTGACCGATCAGGAGAGCTATTTCCGCCAGCAGGAGAAAGCGCTGGGTGAGATTCGCCAGACCCTTGAGCAGCAGGTGAACGACGCCGAGTACGAAGAAGTGGCGTAAGTGTTGACTGCCGGATGGCGCTCGCGCTTTCCGGCCTGCCCTTTCAACCAGGCGCAATCCCGTTACTTTTTGTGCCAGTACGCCTGGCCGCGCATCAGGTTCTGATCGACGTTTTTGCTCTCAGCCAAATCCAACAGCGATTTCACCAACACACCTTCACCGGTCAGCCAGAGGTAATACTCTTCATCCGGCACCTGTGCCGCCGCCAGTTTCTCCGCCACCACGTTAGAGTCATGCCCAATCACCCACTCAATGTTGTAATCACTCAAATGGGCCAGGTAATCTTTGTAGGACACGTCGGCAATGGTCACCACGGCGTTAACTTCCGGGCGAACCGCCAGCTTATTCAGGGCTTCCAGGCGACGGCGTAGCGCCGGCATCCCCGACTCGTCACACACGTAAAATTGCCAGGCATAATCTTCCGGTACCACCAGCGAACCTCGCGGTCCACCAATCGTCAGCAAATCCCCGACCTGCGCGTTAATTGCCCACTCACTGGCTACACCGCCTTCGTGGATAAAGAAATCAATCGCCAGTTCATGGCGGCTTTCGTCGTACAACGGGGTGTAATCGCGCGATGCCGGGCGGGGCCCGTCACCCCAGACAATCCCTTCATCGGTCACCTGTGGCGGCGTAAAGGGGGTTCCGGGCTTGGGGAAAAAGACTTTGGTATGGTCGTCAAACCCCCGCGACGTGAAACCATCAAGTGCTTCACCGCCCAGCACAATGCGCTGGAAACCTGCGCCAATACGTTCGACGCGTAAAACGGTGAGTTCGCGAAAGCGCAGTTCATTACGCACACGCTGGGGATAACGTTGTTGTTGGGTCATCATAATCGGCCTTCGTGAAGTTGAATACGATATATCTAAATTAATTTTAAATGATAATGATTGCTGTTTGAAAAGAAGACAAGATCTTTTTTAGATACACCAGATCTTAAGCGCACGCGTTGCTAAAAAAGAAAATAATTACCATGAAAAACAAATAAATAAAAAATACCTCACTTTCACCATTGTCTAAAATGAAAGTTTAGATATAAATTAGATATATCAAATCAACGACGGGGTACACCATGCGACATCATCACTCAGCCTGCGAGGGCGAACATCATCACAGTGCGGAACACGAACATGGCGAGCATCGCCACGGGCGCGGTGGCGGCGGACGTCGTCAGCGTTTCTTCGGTCATGGCGAGCTGCGTCTGGTGATCCTGGACATCCTGACCCGCAACGCCAGCCACGGCTATGAGCTGATCAAAGAGATTGAAACTCTGACTCAGGGCAACTACACCCCAAGCCCTGGCGTGATTTACCCGACGCTCGATTTTTTGCAGGACCAGCAACTCATCTCTACCAGTGAAGAAGATGGCGGGCGCAAAACAATCGCCATTACGGAGCAGGGCCGGGCCTGGATGGAAGAGAACAAAGAACATCTGGAACATATCCAGGCGCGTATCAAAGCCCGTAGCGTGGGCTATCAACTGCGTAAAGATCCGCAGATGAAACGCGCGTTGGAGAACTTCAAAGCCGTGCTGGATCTGAAGGTCAATCAAGGGGATATCAGTGCCGCGCAGCTTAAACAGATCGTGGGCGTTATCGACCGCGCGGCACTGGAAATTTCACAACTGGATTAAGCGTGCTGCCTGTCGTTGCTAAGACGGAAGACCTGCACCAGACCCAGCAAGTGCTCTGCCTGTTCGTTTAGCGACGCTGCTGCTGCAACGGACTCTTCCACCAGGCTGGAGTTCTGCTGAGTGGTAGAGTCAATCAGGCCAATGGCGCTGTTGATCTGTGAGATACCGTCGGTTTGCTCGCGGCTCGCCTGACCGATTTCACGCAGGATCACGTTCATCTCCTGCACGTTGCTCACCATGCCATTGATAAGATTCCCTGCCTTCTCAACCAGCGCCATCCCTTCACGGGTCTGGCTGGTGGAGCTTTCAATCAGCTGACGAATATCGTTCGCTGAGGAGGCGCTTTTCTGGGCTAACTGGCGAACTTCACCTGCAACCACCGCAAAACCACGACCATGTTCACCGGCACGCGCCGCTTCCACCGCTGCGTTAAGCGCCAGGATATTAGTCTGGAAGGCAATAGCATCAATCAGGTTGATGATGTCGGACATCCGGTTCGAGGTATCGTTAATCACACGCATCTTCTCGGTGACCTGCTTCATCATCTCGCCGTTGTTCTTCACCACAGTCGCGGCATCCGCAGAGAGGGTCGTCGCTTCATGAGTATGATCAGCGGTATTTTTCACCGTCGCGGTAATTTGTTCCATCGACGAAGCAGTCTGCTCGACCGAACTGGCCTGCTCTTCGGTACGCGCTGCCAGATCCTGATTACCCGCGACAATTTGCGCCGCAGCACTGGAGATATTTTGTGAACCGAACTGCACTTCCTGGACGATATCGACCAGTTTGGTCTTCATCTCCATCAGCGAACGTAGCAGCACGCCAGTCTCATCGCGCGAGCGGGAGTGAATAGAGCCTGTCAGATCGCCTCCGGCAATCGCCCCGGCAAAATCTACCGCTTCACGCAGAGGACGGGTGATCATCCTCACGATATACCAGCCCATCAAGCTACCCACACCAACGCTGAACGCGGCAAGCAGCACCAACAGTAAGCGGTTAGTGGTGAAATCACCATGCACCTGCTCACCCGCAATACGCATTTGGGCATCCTGGATGGCAATCAAGGATTGTACTTTCTCCTTGTAGGCCTTCTGGATAGGCACCATTTTGGTCATCATTTCATTGATGGCCCCAGCCTGGTCATTGTTTTTGACGGCTTCAAGAATGCGAAAACGCGAATCGAGATATTGCTGGCGAACTTCTCTGATGTCGGACAGGATTTTCTGTGATTCCGGCTCAGGCAGATTTTTGTTGAGATCCTCAAGAATGGCGGTAATGCGAGAGCTTATCTCGCTAAGCTGCTTCTGGGATTCTTCACGCCATTTCCCGTCGGTATCCAGCAGCATCATCTGCTGTGTACTAACGAACGTCTGGAACTGATCGATAAGCTGATTAGCTTTTACCGTGGTCGGATAATCGTTATGAACAATATTTTGCATTCCATTATTCGCGCGATTGAGACTGAAAAGCGAGAGACAAGAACTGGCTATCATTAGGACGATAAAAAATCCAAACGCCAAAAATAATTTGGTGCCAATTTTTACATCATGTAAAAACATATATTCCCCATGTAACTGATTATAATGCTAATAAAAACATATGCACCCACAAGGAGTTAGGTGCAAAGATGTTATAGAGGTGATTAAAATATCGTCTCCGATTTAGGTTATCGGTAACGCTACCACTAACTTTATGAGATTGATCGTTTTTTTATTTTACTATTATACATTCTGATAGTTACAAGCTATTAATCAAGTTTTATCGATCGTTATATTCACCGAGACCAAAGTTGCGCAACGAATATTAATGGTGCTTAAGTATAATTTAATCAGAATTAAAACCTGTAACTCCATGGATATTAATTGATCATAATTTGATCTATATTTAATATTAATTTAACAATTACCAAAAATTAAAATCACAAATTAATTCAACATGTGAAGTAAGGCTATTTACGTATAAAAGGGATTGACGCTTTTAATCGAAAGGGTTAAACGAAGTGAAAAACGGGCTGCTATTGCCGTATTTTTTAAGTGAGCGTTTCCATAAGAAAAAGCGACGCGCAAAAACAGACCTGAGGTGAAAGGCACGGCTACCGGTGCACGTGTTCCCTTCACCTCATTGGGGAATAGCCGAATTAATGCAGTACCGAAACCGCATCCTGCAATCGGCTGGCACGATGTTTCACCATTGCCGACACGCTGGCACTCTCCTCGACCAGTCCGGCATTTTTCTGCGTGATAGATTCCAGCTCGGCCACCGCGCGAGTCAATTCTGTTAACCCCTGGGCCTGTTCCGAGGTTGAGTGGCTAATCTGCCCAATCAGTGACGTGACGTTTTGCACCTGGGCCACAATGTCATCCATCGTACGCCCGGCAGCGTGCACTTGATCGTATCCCGACTGCACTTTGCTGGCGCTGGCATCTATCAGTTTACGAATATCGTTGGCAGCGCTGGCACTGCGGCTTGCCAGATGGCGCACTTCTCCTGCCACCACAGCAAAACCTTTGCCCTGCTCACCGGCCCTTGCCGCTTCCACCGCTGCGTTCAGGGCCAGAATGTTGGTCTGGAAGGCGATGTCATTAATCAGCTTAGTGATAGAGCCGATGCGCTGGGTGCTGTCGGCAATCTCATCCATAGTTTTCACCACGGTCTCCATCGCATCTCCCCCCTGACTCGCCGCATTGCTGGCTTCACTGGAGAGCTTATCCGCCGCTGCAGCAGTCTCTGAATTGTTTTGCACCGACGCGGCCATTTGACTCATGGTCGCCACGGTCTGCTGCACATTCACCACCGTCTGGCGGGTACGTTCATTAAGCGCATCGTTGCCCTTCGCCAGTGTTTCGCTGCCGCTACGGACGTTACTGACCTGGCAGGAAACATCGTGAATCAACCAGCGGCACATTAGCCCCAGCTGGCCCACGGCACGCAACGTCATCCCCAGTTCATCGCTGCGGTTAAGGTGGTCCACGCTATTGCGCTCTCCTGTCGCCACGCTCAATGCCTGACGGGCCACACGCTCCACTGGACGCACAATCTGCCACTCGTAGCAGGCACACGCTAACAGCATCACCAGCGTACTAAGCAGCAAGGGTGCCGTACCGCTGTCCATCGCCCACAGCCCTACGGCCTGCACCAGCCACATCAACGTCATGACGCTTCTCGCCCGCCAGCGCAGGGGTAATGACGGCAGCTTGCCCCACCAGCCACGACTCACCACCAACCCTTTATGGATACGTTTACGCGTTCGCCCTTGCTGTAATGCTTCATAGAGCGGCGTCACGGCCGCAATCTCCTCCTGAGTAGCGCGAGTACGAATAGACATGTACCCCGTCACTTTGCCATTGCGTACCATCGGTGCCGCATTGGCGCGAACCCAGTAGTAGTCACCGTTCTTACGACAGTTTTTCACAATGCCGCTCCAGGGTTCGCCCTGTTTTAAGGTGAACCACATATCGGCAAAGGCGGCTTTCGGCATATCCGGATGGCGCACGAGGTTGTGTGGCTGGCCAATCAGTTCTTGCAGACTGAATCCGCTGACCTGAGAGAAGTTGTCGTTGGCGTGAGTAATGTAGCTTTGCAGGTCGGTAGTCGACATCAGAGTGGTGTCATCATCGAGGGTGTACTCCCTCTGCGTGACAATTGGAGGAGAAGCCATGTTAGCGTCCTATGCAGGTTATTTAACTGTTAAATTGCAGGCGAATGTTATTTCGGCGCTAATAAGTTTATCTTTAGTTGTTAAATTTGATTTAGATCGCATATTGGCACAAAACCGCATTTTTTGTATGCCATACAACCTGCTGATTTATATAGTTTCGCTCCGAAACCACTAAATTTCCCTCATTTTGAGCGCCTCATATAAGGGCATAACGCGCACCATTTTGGCGCAATAATGTCGCCATAAGTCAACAATTTGTTTACTTTTCATTCGATTTTGCCGGCAAAAAAGCAAGGTTTTCGGGATCTAATCCCGCATATCTCGTGTAATCCCTGGCGTTTATCCCGATTTCTGTTTGCGGCTTCGATGTGGCGCAATCCCTGCAATACTTAAATCAGTATCATGTGATACGCCCCGCCAGGAGTTCATTTTGAACAGATTACCTTCCAGCGCATCGGCATTAGCGTGCAGCGCTCACGCACTAAACCTCATTGAGAAGCGAACGCTTGATAGCGATGAGATGAAGGAGCTGAATCGAGAGGTCAGAGAATATTTTAAAGAGCATGTAAACCCAGGTTTTTTGGAGTATCGAAAATCTGTCACAGCTGGCGGGGATTACGGAGCCGTAGAATGGCAAGCGGGGAGTCTGAATACGCTTGTCGACACTCAGGGGCAGGAGTTTTTAGATTGCCTGGGTGGGTTTGGCATCTTTAATGTGGGGCACCGTAATCCAGTCGTTGTATCCGCCGTACAGAATCAACTCGCAAAACAACCTCTTCACAGCCAGGAACTTCTCGACCCACTACGTGCGATGCTGGCAAAAACGCTGGCGGCGCTCACACCCGGCAAACTGAAATACAGCTTCTTCAGTAACAGCGGTACCGAGTCCGTCGAGGCTGCGTTAAAACTGGCTAAAGCGTACCAGTCGTCACGGGGCAAATTCACCTTTGTTGCCACCAGCGGCGCATTTCACGGCAAATCGTTAGGTGCGCTTTCCGCTACGGCGAAATCCACCTTCCGTAAGCCGTTCATGCCACTGCTGCCGGGCTTCCGCCATGTGCCATTTGGTGACATCAACGCTATGCGTACTCTCCTTAGCGAATGCCACAAAACCGGTGACGACGTGGCTGCTGTGATCCTGGAACCGATTCAGGGTGAAGGGGGTGTGATCCTGCCACCGCAGGGTTATCTGCCAGCCGTGCG
The DNA here is from genome assembly GCF_059074235.1 of Phytobacter sp. Classification (NCBI taxonomy): domain Bacteria; kingdom Pseudomonadati; phylum Pseudomonadota; class Gammaproteobacteria; order Enterobacterales; family Enterobacteriaceae; genus Phytobacter; species Phytobacter sp. The sequence goes on from NZ_JCACPZ010000008.1 coordinate 1,205,566, forward strand.
TAAACTGTGTGATGAGTTTGGTGCGTTGCTGATTTTTGATGAAGTGCAGACCGGGATGGGACGTACGGGCAAAATGTTCGCCTGCGAGCATGAGAACGTCACGCCAGACATCTTATGTCTTGCCAAAGCGCTCGGCGGCGGCGTGATGCCTATCGGTGCGACTATCGCGACCGAAGAGGTCTTCTCGGTTCTGTTCGATAATCCCTTCCTGCATACCACCACGTTTGGCGGTAACCCGCTGGCCTGTGCGGCTGCGCTGGCGACCATCAACGTACTGCTGGAAGAGAACTTACCGGCCCAGGCAGAGCAGAAGGGCGACATGCTACTGGATGGCTTCCGTCTACTGGCGCGTGAATACCCGGACATGGTGCAGGACGCACGTGGCAGAGGCATGCTGATGGCGATTGAGTTTGTCGATAACGAAATCGGCTACACGTTTGCGAGCGAAATGTTCCGCCAGCGCGTACTGGTGGCCGGGACGCTTAACAACTCGAAAACCATTCGTATTGAACCGCCGTTAACACTGACCATCGAACAGTGCGAACAGGTGCTAAAAGCGGCTCGCACGGCGCTGGCAGCAATGCGCGTGGCGGTAGAAGAAGCGTAAAGACTGTGCGGCCTTCTCCCCCTCACCCCTGCCCTCTCCCTCAAGGGAGAGGGTGAAAAGCAGCCCCAGCCCGCTCGATTGAGGGGGAGGGGAACGACGCGCACCCGAAACTACTCCGGCATCAGCCCCACAAACGTCCGTTTCTTACGCGGCTCCGACATCAAATCCTCCAGCTTCGCCACGCAGGCGAGATAGTGCGGTGTCTCCTTGTGGGCGAGCACCGCAGCCTCATCCTTATACGCCTCATAAATAAAAAATCGCGTCTTTACCTTGCTGTCCTGCAACACATCAAAACGCAGATTTCCCGGCTCCTGAATTGCCCCCTCGTGATTGGCGCGAAACACCTCAAGAAACTCGTCGACCTTATCCGGCTTGATGTTGATCTCCACCAGCGTCACATTCATTTCTGCTCTCCCTGTTTCTCTTCCTGCCAGAACTGGTACGCCTCGCGCGCACTCATGTTCTCATGTACCACTTTCTTCACCGCTTTAAGCATGGCGAGCGGCGCGCTGGACTGGAAGATATTACGCCCCATGTCCACGCCGGACGCCCCCTGGTCGATGGCGCGAAAACACATCTCTAATGCCTCCAGCTCCGGCAATTTCTTGCCCCCGGCAATCACGATCGGTACCGGGCAACTGGCGGTCACTTTCTCGAATCCCTCTTCCACAAAATAGGTTTTGACGAACTGCGCCCCCATCTCGGCGGCGATACGGCTGGCCAGAGAAAAGTAGCGCGCATCCCGCGCCATCTCTTTGCCCACCCCGGTGACCGCCAGCGTCGGTACGCCGTAACGGTTACCGGCATCCACCAGCTTAATGATGTTATTGATCGACTGATGTTCGTGCTCACTGCCGATATAAACCTGAGCTGCGACGGCGCAAACGTTCAGACGCAGCGCATCTTCCATTGCCACCGCCACGCACTCGTTCGACAGCTCGGTCAGAATCGAGTTACCGCCTGACGCTCTCAGCACCACCGGCTTGTTGGTGGCAGGCGGCACCTGGCTTCGCAGCACCCCACGGGTGCACATCAACACATCCGTTTCGCCAAACAGCGGCGCAATCGACAGATCGATGCGCTCAAGCCCGGTGGTCGGCCCCTGGAAATAGCCATGGTCAAACGCCAGCATCACCGTGCGGTTGCTCTTCGGATTAAAAATCCGTGACAGCCGCGACTGCATACCCCAGTCCAGCGCCCCGCAGCCCTTAAGGGTGTAAGGCACGTTCTTTTGCGGCGTATCAAACCCGAAATCTTTGCCGTCTTTAATGTCATCTAAATCCGCCATCGTTTCCCCCGTCAGAAGTCGTATTTACCAATGTTCTCTTTGGTGAACACCACGCGTTCCGGCAGCAACACAATGCCGTTGCCTTTCGCTTCATACTGATAGCCCTGGACGCTGTTTGGCTCCACTTTCAGTGTACCGAGATCTTTCACCTCGACGCTGTCGCCCACGTTCAAATCGCCTTTTTTCAGCAGATGTTCGGCGACGTTCACCGAAATTTTCCCTTGCTGCACCACATCCCACAGACCGAAGGCTTTCACCGTGCCACGCTCCACATACGGGCGCATCACGTTCGGCGTACTAAAACCGACGATCGCCACCCCTTCCCGTTTCAGGTTTTCCGCCGCCTGGGCCGCCGCAGGCAGGGCGTTGGCATCTGGCGCGATGATCGCATCAAGATCCGGATACGCTTTTAAGATCCCCTCAGCGGTTTGCAGCGACTTAGTGGCATCGTTATAGCCAAACTGAGTGGTCACGATTTGCCACTGCGGATGATCTTTCTCGATTTTGGCTTTTGCCTCTTTCACCCACTGGTTCTGGTCAGTCACGGTTGGGCTGGAGTAGAAGAAGGCGACTTTGGCATTCGGTTTGGTGACCTGCTTACCCGCCATCTCCACCAGCAGGCCACCCAACTGCTCCGGCGTCCCCTGGTTGATGTAAATGCTGCGGCATTCCGGTTTGGTGTCGGAATCCCAGGTCAGGATTTTTACGCCGCGCTGCATCGCCCGTTTCAGCGCCGGGCAGAGGCCATCCGGGGAGACCGCCGAAACAATAATGGCCTTATAACCCTGGTTGACGAAGTTGTTGATGAGCTGGACCTGGCCGGAAACACTCGGCTCCGTTGGGCCGTCATAGGTCACATCGACGCCGAGATCTTTACCCGCCTCTTTCGCACCGTTGCCGCCGCTGGTAAAGAAACCCACGCCGACCAGCTTGGGAATAAAGGCGATACGGTCAGCGGCCTGTGCGGCCATCACGCTACCTGCCAGCGCCAGCGCGCTCAGTTGCACTATCAGTTTTGTCTTCATCTCATGCTCCGATTGTTTTTCGCGAGAGAACCCGACGCCAGGCCATACGTAGCCACTCCCTGTGCAGGCTTAGCGAACGCCCCATCACCACCACCACTAATAGCGCACCCGACAACGCGCTCGACACCTGGTTGGGGATGCCGACCATCTGTAACCCCTGCTGCAAATACCCCACCAGCAACGCGGCCAGCGCAGTACCTAACACCGAACCCGAGCCACCATAAATATTGGCCCCGCCCAGAACAGCGGCGGTCAGCGCGGGCATTAACAAGTCGCGTCCGAGATCGGAACGCGCCGAACCAAAATAGGAGACCAGCACCACGGCAGCGATAGCCGATGCCAGCCCGACGAGGCCGTACAACGCATAGGGCATCCCATTGACCGAAAGCGCTGCATAACGCGCCGCACGCGGGTTTTGCCCGAGCAAAAAGAGGTGGCGACCAAAGCGCCCACGGTGGGTAAGCAACCAGAAAAAGAAGGTGATCACCGCGAAGAGCACCAGCGGGATCGGTAATCCCAGAACGGTCAGATTGGCAAACGTAGTGAAGCTGTCGGGGAAGCCACTGATGCCTTCATAGCCTGTCGCACCCGCCATGCCGGAGAGCAGCAGCGCCCCGCCGCCGTAGAGATAGAGTGTGCCAAGGGTGATAACCAACGGGCTAATGCCGGTGTAGTGAATCAACGCCGCGTTGACCAGCCCGCAGAGCAGCCCCAGCAGCAAAGTGAACGGAATCGCGAGACTCATGGGCCAGCCCGCCTGCATCATCACACCCAGTGCAATGGCGCACAGACCGATGGTCGAACCGAGCGAAATATCAATGCCGCCGCTGATGATCACCAGCGTCAGTGGCAACGCCACAATGCCGATGCAGATAAAATCGCTGGTGCTGAACAGCAGCATATTCACGTCCAGCATTCGCGGGTTGAGTGCGCCGAAGAAGAGGATCTCCAGCACCAGAATCAACAGCAGCGCGCTTTCCCAGTTGAGCTTCATTTACGCCACCTCTTTGTTTTTGCGTTTTGGAAAGCGGGCGACGTTTTTGCCCCCCTTGTTACCGGGCATAAAGCGGCTGTACTTAAGCTGCCGCTGATGGCGGGCCAGCGCCTGGCGCAGGCGTCCATCAAGCACCAGTACACCGAGCAGCACCAGACCGGCGATAAAATCATTCCACCAGGCCGGAAGCCTGAACAGCACCAGCACGGTGTCGATTTGGGTGAGGAAGAAGGCACCGAGAAATGCGCCAATCAGCGTGCCCGTGCCGCCAAGCAGCGAGATGCCGCCGAGCACGCAGGCGGCGATGGCTTTCATCTCCAGCCCGCTGCCGGTCTGGTTTGGTACAAAGCCGATTTGCGAGGCGAAGACAATCCCGGCGCAGGCCGCCAGCACACCATTAAGGGTAAAGGCCGTCATACGGGTGCGGTTCACCGCCACACCCAACTGGCGCGCAGCAGCGAGGTTATCCCCCACTGCGTAAAAGTCGCGCCCAACTGCCGTGCGCGCCAGCGCCCAGGTGCCTGCCCCCAGTGCCAGCAATACCAGCCAGCCCAACGGTGAAATACCGGTCACGCCCGCTGCCGACAAGGCTTTCAGACTCGCAGGCAGTCCTTCAATCCACTTCCCGTCAGTCCACAGCAGCATCGCCCCACGATAGAGCCCAAGCGTCCCCAGGGTGGCGACAATCGCTGGGATCTTCAGCCCCACCACCAGCATGCCGTTGAATGCCCCAGCCAGTGCCCCGATCGCCAGAGAAAAGAGGATCGCCACTGGTAGGCTGTAACCGCTGTTGAGCGCCACCCCGACGGCAATGGCGGATAGCCCCACCGTCGATCCTACCGACACGTCAATATTGCGGGTCAGCATCACCAGTGCAGCCCCCATCGCCAGCAGCATCAGGATCTGACTGCTGGCGAAGATCATGCCGACGGTTTGCAGGCTAAAGAAAGCAGGGTTGAGTGCGACCAGCACAATAAACAGGGCGAGGATCGCCAGAAAGGCGCTCAGTTCGCGATTCTTGAGTAAGGTTTTCATGGCTGCGCTCCACCAAACGCCAGGGTCATCATGCGATCCACGCTGACGGCGTGGCGTGAAAGCTCACCGCTGAGCCGCCCCTGATGCATCACCAGCACCCTGTCCGCCAGCCCTGGAAACTCATCCAGATCGCTTGAGATCATCAGCACCGCCACGTTTTGCGCCGCCACACTTTTGATCAGTTGATAGATATCCGCCCTCGCGGCCACATCCACGCCACGGGTCGGTTCATCGACGATCAACAGCAACGGATTGGCTTCCATGCAGCGCGCCAGCAGCACCTTTTGCTGGTTACCGCCGGAGAGGGTACGGACGATTTGATCCGCATGATTGAGCTTGATGCCGAGCGCCCGGTGATAACGCTCCACCACCGCCGCTTCGCGCTTACGCTGTTGCCAGAGAGAAGGTTCATTCAGCGCCACGGTGTTCCAGCGAACCGGGGCATCCAGAAACAGCCCGGACACCTGACGATCTTCCGGCAAATAGACCAGCCCACGATCCAGTCGCGCCCGCGTGGAGTCAGCATTGATTTCACGGTTTTCCAGCCAGATACGCCCGGCGCGTACCGGACGCAGACCATACAGCGTTTCCGCAAACTCGGTGCGCCCGGATCCCACCAGCCCTGCCAGGCCGACGATCTCTCCGGCGTGGATCTCAAGACTGAGATCGATAAAGCCCTCTCCCGTCAGGTCATCGACCCGCAATACCGGGAAATCCTGCGGCTGAGTGCGACGATTGCCCGGCAACGATAACCACAGTTTTTGCGTATCACTCAGGCCACGTTCGCGACTGACGGGTGTCATGGCGCTAATCAGCGCATTGTCATCAAGGCTTTCGATGGCATTACTGAGCACCACCGCCCCGTCGCGCATCACCGAAACATGGCTGGCGAGGGCGCGGATTTCCGGCAGCTTATGGGAGATAAACACGATGCCGACCCCCAGTGCCTGTAATGCGCGGATCTGGCGAAACAGGCGCTCGGTTTCGCCGGGCGTAAGAGAGGCCGTCGGTTCATCGAGGATCAGGATCTTCGCGTCGCGCATCAGACCGCGCAGGATCTCCACCATCTGCTGATCCGCTACTTCCAGCGTGCTGGCAGCGGCCTGTAAATTGAGCTGGCAGTTAAGCTGCTGCAGTTTTTCCGCAAGCTGCATGTCCTGCGCACTGTTACGCGGCAGACGGAACAGAATGTTCTCGCGTACGGTCAGGTTAGGGAACAACATCGGCTCCTGCGGCACCAGGTAGATACCCAACTGATGCGCCTGATTCGGCTTAAGACGCGCAAATGCCTTCCCACAAACGAAAAGTTCACCGCTGTCGGGCGTCTCCACCCCGGCGATGATTTTCATCAGCGTGGATTTCCCCGCCCCGTTACCGCCCATTAGCGCGTGGACCTGGCCTGAATACAGCGTGAAATCAATCGCTTTCAGTACGCTCACGCCTGAAAACTGTTTATTGATGCCCCGCGCTTCAATCAGTGGATTCATTCTGGCTCCGCTATTGAACAAATGATTTTTTGATTCAATAATGTTCAAAAGCGTAGACGGTGAACTATATTTACAACCGTGCAGTGATCACATTTTTATGCATTTGGATCTCTCTATTCCTGCAGCGACATCAAAAGATCGGTTTTGCCGGACGGCTCACATTTTCATCGCCAGCAAGATCGAACATATGATCTAAATTTTTATAAGAGTTCATCTATGAGCGAAAAAAAAGCACTGGAAGAAGGACGCTTTGCAGGTCTGGCGCTGGCAGAGGAAGAACTGGTGGCCCGCGTGGCCTGGTGCTACTACCACGATGGCCTGACACAGAACGATATTGGCGAGCGCCTTGGCCTGCCGAGACTGAAGATCTCCCGCCTGCTGGAAAAGGGGCGTCAGTCCGGGGTGATCCGCGTGCAGATCAACTCCCGCTACGAGGGCTGTCTGTCACTGGAGACTGAACTGCAACGGGTATTTGGTCTGCGCATCGCGCGGGTGCTCCCGGCCCTGAACACGCCGTCGATGAACACCCGTCTGGGTGTGGGGGCTGCACAAACGCTAATGGGCGTGCTGGAGCCGGGTCAGCTACTGGCGGTGGGGTTTGGCGAAGCGACCATGAGCTGCATTCAGCATCTGAGCGGCTTTATCAGCTCGCAACAGGTGCGACTGGTGACCCTCTCCGGGGGCGTCGGTCCCTACATGACCGGCATCGGGCAGTTAGATGCAGCCTGTAGCATCAGCATGATCCCAGCACCATTGCGGGTTTCATCACCGGAAGTGGCGGAGATACTGAAAAAAGAGTCGAGCGTGCGGGATGTGATCCTCGCCGCCAGCGCCGCCGATGTGGCAGTGGTGGGTATCGGTTCAGTGAACCAAAAGCGCGACGCCACCATTTTGCGCTCAGGCTATATCAGCGAGGGCGAGCAACTGATGTTCGCCCGTAAAGGGGCCGTTGGCGACATTCTTGGCTACTTCCTGCAGGCCAACGGTGAGCGGGTGGAAGGACTGGAAATCCACCGGGAATTACTGGGCGTCACCCTTGATGAGCTGGCGCAACTGCCTACCATCATCGGTGTGGCCGGAGGGACGGAAAAAGCAGACGCGATTTATGCCGCACTCAAAGGTTGCCGTATCAATGGCCTGGTGACGGAAGAGACGACAGCACGCGCGGTCCTGGCGCTGGCGCAATAATGCGCCTCAGGCGTTGCCGCGTGGATAACAGCGAGGCAAGCCCATGAGTTATCTTTTAGCGTTAGATGCAGGGACCGGCAGCATTCGTGCAGTGATCTTCGACTTAACCGGGCGGCAAATCGCCGTCGGCCAGGCGGAATGGAAACACCTCAGTGTGGAAAACGTCCCTGGCTCAATGGAGTTTGACCTCGCCACCAACTGGCAACTGGCCTGCCAGTGCATCCGTCAGGCGCTGGCAAATGCGGGACTCAACGGTGCCGATATCAAGTCTGTCGCCTGCTGTTCCATGCGCGAAGGCATTGTCCTCTACGATAGCAACGGCGAGGCTATCTGGGCCTGCGCCAACGTCGACGCCCGCGCTAGTCGTGAAGTCGCCGAGCTTAAAGAGATCCACGACGACCAGTTTGAGTCGGAAGTGTATGAAGTCTCCGGCCAGACGCTGGCGCTGAGCGCCATGCCCCGCCTGCTGTGGCTCGCCCATCATCGCCCGGACATTTACCGTAACGCGGCGACGATCACCATGATCAGCGACTGGCTGGCGGCGCGGCTTTCCGGCTGGCTGGCGGTCGATCCTTCCAATGCCGGCACCACCGGCATGCTCGATCTCTTTACCCGCGACTGGCGTCCTTCCCTGCTGGACATGGCCGGGCTGCGTGCCGATATCCTCTCCCCGGTGAAAGAGACCGGCAGCGTGCTTGGTGAAGTAACCAAAGAAGCGGCGCAGGAGTGTGGCCTGCGTGAAGGCACACCGGTGGTGATGGGTGGCGGCGATGTGCAGTTAGGTTGTCTCGGACTGGGGGTCGTGCGTCCGGGGCAGACGGCGGTGCTCGGTGGCACGTTCTGGCAGCAGGTGGTAAATCTGCCACAGGTGCGCACCGACCCGGAGATGAATATTCGCGTGAATCCGCATGTGATTCCAGGTATGGCGCAGGCCGAATCCATCAGCTTCTTCACCGGCCTGACCATGCGCTGGTTCCGCGACGCCTTCTGCGCGGAAGAAAAACTGATTGCCGAGCGTATGGGGGTGGACGCTTATTCCCTGCTGGAAGAGATGGCGGGCCGTGTACCCGCAGGCTCACATGGCGTGATGCCGATTTTCTCCGATGCCATGCACTTTAAGCAGTGGTACCACGCGGCCCCGTCGTTTATTAACCTCTCCATCGACCCGGAAAAATGCAATAAAGCAACGTTGTTCCGCGCGCTGGAGGAGAATGCAGCCATTGTCTCGGCCTGCAATCTGGCGCAGATTTCCCGCTTCTCCGGAGTGAAATTTGACAGTCTGGTGTTTGCGGGCGGCGGAGCAAAAGGGGCATTATGGAGTCAGATCCTCAGTGACGTCACCGGGCTACCGGTACGCGTGCCCGAGGTGAAAGAGGCCACCGCGCTGGGTTGTGCCATTGCCGCCGGGGTGGGTGCCGGGTTGTATGACGATATGGCGGCTACGGGCGAGCGACTGGTGAAATGGAGCCGGGAGTTTACGCCGAATCCTGCGCACCGGGAGCTTTACGACGGCATGATGCAGAAATGGCAGGCAGTTTACGCCGACCAGCTCGGGCTAGTAGACAGCGGTCTGACGACGTCCATGTGGCAAGCACCTGGGCTGGTACGTTCACCCTCACCCGCCAGATAGCGCGATCGGTTCCCTCTCCCGGTGGGAGAGGGTTAGGGTGAGGGCATCAGGCCGCACCAATTTTTGAATCCCATCACAATCACCGCATTCCCGTTTTCCACTTTCCCCTGTAACAGCTAAATTACAACTCATCCGACCACATAACAATAATTTTACATTGGAAGCCTTATGAGCCACTACCCGTCGTTATTTGCCCCACTCGATCTGGGGTTCACCACCTTAAAAAACCGCGTATTGATGGGGTCGATGCACACCGGGCTGGAAGAGCATCCGGACGGTGCAGAACGGCTGGCGGCCTTTTATGCCGAGCGTGCACGGCACGGGGTGGCATTGATCGTTACTGGCGGCGTAGCCCCGGCGCTCTCGGGCGTGACCATGCAAGGCGGAGCGGTGCTAAACGATGAAAATCAGCTTCCTCATCACCGCCTTATCACTGATGCCGTGCACCGGGAAGGAGGAAAAATCGCGCTGCAAATTCTGCACACCGGGCGTTACAGCTACCAGCCTGCGCTGGTCGCTCCGTCGGCGATTCAGGCCCCCATTAACCGTTTTACCCCGCACGAATTGACCCACGACGAAATCCTCACGCTCATCAACGACTTTGCCCGCTGCGCTGAACTGGCCAGGCAGGCAGGTTATGACGGCGTGGAAGTGATGGGTTCTGAAGGCTATCTGATTAACGAATTTCTCGCCGCGCGTACTAACCACCGTGAAGATGAATGGGGCGGCGATTATGCACGCCGCATGCGCTTTGCCGTGGAAGTGGTAGGCGCGGTACGCGAACGGGTGGGCCACGATTTTATTATTATCTACCGCCTGTCGATGCTCGATCTGGTCGAGGGCGGCGGCGTGTTTGAAGAGACCGTGCAACTGGCGAAAGCGATTGAAGCGGCTGGGGCGACGATCATCAACACCGGCATTGGCTGGCACGAGGCGCGCATTCCCACTATCGCCACCGCCGTTCCGCGCGCAGCCTTTAGCTGGGTCACCCGTAAGCTCAAAGGCAACGTGAGCGTGCCACTGGTCACCACCAACCGTATTAACGATCCGCAGGTGGCAGACGAGCTACTGGCCCGTGGTGATGCCGATATGGTATCGATGGCACGCCCATTCCTCGCGGATGCTGAGCTTCTTGCCAAAGCGCAAAGCGGCCGGGCAGATGAGATCAACACCTGTATTGGCTGTAACCAGGCCTGTCTGGATCAGATCTTCGTTGGCAAAATCACCTCCTGCCTGGTTAACCCCCGCGCCTGTCACGAAACCAAAATGCCCCTCACGCCTGCTGTTCAAAAGAAAACGCTGGCGGTGATCGGTGCCGGTCCGGCGGGACTGTCCTTTGCGGTGAATGCTGCGATGCGAGGACACCGTGTGACGCTGTTTGACGCCGCCGCAGAGATCGGCGGGCAATTTAACATTGCCAGGCAGATCCCCGGCAAAGAGGAGTTCTACGAAACGCTGCGCTATTACCGCCGCATGATCGAGATAACCGGTGTTGATCTGCGCCTCAATCAGTTTGTGCTCCCCTCGATGCTGGAAAACTTCGACGAGGTCATTCTCGCCAGCGGCATTGCGCCGCGCACCCCGGAGATCGCCGGGGTAGCACATCCTAAGGTGCTAAGTTATCTGGATGTACTGCGTGACAAAGTCCCGGTCGGTGAGAAAGTGGCGATCATTGGCTGCGGCGGGATTGGCTTTGATACTGCCATGTATCTCAGCCAACCCGGTGAACCGACCAGCCAGAACGTCGCCGAGTTTTGCGTTGAGTGGGGCATCGACACCAGCCTGAATCAGGTCGGCGGCCTGCGCCCGGAAGGGCCGCAATTGCCGAAAAGCCCGCGTAAAATCGTGATGTTACAGCGCAAAGCGTCAAAACCCGGTGAAGGTCTGGGAAAAACCACCGGCTGGATCCACCGCACAACATTACTTTCCCGAGGGGTGAAGATGATCCCGGCGGTGAGCTACCAGAAGGTCGACGACGACGGGCTTCACGTACTGATTGGCGGCGAGCCACAGGTGCTTGATGTGGATAACGTGGTGCTGTGTGCCGGCCAGGAGCCTCGCCGAGAACTGCTCGAACCGCTGATTGCGACAGGGAAACCGGTACATCTGATTGGTGGGTGTGATGTGGCGATGGAGCTGGATGCCCGTCGGGCGATTGCGCAGGGAACGAGGCTGGCGCTGGAGATCTGATGTGAATGCCCGGTGGCGCTAACGCTTACCGGGCCTACTCACTGAGCCGTAGGCCGGATAAGCGCAGCGCCATCCGGCGAAACTTACCGCTGTTTACGCGTTTTCACCGCTTTTAACACTGCAAACTTACCGGATGCACCCACGTTGCTGCAGTTGCCGAAAATCTTCTTCAGTTTACGGAAGTAATCCAGGTGACGGTTGCCGACCACGATCAGCTCACCGCCGTATTTCAGGCTGCGACGCGCATCATGGAACATCTCCCAGGCGATATGGTCGGTGATTGTGCTCTGCTGATGGAACGGCGGGTTACATAAAATGGCATCAAAGCGATCGTGTTCTGTACCTGCAAGACCGTTATTGACCATGAACTCGCTGCGCTCCAGCGCTTCCGGCATGTTGCGTTCCACGTTCATATAGCTCGACGCTACCGCCATATGGGACTCATCGGTAAAGAGCACGCGGGCGTTCGGGTTCTGGGCCAACAGCGTCATGCCAATCACACCGTTACCACAGCCAAGATCTGCCAGTTCCCCTTCAATATCGGAAGGCAGATGTTTCAGGAACAGGCGTGCGCCAATGTCCAGCCCGCTACGGGAGAAGACGTTCGCGTGGTTATGGATGGTCCAGTCGGTACCTTCCAGTTTCCAGTTGTACGTCTCTGGTGCGTCGGCCACTTCCGGTCCCGTAAAGGTACAGTTGATCAGACGCGCCTTTTTCCACGCCAGCGTGGTGGAGGTCGGGCCGAGGATCTTCTCGAACAACGCGATGGTCGAGTTGTGGATATCGCGGGTTTTAGCACCGGCAATAATCTGTGTTTCTGGTGTGACCACGCGGCGCAGCGCATGCAGTTGCTGCTCCAGCAGGGCAAGCTGCTTCGGGATCTTAATCAGGACACGCGCAGGGGATGCCGGCAGTTCGCTCAGGCAATCCATAAAGACGACAGCATCTTCATCCAGACCATTAAGATTCAGGTTATGAATCGTGGCCTGCTCAGCGATAAAGGAGTCGGTAACGCTAACCGGTCGACAATCTGCCAGTGCGCAGGCAAGTGCGCCAAAGCTGTCATTGAAAATGAGCGTGACGCCCTCGGCATCGTTTAACTGATGCAATAAATACTCATCTGCCGCGTCCCACGCCTGTAATGACGCTTCTTCGGCATTAGGTGGAAAACGCTCTAATGCAAATGACTGTCCGATTAACTCAACCTGGCCCATCGCCCCTCCGGAATGCTAGAATTCGCGCGTTTTATCGCTTAATTATCCGGAGAAGTAAACCCCTGACTATGACAACGCTGACTTATTTACAGGGTTATCCCGAATCACTGCTGACCCAGGTTCAGACGCTCATTACGCAGAACCGGCTCGGCGAGGTGATACAAACACGGTATCCGGACACGCATGATATCACCACCGACAAAGCGCTATACCAGTACACCCAGGATTTCAAAAACCAGTTTTTGCGTAATGCGCCGCAAATCAACAAGGTGGCCTACGACAATAAAATCCACGTCCTGAAGAACGCGCTTGGTCTGCATACCTCCGTCTCCCGCGTGCAGGGCGGCAAACTCAAAGCGAAAGCCGAAATCCGCGTCGCGACCGTGTTTCGTCAGGCCCCAGAAGCCTTTTTGCGGATGATCGTGGTGCACGAACTGGCGCACCTCAAAGAGAAAGATCACAACAAAGCGTTTTATCAGCTGTGTTGTCATATGGAGCCGCACTATCACCAACTGGAGTTTGATATGCGTCTTTGGCTGATCTGTAAAGATGAAGGCTGGCTCTGAGATATTATTCATCAGGCACTTTCGTTTAGGCTTTGTTTATATTCGCAGGAATTCAGCTTTTATTAATGTGCGATCGCAGTCACTAATTAATCTATTAATAAATATCCAGCCAGGAAGGTCGCGATACGCGTAACGCGGTGTAAAACACGTGTTTTTATCAAAGAAATGCCGAATTTCTTTTTCTGGGCGCATGCCCAACCCACGGTGCCTGCATAACTCTCTTATTTGTTGAATCATATGATTCAACTTTTGAATTTGACTCTAAACGGTTGCAAAACCATTATATGAAAATACTTTTACGGCTTAATGTGGAAGTATTCTCGAAGCTATTAGATGATTGGTTTATTTCCTTTTTCGCACTCGGGCAAAGCAATGCGAGCAAGGGGGAAATAAACCCTTTACTCACCATGTATCCCTATTGGGATACATGGTTTTTTTTCGCCATTGTAATGATGAATTAGAGAGAGGCTTTCAGACGGGCAACCGCTTCTTTGAGATTTTCATCCGTAACGGAGACATAGGACATGCGCAGCGTGGACGAGTCCGGGTTGTCGGCATAGAAGAATTCACCCGGCACGTAGACCACCTCATTCGCCAGCGTTTGCTTCAACCAGCCGGTGGTGTTTTTCTCATATTTGAACTTCGCCCACAGGAACATGCCGCCTTGCGGACGGTGGAAGGTTAGATGGTCGCCCAGCTCTGACTCAATCAGCCCACATAAGGTGTCGCATTTCTGTTTATAGGAGGCGCGGATCATATTGAGCTGCGCAGGCAGGCGGCCCGTTTGCAGGTAATGATACGTCAGCGACTGCGAGAGCGAGCTGGTATGCAGATCTGTGGCCTGTTTCAGGGTCACGATCTGACGTTTGATCCACTCCGGCGCAATCACCCAACCGACACGGGCACCCGGTGCCAGAATTTTAGAAAACGTCGAGGTATAGATAACGTTTTCGCTGTTATCAATCTCTTTCGCCCAGGCCGTTAATGGCTTGAACTGTTTATCGGTGAAGTTAATTTCGCTGTAGGGATCGTCTTCGATGATCACGAAGTTGTAGCGTTTCGACAGCTCTACCAGCTGTTTACGGCGCTCATCGGACAGCGTCACGCCGCCAGGGTTGCCAAAGGTAGGTACAACATAGACGGCTTTGATGGTGGTAGTTTTAACTAACTCTTCCAGCTCATCCACTTTCATCCCTTCGCCGTCGGTGCCGACAGACGCCAGGCGAGCTTCCGCCAGTTGGAAGACCTGCAGTGCCGCCAGGTAGGTTGGGCGCTCAACGACGATCACATCGCCGGGATTAATCAGCACGCGGGCCAGCATATCCAGAGACTGCTGGGAGCCAGAGGTAATGACCACTTCATCAACGGTGCAGGTAATTTGGCGTTGGGCAGAGAGTTGGCAGATGGCTTCGCGCAGTTCAGGACTCCCTTCGCTCAGACCGTACTGGAAAGCATCTTTCCATGAGGCTGACAGGACGTTATCCATCGCCATTTGCAGGCCTTCACGGTCAAACAGATCAGGATTCGGAATGCCCCCACCGAGAGAGATAACCCCTGGCATTTTGCTGTGCTTTAATAATTCCCTGATTGCAGAGGATTGTACGTTTTTAACTTTTGCGGAAATTCTCTCGTCTGACATTACCTTACCCTTTGAATTCTGCCGGTCACTCTTATTATGTGGCGATAGTTTTAGTGCTAACCATTTCCGTTATACAACAATACCAACGGGGCGTAAACGGAGCCTCCGCCCAGGCAAACCCTCATCATTCGTTCTGTTTACTTAGAGAATGGCAGTGACATCCACTGTTTAGTGCGTATTTTTTTGCTCAACCTGACATTATCATCGAATGAAAACAATATTTACTCCGGCGAAAGTGAGCAACAAAGCGCTGTGACTTCGTCTTATCAAAACGTGCCTGATAGACGTGCCGGGGCTTCCGTGCGTTTATCTCACCACATCTTCAGCGTGTTGCTCTCCAGGATGCTGGCAAAGATATCGAGCATCTCTTCGCGTTCAGGCAAGTCTCTGGAATGGCCACTGGTGATACTGGATGAGCCAGTAGATAATCATGCTAAAGATACGCCGGGTCTTGAGCGCAGAGGTGGAAATGGCGTCAGCCACACCCGGTGCCAGCCGATTGGTAAGCTGCGGCAGTATGCCCGTCAGACACTCCATCGACGAATCTAACACCCGCGCATAATGTTGCTTAAAGCAGCCCGATTGCGACTGTTTCATATAGCGGTAGAAGAGATCGGCCTGCTCCAGTGCTTTATGTTCTGCAAACCAGGCAAGGGTCAGCCGTTCAAGCGTCTCCATGGTGCTATCCAACTCCTGATAAATGATTGCTTGATACATACAGGGCCTCAATGATTGTCATCGTCATGCCCAAAGCAGAAGAGATCGCACACGGCGCACCTGAGCATGTATCATGGATATCGCAATACTATGATAGATCATGATACATTGTGCAATATTATGTTCACTTGAGGATCGAATGTGATTGATTATGATGCCTTGCCCGAACAGCGGCAGTCCCTTATTCACCAGATACTGACGGAAACTGGCAGAGTGATCGGTGCGGACATTGCCCGCAAACTGGGGGTATCTGAGCATACGATCCGCCGTGATTTGCAGGAGCTGGCACGCCAGGGGTTGTGCAAAAAAGTGTATGGCGGTGCGGTCAGTCAGTTTAAACAGTCCGCCAGTTTCGAAACCCGAATGGCGCAGAACGTGCCTGAAAAGTCGCAGGTCGCCAGGAAGTGTGCAGAGCTTGTGAGGCCGGGGGCGTGTGTCTTTATTGATGCAGGTTCCACCTACGTTGCAATGGTCGAGTGTTTACCTGCCGATCTGGAGCTGACCATTGTGACCAACTCGCCGCAAATCGCCTCGGTGCTGAGCGGGCGCAGCAATATCGAGCTGATTTTACTGGGTGGGAAAGTGAACGCGCATACCGGTAGCACACTCGGTTCCGAGCCGGTGAATCAAATCCGTGGCATGATTTTCGATCAGACGTTTATCGGCGTATGCGGGCTGGACCCGCAGGTCGGAATGAGCGCGGTTTACTACGAAGATGCCTGTTTCAAAAAGGATGTGCTGGCACAGAGTAACGAAGTGATTGCTGCGGTCACCGCCGATAAAGTGTCTCAGGTGGCGCGCTATAAGGTCGTCGCCTGTGAGGATATTGATATTGTGGTGGTCAGTCGCGATACGATAATGGAGAGCTTCCGCCACCTCAATATGCGCATTGAAGTGGCAGAAGGATAATGCTCGGTCTTGTACGGTTGAGGTAAGTGAGCATGATATTGCATTAGTGCGCGTGTCTCCCCCTCACCCCGCCCTCTCCCTCAGGGAGAGGGCGAAAAAACAGCCCCTACAGCACCGATCTTGCCACTTTCACCACGTTATCCACCGTAAAACCGTACATCTCAAACAACTGCTCCGCAGGCGCAGACTCACCAAAAGTGGTCATCCCAACGATCGCGCCGTTCAGGCCCACGTATTTGAACCAGTAGTCTGCGATACCCGCTTCCACCGCCACGCGAGCAGAGACTGCTTTCGGCAGCACGGATTCACGGTACGCCGCATCCTGCTTGTCGAACGCGTCAGTGGACGGCATGGAGACCACGCGTGCCTTCACGCCTTCTGCAGTCAGTTTCTCGTATGCCGCAACCGCCAGCTCAACTTCAGAACCGGTGGCGATGAAAATCAGCTCCGGCTGACCGTTGCTGTCTTTCAGCACGTAACCACCACGGGCCACGTTGGCCAGTTGCTCAGCGGTACGTTCCTGCTGCGCAAGGTTCTGACGGGAGAGGATCAGTGCGGTCGGGCCATCAGCACGCTCAACACCGTATTTCCACGCCACCGCTGATTCCACCTGGTCACACGGACGCCATACGCTCATGTTCGGGGTCACACGCAGAGAAGCGACCTGCTCTACCGGCTGGTGCGTCGGGCCATCTTCGCCCAGACCAATGGAGTCGTGGGTGTAGACCAGCACCTGGCGCTGTTTCATCAGGGCCGCCATACGCACCGCGTTACGGGCATATTCCACGAACATCAGGAAGGTAGAGGTGTACGGCAGGAAGCCACCGTGCAGGGAGATACCGTTGGCAATCGCGGTCATGCCGAATTCACGTACACCGTAATGGATGTAGTTGCCGGCAGTGTCTTCGTTAATTGCTTTAGAGCCGGACCAGATGGTCAGGTTGCTTGGCGCCAGGTCAGCAGAGCCGCCAAGGAATTCAGGCAGCAGCGGACCAAAAGCTTCAATCGCATTCTGCGACGCTTTACGGCTGGCGATTTTGGACGGGTTCGCCTGCAGGCTCTCAATGAACGCGCTCGCTTTGGCGTCAAAATCAGACGGCAGGTCACCGCTCATACGACGGGTGAATTCTGCAGCCAGTTCCGGGAAGGCTTTGGCGTAGGCGGCGAACTTCTCGTTCCACGCAGACTCTTTCGCCTGACCGGCTTCTTTCGCATCCCACTGGGCATAGATGTCAGACGGGATTTCAAAGGCAGGGTGTTTCCAGCCAAGTGCGTCGCGGGTCAGCGCGATTTCAGCATCACCCAGCGGAGCACCGTGGGAGTCGTGGGTGCCCTGTTTGTTCGGCGAACCGAAACCGATGATGGTTTTGCACATCAGCAGGGACGGTTTGTCGGTAACGGCTTTCGCCGCTTCGACTGCCGCTTTGATGGAGTCCGCGTTGTGACCGTCCACGCCGCGCACCACGTGCCAGCCGTAGGCTTCGAAACGGGCTGCGGTGTCGTCAGTGAACCAGCCTTCAACGTGGCCGTCGATGGAGATACCGTTGTCGTCGTAGAAGGCGACCAGTTTGCCCAGTTTCAGGGTACCCGCCAGGGAGCACACTTCGTGGGAGATGCCTTCCATCATGCAGCCGTCGCCCATGAAGGCATAAGTGCTGTGGTCAACAACCTCAAAGCCCGGACGGTTGAACTGCACTGCCAGGGTTTTTTCTGAGATAGCCATGCCCACGGCGTTAGCAATGCCCTGACCTAATGGCCCGGTTGTCGTCTCAACACCCGGCGTATAGCCCACTTCCGGATGGCCTGGTGTTTTCGAGTGTAACTGGCGGAAGCTCTGCAAATCGTTAAGGGAAACGTCATATCCCGTCAGGTGCAGCAGGCTGTAAATGAGCATCGAGCTGTGACCGTTAGAGAGAATAAAGCGGTCGCGATCGGCCCAGGCCGGATTAGCCGGGTTGTGGTTCAGGAAATCACGCCAAAGGACTTCGGCGATGTCAGCCATGCCCATCGGGGCACCCGGGTGACCGGATTTGGCTTTCTGTACCGCGTCCATTGAAAGCGCACGCAGGGCATTGGCGCACTCGCGGCGCTGTAATTTTGCTGTGTTCATCTTTTTTCCTTGCGGGCGGTTCAGAGCAGGTCGCGGATCATGTTTTCCAGCTTGAGCTGGTCAGCGGCAAACAGGCGGATCCCTTCAGCCAGTTTTTCAACGGCCATTGGGTCCTGATGATGGTCCCAAAGGAATTCAGCCTGGCTCATGGGGCTTGGGCGGTTTTCGCTCACGCAGCCTGGGTTAAGCTGGCGGGTCATTGGCGCATCACAGGCGGCCAGCTCATCAAGCAGCGCCGGGGAGATGGTCAGACGGTCGCAGCCGGCCAGCGCCTGAATCTGCTCGATGCGACGGAAGCTTGCGCCCATCACCACCGTTTCGTAACCGTGAACTTTGTAGTACTGATAGATCTCGCGTACTGATTTCACGCCCGGATCGTTCTCGGCAACATATGCCGCCTGCGGGGCGTTTTTCTGGTACCAGTCATAAATACGTCCGACGAACGGCGAAATCAGGAACACGCCAGCTTCAGCGCAGGCGCGGGCCTGGGCGAAGGAGAACAGCAAGGTCAGGTTGCAGTTGATACCACTCTGCTCCAGCTCTTCTGCCGCACGGATCCCCTCCCAGGTTGCCGCCAGTTTGATCAGAATACGCGACGGATCGATACCGTTTTGCTGATAGAGCTGAATCAGTTTGCGGGCACGGGAAACACACATGCCACGATCCCAGGCAAAGCGGGCGTCCACTTCCGTGGAGATACGCCCCGGTACATGGCGCAGCACCTCGGTGCCGATGTCCACCGCCACCTGGTCGCAGGCGTTAATGAGCTGTGTTTCGGCGTTGCCCCCCTGCCGACGGGCTTTGCCCACCGCATCGGCAATCAGCGCCTGGTATTGTGGAAGTTGGGCCGCTTTCAGCACCAGAGACGGGTTAGTGGTGGCATCCTGCGGGGCAAATTTCTTAATTGAGTCGATATCACCGGTGTCGGCAACGACCACGGTCACGGCTTTCAGGGCTTCTAGCTGGTTCATCACGTTCTCCTTATGCGCCGTGGCGTCAGTCTCTGGCATGCTGGTTCTGGTAATAATCAATGCGTTCTACTTTTGCCGCAGAACCGCCCCCTTCATATTCCGCTTCGAGCCAGGCCTGGATAATCTTTTTGCCCAGTTCAGGGCCAATCACCCGCGCACCGAGGGTAACGATTTGCGCATTATTGCTTTTACGCGCACGTTCAGCAGAGAAGGTGTCATGGCACTGGGCGGCACGCACACCCGGTACTTTATTGGCCACAATGCTCATCCCAATACCGGTGCCGCAAATTAAAATACCGCGGTCGTGCTCTCCCTGTTTAACAGCCATCGCAACTTCATGGGCAACATCTGGATAATAATTGGCGTCCGGACGTTTATCGCTGCTGTAATCCACAACAGTGATCCCCTGCTCAGCTAAATAGCTGGCAATAGCATCGCGAAACGCAAAAGCCGCATCATCCGCACCAATGGCGATTGTTTTCATAGCAGTGTCCTCAAATTATTCACTAAAAATGGAAATCTGATCCCCTGGGAGAATCTTTTTTGGCGTTGGTCCACACAGGTGGACCATGCCAGGTAATTCGGCGTCAATGGCACCATCAAAACTTAAGGTAATATGTCCGAGTTGTTTTAAATTCGCCGTTGCCACATCACCCACTGCGGTAATTCGATAGAATAAGTTATTTATATTTACCGCAAGGCCTGGCAATAACACATCGTTAAATTCCCCTGGCCGATGTACGGCACAATAGTCAGCGATATCAGGCGGAACAGGCTCAGCAAATAATATTAATTTATCCTGCTTAAGATATTCCGCGACAAAGTCACCCACATAGGTTATTTCCAGGTGGTACAACGGCGACGACATTTATTTATTTCCTTTACTAACCTGAGATGACAGTGGCATCGGTTTTTCCTGTGCAACCACAACCTCTTCCACCACCGGCGCACGGGCTTTCAGGCGCTTATCAAACCAGGCCACCAGCACCGGGGCAGTCAGCATGGTGATAATACTGGCGGTCGCCAGCTGAGCCGTGGCGGCATCAACGTAGACAGCGAGCGAGGGATCCGCCTGGGCTACCATTGCCGGGGTCAGCGCAGAGCTTGCCGCAGTGGTACCCAGTGCCGCACCCAACGCCGTTTTCTTCTTCAGGAACAGGTTATAGAGGAAGTAGAAAATGATGCCGGTAATGGCGGAGATAATCCCCAGTACAATGCCGGATAGCCCGGCGGTAAACACCGTGTTGATGCTGGAGTTCGCGCCGATAGCAAACGACATGATGATGATGATCAGCGGCTGTGCCGAAGCACAAAGTTGCTTAAAGCGATCGTCAAGGTTACCCCACAGCATGCCGATCAACAGCGGAATGAGCATGGATAACAGTGCCGCAAACGGAATGTTTGCCAGGCCGCTCACCCCGAGCACCATCATGGTGACAAAAGGACCGTCTTTGATACAGAACACCGAAATCGCCCCGGCATCGCTGGCATCACCGTAGTTGCTGCACAACGCGATGTAGAGTGAGCTGTTGGAGCTGGTCAGGCAGGCCACAAACGCCAGGGTAGAGATCCCGAGGAACCCGACCGGGCCAAACATCGACCCCACCAGCCACACCGCCAGCGCACCGGCGATACATTTTAATATCAGCAGTACCGCACCTTTATACAGCGGCAGCCCTGCCTGACGAATATTGATTGAGGTCCCGCATATCAGCAGGAATATCCCCATCATGGCGCTGGAACCGGCTTTAAATAAAGCCGTAGTGGGGCCGCCAATGGTTAAAACCTGTGGTGCAAAAGTATTGAGAAGAATAGCCACCAGCAGCGGAATAATAATGAGCCCGCCAGGCACTTTATTCATCTTATCAAAAATATTAATTTTCATAGGATAACTCGCATACGGATACATAAGTGAATTATTCACGACGCACTGCCCGAACAATTGTTCGCGTCGCATATTATTATCTACCCTAAATAATTTGCGTTGCAGGAAGGCGGCGACGCAGTGAATCCTCAGGAGCTTACTCCAGTAAGTGACTGGGGTGAGCGAGGAAGCCAACGCACCTGCAACGTAAAGTATGACGGGTAATTTATTGCAGTGATTCTTTATAAATATGTTCAACAATAGTGCCAATAATATCTTCCGGCCCGGTTAATCCGCCTTTTCCCACGCAGACCAATCCGGCATATTCACCACCGATAATTCTGACCATATCGGTTTGCGGAATAACGTAGTCAATCATTTCAATCCCCGTGGCACCCAGCTCTTTCAGTACGTTGACCATGGTGTCTCCGCCGGTCATATACAGGCCTTTAATTTCTTCCGGTGCACAATTCAGGATTTCTTTGACGATACTACCGAGCCCTTTATTGATGTTCTCTGCCGCCTGCCCGTGATCGAGGTTAAAACGCTGCTCCTCTTCACGTAGATCAAGCAGTCTACCGGTCAGGGCCGACTCAAAGACAAACAGCGCATTTTTATGCTCAGTTACGCACTTCTGCGCCTGGCGCACGATGCGGCTGATTTCGATCTCTGCAGCATTTTTGCGATCCACCAGCAGTTCGGCATCCACCGGGATATGGCAAACGCGATCGTCGTTGGCGATCAAATGGCTGAGCTGTTTTTTGGTCACCGGTGTTGCACTACCGGCCACGATCACCACCGATCCGTTCTGGGCACTGCGCGGTAACGGCTGTTGCTCAAGGCGTTTTTCCTCACGCATCAGGCCGCGGTGCACCGCCAGTCGTTCGGTAAATGGACCCGGATCCACCGCCAGCACGTTCCAGTTCAGATCCACCACCGCACGGGCAATGGCATTGACGTCCTCCAGGGTTATCGCATCGACCACAATCACCCGCGATCCTTCCTGCTGGCGTGCCTGCAATTCCTGCTGGATCACCGTATTGCCCTGCATCACCTGCGACAGCGCAATATGGCCCACATGGTGCTGCGTCTGATTGGCCAGCAGACCTGGCACCCAGGACTCCGTGACCGGGGTACGCACATCACGCGCCACATCGGTACAGGAGAGCGCCACCGAATCAATGACCGAATAGCCCCCGACCAGAATGCGGCGGGACTGCGGCATTGCCGGCACCACCACAGCCACCGTCTCTTGCGGTAACAGCGACAGCATGGCGTCAATTTCGTAACCTATACCGCCGCGCAAGGTGGTATCAATACGCTTGGTAAAGTAGTGGGCACCACGGGATTTCAGCTGTTGCACCGCGGCACTCACACGCTGCTGCGCTTCTGCTTTCGGTAACGGGCGGCTGTCGCTGCTCACTACCATCGCCGGGTATTCCACTTCGTTACGGGCAAAGGAGTCGGTGTCAAAGAACGCGGCGGTTTTCAATCCGCTACGGGCCAACAGTACGCCCACGGTGGTCGCACCGGTTAAGTCATCGGCCACGATCCCCAGTTTTCCACCTTCCCCGGCTGGGTAGACCATCTCAATGCAGGCCGGAGTCACCCCGGAGACGTAGATATCTTCGTGGATATACTCCGCCAGCGGGCCGCTTTTGCCGGTGTGGTGCAGGTTGATGGTCGGAATGCTGCGCTTCGGATAGAGACCACAACGCAACGTGCCGCCGCAGTCGATCACCATTACGCCAATCTCGTTTTCTGCCGGTTCGCCATGTTTGAACACATCGACCGACGGCCAGCCGGTCAGTTCACAGAGGCGGTCAACCACCGGGGGGCGGATGCCCCCGGTGATATAGGCGATTTTTTTCGGCTGTCCGAGCGTGACCGTCAACGGTCCGCCCCAGCCCTTACTTCCTTTACTAATTAACAGATGTTTTTCCATTCTCTGCCCCTCAGTACGCAAAACGCCTTAGTGCTGTTTCATTTTCCAGTAGCGCGCGGCAACCACCGTGGATTCAAGCATGCTGACCGTGCCTGCTTTGCCTGTTCCGGCAATATCAAACGCCGTACCGTGGTCAACGGAGCTGCGCATAAACGGCAGACCGAAGGTGATGGTGATGGAGCGTTCGAAGTCGAGGGTTTTGCAGGCGATGTGCCCCTGGTCGTGATAGAGCGACAGAATCGCGTCGTATTTACCCAGTTTGCCGAGATGGAAGACGGAGTCCGCCGGTACCGGGCCGATGGCATTGATGCCCAGTTCCTGCGCGGCTTTGACCGCCGGGATCAGGTTGTCTGCTTCTTCATGACCAAACAGGCCATTGTCAGAACCATGTGGGTTCAGGGCGGCGACCGCAATGCGTGGGTTCTCGATGTTCAGCGCGGTGAACTCATGGTGGATCTGCTGTACGCACGCCAGCACACGTTCTTTGTTGGCGTAATCGCAGGCATCTTTCAGCGCCATATGGCGGCTGACGAAGAAGACACGCAGGTTATGGACGTGGAACATGGTCAGGCCGTAATCCGAGTGGGTTTCCACCTGGTAGATTTCGGTGTGACCCGGCAGTTTGCAGCCCGCCAGTTTGATCGCTTCTTTATGAATGGGGGCCGTAGAGACCACATCAATCAGGCCCGCTTTACCCAGCTCAATGGATTTCATGACGTAATCCAGCGACATCTGACCCGCCAGCTTCTGCACTTTGCCCCAGACGATGCTGTCGTAGTCGTAATCACCGGTTTCCAGCACGTCCAGCGTGCCCCAGGTGAACTTCGCCTGCTCAGGATGAGTGATTTTATTGATCGGGAAATCGCATCCCTGGATTTTCATCGCCCGTTCAATGATGGGGACAGAACCGATGAGAAAGGGTTTGCACTCGTCGTATACGCTTTTATCCATCAGGGTGGCAACGGTAATTTCCGGGCCAATCCCAGCAGGATCGCCAATAGTGACTGCTACAACGGGTTTTTTATCTACAGACATCGTCGGACCTCTCGATAATGGAAACGCTTTTCGTTCATATGTTCACTACTAAATCATATGAACACTAGGCTAACTGATGCCATGCCGATGAGAAGTGATAAAGATCACAGAAAAAAATTGCCCCTGGTTTTCGATCGCAAAAATGTGATCTAACATATGTTCAAGCACTGAATAAATGTTCAATCTGATGACATTGCAGCATAACTCGTTGTGCAACATATTGATTAACAAGGATATGGAGAAATTGATGAAACGCCTGATGATTGGCACCAGTTGGAAGATGAACAAACCGTTGTCGCAGGCTATGGCCTGGTGTGATGCCCTGGCAACCCAGTTACCCCCGGTATTGCATCCGCAAATTCAGCCCTTTTTTATCCCTCCTTTTACCGCCATTGAGCCCGTCACGGCGTTTCTCAAAGCGCATAATCTGCCCTGCCTGACCGGTGCGCAGAACATGCACCAGGACGACGCGGGTGCCTGGACGGGTGAGATCTCCGCGAGCATGATTGCCGAGACCGGAGCAACGCTTGTGGAGATGGGCCATTCCGAACGCCGCGGGGCATTCAATGAAACGGACGCGGCGGTCAATGCCAAAGTCCACACCGCTCTGCGTCACGGCCTGCGCCCGCTGGTGTGCATTGGTGACAGCGCGGATGAAAAACGCTGGGGTGTCTCGGTGGAATCGGTGGTCCGACAGATGAAAATCGCCCTCTATGGCCTGAATGCGGAGCAGGCAAAGCAGGTATTGGTAGCATATGAGCCCATCTGGGCCATCGGCGAGCATGGCACCCCGGCGACACCAGAGCAGGCGGCAGACATCCACCAGGCACTACGGACAGCACTTTGCTCACTCTACGGATGCGAAGAGGGGCAACAGATTTCATTGCTCTACGGCGGGAGTGTCAATCTCCAAAACTGTGTGGAGCTGGTTTCGCAGGACAATATCGACGGTCTGTTTATCGGTCGCTCTGCGTGGGAAGCCGCAGGATACTGTGCAATTGTGCAGCGTGTAGTGCAGGATTTTATAACAAAAGCACAGTAGTATTAGGGAGGTACAGGTAATGGAAAAACAATGCGATGGCTGAACAAGACTCTGAATACGAACTTCTGACCGAAATAGCCGTAGCGTATTACGACCAGGAGCAGACCCAGGAAGAAATTGCCCAACGGTTTGGGATCTCACGCATCAAAGTGGGCCGGCTGCTCAAGAAGGCCCGCCACGAAGGGATCGTTGAGATCAACGTGAAATACCACCCGGTCTTTAGTTCGCAGATTGAACAACAGTTCATTCAAAATTTTGACATGAAACGGGTGCTGATCGCCCTCGATCATCACGACGAAGATGAGCAGCGCCAGCAGGTTGCCGCGCTGGTGAGCAACTATCTCGCGACCATTTTGAAAAACGACATGACCGTGGCCGTTGGTCAGGGGCGCAATGTCGCAGCGGTGGCTAATCACGTCGGGATCTTCCCGGAACGTAACTGCCGTTTTATCTGCGGTATTGGTGGTACCACCCGCGACGGACAATTGATCGACGCCGACCATATCAGCCGTAATCTGGCCCGTAAGTTTAATGGTCATAGCGAAACGCTCTATGCGCCTGCCTATGTCGAAACCCCAGCGCTGCGTGAAGCCTTCATCCAGAACCGACTGATCAAGGCCACTCTTGAACAGGCGAGTAAAGCAGATGTGGCAATCATCGGGTTAGGGGATATGAACGAAAACAGCTTTATGGTGCAACTGGGGTGGTTTACGCCGCAGGAGATCATTACCGCACGCCAGGAACAGGGCGTGGTGGGCGATTTAGCCGGGTACAGCTTTTTCAATATTAAGGGTACGCCGGTCGACACAGTGATGAACAACCGGGTCATTGGCCTGAGCCTCGAACAACTGCGGGCGATTCCGTGCGTGATTGCCATTGCGTCCGAAAGTACCAAAGCCACCGCCATCCTTGGCGCGCTGCGTACCGGCGTGATTGACGTGCTGGCGACCAGCGCCTCAAACGCCCGCACGGTTATCCATCTGCACAAAGCCTTATAAACGCCGGAGCTGTGCCCCGGCGTTCCTCTTTAGCCCTGATTAACGCCCGCCACCAGTGCCGTTGCGGCGGCGCGTTTTTTCTTCAGCATATAACCCGCCCCCAGCACCAACAGCCAGGCCGGGATCAGACAAACCGAAATGCGGATCCCCGGCGTCATAAACATCACCACAAGGATCCCCGCAAGGAACAACAGGCAGATTACGTTTGTGACGGGATAACCCAGGCTCTGAAACGCGGTATTTTTACCGGCAAGGCGCATCGCCTGACGGAATTTCAGGTGAGTGATGCAGATCATCGCCCAGTTGATCACCAAAGCAGCCACTACCAACGCCATCAGAAGTTCAAAGGCTTTGCCCGGCATGACATAGTTGATCACCACGCAAAGCGCGGTCGCCATCGCAGAAATGCCCAGAGCATTCAGTGGAATACCGCGACGATTTACCTTCAGCAACGAACGTGGGGCGTTACCCTGCTGCGCCAGGCCAAACAACATGCGGCTGTTGCAGTAAACGCAACTGTTGTAAACCGACAGCGCGGCGGAAAGCACGACCAGGTTAAGGGCATTAGCCACAATATTGCTGTCCAGAGCATGGAAAATCAGTACGAAGGGGCTGCCTCCTTCCACCACGTTTTTCCACGGATAGAGCGACAGCAGCACCGCCAGTGAGCCCACATAGAACAGCAAAATGCGGTAGATAACCTGATTGGTCGCTTTCGGGATGCTTTTCTGCGGGTCATCCGCTTCAGCAGCGGTAATCCCCACCAGCTCCAGACCGCCGAAGGAGAACATAATCACCGCCATCGCCATCACCAGGCCGCTGATACCATTGGGGAAGAATCCGCCGTCCTGCCATAAATTGGTCACAGATGCGTCGGGTCCACCGTTGCCGCTAAACAGCAGATAACCCCCGAAGGCGATCATGCTAATGATGGCCGCCACTTTGATAATCGAGAACCAGAACTCCATTTCGCCGTAGACCTTCACATTAGTCAGGTTGATGGCGTTAATGGCGACGAAGAAGATCCCCGCCGACACCCAGGTGGGCACTTCCGGCCACCAGTACTGAATATAGATCCCGACCGCCGTAAGCTCCGCCATACTGACCAGCACATAAAGCACCCAGTAATTCCATCCGGACATAAACCCGGCGAACGGGCCCCAATAGCGGTTGGCAAAATGGCTGAACGAGCCAGCTACCGGCTCCTCAACCACCATCTCGCCCAACTGGCGCATGATGAAAAAGGCGATCACGCCTGCGATGGCATAGCCCAGCAGTACTGACGGCCCGGCCATACGGATAGTTTGTGCGATGCCCAAAAAGAGCCCGGTGCCAACAGCTCCCCCGAGCGCGATCAACTGGATATGTCGGTTTTTTAACCCGCGTTTTAATTCATTATCGTGCGTTGCCATCTGCCCCTCCCCTGTCTGTAAAAGTCACTCCGGCCTGAGCAACTTTCAGGCCATCTAATGAGAGGGAAATCCAAAAATCAATATATCGCATTGAATAATAAACAAATATAAATATTCAGTTACCGTAATTCTTTATGAAGTGCGCTTAAATTATCGACAACATCATGCATTTTTAAGGATTAAACTGCACGTTCCATGAGAATAATGACGTTTTCACGCACAAGCCTGAACTGTTTTGGTGCAGCGCTCGCAACCTTAAAAGTGCCGGACTTCCCGCCACCGAAAAAGCTGATAGTCTGTTAGCCACTCTTTTGTTCCGGTATTGGCATACATGTACAACATCGACGACTTTGATCTAAAAATCCTGACGCTGCTTCAAGGCAATGGCCGTTTGACCAACCAGGAGCTGAGCGATTTGATTGGCCTTTCAGCTTCCCAGTGTTCGCGCCGCCGTATTGCGCTGGAGCAGGCGCAGCTTATCCTCGGCTACCACGCAAGGCTCGCGCCCGATGCGCTTGGGCTGGAAATGCTGGGGCTGATTGAAGTACGCCTGATTAATCACACGCAGGAATATGTGGAGAGCTTCCACAAAATGCTCAACGAAGTGGATGCGATTCTGGACGCCTGGAAAACCACCGGCGATGCTGATTATCTGCTGCGGGTTGCCGTGCCGGATTTACCGGGCTTAAGCCATTTGATCAGCCATATTCTTGCGCAAAATAAAGGCGTGGCGCATTTAAAAACCTCAGTAGTGCTAAACCGACTGAAGGAGAACGGTCAGCCGGTGCCTGACAACGGAACTTTGCCCTAATCTGGGGCGTAACGCCTTATTTTGGTGCAAGAGCTTGGCTAATCAATGCATGGAGCGGGTGAAAACCACACAGATCACCCGCATATAGCGCCAATCTTGCACGCATCGTGCAAAACTCTCTTTTATGCTATTTCAATGCGTTAGCGTGAGCTACGTCGATTTTTCCGTCACTTGATACCAGGGAAACACGGTTCTGGTGCGAATTTTGCAGGATATTTCTTATCTTTAGCAAATGTTGAATCGTACTTTCTTATGGATAACGTCCTGACTCCCAATAAACTTGCTCATACCTGGCTGGAAGATGCGCTGGCACTGCTGTTTGGCACGCTGATGATCTCTTTTGGCGTGATTCTGTTTCGCCAGGCAGGCGCACTCACTGGCGGTACAGCAGGTATCGCTTTTCTGATCCATTACGCCACCCATCTGCCGTTCGGCGTGGCGTTCTTTTTGATCAATCTGCCGTTTTACTGGCTCTCAATTCGCCGGATGGGGATGCAGTTCACCCTGAAAACCTTCTGTGCGGTAGCGCTGGTGTCGCTGTTCTCGGATCTGCACGGCCGCTTTATCCATTTCGATCAGCTCAACCCGTACTACGCTACGCTGTTTGGCAACATTGTGGTCGGGATTGGTTTCGTAGTGCTGTTCCGTCATAAAGCGAGCCTCGGCGGCGTGAACATTCTGGCGCTCTATCTGCAGGACAAAAGCGGCATTCGTGCCGGTAAGTTCCAGATGGTGGTTGATGCCTGCATCGTCACCGCCTCGCTGTTCTTCGTGAGCCTGCCAATGCTGGCAACCTCCATCGTCGGTGCCGTGATCCTTAACTCTATTATTGCCATGAACCACCGCCCGGGACGCTACGCGGTGTAATGGATTGACCTCTGACTGTTATTTCGGGAGTAGACTGTGTTCCAGAATGTTGACGCCTATGCGGGCGATCCTATCCTGTCGTTGATGGAGACTTTCCATCAGGATAACCGTGCTGAGAAAGTGAACCTCAGCATCGGTCTGTATTACAACGAGCAGGCCATCATTCCTCGCCTTGAGGCGGTACAACAGGCTGAAGCTCGCCTGCAGAGCCAGCCGCAAAAAGCCAGCCTCTATCTGCCGATGGAAGGTTTTGCCCCTTACCGCAGCGCTATTCAACACCTGCTGTTCGGTAAAAATCATCCGGCACTGAATGCCGGACGCATCGCCACTATTCAGACGCTGGGCGGTTCCGGCGCGTTGAAAGTGGGTGCTGACTTCCTCAAACGCTACTTCCCGGATTCGGAAGTGTGGGTGAGCGACCCGACCTGGGAAAACCATATCGCCATTTTCGCGGGCGCCGGGTTCAATGTGCATACCTACCCGTACTTCGACGAAGCCACTCGCGGGGTCGACTTTGACGCTATGGTGAGCTGCCTGAAACAGTTGCCAGCGCGCAGCATCGTGCTGCTGCATCCGTGCTGCCATAACCCAACGGGTGCAGACCTGACTCACGCACAGTGGGATGAGATCATCGAAGTGCTGATTTCTCGTGACCTGATTCCGTTCCTCGACATCGCTTACCAGGGCTTTGGCGCAGGAATTGAAGACGACGCGTACGCCATTCGCGCTATCGCCAGCACCGGCTTACCGGCTCTGGTCAGTAACTCCTTCTCCAAGATCTTCTCCTTGTATGGCGAACGCGTGGGTGGATTGTCCATCGTCTGTGAAGATGCAGAAGCCGCGGGACGCGTGCTGGGGCAGTTGAAAGCGACTGTGCGCCGCAACTACTCCAGCCCACCGAATTTTGGTGCGCAGGTGGTTTCGTTGGTGCTGAACGATCCTGAGCTGAACGCGTTGTGGCGTGCTGAAGTGGATGCCATGCGCACCCGCATCAGCGAAATGCGCCAGGCGCTGGTCGATGTGCTGAAAGCCGCCCTGCCGGAGCATGATTTTACCTACCTGCTGACCCAGCGCGGTATGTTCAGCTACACCGGCTTTAGCCCGGAACAGGTAGATGCGCTGCGTGAAGCATACGGTGTTTACCTGATTGCCAGCGGGCGTATCTGTGTGGCCGGGTTGAACCATGGCAACATCGACCGTGTTGCCAAAGCCTTTGCTGCCGTGCAGTAACGTACACCCCGCCTGTTTTCAGCGCTAACGCGTCACGAAAACAGGCGGTTGCCACGCCGTCACCTCCGGCGGCGTGCCGACAAATTTCTCCAGTTCCACCCGGCAACTTTGCGCCGAACTCCCCTGCCCCAGACGCGAACTGCCCCTGTCTTCCGTTAAGACATTGGGATTGCCGTGCTTATCGAGCGGCTGCGCATCCTGCCCATTGATAGGGTCATACCACGCACCGGTAGACATCTGAATCACGCCGGGGCGAATCGACTCGCTGAGTTTTGCCCCTGCCAGCAATGCGCCACGTGAATTGAACACTTTCACCACGTCACCATCATGAATGCCGCGCGAGGCAGCATCCTGCGGATGGATCCATATCGGTTCACGGCCCGCTACTTTGGTCTTGCGGCTCACACTGCCGTGGTCGTACTGACTGTGCAGGCGCGTACGCGGCTGGCTCGACAGCAGGTGCAACGGCCACTGCTGCGCGAGTGCCTGTTGATACTCCGCTTCCGGCTCGTGCCAGTAAGGGTGGCCCGGGCACTCTTCGTAGTCAAAATCGGCAATCGTCTGCGAAAAGAGTTCGATCTTACCGGATGGTGTTGCCAGCGGATACTGACGGGGATCGTCGCGAAAATCTTTTAGCAGGATATGCGGGACTTCCGGACGTGCGAACTCCAGCATCCCCAGCTGCCAGAAATCGTCAAAATTGGGTAGCGTGATGCCTTCTGCCGCCGCACGGGGGCGGGATTCATCGTACATCGTCCGTAGCCATTCGTTAGGGCTGCGTCCTTCACTGAACGCTTCCCCAAAGCCCAGGCGGGAAGCCAGCGCACTGAAAATAGCGTAGTCATCACGGGCTTGCGCAAAGGGTGCGATATGCTGACGCATGGCAATCATAAAACCGTCGTTACTGGCGCTACCGATATCTTCCCGCTCAAGGGAGGTGGTGGCAGGCAGCACGATGTCGGCGAATTTGGCCTGTGCGGTCCAGTACTGTTCGTGAACCACCACCGCTTCCGGGCGACGCCAGGCGCGGACCAATTTATTGAGATCCTGATGGTGATGAAAGGCATTCCCTCCGGCCCAGTAGACAAGGCGGATATCCGGGTAGCGGAGAGTCTGTCCGTCAAACTCGTAAGGTTCACCCGGCTTTAACAGCATATCGGAAATACGGGCGACGGGGATTTTATCCGTCACCGGGTTGCGCCCCTGAGACAGGCGCGGCCCTGAAAAGACACGCCGATGCGCACCGGCCAGGTTGGTCGAGGCATAACCAAACCCCAGCCCGCCGCCGGGGGTGCCAATCTGCCCCAGTAGCGCGGTGGTGGCGACTGTCGCCCAGAAGGTCTGCTCTCCCTGACGGGCGCGTTGCACCGACCAGGCAATGTTGATCATCGTCCGGTGCGCTGCCATATCCCGGGCGAGCTGACGTATGCATTCGGCGGACAGGCCAGTATGCAACGCCGCCCACTCCGGGCTTTTCACCACGCCGTCACCTTTGCCGAACAGGTAATCCCGGTAAGGCGCAAAACCCACCGTATGACTATCGACAAAAGCGCGGTCATATAACGTTTCGGCGATCAGCACCTGACATACCGCCAGCAGCAGCGCCGTATCGCTACCTGGCTTGACCGCCAGCCAGTCGGCATCCGGTACGCCTGCCAGATCGTTTTGCACCGGGCTGATATTGATAAAGCGCGTGCCGTTTGCCCGCAGCGTGGTCAGCCAGTGTTGCAGGGCATGGTCGTTCGCCCCACCGCCGTTAACCTGCGCATTACGTAGCGGCAATCCCCCGATGGCAACAAACAGCTCACAGTGCTCCGCCAGCACCGGCCAGTGGGTATGCTGGCGCTGAAGCGTATCTAAATCACCGAGAATATGCGGCAATATGCGCTCACCCGCGGCGATACTGTAGGTATTGGTACTGCCGGTATAACCACCAAAAAAATTAAGAAAGCGATGCAACTGCCCCTGCGCATGGTGAAAGCGCCCGGCGCTGGACCAGCCGTAAGAACCGCCGTAGATCGCCGTGTTGCCCTGCTCGCGTTTGACGCGCGTCAGCTCATCTGCCACAAGCTCCAGCGCCTCTTCCCAACTGACCTCAACAAAAGGCTCTCGCCCTCTTCCCTCGCGGGAGGCCGCGCCGTGCTTAAGAAACCCTTCGCGCACCGACGGGCGGCGCACGCGCGAGGCTCCCTGCACCGCATCCGGCAGTGATTCGCCAATCCGTGACGGGTTACTGTCCCACTCAACCGGGCGGACACCGATGAGTTTGCTCTGAGCGGTTTCGACCTGGTAAGTGCCCCAGTGCATCACCGCCAGGTTGTGTCTTGATGGCTTGTTATTCATGGCGTCCCCCGGAAGTAAAGCCTGCCCAACCAGGCGTGCTGGGCAGATGTTAGTGCATCGTCATCCCACCCGTCACATTAATGGCCTGGCCGGTCATATAAGCGGCCAGTGGGCTGGCGAGAAAGGCCACCACGCCGGCGATTTCGGCAGGCTGGGCGGTGCGTCCGAGCAGCACCTGCGAGCAATCTTCGGCATAAATCGCCTCCGGGGTCATGCCGCGCAGTTCTGCCCCTTCCCGCCGCTCACGCCACTTCATCTCGGTTTCAACAATGCCGGGGCAGACGGCATTGACGAGGATGTTGTCGCGGGCCAGCTCAATCGCCATCACTTTGGTGAGCCCGAGTACCGCATGTTTTGAAGCAACGTACTGCCCCATCATCCGATAGCCGTTTTTCCCCGCCTGCGAGGCGATATTGATGATGCGACCACCGCTTTTCGCCTTCATCAATGGAATGGCCGCTTCAGACAGATAGCCGATGCTTTTGACATTA
The DNA here is from genome assembly GCF_059074235.1 of Phytobacter sp. Classification (NCBI taxonomy): domain Bacteria; kingdom Pseudomonadati; phylum Pseudomonadota; class Gammaproteobacteria; order Enterobacterales; family Enterobacteriaceae; genus Phytobacter; species Phytobacter sp. The sequence goes on from NZ_JCACPZ010000008.1 coordinate 1,239,174, forward strand.
ACGTCCAGAATCCGCTGCCAGTCAGCATCGCTCATCTGTGTGACCGGATTCATCGCTGACACGCCGCAGCTGTTGACCAAAATATCGATGCCGCCAAAGGTCTCGCGGGCAGCTTCAATCAGCAGATGTGCATCCTCGCGGGAAGCCACGTCAGTGCGCAGCACCAACTGGCGCGTACTTTGCTCACGCGCCCTGGCGGCAATGTCACCGATAACCACATTGGCCCCGCCCTGATGAAACAGCTCGGCAATGGCTTTACCTATGCCTTGTAAACCGCCGGTAATCACGGCGGTCTGGCCGCTGAAATCCAGACTGATCATCGTTATGCCCTGAACGGGTCGTCGCTGATCCCCGCTTCCAGCACCAGCTTCGCGTACTCCTGAGCGGAGAAAAGCGAGTGGTCGCGGTAGTTGCCGCAGGCCAGAGGCGTCACCGCCGGAACATCCGTGGCAGTAACCACACGTTGCAGTACGCGGGTAAGCGCAGCGGCAATGTTTTTAGGATCGTGCTCATCCCACAGGATCAGATAAAACCCAGTGCGACAGCCCATCGGGGAGATATCGATGACCCCTTCCAGCTCTTCACGCAGGCCAAAGGCCAGCAGGTGCTCAAGGGTGTGCAGTGCGGCGGTAGGAATCGCGTCCACGTTAGGTTGCAGGAAACGTAAGTCGAACTTCTGCACCACGCTGCCCAGTTTGTGGCGTTCATAGCCAGCAACACGCACATACGGGGCTTTCACTTTGGTGTGGTCGAGGGTAAAGCTCTCTACAACTGGCATTTTTTCACTCCTTTAGAAAACGAATTAAACAGGCTTACTCGCGGCGCAGGCGGCGGGCAAAGCGGGTTCCGAGGGTCTGAATAAGCTGGACGATGACAATCAGCACCAGGGCGGTGATAAGCGTGGCGAAGGCGTCGAAACGCTGGTAGCCATAGGTAATGGCTAAGTCGCCAATACCGCCACCGCCCACCGTACCGGCCATCGCGGTCGCACCCAGCAGGCCGATAGTCGCGGTGGTCAGGGCCAGAATCAGGGATGACGCGGCTTCCGGCAGCATAAAGTGCCAGATGGTCTGCAAGGTGGTCGCCCCCATGGCGTCGGCGGCTTCTAAAATGCCGTCGTCCACTTCCAGCAACGAGCTTTCCACCAGCCGCGAGATGTACGGGGCAATAAAGACAATCAGCGGCACAATTGCCCCGGCGGTGCCAATGGTGGTGCCGACCAGCAGCCGGGTGAAGGGCAAAATGGTGATCAGCAAAATGATAAAGGGCAGCGATCGGACAATGTTGATCGTCGGGTTCAGCACCTGGTGGACGACGCGATTCGGCAATATTCCGCCGGGTCGGCAGACCACCAGCACGATGCCCAGTGGAATACCCAACAGTGAACCAAAGGCCAGCGAGACAAAAATCATCACCAGCGTGTCATGCAGCGCGAGCAGAAACTGATCCCCTGTAACGGCGGTGTCGATGAACTCAAACATGGGTGATTTTCACTCCTGCATCGCGAAGGTAATCAATGGCGCGGGCGGTGTCCGTTGGGTTGCCGGTCATCTGGACGATCATGAAACCGAGGATCCGTTCCTGCACTTCAGACATAGAGGCAAAGAGGATATTTACCTCAATATCGAAGTCTTTGATGATGCGATTAATAATGGGCTGCTGAGCGGTAATGCCAACAAACTCCAGCCGCAGCGCCTGCGCTTCGCCGTCGCGTTTTAGTACTTCCTCAACCCGCGTGGGGAGAGAGTCGTGGATCACGGAGTGCACAAAGTTCGAGGTCACCGGGTGCTGCGGCTCAGCAAATAATCTGAAGACCTCACCCTCCTCAACGATGTTGCCGTTTTGCATCACCGCCACTTTGTTGCAGATACGCTGAATGACCGACATTTCATGGGTGATCAACACAATGGTGATACCGTAGCGACGATTGATCTCCTGCAACAGTTGCAGGATTTGCACGGTGGTGTGCGGATCTAACGCCGACGTTGCTTCGTCACACAGCAGCACCGACGGGTTGGTCGCCAGTGCGCGGGCAATTCCCACACGCTGTTTCTGCCCACCCGACAGCTCGTTCGGGTAGCTGTTCACCTTGTCACTGAGGTTGACGAACGCCAGTAGTTCCGTCACTCGCGCCTGAATAAAGGCTTTATCCCGCCCCTGCAATATCAGAGGGATCGCTACATTGTGAAAAACGGTTTTCGAGTTCAGTAAATTAAAATTCTGGAAAATCATGCCAATCTCTTTTTTGACGGCATGCAGACGCTTTCCATTTATACCCTGTAAGGATTCGCCATTAACCACTACTTCTCCCTGGCCCGGCGATTCGAGACGATTGATTAAACGTAGCAGGGTACTCTTCCCGGCACCGCTGTAACCAATAATCCCGAAAATATCGCCTTTGCCAATACTCAGGTTAATGTCATTTAGCGCCAGAACAGGATTCCCGTTACGGGAAAATGTTTTACTGACCTGGCGAAATTCAATCATAGCCGTATTCATTTCAAATAATCAGGCAACAGATAACCATTATATTGCTCGTGAGTCAGAATATAATTCTTGAAATCAGCCGAGTGATAACCCTCAATAATATCCTTAGCAAATGGCGCGTCTTTATTTTTACCGGCAATGGTTACTACGTTAATAAACTGACTCACCGGAGTTTCAAGCTTCAATGCCGAATTGAGCTTCAGACCACTGGAGACCGCGAAGTTACCCTGAATCAGACCGTAATCCACATCCGGTAAGGCGCGAACCTGCTGGGCGTTATCCATCTCTTTGAGCACAATCTTATACGGGTTTTCGAGGATGTTACGCTGTGAGAAGGTGGCCGGATCGCTGTCGGGTTTGAGTTTTACCCAGCCCAGGCTTTGCAGCACCAGCAATGCGCGGTATTCATTAGGCGGCTGATTGGGAACGGAAATCACCGTACCTTCTGCCGGGGTTTTCAGATCTTTTATTTTGCCGCTGTAAAGCCCCATTGGCGGAGTTGGCACCTGCACAATGCCGATGTTATCAATACCCAGCCTTTCATTGACCGATTTCAGGTAAACCGGGTGCTGCATGATATTGGCTTCAATATTGCCACGGGCAACGGCATCATTAACCTGAATACCGTCACTAAAGTCTTTATATTCTACTTTATAGCCTTTTTTAATAAGATAAGGAGCGACGCCTTTTTCAAACTGTTCTTTATAAGGCCCCGGATTAAAACCGACGCGTATAAGTTTATCCTGCGCAGCAGCCAGAAATGATGAAGATGAAAGTACCGCAAAAACTAAACCAAGTATAATTGGCTTATTCATAAAGCATATTCCCTGTCGGTTCGTGATTGAATTTGATTAAATCACAGCCGTCTGTGCGTTGTCAGTCAGATTGACGACTTTCATTTTGCTTTTTTGTACTATCGATAATCAGGTTGGGTATATATAAAAACCAGGAATAGACAGCTTATTTTGTGCTTAGCCTAATGCAGTCAAAGAATGCAAACGCTGAAGTGAATATGCAATAGTCAATCATCGTTTTATGACACCGGAATAATCATGCCTGAATTTCGTGCCTCACAATTAGTCGATGAACTGGAAGAAAATTTATTTAGCGTATTAGAAAAGCTGGCTGCGCAGGTCAATACTTCTGACCTGCCGCTTATCGATCTCTCCAGTGGCAGCCCGGATCAACCCACGCCGCCGGAAGTGATCGCCTCCGTTCAGGCAGCCATCAATGACCACAAAAATCACGGCTACCCTTCGTTCTGGGGTAAACCTCAGGTGCGACAGGCCATTGCCGATTTTTATTTGCGCCACTACGGCGTGACGCTGGATCCTGACAGCGAAGTAGCGGTATTTCAGGGATCGCATATTGGCGTCGGCGGGATCCCCCGTGCTGTCGTCAACCCAGGGCAGTACATTATCTCAACTGACCCCTGCTACCCCATTTATCGGTCGGCGGCGCGCCAGTCTCAGGCGCATTTCTATGGCCTCCCGGTCAGCGAAGAAAACCAGTTCCTGCCTGATTTTGCCGATGTGCCGGATGAAGTCGCCCGTCACGCTGGGCTGGTTATCCTTAACTACCCGCACAACCCGACGGGCGCGCTGGCCACGCCGGAACTCTTTGCCGACGCATTGCAGTTTGCGCAGCGCCACAATGTGCCGATACTGCATGACTTCGCCTATGCGGCCATTGGCAGCGGGCAGGACGATGTGCCGCTGAGCCTGTTTTCGCAGGCGGATGCCAAAGAGTGGGGGGTGGAAACTTACACTTTCTCGAAGACTTTTAATATGGCAGGCTGGCGCTTTGGTTTTGCGGTGGGTAACGCTTCGATAATTAAAGCCTTTAAGAAACTGCATACCCATAGCTACAGCACCGTATTTGGTGCGATTCAGGATGCGGCTATCACCGCCCTGTCACTGCCGGATGCACGTCTGCAACAACTGGTGGCGGTCTACCACCAGCGGCGAAAAGCGGTGCTGCAAAGGCTGGCTGAACTGCACTGGCCGGTACGCAAGGTGCAAGGAACCTTCTTCCTGTGGCTCGCCGTTCCTGCCGGATTTAGCTCTCAGCAGTTTGCCGAACTGCTGCTTCAGGAAGTACACGTGTTGGTAGCGCCTGGTATCGGTTTTGGCAAAGGGGGTGAAGGTTACATTCGCATCAGCCTGACCGCCGGAGAGACTCCACTATTACAGGCGCTGGATCGCATCTCAGCGCTGCATCTTTTTAACTGCGAAACCTGAGCTGCGAGCCGCTTTCCACATTACGGCATCGACTCTTTTTTCCCGTCCGCCCGCCGTGTTACATTGCCGGACAGTGCTCAGTCAAAGGAACTCGCTTAATGATACGTTTTGCTGTCATTGGCACGAACTGGATCACCCGCCAGTTTGTCGATGCCGCCCATGAAACGGGCAAATACAAGCTTACCGCCGTTTACTCACGCAGCCTGGAACAGGCGCAGGAATTTTCGAGGGATTACCCCGTCGAACACCTGTTTACTTCGCTTGAGGCGATGGCAAAGAGCGATGAAATCGACGCGGTCTATATCGCCAGCCCGAACTCGCTGCACTTCCCTCAGACCACACTCTTCCTCAGCCATAAAAAGCATGTGATTTGTGAAAAGCCGCTGGCGTCGAATCTGCGTGAAGTGGAAGCCGCCATTGCGCTGGCGAAAGAGAATCAGGTCGTACTGTTTGAAGCCTTCAAGACTGCCAGCCTGCCTAACTTCATGCTGCTGAAACAATCACTGACGAAAGCGGGCAAGATCCACAAAGCATTTTTCAACTATTGCCAGTATTCCTCTCGCTATCAGCGTTATCTGGACGGTGAAAACCCCAATACCTTCAATCCGGCGTTCTCTAACGGCTCTATCATGGACATTGGCTTCTATGTGCTGGCTTCAGCGGTAGCGCTGTGGGGAGAGCCAAAAAGCGTGCAGGCGACGGCCAGTTTGCTGGCAAGCGGCGTGGATGCCCACGGCGTTGCGGTGCTGGATTACGGCGATTTCAGCGTCACCCTGCAGCACTCCAAGGTGAGTGATTCGGTATTGCCGAGCGAGATTCAGGGCGAAGCCGGTGCGCTGGTGATGGAAAAACTGTCGGAGTGTCAGAAGCTCTCCTTCGTGCCACGCGGTGGCAAAGCGCAGGATATGACGCAGCCTCAGCACATCAACACCATGCTGTACGAAGCCGAAACCTTTGCGCAGTTGGTGGAAGATCAGGCTGTCGATCATCCGGGCCTTGAAGTGAGCCGCGTAACGTCAAAACTGGCAACGGAAATTCGTCGTCAAACCGGGGTCGTATTCCCGGCAGATTCGGCGGAAGTGGTGGCTCAGGCGTAAAGCTATGTAAAACAGATGTTACAGAACATTGACGAGCTGAATGTTCTGTCATACTTTGTTACGAGCAAAGGGGAGTAACTTCGTTGCCGGTGGGTCGTCATTACGATGCCTGCCCGAAAGATTTCACGAACAGGTCAACGCACCTGCGGCTTGAAAGATAACGGGTAGATAAGCATCCGGTCGCCGGGCGTCATTCAAGTGACGTAAGTGAGACCTTGCCGAAAGGCGAGGACCTATTGCATCTCAAGCAAGCGGCTGGCGTCTTTCGACGTTGGCCGTTTTCGTTTTAGGTGTTAAGGAATCTTGCTATGAATACCGTTGGTACACCACTGCTTTGGGGCAGTTTCGCGGTTGTTGTTATCATCATGCTGGCTATCGACCTTCTGCTTCAGGGGCGTCGCGGCGTCCATACGATGACCATGAAGCAGGCGGCCGTCTGGTCCCTTGTCTGGGTTAGCCTCTCCCTTCTGTTTAACGCTGCTTTCTGGTGGTATCTGACGCAGACCGAAGGTCGTGCAGTGGCGGATACCCAGGCGCTGGCGTTCCTCACCGGTTACCTGATTGAAAAAGCGCTGGCCGTCGACAACGTCTTTGTCTGGCTGATGCTGTTCAGCTACTTCGCGGTCCCGGCGGCGTTGCAGCGCCGCGTGCTGATTTACGGCGTATTAGGTGCGATCGTACTGCGTACCATTATGATTTTCGCCGGTAGCTGGCTGATTACCCAGTTCGAATGGCTGCTGTATGTCTTCGGTGCGTTCCTGCTCTTCACCGGCGTGAAGATGGCGCTGGCGAAAGAGGACGACTGTGGGATCGGCGACAAGCCGCTGGTTCGCTGGCTGCGTGGTCATTTACGCATGACGGACAAGATTGAAAACGAGCGCTTCTTCGTGCGGAAAAATGGACTGCTGTTCGCCACCCCGCTGCTGCTGGTGCTGATTCTGGTCGAGCTGAGTGATGTGATTTTTGCCGTCGACAGCATTCCGGCTATTTTCGCCGTCACTACCGACCCGTTCATTGTTCTGACCTCGAACCTGTTTGCGATTCTGGGCCTTCGCGCCATGTACTTCCTGCTGGCGGGCGTTGCTGAGCGCTTTACCATGCTGAAGTATGGGCTGTCGGTGATTTTGGTGTTTATCGGCGTGAAGATGCTGATTGTCGATTTCTACCATATCCCGATCGCCATCTCGTTGAGCGTAGTGGGGGGGATCCTGTTGCTGACGCTGCTTATCAATGCGTGGGTGAATCATCGCAACGATAAGCGTGAGCGGATCGAATGACGTTTTCAGACGCGGTTACGTTGCCCACGTGAATGAGAAAGTGACAGCGATGACCTGACCCGGCAGGGGTGGCGGAGAATATGGGATTGTGTTGGTCGTTACGTTCACCTCATGTTTCTCGCCACTCTATTGCCCATGAACTTGTGAACGTACCAGGGCGGCTCATCGCCACCGCCCTGGTGACCCGGGCTCCCGGCAGGAAAATCGCCGCTGCGCGGTCCCCTCAGTTTATTCCTCAGGCTACCGGGTCGGGCGCGATGAAACTTCCCTGTAAGTCGCGCCCTCGCCGCGCGTCCATGCGCGGCGCCCCGGCATTCGGAAACACTTCGGCGATTTTCAGCCGGACCAAAAACCTCGCTGCAAATTTTGTGCTCACTAATCAGCATTTCATCGCGATGAATTTCACCCGAATTTATAAGGCTTTATTCTGAATTTTGGCCGCAAAACTACCCCACACCTCACCCGCCCCCTTCAATTCCCTATACTCGGTCAGGATTGACCACACAGAACACATAAAACCAAGGAAAAGGTATGCAAACACAACCCGTCAACCACTGGTTGCAACGCATCATGCGCGGCAACATCGTCAAACAAATCATCATTGCACTGGTACTTGGCACCCTGCTTAGCGTCATCTGGCCAACGGCAGCACTCGCCGTGGGGCTTCTGGGGACGCTCTTTGTCGGTGCGCTGAAGGCCGTGGCTCCGCTACTGGTCCTGATGCTGGTGATGGCATCGATAGCCAACCATCAGCAGGGGCAAAAAATAGCGATTCGCCCCATCCTGTTTCTCTATCTGCTGGGGACATTTACCGCCGCCCTTGCCGCTGTCGCATGCAGCTTTATTTTTCCCTCGACGCTACAACTCAACGCTGCCGCCAGTGATGTTGCAGCTCCTTCCGGTATTGTTGAGGTGCTCCACGGGCTACTCGCGAGCATGGTCGCCAACCCTGTAGATGCTATGGTGAAAGGTAACTACATCGGGATTCTGGTTTGGGCACTCGGATTAGGCTTTGCGCTGCGGCGCAGCAGCGACACCAGTAAGCAACTGGTGACCGATCTCGCGCAGGCAGTGACCTTTATGGTGACATTGGTTATTCGCTTCGCCCCACTGGGAATTTTTGGTCTGGTGGCCTCAACGCTTGCCACTACCGGCTTTGCCGCACTGTGGGGATATGCCCATCTGTTGTTCGTACTGGTCGGCTGTATGCTGTTGGTGGCGCTGGTGGTGAATCCACTATTGGTGTGGATGAAGATTCGTCGTAACCCTTATCCGCTGGTATTTATCTGCCTGCGTGAAAGTGGTGTGACAGCTTTTTTCACGCGCAGTTCGGCGGCCAACATTCCCGTCAACATGGCATTGTGCGAGAAACTGGGGCTCAATAAAGACACCTACTCGGTGTCGATTCCTTTAGGTGCCACCGTCAATATGGCCGGAGCCGCCATTACTATCACGGTGTTGACACTGGCGGCAGTACATACGTTGGGGGTGGCGGTCGATGTGCCAACAGCCTTGCTGCTGAGCATTGTTGCTTCACTTTGCGCTTGCGGGGCGTCCGGTGTCGCGGGAGGCTCTCTGCTATTGATTCCACTAGCCTGCAATATGTTTGGTATTTCAAGCGATGTCGCCATGCAGGTTGTCGCGGTCGGTTTTATCATTGGCGTGATTCAGGACTCCTGCGAAACCGCCATTAACTCTTCCACCGACGTACTGTTTACCGCCGCAGCCTGTATGTCAGAAGAAAAACACACGACCACAAACCCCGTTTGTTCCTGAAAACCTCTGCTTAGTCTTTTGCAGAGGACGCTTTTGTCATCGCGGTTTCGACTTTAAACGGGTCGATGCCGCGTTTTTGCATCCGCCAGAATCGAATAATATTCAGGCCATTCATCACCAGGAAACTGCCTTCAATCAACGTACCGCCAATCGATCCAAGCCACAGATTGTGCGTCACCCAACAGGCGGTGGAACACCACATGATGCAGCGCACTTTTAACCCCTGGCAGCGGAACAGTGCCCAGGTACTGGCCACAGTGCCAATGATCGGCAGAAGCTCCACCGGGTGGTGCAGTTTGATTAAGCCGAAAAAGAGAGTGAGCGCGATAAATACCGCCATCACCCACAGCTTGCGGGTGTGCATGGAGATAATGGTGCGTACGGCATTGAGTTCTGCACTCATCCCCGCTGGCAGAGCGCCCATCAGGAAGAAATGCACGCCAATGGTGGCACTGTAGAGGGAAAGCTGAAGTTTGAAACGCTTTTCGTCGCGGTTAATGAACGTAGTAATACCGATTAAAAAAGCCAGTACACCCACGCCCTGCGCTAACCAGTACGCGCTCATGGAAGATCCTTGTTAGCAACATAAAAAGAAACGACGCTTCATATTATGAAACGTCGTTTTTAATTTCTACTACCGCATGAGAGAAAGGGTAACTTACAGCGTTACACCGCTCTTGAAGATAGCCAGCTCACGGAACTCGTTACGTTCGTTGCAGGTCGCTTTGCCATTAGCAAATTCAACGATCACGTCGACAAACTCAGTGAGCAGTTGCGGCATGGTTTTGCCATGAATCAGCTGACCTGCATCGAAGTCGATCCAGTGCTTTTTCTTCGCTGCCAGCTCGCTGTTGGTGGCAATTTTCACTGTCGGAACAAAACCACCGTAAGGGGTACCACGACCGGTGCTGAACAGCACCATATGGCAGCCGGCACCCGCCAGAGCACTGGTAGCGACCGCATCGTTACCCGGAGCACTCAACAGGTTGAGACCATGGGTTTTCAGGCGTTCGCCGTAGCGCAGAACATCCACCACCTGGCTGGCACCGGCTTTCTGCGTGCAACCCAGTGATTTCTCTTCAAGCGTGGTGATACCACCCGCTTTGTTACCCGGCGATGGGTTCTCGTAAATGGGCTGATTGTGCGCAATGAAGTACTGTTTGAAATCGTTGACCATCGTCACCGTCTTCTCAAACGTCTCTTCGTCGCGGCAATGGCTCATCAGAATCTGCTCGGCACCGAACATTTCCGGTACTTCAGTCAGTACGGTTGTACCGCCATTACCGATGATGTAGTCAGAGAAGCGACCCAACATAGGGTTTGCAGTGATGCCGGAAAGGCCATCAGAACCGCCACACTCCAGACCAAACTTCAGCTCGCCCAGTTTGCCCGGTTCACGTTTGTCGTGACGCAGCGCTTCATAGAGTTCATACATGTGTTCAATGCCCGCCTCCACTTCGTCGTCCTGGTGTTGGCAGATCATAAAGTGGACGCGGGACGGATCGTACTCGCCCAGAGTCTCGCGAAACGCATCCACCTGGTTATTCTCGCAACCCAGACCAATCACCAGCACCGCACCCGCATTCGGATGGCGCACCATGTTTTGCAGCATGGTACGGGTGTTGACGTGATCGTCACCTAACTGGGAGCAACCATAGGTGTGGCTGAACAGGTGAACACCGTCGATATCTTCGGCGTTGTTTGTTTCTTTCAGAAAACGGGTCTGAATCTGACGGGCAATTCCGTTGACGCAGCCAACGGTTGGCAGGATCCACAGCTCGTTACGAACCCCGACATCACCGTTTGCACGGCGGTAGATCTGCACTTCACGATCCCCCGCCGGTGCGTTTTCATCAACCAGTTCGGGTTGATAGCTATACTCATCCAAATCGCTCAGATTGGTACGCGCATTGTGAGAATGGATATGTTCGCCTGCGGCGATATCCGTTGTCGCATGGCCAATCGGCAGGCCATATTTCACGACATTTTCACCTTGTGGGATGGCCTGCAGAGCAAATTTATGCCCACGCACCACCGCCTGGCGAAGACGAACTTCATGACCGTCAACAACGATTTCTGTGCCTTCGGCGAGATCCGCCAGCGCTACCGCGACATTATCCAGCGAGTGGATCTTGATGTATTGCATATCAACCTCAAACGGCCTAGTTCAGTTCAATCGCGAAGTAATCACGCGCATTGTTAAAGCAGATATTTCTCACCATCTCGCCCAGCAGTTGAATATCTGCCGGAGCTTCGCCTGCATGGACCCAGCGACCAATCATCTGGCACAGGATGCGGCGGAAGTATTCGTGACGGGTGTAAGACAGGAAGCTACGGCTGTCAGTCAACATGCCCACGAAGCGGCTTAACAAACCAAGCTGCGCCAGTTGGGTCATCTGACGTTCCATACCGTCTTTCTGATCGTTGAACCACCAGCCGGAGCCAAACTGCATCTTGCCAGGCATACCTTCGCCCTGGAAGTTACCGACCATGGTGCCCAGCACTTCGTTATCGCGCGGGTTCAGGCAGTACAGAATGGTTTTCGGCAGCAGGTTTTCTTCGTTCTGTTTGCTCAGCAGTTTGGACAGCTCTTCTGCCAGCGGGCGGTCATTGATGGAGTCAAAGCCCACATCCGGCCCCAGCAGTTTGAACTGGCGCAGGTTGTTATTACGCAGCGCACCGATGTGGTACTGCTGTACCCAACCGCGACGTGCATATTCCGCACCCAGCCAGACCAGAACGGCCGTTTTGAACTGCGCCACTTCACGTTCGCTTAAGCTTTCACCGGAGAGACGACGCGCCAGAATGCTGTCCAGTTCGGCGTCGGTGGCTTCAGCAAACAGCACAACGTCCAGTGCGTGGTCCGACACCTTACAGCCGTGCGCTTCGAAGTGATCCAGGCGTTTTGCCAGTGCAGTCTGCAGGTCAGCAAAGCGGCGGATGTCGGTATCAGACACTTCGCCCAGTTTGCTCATGTAATCGTTAAAGGTCGCCAATTCAATATTGAACGCCTTATCCGGGCGCCAGCTCGGCAGCACTTTGATGGAGAAAGTGGTGTCTTTCGCAACGGTCGCATGATGCTCCAGAGAATCGATCGGATCGTCAGTGGTACCGACCATCTTCACATTCATCTGCTGCATGATTCCGCGGGCAGTAAATTTATCCTGTGCCAGCAGTTCGTTACCCAGATTCCAGATTTCGTCGGCAGTAGACGGCGAAAGCAACTTACCTGTAATACCAAATGGGCGACGAAGCTCCAGATGGGTCCAGTGGTATAACGGGTTACCGATGGTGTGCGGTACGGTAGCGGCAAACGCGTCAAACTTCTCACGATCGCTGGCATCGCCCGTACAGAGGCGCTCAGGCACACCATTAGTGCGCATTGCACGCCACTTGTAGTGGTCACCTTTCAACCAGATGTCATACAGGTTTTTAAAGCGGTAGTTTTCTGCGATCTGCTGCGGTGGCAGGTGGCAGTGGAAATCAAAAATCGGCTGATCTTTCGCGTAGTCGTGGTACAGGCGGCGTGCGAATTCAGTATCTAACAGAAAATCTTCGGTCATAAACGGGGTCATTATCGTCTTCCTCTCAACGAGTGCGTCTGATGCTTACCTTAATGCTGACAAAGTTATCACACCAATTTCTATAGGCCGAAGACTTTTTCGTGAGTTAGATCAATAAACGATGACAAATATTTACAGAAATGAGCATGGAAATCACCGCCAGGCCGCGCCGCAACTGGTTTCGCTGCCTGAAGTTAAAGACCACACAAAGAAAAACACTTTTGTGATGTCACTCACCTTTTAAAGTTGTATGACAAGTTATCTTTCTGCCGTCGAATACATAAGCCGACGGAATGCATTGCCGATACACTCGAAATCGGCCTTTACGGTACGGATGCCGAATTAAGCACGTTGAATAGCAAGGTTCGGGTCGTTTCGGAGATTTTCCGGTGACGCCCTCCCGTTTTCACCTTCCGACTGCAACCGGCAGGTGACCGCGAAAGCGGAATTACCATAACGATGAGGTTTACATGCGTAAAATTAAAGGGTTACGTTGGTACATGATAGCACTGGTGACGCTGGGCACCGTGCTGGGTTACTTGACGCGTAACACCATTGCTGCCGCAGCGCCAACGCTGATGCAAGAGTTGAATATTTCCACGCAGCAATACTCCTATATCATTGCAGCCTACTCGGCGGCTTATACCATCATGCAGCCTGTTGCGGGTTATGTACTGGATATCCTGGGCACCAAGATTGGCTACGCGGTCTTCGCCGTGACCTGGGCTATCTTCTGCGGCGCGACTGCGTTGGCAGGAAGCTGGGGCGGTCTGGCGCTGGCGCGTGGTGCCGTTGGTGCTGCTGAAGCCGCGATGATCCCTGCGGGTCTGAAAGCCGCTTCCGAGTGGTTCCCGGCGAAAGAACGTTCTATCGCAGTGGGCTACTTCAACGTCGGTTCTTCTATTGGTGCGATGATTGCACCGCCGCTGGTGGTGTGGGCAATCGTCATGCACAGCTGGCAGCTTGCATTCATTATCTCTGGCGTACTGAGCTTCGCCTGGGCAATGGCATGGCTGATTTTCTACAAACACCCACGCGATCAGAAAAAACTGTCTGAAGAAGAACGCGAATACATCATTGGCGGTCAGGAAGCACAGCACCAGACCTTCAATGGCAAAAAAATGACCGTCCTGCAAATCCTGGGTACCCGTCAATTTTGGGGTATTGCCCTGCCGCGTTTCCTGGCAGAACCAGCCTGGGGTACCTTTAACGCCTGGATCCCGCTGTTCATGTTTAAAGTCTATGGCTTTAACCTGAAAGAAATCGCGATGTTCGCCTGGATGCCAATGCTGTTCGCTGACCTGGGTTGTATCGTTGGTGGTTACCTGCCACCGCTGTTCCAGCGCTGGTTTGGTGTGAACCTGATTGTTTCCCGTAAAATGGTAGTGACCATGGGTGCAGTACTGATGATCGGCCCTGGCATGATCGGTCTGTTCACCAGCCCATACGTTGCAATTGGTCTGTTGTGTATCGGTGGCTTCGCTCACCAGTCTCTGTCCGGTGCGCTGATTACCCTCTCTTCTGACGTATTTGGTCGTAACGAAGTGGCCACCGCGAACGGTCTGACCGGTATGGCGGCATGGACAGCAAGTACCATGTTTGCTCTGGTGGTCGGTGCGCTGGCTGACACCATCGGCTTCAGCCCGCTGTTCGCCGTACTGGCTGTCTTCGACATTCTGGGTGCAGTTGTTATCTGGACAGTGCTGAAAAGTAAATCGGCATCCGAGCTTGAAGCGGAAAAATCCGGTGTCGGTGGTACCGCAACACAAAGTTAACTGAACTCCCGATTGCTATGCAGTTCCCCCAGCCGCCCGCCATCATCGGGCGGCTTTTTCTTCCTCTGTTGTGGTGAGAAAGACGCAAAAGTGGTATAACAAATCTACTATTGCCATATCTTACCTGGAGCGAATATGGAAATCACCGAATCACGACGTTTGTATCAACAACTTGCTGCTGAGCTGAAAAGCCGTATTGAGCAAGGTGTTTACCTCGTGGGTGACAAACTTCCAGCTGAACGCTTTATTGCCGAAGAGAAAAGCGTCAGCCGCACCGTGGTTCGTGAAGCGATCATCATGCTGGAAGTGGAAGGCTTTGTTGAGGTCCGAAAAGGGTCCGGCATCCACGTTATTTCCAGCCAGGCCCGCTATTCACAGGCCCCCGATGAGAACCTGGAGTTTGCCAACTATGGCCCGTTCGAGTTACTGCAGGCACGCCAACTGATCGAAAGCAACATTGCTGAATTTGCGGCGACTCAGGTGACCAAACAAGACATCATGAAACTGATGGAAATCCAGGATAACGCGCGCAAAGAAAAATGCTTCCGCGATTCAGAATGGGATCTGCAATTCCATGTGCAGGTCGCGCTGGCGACGCAAAACAGTGCCCTGGCGGCGATCGTCGAAAAAATGTGGACTCAGCGTGTTCACAACCCGTACTGGAAAAAATTGCACGATCACATCGATTTACGCACCGTAGATAACTGGTGTGACGATCATGACCAGATTCTTAAGGCACTGATTCGCAAAGATCCGCACGCGGCAAAAGTGGCAATGTGGCAGCATCTTGAGAACACCAAACTGATGCTCTTCAACGAAACCAGTGACGATTTTGAATTCAATGCGGACCGTTATTTGTTTGCTGAAAACCCGGTGGTTCACCTCGACGCCGCAGCGAATGGCGTAAAATAACGACTCTTGCAACAGGCGCACCGCTCCGATGCGCCTGGCCACTCTAAGGGTCAGTAAAAAGTATAGAGTGTCAGCCTGTGTAAATACCCTCGCCTCACCCCCTTTCGACAAGCAAAATCATTTTCTGACAAAGCGTAATTTCTCTGACGCAGAACAGCGGTATTTGTTACAATTAGACGCATTTTGTCTCTGCGTGAGTTAGTCCTTGCTCACTACGTTAGTCACCCAAAGTCAGACAGCCAGATGTGCCACGAGCGACCATAATGTACTGATTAATAATTTCGCCGTGCTGTTTAACAGGTTACCGACGTGACGTAAACCGATGTACCAGGAACCCTGAATGGAACTTTTAAGCCAATTACTTCATGCCCTCTGGAGCCAGGATTTTGAAACCCTGGCCAACCCGTCCATGATCGGCATGCTCTATTTTGTTTTGTTTGTCATTTTGTTTCTTGAGAATGGCCTGCTTCCGGCCGCGTTTCTTCCCGGTGACAGCCTTCTGGTGCTGGTCGGTGTATTGATTTCTAAAGGCGCGATGGGCTTCCCACAAACGGTTCTGTTGCTGACTATCGCCGCCAGTTTGGGCTGTTGGCTGAGCTACATCCAGGGGAGATGGCTGGGTAATACGCGAATTGTGCAGAACTGGTTATCGCACCTTCCAGCGCATTATCATCAGCGCGCGCACCATCTTTTCCATAAGCACGGCCTTTCTGCGTTGCTGATGGGACGTTTTATTGCCTTTGTTCGTACTTTGCTACCAACTATTGCCGGAATTTCGGGTCTTAACAATGCGCGTTTCCAGTTCTTTAACTGGATGAGCGGGTTGTTATGGGTGCTGATACTGACGACATTGGGTTATCTGCTTGGGATTACCCCAGTGTTTCGTAAATATGAAGATCAGCTCATGTCTTGTTTGATGCTGCTCCCTGTCGTGCTACTGGTCATCGGCCTGGTTGGCTCGCTGGTAGTGATGTGGAAGAAAAAATACGGTAACCGGGGTTAACATGGAAATGCATCGTCCCTTCATGCGCTGGCTGTTCCTGAGCATCTTCGCGATGGCGCTGTTCAGTGTGCTGTTTTTTGGCTGGGTTACGCTGCAAAACCGGGAATCAACGCTGGCTATTCGCCCGATAGCACAAAACGTAAGCGTGCCGGATGGCTTCTCCATCTGGCACCATCTGGATGCTAACGGCATCCATTTCAAAAGCATTACCCCGCTTAATGATACGCTGCTGATCAAGTTTGAATCCAGCAGCCAAAGTGCAGCAGCGAAAGCCGTGCTGGACCGCACGTTACCTCAGGGTTACATCATTGCGCTGCAGGATGACGACAGTCAGGCATCGGCCTGGCTGGTCCGCCTGCGCGACACCACCCACAGATTCGGATAATCTTCCAGGATTCTGAATCTTTTCACTCACTTTGGTGCTTTCCCCGTTTACTTACTATGCTTGAGTAAATGGAACCAGAGTCCACGCTTCAAAACTGGATGCTGGCGCTATCTGTTATCGCCAGCCAACAATGGAAGGTTTCGACTATGAAATACCGCATCGCACTGGCGCTAACCCTTTTATCTTTGAGCGCAATGTCTCAGGCTGCCTCCCTCTGTAAGGAGAAGGAAAATGAGATCCTGCGTGAAATAAGCTACGCCGAAAAGCATAACAATCAGAGTCGCATTGACGGTCTGAATAAAGCTCTGCGAGAAGTTCGTGCTAACTGCTCTGACAGTAAGCTGCGTGCTGACCATGAGCGTAAAATTGAAGACCAGAAACAAAAAGTTGAAGAACGTCGCCACGAGTTAACCGAGGCGAAACAGAAAGGCGATGCGGACAAAATAACCAAACGCGAGCACAAGCTGAAAGAAGCCGAATCTGAACTGAAGGCACTAGAGGCACGTGACTACTGATTTAATGGAAGTTAATACTCACTCACCTGGAGAGAATTATGTCAAAAGAGACCAATACAGACCACCTGCGCGCTGAGTTGAAATCCCTGGCGGATACCCTTGAGGAAGTGCTGAATACCTCCGGAGATAAATCAAAAGAAGAGCTGAGTAAACTGCGCGGTAAAGCCGAGAAAGCGTTACAGGAAAGTCGTTATCGACTTGGCGAAACCAGCGACCTTATTGCTCGTCAGACCCGTGAGGCTGCAGCCAAAACCGACGAATATGTTCGTGATAACCCCTGGACAAGTGTCGGAATTGGGGCAGCCGTTGGCGTCGTGTTAGGCGTGCTACTGACGCGTCGTTGATTATGGCGGACTCAAGACACTCACAAGGGCCAGGCAAGAGCGTTCTTGGCATTGGGCAACGCATCGTTTCCATCGTGGTTGAAATGGTGGAAACGCGCCTTCGACTGGCAGTTGTTGAGCTGGAAGAAGAGAAATCAAATCTCTTTCAGCTTCTGCTGATGGTTGGATTTACCATGTTGTTTGCCGCCTTTGGTTTGATGAGTCTGATGGTGCTTATCATCTGGGCCATTGATCCGCAGTACCGTCTTAACGCCATGATTGCCACGACCGTCGTACTTTTATTGGGTGCATTGATAGGTGGCATCTGTACGTTACGTAAGGCGCGTGCATCGACCCTGCTGCGCCATACACGTCAGGAACTGGCAAACGATCGCTCGTTGCTTGAGGATGATAAGCCATGAGCAGCAAAGCCGAGCGTTTAAAGCGTAAAGCCCGTCTCCTCAGCCAGATCCAGCAGCAACGGCTCGATCTAACAGCCTGCCGCCGCGATTGGCTTGAAACCACTGAAGCTTACGATCGCGGCTGGAATACTTTTCTCAGCTTGCGCTCGTGGGCACTGGTGGGCAGCAGCATCATGGCGGTTTGGGGCGTTCGGCACCCCAGTCGGCTAATGCGTGTTGCGAAGCGCGGACTGGGCGTGTGGAGCGTCTGGCGGCTGGTAAAATCCACGTTGGATCAGCAACGGCGCTAATAATATCGGGCAGGCTAACTGCTGCCCGGTAACCTCTCACTTTCCCCGCTCAACGCCCTGACAGCGCGAATCCCACTTAACTCCCTCAGAATCTTTGATAAAGTTCGACAGTTTTCCTTGCTAACAATCCCGCCTCGCCCCGTTTACTATCCTCTCCATCGACAGCAAACATGCGGCTCTCGCCCGTGAATGCACACTTTTTAATTGCAGTAGACACTGTGGTTCTCTGGAGAGAAAGATGAAAAAATTAGAAGATGTTGGTTTTCTGGTCGCACGTATTCTGATGCCAATCCTGTTCATTTCCGCTGGCTGGGGAAAAATCACCGGTTATGCAGGTACTCAGCAGTATATGGAAGCGATGGGCGTCCCGGGCTTTATGCTGCCACTGGTTATCCTGCTTGAGTTCGGCGGCGGTCTGGCCATCTTGTTCGGCTTCCTGACCCGTAC
This sequence comes from Phytobacter sp., assembly GCF_059074235.1. Classification (NCBI taxonomy): domain Bacteria; kingdom Pseudomonadati; phylum Pseudomonadota; class Gammaproteobacteria; order Enterobacterales; family Enterobacteriaceae; genus Phytobacter; species Phytobacter sp. The sequence goes on from NZ_JCACPZ010000008.1 coordinate 1,257,686, forward strand.
CACTGCACTGTTCACTGCTGGCTTCACCCTGTTGACCGCGTTCATCTTCCACAGCAACTTCGCGGAAGGTATGAACTCCCTGATGTTCATGAAAAACCTGAGCATCGCAGGCGGCTTCCTGGTTCTGGGTATCACCGGTCCTGGCGCATTCAGCATCGACCGTGTACTGAATAAAAAGTGGTAAGCGCTCTATACTGAACTGAATAGACATGAAGCGAGGAGTTATCTCCTCGCTTTTGCCATTTAAAGGAGAAGACATTATGGGACAACTGATTGACGGCGTCTGGCACGATACCTGGTATGACACAAAATCGACGGGCGGACGCTTCCAGCGCTCAGTCTCTGCGTTTCGTAACTGGCTGACAGCAGACGGCAGCGCGGGTCCTACCGGCGAAGGCGGTTTTGCTGCCGAGAAAGACCGATATCACCTTTATGTTTCTCTTGCCTGTCCCTGGGCACATCGCACGTTGATTATGCGTTCGCTGAAAGGCCTTGAATCCTTCCTGCCCGTCTCGGTCGTTAATCCCCTGATGTTTGAAAATGGCTGGACCTTTGACGATGATTTCCCGGCCGCAACGGGTGACTCACTGTATCAGCACGAGTTCCTGTACCAGCTTTACCTGCATGCCGACCTGCAATACACCGGGCGCGTGACGGTTCCGGTGTTATGGGACAAAAAGAATCACACCATCGTCAGTAATGAATCGGCAGAGATCATCCGCATGTTCAACACCGCATTTGATGCGCAGGGTGCGCGTGCCGGTGATTACTATCCGCCAGCACTGCGTGCGCAGATTGATGAACTGAACGGCTGGATCTACGACAACGTTAACAACGGCGTCTACAAAGCGGGCTTTGCCACCAGCCAGCAGGCGTACGATGAAGCGGTCGAGAAAGTGTTTGAGTCTCTGGCTCGTCTGGAGCAGATTCTGGGACAGCACCGTTATTTAACCGGTGACCAGTTAACCGAAGCTGATATCCGCCTGTGGACAACGTTAGTGCGTTTCGACCCGGTGTATGTGACTCACTTTAAATGTGATAAACACCGGATTAGCGACTATCTCAACCTGTATGGATACCTGCGTGATATCTATCAGATACCAGGTATTGCTGAGACGGTCGATTTTGGTCATATCCGCAACCACTACTATCGCAGCCATAAAACCATCAACCCAACGGGCATCATCTCCATTGGGCCGTGGCAGGATCTGAATGAGCCGCACGGGCGCGATAAGCGTTTCGCGTAGTACTTCCCCTCGGGCGCGGTTTACGCGCTCGAAAATTTCCCCCGTATTCTTTTTTTGCCGTCTATTCTTACATTGATCACTGATAAAACAACGAATTGAACGTTGATCGAGGTTGTGAAATGGACTGGTATTTCAAAGTACTCGGCAACTACACCGTCTTTCATGGGCGCGCGCATCGCCGCGAGTTCTGGATGTTTATGCTGGTCAATATCATTCTCTTAGGCGTGCTCACTGTGCTCGACAGGATAGTCGGCTGGCAGCGTATCAGCGTGTTCAGTCTGATTTACGCCCTGCTGGTTTTCTTGCCTTCTCTCGCCGTTCAGTCCAGGCGACTGCATGACACTGACCGCACGGCAAAATGGCTGTGGCTGTGGTGTGTGCCGATATTGGGCTGGCTGATGTTACTGGCATTCTGGAGCCAGCAGAGTACGCCGGAGGAGAACCGCTTCGGGCCGGAGCCCAAAGCGGTTCCATAATTAAGGCAGGAATGTTATTTACCAGAGAACAATTTAGGAATTTCGCGCAGACACCAGGCTTTCGCTTCGCCCATGCTGTCACGACGCCAGGCCATGATGATATCGACCTCGCTGGTGTATTCCGGGCTGACCACGCGCAAGCGCCCTTCAGCGATATCCTGCTCAACCAGTGGGTATGGCATGGTTGCCACCCCTAATCCAGCCAGCAGCGCCTGGCGCTTATCTTCAATCGTACTCACGGTGAGACGTGGCTGCTTATCGAGCAACTGCACGGTCAGCACCGGACGCTCACGGGCAGTATCCGCCACGGCCACGCCGCGATATTTCACACGCGTCACTTCGGACAATGGTTCCGGTTCCTGATGAATCGGATGATCCGGGGCCGCCACATAGACGTTCAGCACTTTGTAGAGTTTGCGTGAGTTAATCTCTGAAGACGAGCGGAAATGCATATCCGGTGCAATAACAATGTCTGCACGTCCCTGCTCCAGTCGCTCCCAGGCCCCCGCCAGTACCTCAGTGATTATTGAAAGCTGCGTATTGGCTTTATTCGCCAGTTTTTCAACCAGGGGGAAAATCTCATGCGTCGGCACCAGTGCTTCGGTGACTAACGTCAGATGCGTTTCCCAGCCACGCGCCAGCGCTTCAGCATCGGTCGTGAGCTTGTCAGCTGCCTCCAGTAATACACGCCCACGTTCGAGCAACATACGCCCTACATTGGTGAATTTGGTACGGTGGCCGGAGCGGTCAAACAGCACAACATCCAACTCTTCTTCCAGTTTTTGCATCGTGTAGCTGAGCGCTGAGGGTACGCGTCCCAGTTCATCTGCCGCAGCAGCGAAGCTCCCACGTCGATCAATTGCATCCATTACACGTAACGCTTCGAGCGTAAGTGCCCTGTCTTTCGCCATTTTTTGTTCTCATTCAGGAAATTTGAACATACCGGGCAGAATATCTGGCTAACAATGCAGCGTCCATACCTTTACCATTGTTTTAGTGTAAAGAGAGGTCAAGAATTATGATTATTACCCGAACAGCCAAACAATGCGGTCAAGCCGACTTCGGCTGGCTCCAGGCCCGCTACACCTTTTCCTTTGGACATTATTTTGACCCGAAACTTCTGGGCTACGCCTCCTTACGTGTTTTAAACCAGGAGGTACTCGCACCTGGCGCATCGTTCCAGCCGCGAACCTACCCAAAAGTGGACATCCTCAATGTGATCCTGGAAGGTGAAGCCGAATATCGCGACAGCGAAGGCAACCATGTACAGGCTAAAGCAGGTGAAGCACTGCTTATCGCCACTCAGCCTGGCATTAGCTACAGCGAACATAACTTAAGCAAAGACAAGCCGTTAACCCGAATGCAGCTTTGGCTTGATGCCTGCCCTGAACGGGAAAATCCGTTGGTGCAAAAAATGGTTATCCGCGACCGGGCTCGCCAGTTAATTGCTTCGCCGGACGGTAGCGAGGAGAGCCTGCAGCTGCGCCAGCAAGTCTGGTTGCATCATATCGAGCTGCAAAAAGGCGAAGAGCTGAGTTTTCAGTTACATGGACCGCGTGCGTATCTGCAATCGATCCATGGCACCGTACATGCGGTAACCCCGTGCGAAGCGAAAGAAGCGTTGACCTGTGGGGACGGCGCCTTTATTCGTGATGAGGCTAACATAACACTTGTCGCTGATACTCCACTGCGCGCTTTGCTGATAGATTTACCCGTGTGAATGGATATTTATGGAGTCGCCTGTGAGTAAAAAGACCGTTCAAAAAAACAAGACACCAGAGAATGTGGTCGCTCTCCAATCGGCAACTGAAAAGTCGACTCCGGCTTTTGGTTACGATGAGATGCTGACCGAACTGGAAGCTATTGTCGCTGATGCTGAAATCAGAATCGCTGAGGACAACGAAGCGGCATAAAATTTGCCCTGGCTTTCGCCGGGGCATCAATAGCCCTATGCGTTATCAAGCAAGGACGTGCCGTAAGAGTTGTCTACTGTGCACAACCAGCGGCCATCGGGTTCAGCGTGAAAAACGTAGGTTGCACGGCGGGTTGTTTCGACCGTGCCACCCTGTCCGTCCGGGTAGCGCAGCAATGTCTCCATTATGACCAGCGCGTTTCCCGCCCCTTCCACCACCTGCATCTCACCTTGTTCCACGACCAGCGTTCCCTGGAAGTAATCAGCGATGGCGATAAATGCCTTACGGATATTTTCTTTGCCACGGGCAATCATGCCAGGCCTGACGACCAGTGCGGCGTCTTCTGCGTAGTACGTCATCAGAGTGTCGTAATCTTTCTCGGTGATCGCCTTATCACAGGCCTCGATGATGCGGCGTAACGGGTGAGTGCTCATACATAACCTCCATGGTGGGTTCAGAGGTTCAGTAGAGCACTGCTGGCGGCAGATGCAATGCCGGGTTGTGCGCAGCTACCGGAAATGGGGAGGGGACGTGGTATGTTTCTCCTCTCCCCCAGCCATCTCCCCGGAGGGACGAGGGAGTCCCCAATAATATTACGTTTTGCAGCGATGACATTGCGCAATGAGAATAAAACAGCCACCGCGATGACGGGGTCCGGCTGCACATCGACGAAGCGTATCCGCAAGGCCGGGGCGATGCGCGGTGAGGGCGACTTTACAGGGACGTTTCATCCGCCCGCCCCGATAAGCCGCATCCTTCCATAAAAAGTGTCGTTGGACAGTCATTCATCTTTTCAGACAGCATAAAAGCAAAAACCCGCCGAAGCGGGTTTTTGCCTGAAAAAGTCGAAACTGACCGATAAGCCGGGTTCTGTCGTTGGACAGTCATTCATCTAGGCCAGCAATCGCTCACTGGCTCAAGCAGCCTACCCGGGTTCAGTACGGGCCGTACCTTATGAACCCCTATTTGGCCTTGCTCCGGGTGGAGTTTACCGTGCCGCGAACTGTTGCCAGACGCGCGGTGCGCTCTTACCGCACCCTTTCACCCTTACCTGATCCCACTTGCGTGGGCCATCGGCGGTTTGCTCTCTGTTGCACTGGTCGTAGGCTGTTACACCCCCCAGGCGTTACCTGGCACCCTGCCCTATGGAGCCCGGACTTTCCTCCCCTCCGCCTGTCTCCTCCGAAGAGGACGACGACGAAGCGGCGACTGTCTGGTCAGCTTCGGCGCGCAGTATAGAGCGTTTGCGCGCTGATGTCACCCCTCAGTCAACATGCCAACCCGTAAAGTGGCGGCAATATTACGTGAGGCGCGATAAATGTTATCGAATGCGCCGCGGAAGGCCTCTTCCAGGGTACCAATGCTGGTCAACACGCTGAATACCGCATCAATGCCATACTGATGAACGACGCCCACATCTCGCGTCAGACTCCCGGCAATACCGATAACCGGCTTGTGGTATTTCTTCGCCACATTAGCCACACCCACTGGCACTTTACCGTGGATGCTCTGGCTGTCGATACGACCTTCGCCAGTCACCACCAGCGTGCAATCATGGATATGCTCTTCCAGGTTCAACGCCTGGGTAACAATCTCAATCCCGCTGCGCAGTTCAGCGCCCAGGAATGCCATCAGTGCAGCACCCATGCCGCCCGCTGCACCAGAGCCCGGCACGTTTTTCACATCCACATTCAGTGACTTTTTGATCACATCGGCAAAGTGACCCAGGTTGCGATCCAGCTCAACGATCAGCTCTTCGGTCGCCCCTTTTTGTGGCCCAAAGATGCGTGATGCACCCTGTTCACCGGTCAAAGGATTGGTCACATCACAGGCTACCCGAATGGTACAGGTGCTCAGGCGTGGATCCAGACCGGTGATATCAATTCTGTTCAGACTCATCAGGCTGCCACCGCCGTTGCCAATCTCAGTGCCATTGGCATCAGTTAGTTTCGCACCCAATGCCTGTACCATGCCCGCGCCGCCGTCATTGGTGGCACTGCCACCGATACCGATGATGATATTTTTTGCCCCATGTTCCAGTGCGTGCAGAATAAGTTCCCCGGTGCCGCGCGAAGTGGTGATCAATGGGTTACGTAACTCAGGGGGCACAAGTGCCAGTCCGCTCGCGGCTGCCATTTCAATGAAGGCTGTTTTACCGTCGCCGGACATTCCCCAACATGCATTAACTTCTTCACCTAATGGACCGGTGACACAAGCGGTGTGCTGCGTACCTTTTGTGGCGGCAATCATGGCCTCAACCGTTCCTTCACCGCCGTCCGCGACCGGAACTGAAACGTATTGAGCGTCCGGGAAGATTTCCCGAAATCCTTTTTCTATCGCCTGGGCTACTTCCGTAGCAGAAAGGCTTTCTTTATAAGAGTCTGGGGCGATTACGATTTTCATAGTTGATTAGCCTGACATTACCGCGCACGGCATACACCGCCCTCTTCTGGCGACACGCGTTGATTACCGAACAAGAGGGTGATGTATAAGAAATCCAGGGCGCGTTCCCGCGCCCTTCTTATCAGCGAGAGATTTCTACTTTCGCCAGTTTTTCGTAGTAGCACGCGATGGCGCTATGGTCGTCACTACCGTGACCATCAGCACGCAGTGCCTGCATCATTTCCATTACGGCTGCAGTCAGTGGCAACTGAGCGCCCACACCGTGAGAAGTATCCAGTGCGTTAGCCAGATCTTTGATATGCAGATCGATACGGAAACCAGGTTTGAAGTTGCGGTTCAGAACCATCGGTGCTTTTGCTTCCAGCACGGTGCTGCCAGCCAGACCACCACGGATAGCTTCGAATACCAGCTCCGGGTTTACGCCTGCTTTGGTTGCCAGAGACAGAGCTTCAGACATGGCAGCGATGTTCAGTGCCACGATGACCTGGTTAGCCAGTTTGGTGACGTTACCAGCACCGATATCACCGGTGTGAACAACAGAACCCGCCATAGATTTCAGCAGATCGTAGTATTTGTCGAACAGCGCTTTGTCACCGCCGACCATCACGGACAGGGTGCCGTCGATAGCTTTAGGCTCGCCACCACTTACCGGCGCATCCAGCATTTCAACGCCTTTGGCTTTCAGGCCTTCGCTGATTTCACGGCTCGCCAGCGGCGCAATGGAGCTCATGTCGATCAGAACGGTACCCGGTTTAGCGCCTTCGACGATGCCGCCTTCGCCCAACGCGACTTCTTTCACATGCGGTGAGTTAGGCAGCATGGTGATGATCACCTCACACTGTTCTGCAATAGCTTTCGCGCTGGTTGCGGACTGTGCGCCAGCGGCGACCAGTTCAGCGACAACGTCGGTGTTGCGGTCGGAGACCACCAGTGAGTAACCTGCTTTAATGAGGTTTTTACTCATTGGTTTACCCATGATGCCCAGGCCAATGAAACCAACTTTCATCGTCATAATTGCGTCTCTCTCTTTATTCAATGGTGGTTTGATTATTTTTTGAAGGTATCAGCCAGTCGCTGAGTACCCGCACGGAACACGCCCAGATCGCTGCCAACGGCAACAATGGTCGCACCCCATTCCAGGTAACGGCGAGCATCTGCTTCTACTGGCGCCAGAATACCGCTCGGTTTGCCGTGCGCTTTCGCACGCGCAAAGATGTGTTGAATGGTGCGCTGTACTTCCGGGTGCGCAGCATTACCGATGTAACCCAGGGTTGCAGCCAGGTCACTTGGACCTACAAATACACCGTCAACGCCGTCGGTTTCGAGGATAGCGTCGAGGTTATCAACACCTTCCTGGCTTTCGATCTGCACGATGATGGAGATGTTTTTGTTCGACTGCGCGAAGTAATCCGGCACGGTACCGAACATGTTGGCACGGTGAGAAACGGACACACCACGCGTTCCTTCCGGCGGGTAACGGGTTGCAGATACCGCGCTTGCCGCTTCTTCAGCCGTTTCCACGAACGGCACGAGGAAGTTGTAGAAACCGATGTCCAGCAGACGTTTGAAGACGATCGGATCATTTTCAGGGATACGTACGACCGGTGCACTTGAGCTGCCTTTCAGCGCCATCAACTGCGGTACAAAAGAGAGCACGTCGTTAGGGGCGTGTTCACCGTCCAGGAGCAGCCAGTCGAAACCTGCCAGCCCCAGAACTTCAGCACTGATATGACTGCCCAGCGCTGACCAACAACCGATTTGAACCTGATTAGCCGCCAGTGCAGCTTTAAATTTGTTCGGGAAAATATCGTTACTCATCTTTTGCACCTTAAATTTTGTCGTTGCTTACTTTTTCAATTCCATACGTTTGATGTCACCGACCACGAACAGGTAGCACACCATCATCATCAGGGCCGAGCAGCCAACAAAGACCAACGCACCGTTGAAAGAATGCAACTCTTTAACCATGTATCCAATTGCTAACGGAGTAACAATGGACGCCACATTACCGAACACGTTAAACACGCCGCCGCACAGACCGACGATTTCTTTCGGTGCGACATCGGAGATAACAGGCCAGCCCAATGCGCCGAAGCCTTTTCCGAAGAATGCCAGCGCCATCAGCGCGATGACCAGCACGGTGTTATCGGTGTAATTACACAGAATGATGCTGGAAGCCAGCAGCATCCCAAGAACGATTGGGAGTTTACGCGCTACGGTCAGGGAGTGACCACGCTTGATCAGGTAGTCAGAGAACAGACCGCCTAAGACACCGCCACCGAAGCCGCAGAGCGCCGGAATGGAGGCAACAAACCCTACTTTCAGAATCGACATGCCCTTTTCCTGCACCAGGTAAATCGGGAACCATGTCAGGAAGAACCAGGTAATGGTGTTCAGGAAGTACTGACCAAAGAACACCCCAAGCATCATGCGGTTAGACAGTAATTGCTTGATGTAATCCAGTTTCGGGCCTTTTTGACTGCCGTCGTCGACTTTCTTGTGGTCCATATCAACGACTGCGCCATTCGCAGAGATGTAATCCAGCTCTTCACGGCTCATGCGAGGATGGTCAGTCGGGTTATGCATGTACTTAACCCAAATTGCGGTCAGTACAAAGCCCAGCCCACCCATTACGGTAAATACATGCTCCCAACCCCAGGCAAAGGTCAGATAACCCAGCAGCGGTGAGAACAACGCCAGTGAGAAGTACTGCGCTGAGTTAAAGATAGCGGATGCAGTACCACGCTCTTTCGCCGGGAACCAGGCTGCCACGATACGGGCGTTAGCCGGGAAAGATGGTGCCTCAGAGAAGCCCAGCATAAAACGCATGATAAACATGGAGATACCAGCCCATGCTATCGGGAAGATGTCGACAAAACCTTGCAGGAAGGTAAAGAGCGACCAGAAGAACAGGCTGTAGGTGTAGACTTTTTTAGAGCCGAAACGGTCAAGTAACCAACCGCCCGGAATCTGCATCAACAGGTAGGCCCAGCCAAACGCAGAGAAGATGTAACCCATTGACACGGAGTCAAGTTGCAGCTCTTTCGCAACTTCGGTCCCCGCAATGGAGAGCGTCGCGCGGTCTGCGTAGTTAATTGCAGTAACAATAAAGATTATCAGTAGTATTAAATAACGAGTTGGCATACCCCGTTTCACTTCAACATTATTTTGTACAGACATAACAAACCTCTCGGGCACGGCTTAAATTAAAAATATAATTATTGTGATGTAAAACTTACCCGACTTAATAAATAAGCTCTCGAAGCTAATATCAGGTAATGGCATATTTAATTTTATTATCGCTCAGTATAATCATCACCCATTGACGACGCACTGGCGTGTTGCTCAATTCTGACGGGGGTTGAACAGATTTTTTTGAGCATATGCACATACCCCTGGGCGCTGATGCACAGATCTTATCATTCCTCCCCAGGCTAGGCGGGTAATCGCAAAAATAAGTGATTTAGATCACATTTTAATATTGGAACTCCTGACATTCTTATTTCATCAAACGAAGTTTTAATTTCTGATAATTACAGATTCGTTTCTACTTTATTTCCTTTTGAGTAATGCATCGTATAGTTAGCTGGAGATTACCTGACAATGGCCGACATTGAAATTAGACAGCAGTCGCCTACGGCGTTTTATATTAAAGTACATGAGACCGACAACGTCGCGATCATCGTTAATGACAATGGCTTAAAAGCGGGAACGCGTTTCCCGGACGGGTTGGAGTTAATTGAACACATCCCGCAAGGCCACAAAGTTGCGCTGGTAGATATCCCTCATCACGGTGAGATTGTTCGTTACGGTGAAGTCATTGGTTATGCAGTGCGTGATATTGCGCGCGGTAGCTGGATTGACGAATCCACCGTCGAACTGCCAAAAGCTCCGCCACTGAACACCTTACCTTTAGCGACAAAAGTGCCAGAAGCACTGCCGCCGCTGGAAGGCTATACCTTCGAAGGCTACCGCAATGCGGATGGCAGCGTGGGTACCAAAAACCTGCTCGGCATCACCACCAGCGTGCACTGCGTTGCTGGCGTGGTCGACTACGTCGTGAAAATTATTGAACGCGACCTGCTGCCGAAATACCCGAACGTCGATGGCGTGGTGGGTCTGAACCACCTTTACGGTTGCGGTGTAGCGATCAACGCACCGGCAGCTGTGGTGCCAATCCGTACCATTCACAACATCTCGCTGAACCCGAACTTCGGTGGCGAAGTGATGGTTATCGGTCTGGGCTGTGAAAAACTGCAACCAGAACGTCTGCTGCAGGGCACTGAAGATGTACAGGCTATTCCGGTAGACAGCGCGAGCATCGTCCGTCTGCAGGATGAGCATCATGTTGGCTTCCGCTCAATGGTTGATGACATTCTGCAAGTGGCTGAACGTCACCTGGCAAAACTGAACCTGCGTAAACGTGAAACCTGCCCGGCTTCAGAACTGGTTGTTGGCACCCAATGTGGTGGTAGCGATGCGTTCTCCGGTGTGACCGCGAACCCGGCAGTGGGCTATGCCTCTGACCTGTTCGTACGTTGCGGTGCGACCGTCATGTTCTCCGAAGTAACCGAAGTGCGTGATGCTATTCACCTGCTGACGCCGCGTGCAGAAACCGAAGAAGTGGGCAAACGCCTGCTCGAAGAGATGGCCTGGTACGATAACTACCTGGACATGGGTAAGACTGACCGTAGCGCTAACCCGTCTCCGGGGAACAAAAAAGGCGGTCTGGCTAACGTGGTGGAAAAAGCCCTCGGCTCTATCGCCAAATCCGGTAAAAGCGCGATTGTTGAAGTGCTCTCTCCGGGCCAGCGTCCAACCAAACGTGGTCTGATTTACGCAGCAACGCCTGCGAGCGACTTCGTCTGTGGTACGCAACAGGTGGCTTCCGGTATCACCGTTCAGGTCTTCACCACCGGTCGTGGTACACCGTACGGCCTGATGGCTGTGCCGGTCATCAAGATGGCGACCCGTACTGAACTGGCAAACCGTTGGTTTGACCTGATGGACATTAACGCGGGCACCATCGCTACAGGCGAAGAGTCGATTGAGGATGTGGGCTGGAAACTGTTCCACTTCATCCTGGATGTGGCGAGTGGCCGTAAGAAAACCTTCTCGGATCAATGGGGTCTGCACAACCAACTGGCTGTGTTCAACCCGGCTCCGGTGACTTGATTCATCATTATAAAAATCTCATCGTATTTTTAGCATGGCTTCGGCCATGCTTTTTTTTGTCTGTTATTTCCAAATTCCACGCATCTTGACCCTCGCTTTTCTCTGCGCCCTCACTTTCGCAAACTTACCTTCACTTTCGAATCTTTCGATTTTCTGACTTAAATCACAAAACAACATTACGAAACCCTATATCTTCTTTCGAATAGAATAAACGAAAGGTTTCGGAGGCAGGATGTATATCATTTCGACGAAGGCGATGCTGCACAAGGCACAACAGGAAGGCTACGCCGTCCCGGCATTCAATATCCATAACCTTGAGACCCTGCAGGTTGTCGTGGAGACCTCTGCAGAGTTACATTCACCACTGATTGTCGCAGGAACGCCCGGCACTTTTAGTTATGCAGGTATCGGCAACATCGTGGCCATTGCTGGCGATCTGGCGAAGTCGTTTAACCAGCCGCTCGCCATCCACCTTGATCATCATGAAAAGCTTGAGGACGTTAAAAACAAAGTGCTGGCAGGCGTGCGATCCGCCATGATCGATGGCTCCCATCTGCCCTTTGCCGACAATATCGAGCTGGTCAAAACCGTAACCGACTATTGCCATCGCTATGACGTCAGCGTCGAAGCCGAACTCGGCAGACTGGGCGGCGAGGAAGATGACCTGGTAGTGGACGGAAAAGACGCACTCTACACCCATCCGGATCAAGCCCTTGAATTTGTGAAAAAAACGGGGATTGATTCTCTCGCCGTCGCTATCGGTACAGCCCACGGTTTATACACTGCCACGCCTAAGCTCGATTTTGAGCGGCTGGCTGAGATTCGCCAGCTCGTCGATATCCCACTGGTGCTGCACGGCGCTTCTGGTTTGCCTGCTGAAGATATCCGCAAAGCCATCTCGCTGGGTATCTGCAAGGTCAATGTCGCTACTGAACTGAAGATTGCCTTTTCCGACGCCCTGAAGGCTTATCTGGTCGCTCACCCCGACGCCAGTGACCCTCGCCATTACATGGTGCCAGCTAAATCCGCCATGAAAGAAGTCGTGCGCAAAGTTATTGCCGACTGCGGTTGCGAAGGAAAATTGTGAAAGAAGTTGACTAATTATTGAAAGCATTCAGAAATATCCCGGAGGAATAAAGTGAAAGATATTATTGCCCGCCATAAGGCAGGGGAACATCTCGGTATCTGCTCAGTCTGCTCGGCGCACCCGATGGTGATTGAAGCCACGCTACGTTTCGATGTGCATACCGATAAAAAGGTACTGATTGAAGCAACTTCAAACCAGGTTAACCAATTTGGCGGCTACACCGGCATGAAACCGGCTGATTTTCGGGACTTTGTTTTAGCGATTGCAAAAGAAGTGGGTTTCCCGCAAGAGCGACTGATCCTTGGCGGCGACCACCTGGGACCTAACTGTTGGCAAAACGAACCCGCTGCTACGGCGATGGAAAAATCTGTCGATCTGATCAAAGCCTATGTTGCCGCGGGCTTCAGCAAAATTCACCTGGATGCATCTATGTCCTGCGCTGGTGACCCGGTACCTCTGGACCCCAAAGTGGTTGCCGAACGTGCCGCACGTCTTTGTCAGGCGGCTGAAGAAACCGCCAGTGACGAGCTGAAAAAGACACTGACCTACGTGATTGGAACTGAAGTTCCCGTGCCAGGCGGTGAGGCCAGCAGCATTAGTAGTGTGCATGTGACCCGCGTAGAAGATGCGGCGATGACCCTTGAAACGCATCGCGTTGCCTTCCATGCCCTGGGGCTGGACGCTGCGATGGACCGTGTTGTCGGTATGGTGGTTCAGCCAGGCGTGGAGTTTGACCACACGCAGATCATTCACTATCAACCACACGAAGCCGAGGCGCTCTCAGCCTGGATCCGCCAGACCCCGATGGTCTACGAAGCACACTCGACCGATTACCAGTCTCGTCAGGCGTACCGCGCATTGGTGGGCGATCACTTTGCGATTCTGAAGGTCGGCCCGGCACTCACCTTCGCGCTGCGCGAGGCCATCTTTGCCCTTGCTCAAATGGAAAACGAGTTGATTGCACCGGAAAACCGCAGCCGGGTGCTGGACGTCATTGTCGAAGTGATGTTGAACGAGCCGGGATACTGGAAAAAGTACTACCGTCCGACCTGGAGCGAAGCCATGGTGGATATTCACTTCAGCCTTTCCGACCGTATTCGCTACTACTGGCCGCACCCGCGTATTCGCCAGAGCGTGGAGAAGCTCATTGCCAATCTGAGCGCCACTACTCTGCCGCTGGGCTTGCTCAGCCAGTACCTGCCTTTGCAGTTTGAACGTGTATTACACAATGAGATCGTCGCGACACCACAAAATCTTATCAATGACAAAATACAGGATGTATTGCGCGCTTACCGTTACGGATGCGCCGAAGAAACAGCCTGATTTCTGGAGAATGTATGAGTCAACTTTTTGTCCGAACCGGAATTGAATTTAGCTCACGCCAGCAGGTGCTGGCGCACATTGGCGAAGAGATGCTGGCGAAAGGCGTAGTGCATGAAACCTACCCAGCCGCGCTAATTGAGCGAGAGGCAAACTACCCGACAGGCATCGCTCTCGAATGCCACGCCGTCGCGATTCCGCACTGCGAGGCGGTTCATGCGAAGTCCGCCGCTATCTATTTGATCCGTCCGGATAAACCGGTGAATTTCCAACAGGCCGATGATGACAGCGAAATCGCCGTTTCGCTGATTATCGCTCTGATTGTTGAGAACCCTACGGCGCAGCTTAAGCTCCTGCGCCGCCTGTTTGGTGAGCTACAGAACCCGAACTCGCTGGAGGCATTGTTAAGTGCGCCGCCCGAGCGCCTGGCAACGCTTTTTCGGGAAACAATCCTTGAGCCTGAAAGCTGTTCCCAGGCTTTATAAGAGACTGATAATAAAAGGAGTACCCTATGAAACGTAAAGTTATTGTCGCCTGTGGAGGCGCTGTCGCCACCTCCACCATGGCTGCTGAAGAAATCCGTGAACTCTGCGAAGCAAACAACATCACCGTTGAGCTGGTGCAGTGCCGGGTGAATGAAATCGAAACCTACATGGATGGTGCAGATCTTATCTGCACCACTGCAAAAGTGGACCGTACTTTCGATGATATTCCGGTCGTGCACGGCATGCCTTTTATCTCCGGCGTCGGCATTGAAGCGCTGCAACAAAAAATCCTGACCATTCTTGTGGGGTAACGTCATGTTTAGCGAAATCATGCGCTACATCCTCGACTTAGGCCCAACGGTCATGCTGCCGCTGGTGATAATCATCTTCTCAAAACTGTTGGGGATGAAGCTCGGGGACTGCTTTAAATCCGGTTTACACATCGGCATCGGCTTTGTCGGGATCGGCCTGGTCATCGGCCTGATGCTCGACTCCATCGGTCCGGCAGCGAAAGCCATGGCCGAACAGTTCCAGATTAACCTGCATGTAATTGATGTAGGTTGGCCGGGTTCTTCGCCCATGACCTGGGCTTCGCAGATTGCGCTCGTTGCGATCCCAATTGCCATCGGGGTTAACGTCCTGATGCTGGTGACACGCATGACCCGCGTGGTCAACGTCGATATCTGGAACATCTGGCACATGACCTTCACCGGCGCGATGCTGCACCTCGCCACCGGTTCCTACTGGATTGGGATCCTGGGCGTTGTAGCCCATGCGGCCTTCGTCTACAAGCTGGGCGACTGGTTTGCCAAAGACACCCGCGACTTCTTCGGCCTGGAGGGCATCGCGATCCCTCACGGTAGCTCCGCTTACCTCGGTCCGATTGCCGTGCTGGTGGATACCATTATCGAAAAGATCCCAGGACTCAACCGTATTCACTTTAGCGCAGACGACATTCAAAAACGCTTTGGCCCGTTTGGTGAACCCGTCACCGTGGGCTTTGTGATGGGGATTGTCATCGGTCTGCTGGCGGGTTACGACGCCAAAGGCGTGCTGCAACTGGCTGTCAAAACCGCTGCCGTAATGCTGCTGATGCCGCGAGTGATCAAACCGATCATGGATGGATTAACCCCGATTGCCAAACATGCCCGTAAACGCCTGCAGGCGAAGTTCGGTAGCCAGGAGTTCCTGATTGGCCTTGACCCGGCGCTGCTGCTTGGTCACACCTCAGTGGTCTCTGCGAGCCTGATCTTTATTCCATTGACCATTCTGATTGCGGTGCTGGTCCCCGGAAACCAGGTGCTGCCGTTTGGTGACCTCGCCACTATCGGTTTCTTCGTCGCCATGGCGGTGGCAGTGCATCAGGGCAACCTGTTCCGCACGCTGATTTCCGGCGTGATCATCATGAGCATCACCTTGTGGATTGCCACCCAGACCATCGGATTACATACCCAGCTGGCGGCAAATGCAGGTGCTTTAAAAGCTGGCGGCATGGTGGCATCGATGGACCAGGGCGGCTCGCCGATTACCTGGCTGCTCATTCAGCTCTTTACCTGGCAGAACATTGTCGGCTTCGCGGTTATTGGTGCGATTTACCTGGCGGGTGTTCTGCTGACCTGGCGCAGAGCGCGTAACTTCACTGCGGCAGAAAAAGCCGCCATCGCGCAGCAAACTCAGGTCACATCCTGATCTTTGGGGAGCCTTCGCTCCCCGCTTTCATTCCTGGAGAGTGTTATGAAATCAGTGGTTATTCACGCTGAGGGAAACGTGCGCGTTGAAGAACGCCCTGAACCTCAGCTACAGCATGATGACGATGTCAAAGTCAGGGTTGTCAGCTCCGGTTTATGCGGCTCCGATATCCCCCGTATCTTTGCTAACGGTGCCCATTTCTACCCGATTACCCTCGGACATGAATTCAGTGGCTATGTGGAAGCCTGCGGCAAACAGGTTAACGATCTCAACGTGGGTGATGCCGTCGCCTGTGCCCCTCTACTCCCCTGCTTCAATTGCCCGGAGTGCCGCAAACAGTACTTTTCGTTGTGCAAACGCTACCAGTTTGTCGGTTCACGCAGCGATGGCGGCAATGCAGAATACGTTGTGGTGCGCCGCGCTAATCTCTACCGCCTGCCCGAAAAGATGACCATTGAAGACGGCGCTTTTATCGAGCCGATTACCGTGGGCCTGCATGCATTCCACCTTGCGGGAGGATGTGCAGATAAGAACGTGGTGATTGTCGGTGCAGGAACCATTGGCTTGCTGGCAATGCAATGCGCACTGGCCCTGGGGGCAAAAAGCGTAACGGCAATTGATATTAATCCGGAAAAACTCGCACTGGCGAAAAGGCTTGGCGCCACACACGCTTTCAACAGCCGCGAGCTAAGCGCATCACACATTCAGGAACTGCTTTCTGAAAACCGCTTCGACCAACTGGTGCTGGAAACTGCAGGCGCTCCGCAAACCGTCTCGCTGGCGATCGAGATTGCCGGACCACGCGCACAACTGGCGCTGGTAGGTACTCTGCACCACGACCTCACGTTGACCGCCACTGTATTCGGTCAAATTTTGCGTAAAGAACTGGCGGTGCTGGGAAGCTGGATGAACTACTCCGGCCCATGGCCCGGCGAAGAATGGGAAACAGCCGCGCGTCTGTTAACAGAGAAACGCTTGCAGCTTGAGCCGCTTATCGCACATCGCGGCGATCCAGGCAGTTATGCAAAAGCCGTTCAGGCACTCAACGGCGCACCAATGCAGGGAAAAATCCTGCTGCAGCTCGGCTAAGTGATAGAGCCAGCAACCTGAGCTGGCTCACATTTACTTTCGAAAGTTAGCGTTCAACTTTCACAATCCTTCGATTACACTATCAGGAGTTAATTCTCAGGCAAATCAATATGAACTCATTTGAGCGAAGGAACAAAATCGTCGATCTGGTGAATGCCCAGGGAAGCGTGTTGGTTATCGATCTTTCAAATACCTTTGGTATCTCTGAAGTGACCATTCGGGCAGACCTGCGTTTACTGGAAGAAAAGGGACTGGTGACGCGCTTTCACGGTGGTGCTGCAAAACCTGGCACCCATATGACGGACAGCGATAGCCAGGAAGTCACGCTGGAAGACCGCTATAAACTGGCCAGCGATCCGAAGAAACGCATTGCTCAGGCGGCGGCAGCCATGATTGAAGAAGGGATGACGATTATCCTGGACAGTGGCAGCACCACAATGCTCATCGCCGAAGCACTGGCAAAGAAAGCCAATATCACCGTCATTACGAATAATCTCCCCGCAGCGTTTGCTCTCTCTGAAAACAAAGACATCACGCTGGTGGTATGCGGCGGTACAGTACGCCATAAAACCCACTCTATGCATGGCACGATTGCGGAACGCTCGTTGCAGGGGATTAGCGCAGATTTGATGTTTGTCGGGGCAGACGGCATTGATACAACTAACGGCATCACCACCTTCAACGAAGGCTATTCCATCAGCAGCGTGATGGCCGCCGCGGCACATAAAGTGGTCGCCGTGCTGGATGCCAGTAAGTTCAATCGCCGTGGCTTTAACCAGGTACTGCCCATGGAGCAAATTGACGTCGTTATCACCGATGAAGGCATCAGTGATAAAGACAGAGCATCGCTGGGAAAAATGGGTAAAGACGTCGTCATCGTGTGATGCGGTGACAAAGAGAGAAATCAGCCATGTTACACAGGAAACATGGCTGACTAATGAGGTTCAAGGGCCTACTCGCCCTGCTGTTCCAGCGCGTACTTGTAGAGGGCGTTTTTCTTCACGCCGTGGATCTCTGCCGCCAGCGCCGCCGCTTTCTTCAAGGGTAATTCAGCCTGGAGCAACGCCAGCGTACGCAACGCATCGGCAGGCAGCGCGTCTTCCTGCGCTTTATGCCCTTCGACAATTAGCACCATCTCACCTTTGCGACGATTTTCATCCTCTCTCACCCACGCCAGCAATTCACCCACCGGTGCGCCATGAATGGATTCCCAGGTTTTTGTCAGTTCGCGGGCGAGCACCACATAGCGCGCCTCTCCCAGCACCGTCACGATATCTTCCAGACTTTCCAGCAGACGGTGAGTGGACTCATAAAAAATCAGCGTGCGCGGTTCGGTTTCCAGTGCCTGTAGGGCATCGCGACGGCCTTTTGATTTGGCTGGCAGAAAACCTTCGTAACAAAAACGATCGGAGGGCAAACCGGCTGCACTGAGTGCAGCAATAGCGGCACAAGGGCCCGGCAGTGGAACCACACGGATACCCGCTTCACGACAGGTGCGCACCAGATGGTAGCCGGGATCGTTAATCAGCGGCGTGCCTGCATCAGAGACCAGCGCGATGTTCTGCCCCTCTTTCAGCTTAGCCACCAGCGTGTCGGCTTTTTGTTGCTCATTGTGATCGTGGAGCGCAAACAGGCGCGCATTAATGGCAAAATGCTGGAGTAATAGCCCGGTGTGACGAGTATCCTCAGCGGCAATCAGATCAACATCCTGCAATACGGTGAGCGCACGCTGGGTAATATCCCCCAGATTGCCGATTGGCGTGGGGACAATGTAGAGCTGGCCTTGAGAATTGTCCGCTGATTCGTGTTGTTTCATTGTTCTATCCGTATTGCCGATTTAATATTGAGCATTGCGTAAAAAATATCACTGGATACAGAATGCTACCGTCAAGATTTCTACGTTCAAAAGCCATGCGTTGCCTGCCTGTCGTGCTGGCCGCTCTGCTGTTCGCAGGCTGCGGCACACAAACTCACGACCAGAGCGATGCGCACATGCAGGGCAGCGCGCAGGCCGATTCAGGTTTCTACCTGCACCAGATGCAGCAAAGCGCAGATGATAGCAAGACCAACTGGCAATTACTCGCCATTCGTGCACTCATTAAAGAAGGCAAAACCCAGCAGGCAAGCGAGTTGTTCGCGCAGTTGCCGCAAAATCTGGATGATGCCCAGCGTCTTGAGCAATCTCTTCTCGCCGCAGAGCTCAAGCTGACTCAGCAAGACTTTAACGGTGCACAAGCGCTGCTGGCCAACATCGATCCGACTGGGCTCGATAAGAACCAGCAGGCGCGCTACTGGCAAATTGGTATCACTGCATCTCAGGGTAAGCCCTCTCTGACGTTGTTCCGTGCCTTAATCGCTCAGGAACCGCTGCTGACTACGCCAGCGGAAAAACAGCAGAACATTGATGCGACCTGGCAAGCCCTCTCCTCAATGACCTCGGATCAGGCTAAGACCCTGGTGATCAACGCCGATGAGGCCACGCTGCAAGGTTGGCTGGATCTGCAACGAGTATGGTTCGACAACCGCAACGACCCCAACATGCTCAAAGCTGGGATCGTTGACTGGCAGCAACGCTACCCGCGTAACCCAGGGGCGAAAATGCTGCCAACCCCACTGACAAACATGCAGAACTTCCGCCCGGCTTCGGTGAATCAAATAGCTCTGCTTCTGCCGCTTAATGGCCAGGCAGCCGTATTTGGTCGCACGATTCAGCAAGGCTTTGAAGCCGCGAAAAATGGCGTCTCAAACGTCTCTGGCCCTGCGGTACCCCCCCAGGCCGCTCAGGCGGCGAACATGAACACCACCGCTGATGTTGTTAGCCCGTCACAGACTAACGTTAACGATATTACCAGCGCGCAAACGCAAGAACCGGTGACCGCGCCAGAAGCGCAGCAGCAACAACCGGTAACGGCTGAGCAGTCAGCAGCACCTGAACAAACCACCACAGAGCAGGCAACGCCAGCACAACAGGTGACCACACCGGCCGTTACCGCCACGCCGGCTAATCCTGCCGCATCGCTGAAAATCTATGACACCAGTTCTCAGCCACTTGATCAGATCCTCAATCAGGTTCAACAGGATGGTGCCAGCATCGTCGTAGGTCCATTGCTGAAAAACAATGTTGAAGAGCTGATGCGCAGCCATACAACCCTGAACGTGCTGGCACTGAACCAGCCGGAGAAGGTCGAGAATCGCCCTAACATCTGCTACTACGCGCTTTCACCGGAAGATGAAGCTCGCGATGCTGCGCGCCATATGCATGAACAAGGTCGCCAGGCGCCGCTGCTGTTACTACCTCGAAGTACCCTCGGTGACCGTGTAGCCACTGCGTTTGCAGAAGAGTGGCAAAAACTCGGTGGTGGCATCGTGCTGCAGCAAAAATTGGGATCATCGGCAGAGCTGAAAATGGCGATCAACGGACGCGCTGGCATTGCGATGAACGGCAGCCCGGTAAGCGCCAGCCTGCCGCAGCAACAGGGTGTGACCATTGGCGGCCTGACGATTCCGGCTCCGCCTACCGATGCGCAAATCAGCGGTGGCGGTAAAGTCGATTCAACCTACATCGTGGCGACACAGGAAGAAATGGCGCTGATTAAGCCTCTCATCACTATGCGTACCGGCAGCCAGAGCGGGATCATTGTTTACGCCAGCTCTCGCAGTTCCCAGGGTGGCGCAGGCCCAGACTTCCGTCTGGAGATGGAAGGGCTGCAGTTCAGTGAAATCCCGATGCTGGCCGGTAGCAACCCGGCCCTGATGCAGCAGGCATTGAGCAGTGTGAATAACGACTATTCACTGGCCCGTCTGTATGCCATGGGCGCGGATGCCTGGACGCTGGCGAATCACTTCTCACAGATGCGTCAAGTGCCGGGGTTTGAAATCAACGGCAACACCGGCGATTTAACCGCAACGCAGGAATGTGTGATTAACAGGAAGTTATCATGGCTCAAATACCAGCAGGGGCAAATCGTCCCGGCCAGTTGACCCGTAAGCAGAGCGGCGATGCGTGGGAAGCCACCGCGCGTCGCTGGCTCGAACGCAAGGGATTGCGTTTTATTGCCGCCAACGTGCGTGAGCGTGGCGGCGAAATTGACCTGATTATGCAAGACAAACTGGCAACGGTTTTCGTCGAGGTTCGCTATCGCAAATCATCGTTTTTTGGTGGTGCTGCCGGGAGCGTAACCGTTGCCAAACAACGCAAGTTACTGCATACAGCCCGTTTGTGGCTCGCCCGGCATAATGGGAGTTTTGATACTGTGGATTGCCGGTTCGATGTGGTAGCCTTCACCGGAAATGACGTTGAGTGGATACAAAACGCCTTTAACGACCACTCATAATGACTGAACGATAGGGAACACTGTGCTCGATAGAATTAAAGTCTGCTTTACCGAAAGCATTCAAACGCAAATTGCAGCCGCAGAAGCCCTGCCCGACGCAATTTCCCGTGCCGCCATGACCATGGTTCACTCTCTGCTTAACGGCAACAAAATCCTCTGTTGTGGCAATGGCACCTCCGCCGCCAACGCACAGCATTTTGCTGCCAGCATGATTAATCGTTTTGAAACAGAACGCCCTAGTTTACCTGCCATTGCACTTAATACCGATAATGTGGTCTTAACGGCAATAGCGAACGATCGCCTGCATGACGAGATATATGCCAAGCAGGTCCGGGCGTTAGGCCATGCCGGTGACATTCTCCTGGCCATATCCACGCGGGGTAACAGTCGCGATATCGTTAAAGCTGTCGAAGCGGCAGTGACGCGCGATATGACGATTGTGGCACTGACGGGGTACGACGGGGGTGAACTGGCCGGGCTGTTGGGGCCTCAGGATGTTGAAATCCGTATTCCTTCCCACCGCAGCGCACGTATTCAGGAAATGCATATGTTGACGGTGAATTGTTTATGCGATCTGATAGATAACACACTTTTTCCTCACCAGGATGATTAAGGAGTACACATGAAGGCTTTAGCGCCCCTCGCAGTCCTTATTTCCGCACTGCTTTTACAGGGTTGTATTGGTGCAGTGGTTGTTGGTTCAGCGGCAGTAGGTACCAAGGCGGCGACCGATCCGCGCACGGTGGGTACTCAGGTTGATGATGGTACGCTGGAACTGCGCGTCAATAGCGCCCTGTCTAAAGATGAACAGATCAAGAAACAGGCACGTGTCAACGTAACCGCTTATCAAGGCAAAGTCCTGTTAGTGGGTCAGGCACCGACGACAGACCTCTCCTCACGGGCAAAACAGATTGCGGTTGGCGTAGAAGGTGCAACCGAAGTGTTTAACGAAATCCGTCAGGGCCAGCCAATTGGCATGGGCACCGCTGCCAACGATACCTGGATTACGTCTAAAGTACGTACCCAACTGCTGAGCAGCGACGAAGTGAAATCCTCTAACGTGAAAGTGACGACGGAAAATGGCGAAGTGTTCCTGCTGGGTCTGGTCACCGATCGTGAAGGTAAAGCGGCAGCGGATATTGCCAGTCGCGTGAGCGGCGTGAAACACGTCACCACTGCCTTTACGTTTATCAAATAAGCCCTTCTGAATAGCCCGGTAGCGACAGTTACCGGGTTTTCTTTTATAAAAAGAGCAGCAAACTGCCAGTTAATGCCCCACCTAACGCCACCAGACCACCTGTCAGCCACAGTGCTTTTACCGGGAAAGACTTACGCAGCATAATCAGCGACGGCAAACTAACTGCCGGAAGGGTCATCAACAGCGCCATCCCCGGTGCGGCCCCCATGCCTGCCATCATCATGGTCTGCACAATCGGAATTTCTGCCGCCGTCGGGATCACAAACAGACAGCCGACAATCGCCATCGCAATCACCCACAACAGCGTGTTGTCGACAGCCCCGTCAGCATGAGGGAACAACCAGACGCGCGCAGCCCCCAGCACCAGTACCGCAATGATGTAGGCCGGGATGGTACTCCAGAACAGCGCCCATAACGCCCTGCCCCAACGGGCAAAAAAGTGCCCTTCCGGTTCAGAGAGCGTGATGTCCACTGGCGCAGTTTGCTGAATATCATCTTTCACAAGATGCTGTACCAGTGCCGCAACGCCAATCACAATCACCAGACCGGCAATCAGCCGTAGCGCCACGAAATGCCAGCCCAGCACAAAGCCCATGAAGACCAGCGTCGCCGGGTTAAGCAGTGGGTTTCCCATCCAGAACGCCAGCGCACCGCCCATCGACACCTGTTGACGACGCATGCCCGCCGCAACAGGAGCCGCACAGCAGGAACACATCATTCCCGGTAGCGAAAACAGCGTACCAAAGAGGGTCCCTGTCAGCTTCTTTTGCCCCAGGGTACGCATCAGCCAGTTTCTGGGGATCAGTACCTGAATTAGCGAGCCCAATAATACACCGAGCACGGCGGCTTTCCAGACAGCAAGAAAATAGACCATCGCATAGTCGAGCGCAGCCTGAAATGGGCTGACATCCGCCTGCGCGAGAATGGATTTACCGATACTGTGGGTTTCAGCGGCCGTGAACGCTTTACCGTAGTATGGCTGCCATTTCACATACCAAAGGCCGACGATAACGACGAGAAAGAAGAGAGCGGGTTTCCACCATTGCACGGGGGTTGCCACGCGGGATGAAGACTGACCAGTCATACCATTCTCCGGGGATTAATTGCGGAATTAGTTACCCGGCGAATAGTACGCTTTTGAAATATTTTTGAAAATGCTTAGTCACCCGCCAGCCCTGTCGCTCTGATTATCAGTACTTGACTCATATCCCCTCCTTTTGCAGAAAAGTCTGCCTTGCAATGTTATCACCCTCAACCAGGCTTATTAGTTCTGAGAGTCATTATTGTTGAAATGACGCATCTGAACTGAACCACGGAGGATACATGAGCAAGAAAATCGCAGTCTTGATCACCGACGAGTTTGAAGATTCAGAATTCACGTCGCCAGCCGAAGCCTTCCGCAAAGCGGGCCACGAGGTGGTCACGATTGAGAAACAGGCAGGAAAAACGGTCACTGGGAAGAAAGGCGAGGCCAGCGTCACCATTGATAAAGCTATCGATGAGACACGCCCGGCAGATTATGATGCCTTGTTGTTACCGGGTGGGCATTCACCGGATTATCTGCGTGGTGATGATCGTTTTGTCACCTTTACCCGGGACTTCATCAACAGCGGCAAACCGGTTTTTGCTATCTGCCACGGGCCGCAGTTGCTGATAAGCGCAGATGTCATTCGGGGAAGAAAGCTGACGGCGGTGAAACCCATTATCATTGATGTGAAAAACGCAGGGGCTGAATTTTATGACCAGGAAGTAGTGGTCGATAAAGATCAACTGGTGACCAGCCGGACGCCGGACGATCTCCCCGCGTTTAACCGTGAGTCACTGCGCTTGCTGGGTGCCTGAATCACGGAGCCAGTGAAGCTTTTTACCAAAGCCCAGCGTGTTGTCGGTAAATTTGATCTCGGTGAGGCGAATTTCCCACATCGGAGCTGACAACAGACGGGCAACAGGAAAGCGTCGGTTGTACTGCGCACGCGGTCCCGCGCTTTCCTCCTCCTCCATCCGCCGAATCTCGCCAGTAAACTGCACGCCACGAATCAGCGCCACCGTCTTCGGCTGACCATTCACCGTGCCGGCAATATTGGCCTGTAAACCGGTCATCTGCGCGTGGCGGGTGTGATCGTCACTGAGGAGATAAAACGCGACTTTTTGCGGGTCATAGATATAAAAGGCGTTTGCACACCAGAGTTCTCCACGGCTGGCCACGCACCAGGTCACTACGTGCTGTTTCGCCAGCCAACGATTGATGGCCGCAAGAGTTTCCATTTCTCTTCATCCTCGTGTTATTTTTCTTTCACATTAGCACAACGAATAACGTTATGACGCCCTGGTTTCTCTATCTTATCCGCACTCCTGACAATAGCCTGTACACAGGTATCACAACCGATGTGGCGCGCCGTTTTGTTCAGCATCAGAATGGCAAAGGAGCAAAAGCGCTTCGCGGGAAAGGTGAATTGTCGCTGGTATTTTCAGCGCATGTCGGGGAAAGATCGTTGGCATTACGTGTGGAATACCGCATCAAACAATTAACGAAGCGCCAGAAGGAGCGCCTCGTTACCGGAGATGGCTCATTTGAGGAATTGCTGGAGAGCCTGCAAACCTCAATGGCTAAAAGCGATTAAACAGTGCGTGGTATTCCACCAGACCGCTTACGTCATTGAAAGCATCATCTGCAAGGCGGTGTACCTGGAAAGCACTTTCCGTTTCTGGCCAGCGACAGTGCAGATTGTGGTTCGCGGCAGGCTCAAACCCGAGACGGCCATAAAAATCAGGTTCCCCCAGCGTCACAACCGCGGCATAACCAAACTCATTCAGAGAATCCAGTCCCTCATAGACCAGCTGGCGAGCAATGCCCTGACTGCGATAAGCCTCATCGACCGCCAGCGGCGCGAGTCCGACCCACTGCAAATCTTCGCCTTTCACCGTCACCGGACTGAATGCGACATAGCCGATGACCTGCCCTTCGTCATCCGTTGCGACCAGGCCTAACGTAATTAAGCCATCTTCGCGCAGATCATGCACCAGCGTCGCTTCGCTCTCATCCGCAAAAGTGCGGCGTAGCAGCGCGTCGATACCCGGCGCATCAATCCCAATCTCTACTCGAATCAGCATGGTTCACCTACAGAAGGTTGTGGTGTTTCCATCGGCGTTTTCTGGCCGGCTTCAACAAAATCCGCCAGTTGCAGCAGCATGATGCGCAATGCCTTCGGCATCTGCTCAAGTTCAATGGCGTCCATCAGGTTCTTCACGTACAGCCCAAGCTCGGTGTCACCCTCAATCACCAGTCGACGCTGGAAAAAGAGCGTATCAGGATCTTGCTTGCGTGCGGCAATCATCAGTAAATCGCTGGCATCCGCACAGAAGCTGACATCGGCCTCGGCTGATTCACGCACGATCAACTGTGAATTCTCTACCGAGGTATACCACGTCAGGCCAATATCGCGAACCTGAATACTTAACCAGCGGCCTTCCAGAAACTCAAGCTCTCCATCAGCCAGCGCTTGCTGAAACTGCCAACGGAGCACTTGCTCCAGCACCTGGCGTTTGATGGCGAAAGGCGTCAGCTTAACCGGCACGCTCAGCAAAGACGGGCCATAGTGAACGAGACGTGAGCGCAGTTTTTCCAACACGAGCTTTACTCCCTGAAATAAACGTTCCTGCTATTTTGCCATATCAAATAGACGACATGGCGGCGTAAATCAACAATTACGTAAGAAGAATGCATCGATTATTGATGCCACCAATACACATTTAACTGCCTCAAATCAAAAATTGTCGCAACCAGGTTAACTAGAATCCCAGTTCATTAACAATTTAGCGACCCCAACGGGTTGTCTGGGCCTCGTGCCCCGGATTGCAGGAAATACTATGGAGTTGCTCTGCCCGGCCGGAAATCTCCCGGCGCTCAAGGCCGCCATTGAAAACGGTGCCGATGCCGTCTACATCGGCCTGAAAGACGATACCAACGCCCGCCATTTTGCTGGTCTCAATTTTACGGAGAAAAAACTGCAGGAAGCCGTCAGCTTTGTGCACCAGCATAAACGAAAACTGCATATCGCTATCAACACCTTTGCCCATCCCGATGGCTACCAGCGCTGGGAGCGAGCGGTAGATATGGCTGCGGACATTGGCGCAGATGCCTTAATTCTGGCCGACCTTGCCATGCTGGAGTATGCCGCAGCGCGCTATCCACATATTGAACGACATGTCTCCGTTCAGGCCTCAGCCACAAATGAAGAAGCCATTCGTTTTTACCATCGCCATTTTGATGTCGCCCGCGTGGTACTCCCGCGCGTACTCTCCATTCATCAGGTAAAACAACTGGCGCGCGTCACCCCTGTCCCGCTGGAAGTGTTCGCCTTTGGTAGCCTGTGCATCATGGCAGAGGGACGCTGCTATCTGTCGTCCTATCTGACCGGTGAATCGCCGAATACCGTGGGGGCCTGCTCTCCGGCGCGCTTTGTGCGCTGGCAGCAGACGCCACAAGGGCTGGAATCGCGACTGAATGAAGTGTTGATCGACCGCTATCAGGATGGCGAAAACGCGGGCTACCCGACGCTGTGTAAAGGGCGTTATATGGTGGATGGCGAGCGCTATCACGCGCTGGAAGAGCCCACCAGCCTGAACACTCTGGAACTGCTGCCCGAGTTGCTGGCCGCGAATATCGCGTCAGTGAAAATTGAAGGCCGCCAGCGTAGCCCGGCGTATGTCAGCCAGGTGGCAAAAGTGTGGCGTCAGGCTATCGACAGATGCATGAGCGACCCGCAGAACTATGCACCACAAGCTACCTGGATGAATACGCTTGGGGCAATGTCAGAAGGCACACAGACCACGCTGGGTGCGTACCATCGCAAATGGCAGTAGGAAATACGATGAAATATTCCCTCGGACCCGTTCTTTATTATTGGTCAAAAGAGACGCTGGAAAGCTTCTACCAGCAGGCCGCAGCCAGCAGCGCTGACGTTATTTATCTCGGTGAAGCGGTATGCAGTAAGCGCCGGGCAACCAAAGTCGGTGACTGGCTGGATCTGGCGAAATCCCTCGCCAGCAGCGGTAAACAGGTGGTGATCTCTACCCTCGCGCTGGTGCAAGCCTCTTCCGAACTTAACGAACTGAAACGCTACGTCGACAACGGTGAATTTCTACTGGAAGCGAGCGATCTGGGCGTCGTCAATCTCTGTGCCGAACGTAATCTGCCGTTCGTCGCCGGGCATGCGCTGAATATCTACAATGCGGTAACCCTGCGCCTGTTGCTCAAACAAGGTATGACGCGCTGGTGCATGCCAGTGGAACTGTCACGCGACTGGCTGATTAATTTGCTCAATCAGTGCACCGATCTGGGCATCCGCGATCAGTTTGAGGTGGAAGTATTGAGCTACGGACATCTGCCACTGGCTTACTCTGCACGCTGCTTCACCGCCCGTTCGGAAGACAAACCAAAAGATGAGTGCGAAACCTGCTGCATCAAGTACCCCAACGGGCGCGACATGCTGTCACAGGAAAATCAGCAGGTATTTGTGCTCAATGGCATTCAGACCATGAGTGGCTACGTTTATAACCTCGGTAACGATCTGAAGTCGATGGACGGTATTGTCGATATGGTGCGGCTCTCCCCGATGGGCGAAGAGACGTTCACTATGCTGGAGGCCTTCCGTGCCAATGAGAAAGGTGATGTTCCACTGCAGCTTGCCGCACACAGTGACTGCAACGGCTACTGGCGACGTCTGCCTGGCCTGGAACTTCAGTACTAAAGCATCCAGGTGAAAGTCTGAGAATCCCCAGAAGCTGACTCAGGCCAGCGACTGGGGAGAACCGTCCTGAAAGATGAAATGTAAAAGCTCACTTTGTTAACAACAGTTATCATTTTTTCATGCAGTATTAAATGATTCACCGTCGACAAAGTGAGCTGACATGACTGATAAAACCATTCCGTTTTCGGTGCTGGATCTGGCCCCGATCCCACAAGGCTCTTCCGCCCGGGAAGCTTTTTCACACTCTCTGGCTCTGGCGCAAATGGCCGAAAAACGTGGCTATCATCGCTACTGGCTGGCGGAGCATCATAATATGGTCGGCATCGCCAGCGCGGCGACGTCCGTCCTGATCGGCTACCTGGCGGCAAATACCACCACCCTTCACTTAGGCTCTGGGGGCGTGATGTTGCCTAACCATTCGCCGCTGGTGATTGCCGAACAGTTTGGTACGTTGAATACCCTCTACCCAGGACGTATCGATTTAGGCCTGGGCCGTGCGCCGGGCAGTGACCAGCCGACCATGCGCGCGCTGCGCCGCCATATGAGTGGTGATGTCGATAACTTCCCGCGTGACGTTGCGGAACTGGTGGACTGGTTTGATGCCCGCGATCCCAATCCACACGTGCGCCCGGTTCCCGGCTACGGTGAGCAGATCCCTGTTTGGTTATTAGGCTCAAGCCTCTACAGCGCGCAACTGGCCGCCCAGTTGGGCCTGCCGTTTGCTTTTGCCTCGCACTTTGCTCCGGATATGCTGTTCCAGGCACTGCATCTCTATCGCACCCAGTTCAAGCCTTCGGCACGCCTCGACAAACCGTATGCGATGGTGTGCATCAACATTATTGCTGCAGACAGCAATCGCGATGCGGAATTCCTGTTTACCTCAATGCAGCAGGCGTTTATGAAACTGCGTCGGGGCGAAACCGGCCAACTGCCTCCGCCGGTGGAGAATATGCACCAGCTATGGTCGGCTTCTGAGCAGTATGGTGTTCAACAAGCCTTAAGCATGTCTTTAGTGGGTGATAAAGCGAAGGTGCGTCACGGGCTGGAATCGGTGCTGCGCGAAACGCAGGCTGATGAAATTATGGTTAACGGCCAAATCTTCGATCACCAGGCCCGTTTGCATTCGTTTGAGCTGGCGATGCAGGTGAAAGAAGAGTTGCTGGGCTAGATTAGCCCTGAAATTCCCCTCTCCCCCGCAGGAGAGGGGAAATATTTACTGATACACGGGCAGCACATCAAAGCTCGATAATATATGCACCAACGCATTGCCAAGGCCAAACAGCAGAATCAGCACGATCATCGGCGTGCCACCCCATACGCGAAACGCAGGGCTACCGAAGCGTTTACGTGAGGCTCTCGCCAGTAGCGCAGGCACAATTGCCGCCCAGATGGTTGCCGCCAGTCCCGCATAACCAATCGCATATAAGAAACCGTTCGGCCATAACAAGCCGCCAGCAATCGGTGGTAAAAAGGTCAGCAGTGCGGTTTTGAAGCGCCCCATGGCGGAATCGTCAAAACCAAACAGATCGGCCAGATAATCAAATAACCCGAGGGTGACTCCCAAAAATGAGCTGGCAACGGCAAAGTTAGAAAACACCACCAGCAGCAAATCCAGGCTACGGCTATTCAGCACACCGCTCAGTGCCTGTACTAACACGTCAATATTGCCGCCCTTCTCAGCGATGCCGATAAACTCGGGGCGCGGAATGTTCCCCATTGTCCCCAATAACCACACTGTATAGAGCCCCAGCGCCAGCAATGTACCGTAGACGAGGCAACGTGTAATGGTACGCGGATCTTTACCGTAAAACTTCATCAGGCTCGGCACATTGCCGTGATAACCAAACGAGGCCAGGCAGAAGGGCAGCGTCATCAATAAATATGGCGTGTAGGATGTGTTCGCTTCCGCCACGTTGAATAGCGTCGCAGGCTGCACGTGCCCCAGCAGGCTACCAAAGGTCAGAAAGAAGGTGATGACCTTCGCACCGAGGACAATCGCGGTCATCCGGCTGACGGCACGCGTAGAAAGCCAGACGATAAAGGCCACAAGCAGGGCGAACGCCAGACCGGCGGCACGAGGCGCAACATCAAACGACATTTCCACAAAGGTATGGTGCAGGATAGACCCGCTCGCTGAAATATAGGCGTAGGTCAGAATGTAGAGCACAAAGGCGATTGAGAGACCGTTAATCACATTCCAGCCGCGGCCCAACAGATCTTTGGTGATGGTGTCGAAGCTCGAACCAATGCGGTAATTGAGGTTGGCTTCCAGAATCATTAACCCGGAATGCAGCATACAGAACCAGGTGAAAACGAGTGCCGCGAACGACCAGAAGAACCATGCGCCTGACATGACTACCGGTAATGAAAACATCCCCGCACCAATTACCGTACCGCCAATAATCACCACGCCAGCCAGCAACGACGGGGTTGCTTGTGTGGTTGTCAGTGTTGCCATGAACATCTTCTCCTGTAAGCGTAAATGCCGCAGCATTGTACCAGTACAAGAGTACAAAACAGATAAAAGAAACCCCGATGATGTCATCGGGGTTTGTATTTAAAACTTTACAGCTTGTAAAGCAGAGCTACCGGTAATTATGCATCACCGAAACGGCGACGGCTGGTAGTGCCTTCTTCACGGCGTGGCGCACGACGCTCACCGCTGAAGCTACGACCTTCACCGCGACCGCCTTCACGACGCTCGCCACCGAAGTTACGACCGCCTTCGCGACGTTCACCGCCACCGAAGTTACGACCACCGCCAGCAGGACGATCGCCGTCACGACGAGGACCACGGTCAGAACGCGGCTGTGCATCGCCCAGCAGCTGCATATTCATCGGTTTGTTCAGAATACGCGTGCGGGTAAAGTGCTGCAGAACTTCGCCCGGCATGCCTTTCGGCAGCTCGATAGTAGAGTGAGTACCGAACAGCTTGATGTTACCAATGTAACGGCTGCTGATATCACCTTCGTTAGCGATAGCACCCACGATGTGACGAACTTCAACGCCATCATCACGGCCCACTTCAATGCGATAAAGTTCCATTTCGCCAGCGTCACGACGCTCACGACGCGGACGGTCTTCACCACCACGCTCAGGACGATCGCCACGCGGACCACGATCGTTACGATCGTTGCGGTCACCACGACGTTCGAAACGCTCATCACGCTCACGGAATTCACGCTTAGGACGCATCGGTGCATCCGGCGGCACGATCAGAGCACGTTCACCCTGCGCCATTTTCAGCAGTGCAGCGGCCAGCGTTTCGATATCCAGTTCTTCACCTTCAGCGGACGGCTGGATTTTTGCCAGCAGCGCACGGTACTGATCCAGATCGCTGCTTTCCAGCTGCTGCTGAACTTTGGCAGCAAATTTCTCCAGACGGCGAGTGCCCAGCAGTTCTGCGTTCGGCAGCTCTACTTCTGGAATAGTCAGCTTCATGGTGCGTTCGATGTTACGCAGCAGACGACGCTCGCGGTTCTCAACGAACAGCAGTGCGCGACCCGCACGACCCGCACGACCGGTACGGCCGATACGGTGAACGTAAGACTCTGAGTCCATCGGGATGTCATAGTTAACAACCAGGCTGATACGTTCAACGTCCAGACCACGTGCTGCCACGTCGGTTGCAATCAGGATATCCAGACGACCGTCTTTCAGACGCTCCAGAGTCTGCTCACGCAGAGCCTGGTTCATGTCGCCGTTCAGCGCAGCACTGTTATAGCCGCTACGTTCCAGCGCTTCAGCCACTTCCAGGGTCGCATTTTTGGTACGAACGAAGATAATCGCCGCATCAAAATCTTCAGCTTCCAGGAAACGCACCAGTGCTTCGTTTTTACGCATGCCATACACAGTCCAGTAGCTCTGGCTGATGTCCGGGCGAGTCGTTACGCTGGACTGGATGCGCACTTCCTGCGGATCCTGCATGAAGCGACGGGTAATGCGACGAATTGCTTCTGGCATGGTTGCAGAGAACAGCGCGGTCTGATGTTCAGCCGGGATCTGCGCCATGATGGTTTCAACGTCTTCGATGAAGCCCATACGCAGCATTTCATCCGCTTCATCCAGTACCAGACCTTTCAGGCCGGACAGGTTCAGCGTGCCACGTTTTAAGTGATCGAGCAGACGACCTGGGGTACCCACAACGATTTGCGGACCCTGACGCAGGGCGCGCAGCTGCACGTCATAACGCTGGCCGCCATAAAGGGCTACCACGTTTACGCCATGCATATGTTTAGAGAAATCAGCCATCGCTTCAGCAACCTGAACAGCCAGTTCACGGGTTGGAGCGAGTACGAGGATCTGCGGTGCACGCAGTTCCGGGTCAATGTTGTTCAGCAGCGGCAGCGAGAACGCTGCAGTTTTTCCGCTACCGGTCTGGGCCATGCCCAGTACGTCACGTCCAGCCAACAGGTGCGGAATGCACTCAGCCTGGATCGGAGAAGGTTTTTCGTAACCGAGATCGTTAAGGGCTTCAATAATAGAGGTTTTCAGCCCCAGATCGGAGAAAGTGGTTTCGAATTCAGCCATGTAGTACAAGTGCCTCAAGGTCAGTGGCGGCCAGTCTACATAACTCATCGTGAAAATGATCTGCAATTTTCATTGAAAAGTGTGAACCGGCTCAAAGTAGATGTATTGACGAACAACAACGCCCTCACCAGTTAAGGTGATGGCAATCAAAAGATTACGGGCTGATGTCTATGTCGTCAGCTATTGCTGGTCCGATTCTGCCAGGTCGTCTTGCTCCTGGCCCAAGAGCGATAGTTCCAACAATGCATAACGGTGCTCAACGAAGTTGTGTACGTTGTTAGCAACCGCTAATTTGAACAGTGCCGTAGCGCTGTCCTTTTCCCCCAGACTTAGGTAGTACTTACCTAAATAGAAGTTGGTTTCACTGAGATGCTCAGCGAGCGAGGTGTTATCCGTTGCGTCCGCCTTCAGGCGTTCCATTAACGTTGCTTCGTTAATGTTGCCCAGGTAGAACTCGACAATGTTCCATCCCCATTGCTCTTTATCCGATTTTTCGAAGCGCTGAGATAGTGCTTCTTTGGCCTGCTTCTCGTCGAGCTTACGCTCAGCGACATAAAGCCACAGGCTACGGAAAGGATCATTGGGATCGTCTTGATAAAACGCCAGCAGATCATCTTGCGCTAACTTATCGCGACCGCCGTAATACAAAGCGATTCCGCGATTTAAGTGCGCGTAGTTGTAAGTTGGATCAAGCTCAAGTACAGAATCAAACGCTTCATAGGCAGCATCAAAATTGCCTGCCTGCGTTAAGTAAATGCCTAAGTAATTGAATACCTCAGGCATATCGGGTCGGATTGCCAGCGCCTGTGAAAAATCATTACGCGCCAGTGCCCTCAGACCGAGACTATCATACAACACTCCGCGCTCATATAAAAGCTGTGCGCGTTCATCATCGGATAAAGCCCGACTGGCAAGAATTTGTTCCATGCGCGCCAGAATCACTTCTTGCTGCAAAGTCGGTTGCAATGGCACCGCGAGGACTTCGCTCTTACGCCAGGCAGAGTTGCTGCATCCAGCCAGCGTTATAGCTGTCGCAACGAAACACCAGCGCAAAAAAGGCTTCATTTCCCACTCCCGAAGACAACAATTGGATGAACGTCCTGTCCCCCGGCTGCAAACACGGCGTCCTGCCCGATAATTTGCCCTCCGCAAATACGGAGGGCAAAACAACCTTACTCGCCCTGCTCTGCTTGCTGCGCTTCCGGCGCGCTTGCAGGCTGAGTTTGTTCGGTGGCTTCTTTAATGCTCAGACGGATACGGCCCTGGCGGTCAACTTCCAGAACTTTCACCGGCACTTCCTGACCCATCTGCAGATAGTCAGTCACTTTCTCTACACGCTTATCAGCGATCTGAGAGATGTGTACCAGACCTTCTTTACCGCCACCAATGGCAACGAATGCGCCAAAGTCAACGATACGGGTGACTTTACCCGCGTAGATACGGCCAACTTCGATTTCAGCAGTAATCTCTTCGATACGGCGAATCGCGAATTTCGCTTTTTCACCGTCGGTCGCAGCGATCTTCACGGTACCGTCATCTTCGATTTCGATGGTGGTGCCGGTTTCTTCAGTCAGCGCACGGATAACAGAACCGCCTTTACCGATGACGTCTTTGATCTTGTCTGGATTGATCTTGATGGTATGGATACGCGGAGCGAACTGAGAAATGTCGCCACGCGGTGCGTTGATCGCTTGTTCCATCACGCCCAGGATGTGCAGACGCGCACCTTTAGCCTGGTTCAGAGCAACCTGCATGATCTCTTTGGTGATGCCTTCGATTTTGATATCCATCTGCAGTGCAGAGATACCTTCGCGGCTACCAGCAACTTTAAAGTCCATGTCGCCCAGGTGATCTTCATCACCAAGGATGTCAGACAGAACAACAAAGTTATCGCCTTCTTTCACCAGACCCATTGCGATACCCGCAACAGCAGCCTTGATAGGCACGCCTGCATCCATCAGTGCCAGAGAAGCACCGCAGACGGAAGCCATGGAAGAAGAACCGTTAGATTCGGTAATTTCGGACACAACACGTACGGTGTACGGGAATTTGTCAGCTTCCGGCATAACTGCCAGCACGCCGCGTTTCGCCAGACGACCGTGACCAATTTCACGACGCTTCGGCGAACCGACCATACCGGTTTCCCCTACGGAGTACGGAGGGAAGTTGTAGTGGAACAGGAAGGAGTCAGTACGCTCGCCCATCAGTTCATCAATGTTCTGTGCGTCACGTGCGGTACCCAGAGTAGCTGTAACCAGCGCCTGAGTTTCGCCACGGGTGAACAGAGAAGAACCGTGAGTACGTGGCAGAACGCCAGTACGAACGTCCAGACCACGGATCATGTCTTTTTCACGACCGTCGATACGCGGTTCGCCAGCCAGTACGCGGCTACGAACGACGTTTTTCTCGATTGCGTGCAGAATGTCACCCAGTTCGTTAGCGTCCAGGGTTTCTTCTTCTGCCAGCAGAGCGGCAACAGTTTCAGATTTGATCACGTCAACCAGAGCATAACGCTCTTGTTTGTCGGTTACGCGGTAAGCATCGCTCAGGCGAGATTCTGCCAGGGCTGCAACGCGTGCGTTCAGCGCGTCGTTTGCGGCTTCTGGCTGCCAGTCCCAACGTGGTTTACCGGCTTCTTTCACCAGATCGTTGATGTTCTGGATAACAACCTGCTGCTGGTCGTGGCCGAATACCACTGCGCCCAACATCTGGTCTTCGCTCAGCAGTTCAGCTTCGGATTCAACCATCAGCACTGCGCCTTCGGTCCCTGCAACCACCAGGTCCAGCTTACTTTCTTTCAGCTCTTCCTGAGTCGGGTTCAGCACGTACTGGTCATTGATGTAACCCACACGAGCGGCACCGATTGGGCCATTGAACGGAATACCTGACAGAGACAGCGCAGCAGATGCGCCAATCATCGCAACGATATCCGGGTTAACCTGTGGATTCACAGAAACCACGGTAGCGATAACCTGAACTTCGTTAACGAAGCCTTCCGGGAACAGCGGGCGAACCGGGCGGTCAATCAGACGCGCAATCAGGGTTTCGCCTTCGCTTGGACGGCCTTCACGACGGAAGAAACCACCCGGGATTTTACCTGCAGCGTAGGTACGCTCCTGGTAGTTAACGGTCAGTGGGAAGAAGTCCTGACCCGGTTTTGCTTTTTTCTGGCCAACTACGGTCACAAATACCGCGGTGTCATCCATGCTAACCATAACGGCTGCAGTGGCCTGACGCGCCATCATGCCGGTTTCCAGCGTGACGGTGTGTTGCCCGTATTGGAACTTACGAACGATCGGATTAAGCAAAGTATTGTCCTTTCTTAATGAATGGCAGCACACCTTTAGCGTACTGTCGTTTAAACCCGATCCTCTTTGCATCCTCGCGACTAATGACAACCCTAACCCGTGTTCTCCGGGTAAAGCCTCTCATTAGCCGCGCGAACCTCTGCAACGAAGATCATCATGGCAACAATACATTATTGTACCGTTAATTGCTGCCGTCTGGTTGAAAAAAGGGGCCTTACGGCCCCTTTCTCTGAAACTCGCCAGACTTAGCGACGCAGACCCAGACGCTCGATCAGCGCGGTGTAGCGTGCAACATCTTTACGTTTCAGGTAGTCGAGCAGTTTACGACGCTGAGAAACCATGCGCAGCAGACCACGACGGCTGTGGTGATCTTTTTTGTGCTCTGCAAAGTGACCTTGCAGGTGGTTAATCTGAGCAGTCAGCAGGGCAACCTGAACCTCGGTAGAACCGCTGTCATTTTCGCCACGACCAAACTCGGAAACGATTTTTGCTTTAGCTTCAACGCTTAGAGACATTTTGAACTCCAGTGATAAAAATAATGAAAGGGTGCCGATCTCTAATTCAGCTACCCCAGTGTAATGCCAACACATTGTTAAACAATTGCCCCGGCATTAAGCGGCAATATTCTACTCGTAGTGTCTGTTTATCGCAAGGTGAGGCTTAGACTGGTGGGTACTCAACCACCAGGCGACGCGGCGAAAGACGCCCATCATCAGCCATTTCACCCATACCGATAAATGCAGCATCATCGCCTTCCGTCACGCGCACCAGACCTTCCAGCGACATAACAGAGGTGCGTACCGTCTGACCCAATTTAAAATACGCGGCTACAGTGGACGTTATGTTGACGACAGGATAGTCCGCAGCCGGACTGTCCATCGGCATCAACAACGGATCCAGCAGTTCTGTTGAAGGAATAGCCTGCGACTCGGCTTTTTCAACCAGCTCATGCAGCTGTTCCAGCGTCACCATCCGCTCAGCCGGATATTTACTGACCGCAAGACGGCGCAGGAAGATGACGTGTGCGCCACACCCCAGCTTCTCACCGAGATCATCGATGATGGTGCGAATATACGTGCCTTTTGAGCAGTGAATTTCCAGCTCAATCTCGTTGCCTTCATGGCGAATAAACAGCAATTCATATACGGTGATTGGCCGGGCTTCACGCGGGACGTCAATGCCCTGGCGCGCATATTCGTACAATTTCTTCCCCTGATATTTCAGGGCAGAATACATCGAAGGAACCTGGGAGGTTTCACCGCGAAAACTTTCCAGCGCAGATGCCAGTTGCTCAGCACTGAATGTCACCGGGCGCTCTTCGACGACCTGACCATCAGCATCAGAAGTATCGGTACGCTGCCCAAGCCGGGCTATCACGCGATAACGCTTATCTGAATCAAGCAAGTACTGAGAAAACTTGGTCGCTTCACCCAAACAGATGGGAAGCATACCAGTAGCCAACGGGTCCAGCGCACCCGTGTGTCCGGCGCGATTGGCATTGTACAGACGCTTTACTTTCTGCAGCACATCATTGCTGGATGCCCCTTGCGGTTTATCCAGCAACAATACGCCGTGTATGTCACGACCACGACGACGAGGACGACTCATCAGTCCTCCTTGCTATCGCCGCTTTCATCCGGATTCACACGACGTTCATCATCGTGCTTCACTACGCTGGTCACCAGGTTAGACATGCGCATCCCTTCAACCAGGGAGTTGTCGTAGAAGAAGGTCAACTCCGGCACGATACGCAGGCGCATTGCTTTGCCCACTAACGTACGGATGAAACCAGACGCATCCTGCAACGCACGAATGCCGGCTTTTACAGAGGCTTCATCCTGGTCATTCAGGAAGGTGACAAACACTTTGGCATAAGCCAGATCGCGGGACACTTCGACACCGGATACGGTGGTCATCATACCCAGACGCGGATCTTTAATTTCGCGCTGCAGGATGATTGCAATTTCTTTTTGCAGTTCCTGTGACACACGCTGTGGGCGACCAAATTCTTTCGCCATAATAAATTCTCCAGAATAAAGACAAAAAAGGGGCCAAAAGCCCCTTTTTAAATTTTTTGCCGGGTGGCGCTCCGCTTACCCGGCCTACTCTTTCCACTTCAGGTGCTGAGTCGAAACTCAAACCGTGACGTGGATTAGTCGATGCTACGTTGGATCTCGATGATCTCGAACACTTCAATCATATCGCCAACGCGAACGTCGTTGTAGTTCTTAACGCCGATACCACATTCCATACCGTTACGGACTTCGTTGACGTCATCTTTGAAGCGGCGCAGGGATTCCAGCTCGCCTTCGTAGATAACCACGTTGTCACGCAGAACGCGGATTGGGTTGTGACGTTTGATCGTACCTTCGGTAACCATACAACCTGCGATGGCGCCAAATTTCGGTGATTTAAACACATCACGAACTTCAGCCAGACCAATGATCTGCTGTTTCAGCTCCGGAGACAGTTTACCGCTCATCGCCGCTTTAACTTCGTCGATCAGGTGGTAAATAACGGAGTAGTAACGCAGATCCAGGCTTTCAGCATCAATCACGCGACGAGCAGAAGCATCGGCACGGACGTTAAAGCCAACCAGGATAGCGTTAGACGCGGCAGCCAGGGTTGCGTCGGTTTCGGTAATACCACCTACGCCAGAACCAATGATTTTCACTTTAACTTCGTCGGTAGACAGTTTCAGCAGAGAATCGCTGATCGCTTCTACAGAACCCTGAACGTCTGCTTTCAGCACGATGTTCACTTCGTGAACTTCGCCTTCAGTCATGTTAGCGAACATGTTCTCGAGTTTGGATTTCTGCTGGCGAGCCAGTTTAACTTCACGGAATTTACCCTGACGGTACAGTGCAACTTCACGCGCTTTCTTCTCGTCACGAACAACTGTCGCTTCGTCACCCGCAGCAGGAACACCGGACAGGCCAAGGATTTCTACAGGGATAGACGGGCCCGCTTCGGTAACTTCACGACCCAGTTCGTCACGCATTGCACGAACACGACCGTATTCGAAGCCACACAGAACGATATCACCTTTATGCAGCGTACCTTCACGTACCAGAACAGTGGCAACCGGACCACGACCTTTATCCAGGAAGGATTCGATAACTGCACCGCTCGCCATACCATTACGGATAGCTTTCAGTTCAAGAACTTCAGCCTGCAGCAGGATAGCATCCAGCAGTTCGTCGATGCCTGTACCCGCTTTTGCAGATACATGAACGAACTGGCTTTCACCGCCCCATGCTTCCGGCATGATGCCGTACTGAGACAGTTCCTGCTTCACGCGGTCCGGATCGGCTTCTGGCTTATCGATTTTGTTTACCGCAACCACTACCGGCACCTGCGCCGCTTTCGCGTGCTGGATAGCTTCGATAGTCTGCGGCATCACGCCATCGTCAGCTGCAACGACCAGAACAACGATATCCGTCGCCTGCGCACCACGTGCACGCATGGAGGTAAATGCGGCGTGGCCCGGGGTATCCAGGAAGGTGATCATACCGTTGTCAGTTTCAACGTGGTAAGCACCGATGTGCTGAGTAATGCCGCCCGCTTCACCCGAAGCCACTTTCGTGGAACGAATGTAGTCCAGCAGAGAGGTTTTACCGTGGTCAACGTGGCCCATGATGGTCACGACCGGTGCGCGTGGTTCTGCTGCAACACCAGTATCACGGTCACTCATTACCGCTTCTTCCAGCTCGTTCTCACGACGCAGGGTAACTTTGTGGCCCATTTCTTCAGCAACCAGCTGAGCAGTTTCCTGATCGATAACCTGGTTGATGGTTGCCATTGCACCCAGTTTCATCATCGCTTTGATGACCTGAGAGCCTTTAACCGCCATTTTGTTCGCCAGTTCACCCACGGTGATGGTCTCGCCAATCACAACGTCACGGTTAACTGCCTGAACAGGTTTCTGGAAGCTTTGCTGCAGTGAAGAACCTTTGCGCTTACCACCTTTACCGCCACGAACGGCAGCACGGGCTTCTTCACGATCGGCTTTCGACTCAGCATGCTTGTTGCCTTTCTTCGCCGGACGCGCAGCTTTAGTGCTACGGCTACGACCACGGCCGCCTTCAACTTCACGGTCGTTTTCGTCTTCAGCCTGACGAGCGTGTTGAGAAGTGGTGACATGATAATCGCTCTTGTCTTCTTCCACTTTCTCTTGCTCAGCCCAGACGCCAGCGTTTTCTTCAGCCATACGACGCGCGTCATCAGCAACGCGGCGAGCTTCTTCTTCAAGCTTGCGACGAGCTTCTTCTTCAGCTTTACGTTTCAGCTCAGCAGCTTCCGCTTCACGGCGGGCTTTTTCAGCATGGGCAGTTTTGGTCATATCGTCGGTTTGTTGATTGCTCACTTTGTCTTTTTCCGCAACTTCACGTTTCGCTTTCTCAGCGGATTCACGTTTCGCTTGTTCTGCGGCCTCACGTTCAGCTTTTTGTTGCGCCTCGCGTTTAGCAGTTTCTTCTGCTTCACGACGGGCCTGCTCTTCCGCTTCACGCTGCGCCTGCTCTTCCGCGGCAAGACGTTCAGCCTCTTGCGGATCGCGTTTTACAAAGGTGCGTGTTTTGCGGACTTCAATTTGTACCGATTTACTCTTTCCACCGGTACCAGGAATGTTGAGAGTACTGCGCGTTTTACGCTGCAATGTCAACTTATCAGGAGCAGAACCATTATCACGGTTCAGGTGCGCCAGTAAGGTTTGCTTCTCTTGCGCGGACACAGAGTCATCAGCAGCCTTCGGGATACCTGCATCAGCAAATTGCTGTACCAGGCGGTCCACGGAGGTCTGTATCTCTGCAGCCAGCGTTTTTACGGTTACATCTGTCATGCTGTTCCTTCCTGCTACAGTTTATTACGCTTCGTCACCGAACCAGCAAATATTACGGGCTGCCATGATCAGCTCACCGGCTTTCTCGTCGTTCAACCCTTCAATATCAGCCAGATCATCAATGCCCTGTTCGGCGAGATCTTCCAGCGTACAAACACCACGGGCAGCCAGTTTGAAGGCCATTTCGCGATCCAATCCTTCCAGATTCAGCAGATCGTCGGCTGGTTTGTTATCACCAAGGCTTTCTTCCTGGGCCAGTGCCAGAGTGGTCAGTGCGTTTTTGGCACGCTCGCGCAGCGCTTCGACGGTCGCTTCATCAAGGCCATCGATTTCCAACAGTTCTTTCATTGGCACATAGGCCAGTTCTTCGAGCGTTGCAAAGCCTTCTTCTACCAGTACAGTCGCGAAATCTTCATCGATATCGAGATACTTGGTGAAGGTATCAATGGCTGCATGTGCTTCAGCCTGATGTTTAGCCTGCAGGTCATCAACGGTCATGACGTTGAGTTCCCAGCCGCTCAGTTGTGACGCCAGGCGGACGTTCTGACCGTTACGTCCAATCGCCTGTGCCAGATTACCGGCTTCAACTGCGATATCCATGGTGTGTTTGTCTTCATCAACCACGATAGAAGCAACATCAGCTGGTGCCATCGCGTTAATAACAAACTGAGCCGGGTTGTCATCCCACAGGACGATATCAATACGCTCGCCGCCGAGTTCAGTCGAAACAGCCTGAACACGCGCACCGCGCATACCGACACAAGCACCAACCGGGTCGATGCGTTTGTCGTTGGTTTTGACTGCGATTTTGGCACGTGAACCCGGATCGCGGGCAGCGGCTTTAATCTCAATCACTTCTTCACCAATTTCTGGCACTTCAATGCGGAACAGTTCGATCAGCATTTCAGGTTTAGAACGGGTCACGAACAACTGCGCACCGCGCGCTTCCGGACGGACTGCGTACAGAACACCACGGATGCGGTCGCCTGGACGGAAGTTCTCACGCGGGAGCATATCTTCACGCAGGATAACAGCTTCAGCGTTGCTACCCAGATCCAGCGTGATGTTGTCGCGGTTCACTTTCTTCACCACACCGGTGATGATTTCACTTTCGTGCTCACGGAACTGGTCAACGACCATTGCACGTTCGGCTTCACGAACCTTCTGAACGATAACCTGTTTTGCCGTTTGCGTTGTAATACGGTCAAAGGTTACCGATTCAATCTGGTCTTCAACATACTCGCCAACGTTGAAGCTTTCGTCTTCATAACGGGCTGCTTCAAGAGTGATTTCTTTAGTAGGCTGGGTTACTTCTTCGACAATAACCCAACGACGGAACGTGTCGAAATCGCCGCTTTTACGGTCAATGCTGACGCGCACGTCGATTTCTTGCTCGTATTTTTTCTTGGTTGCTGTAGCCAGAGCACTTTCCAGCGCTTCGAAGATTTTTTCACGCGGCAGTGCTTTTTCGTTTGAAACAGCTTCAACAACAGCCAAAATTTCTTTGTTCATCGGGGGCCTTTCACCTCAATCCAGACTGTTAAAAGTGGGGGACCAGGTTCGCTTTCTGAATGTTGCTCAATGCGAACACTTCATCTTTACCTTCGACCGTAACGGTGATCATCTCGCCATCGACACCTTTGATAATGCCCTGCCACTTACGACGATTTTGTACCGCCATACGCAGAACCAGTGTCACTTCGTCACCCGTAAAACGCTCGTAGTGTTCCGCCGTAAATAAAGGACGCTCAAGACCTGGTGAGGATACTTCCAGGTTATAAGCTACCGTGATGGGATCTTCGACATCCATCACTGCACTGACCTGATGGCTAACATCAGCACAATCCTCAACAGTGATGCCATTTTCACTATCAATGTAGATACGCAACGTAGATGTGCGGCTACGCACAAATTCAATGCCAACCAGCTCATAGCCCAGTGCTTCGACCGGCGCAGTGATCATCTCTGTTAATTTTTGCTCTAATGTGGACAAGCCCACCCCCAAGACATAAAAAAAGGGCATATAGCCCAGTTATTTCGTAGTCAGATAACAAAAAACCCCGATAAATCGGGGCTTTAAAT
Organism: Phytobacter sp.; assembly: GCF_059074235.1. Classification (NCBI taxonomy): domain Bacteria; kingdom Pseudomonadati; phylum Pseudomonadota; class Gammaproteobacteria; order Enterobacterales; family Enterobacteriaceae; genus Phytobacter; species Phytobacter sp. Next base: position 1,300,612 of record NZ_JCACPZ010000008.1, read on the forward strand.
AACTGAACCCTAAAGTCGCAACTGCGACCTGGAGAACCTTCCGGGAGTATTTTTTTCAAATCCAGCGACGAAGGCCTTAAGTCTTCATAGTATATTTGAAAAAGAACACTTCGGGAAAGTGGTTGCGGGGGCCGGATTTGAACCGACGACCTTCGGGTTATGAGCCCGACGAGCTACCAGGCTGCTCCACCCCGCGCCTGAAACGTGGCAAATTCTACGCGTTTAGCAGAAGATTTGCAAATAATGCTGGGATTTGGTACCGAAGACGGGACGTTAAATCGGCCTCCATTATATTGATAAACATACGCAACTGTCAACCGCACCCTCTTTGCATTTTATGCGCATGGCTTTATATTTATGAAGCCGCAAGTTTGACTCTCAACTTATCGGCATGCAGCGGCATTTCGGCAATGAAAATTACACTCTACTCTTCCTGTCATCGCGAAAAGATGTTTAAATGAAAACTCATTTATTTTGCATAACCATTCACTAAATTTCCTTCGGTGTATGGTTTAAAACATCATGGCGTGGCTGTTAAGTCTCTCACCATAGGTTTATTAAGCAGGGATTTATTTTATGACGACGATTCTTAAGCATCTTCCGGTAGGTCAACGTATCGGTATCGCTTTTTCCGGTGGACTGGATACCAGCGCGGCACTGCTGTGGATGCGCAAAAAAGGGGCGGTTCCCTACGCATACACCGCTAATCTGGGCCAACCGGATGAAGACGACTATGACGCAATTCCTCGTCGCGCGAAGGAATATGGCGCGGAGAATGCCCGCCTGATTGACTGCCGTAAGCAACTGGTAGCAGAAGGTATTGCTGCGATTCAATGCGGGGCGTTCCACAACACAACAGGTGGACTGACCTACTTCAATACGACCCCATTGGGACGTGCCGTCACCGGGACAATGCTTGTCGCTGCGATGAAAGAAGATGGCGTTAACATCTGGGGTGATGGTAGCACCTACAAAGGCAACGATATCGAGCGTTTCTATCGCTATGGCCTGCTGACCAATGCCGAGCTCAAAATCTACAAACCCTGGCTGGACACCGATTTTATTGATGAGCTGGGTGGCCGTCAGGAAATGTCCGAATTCATGATCGCTTGTGGTTTCGACTACAAAATGTCCGTCGAAAAAGCCTATTCCACCGACTCCAACATGCTGGGTGCAACGCACGAAGCAAAAGACCTGGAGTTCCTGAATTCCAGCGTAAAAATCGTTAACCCAATCATGGGTGTGAAGTTCTGGGACGAAAACGTCAAAATCCAGGCTGAAGAAGTGACCGTACGTTTTGAGCGCGGTCACCCGGTTGCTCTGAACGGTCAGACCTTCGCTGATGATGTGGAACTGATGCTGGAAGCGAACCGCATCGGTGGACGTCACGGCCTGGGCATGAGCGATCAGATTGAAAACCGTATCATCGAAGCGAAAAGCCGTGGCATCTATGAAGCTCCGGGGATGGCGCTGCTGCATATCGCTTACGAGCGTCTGCTGACGGGTATTCATAACGAAGATACTATCGAGCAATATCATTCTCATGGTCGCCAACTGGGCAAATTGCTGTATCAAGGCCGTTGGTTCGATCCGCAGGCATTGATGCTGCGTGATGCTCTGCAGCGCTGGGTTGCAAGCGCTATTACCGGTGAAGTCACTCTGGAACTGCGTCGTGGCAATGACTACTCGATCCTGAACACCGTGTCCGACAACCTTACCTATCAGGCAGAACGTCTGACCATGGAGAAAGGTGATTCAGTTTTCTCCCCTGACGATCGTATTGGTCAGCTGACTATGCGTAACCTGGACATTACCGATACGCGCGCGAAGCTGTTCACTTACACTGAAAATGGCCTGCTCTCTGTATCCAGCAGCAACGGGCTGCCGCAGGTTGAGAATCTGGAGAACAGCGATAAGTAATCGCTGCATCTGAATGCAAAAGGCGCCTGATGGCGCCTTTTTAATGACTGTATTTTCTCTTTCTACAGCCCGTCCACACATCCATCGCTTATGGCTATGGGCAAGGCAGCCAGGTAACGTTGCGCTTTGCCGAAAGATGAATTCAGGCAACTTACAAACGAAAAAAAAGACGCTTTTCAGCGTCTTTCTTTCGGAATATTGGTACTGAGGATGGGACTCGAACCCACAAGCCCGTTAGGGCACTACCACCTCAAGGTAGCGTGTCTACCAATTCCACCACCTCAGCACGACTACTTCTTATTTAGGGATATCGCTGCTCGGTTGAACCGGAGCGGCTGGTTGAGTTTGCTCGGTTTTAGCCGGTGCATTCAACGTTTCCCATTCACTTCCTTTATTGGTTTTATTGGTATTGATGTTACCCAATACCAGGCTGATGATGAAGAACAGCGTACCTAAGATACCTGTTGTACGGGTCATGAAGTTACCAGAACCACTTGAACCAAACAGCGTACCAGAAGCGCCTGCACCAAATGAGGCTCCCATATCAGCGCCTTTACCTTGTTGCAGCATGATCATGCCAACCAGGCTAATCGCCACAATAAGGAAAACAACTAAAAGAGCTTCGTACATAATCAACCTGTTCCTTGCGGTGTTGCCGCATATCAGAGCTTCAAACCAATAAAAGCGGGCTGTTATTTATTCCCACCAGAAGCGGGTGTGAATACTAACCAAAGCGAATGACCTTCGCAAGGCCAATTTAAGCACATTGTATCAAGTGAGGAAAAAAACAGCAAAAACAGGCTTTTTGAACATTAAAAAGGCGGCAACCGCCGCCTTTTTAGGCACTTAACAATGCTTATACGGCTTTAACAGCGTCTGCAATTCGGTTGGCAAAATCAACAACCTGCGCTTCATCTTCACCTTCAACCATGACGCGAATGAGCGGTTCAGTTCCTGACTTACGCAGCAGAACGCGACCGCGATTACCCAATGCAGCTTCAACTTCCGCTGTCACCGCTTTAACAGACTCTTCTTCCAGCGGGTCGCCACTTCCGGCTGCGTAATGTACGTTCACGAGAATCTGTGGGAACATTTTCATTCCGCTGCAGAGATCGTGGAGTGTCATGTGGTTGCGCACCATCGCTGCCACAACCTGCAAACCTGCAACAATGCCATCGCCGGTGGTGGTTTTATCGAGCAAGATGACATGCCCGGAGTTTTCAGCCCCAATACGCCAGCCCTTTTCCTGCATTTTTTCCATGACATAGCGGTCACCGACTTTCGCACGAGTAAAGGGAATGCCCAGCTGCTTTAATGCCAGCTCCAGACCCATGTTACTCATCAGCGTACCAACAGCACCACCACGTAGCTGTCCCTGACGAAGGCCTTCACGGGCGATGATGTAAAGAATCTGGTCACCATCAACCTTATTACCTTCATGATCGACCATGATCACGCGGTCACCATCACCGTCGAAGGCAATTCCCAGATCGGCTCTCTCCGCGATGACACGCGCTTGCAGCGCACGTACATCGGTAGCACCGACTTCCGCATTGATGTTCACACCGTCAGGTTCGCAACCCATGGCGATAACTTTCGCGCCAAGTTCACGGAACACACTGGGGGCTATATGGTAAGTCGCACCGTTGGCACAATCGACAACGATTTTCAGCGCGTTGAGGCTCAGCTCGTTCGGGAAGGTTGCTTTGCAAAACTCAATATAGCGACCTGCAGCATCCACAATACGGCTGGCTTTACCCAGCTCGGCAGAATCCACACAGGTGAGCTCTTTTTCCATTTCTGCTTCAATCGCTTCTTCTACGGCATCCGGCAGCTTGGTGCCGTCGATGGAGAAGAACTTGATGCCATTATCATAGAAAGGGTTATGGGAGGCTGAAATGACAATTCCGGCTTCCGCACGGAATGTACGGGTCAGGTAAGCAACGGCAGGCGTCGGCATAGGACCGGTAAAAGAAGCGGAAAGCCCAGCAGCTGCCAGACCTGCTTCCAAAGCAGATTCAAGCATATAGCCAGAGATACGTGTATCTTTGCCAATAATAATCTTGCGTGAACCATGGCGCGCCAGAACTTTACCTGCTGCCCAGCCCAGTTTTAAAACAAAATCAGGGGTGATCGGAGCATCACCTACACGACCGCGAATGCCATCGGTACCAAAATATTTACGATTACTCATAGCGTTTCTTTTCCTTCGCTGACAATGTGGCTTCGACCACCCGCATGGCTTCTACCGTCTCTTTCACATCATGAACCCGAATAATATGTGCGCCTTGCATCGCCGCAATGACCGCACAGGCCAGGCTCCCACTCAACCGTTCACCAGGCCCCACATTGAGCAGTTGTCCCACCATTGATTTTCGGGACATCCCCACAAGTAGTGGGAGATCGAAATGGTGGAATTCAGCCAGGCGAGCAAGCAGCGCGTAGTTGTGTGACAGATTCTTACCGAAACCAAATCCCGGGTCGAGCAACAATTTCTCTTTTGAGATACCCGCCCGCTCACATCGTGCTATCTGGTCAATAAAGTAACGGTTCACGTCCGCAAATACATCTTCATAGCGAGGGGCTTCCTGCATGGTCTTAGGCTGTCCCTGCATATGCATCAGGCAGACCGGTAATCCCGTTTGTGCAGCCGCTTCCAGTGCTCCCGGTTCACTCAAAGAACGAATGTCGTTAATGATATGTGCTCCAACCCGGGCTGACTCTTTAATCACTTCTGGTTTGGAAGTATCCACCGAAATCCAGACTTCAAAGCGCTGGGCAATGGCCTCCACGACAGGGATAACGCGTGCCAGCTCCTCTTCAACGCTGACGTCCGCAGCACCAGGGCGGGTAGACTCCCCGCCAATATCAACAATCGTTGCGCCTGCATTGATCATCAAATTAGCGTGTTTCACGGCCTCAATCAGCGTGTTGTGCGCTCCACCATCAGAAAAAGAGTCTGGTGTAACGTTCAGGATCCCCATCACATGCGGATGAGAAAGATCGAGGGTGCTGCCCTGAGCATGAAGTTTCATGGTTAAACCTGGTTTTTATTGTGAGCCAAAAAAGAAAAACCCCGGAGCATAAGCCCCGGGGTTTCGTCAGAATAATCGATCATCAACTGCGGGTAACTTATTTATCACCCAGCTGTTCTGACATGGTATTGCCTGGATTCGGCGTACGCGGTTCATCAACCGGACGTGGCGCGCGAGGAGTACCATTGCTGTCAGAATTGCTTGTGCCTGGATCTTCCCAGCCAGCCGGCGGGCGAACATCACGACGCGCCATCAGATCGTCAATTTGCGGTGCATCAATGGTTTCATACTTCATCAGCGCATCTTTCATCGCATGAAGAATGTCCATATTTTCGCCCAGAATCGTGCGAGCGCGCTCGTAATTACGTTCGATAAGCGCTTTCACTTCCTGGTCGATAATGCGTGCCGTCTCGTCTGACATGTGTTTCGCTTTCGCGACGCTGCGGCCCAGGAATACTTCGCCCTCTTCTTCCGCATACAGCAGCGGACCGAGTTTGTCGGAATAGCCCCATTGGGTCACCATGTTACGCGCCAGATTGGTCGCAACTTTAATATCGTTAGACGCGCCGGTAGAGACCTGATCCACACCGTAAATAATCTCTTCTGCCAGACGACCGCCATAAAGGGTGGAAATCTGACTTTCAAGTTTCTGACGGCTCGCGCTGATCGCATCACCTTCCGGCAAGAAGAACGTCACACCCAGCGCACGACCGCGCGGAATAATCGTAACTTTATGCACCGGATCGTGTGACGGCACCAGGCGACCAATAATCGCATGGCCTGCTTCATGATAAGCAGTGGATTCTTTCTGCGCTTCCGTCATCACCATGGAGCGACGTTCCGCACCCATCATGATTTTGTCTTTCGCTTTCTCGAATTCAACCATCGAAACAACACGTTTGTTACCACGAGCAGCAAACAGTGCAGCTTCGTTGACCAGGTTAGCCAGGTCAGCACCGGAGAAGCCCGGCGTACCACGCGCAATGATCGCAGCATCAATGTCCGGAGACAGCGGTACACGGCGCATATGCACTTTCAGAATCTGTTCACGACCACGAACGTCCGGCAGACCAACCACGACCTGACGGTCGAAACGGCCTGGACGCAGCAGCGCAGGGTCAAGAACGTCTGGACGGTTAGTCGCAGCGATAACGATAATACCTTCGTTACCTTCGAAACCATCCATCTCAACCAGCATCTGGTTCAATGTCTGCTCACGTTCATCATGACCGCCACCCAGGCCTGCGCCACGCTGGCGGCCTACGGCGTCGATTTCATCGATGAAGATGATGCACGGTGCTGCTTTTTTCGCTTGCTCAAACATGTCGCGCACACGAGATGCGCCCACGCCGACGAACATTTCGACAAAGTCAGAACCTGAAATAGTAAAGAACGGTACTTTTGCTTCACCCGCAATGGCTTTCGCCAACAGCGTTTTACCTGTACCAGGAGGGCCGACCATCAGAACGCCTTTAGGGATTTTCCCCCCTAGCTTCTGGAAGCGGCTTGGCTCACGCAGGTATTCAACCAGTTCACCCACTTCTTCTTTCGCTTCGTCACAACCGGCAACGTCAGCGAAAGTGGTTTTAATCTGATCTTCGGTGAGCATACGCGCCTTACTCTTGCCGAACGACATGGCACCTTTGCCACCTCCGCCCTGCATTTGGCGCATAAAGAATATCCAGACCCCAATCAGCAACAGCATCGGGAACCAGGAAATGAAGATTGAAGCCAGCAGGCTAGGTTCTTCCGGCGGCTCGCCCACCACTTTGACGTTTTTAGTCAAAAGGTTATCAAGCAGTTTCGGATCGTTCACCGGGATGTAAGTCGTGTAACGGTTACTATCTTTCTTGGTAACGTTGATCTCACGTCCGTTGATACGCGCTTCGCGAACCTGGTCCTGATTGACCTCTTGCAGGAAGGTAGAGTAATCCACCTTACGGCCATTAGACTCGCTGGGCCCAAAGCTCTGGAATACTGACATCAGCACAACGGCAATGACCAGCCAGAGTATTAGGTTTTTCGCCATGTCACTCAAGGGATTAACCTCATATTACAACTGTGTTAAAAACAGCGTCAGGTTACTATAGTTTTCGCCCGGTCGCTACAATGTACACTTCGCGTGAACGGGCACGGGAAGAGTCCGGCTTACGAACTTTCACTTTCGTAAACAGAGAGCGAATTTCTCTAAGATACTCATCAAAACCTTCGCCCTGAAACACTTTCACTAAAAAACTACCGCCTGGCGCCAGCACATCCCTACACATTCCCAGTGCCAGTTCAACCAGGTACATCGACCGGGGAATATCGACTGCCGGTGTACCACTCATGTTTGGTGCCATATCGGACATGACAACTTGAACTTTATTGTCGCCAACACGATCCAGTAACGCTTTCAGGACTAATTCATCACGAAAATCGCCCTGGAGGAAGTCCACACCGACGATTGGATCCATAGGTAGAAGATCGCAAGCGATGATACGTCCGTTCCCACCGATTTGCGTCACAGCGTATTGAGACCAACCGCCAGGTGCCGCACCGAGATCGACAACCGTCATTCCCGGCTTAAAAAGTTTGTCACTTTGCTGTATTTCATCAAGTTTAAACCAGGCACGGGAACGTAACCCCTTTTTCTGTGCCTCTTGAACATATTTATCGCTAAAGTGTTCCTGAAGCCAGCGACTCGAGCTGGCAGAACGCTTTTTACCTGTCATTTAACATTCCGTCCGGGTTCATCATATACAGCAACGTAAAATTCCACGCAGCGATTTGGTGATATTAGGGAGATGGCGGTAGAATGACCCGTTTTCAATCCCAACGTAAGCAAAATATACGATGAATCTTAGTACTAAACAAAAACAGCACCTGAAAGGTCTGGCACATCCGCTCAAGCCAGTCGTTATGCTTGGCAATAATGGTTTGACCGAAGGGGTGCTGGCCGAGATCGAACAAGCGTTAGAGCACCATGAACTTATCAAGGTCAAAATCGCTACTGAAGACCGCGAGAATAAAACCTTGATCGTGGAAGCCATCGTGCGCGAAACCGGCGCCTGTAATGTACAGGTCATCGGTAAAACGCTGGTGCTTTATCGTCCTGCTAAAGAGCGCAAAATCTCGCTACCGCGCTAAGGATATCCTTAATTGAACACAAAATCTGTGTAAAACGAGGGGTTTTCGCCAGTAGACGAGCAAAATGCCATGCTCATTGAGTTGTTAAAAGGCCGCAATGCGGCCTTTTTCTTTTCTTTACAATACGTCAACAATTAGAATTTGCGAAGAGATCAAAGATATTCCACTTTGATAATTTCAAACTCAACGTCTCCCCCAGGGGTGCGAATGTTGACGACATCGTCTTGTTCTTTGCCAACCAGACCACGGGCAATAGGAGAATTTACCGAAATCAGGTTCTGCTTAAAATCGGCTTCGTCATCGCCCACGATGCGATACGTTTGCTCTTCATCGTTATCAAGATTGAGCACCGTCACCGTAGAGCCAAAGATCACGCGACCATTGTTCGGGATTTTCGAGATATCGATGACCTGCGCATTGGACAATTTCGCTTCGATGTCTTTAATGCGACCTTCACAAAAACCTTGCTGCTCACGCGCGGCGTGATACTCAGCATTTTCTTTAAGATCGCCATGCTCGCGCGCTTCCGCAATGGCGGCAATGATCACCGGACGACGCACTGATTTCAGATGGTCCAGCTCTTCGCGAAGTTTTTCGGCACCACGTAAAGTCATCGGAATTGCTTGCATTTATATACCTCTTAAACATTCCTGTAGGGAGCGATCGTTCCACCCCGATTGCTATGTTTGACCGGATCAGGCACACAGCCACCGGCCAGAAGCAAAAGAAAACTGCCCGGAGGCAAAGCTCCAGGTCAGCGACAATTTTTCAATTTGATACGTATTTTAACCGGAAGTTCACTATGGGTCATCGTTTACTTTCCGGGTCGATGCACCGTAGTATGACGGCTTGTTTCCAGGTTGTTAGCGCGAGATTATGCGATTTTCCAGATTTTTCATCGGATTGACCACCAGTATAGCCCTGAATGCTCAGGCCGCGAATGTCGACGAATACATTAATCAGCTTCCTGATGGTGCCAACCTTGCGTTAATGGTGCAAAAGGTAGGGGCACAGGAACCGGAGATTGATTATCACGGTAAACAGATGGCCCTACCTGCAAGTACACAAAAAGTCATCACTGCACTTGCAGCCTTACTCCAATTGGGCCCAGATTTTCGTTTTACTACCACCCTGGAAACCAAAGGTAACGTTAATAGCGGTGTGCTTAAAGGTGACCTTATTGCCAGATTTGGCGGCGATCCGACGTTAAAACGCCAGAATATTCGCAATATGGTAGCTCAACTAAAAAAATCGGGGATACAGCAAATCGATGGCAATGTGCTTATCGACACCTCGGTTTTCGCCAGCCATGACAAAGCACCTGGCTGGCCGTGGAATGATATGACACAGTGCTTCAGCGCCCCGCCTGCTGCTGCTATTGTGGACCGAAACTGTTTTTCCATTTCTTTATACAGTGCGCAAAAAGCCGGTGAACTGGCATATATCCGCGTCGCGTCTTACTACCCTGTGAATATGTTTAGTCAGGTCCGGACACTCGCGCGCGGCTCTTCAGAAGCACAATACTGCGAACTGGATGTTGTTCCGGGTGATCTAAACCGTTTCACTCTCACCGGTTGCCTACCGCAGCGTACCGAACCACTTCCTCTGGCGTTTGCCATTCAGGACGGAGCCAGCTATGCAGGGGCAATCCTCAAAGCAGAGCTTCAGGACGCAGGCATCACCTATTCAGGAACGCTGTTGCGCCAGACGCAGGTCAACGAACCCGGAACAGTGATTGCCACAACGCAATCCGCCCCGTTGCATGATTTGCTCAGAATAATGTTGAAAAAATCAGACAACATGATTGCTGATACGGTGTTCAGGATGATTGGTCATGCACGTTTTGGTGTGCCAGGCACCTGGCGGGCGGGTTCTGATGCCGTCAGGCAGATTTTGCGTCAGCAGGCCGGCGTGGATATCGGTAACACCATTATTGCAGATGGTTCCGGATTATCACGCCACAACCTGATTGCCCCGTCCACCATGATGCAGGTGTTGCAATACATCGCCCAGCATGACAATGAACTCAATTACATCTCCATGCTGCCGCTGGCAGGACATGATGGTTCGTTGCAATACCGCGCAGGGCTCCACGAAGCGGGCGTTGACGGCAAGGTCTCTGCCAAGACAGGTTCATTGCAGGGGGTGTACAATCTGGCGGGCTTTATTACGACGTCGAGCGGCCAGCGCATGGCCTTCGTGCAATATCTCTCTGGTTATGCGGTAGAACCAGCAGATCAGCGTAATCGCCGTATCCCTCTGGTCCGTTTCGAAAGCCGTCTCTATAAAGATATCTACCAGAATAACTAATGAAAAAGCCGGAGAGCTGTTCAGATAGCTCACCCGGCTTTCATTTTGAGTACGGTGCCACTTAACGCGACACCGTCATAACGATATTAACGCTTGTAGATAAATTCGACGCCTTCTTCGTCATCTTCATCCCAGTCATCGTCGTCCAAATCGTCTTCTTCAGCTTCTTCGAGCTGCTGGCGATGATAATCATCCCACATGAATTCGACTTTCTCAGGCTGCTTCGCATCCTGGGCCTTCACAACAGGATTTTCGATGATGAAGGTCATCACATCCCAGCAGAGATCTTTCACACCTTGTTGGCTGGCAGCAGAAATTAAATAGTATTCCCCTTCCCACCCAAGAGCATCAGCAATCTCTTTTGCTTTAGCTTCAGCGGTCTCTTTGTCCATCAGGTCAATTTTGTTGAAAACTAACCAGCGTGGTTTAGCCGCCAATTGTTCGCTGTATTTTTCCAGCTCACCCACGATGACCCGAGCATTTTCAACCGGATCAGAACCGTCGATCGGATCAATATCGATCAGGTGCAACAGAACACGGCAGCGCTCAAGGTGTTTCAGGAAGCGAATCCCAAGCCCCGCACCTTCCGCAGCACCTTCGATCAAACCGGGAATATCGGCAACAACAAAGCTCTTTTCGTTGTCCATACGCACCACACCAAGGCTTGGCACCAGTGTCGTAAATGGATAGTCAGCCACCTTCGGCTTAGCAGCAGAAACAGCGCGGATGAACGTCGACTTACCGGCATTGGGCATGCCCAACATACCCACATCTGCCAGTAGCATCAGTTCAAGTTCCAGCTCGCGCTTGTCGCCCGGCGTTCCCATCGTTTTTTGACGTGGAGTACGGTTAACGGATGATTTGAAACGGGTATTGCCCAAACCATGCCAGCCACCTTTCGCGACCATCAGACGCTGACCGTGATGGGTCATATCACCCATGGTTTCACCGGTACCCTGATCAATGACGCGTGTTCCCATCGGAACTTTAACGGTCACGTCCTTGCCGCGTTTGCCCGTACAGTCACGGCTCTGGCCGTTCTGCCCACGCTCTGCACGGAAAGACTTCTCAAAACGGTAGTCAATCAGGGTGTTCAGGTTCTCATCGGCTTCGAGCCAAACATCACCACCGTCACCACCGTCACCGCCGTCAGGACCGCCATGTGGAATGTATTTCTCACGACGGAAGCTAACACAACCGTTGCCACCATCACCTGCCACGACCAGGATTGTCGCTTCATCAACAAACTTCATTTTACTCTCCGTTACTCATTCGCCTGAGCGGGGCAAAGTGACGATCACTTCACGCTTACGCCATCGTCCCCAGAGACGATGACCAATGGCGGAAAACATCGCTCCCGCAACCACGACAAACGCACCGAGATAACCGATAAGGTTTAACATCGGTCTGGCGAAAAAATCGGGCCAGGCCATTGATAATAAATCTGAAAATAGCAGTGTAAACAGGGGAGTCAACGTGATTAACGCACTCACCTGGGCTGCTTGCCAGCGCGCCATCGCTTCTGCGAGCGCACCGTAACCTACCAGCGTGTTAAGGCCACAAAACACCAGACATGCCACCTGCCAACTACTGAGCTGGAAAACGACTTCCGGCTTTGCCAGTGGCAACAATGCCATTGTACATAAAGTGTACAGCAAAAAGAGAATTTGCTGTGAAGCCAGACGCCGCAATAATACTTTCTGCGCAACGCCATAACTCACCCAAACTGTTGCGGCACCCACACCAAAAATGACGCCCCATGTGTAATCGGTCAGTCTGGTAAAAATTTCTATCAAGCTGGTATTAAAAAACAGCAATAATCCGCACAGAAGCATCGCGGCACCTACAACCTGCGTTCCGCGCATCTTCTCTTTCAAAATAACGACGCTTGCTACCATCATTCCGACCGGAGAAAGCTGGCCAATGACCTGCGAAGCTGTAGGACTGAGATATTGCAGGGAGGAACTAAAAAGGATGAAGTTCCCAAACAAACCACCGGTTGCGATTGCCAGTAAGAGCAACCATCGGGGTTTGCGAAAAATACGCAATGGAGGAAGCTTACGCTTGCAGGCTAAAATAGTGCCAAGCCCTATACCCGCCATCAAAAAGCGATAAAACACCACCGTAGGGGGTTCCATCACTTCCAGCACCTGCTTCATCGCAATTGGCAATGCCCCCCAGCACATCGCTGTTGTCAGTGCCAGAAGAATACCAATGCCTGCCTGCTGTTTCATGCCCGTATTCCCTGTCAGAATTTCACCGGACTTTTAATGTAAAAAGCCCCGCAACACGTTGCGGGGCTTTAATCCGTTACCGGACCACGAAAAACTTACTCAGCAACAATGCTGATGTATTTGCGGTTGTTCGGGCCTTTAACTTCGAATTTCACTTTACCGTCTGCTTTAGCAAACAAAGTGTGGTCCTTGCCGCAACCAACGTTAGAACCAGCGTGGAATTTAGTACCACGTTGACGAACGATGATGCTACCAGCCAGAACTGTTTCGCCACCAAAGCGTTTTACGCCCAGGCGTTTAGCTTCTGAGTCACGACCGTTACGAGTCGAGCCACCAGCCTTTTTATGTGCCATTTAATCTGCTCCCCTGTCTTAAGCGCTGATGCCAGTGATTTTCACATCAGTGAACCACTGACGATGGCCTTGCTGCTTACGATAGTGTTTACGACGACGAAACTTAACAATTTTAACTTTCTCGCCACGACCGTGAGCAACGATTTCAGCTTTGATTACGCCGCCATCAACGAAAGGAACGCCGATTTTGACTTCTTCACCGTTTGCGATCATCAGAACTTCAGCGAACTCGATAGTTTCGCCAGTTGCGATGTCCAGCTTTTCCAGGCGAACGGTCTGACCTTCGCTTACTCGGTGTTGTTTACCACCACTTTGGAAAACCGCGTACATAAAAAACTCCGCTTCTGCGCACACCTTATGAATGATTAAGAGCGCGCTATAAATATTCACAATAGGGCGCGAATATTACGCAAAACGCGAGCCTTTGACAAGTGCTAGCATCACTCCATGAAGAAAAAAAACACAACGTGTACGGCAACGTTTATCTGGCGCGTTTTTCCAGTACAATTGGCATTACTATTCTAACCCGTAACCCTTCGTTATCCCATTTTGATATGTGGTAAACAGGACTGAAAGCCCGGCTTTTGCGATGAATTTAGAAAAAATCAATGAGTTAACCGCGCAAGATATGGCGGGTGTTAATGCGACAATCCTGCAGCAGCTCAACTCGGATGTTCAGTTAATCAACCAGTTGGGTTACTACATCGTCAGCGGAGGCGGCAAACGCATCCGTCCAATGATTGCTGTACTGGCTGCGCGAGCTGTGGGCTATGAAGGCAATGCGCATGTCACCATCGCTGCATTAATCGAATTTATCCACACGGCAACACTCTTGCACGACGATGTTGTGGATGAATCAGACATGCGGCGTGGGAAAGCCACGGCCAATGCGGCATTTGGCAATGCTGCCAGCGTCCTGGTCGGTGACTTTATCTATACGCGCGCGTTCCAGATGATGACCAGCCTCGGTTCCCTGAGAGTGCTGGAAGTCATGTCTGAGGCGGTCAACGTCATCGCTGAAGGTGAAGTTCTGCAGTTGATGAACGTCAACGACCCAAACATCACTGAAGAAAACTACATGCGCGTCATCTACAGCAAAACGGCGCGCTTGTTTGAAGCTGCAGCGCAGTGTTCCGGCATGCTGGCGAATTGCAGTCCTGCTCAAGAAAAAGCGCTGCAGGATTATGGTCGCTATCTGGGCACGGCATTTCAGTTGATCGATGATTTGCTGGATTACAGCGCCGATGGTGAAACGCTCGGTAAAAATACGGGCGATGACCTGAACGAAGGTAAGCCAACACTGCCGCTTCTTCATGCCATGCACAACGGTTCTGCGGAACAGGCGAGCATGATTCGTGAAGCCATTGAGAATGGAAATGGGCGTCATTTGTTAGAACCTGTTCTGGAAGCCATGGCTGAATGTGGTTCACTGGAGTGGACGCGTCAGCGTGCAGAAGAAGAGGCTGATAAGGCGATCAGTGCCCTGCAAGTTATCCCTGATTCCCCGTGGCGGGAAGCCCTCATCGGACTCGCACACATCGCTGTACAACGCGATCATTAATCGCAGTTACCTTCCTGCCAGTTCAGGCAGGAAGGTTTCAGTAAGTTCCTGATATCTCTTCTCCCCTTCATAACCCATCTGTTCCCAGAGCCCTGGTGAAATCCTAAATTCAAAAAACTTACATGAACTTTTTAGAGCAATAACTCTTATATGCGTATATTAAGCATGTTGATTTACCGTCTGTATTAACAGGTTTTTTATCAGGGAGGAGCGATGGAAAATAAATTTATCGACTGGCACACTGCGGACATTATTGCCGGGTTGCACAAGAAAGGGACATCACTGGCGGCAGAGTCGCGCAAGAATGGACTATCTTCGTCAACGCTGGCGAATGCATTAAGCCGTTCCTGGCCGAAAGGAGAGCTGATTATTGCCCAGGCACTGGATACTGATCCCTGGGTTATTTGGCCTTCGCGTTATCATGATCCAGTCACGCATGAATTCATCAATCGAACCAGCATGATGCGGCAAAAAAGAATGAAATAAGAGGCAAAAAAAAGCCCCTGGCCTGACGGGCAGGGGCTATAGAACGTGCGGGAGGTTATTCGCCTTTTACGCGTTCAATGTTTGCGCCAAGGGCACGCAACTTGTCTTCGATACGTTCATAGCCACGGTCGATGTGGTAGATGCGATCAACAATCGTGGTCCCTTCTGCAATACAACCAGCCAGCACCAGGCTCGCGGATGCACGCAAATCCGTCGCCATTACCTGTGCGCCGGAAAGTTTTTCGACACCGTAGCAAATCGCCGTATTGCTTTCGATTTCTGCATGCGCACCCATACGAATCAGTTCGGGGATGTGCATAAAGCGATTTTCGAAAATTGTTTCGGTGATAACGCCCGTCCCTTCAGCAACCAGATTCAGCAGCGTGAATTGCGCCTGCATGTCAGTCGGGAATGCCGGATGTGGCGCAGTACGAACGCTGACAGCCTTAGGACGCTTACCGTGCATGTCGAGGCTTACCCAGTCGTCACCCACTTCGATATCCGCACCAGCTTCGCGCAGCTTAGCCAGAACGGCATCGAGGGTGTCAGGCTGCGCGTTACGGCACACAATCTTGCCGCCCGAAATAGCCGCAGCTACCAGGAAGGTACCGGTCTCAATACGGTCCGGCAGCACGCTGTAAGTACCGCCACCGAGGCGCTCAACGCCCTGGATGGTGATACGATCGGTGCCCTGGCCAGTAATTTTTGCCCCTAACGCATTCAGGAAGTTGGCGGTATCGACAATTTCCGGCTCACGTGCAGCGTTTTCAATGATGGTCGTTCCTTCCGCGAGCGTAGCCGCAGACAGAATGGTCACGGTCGCACCGACGCTGACTTTATCCATCACGATGTGCGCGCCTTTCAGACGTCCAGCAACGCTCGCCTTAACGTAACCCTCTTCCAGTTTGATCTCAGCGCCAAGCTGTTCCAGACCGGAAATATGCAGGTCTACCGGACGTGCGCCGATAGCACAGCCGCCAGGCAGCGAAACCTGCCCCTGACCAAAACGCGCCACCAGTGGCCCTAGCGCCCAGATAGAAGCACGCATGGTTTTGACCAGGTCATAAGGGGCACAGAAAACGTCAACCTTGCTCGCATCGATCCAGACGGATCCATTACGTTCCACTTTGGTACCCAGCTGGCTGAGCAACTTCATGGTGGTGTCGATGTCTTTCAGTTTCGGAACGTTGCGGATTTCTACCGGCTCTTCTGCCAACAGTGCGGCAAAGAGGATAGGCAGCGCGGCGTTTTTTGCGCCTGAAATTGTGACTTCGCCCTGGAGCCGGGTCGGCCCCTGTACACGAAACTTATCCATTCATCTGTTCTCTGTTAAGAATTCACACGCGCTGCGGGCCTAAGCCCGTAGCTCAAAAACCGTTTAGCTTGCGATCGCGCGCCCATTCCTGTGGCGTAAACGCTTTGATCGACAGAGCGTGGATGCGGTTATCCGCAATGTATTCCGATAAGGGGCCATAAACCGCTTGTTGTTTCTTGACGCGGCTCATCCCGTCGAATACCTCACCCACAGCAATAACCTGAAAGTGACTGCCATCGCCAGAGACGTGGGCTTCCTGGAGAGAGAGTGCATTCATCAGCACTGTCTGAATTTCATGATTTTCCATGGGCGTTAATTTCATCTGATAGTGAAAACAGCCCCACATCTTAGAGGAAAGTGAGGCGGTCTTAAATAAGCAAAAAGCCTCGCCGACAAATCAAACGAGGCTTGAGAGAGTAACGTACTGAAAAAATTAGCGAGGCAATACGTCAACAGGCAAATTATACAACTCTGCAAGCGTTTTCAGGTTTTCACTAATACCTTCAAGAGAAACCAGATTACCCTGCTTTTTCCCTTGGTCGATAAGGTGAATCAGCAGTGCAACCCCGGCCGTATCGATACGGGAAACGCCTTGCAAATCGATACAGGTGATGCCTTTCATCGCCTCAACACGCGCATCCCACAGCGGATTTAGCACGTCCTGATCGAGTTCACCTTGCAATACCAGCCGCTCGCCTTGACGCGTCCAGCTAAGCTGTACGACCATTATTTTTTCTCATCCAGCGAGATTTTCTGGTGGGAAATAGACTGCAACTGAGCCGTCAGGCCATCAATGCCTTTCGTACGCAGCAAGTCGCTCCATTCATTCTGTTTGGTGGTGATCATGCTCACCCCTTCAGCAATCATGTCATAAGCCTGCCAGTTACCTGACTGTGTATTCTTACGCCACTGGAAATCGAGGCGTACGGGCGGGCGTCCATTTGGATCGGTAATGGTCACACGGATCGGAATGATCGTGGCGTCGCCCAGCGGTTGCTCGGGAGCAATCTGATAGCCCTGCCCGTGGTACATCGCCAGCGCCTGGCCATAAGCCTGTTTCAGGTATTCACGGAAAGCCGCGAAATAGGCATCACGCTGCGCCGGGGTCGCGTCTTTGTAGTAACGACCCAGTACCAAAGCACCGGCGTATTTCACCTGCACATAGGGCAGCAACTCTTGATCGACCACATCACGTAAGTAATCCGGATTGGCGCGAATTTTTGGCTGTTCGTTTTTAAGGCGGTCAAAAGTCTTTTGCGCCGCTTCCTGCATTGCTTTATAGGGGTTAGTCTGCTCAGCCGCGCTGGCAAAACTCAACGGTGCAATCACCAGCATAGCAACCATTAATAGACGTTTAAACATGCGTCAATTCTCCTCGTTAATTCGTCGAACCAGCAGACGGTGCGCTGGGAGTATCTTCTTGCCTTTGCGGCTGCGCATCGCCAGAATTCTTATTGTCACTGCCTTTACTGCTGTAAAGGAATTGTCCGATAAGGTCTTCGAGAACCATAGCAGACTTGGTATCCTGGACGGTGCTACCTTCCTTAAGCATAGAAGTTCCCAGCTCAGGATCTTCAAAGCCAACATTCAGCGCCAGATATTGCTCACCCAATAGACCCGAAGTACGGATCGCTAATGAGCTGGTGTCAGGGATCTGGTTGTAACGTTCTTCGATATCCAGTGCAACGCGCGGCAGATAGGTCTTGGGATCAAGCTCAATATCCGCCACTCGCCCTACCACGACACCACCGATACGAACCGGCGAACGGGCTTTGAGGCCACCGATGTTATCGAAGGTTGCGTAAATACGGTAAGTAGGTTCTGTGCGCATCGACGCAACATCTGCCGCTTTCAGGCAAATGAAGAGTGCAGCCAGCAACGCCACTAATACAAAAATACCTACCCAAATTTCACTTTTTTTCGTTTGCATGAACTCAATTCCCAAACATCAATGCAGTGAGCACAAAATCAAGGCCAAGAACAGCCAATGAAGAGTGCACAACGGTACGTGTTGTCGCCCGGCTAATCCCGGCAGAAGTCGGGATCGCGTCGTAGCCATTGAACAGCGCAATCCAGGTTACAGTAACAGCGAACACAACACTTTTTATCAGACAGTTGATCAGGTCCAGACGCCAGTCGACGGCATCCTGCATCGCCGACCAGAAGAAGCCTGAGTCGATTCCTTTCCAGTTCACACCCACCAGCGAACCACCCCAAATCCCAACGGCGACAAAGATAATCGTCAGCAGCGGCAGCGAAATCACACCGGCCCAAAAGCGTGGAGCAATGACACGACGCAGTGGATCCACCGCCATCATCTCAAGGCTAGAAAGCTGCTCGGTGGCCCGCATCAAACCAATTTCAGCGGTCAACGCTGACCCAGCTCGGCCCGCATACAAGAGCGCGGCAACAACCGGCCCAAGTTCACGCAGAAGCGACAGCGCTACCAGCATACCCAGGCTGGTTTCCGCACTGTAAGTCGTGAGCACAAGATAGCCCTGCAGGCCCAGGACCATGCCAATAAACACGCCGGAAACAAGGATAATGAGCATCGACAGCACGCCCACATGGTAGAGCTGGCGTACCAGCAACGGCGCATGCTTACGGAATTCAGGCTTACCGACGATGGCGTTAAAGAGCATTAAACCCGCGCGGCCAAATGTCGAGATGGTTTTGATGCCACGGTGGCCCAAAGACGCCAGTGCTTGTAGCAGCATGAGTAACTTAACTCCCTGTCTCTAGTAAATCGGATTGATACTGACCGGCGGGATAACGAAATGGAACCGGGCCATCAGCAATACCATCCAGGAACTGACGCACACGAGGATCATTGTTCTCTTGCAGCCCCTGCGCGCTACCGTGCGCAACGATTTTTTTGTCCGCGACGATGTAGGCATAATCGGCAATGCTCAGGACTTCCGGAACATCGTGGGAAACCACAATACAGGTCACACCTAAAACGCTATTTAAATCAGAAATCAGTTTAACCAACACGCCCATGGTGATCGGATCCTGCCCCACAAAAGGTTCGTCGAACATGATCAAATCCGGCTCAAGCGCGATAGCGCGTGCCAAAGCGGCACGACGTGCCATACCGCCGGACAGCTCTGAAGGCATTAAATTGGCCGCGCCACGCAAACCTACGGCTTCAAGCTTCATCATCACCGTACTTTTGAGCAAAGGCTCCGGCAGACTGGTATGTTCACGCAATGGATAAGCCACGTTTTCGAACACATTCAAATCCGTAAAGAGCGCACCAGACTGAAACAACATGCTCATACGTTTACGTACGGTGAACAGACGTGAACGGCTCATCTCAGGGATATTTTCGCCGTCGAATAAAATCTCACCTTTGTCAGGGGGAATCTGCCCACCAATGAGGCGCAATAATGTTGTTTTGCCAATCCCTGACGGCCCCATAATCGCAGTAATCTTTCCACGTGGAACCGTCAACGAAATGTTGTCAAAGATGGGACGGTTACTCCGTGAAAAACTCACGCCATTAATCTCGACAAGATTTGCGATTGTCTGGCTCATTCTTTCTTCCTTATAGGCCCTGGCGGGTCCGGGCATGATGGCCGATAACATCAGGAACCCAACATTTTTACAGAATATTACCTGCTCGGGTTAGCGAAAGCTGGCATTTGTTTTACTTTTGAGCCGCATAAAGTCAAAATTAAGGCTTCTTTACGCCGCTCGACATTCCCGGTATTCCCCGGCAATCGCAGCCTGCAGACCGGCAGATTATACCTCAAGAAAGGACGTTAGATGCTTTTAGCGACGGCGCTATTAATAATTGGTTTACTTCTGGTGGTTTATAGCGCCGATCGTCTGGTGTTTGCAGCATCTATTCTGTGTCGAAATCTTGGTATTCCACCGCTGCTCATTGGCATGACAGTCGTTAGCATTGGTACCTCACTGCCTGAAATTATCGTCTCTGTCGCCGCCTCAATGCATGGGCAACTTGATTTGGCAATTGGAACGGCCATCGGTTCCAACATCACCAACATTCTTTTGATCCTGGGACTTGCCGCTTTCCTTCACCCTTTTACCGTTCATTCCGATATCCTGCGTCGCGAATTACCCCTAATGTTGGTGGCGAGCCTGCTGGCGGGCCTGGTGCTATACGACGGTCAGCTAACCTGGATTGACGGCATTTGCCTGCTATTGCTCGCCGTACTGTGGCTGATATTCATTGTTAAAATCGCGCGTCTGGCCGAACGCCAGGGCAACGACAGCCTCACGCGTGAACAACTTGCCGAACTGCCTCGAGGAGGAAGCCTGTCAGTCGCTTTCTTGTGGCTGGGCGTAGCGTTAATTATTATGCCGATGGCCACACGAATGGTGGTGGATAACGCTACCGTGATGGCGAACTACTTCGCGATGAGTGAATTAACTATCGGCCTGACGGTCATTGCTATTGGCACAGGCTTACCTGAACTAGCTACAGCGATTGCCGGGACACGTAAAGGCGAAGACGATATCGCGATCGGTAATATCATCGGATCAAATATTTTCAACATCACTCTGGTTCTGGGGCTACCCGCGTTGATTGCACCGGGTTCCTTTAACCCACTTGCCTTCTCTCGCGACTATGGCGTGATGTTACTGGTAAGCGTCATCTTTGCTTTTACCTGCTGGCGACGTAAGCAGCAGTCAGGCAGAGGACTGGGCGCGCTATTGTTAGGTGGCTTCTTCATATGGCTGGCGTTGCTGTACTGGATGACGCCACGTTTGATGGGATAAATGGAAAAACATTATGTCGCACATTGAACTGCAACCGGGTTTCAATTTTCAACAAGCAGGCCGGGACGTTCTTGATATTGAACGCGAAGGACTGGCGCATCTCGATCAATATATTAACGAGGACTTTGCGCAGGCCTGTGAGAAAATCTTCTACTGCAGCGGCAAAGTTATTGTTATGGGGATGGGCAAGTCTGGCCATATTGCTAAAAAAATGGCAGCCACCTTTGCCAGTACAGGAACTCCATCATTCTTCGTCCATCCCGGCGAAGCCGCACACGGCGACCTCGGCATGGTTGGTGCGCACGATGTGGTGATAGCGCTATCCAACTCCGGTGAATCCAACGAGATTCTGGCGTTGATCCCCGTTCTCAAGCGACTGAATGTTTTCCTGATTTGCATGACCAGCAAACCAGAAAGCAGCATGGGTCGTGCGGCCGATATTCATTTGTGCGTAAAAGTTCCCAGAGAGGCTTGCCCACTTGGCCTTGCGCCGACATCGAGCACAACAGCAGCCTTAGTGATGGGAGATGCGATTGCGGTTGCCTTGCTTAAAGCGCGCGGTTTTACTGCCGAAGATTTCGCACTTTCACATCCAGGAGGTGCCCTGGGACGCAAGCTTCTTCTGCGCGTAAACGATATTATGCACACGGGCAATGAGATCCCTCATGTCAGCAAGGATGCCACGTTGCGTGATGCTTTACTTGAAATTACACGTAAAAATTTGGGGCTGACGGTCATCTGTGATGATCTGATGAAAATTGAAGGTATTTTTACCGATGGCGATTTACGGCGCGTTTTCGACATGGGCGTCGATGTGCGCAATCTTGGTATCGCAGACGTTATGACCCCGGGTGGCATACGTGTTAGACCTGATATATTGGCTGTAGAAGCCCTGAATTTGATGCAATCCCGCCATATTACATCCGTCCTGGTTGCAGATGGCGACCAGTTGCTGGGTGTGGTACATATGCATGATTTGCTGCGCGCGGGCGTAGTATAAAAAAGGATGAGATAATGAGTAATGTTGGTGCGTCGCTTTCAACCTGCTATGGGTCGGTGAGCGCGCAAGTCATGGCAAAGGCAGAAAAGATCCGTCTATTAATACTTGATGTTGATGGCGTTTTGTCTGATGGCCTAATCTATATGGGTAATAATGGCGAAGAGCTGAAAGCGTTTAACGTTCGTGATGGATACGGTATTCGCTGCGCACTTACGTCAAACATTGAGGTCGCCATCATTACCGGGCGAAAAGCTAAACTGGTAGAAGACCGCTGTGACACTTTGGGAATTACGCACCTTTATCAGGGACAATCTGACAAGCTGCTGGCCTACCGTGAGCTTTTAACTAAGCTTGCCCTTAAGCCCGAACAAGTCGCCTATGTTGGTGACGATTTGATTGACTGGCCCGTGATGGCTGAGATTGGTTTGAGCGTGGCCGTTGCCGATGCGCACCCAGTGCTGATTCCCCGCGCGGACTATGTCACGCATATTGCCGGTGGGCGTGGGGCCGTTCGTGAAGTTTGCGATTTATTATTACTGGCGCAAGGTAAATTTGATGAGGCCAAAGGGCAATCGATATGAGTAAAACCAGACGTTGGGTCATCATTGTGCTGGCGCTGATCGTACTGGTACTGATTGGTGTAAACCTTGCAGACCGGGATCAAGCCGCCCCCGTAACCACGAATAGCAGCGACCCGACGTATAAAAGCGAGCACACAGATACGGTTGTCTATAGTCCTGAAGGTGCGCTGAACTACCGATTGATTGCTCAGCATGTGGAATATTTCTCCGCAGACGCGATCACATGGTTCACCCAACCCGTGCTGACGACGTTCGATAAAGATAAAATTCCGACATGGTCCATTAAGGCGGATAAAGCAAAGCTCACCAATGACAGAATGCTTTATCTTTACGGCCATGTTGAAGTCAATGCACTGACAGCAGACGCTCAACTACGAAAAATTACGACGGATAACGCCCAGATCAATCTGGTCACTCAGGATGTGACCTCTGACGATCAGGTAACGTTATACGGAACAACATTCAATTCCACCGGCCTGAAAATGCGCGGCAATTTACGCAGCAAAACCGCAGAGCTGATTGAAAAGGTTAGAAGCTCATATGAAATTCAAAACAAACAAACTCAGCCTTAATGTTGTCCTGGCCAGCGCACTTCTTGCTGCCAGCATCCCGGCATTTGCGGTAACTGGCGATACCGAGCAACCTATCCATATCGACTCTGATCAGCAGTCTTTGGATATGCAAGGCAATGTCGTTACCTTCACTGGTAATGTCGTTGTGACGCAAGGAACAATCAAAATCAATGCGGACAAAGTTGTCGTCACTCGCCCTGGTGGGCAACAGGGTAAAGAAGTCATTGACGGCTTTGGTAATCCAGCCACCTTCTACCAGTTGCAGGACAATGGTAAACCGGTGAAAGGACATGCCTCACAGATGCATTACGAACTGGAAAAAGATTTTGTGATCCTGACTGGCAATGCCTATCTGGAACAGCTTGATAGCAATATCAAAGGCGACAAAATCACCTATCTGGTTAAAGAGCAGAAAATGCAGGCGTTTAGTGAGAAAGGTAAACGTGTGACCACGGTTCTGGTACCGTCGCAACTGCAAGATAAGAGCAATACCCAGAACCCAGCCCCGGCGCAAAAAAAGAGTAACTAATTCGTTATGGCAACATTAACTGCAAAGAATCTCGCTAAGGCCTACAAAGGCCGTCGTGTCGTGGAAGACGTTAGCCTGACCGTCAATTCAGGTGAAATTGTTGGCCTGTTAGGCCCTAACGGCGCAGGGAAAACCACAACATTTTATATGGTTGTCGGTATTGTGCCGCGAGATGCAGGCAACATCATCATTGATGATGAAGATATCAGCCTGTTACCACTGCATGCTCGAGCACGCCGTGGCATTGGATACCTGCCTCAGGAAGCCTCCATTTTCCGTCGCCTTAGCGTCTTCGATAACCTAATGGCCGTTCTGCAAATTCGCGATGATCTGAGCGCTGAACAGCGAACAGACCGTGCGAATGAGCTGATGGAAGAGTTCCACATTGAACATCTTCGTGACAACCTGGGCCAGGCACTCTCCGGTGGTGAACGCCGCCGTGTAGAAATTGCCCGAGCATTAGCCGCTAACCCTAAATTTATCTTGCTTGATGAGCCGTTTGCAGGCGTCGATCCGATTTCCGTTATCGATATCAAACGTATCATTGAACATTTACGTGACAGCGGACTCGGTGTGTTGATTACCGACCATAACGTACGTGAAACGTTGGCGGTCTGTGAGCGCGCTTATATCGTGAGTCAGGGTCACTTAATTGCCCACGGTACTCCACAGCAAATCCTTGAAGACGAACACGTTAAGCGCGTATATCTTGGGGAAGACTTCAGACTCTGATAGGGTAGAGTTTATTGACGTGTTTAGTCGGAGAAGACTGCTCTGAATATGAAGCAAGGTTTGCAATTAAGGCTGAGCCAGCAGCTCGCCATGACGCCGCAGTTGCAGCAGGCTATTCGCCTGTTACAGCTGTCCACGTTGGAACTCCAGCAAGAACTCCAGCAAGCGCTGGAGAGTAACCCATTGCTGGAACAAACCGATCTTCATGAAGAAGTGGAAGCGCAGCAGTCCCAGGACAATGAGAACCTCGACACCGTAGACGCTCTTGAGCAAAAAGAGATGCCTGAGGAACTGCCGCTGGATGCCAGTTGGGATGAAATTTATACCGCAGGCACCCCCTCCGGCAGCAGCACCGATTATATCGACGACGAACTCCCTATTTATCAGGGCGAAACCACCCAGTCACTTCAGGATTACCTGATGTGGCAGGTTGAGTTAACGCCGTTCTCCGATACCGATCGGGCGATTGCCACCTCGATTGTGGATGCTGTAGACGATACCGGATACCTCACCGTCCCCCTGGAAGACATTCTGGAAAGCATGGGAGACGAAGAGATTGGGCTTGATGAAGTCGAAGCCGTGCTAAAGCGTATCCAGCGTTTCGATCCGGTAGGCGTTGCTGCAAAAGATCTGCGCGACTGCCTGCTGATCCAACTTTCTCAGTTCGCAAAAGAGACGCCCTGGCGTGAAGAGGCGCAGCTCATTATCAGCGATCATCTCGATCTACTTGCAAACCATGATTTCCGCACACTCATGCGCGTCACCCGTCTGAAAGAAGATGTGCTGAAAGAAGCGGTGAATCTGATCCAGTCGCTGGATCCTCGCCCGGGTCAATCGATCCAGACCGGCGAACCTGAGTATGTCATTCCTGATGTGCTGGTGCGCAAGCACAACGCCCGTTGGGTTGTTGAGCTGAATTCAGACAGTATCCCGCGTCTGCAAATTAACCAGCACTATGCTGCCATGTGCGGCGGAGCCCGTAACGATGCCGACAGCCAGTTTATTCGCAGTAATCTGCAGGACGCGAAGTGGCTGATTAAAAGCCTGGAAAGCCGTAACGACACGCTCTTACGCGTAAGCCGCTGTATTGTGGAGCAGCAGCAAGCCTTTTTCGAACAGGGAGAGGAGTTTATGAGACCGATGGTGCTGGCTGATATCGCCCAGGCCGTTGAGATGCATGAATCCACCATCTCTCGTGTCACCACTCAAAAATACCTTCACAGTCCGCGAGGCATTTTTGAGCTCAAGTATTTTTTCTCCAGCCACGTCAATACTGAAGGCGGTGGCGAAGCCTCGTCGACTGCTATACGTGCGCTGGTGAAAAAATTGATCGCCGCAGAAAACCCTGCGAAACCACTGAGTGACAGTAAACTGACGTCCATACTGTCCGATCAGGGGATTATGGTCGCGCGGCGAACCGTTGCAAAATATCGAGAGTCTTTATCCATTCCGCCGTCAAATCAGCGTAAACAGCTGGTCTGACCCAACCGATAAGGAAGACACTATGCAGCTTAACATCACAGGACAGAACGTCGAGATCACCGAGGCCCTGCGTGAATTTGTGAATGCCAAATTTGCGAAACTCGAACAATACTTCGAGAGGATTAATCAGGTCTATATTGTGTTGAAAGTGGAGAAAGTGACTCATACCTCGGATGCAACTTTGCATGTTAATGGTGGTGAAATTCACGCCAGTGCGGAAGGTCAGGATATGTATGCTGCTATCGACGGTTTAATTGATAAACTGGCGCGTCAACTGACGAAACATAAAGATAAACTGAAACAACACTAATTGTCCGGGCTGGCGTCTGGCGCGTACCACCCTACCGTAACCCGGTAGGGTGTTTGCACTGGCGACGCTTAGGTGAAATTATGATGAACAACGATTCCGCTCTACAATTGAGCAATGTCCTTAACCAGGAATGTACGCGTAGTGGTGTTCACTGCCAGAGCAAAAAACGTGCGCTGGAGATAATCAGTGAGCTCGCTGCAAAACAGCTAAGCCTGCCACCTCAGGTGGTTTTCGAGGCTATCCTTACGCGCGAGAAAATGGGCAGTACGGGCATTGGCAACGGGATAGCCATCCCGCACGGTAAACTCGAAGAAGATACCCTTCGGGCGGTCGGTGTGTTCGTGCAACTGGAAACACCGATTGCATTTGATGCTATTGATAACCAACCCGTCGATCTGCTGTTTGCTCTCCTGGTGCCAGCCGATCAAACCAAAACGCATTTGCATACCCTCTCGTTAGTGGCAAAACGTCTGGCGGATAAAACCATTTGTCGCCGCCTGCGCTCTGCACAAAGTGATGAAGAGCTGTACCAGATAATCACGCTGACAGAAGGCGAACAGGACGATGCGTAATGTATTAGTCGCCGTGTTATCCGGCGTTGCGAGGAGAAATGGCCCATGGTCCTGATGATCGTAAGTGGTCGTTCGGGTTCCGGTAAATCGGTCGCCCTGCGTGCACTGGAAGACATGGGATTTTACTGCGTTGATAACCTGCCGGTGGTACTGCTGCCTGAGCTGGCGAGAACGCTTGCCGACAGACAAACCTCTGCTGCCGTTAGTATTGACGTACGTAATATGCCAGAGTCGCCAGAAATCTTTGAGCAGGCCATGAACAACCTGCCGGATTATTTCTCGCCACAACTGCTGTTCCTGGACGCCGACCGCAACACCCTGATTCGTCGTTACAGCGACACGCGTCGCCTGCACCCGCTTTCCAGCAAAAACTTGTCTCTGGAAAGCGCCATCGATGAAGAGAGCAACCTGCTTGAACCGTTACGTTCTCGTGCCGACCTGATTGTCGACACGTCTGAAATGTCGGTGCATGAGCTGGCAGAAATGCTGCGTACCCGATTGCTCGGCAAACGCGAGCGCGAGTTGACCATGGTGTTCGAATCTTTCGGTTTCAAGCACGGTATTCCGATTGATGCCGATTACGTCTTTGACGTGCGCTTTTTGCCAAACCCGCACTGGGATCCCAAACTGCGCCCGATGACGGGTCTCGATAAGCCTGTTGCCGCCTTCCTCGACAGACACACCGAAGTTCACAACTTTATCTACCAGACGCGCAGCTATCTTGAGCTGTGGCTTCCTATGCTTGAAACCAACAACCGAAGCTATCTGACGGTCGCCATCGGTTGTACGGGCGGTAAGCACCGTTCCGTCTATGTTGCTGAACAACTTGCCGACTACTTCCGTTCACGCGGTAAAAACGTTCAGTCTCGTCATCGTACGCTGGAAAAACGCAAAACATGACCGTAAAACAAACTGTTGAAATCACCAATAAGCTGGGCATGCACGCGCGCCCGGCGATGAAGCTGTTTGAACTGGTTCAGGGGTTTGACGCAGAAGTTCTCTTACGTAATGACGAGGGTACAGAAGCCGAAGCCAGCAGTGTGATTGCCCTGCTGATGCTGGATTCAGCGAAAGGACGTCAAATTGAGGTTGAAGCGACGGGCCCTCAGGAAGAAGAAGCCCTGGCAGCCGTTATCGCGCTGTTTATTGCCGGGTTTGACGAAGAATAGCCCTCTCCTTGCAGAGAGGGCATTATCAATGGAGCTTGTTGCGCTCCAGAAACGCTTCCCCACCTAACTGGCGCATCTGGCGCAGGATCCACGCCTGTCGGCTGCGTACATACCCCGAAGGTGCATCCGCCCGAAAACGGACAGGGTTCGGCAACACTGCGGCGAGAAGTGCCGCTTCCGACATCGTGAGCTTGCTGGCGGGCTTACGGAAATAGCGCTGTGACGCCTCTTCCACCCCAAACACGCCCTCACCAAACTCAGCAATATTCAGGTAGACGGTGAGTATGCGCCGCTTGGTCCAGACCACTTCAGTGGTCAGCGTCAGACCAGCTTCAAGCCCTTTACGAATCCAGCTTTTACCGTCCCACAACAGCAGGTTTTTCACCGTTTGCTGTGAAATGGTTGATGCACCACGAATACGGTTTTCATGTCGCTCATTGTGAGACAAGGCTTTTTCGATGGCACCAAAATCCAGCCCCCAGTGATCCGGGAATCGTTGATCTTCAGCTGCAATAACCGCCAGAGCGGCCCAGGGGGAAATATCATCCATGCTCACCCAGTCTGAATGGGCGACGTAGCTGAAATTCCCCGTCAGCCAGGCCCCTAACTGCCGTTCAACCATGACAGCTGAGAACGGCACTGGCATAAAGCTGAACAGCAGAATGCCACCACCCCAAAAAACTGCCAGAGCCAGTATCACCCGCAGCAATAAACGTTTGAGACGAGTTTTCAGCGGACCTCCCAGTCCCTTCATTCAGCCAGCACCAGCACACGCGCCACTAGCTTTTCGATCCCGGTTGCCGCTTGTGCGATGTTCTCTGCCAGCATGTATGCAGGGGTGGTAACCACTTTATTGTCCTCGTCCACCACGATATCTTCCACGGGACAAGGAACATGCTCAGCCCCCATCTCTTCAAGGACTTCAGCCGTATCAATATCGGTACCGATGGTGATACGCAGAGGGAAATCGAAAATTTTTGGCAGCATAGCAGGGGCAATACAGATAAAACCAAGGGGTTTGCCTGCCTGGTGCATTTCCAGAGCCAGGCGTTTTAAGCCGGCATCCACTTCGCATTCACTTCCCTTACTTGCAAAGTTGCTGAGGTTTTTCGCCGCACCAAATCCACCCGGCACAATCAACGCATCCAGATCGTTTACTGATGCATAGGCGAGTGACTGTATAGATCCGCGTGCAATACGGGCCGCTTCGATTAACACATTGCGGCTTTCGTTCATGGGATCACCGTTAAGATGGTTGATCACATCAGACTGGAGTTTATCGGGAGCAAAACAGACGGCCTCAGCGCCTTCCCGAGCGATCGCAAGGAGTGTCAGGACTGCTTCATGGATCTCCGAACCGTCGTAAACCCCTGCGCCACTAAGAACAACACCGACTTTTTTCATTTTGCTCATCCTTTATGCAACGGCTTTCGATAATTAAATATTTTGATAAGGGCGCTATGCTTCACACATTTCACTGATTGATGTAACAAATCATTTAAGATTTGCTATCTTATGTGCGTGCAGTTCAAATTTTTCAGACTGCGCCCTTGTAAATAAAAAACTATAACATTACG
The DNA here is from genome assembly GCF_059074235.1 of Phytobacter sp. Taxonomy (NCBI): domain Bacteria; kingdom Pseudomonadati; phylum Pseudomonadota; class Gammaproteobacteria; order Enterobacterales; family Enterobacteriaceae; genus Phytobacter; species Phytobacter sp. Next base: position 1,330,225 of record NZ_JCACPZ010000008.1, read on the forward strand.
GCGCAGCCACGATTTCCCTGGTGTTGGCGCAGTATTCGCGCACCCCGGTTAATCCGGGGTCATTTTTTTCCAGCGTTTGCTACCCAGGCTTTCAGGACTGCAACATCGTTTGGCCATTCCTGTTTCATCTCATCGATCCATTCACCGACGTTATCCCACCATGCCGGAAGATCCGGAGACTGGATCTGCTGCCCTAACTGTTGCAAATGGCGCAACCCGATCGACCCTGCAGCGCCCTTGATCTTATGCCCCTCTTCCACGATCCCTTTTTGATCTCGGGCCGTCAGGTTTGATTCCAGCACGCTGACATAACCAGGCATCATTTTCTCAAAGACGGCCAGTCCATCGGTAATGAGTTTCGGCCCCACCAGCTCGATGTACTGTTCGAGCATGTCTATATCCAGCAGATTTTGTGATTTGTTATCCATCGCGGTCATCGTCACATCCTCATCATCACAGGTATCCCAGAATTTTTTAATCATGGCAGTTAATGCCGGGACCGCCAGCGGTTTGCTCAGGACGTCGTCCATCCCCGCTTCCAGATACTCGTTTTTATCTTTCAGCACATTAGCGGTCAGTGCAACCAGAGGCGGCAGCTCTTCACGAGCAAACTGACTGGTCAACAGGCGGGAGATATCCAGGCCGGTCATGTCCGGCAACTGAATGTCCAGTAGAACCAGGTCATATTCACCGGGCTGGAACATCTCCAGCGCGGCTTTACCTGTCATGGCCACATCGACACTGCTACCCAGTTTCTCCAGCACAGATCGGGCAACAATAACGTTCAGCTCGATATCTTCCACCAACAGCACATGCAGCGCAGGCAACGGCATATCGTCGTCTTCGAAGGCATCTTCCACCTCTTCCGCCACCGCAGGCGCATGCACGGTCAGGGTGAAGAGGGAGCCTTTGCCGGCCTGGCTGGTGACGACAATATCCCCGCCCATGCTTTTTGCCAGACGGCGGGATACCGCAAGGCCAATGCCGGTACCAGTGGCCGGTTTTCCGCCATGGCTGTCTTTGACCTGGTAATACATGGCGAAGATTTTATCGAGCTCTTCACGAGGAATGCCGATGCCAGAATCCTCCACTTCAAAGTGCAGAATATCGTCCGCATCAAAGCGCACACGCACCGTCACCTGCCCTTCACGGGTAAATTTAACGGCGTTGCTGATCAGGTTCCACAGAATCTGGCGCAAGCGTGTGCCATCGGTCACCACTTTATGCGGCAGCGGTAAAGTCGGCTCCATCACAAACCGTAGCCCCTTCTGGTGCGCCTGCAGACCCGACAGGTTCTCCAGATCCGCCAGGAAGCTGGTGAAATCGATAGGTTGGTTATCGAGTTGGACTTTGCGGCGCTCCATCTTATCCATATCGATAATATCGTTGAAAATATTACCCAGTGTGACGGCTGAAACGTGGATAGTTTTGAGGTATTTCTCCTGCTCGTCGGTCAACTCGGTATCCAGCAGGATCCTGCTCAAGCCCACAATGCCATTCAGCGGTGTACGCAGCTCATGGCTGATAGTGGAGATAAAGGTGGTCTTATCGCGGCTGGCACGCTCCAGGGCGTCCTGATAACGTTTACGCTCGGTAATATCGCGTCCGAAGCCCATGAGCCCGTGACGCTTGCCTACGCGGTCGTAATAGGGGACTTTACGAATTTCAAAACAGGCCTTACGACCATCCGGGTAATCCAGCCACTGCTCATAGGTGAGCGATACGTTGTGACGGAAGACTTTTTCATCCGTTTCAATGACTTTCTCCGATGCTTCAGGAGAATATACGTCCTGAGGCTTCAGATTGATCAACTGCTTCTCACTTTTGCCGGTCAGCAATTCCATCGCCCGGTTGCAGCCAGAAAATTCTTTATCTTCATTGCGATAGAACACCAGATCGGGTGAAGCATCGAGGAAAGAACGTAAAAACGTCGACTGCTGCTCAAGCTGGATTTGCGTCTGCTCGCGTTCCTGCATCTCAATCTTGAGCTGTTCAAAGGTTGCCTGACGCTCAGCTTCGGCTTTTTCGCGATCGGCCATCTCCTGATTGAGCCGGGTGATGTTCTCTTTTAGCTTAACGTTGAGTTTGAGGTCGCGGTCGCGCATCTCTTCCAGCTTATCGACCAACCGTGAGAGGCGCTGGCGCGACTCTTCAAGTTGTTCCACCACCACCGACAGAAAGTAGACCGCCCAGGGCGTGATCAGCAAACCAAAGAAAATCGACCGGATAACGTCGATGTTTTCAACCTGGCCCTGCAACACCATCGTCACCGCCATTTGCACAACGATGGCGAGTACCACCAGCGCCAGTGCCAGTAGCATGGAGAAACGCACCAGGCCGAGCTTCATCATCAGGTCGACGTAATACTGCGCCAGTAAACGAATTTGCTTCATAACGATTTCCTCAAACAAGTCCGCTCAATAATACTCAATTCTGAGCAAGGCGTTGAAGGTTGTGCGAAAAATGCGGTAACGATTGAGGTTTGGCATTCACTCGGGGAATGATTTAGCAGTGTGAGGTACCCAGCATCGTCCCAGCGCCGAGCCCTGAACACCCTGATCATTGAGATAACGATCCAGTTCCACCATGCCCGTCCAGCGATTTTCACACCAGAGCGGAGCTAAAAGGGTTGGACGGCGTGCGCTGGCGGAAATGCGGTGGTAAATCACCTGCGGCGGCGTGTGGCGAATCATCTCACCGGCAGTCAGCGTGTACTCTTCAAGCTCAATACCGTTTAGCCTGCCCGCTTCCCAAGCCTTTGCCATAATGCTGCCTTTTACAATATGCAAAGGGTGCAGCTTTATGCCGTCTACACCCGTCTCCACGACACGCTGGAGCGTTTGCAGACATTCAGCCTGACCTTCGCCCGGCAGACCGACAATAAGATGGCTACAGACCTTTAATCCACGCTCACGTGCCAGCCGGGTGGTGTTCTGGTAGCAGGCGAAATCATGACCGCGATTAATACGGTGCAGGGTTTTATCGTGTGCCGTCTGCAACCCCAATTCCAGCCAGACTTCATAACCTTGATCGTGATATTCACTGAGCAGGTCGAGCACTGCTTCTGGTACGCAGTCAGGGCGTGTCCCGACGCATAAACCCACAATGTTGGCCTGGCTTATAGCCTGTTGATACATGGAACGCAGCACCTGTACTTCCGCCCAGGTACTGGTATAAGCCTGAAAATAGGCAAGATAGCGTTTTGCGCGATTGACCAGATGCGCCTGGTGGGCAAGTTGCTCAGCAATGGAACGGTGCTGCTGCATTTCATCAGCAAAAGAGGCCACGTTGCAGAACGTACAGCCTCCGCGCCCAATAGTGCCATCGCGGTTTGGGCAGCTAAAACCACCGTGTAACGTCAGTTTATGGACTTTTTCACCATAACGGCGGGCAAGATCCCCACCAAACATATTGACTAATTTTTGTAACTGCATAATCTGAAGGGCCGTGCTCTGGAAAGGGCCAAGCCTGCCATTTTTAGCTTTCGACGGCGATGATGTGGATCAATCGCCCGGCAACGCTTTTATTTACTGCATAAAAAGTCAATATTACCGCAATTTCATTCACGCTGATGACAATTACTTTTCCTTATGTTCACAGGATATTTTGCAAAAATACTATCACCCATGCAAAACAGTGTCTTCATACAGCCCCAACCCATATCTCAGCATAAAACTCTGCAAAGTACTCATCAGTTAGTACGGTAACGCAATAAGCGGGCTTTCCGATAGTGAGTCAGATCACAGAACGAAGCGGCTTTCAACTGGGTCCCGACAATGTAAAAAAGGTTAAATGTATTTATATTTCAAATAATTAACTCACCTTTAGCACATTTTTGTATAAATAAGCCTGGCATTTGACCTGAATAAGGATTCCCGATAAGTTGGGAATCCGCTGGAAGCTTTCTGGATGAGCGGTCTGCTCATCATATTTATGCAGTTATTGTGATTCCCTCTTAAGCAAGTCCTCAACACTTGTGTACCGATGCGAAAAGGAAATTAAAGAGGGCGACATTCGAGGCATATGCCCCGTCGCCATGCTCTTTTTGCGCCTGTGCGCGTCGGTCAGGAGGGGGTCCCGTAGAGCCTGGGGAGGTTCACTGATATGTTGTACGATAAATCCCTTGAGAGGGATAACTGTGGTTTCGGCCTGATCGCCCACATAGAAGGCGAACCTAGCCACAAGGTAGTGCGTACTGCCATACACGCACTGGCCCGTATGCAGCACCGTGGTGCAATTCTCGCCGATGGAAAAACCGGTGACGGTTGTGGTTTGCTGCTCCAAAAACCCGATCGTTTCTTCCGTATCGTTGCGGAAGAGCGCGGCTGGCGTTTAGCCAAAAATTACGCAGTTGGCATGCTGTTCCTGAATCAGGATCCAGAAAAAGCCGCTGCTGCGCGCCGCGTTGTAGAAGAAGAGCTTCAGCAAGAGACTCTGTCTATTGTTGGCTGGCGCGATGTGCCAACCAATGAAGGGGTACTCGGTGAAATCGCCCTCTCCTCACTGCCGCGCATTGAACAAATTTTCGTTAATGCCCCGGCTGGCTGGCGTCCACGTGATATGGAGCGCCGTCTGTTTATCGCCCGTCGTCGCATCGAAAAGCGCCTGCAGGAAGATAAAGACTTCTACGTTTGTAGCCTCTCCAATGTCGTGAACATTTATAAAGGTCTGTGCATGCCAACAGACCTGCCACGTTTCTATCTGGATCTGGCGGACCTGCGTCTGGAATCGGCCATTTGCCTCTTCCACCAGCGCTTCTCCACCAACACCGTGCCACGCTGGCCTCTGGCACAGCCGTTCCGCTACCTGGCTCACAACGGTGAAATCAATACCATCACTGGTAACCGTCAGTGGGCGCGTGCGCGTACCTACAAATTCAAGACCCCATTGATCCCGGATCTGCATGATGCCGCACCGTTTGTAAACGAAACCGGCTCTGACTCCAGTTCAATGGATAACATGCTTGAGCTGCTGCTGGCAGGCGGTATGGACATCGTCCGTGCTATGCGCTTGCTGGTGCCGCCAGCCTGGCAGAACAACCCGGATATGGATCCGGATCTGCGTTCCTTCTTCGACTTTAACTCCATGCACATGGAGCCGTGGGATGGTCCGGCAGGTATCGTTATGTCTGATGGTCGCTTTGCTGCCTGTAACCTGGACCGTAACGGTCTGCGCCCGGCACGTTATGTCATCACCAAAGACAAACTGATCACCTGCGCCTCTGAAGTCGGGATCTGGGACTACCAGCCGGATGAAGTGGTTGAAAAAGGCCGCGTCGGTCCAGGCGAACTGATGGTTATCGACACCCGTGGTGGTCGCATTCTGCATTCCGCTGAGACCGATAACGATCTGAAAAGCCGCCACCCGTATAAAGAATGGATGGAGAAGAACGTCCGTCGCCTGGTGCCATTTGAAGATCTGGCAGACGATCAGGTTGGCACCCGTGAAATGGATGACGACCTGTTGTCCAGCTACCAGAAACAGTTTAACTACAGCTTTGAAGAGCTGGACTCTGTTATCCGTGTACTGGGCGAAAATGGCCAGGAAGCAGTCGGCTCAATGGGTGACGATACTCCGTTTGCCGTGCTTTCCAGCCAACCGCGTATCATATACGACTACTTCCGCCAGCAGTTTGCGCAGGTGACCAACCCGCCAATCGATCCGCTGCGCGAAGCACACGTGATGTCGCTGGCCACCAGCATTGGTCGTGAGATGAACGTCTTCTGCGAAGCGGAAGGCCAGGCGCACCGTCTGAGCTTCAAATCACCGATTCTGCTGTACTCCGATTTCACTCAGCTCACCACGATGAAAGAAGAGCACTATCGTGCAGACGTGCTGGACATCACCTTCGACGTGACCCAAACCACGCTGGAAGAAACTGTCAAAGCGCTGTGTGATAAAGCCGAGCAGATGGTCCGTAACGGCACCGTACTGTTGGTGCTCTCTGATCGTGCCATCGCTAAAAACCGTCTGCCGGTACCGGCACCTATGGCGGTCGGTGCGATTCAGACTCGCCTCGTCGATAAGAGCCTGCGCTGCGATGCTAACATCATCGTTGAAACCGCCAGTGCCCGTGACCCGCACCACTTTGCAGTGCTGCTGGGCTTCGGCGCCACCGCCATCTACCCGTACCTGGCCTATGAAACCCTGGCCAAACTGGTCGACAGCAAAGCTATCGAAAAAGACTACCGTACCGTGATGCTGAACTACCGTAACGGCATCAACAAAGGTCTGTACAAGATCATGTCCAAAATGGGCATCTCGACCATTGCCTCCTACCGTTGCTCAAAACTCTTCGAAGCGGTTGGCTTGCATGAAGATGTGTCCGGGCTCTGCTTCCAGGGTGCGGTCAGCCGCATCAGTGGAGCAAGCTTCTCTGACTTCCAGCAGGACCTGCTGAATCTGTCTAAACGCGCCTGGCTGGCACGCAAACCATTGGATCAGGGCGGTCAGCTCAAATACGTTCACGGTGGCGAATATCACGCCTATAATCCGGACGTCGTGCGCACCCTTCAACAAGCGGTGCAAAGCGGTGAGTACAGCGATTATCAGCAGTACGCAAAACTGGTGAATGAGCGTCCGGCTGCGACCTTGCGCGACCTGCTGGCGATCACACCTAACGGCGAAACTGTCAGCATTAACGACGTAGAGCCAGCAAGCGAACTGTTCAAACGCTTTGATACCGCAGCGATGTCTATTGGCGCACTCAGCCCGGAAGCCCACGAAGCACTGGCAGAAGCAATGAATAGCCTCGGCGGCTTCTCCAACTCTGGTGAAGGTGGTGAAGATCCGGCACGCTACGGCACCAATAAAGTGTCGCGTATCAAACAGGTTGCCTCGGGTCGCTTTGGTGTGACCCCGGCTTACCTGGTCAACGCTGACGTGATTCAGATTAAAGTAGCCCAGGGCGCGAAACCGGGTGAAGGCGGTCAGTTACCGGGTGATAAAGTCACGCCGTACATCGCTAAGCTGCGTTATTCCGTTCCGGGTGTGACCCTGATTTCACCGCCACCGCACCACGATATTTACTCTATCGAGGATTTGGCGCAGCTAATTTTCGACCTTAAACAGGTCAACCCGAAAGCCCTGATCTCCGTGAAGCTGGTCTCTGAACCTGGCGTCGGCACCATCGCGACGGGTGTGGCAAAAGCCTACGCTGACCTGATTACTATCGCAGGTTACGACGGCGGTACGGGTGCAAGCCCGCTCTCCTCCGTCAAATACGCGGGCTGTCCCTGGGAACTGGGTCTGGTGGAAACCCAGCAGGCGCTGGTGGCCAACGGTCTGCGCCACAAAATTCGGCTGCAAACCGATGGGGGTCTGAAAACAGGCCAGGACATCATTAAAGCGGCTATCCTCGGTGCAGAAAGCTTCGGCTTCGGCACTGGTCCAATGGTGGCGCTGGGCTGTAAATACCTGCGCATTTGTCACCTGAACAACTGCGCAACCGGTGTGGCGACTCAGGACGAAAAACTGCGTAAGAACCACTACCACGGCCTGCCGTTCAAAGTGACCAACTACTTTGAATTTATCGCCCGTGAAGTGCGTGAGTTAATGGCGCAACTGGGTGTGAAACGTCTGGTCGATCTGATTGGCCGTACTGACCTGCTCAAAGAGCTTGACGGTTTCACCGCCAAACAGCAGAAACTGGATCTGTCGAAACTGCTGGAAACGGCCGAACCGCATCCGGGTAAAGCACTGTTCTGTACTGAGAACAACCCGCCGTTTGATAATGGCGTGCTCAATGCTCAATTGCTGCAGCAGGCAAAACCGTTTGTGGACGAACGCCAGAGTAAAACCTTCTGGTTTGATATCCGCAACACGGACCGTTCTGTCGGTGCATCACTGTCTGGCTACATCGCCCAGTTCCATGGCGATCAGGGCCTGGCAGCTGACCCGATTAAAGCGCACTTCAGCGGTACTGCAGGCCAGAGCTTCGGCGTGTGGAACGCAGGCGGCGTTGAGCTGTACCTGACTGGCGATGCCAACGACTACGTCGGCAAAGGCATGGCAGGTGGTCTGGTGGCAGTACGTCCGCCAGTAGGTTCAGCTTACCGTAGCCACGAAGCGAGCATCATCGGCAACACCTGCCTGTACGGTGCAACCGGTGGTCGTCTGTACGCCGCAGGCCGTGCGGGTGAGCGTTTCGGTGTGCGTAACTCCGGTGCGATTACCGTGGTTGAAGGTATTGGTGATAACGGCTGCGAATACATGACCGGCGGTATCGTCTGTATCCTTGGCAAAACGGGCGTCAACTTTGGCGCAGGTATGACGGGCGGCTTCGCCTACGTACTGGATGAAGACGGCGAATTCCGCAAACGCGTGAACCCGGAACTGGTGGAAGTCCTGAGCGTCGATGACCTCGCTATCCACGAAGAACATCTGCGCGGTCTGATCACCGAGCACGTACAACATACCGGTTCTTCACGTGGTGAAGAGATTCTGGCGAACTGGCCGACCTTCTCAGCGAAGTTCGCACTGGTTAAACCAAAATCCAGCGATGTGAAAGCTCTGTTAGGTCACCGTAGTCGTTCCGCAGCTGAGCTGCGGGTGCAGGCGCAGTAAGGGGTAGCAATGAGTCAGAACGTATACCAGTTTATAGACTTACAGCGTGTCGATCCGCCAAAGAAACCGCTGAAGATCCGTAAAATTGAATTTATTGAGATTTACGAGCCATTTTCGGAAGGCCAGGCCAAGGCGCAGGCAGATCGCTGCCTCTCCTGTGGTAACCCGTACTGCGAGTGGAAATGTCCGGTCCATAACTACATCCCGAACTGGCTGAAGCTGGCTAACGAAGGGCGTATTTTTGAAGCCGCTGAGCTGTCGCACCAGACCAACACCCTACCGGAAGTCTGTGGACGCGTTTGCCCACAAGACAGACTGTGTGAAGGTTCCTGTACGCTGAACGACGAGTTCGGCGCGGTGACCATCGGTAACATCGAGCGCTACATCAACGATAAAGCGTTCGAAATGGGCTGGCGTCCGGATCTGACCGGCGTGAAACAGACAGACAAACGCGTGGCGATCATCGGTGCCGGTCCGGCCGGTCTGGCCTGCGCGGACGTGCTGACCCGTAACGGTGTCAAAGCCGTCGTGTTTGACCGTCACCCGGAAATCGGTGGCCTGCTGACCTTTGGTATCCCGGCCTTTAAGCTGGAAAAAGAAGTGATGACCCGTCGTCGCGAAATCTTCACCGACATGGGCATCGAGTTCAAACTGAACATCGAAGTGGGCCGTGACGTCCAGCTCGATGACCTGCTGAAAGATTACGACGCCGTGTTCCTGGGCGTGGGGACTTATCAGTCAATGCGCGGTGGACTGGAAAACGAAGATGCCGATGGCGTGTTTGATGCGCTGCCGTTCCTCATCGCCAACACCAAGCAGATTATGGGCTTTGGTGATACGCCTGAAGAGCCGTACACCAGCATGGAAGGTAAACGCGTTGTTGTTCTGGGCGGTGGTGATACCGCAATGGACTGCGTACGCACCTCTATCCGTCAGAATGCGAAGCACGTTATCTGTGCGTATCGCCGTGACGAAGAAAACATGCCGGGTTCCCGTCGTGAAGTGAAAAACGCGCGTGAAGAAGGCGTGGAGTTTCAGTTCAACGTGCAACCACTGGGTGTTGAAATCAACGCCAACGGTAAAGTCTCTGGCGTGAAAATGGCGCGCACTGAGATGGGTAAACCGGACGAAAAAGGCCGTCGTCGTGCAGAAATCGTGGCAGGTTCCGAGCATGTGGTACCGGCAGACGCAGTAGTGATGGCGTTTGGCTTCCGTCCTCACAGCATGGAGTGGCTGGCGAAGCACAGCGTTGAACTGGATTCTCAGGGTCGTATCATTGCGCCGGAAGGCAACGAAAATGCGTTCCAGACCAGCAACCCGAAAATCTTTGCTGGTGGCGACATTGTCCGCGGCTCTGATTTAGTGGTCACGGCGATTGCCGAAGGTCGTAAAGCGGCTGAAGGCATCATGAACTGGCTGGAAGTGTAACCCGCCAGGGTTTTGAGAAAAAAAGCCGGATAAATTAATTATCCGGCTTTTTTTATTCTGTCAGGAGACTGGCAGGAAATAATGACATAAAAAAAGCAGGGCCTGATGGCCCTGCCTGGAGATTACTTCACGACGCGTAACGAAGGACGTCCACCGCGCGGCGGAGGATCATCATCAGGATCGTTATCGTCAGCATGGTCAGGTTTATCGCCATCAATCACAGACATTACCGATGTGACCGTCTCGTTTTCCGGGAGGGTTACATCGTCGTCATCGTTGAGGCTGGCCACGTCTTCGTCGTAGGCAACTTCCGGCTCAAACATCGTACCAGCACCGTTTTCACGCGCATAAATCGCCAGAACAGCCGCCAGTGGCACGGAAACCTGACGCGGGACACCGCCAAAGCGCGCGTTAAAACGCACTTCGTCATTGGCCAGCTCAAGATTACCCACTGCACGAGGCGCAATGTTCAGAACGATTTGCCCGTCACGCGCATACTCCATCGGCACGCGCACGTCCGGCAGCGTTACGTCCACCACCAGATGCGGAGTGAGCTGGTTATCCAGCAGCCACTCATAAAATGCCCGCAGCAGGTAAGGACGACGCGGTGTCAGTTGCGACAAGTCCATTCAATTAACCCCGGCCAAGGCGCATCTCGCGCTCAGGCTCAGTCAAAGAAGCGAGGAAGGAGTCACGCTCAAATACACGTGTCATATACCCTTTCAGCTCTTTGGAACCTGCACCGCTCAGCTCAATACCGAGAACCGGTAAACGCCAAAGCAACGGTGCCAGATAGCAATCGACGATGCTGAACTCATCACTCAGGAAGTACGGCTTCTGACCGAATACCGGAGCAATCTGCATCAGCTCTTCACGCAGTTGGCGACGTGCATTATCCGCCTGCGCACCGGTGCTGTTCTTGATGACTTCCATCAAGGAGTACCAGTCTTTCTCAATACGATGCATGTACAGGCGGCTTTCGCCACGCGCTACCGGATAAACCGGCATCAGTGGTGGATGCGGGAAACGCTCATCCAGGTATTCCATGATAATGCGTGATTCCCACAAAGTGAGCTCACGATCGACTAAGGTCGGTACGCTTTGATTCGGGTTGAGGTCAATCAGATCCTGAGGAGGATTATCCTTTTCCACGTGTTCAATTTCGAAGCTGACACCTTTTTCGGCCAGCACGATACGGACCTGATGGCTATAGATATCAACAGGACCAGAAAACAGCGTCATTACCGAACGTTTGTTGGCAGCGACAGCCATGAAAACCTCCAGGTATATTCAGAATTTTACTGCTACCAGACTGACTGCGACTGGCCAGATGTTAGTTAGCTACCCACTCGCACCGTCACTCCTGTTCAAAAAACAAACAAAAAATGAACAATCCCAGGCATTTGGGCAGAAAATTGGATGATAGTTTACCAGATTTTGCAGGCTTTGTGGTGAGGGGATTCCGGAAATGCTGAAAAAGAAGAGGGAATCAACTCGTTGCTGTGGATAACGTGATTTTTATCCATAAAAAAACCCGGCATAAACCGGGTTTTTCGCCAATCGTTCTGCTTGCGCAGAAACAAATTAACGTTTGGAGAACTGAGGACGACGACGTGCTTTACGCAGGCCGACTTTCTTACGTTCAACCTGACGAGCATCACGAGTAACGAAGCCAGCTTTACGCAGTTCGCCACGCAGGGACTCATCGTACTCCATCAGAGCGCGGGTGATACCGTGACGGATCGCACCAGCCTGACCAGAGATACCACCACCTTTAACGGTGATGTACAGATCCAGTTTCTCAACCATGTCGACCAGTTCCAGCGGCTGACGAACTACCATGCGGGCAGTTTCACGACCGAAGTACTGTTCCAGAGAACGTTGGTTGATAACGATTTTACCACTGCCCGGTTTGATGAAAACGCGAGCTGCGGAACTTTTGCGGCGACCAGTGCCGTAGTATTGATTTTCAGCCATTGCCTATAATCCCGATTAGATGTCAAGAACTTGCGGTTGCTGTGCCGCGTGGTTGTGCTCGTTACCCGCGTAAACTTTCAGTTTACGGTACATAGCACGACCCAGCGGGCCTTTTGGCAGCATGCCTTTAACCGCGATTTCAATCACACGCTCAGGACGGCGGGCAATCATCTCTTCAAAGGTCGCTTCTTTGATACCACCGATGTGGCCGGTGTGGTGGTAATACATTTTGTCTTCGCGCTTGTTGCCGGTTACAGCAACTTTTTCTGCGTTCAGGACGATGATGTAATCACCAGTATCAACGTGCGGAGTGTATTCCGCTTTATGCTTACCGCGCAGGCGACGAGCCAGTTCGGAAGCCAGACGGCCCAGAGTTTTACCGGTCGCGTCAACAACATACCAGTCGCGTTGTACGGTTTCTGGTTTAGCTGTAAAAGTTTTCATTAAAAGCTTACCCAAATAAATAAGTTACACGTTGGTGAACACCCAAACGTTTAGTCAGTTGAGGCTCACACGACAAAGTCCGGCAAACCTACCCCTTCGAATAGCCTATGCCAGCACATAGAAAGTTTTGGGAAAAAACCTTCTCGTAACGTGGGGTCGCAAGATTATAGAGAAGTCGAGGTCAAAGATCGACCCCTAATTGTGATTCGAAGCGGGTTTTTACGCGTGAGAGAAGTGCGGGATGATCCCCTCATCCCCAGCCCTTCTCCCACGGGGAGAAGAGAACACTTATGGCATATGCTGGCGCTTGAGATACTCCTCGCTCTGCATCTCCTGCAGGCGCGACAGACAACGCTGAAACTCGAACTTCAGCCGTTCACCCTGGTAAATCTCATACAAAGGTACTTCGGCGCTCACTACCAACTTCACATGACGCTCATAAAACTCATCCACCAGTGCGATAAATCGCCGTGCTTCACTCTCCATAAGCGGAGACATCACCGGCACATCAAACAGCATCACCGTATGAAACAGACGCGACAGCGCAATATAGTCATGCTGGCTACGGGCATCGACACACAAAGTGGTAAATGAAACCGCCAACGTCTGATTCTCGACACCCAAGGTCGCCAGAGGTCGATGATTGATGTCCAGAGTTGGTGCGCTGCTTCGCGGGGTTCCCGCCAGCGCCTGCCACAACTTGTCCATTTGCTTTGCCGTTTCGTCATTCAACGGCGAAAGCCAAAGATGCGCCTGTGTCAGAGTGCGCAGGCGATAATCCACCCCCGCATCCACATTCATTATGTCGCAATGCTGCTTAATGGCGTCAATTGCGGGTAAAAAACGCGCCCGTTGCAAACCGTTACGATAAAGTTCATCAGGTGGAATGTTTGATGTCGCCACCAGCGTAATGCCGCGTGCAAAGAGGGCTTTCATCAGTCCACCGAGCAGCATGGCATCCGTAATGTCTGACACAAAGAACTCATCAAAACAGAGCACATCCGTTTCTACTTTGAAACGATCGGCAACAATCTCGAGTGGGTCACTATGCCCTTGTAATACTGAAAGTTCCTCATGAACACGCAGCATAAAACGGTGGAAATGGAGCCGCTGTTTACGCGTGCCCGGCAGGCTCTGATAGAAGAGATCCATCAGCCAGGTTTTGCCACGTCCCACGCCACCCCACATATACAAACCGCGAACAGGGACTTGTACTGCGACTTCACGCTTGCCTAAAAATTTACCAAATTTCGCCATCAAACCGCCGCGTTCTGGTGCCGGTGCTTCTTTGGTCACAATCTGTTGATAAATTACATCCAGCCGGGCAACAGCAGCTTTTTGTACATCATCCGGTTGATGGCTACCCTCGTTCAGGGCATTGATATATCGCGATGTTGGGGAAAGACTCTGCATATTGTTAAAGTTGTTCCTTGAAAATCGATCCTGCCCACAGGGTTGACCAAAAAAAGGTCGCTCTACCCTACGCGATGCCGCGCCGGGATTCCACTTCTGCGCGATTAGCGGTTATAGTGGCATAATCAGGCGCAGGCAAGGAGCTTGCAGCCACCACCCTACGGAATCATAAGACAATGGGAGAAGTACATGACCTGGGAATACGCGCTAATTGGGTTAGTTGTCGGTATCATAATTGGTGCCGTGGCCATGCGTTTTGGAAACCGGAAATTGCGTCAGCAACAGGCTTTGCAATACGAGCTGGAAAAGAACAAAGCTGAGCTGGAAGAATACCGCGAAGAGTTGGTAAACCACTTCGCACGCAGTGCAGAGCTGCTGGATAACATGGCCGATGATTATCGCCAGTTGTATCAGCATATGGCGAAGAGTTCTACCAGCCTGCTGCCAGAAATGTCAGCAGAAGAAAACCCGTTCCGCAACCGTCTGGCTGAGTCTGAAGCGGGCAACGATCAGGCACCGGTGCAAATCCCTCGCGATTACTCCGAAGGTGCATCCGGTCTGCTGCGAGCCGGTGCAAATCGTAAGTAACCCTCTTTTACACTGCATTTTTAACGGGCGCACATGTTGCGCCCGTCCCGTCTTTACAAACCCAGCTATTATTTAGTCATATCCGCATTGTTACCGGGTTGAAATTTCAATAACATCAAACTGTTTTACGTCGTTTTCCTCCTTTCACTTTAGGTTACGAGAGCCAGCATCAATGAAGAAACAAACCCTGCTGTTGAGTGCGTTAGCGTTAAGTGTCGGGTTATCTCTCTCGGCACCCATCCAAACCATGGCGGCAATGCCGTCGCAGGTTCCGGGCCAGGGGGCGCTGCCAAGTCTGGCGCCTGTGCTGGAGAAAGTGTTGCCTGCGGTTGTCAGCGTGCAGGTGGAAGGTACGGCGGTACAGGGTCAGAAAGTCCCTGACGAACTAAAAAAATATTTTGGTGAAGAAATGCCCGACCAGCAGGCTCAACCTTTCGAAGGGCTCGGGTCTGGCGTCATCATTGATGCAGCAAAAGGCTATGTGCTGACCAACAATCACGTCATTAATCAGGCACAGAAGATTAATGTCCAGCTCAACGATGGGCGCGAATTCGAAGCCAAATTGATTGGTGGCGATGACCAGAGCGATATCGCGCTGCTGCAACTGCAAAATCCGACGAATCTGACGCAAATCGCTATCGCCGACTCGGACAAACTGCGCGTAGGTGATTTCGTTGTGGCGGTAGGTAACCCGTTCGGACTGGGCCAGACCGCAACCTCCGGGATCGTTTCTGCGCTAGGACGCAGTGGCCTTAATCTTGAAGGGCTGGAAAACTTTATCCAGACCGATGCCTCCATTAACCGCGGAAACTCCGGTGGCGCATTATTAAATCTGAACGGTGAGCTTATCGGGATTAACACGGCCATCCTCGCTCCCAGCGGGGGCAGCGTCGGCATCGGCTTTGCCATCCCAAGCAACATGGCACAGACGCTCTCTTCGCAATTGATTCAATTTGGCGAAATCAAGCGCGGCCTGTTAGGCATTAAAGGCACCGAGATGAGTGCTGATATTGCCAAGGCCTTTAACCTCAACGTACAGCGCGGCGCGTTTGTCAGCGAAGTGCTGGCGAATTCAGGCTCGGCAAAAGCCGGTATAAAATCGGGTGATGTGATTGTCAGCCTCAACGATAAACCGCTCAGTAGCTTTGCAGAACTGCGTTCGCGCATCGCAACAACGGAACCAGGCACCAAGGTGAAACTGGGCCTGCTACGCGACGGGAAGCCGCTGGATGTTGAGGTAACGCTGGATAAAAGTACCTCGTCGTCTGCAAGTGCAGAGCTGATCTCCCCAGCCCTTCAGGGAGCATCGCTCAGTGATGGCCAGCTTAAAGATGGCACCAAAGGCATTAGCATTGAAAATGTTGAGAAAAGTAGTGCTGCAGCTCAGGCCGGGTTACATAAAGATGATGTGATCATCGGCATCAACCGTACGCGCGTGCAAACCATTGCCGAGCTACGAAAACTGCTGGAAACTAAACCAGGTGTCATTGCCCTGCAAATCATTCGCGGCAATGAAACACTTTATCTATTGCTACGTTAAGCAAATGCGAGCCCGGACATCACCGCTGCGTGTGATGTCCGGATAACTCATGCTATGCTGCTGCCGATCCCTTAACAACGACGCCTGCATCATGTTTTTGAAGTTCTTACGTTCGATAGTACTCGGTTTAATTGTCGGTGGTCTGATCCTCGCCGCCGTGCCCTCACTACGCCAGAAAATTACTTTCTCGACGCCGCAGTTCGATAGCTCTGGCGAAACGCCTGCCAGCTATAATCCTGCCGTTCGTCGTGCAGCGCCTGCGGTGGTGTACGTTTATAACCGGGGCCTGAACAATTCGTCGCATAATCGGCTGGAGATTCGCACGCTGGGCTCTGGCGTTATCATGGATCAGCGCGGATATATCGTAACGAACAAACACGTGATCAACGATGCCGACCAGATCATTGTTGCCTTGCAGGACGGTCGTGTGTTTGAGGCCTTGCTGGTGGGTTCAGATGCACTTACCGATCTGGCCGTTCTCAAAATCAACGCCACAAATGGTTTACCGGTGATCCCCATTAACACCCATCGCGTCCCGCATATTGGCGATGTCGTGCTGGCAATCGGTAACCCTTACAACCTCGGGCAAACCATCACTCAGGGCATTATTAGCGCCACGGGGCGAATCGGTTTAAACCCAACGGGTCGGCAGAATTTTCTGCAAACAGACGCCTCCATCAACCACGGGAACTCCGGTGGCGCGCTGGTGAATTCACTCGGCGAACTGATGGGCATCAACACGCTATCCTTTGACAAAAGTAATGATGGCGAAACGCCGGAAGGTATTGGGTTCGCGATTCCCTTCCAGCTCGCCACGAAAATCATGGATAAACTTATTCGTGATGGCCGTGTGATCCGTGGCTACATCGGCATTGGTGGCAGAGAGATCGCCCCGTTGCACACGCAAGGTGGCGGGATTGATCAACTGCAGGGGATTGTCGTGAACGAAGTATCACCGGATGGTCCGGCTGCTCAGGCGGGTATTCAGGTGAATGATGTGATTGTCTCGGTGAACGGCAAGCCCGCTATTTCGGCACTGGAAACCATGGACCAGGTTGCAGAGATTCGTCCGGGCTCAGAAATTCCGGTAGAGGTGATGCGCGAAGACAAAAAACTCAAGCTTCAGGTGACTATTCAGGAATACCCAGCGACCAACTAGCGACATAAAAAAACCGGAGCGCATGTGGCTCCGGTTTTTGCTCACCCCTGATGGCAAACGGCGCACCAGGTGGCAGCGGTTATCATTTATTAACGAAGTCTTCGCCGAGTTGAATATCTTTTTTCAGCGTATCTAACATCCCTTCTAATGCCTGCTGTTCAAATGCACTGAGTTTGCCAATTGCCTGGCGTTCTTCAATGCCGCTTTTACCCAGCAGCAGCGGTTGGGAGAAGAAACGCGCATGCTGCCCGTCGCCTTCAACATACGCACATTCGACCACGCCTTTTTCGCCTTGCAGTGCACGAACCAGGGACAACCCAAAGCGCGCCGCCGCCTGACCCATAGAGAGTGTTGCTGACCCGCCACCCGCCTTCGCTTCTACCACTTCGGTACCAGCATTTTGAATGCGTTTTGTGAGATCAATAATTTCCTGCTCAGAGAAACTGACGCCAGGAATTTGTGACAACAATGGAAGAATAGTGACACCAGAGTGCCCGCCCACGACGGGGACCTCAATATCCGACGGCTGCTTACCTTTGAGCTCAGCCACGAAGGTATTCGAGCGAATGATGTCCAGGGTGGTGACCCCAAACAGCTTATTCCTGTCATACACACCCGCTTTTTTCAGCACTTCTGCAGCAATGGCAACCGTGGTATTGACCGGATTAGTGATAATACCAATGCACGCTTTAGGGCAGGTTGTCGCAATTTGCGCGACAAGGTTTTTCACGATACCCGCATTGACGTTAAAGAGATCGGAGCGATCCATACCCGGCTTACGGGCAACCCCCGCAGAGATCAACACAACGTCAGCACCGTGCAGCGCAGGCGTAGCATCTTCACCAGAAAAGCCTTTGATTTTAACAGCAGTAGGAATATGGCTGAGGTCAACAGCAACCCCAGGGGTTACAGGAGCAATATCATACAGAGTGAGTTCTGAACCTGAAGGCAGTTGTGTTTTCAGTAGTAGAGCTAACGCCTGGCCAATGCCACCAGCTGCGCCGAGGACTGCAACTTTCATCATAAACTCCTTATTATGGTTAGCTAAATATTTCGTTACTCCGTTGCGGCGACCTTAATTCACCCTGATAATTATGGCATCATGCAAACCAAAATTCTGCGGCACGGCACGCTTTTAAAATATTATAATGGGCTTTTACGATCGACTGACAAACAAACTCAGCAATTAACACTAAGTGTTTACAATATAGACTCGCCAACCATCAAAACAACACCAATTACATAACATTTATTTTACTTTTGCTTAAATTTGCGACACATGACACAAGCAGATTTTGTCCCACCATAATGGGCTTCAATAAAATTTGTGTCTTTAATAACAGTATTTTAGATATTTCCACGGTAGATTATTTGCATAAAAATTCATCCATATGCATAATAATGTAGTTTTCATGACCTTATACGGGTGACTTATGCGAAGCTCGGCAAAACAAGAAGAATTAGTTAAGGCGTTTAAGGCGCTGCTTAAAGAAGAGAAATTCAGTTCTCAGGGAGAGATTGTGTCGGCGTTGCAAGAGCAGGGCTTTGACAATATTAACCAATCCAAAGTCTCCCGGATGCTGACCAAATTTGGTGCGGTACGCACGCGTAACGCCAAAATGGAGATGGTATATTGCCTGCCTGCTGAACTTGGCGTGCCCACCACGTCAAGTCCGTTGAAAAATTTGGTGCTGGATATCGACTACAACGCGGCCGTTGTGGTGATTCATACCAGCCCAGGCGCAGCTCAACTGATAGCACGTTTGCTGGATTCCCTGGGCAAAGCGGAAGGGATCCTTGGCACCATTGCAGGTGACGATACTATTTTCACCACCCCGGCTAACGGTTTCACCGTTAAAGAACTCTACGAAGCCATCCTGGTCTTGTTCGAACAAGAGCTCTGATCGCCCCCTCCCCTCGCGACCTGCGAGGGGAAAACCCACCTTTCAAATCATTTTTTTGCCATCGACCTGCCATTCTTTTGACACATAGTGCGATTCTCCCCCCGCAATTCATTCACCTCAAGAATGGTTTCGCACAAATAATCAAAGAGACCTATCCATATGATTTACATATATTAAATTAAAACACTTACGAATTTTTATACGCTATTTGATATAAAAAATGATTTCCTTACCACTTATTTACGATTGAAATAATTAGTCTGGTATTAATTTTCTGGGTTATTAGTGTATACTTGATTTTGTGATGAGGGTCACGAAACAAGACTCTCCGAAAGAAAATATGACGAGGCAAATATCATGAATATCAAAACTACTGTTGCAGCACTGAGTGTTCTTTCTGTTCTCTCTTTTGGCGCATTCGCTGCTGACTCCATCGGTGCCGATCAAGCACAAAACCGTCAGTCAATCGGCACTATTTCGGTAGGCGGTGTAGCTTCTTCTCCGATGGATATGCGTGCAGAACTGAACAAAAAAGCAGAAGAACAAGGCGCTTCTTCGTATCGCATCATCGAAGCTCGTACCGGTGATAGCTGGCACGCCACTGCTGAGCTGTACAAATAAGCTGTATTGAAAGCCCCTGTATCAACAAACCTGTAATAGATATCGCTCAACGGTACCAGGCATAAAAATAGCAGTTCAACCCTTCTAGCCGTTGGGATGTGAGGAGAAAGACTATGAAACGTAACACAATCATCGCTACCCTTGGTTTAGCTTCACTGCTGTCATTTGGCGCGAGCGCCGCAACACAAGTGTCTGCTGACCAGGCGCAAAACCTGCAATCTCTGGGCAGTGTTTCTGTCTCCCAGACTGCCAGTTCCCCAATGAGTATCCGTGAGCAACTGTCGGCGAAAGCTGACCAGGCGGGTGCAGCGAGCTATCGTGTCATCGAACTGCAAGAAGGTGATACCTGGCACGCCACAGCCGAACTGTATAAATAATCCCTCGTCGTATATGTCCTACGACTTGCCCCTGCAGAGCAGGGGCTTTTTTATGTCTGAATTAGCGTAAGTTAAAGCGTAATTGCCCTTCCAGCTCTTCCTCTGCTTCATCAAATAACAAGATTAATGCACCAAACCGTCGACGAAGTTTTTCTGGCAAATGGATAAATTCAATCTCCAGCGGCAACGGTAGTTCATTGGTTACCACGATCCAGAGTGAATCCAGGTCGCTAACCTTGTCACGCTCAAGTGAAAACTGGCGGGAAAAATCACGAAAGAACGCGGTTTGATCGTCTATTTCATCAAAATCAAAAGTATAGATATTCATTATCCGCCATCCTGCCAAAGAAAGGGGCGGTCAACCCGCCCATACCATCACAATCCCCCGAGATGCAGGGTTTTCACTTCCAGGAATTCATCGAGGCCAAGCACCGAGCCTTCACGCCCAAGCCCGGACTCTTTTACCCCGCCGAACGGCCCCAGCTCGGTTGAGACAGCGCACTCATTTATCCCAATCATGCCGCTCTCGATCGCTTGTGAAACCCGGAACACCCGTGACAGGTTTTGGGTATAGAAGTATGCGGCAAGACCAAACGGAGTAGCGTTAGCCCGCTGAATGACTTCCTCTTCGGAAGTGAAACAGAAACAGGCGGCAACCGGGCCAAACGTCTCTTCATTGGCGAGCTTCATGCCATCGCTGCAGTCACCCAGCACCGTTGGCTGCCAGAAATTCCCCCCCAGTGAATGCGCTTTACCGCCCGCCAGCACTTTTGCGCCATGTGCCACGGCATCGTCAACATGTTCACGGACTTTATCGACAGCAGAGGCTTCAATGAGCGGTCCCACCACAACCCCATCTTCAAGACCGTTACCGACCTTCAGCGCCCTGACGGCATCCGCCAGCTTCTGCGTGAAAGCGTCATAGACAGATTCATGAATATAGAAGCGGTTTACGCTGACGCAAACCTGCCCGGCGTTGCGGAATTTGTTGGCAATCGCCCCCTGGACTGCGGCATCAATATCAGCATCCTCAAACACGATGTAAGGGGCATTCCCACCGAGTTCCATCGACACTTTTTTCATGGTTTCAGCAGCATTGCGCACCAGCGTTTTGCCTACCGCAGTGGAGCCCGTGAAGGAGATTTTGCGCACGTCATGGCTGGCCATAATGGCGTCACTGATTTCGGATGTTGTCCCGGCAACGGCGTTTAGCACGCCGTCCGGTACACCCGCTTTCTTCGCCAGGGTCAGTAAAGCAAAGGCGCTCAGCGGCGTATTGTTAGCGGGCTTGATAACCCCAGTACAACCGGCTGCCAGCGCAGGCCCCAGCTTACGGGTAAGCATTGCCATCGGGAAGTTCCACGGCGTTATGGCCGCCACCACCCCGACCGGTTCCCGGGTGGCGTAGATTCGCGAGCCAGGTTTAACAGGCGGAATGATTTCACCGTTCGCGCGTTTCGCCTGCTCGGCAAACCATTGAATAAAGCTGGCGGCATATTCCACCTCGCCCTCCGCCTCTTTCAACGGCTTACCCTGCTCGGTGGTCATTAACCGTCCCAGCCAGCTTTTATTCTCAATAATCAGTTCGTACCAGCGATACAGGATGGCAGAGCGTTCTTTGGCGGTTTTAGCACGCCAGCCTGGAAAGGCTTTGGTTGCCGCAGCAATCGCATCTTCGGTCTCTTTTTTCCCCGCTTTCGCGACTTTCGCAATCACCTCACCCGTTGCCGGATTCAGTACGTCAAATGTCGTATCCAGTGATTTCCAGACGCCATCCACCAGATAGCCCGTCTGAAAGAGTTCACTGTCCTGCAATGCCTGCATAGTCATTTGTCCTCCTGATCTGTGATTTACAAAACCTCCCATAAAGTATAGCCATAAAAAAACCGACGCTTTTCGCGTCGGTTTCTCGTTTAACTGGTGGTCAGCGCATGCTGGTATTTATGCAGCATGCCGGTCAGTCTTTTGACCGGTTCGGTCACCTGGGGCGGAGCATCCCAGTAATGAAGCTTTTCCTCATAAATACCCAGTTCCTCAAGGAGCTGTGAAAAATAACGTCGCCGTTTGCTGTCGCTGCCAGCCGAGATTATCTGATCCGCCGTGCGCCGCAGCTGGCGGTGGAATGCAGAGAGATCGTCAATAATGGGAACCGGTGCATCCCGCAAGCGCTGATGGGCAATGATCAGCGTCAGCGCCAGGCGGAACTTCGCCAGGTCACCAGGGAATTTGTTCAACAGCAGGAACAGCTGCTGATACAACGCTGGCAGATGGTTCTCTTTGCGCCGGGCAGTATTGGTCGTCATGGCCGATACTGCGGCAGAGACAAACTGGTTGAGCAGCATCCGTCCGGTACGCGCCTGAGAGTTATCACGCACCAGCAGAATCACTATCAGCGCAAGGCCGCACCCAACGATTTGCCCCAGCGCACTGTCGAGGAACTGGCTGAAATGAAAGGTCATCGGGTTATCCAGCACGATAATATTAATGGTGCTGGCAAGTGCCCCCAGAGAGCCCAGCCGCCTTTTTTGTACTTCGATACCGATGAAGAACGCCAGCACCGCCAGGCTGATGCACAGCAACAGCATGCTTTGCTGAGTTGAAGGGATAATTACCAGGAAGTAGAACGCACCCAGTGGCAGTGCCACCAGCGTCCCCAGCAGAAAATCGATAGCAACCATTTTGGGATTTGGCAGACGCATCGCCAGCGAAGTCACAACGGCGATCATCACCATGGTTCCGCTCCCCGATGTCCAGCCACTCCACAGCCAGAAAAGGGTGCCCAACACGCAAGAGAGTGTGGTGCGCCAGAAGTTAATCATGGCATGGTGGCGTTCTGCAGAGGCCGCTTTAATTACCACTTCCCTGCGCAAAACCTCGTCTTCAGTGGCGCTGATTTTGGTGTTACTCGTCACACCACGTTTGAGCAGCAGGTAACGTGTTGCTGAACCGACCCAACTGTAAATGGTGACTGGCGTCTCGCGCTCACCGGTCCAGGCAATCACCCTACGCATCCGTTTCAGCTGTTTGTGGATATCCTGGATATTTTCGACCGGGGCATCGAACAGTTCGCGGAAGGTGTCGGTTATCAGCTCTGGCCGGGTGTTTTGAATCAGGTAGGTCTCACACGCCTGGGTAATCAGCGTCAATGATAACGTATTGATGGCTTTCAAACGCCGGTTCGCACGGCCCCAACGCGACGATTCAATCTTCAGGTTACTGCGCATCCCTTCCAGTCCGGCCGTGCGGCGGACCAGCGTTCCCCAGGCTTTATCAACCTCTTCAGGTTCACCATGCTTGATACAGAGCTGCATCAACTGATACTGCGCCACCAACAGACTGTCGAGCTCGCGATCAATTTCAGCTTTAATAGAACGCGGGGAAAACAGAAGATCGGCCACAATGGCGCACACAATCCCAATGACAATCTCGCTGCAACGCTCAACGGCGAACTGCGGCGTCAGCAGCGGCTCACTTTGAATGGTGATCACGATAATCAGCGCCGTGTAACCCGCCAGCCCCCAGGCATAGGAGTTTTCCACGCGTACAAGAGAGGAGACCCAGGTACAAAAACCGGCCCAGATACAGCACACCATCAGCATCACCAGGGGCGCGCGGATCATCGCAATAATGATAATCAGCCCGGCGATACAGCCAATAAAGGTGCCAATAATACGCAGCATTCCGCGATAACGAATAGCCCCGGACCAGGGTTCACCGCCGGCAGCAAATGCCGGGCCTGCTGCCACAATAGCCGCTGTCAGCACCGCCCAGCGTGGCGTTTCCAGTTGGAAATGAAAGCCGACAAATAACGCCAGAACGATGGCACAGGCCAGCTTTAAAGCGAAACGGATGTGCTGGCTGGCAATGGAGAACAGACCCATGATGCTTAGCCCATCTCACGCAGGCGATGCGCCAGTTTGCGGAAGAAGGAGTCATGGGTTTCATCGCGGTCATTTTTACCGGTTATCACAACCGTCGCAGTAGTACCCGCGGGCCACAGATTTCCCTGCTGCTCATCAAGATGAATACGTACCGGCACGCGCTGAGCCAGGCGCACCCACTCCAGATTCGAGTCAATGGTCGCCATGCCTTTGCTGTCGCTGCTGCTACTGGCGTTAGTCACCCCGGCAGCGACGCTATCCACGGTGCCTTTCAGTACATGGTTGCTGCCCAACGGGGTAATTTCAGCCCGATAACCTGGACGCACGCCTTCCAGCTTAGTCTCTTCAAGATAGGCCAGGACGTAGAAGGAATTTTGTTTAACCAGAGCGACTGCCGTGGAACCACGAGTAATGAACTCACCAGCGTAAACGTTCAGGTTGGTCACCCAGCCGTCTGCCGGGGCACGAATAACAGTACGCTCAAGGTCGAGCTTCGCCAGGTCACGGGTGGCCTGCGCTTTTGCCAGTTGATGCAGCACCGTTTGTAAGACGTTGTTGGCCTGATCAATCTCTTCACGCGACATAGCCTGAATGCCCAGTTGGTTACGACGCCCCGCTTCCCGGCGTTTTTCGCTGGCCAGTGCTTCGTAATAGGAAACATCTGCTTCGGCTTCTTCCAGCGCTTTCTGGTAACGCGGCTGGTCGATGGTGAAGAGCACCTGGTTCGCTTTAACCAATTGGTTATCTTGCACATTCACTGCGGTAATTAACCCCGCGACGTCAGGTGCGATCGCGACCACATCAGCACTGAAACGTGCATCACGTGTCCACGGCGATTCGGTGTAGTAAACCCAGGCGCGGAAAATAGCGATGAACGCAAGGATAACGAGCACAACGGTAATAGCAGTACGAGAGAGATTTCTTGTTAGTGTTTTCACTTCTACCTCAAACAAACAGGCGCGACAGCAGATAAAACAAGCAGCAGTAGAGCGCGGTATTAAACAATGCCGGATGCCAGACGAAGTCGTAGATCCCGGTCGGGATCAGCATGCGGCGCACCAGCCAGAAGATCGCCAGTGACAAAAGCAATTCGAAAAAAATCGGTGGGAACGACAGACCGAACACCACGATTACGGGAAACAGACTCATGTTGACCTTGATTAGAGAGAGTGCAGGCGACAATATTTCTTATCCGTACCGCCACGGAGCAGTGAGCAAGCCAGGCGAGAGCGATACGTTAATTATTCAGCGAATAGTATATTAACGTAACTGTTATGCTGTTATCTATATTATGTGATCTAAATCACTTTTAAGCCAGAGTGAACAATGGAACGACTAAAACGAATGTCAGTGTTTGCCAAAGTGGTGGAGCAAGGCTCCTTCACGGCGGCGGCACGACAGCTTCAAATGAGCGTATCTTCCATCAGCCAGACGGTGGCTAAGCTGGAAGATGAGCTTCAGGTTAAGCTACTCAACCGCAGCACACGCAGCCTTGGCCTTACCGAAGCCGGAAAGATTTACTATCAGGGCTGTCGTCGCATGCTGTTTGAAGTTCAGGATGTTCACGAACAACTCTACGCGTTCAACAACACGCCAATCGGTACGCTACGCATCGGTTGTTCTTCAACCATGGCGCAAAATGTCCTCGCCCGAATGACCGCAGATATGCTCAAAGAGTACCCGGGTCTGTCCATTAATCTGGTCACCGGCATCCCCGCGCCGGACCTGATCGCCGACGGCCTGGACGTCGTTATTCGCGTTGGCGCATTACAAGATTCTAGTCTCTTTTCTCGTCGACTGGGTGCCATGCCAATGGTGGTCTGTGCGGCTAAAAGTTATCTGGCACAGTTCGGTGTGCCAGAAAAGCCTGCTGACCTGGTGAACCACTCCTGGCTGGAGTACAGCGTGCGTCCGGATAATGAATTTGAACTGATTGCCCCGGAAGGCATTTCAACACGATTGATCCCGCAGGGCCGATTTGTCACTAACGATCCTATGACGCTTTCGCGCTGGTTAATCGCAGGTGCGGGGATCGCTTATGTGCCGCTGATGTGGGCGATCGACGAGATCAACAATGGTAACCTGGAGATCCTGTTCAGCCGTTATCAGTCCGATCCACGTCCGGTCTGGGCGCTGTATACGGAAAAAGACAAACTGCCGCTGAAGGTACAGGTCTGTATTAACTATCTGACGGAGTATTTTGTCGAAGTGGCGAAGTTATATCAGGGTATGCAAGGGCGAGGGCTTTAATGCCCCCACCTTCAGGGTGAGGGCGTATAAGACGAAAATCAGGCAGTACCACCTACGGTCAGGTTATCGACTTTCAACGTCGGCTGACCGACGCCTACTGGCAGACTCTGGCCTTCTTTGCCGCAAACACCGACGCCTTTGTCCAGCTTCAGGTCGTTGCCCACCATGGATATCTGCTGCATTGCTTCGATACCAGAGCCGATCAATGTCGCGCCCTTCACCGGTTTCGTGACTTTCCCTTTCTCAATCAGGTAAGCCTCGGAGGTGGAGAAGACGAACTTGCCGGAGGTGATGTCCACCTGACCGCCACCAAAGTTCGGTGCAAAAATACCAAACTCAACGGATTCGATGATCTCCTGCGGCGTGGATTTGCCCGCCAGCATGTAGGTGTTGGTCATACGCGGCATCGGCAGATGTGCATAGGATTCACGGCGACCATTACCCGTCGGCGCGACACCCATTAAACGGGCATTGAGCTTATCCTGCATATAGCCTTTCAGAATACCTTTTTCAATCAATACGTTGTACTGACCCGGTGTACCTTCATCATCAATAGAAACCGAACCGCGGCGATCGGCCATCGTGCCATCGTCCACCACGGTACAGAGTTCTGAGGCAACTAACTGGCCCATCTGCCCGCTGAACACCGACGTGCCACGACGGTTAAAGTCACCTTCCAGCCCGTGTCCAACCGCTTCATGCAGCAATACGCCCGGCCAGCCTGCACCCAGTACAACCGGCATGGTTCCGGCAGGTGCCGCGACTGCGGAAAGATTCACCAGCGCCATACGCACGGCTTCACGCGCCCAGGCATCTGCACGGACATCACCGTCTTCATCCTTCAGGAACCAGTCATAACCAAAACGGCCACCGCCACCGCTTGAACCGCGCTCGCGTTTGCCATCATCTTCTACCTGCACACTGACAGAAAGACGAACCAACGGACGAACATCCGCCGCCAGGGTTCCGTCCGTCGCCGCAACCAGAATCAGTTCATAGACGCCAGTCAGACTGGCCGTCACTTCCTGCACACGTTTATCTGCTGCACGTGCGACTTTGTCGACCCGACGCAGAATATCCAGCTTCTCTTCACGGCTCATGCTCTGAAGGGGATCAATACTGGCGTAGAGTCCGGTATGCTCAATCGCACCCAGGGTCTGCACCCGACCGTCTCCCACATCACGCACGATGGTACGGGCAGCCTGAGCACTCTGCTCAAGCGCCAGCAAACTGATTTGGTCCGCGTAGGCGAATCCGGTTTTCTCACCGCTAACAGCCCGCACGCCAACACCCTGATCGATGTTGTAGGAACCATCTTTAATGATGCTGTCTTCTAACACCCAGGATTCGTGATAGCTCGACTGAAAATAGAGATCGCCATAATCGAGTCGACGTTCGGTCAGTTGGCCGAGAATGGAAAACAGATCCTGATGGCTCAGGCCATTTGCTGCCAGTAATTGTTCACTTACCAGGTTCAGACTCATCGTTAGCTACTCGTCGTTGCCGCCACTATGGGCAGTAAAAATGTCATATAAGAAGATTGAGGCAATTCTTAGACGCCGTCAAATCATTGCTTTTTCTCAGCACGTGCCTGCCTAAGCACCTCATTGATCTGCGGTCTGTCTACCGGCCCCGTTATCTGGTAACGCAGAATCGAGACTTTGTTCCACAGCGGCCCCAGCACTTTACTGGCGGCAAACACCGCAGCACCGACAATCGGGTTAACCGCAAATGCCGCCGCCACTCCCACCGTGGCGGAAATCTCAGGCGCGACGACGGCTTCAACGTTGAGCTGGCGCTGTACCAGATCTACGGAGCCCTTCATCGCTATATCGGCTTCAAGCCCATCCACCAGCGTGTCATCAGTGTGCAGCACACCGTCTTTTATCCAGGCCGCGCTGCGAATGGAGTCAAAGAAGAATCCGTCGTTACTGAAGGTATCACTGAAATCAAAACGCAGTTTGCGTAGCAGCGAATCTACACTGAAGAGACGCAGCAGCTGCCCGGCATGTCCGGTACTGACATCCGTTATCTCTCCTTTCCCCAGACGGGTACGCAGGATGCCATTAAGCGACTCTTCCTGGGGCTGCCACGGCGGACTGCGCCAGTGTAAATCGTAGTCCACATCAAACGACGCATCGCGCATAGGTGTCGAGATGCCAAAGAAGCCCATCGCTGCATCGATCTTTTCGCCTTTCAATGTGCCTTTGATGGAGGTCCGCTCACCACCAACACGATTCACCCATTCACCGTCTGCCGTCAGGCGTGCGAAACCGGTATCCACCAGACCATTAGTCAGCGTCAGTGTGTCACCTTTAATATCAAAATCGCCGTCGATACGACCGTATTTTTGCCCCCATAGCCAGCACTCTTTGCAGCGCAGTTGCAGGTCAGGCCAGCCGGTAAAATCAACCTGAGTTTTGCCACGTAGCAAAGTGGTAGGAGAAGAGATGTCGTTATCGTCTGAAGACGTTGCCGTCGGGTTGTAGTAGAGGTAACGGATGGCCGCTTCCCATGACGAATTGTCGCGCAAGGTGAAGGTGCCGTTAATTTCCCGTCCCTGTGCCTCAATAATCGAACCGGATGACTGTGGTTTCGAAACGAGACTAAGGTTATTCCACTGCTGTCCGCCCAACGTAAGTGCCGGAGTACGGAGTGTGATGCTCTGCGGGAACACCGTTGAATTACTCACGTTACTGGCAACACCCTGTCGGAACAGAGCCAGCCACTGGGCACCGTTCATTGCCGGCAGATTCAGCTCAACCCCTTGCTCATCCGGTAACGGTGGAACCGTATGGCTGTCCGAAGCCCATATAGCACGGTCGAGCGTCAGCTTGTTATTCAGAATCCAGCGGCTATTGAAGTGGTTATTCGCTCCCGCACTGCCGGTAAGATCAAAGCTGTGCAGATTACCTTGAACGTTGATCTTCACTGGCTGCGCTTGACCCGACTGCTTATCTAGCGGTGGCGGTAGTTTGCTGACGATATTGGTTAAATCACCATCAATATTCACGGTGTAATTCGCACCAGCCCCATAAGGAAGGTCGATGCCGACTTTCCCTTTCCAGCCCAGGCTTCCACTGACAGCATCGTTTAACTGCTGCGGCAGCACCCCTGTGCGCGCTGGCTGCCAGTTACCATCCATGTTGACCGCTACCTGATAGGCTTTTTCACCCTCAGTCGTCGTAAAATCAATGTTGAGTGGCTGATTAAACCAGGTCGCCTGCAACGGTTCGCTTTTCAGGTTGCCGTTAACGAAGCTGAACTTACCGCGCAGATCGTTAACCGTGCTGTTGATGGGTTTGATAAACAGATTATTGTGATTCAACATGACGTCGCCTTTTGCGGTCGTCATTTCACCATCGAGCGGAATGTCGAGATGTAAGCGGGCACTCACATCCCCATCAAGCTGCAACTCATCAAGTGCCGTCGCCAACGTATTTTTCAGCGGCGTATCTTTGAAATAGGGCCCAACGGCTTTACCGGGCCCGTTGATATCCGCATCAATCAGCAGCTTTTCTTTCAGGTAGTCAGGAATGATGGCCGTCAGGTTGCTGGCTTTCACACCGCCCAGCGCCACACTGTCGGTCTTCATCCACAAACCGTCGTTGATGAAGTCGAGTTGGATATCAAAATTCTTCAGGGCAGGCCAGTCAGGCTGGAAGGCAAAAGTCGCGTTACGCAGCGGTACCAGCACTTCAAACTGCCCTTCATTATGCTTATACGGGAAGAGTTTCGGGTTGCCGCCGTAAACAAGTGTGGCATTGTTTGCCTGTCCGCCCTGAATTGCTGCGCTGAGATAATCCACCAGCGCTTTGCCCATCAGGTTTTCCGGGAAGTAGCGCCAGGCCTGCCCCCCATCCGTGACATTGATGCCCGCTAAAATCCCAAGCCATGGCTCGTCACCCGTCGGTTGCAGATAGCGGAAATCCCCCCGGGCATGAATGGCGTTTGCTTGCACATCAATATTACGGCCATCCAGTTGCAGACCGCGTTCGTCTTGCAACCAGTTAAGTGTGGCGACGCCTTTTTCAATTTCCAGCGGGGCACGAAAGACATTGGCATACGGCATTTTTGCCTGTGCCATCTCTGCGGTCACACGCCCATTTTCAACACTGCCGGCGAGTGTACCGGACAGGTTTTCCACGCCCGGTAACAATTCCCATTGTTTCCATGCGATGTTTTTCCAGCTCGCCTGAAAACGTGTTTTTTCCGTCGCCTGAAGGGGGATATCAAGTGCCAGGGTTTCCAGTAACCCAGAAGGGTTCATGGTGCGCCAGATATTGCCTAACTCCGGGGAGATCTTTTCTGCAATAGGCAGCAGGCCATCGAGGTTATCGAGTTCAAGACGACTGGCACGCACGCGCAGTTCATCACTACGGGCACCGTCTGGCCCGCCGGCTTCCTGTGCAGGAACCCAGGCAAACGCAAGCGAACCATTTGGCCAGGGGCGCTGATCCAGCGTGATACGGGTTTCTGGAATATCAAACTGCCAGCCCTGCTGCTGACGTGAGACATGGGCCGTCAAATTGTCGACAGTCATCTGATGCACCATCTCATCGCCCTGCCAACTGGCACCGCCTTTTTTCAGCCAGACGTCGCCGCTCTCCACTTCCCCTTTGCTCAGCGTCATCCAACCTTCGAGACTAAAGCGAGCGGAATCCAGGGCAATATTGTCCTGCATCCATTTCCCCAGCCACGGCTTCACGTCGATATCGTCAGCCTGCAACCATACCCTGCCATTATTCAGGATGCCGTTATCATCACGTAAATCCATCCTGACCTGCATGATGCCGTGCTGACCAGTCAGGCTGGACAGACTGAGTAAGCCTTCAGCACGATGCCTGTCATTGCTGTTAAGCCAGGTCAGTTGAGGAATGGAAAGTTCGGCACGCTGGCCAGAGAGGGTCAGAAAACTGAGTGTACTGTCGCGCAGATCGAAGTGATCGAACTGGCGAAGAAAGAGATCGCTGATGCGATCGGTTTCGATGCTGTCACCGGTATCATTACGCTGCAACGGAGTGTTGGTACGTACGGCCAGTTGATAAAAGGTAAGGTCGCGAAACTGCCAGCGCATATGCAACAGGCTTTGCCAGATATCCAGCGCGAGTGTCACGCGCTTGATCGACAGGCTGCCACCGTCGTTGAGGACGGCATTCACATCACGAACCTCCAGGCTCGGGCCGAAATTCTCCCAGTGAGCCTGCAAGTGGTTTGCATCAACGACAACACCTGTCCTGGCCTGAATTTGGGCCAGGATTTCGGGTCGCCAGCTGTCCAGATGCGGGAGCGCCAGACGCAGGCCACTCACCAGCAACGCCACGATAACGATAAGCGTTGCCCCTGTAAGTAGCAAAATCCCCGGCAATCGCCTCAAGCACCTCTCCTTGTCAAAAAACAGCTGAACCCTGACGGTTCTTACATCATCACCACGTCAAACTGCTCCTGATTATAGAGCGGCTCGATTTGTACTTTTACCTGCTTACCGACAAAAATCTCAACCTCTGCCAGCGCATGCGACTCTTCCCCTTTCAGGGTTTCTGCCACAGCAGGAGAAGCATAGACCAGGAATCGGTCGGAATCGTACGCATGGTGCACGCGCACAATCTCACGCATAATTTCATAGCAGACGGTTTCAACCGTTTTCACCGTCCCACGTCCATGGCAGGTCGGGCACTCATTACACAATACGTGTTCAACACTTTCGCGGGTACGTTTACGGGTCATTTCCACTAAGCCAAGTTGTGAGAAACCGTTAATACTGGTTTTCACTCTGTCTTTGCTCAATGCCTGCTCCAGCGAATGCAGAACGCGTCGACGGTGATCTTCATTGTTCATATCAATGAAATCGATGATGATGATGCCGCCGAGATTACGCAAACGAAGCTGACGGGCGATGGCCTGCGTCGCTTCGATGTTGGTGTTAAAGATGGTGTCGTCAAGGTTACGATGGCCAACAAAAGCCCCGGTGTTGATATCAACGGTGGTCATGGCTTCAGTTTGATCGATAACCAGATAGCCACCGGATTTCAGCTCAACCTTTCTTTCAAGTGCGCGCTGAATTTCATTTTCAACGTCAAAGAGATCGAAGATGGGCTGGCGACCACTGTAATGCTCAATCTTATTGGTCATTTCCGGCATATATTCAGCGGTAAATTCCAGGAGCATGTCGTAGGTCAGTCGGGAGTCAACGCGGATGCGGTCAAGCTGAGCATCGGCAAAATCACGCAGCACACGCTGCGCCAGTGCCAGCTCTCCGTAGAGTTTGTAACGCGTCTGGTTGCGTTTTTTACGCTCCATCACCTTGGTCCAGACACGCTTAAGATAGGCTGCGTCGGACGAAAGATCCTCTTCGCAGACCCCTTCCGCCGCGGTACGAATAATAAAACCGCCCTGCTCGTCGCAGTATTCCGCCACCACTTGTTTTAGTCGTTCACGTTCCGCTTCGCTCTCAATGCGTTGAGAGACGCCGACGTGCGATGCACCCGGCATAAATACCAGATAGCGCGAAGGAAGAGTAATGTCGGTTGTCAGGCGTGCGCCTTTGGTTCCGAGGGGATCTTTTACGACCTGCACCATCAAATCCTGGCCCTGGCGCACCAGTTCAGAGATGTCGCGCACGGTGAAGTTTTTCTGTTCTTCCCCGGCTACGCACTCGGTATGCGGCATGATGTCCGAGGCATGAAGGAACGCCGCCTTATCCAGACCAATATCTACAAAAGCCGCCTGCATTCCAGGAAGTACACGACTTACCCGACCCTTGTAGATATTGCCTACGATCCCACGTCGTGCTTCACGCTCAATGTGGATCTCCTGAAGGATGCCACCATCGATATAAGCCACGCGTGTTTCTGATGGCGTTACGTTGACTAACAATTCAGCCGTCATGATTATCTTTTCCCTCGCGTAGTGCGTTAAAGTTGCTCAGCAGTTCCCACGTTTCCACCAACGGCAAACCGACGACGGCATGGTAACTGCCATTAATTTTTCTGACAAAACAGCCGCCCAGCCCCTGGATTCCATAAGCCCCGGCTTTATCAAGCGGCTCCCCGGTTGCCACATAGGCGGCAATATCTTCGTCAGACAGCACGCGAAAAGTGACTTCTGTTTCCACAAGGCAATCCAACAGATGCTGGCTATCCGCCAGTGCAACAGCCGTCATGACCTGGTGAGTTTGACCGGAGAGTTGTCGTAACATTTTAGCAGCATGCGAGGAGTCTTTCGGTTTTTCAAGCACTTCACCATTAAATATGACAATGGTGTCAGCACCCAGCACGGGCAAATCACGCGTGGCCATCGCCACCCCAGCCTGCGCTTTTTCTCGCGCCAGTCGCAGCACATAATGGTGAGCACTCTCTTGTGCCCGACGCTGCTCTTCAATACCGGGAATAATACGTTCGAAGCTCACCCCTAATTGGGTGAGCAGTTCCTGACGACGGGGGGAACCGGAGGCAAGCCAGAGAGTTGTCATAAAAACCTTATTGCACGGCAAACTGCTGACGAATTTTACGCATCAACAGGAAGATCCACGGCCAGAGCACACCATTAACCAGACTGCTCCAGAAAATATCAGGCTTAAACGAGACGTTAATGACCAGGAACTCCGCCCAGAAAATAACGACTTCGGTCGCCAATGAGAGCACCATCACCACCAGCGCTTGTTGCCACAGTGCCAGATTACGGAACAGCTGGAATTTTAGTGCGACCAGGTAAGCGACAATACTCAGGGATAACGCACGTACACCGAGCGTGGATCCACTAATGAGATCCAGTATGGCACCCATGGCAAAACCTGTACCGACATTTACGCGATGCGGCAATGCCAGGATCCAGTAAAGCAGGATCAGCAGGACCCAGTTGGGCCGGTAGACAAGAATGTCATCCGGCCAGGGCATAATCTGAAGCAACAATGCGATAAGAAACGAGAGCCAGATAACCCAGCGCCCCTGGCTACGATAACTTGCCACTATTGCCCTCCTCCGGAATTAAGGGGAGGCGGCCCGGCGATACCTGTTGCCGGAGCAGGCATAGGTGCAGGAGGCCCCATTGTATCAGGGGATGGAAGCACCTGCGGCATCATCTGCATCAAGCGCTCGTTCGCCACACGGTGAACATCTTCTGGCGTCATCGGGTTGGTACCATTGCGATCGGCCCCCCACAGCAGCAGCAGATAACGCAAGCGCTGCAGACCTGCCGTTGGGCGTGCCTGAATCACGGTATAGGCGCGCTGCGTATCCAGCTTAACAGAGGAAACCACTCCAACCGGATACCCTTCCGGGAAACGTCCACCCAAACCGGACGTGACCAGCACGTCACCGACACGGATGTCGGTATTTGCTGGGAGATGTTCCAGCTGCAGATCGTCAGTACAGCCATTCCCGGCTGCAATCACGCGAATATCATTACGCAGAACCTGAATGGGTAGCGCATGTGTGGCATCGCAAATCAGCAGGACACGGCTGGTTAACTTCGCAACAGCCACAACCTGACCGACGACGCCTTTATCGCTGATAACAGGCTGGCCTTCATACACACCGTTGACGCTGCCCTTGTCGATCACCACCTGATCGCTATACGGATCGTTAACCGTGGAGATAACCTGGGTCACCATTTTTTGTTCGTCCTGGCGCAGGGGCGAACCCAGCAGCTCGCGCAACCGCGCGTTCTCCTGTTTATATTGACCTAACATCAGCAGTTCGCTGTTTTTCAGCAACAACTCCTGACGTAATGCCCTATTTTCAAGCTCAAGTTGATCGCGCGAGGACAGCGTCTGCGACATGCTGTCTAATAATTCGCGGGGACCATTGGAAATAAAATAGAAAGGGCTGACGGCAGTGTCCATATACGTTCGAATTTGACTGAACGTACCCAGGCGGCTGTCCGCAATGATAACACCCAGCGCCACAACAACCGCCAGGAAAAGGCGAATCTGTAGCGATGGGCCACGGCTAAAAATTGGCTTCATAGGCTTTGCGTATTCTCAGGCCAGGTAAACCCGGAACGCCAACACGCTCCGAGTCTGACGCAGATTATTCTTCGCTGAACAAATCGCCGCCGTGCATATCGATCATTTCCAGTGCCTTGCCGCCGCCACGTGCTACGCAAGTCAGTGGATCTTCTGCAACTACGACAGGAATACCTGTCTCTTCCATTAACAGGCGGTCGAGGTTACGCAGCAGCGCACCACCACCGGTCAGAACCATACCACGCTCAGAGATATCGGAAGCCAGTTCCGGCGGGCACTGCTCCAGGGCAACCATCACTGCACTCACAATACCGGTCAGCGGCTCTTGCAGCGCTTCCAGAATTTCATTGGAGTTCAGGGTGAAACCGCGTGGAACACCTTCAGCGAGGTTACGACCGCGAACTTCAATTTCGCGCACTTCATCACCTGGATAAGCAGAACCGATTTCATGCTTAATACGTTCGGCTGTCGCTTCACCGATCAGAGAACCGTAGTTACGACGCACATAATTAATAATGGCTTCATCGAAACGGTCACCACCAATACGTACGGAGGAGGAGTAAACCACACCGTTCAGGGAGATAACGGCCACTTCAGTGGTACCACCACCGATATCCACAACCATAGAACCGGTTGCTTCAGAAACCGGAAGACCAGCACCGATTGCAGCCGCCATTGGCTCTTCAATCAGGAAGACTTCACGGGCACCAGCACCCTGTGCAGATTCACGGATCGCACGGCGTTCAACTTGGGTAGCACCAACCGGCACACACACCAGTACACGCGGGCTCGGACGCATAAAGCTGTTGCTGTGCACTTGTTTAATAAAGTGCTGAAGCATTTTTTCGGTCACGAAGAAGTCGGCGATAACACCATCTTTCATCGGGCGAATAGCAGCGATATTGCCCGGAGTACGCCCAAGCATTTGCTTCGCGTCATGACCTACAGCAGCTACACTTTTCGGTGAGCCAGCACGATCCTGACGAATGGCCACTACGGAAGGCTCATTCAATACGATGCCTTGTCCTTTAACATAAATCAGGGTATTCGCAGTACCCAGGTCAATGGACAGGTCATTGGAAAACATGCCACGAAATTTTTTCAACATACTAAGGGATAATCCTGAAAGCTGGGGCGGAAAAATAAAATCCGCTTACTTTACCAACCACACGCAGCAGCGACAAGGCGCATAATTCATCTGCTACGGTGAAAATTAGTGCAGTTTGTTTCCTTTGTTACAAACATCCTGACTCCTTCAGGTTCGATAATAGCGGGAGCAATTCCATGCCCGGTGTTTGCAACCTGTCAAAGGTTAAAACTCGCGTTTACGCTGTTACATTTTGGCGAGCAGGCAAGCACACCCCCATTAAGACACAGCGCGCATTATTCTACGTGAAAACGGCTTAAACGGCAGTTCAAACCGAGTAACTTTGCGAATATTTTTTCACGCTGGTATCAAGGGGCTGAGAAGCAGCAATAAAATCGCCCTGGCCACCGGAAACACCACGTTCAATCAACGTCTGCCATTCACTACGCGCACGCACCCCAGTCGCAAAAACGCGCGTGCGCGTCCCTTTACATGCTTCGACAAGGCTTTGTACGAGTAACTGATTTTCCGTTCGTTTCTCAATATTTCTGACAAGTCCCGGATGCAGTTTTAACAATTCAACGTCCAGCGCTTTAATCCAACTGGTGCTCACTAACGTGAGCCCTGCCTGTGTGACGGCGATACGTGCGCCAAGTGCGTTAACTAATCGCACCACAGGCTGTAAGCGACCGATATGTTGACAAACATCGGCCTCAGCAAGTTCAAAAATAATCCGTTTTCGTTGAGATTTCTCGCATTGCATCAACGTATCACGCAGCCAGCGCTGAAAACGCGGGCGAATAAGCGACTCCACGGTAATTTGCATCGCGAGATTTTCTTCCGGCCATTGAGCCAGATAAGGAATAAGCCGACCAATCTGCAGGCGGTCATACTCCTCCGACAGCCCGAATTGAAGAATCATAGGCATGTATTCAGCAGAGATGACTTCTTGATCACCATCGTAAATCCGGCACATCAATTCGCGGTGGTGTACCTTACCCTCACGATTCACTGCTGGTTTCTGATAGACCCTCGGTCCGCCGCGGCTCAACATAGTCTCAATAAGCGTACGCCAGCGGACATTTCCACGACCTTGCTCAGGCAGAGAGTCGTCATAAACAGACCAATTATTCCCTCCCAGCAACGCCGCATTACGGGTCGCTGCTTCGGCGTGTTCCATGACCTGTTCCGTTGACTGCCCGCTGCGCCAGGCGCAAATACCAATGTGCATCATATCTTCCTGATCGAGCATCTTGCTCGGTGGAAGCCCATCAACTGCTTTTAAAATTTGTGCAGCAATACTCTCTGCCTCTTTTAATGTGCGATGCGGAAGTAGAACGGCAAAATCACTACGATGGTAACGGGCCAGCAGCGACCCCGGGTAACGCATAATAAAGGTAGAAAGCAGATTGATGAGCATGAACAAATGTTCTTCAACAACGCTCTTTCCCCAATTATCACGTAGCAACTCAAAATCAGGCAGGCGAATCATCATCACCACACCATGAGCGCCCACTTTTTCCTGATCTTCTAACAGCGTTGCCAGCTGGTTATCAAAAAAGAGACGGTTATTGAGACCCGTTTTGGTATCCTGGGCTGCGTAAGAACGGATCATCGTATCGATATGGCTCCGCTGATCGCTGGCAAATTGTATTTCCGCGAGCAGGACATCCAGTGCGCTGCTGGCACGGGATGGCCATTCGTAGATAGATCCCCGCGCCTTCGTCCCACGCTCCCCGTTCAAAATACGGGTAGAACGCAGTTCCAGCAGTTCCTGGCCGGAAAGCTGACGCCGTAACCACCTTACTGACAGGAAAATGATCAGAATCATAAAGCCGATTGCCAGCGTCAGCGGTACGGTCGTTACCAAAGAACGGAAGTAATTGGCCATCGGATCCTGGTACACCATGGTGATGACCATGCCAGGATTTTTGACAGAGGCAATCTGCAATTCCCGATACTGAAAATTGCTACCCGCCGGGCGATAGCTGCCCTTGCGCGTGTGCTGAAGTACTGTTTTATTCCCCTGACGAATCTCGATACCAACAATATCAATAGGCACCATCAGCTCATCAAGCTGGAATTTTAGCGCCGAGGGAGAGGTGAAAATCAGACGTGTATCGACGACAGCAGCCACCGACTCAACGCGGTTGGCAACCTTCGACTGGATCGCGTTGTAAAAGCTCAGTGAACTCCCCAACAGCGTGACGAACATCGCCAGGCCTGTCAGTAGGGTCACAAAAGCTGAAAATTTCGTCGTTAATCGCATCCTTGTGTTAACTCCGTAGTGTGAAAGAACGAGACGCGACTTACTCGCTATAAAATGAGTGAGTGCTAACTAGCAAATGAGCCAGGCATACTAGCAGGCTTGACGCTTCTGGCAATCAGTATTGCAATCGCCTATGCGAGTATAGCCCTCAGAAATATTTTGCCAATCATCACCAAAGCAATGACGTACAGATGGACACCCACCGACAAGTTTTCAATTTTTCGTGATAATCCTCCACACGTACTAACCCCGTGCTAAAAGTAATAAAAAGGGGGAAACACTATGCAAAAGAAAAAACTCACTGAAGCCGATGTCACTGCG
Organism: Phytobacter sp.; assembly: GCF_059074235.1. Classification (NCBI taxonomy): domain Bacteria; kingdom Pseudomonadati; phylum Pseudomonadota; class Gammaproteobacteria; order Enterobacterales; family Enterobacteriaceae; genus Phytobacter; species Phytobacter sp. Next base: position 1,369,014 of record NZ_JCACPZ010000008.1, read on the forward strand.
GAATCCGTTTTCATGTTGCGACGCCGCCAGATCCTGAAAACGCTCGGGATCAGCGCTGCCGCACTCAGCCTTTCCCCTCGTGCGCACGCCGATCTGCTGGGTTGGTTTAAAGGCAATGACAGACCCAAAGCCCCATCCGGGCAACCTCTGGATTTCACCAAACCGTCAGAGTGGCAGAATTCGCTGACCTTAACCCCTGAAGACAAGGTGACGGGATACAACAATTTCTATGAGTTCGGCTTGGATAAGGCCGATCCGGCAGCCAATGCAGGTAGCCTGAAGACCACACCGTGGACGCTTAAAATTGAAGGTGAAGTTGCGAAGCCCTTAACCCTCGACCACGATGATTTAACCAAACGTTTCCCGCTTGAAGAGCGCATTTACCGCATGCGCTGCGTGGAAGCCTGGTCGATGGTCGTACCCTGGACAGGCTTCCCTCTGCATAAACTGCTGGCGCTGGCTGAACCCACCAGCAACGCAAAATATGTGGCTTTCCAGACGCTCTATGCCCCCGATGACATGCCAGGCCAAAAGGATCGTTTCATTGGCGGCGGGCTAGAATACCCGTACGTTGAGGGCCTACGTATAGATGAAGCGATGCATCCGCTGACGTTGCTGTCTGTTGGGGTCTACGGTAAAGCGCTGCCACCACAAAATGGTGCGCCGATTCGGCTGACCGTGCCCTGGAAGTATGGCTTTAAAGGCATAAAATCTATTGTCAGCATCAAACTGACCAGCAAGCGCCCTCCCACCACCTGGAATCTTGCTGCGCCTGACGAATACGGATTTTTTGCCAATGTGAACCCCCATGTTGACCATCCACGCTGGTCACAGGCCACGGAGCGCTTTATTGGTTCTGGTGGCGTGCTGGATGTGAAACGTCAGCCGACATTGTTGTTTAACGGCTATGCCGATGAGGTGGCTTCGTTGTATAGGGGCCTGGATCTAAGGGAGAACTTTTAATTGCGATTAACGGCGAAGCAAATTACCTGGCTTAAAGTCGCGCTGCATCTGGCGGGCTTTGTACCATTCGTTTGGCTGTTCTGGGCTGCCTCTCAGGGCTACTTCAGCGCAGACCCGGCGAAAGATATCCAGCATTTTACCGGCCGAATGGCGCTTAAGTTTCTGCTCGCCGGTTTACTGGTCACGCCGTTGGCACGCTATGCCCGTCAGCCGCTGTTGATCCGCACACGCCGTCTGCTTGGTTTATGGTGCTTCGCCTGGGCAACACTTCATCTCACAAGCTATGCCCTGCTCGAACTGGGTATCAACAATTTGGGGTTGTTAGCGCAAGAATTGACCACTCGACCTTATTTAATGCTCGGGATTGTAAGTTGGTTTGTCCTTTTTGCGCTTGCTGCCACCTCGACGCAATGGGCGCAACGAAAATTGGGTAAACGCTGGCAACAATTGCATAACTTCGTCTATCTGGTGGCGATCCTCGCCCCTATCCATTATCTGTGGTCCGTGAAAATTCTCTCGCCACAGCCCCTCCTCTACGCCGCTGTCGCGGTTGTCCTTTTAGCGTGGCGATACAAGAAGTTCCGCCAATGGTGGCGATAACGTGCGGTAATTGTGCAGTTTGCCTCAGTTCTTTTATCATTCACGGGGACAATTATAATAGCGGTTGATAATCTTCCCTGATAAGACCAGTATTTAGCTGCCAAATGCTACGAAATCGTTATAATGTGCGACTTTGGTTTTGCCGACAGGGTTTTTCGGACCCTGGATGAGTGACAACCAGGCAACGAAGGTATATTTTGTTTTTTACCTGACGTTTGCAGGAGATAGCAGCACGATGGCGGTTAAATTGCGAAGTTTGTTCCAATGCTACGCCCATTTAATTTCGTCAGGGGCACGCTGATACATGCGGCCTGTCGCAGAGTACGAATTCATCGACCGAATTCATCAGGTTAAAGACACTTTAGACGCTACCCTGATCAATCCGGCTGCACTTCGTATGCTCGCGTCGCAAAGCGTGAACTGTTGCGCCGTCATGCTTATCTCCCTATATCGCTGTGAGTGCCATCTCCGGATTCGGCACTGGCGGTTATTCATACGCGTTACAGACGGCGGTAAAACGCCTGTCACAATCAAACTAAACAAGAGTACGGAACCCACTCATGGATATTCGTAAGATTAAAAAACTGATCGAACTGGTTGAAGAATCAGGCATCGCTGAACTTGAAATTTCTGAAGGCGAAGAGTCTGTACGTATCAGCCGTGCACCGGTAGCTCCAGCTTATCCGATGATGCAACAGGCTTATGCGGCACCGGTTATGCAGCAGCCAGCTCCTGCACTTGCTGCCGCCGTCGCGCCAGCAGCGCCTGCAGCAGAGGCCGCACCAGCGCAAATCAGTGGTCACATCGTACGTTCCCCGATGGTCGGGACTTTCTACCGCACACCAAGCCCGGACGCGAAAGCGTTCTGCGAAGTGGGCCAGAAAGTCAATGTGGGCGACACGCTCTGCATCGTTGAAGCGATGAAAATGATGAACCAGATCGAAGCTGATAAAGCGGGTGTGGTAAAAGCCATCCTGATCGAAAGCGGTCAACCGGTTGAATTCGACGAGCCGCTGGTCATCATCGAATAACGAGGCGAAGATGCTGGATAAAATTGTCATCGCTAACCGTGGTGAGATTGCCCTGCGAATTTTGCGTGCCTGTAAAGAACTGGGCATCAAGACTGTCGCCGTGCACTCCACTGCGGACCGCGATTTAAAACACGTATTGCTGGCGGATGAGACGGTCTGTATTGGCCCGGCTCAGTCCGTAAAAAGCTATCTGAACATCCCGGCTATCATCAGTGCTGCTGAGATCACCGGGGCGGCGGCCATTCACCCGGGCTATGGTTTTCTCTCTGAGAATGCCAACTTTGCCGAGCAGGTTGAACAGTCTGGCTTCATCTTCATCGGTCCGAAAGCGGACACTATTCGCCTGATGGGCGACAAAGTGTCGGCGATCACCGCGATGAAACAGGCCGGCGTTCCAACTGTTCCGGGTTCTGACGGCCCGCTGACTGACGATATGGATCTTAACCGTGCCCATGCTAAACGTATTGGCTACCCGGTTATCATCAAAGCGTCCGGTGGTGGCGGTGGTCGCGGCATGCGCGTCGTGCGCGGCGATGCAGAACTGGCTCAGTCCATCTCCATGACCAAAGCGGAGGCCAAAGCGGCTTTCAACAACGACATGGTCTACATGGAGAAGTACCTGGAAAACCCACGCCACATCGAAATTCAGGTGCTGGCGGACGGTCAGGGTAACGCTATCTATCTGGCAGAGCGTGACTGCTCCATGCAGCGTCGTCACCAGAAAGTCGTTGAAGAAGCCCCCGCACCGGGTATTACCCCGGAACTGCGCAGCTTCATCGGCGATCGCTGCGCGAAAGCGTGTGTGGATATCGGCTACCGCGGTGCAGGTACCTTTGAGTTCCTGTTCGAAAACGGCGAGTTCTATTTCATCGAAATGAACACCCGTATTCAGGTTGAGCACCCGGTTACCGAGATGATAACCGGTGTGGACCTGATCAAAGAGCAGCTGCGCATTGCGGCGGGCCAGCCGCTGTCAATCAAGCAAGAAGACGTGGTGGTCAAAGGCCATGCGGTGGAATGCCGTATCAACGCCGAAGACCCGAATACCTTCCTGCCGAGCCCGGGTAAAATCACCCGTTTCCACGCGCCAGGCGGTTTTGGTGTGCGCTGGGAATCTCATATCTACGCCGGTTACACCGTACCGCCGTACTATGACTCAATGATTGGTAAGCTGATTTGCTTTGGCGAAACCCGTGAAGTGGCCATTGCCCGCATGAAGAACGCCCTGCAGGAACTGATCATCGACGGTATCAAAACCAACGTTGATCTGCAGACGCGTATCATGAACGACGAGAAATTCCAGGTGGGTGGCACGAACATCCATTACCTGGAGAAAAAACTCGGTCTGCACGAGAAGTAAGCCCGCTTTTAGCGCTAAAAGGCCGGATATTCCGGCCTTTTTTATTTCTGGGGATTGCCAGACCCCATAAGGTACAATCCCCGCTTTCTTCATCCACAAGGGACACATATGGACACGCGTTTTGTTCAGGCCCATAAAGAGGCGCGCTGGGCGCTGTGGCTGACCCTTTTCTATCTCGCCGCTTGGTTAGTGACTGCTTACTTACCTGATTCCGCACAAGGTATCACCGGCTTGCCGCACTGGTTTGAGATGGCCTGCCTGCTGATGCCACTGGTATTTATTCTGTTGTGCTGGGCAATGGTGCGCTTTGTCTTCCGCGATATTCCCCTGGAGGACAGTGATGCATCCTGAAGTCATCATCCCGCTTATTGCCTACATGCTGATTGTGTTTGGCCTGTCGGTCTATGCAATGCGCCAACGTAAAGCGGGCACTTTCCTGACCGAGTATTTCCTGGGTAGCCGTTCGATGGGTGGCATGGTCCTCGCAATGACCCTGACAACCTCTTATATTAGCGCCAGCTCCTTTATCGGTGGGCCTGGAGCCGCTTATAAATACGGGCTCGGTTGGGTTCTACTGGCGATGATCCAGGTGCCTACCATCTGGCTATCGCTGGGTGTGCTGGGTAAAAAGTTCGCCATTCTCGCCCGTCGGTACAACGCCATCACGCTCAACGATATGCTGCTGGCACGCTACCAGAGCCGTTTGCTGGTATGGGTGGCAAGCATTAGCCTGCTGGTCGCATTTATCGGCGCGATTGCCGTACAGTTTATCGGTGGCGCACGCCTGCTGGAGACAGCCGCAGGTATTAAATATGAATCTGGCCTACTCATTTTTGGCATCAGTATTGCGCTCTATACCGCCTTCGGCGGTTTTCGTGCCAGCGTGTTAAACGACACGATGCAGGGCATGGTGATGCTGATTGGCACCATCGTGCTGTTAGTCGGCGTTGTCTATGCCGCAGGTGGTCTGCATAGCGCAGTGGAGAAATTGCAGCACATCGACCCGCAGCTGGTTTCCCCTCAGGGCGGTGATGGCATTCTGACCCCCGCCTTTATGACATCATTCTGGGTACTGGTGTGCTTCGGGGTTATCGGCCTTCCCCACACCGCCGTTCGTTGCATCTCCTATAAAGACAGCAAAGCCGTCCACCGTGGCATCATTATTGGCACCATTGTGGTGACCATCCTGATGCTGGGTATGCACCTCGCAGGTGCGCTGGGTCGTGCGGTTCTGCCAGACCTTAAAGTTCCGGATCTGGTCATACCTACATTAATGGTTCAAGTACTGCCGCCGCTGGCCGCCGGGATCTTTTTAGCGGCTCCGATGGCCGCGATTATGTCTAACGTCAATGCGCATCTTTTGCAGGCATCCGCTACGATCATTAAGGATCTCTGGCTCAACTCCCGTCCCGAACAGATCCATAATGAACAACGCCTGAAACGCATTTCCATGGCGATCACCCTGGTTCTTGGGATTTTCATGATGCTGGCTGCATGGCATCCGCCAGAGATGATCATCTGGCTGAATCTACTGGCCTTTGGCGGTCTCGAAGCCGTCTTCCTGTGGCCGCTGGTGTTGGGATTGTACTGGGAACGAGCCAATGCAATGGGTGCGTTGAGCAGTATGTTCGCAGGCGGCATTTTGTATGCTGTTCTGGCGACCTGGAACGTGCACTATCTCGGGCTGCACCCTATCGTGCCGTCTCTTATTTTAAGTTTGTTGGCTTTCCTCGTCGGTAACCGTTTTGGTCGACCGGTCGAACAAGCCAACGTCATTTCTGTGAACCAATAAAGAGTTTCTTATGCCGTGGATCCAATTGAAGTTAAATACGACTGGCGCAAATGCCGAAGAACTGAGCGATGCGTTAATGGAAGCAGGTTCCGTTTCGATTACCTTCCAGGACACACACGACACACCGGTGTTTGAGCCGCTGCCAGGAGAAACGCGTCTGTGGGGCGATACCGATGTTATCGGCCTGTTTGATGCCGAAACCGACATGCGTGAAGTCGTTGCCATCCTTGAACAACATCCCTTACTGGGCGCGGGTTTCGTGCATAAGGTAGAACAGATCGAGGATAAGGACTGGGAGCGCGAGTGGATGGAAAACTTCCACCCGATGCAATTTGGTAAGCGTCTGTGGATCTGCCCAAGCTGGCGCGATGTGCCGGATGAAAATGCCGTGAATGTGATGCTTGATCCTGGCCTGGCCTTCGGTACTGGCACGCATCCAACGACATCCCTCTGCCTGCAATGGCTGGACGGGCTTGATTTGGCAGGTAAGACGGTAATCGATTTTGGCTGTGGCTCCGGAATTCTTGCGATTGCAGCCCTGAAACTGGGTGCCGCTAAAGCTATTGGTATTGATATCGACCCTCAGGCCATTCAGGCAAGCCGTGACAATGCCGAGCGTAATGGCGTTTCCGATCGTCTGGAGCTGTACCTGCCGCAGGACCAGCCAGAAGCGATGCAAGCTGATGTCGTGGTCGCGAATATCCTTGCGGGCCCGTTACGCGAACTGGCTCCGTTAATTAGCGTGCTGCCTGTCTCAGGTGGCCTGTTAGGGCTCTCCGGCATCCTTGCCAGTCAGGCCGAAGGGGTTTGCGACGCATACCGCGACAATTTCGCACTCGATGCAGTCGTTGAGAAAGAAGAGTGGTGTCGGATTACAGGCAAAAAAAAGTAATAAATCACGCGCTGCGGTACCTGTGATTTATTCGCCACGATAATTCTTTGGAAGGTGAAATTGAGAGAATGATCTCATTTTCACCTTCTTTTTTGTCTATTAAAACAGCAAATTATCCCGTTACTCATCGTCAGAACGAAGAAAAAATGCGAAGTTTGAGGAAATTATATTTGTTCATAATTTATCCTCACATCTCTAACCAAATGATTTTTAATAACTTATAATTTTCACTGTTCACTTTGGCAGTGATTCATTGATCTGCGACAGTGGATTGCTCAAAGTTTGGCCTTTCATCTCGTGCGAAAAATGCGTAAGATACGCCGCCTTGCAGTCACAGTATGGTCATTTCTTAACTCATGCGCATCGGACAACACCAGCTCAGAAATCGCCTGATCGCAGCGCCCATGGCTGGCATTACTGACAGACCATTTCGGACGTTGTGCTACGAGATGGGAGCAGGTTTAACCGTATCCGAGATGATGTCTTCTAACCCACAAGTGTGGGAAAGCGACAAATCCCGCCTACGGATGGTGCATGTAGATGAGCCAGGTATTCGCACCGTGCAAATTGCAGGGAGCGATCCGGATGAGATGGCGGATGCCGCCCGCATTAATGTGGAAAGCGGTGCCCAGATTATTGATATCAATATGGGCTGTCCGGCTAAGAAAGTGAATCGCAAGCTTGCAGGCTCAGCCCTGCTGCAACACCCGGATCTGGTGAAGTCTATCCTGACCAGTGTGGTAAATGCAGTGGATGTGCCCGTTACGCTCAAGATTCGCACTGGCTGGGCTCCGGAACACCGTAACTGCGTAGAGATTGCCCAACTGGCTGAAGACTGTGGCATTCAGGCTCTGACCATTCATGGACGCACCCGCGCCTGTTTGTTCAATGGAGACGCTGAGTACGACAGCATTCGGGCAGTTAAGCAGAAAGTTTCCATTCCCGTTATCGCGAATGGTGACATTACTGACCCGCTTAAAGCCAGAGCTGTACTCGACTATACGGGGGCTGATGCCCTGATGATAGGCCGTGCAGCTCAGGGAAGACCCTGGATCTTTCGGGAAATCCAGCATTATCTGGACACTGGAGAGCTGCTTGCTCCGCTGCCTTTGGCAGAAGTAAAGCGCTTGCTCTGTGCGCACGTTCGGGAGTTGCATGACTTTTACGGACAGGCAAAAGGTTACCGAATTGCGCGCAAACACGTCTCCTGGTATCTCCAGGAGCATGCTCCAAATGACCAGTTTCGGCGCACATTCAACGCCCTTGAGGACGCCAGCGAACAGCTGGAGGCGTTGGAGGCATACTTCGAAAATTTTGCGTAAACAGAAATAAAGAGCTGACAGAACATGTTCGAACAACGCGTAAATTCTGACGTACTGACCGTTTCTACCGTTAACTCTCAGGATCAGGTAACCCAAAAACCCCTGCGTGACTCGGTTAAACAGGCACTGAAGAACTATTTTGCTCAACTGAATGGTCAAGATGTGAATGACCTGTATGAGCTGGTACTGGCTGAGGTAGAACAGCCTCTGTTGGACATGGTGATGCAATACACCCGTGGTAATCAGACCCGCGCTGCCCTGATGATGGGTATCAACCGTGGTACGCTGCGTAAGAAACTGAAAAAATACGGCATGAACTGATACTAATCAGTTAAATGTTTGTTTAAAAAGGCGCTACTCGGCATGGGATAGCGCCTTTTTTATTGCACCGACTCCTGCACTCTCATTTCTCGCCTTCCTGAACAAACCGGGAAAAAATAAAAGTATCATCAATCTACGGGTAAAAGCCCATAGTTGAGGGTCAGAGCATATATATAGTCGCCAGGCACGTAAATAACAGCGAATACAGAAAGAACAGATGAAGAAAAAATAATCTAAATGGATGAATTTAATAAATAAATCCTGCTGACGCTTTATGGGAAAAATTTAACTTTAGGGCAGCATTAAGACGTTGCCTAAGCCAGCAAACAAAAGAATTCATCCTCGTCTGATAGCGCAATCTGTTTATTACCAGGCCCACCGCGAAAAACTTATCTTTCCTCATCTTTTCCCATCAGGGATTTCGTGTATATTCGCAACGGATAAATGCGAGATAAGGATATGCGGAATGATTAGAAAGTACTTCTGGCTGGTAGTTTTTGCCCTGTCAGTCCTGTTACTGGACACATTGCTTATGCAATGGGTCGAGTTCCTGACGACAGAGGTCGATAAGTGCCGCAATATGAATTCCGTCAATCCACTTAAACTGGTGAACTGTACCGAGCTCGACTGATATGTGCTTCAAGGTGCACTGTCTCCTGCGTGCTCAGGGATATAAACCTGGTTAAATCATCCCCTCTGGATGATCGTGTCTCAGCCCTTTTCGCCCAAACAAATGTAGTTAGCGTAATGCTTTTTTGTGAATGAGTTGATGACATCATGCTGGTTAGCCAATACGACCAAATCCTTGTTGTTGTTTCTTTTATTGTTGCCATTCTGGCTTCTTATACTGCTTTAAATATGGCTGGCCGGGTCTCCACCAGCACCGGTTGCTCAGCATGGGTCTGGCTTAGTGGTGGTGGCGTGGCGATGGGCATTGGCATTTGGGCCATGCACTTCATCGGTATGCTGGCCATGGATATCTCCATGCACCTTCGCTATGACCCGCTGCTTACAGCGTTATCCATGGTCATTGCGATTGCGTCCTCACTGTTTGCGCTATGGCTGGTCAGTGGCGCTGAATTGACGATGTATCGTTTATTGCCCGGCTCCTTCGTCATGGGGATGGGCATCGTCGCCATGCATTACACCGGGATGGCTGCGTTACAGGTTACGCCAGCTATTGTCTGGGATATGACCTGGATTATCGTTTCAATCCTCATCGCGCTGCTGTCTTCGTTTGCCGCATTGTGGCTCACTTTTCGTTTGCGCTACGAAGCTGCTCAGGTCGCGCTTATGCGCTTTGGCGCCGCCATTCTGATGGGGCTTGCGATTGCCGGCATGCACTACAGTGGCATGATGGCGGCACAATTCCCGAATGAAGACCCGATGGGCCACCATGGCGTAAACGGCAACTGGCTGGCTGTACTGGTTAGCGTGGTCGCCTTTTCTATCCTCGGGATTACGTTGCTGGTATCCATGCTTGATGCCCGACTCCAGGCCCGTACGTCACAGCTGGCCTCTTCTCTTGCTGAAGCTAACCGTGAACTCGCACAGCTTGCGCTTCATGACACTCTGACACGGCTTCCCAACCGCGTGTTACTGGAAGACCGTCTGGACCAGGCAATCAACAAAGCTCGTCGCGAAGGTAATTTCTTTGCGCTGATGTTTATGGATCTGGACGGCTTCAAAACAGTCAATGACGCATATGGACATGACGTTGGCGACAAATTGCTTATAGCCGTATCCGAACGGCTTAAACAGCAGCTTAAGGGCCAGTACACGCTGGCACGTATGGGGGGGGATGAATTTGTCTTACTCACCGAAGTAAATGCCCCTGATGAAGCCGCGACGCTCGCAGGATCCCTGGTTCGCGTGATTGATAAGCCCTTTAATATCGATCCCTACGACATGATGGTGACCCTGAGCGTAGGCATTGCGCTGTACCCTCACGACGGTAAGAACGAGCGTGAACTGATGTTCAATGCCGATGCAGCGATGTACCACACCAAACATATGGGGCGGAACGGCTACCATTTCTTCCAGCCATCAATGAACACCCTTGCTCAGACACAGCTTCAGCTGATGAACGATCTGTGGCTGGCAACCGAACGCAAAGAATTCCGTCTGGTGTATCAGCCAAAATTTCAGGCCCCGGCAGGCCCAATTATTGGCTTTGAAGCACTCCTTCGCTGGCAGCATCCCAAACGGGGTCTGCTCGCACCCGATGCTTTCCTGCCGCTGGCCGAGAAAACAGGTCTGATTGTCCCCTTGGGTAACTGGGTTATTGATGAAGCGTGCAGACAACTGAGTGAATGGCGTGGACAGGGAAACACTGACTGGTCCGTGGCTGTGAACTTATCCACGCTCCAGTTCGAGCAACCCTCGCTTGTGCAGACCATTATGGACAGTCTTAGCAAGCATGACGTTCCTCCGGAGACCTTGATTCTGGAAGTCACGGAAACCACCGCAATGACGAACCCGGATGAGAGCGTCCGTGTACTGACTTTGCTGACAGAAGCTGGCGTACAAGCATCCATTGATGACTTTGGTACCGGTTATTCCAGTCTGCTTTACCTTAAGCGATTACCAGCATGTGAACTGAAAATTGACCGTGCTTTTGTTCGTGAACTCAGCAGCGAAGGGGATGATGCAACGATTGTTTCCGCCATTGTGGCTCTGGCAAAGACACTGAATTTAAAAATTGTCGCTGAAGGCGTTGAAACGGCGGAACAGCAAGCTTTCCTGACAGAGTTGGGTTGCAATACGCTGCAGGGTTACTTACTGGGAAGACCAGTGTCGGCAGACATAATCAGTGCGAATGGAAATACACTGTGTACGCCGCAAGGTACTGTTTAAAAAATACCATTAAATTTAGATTAAATAATTAACATTCACTTCCTAATTCTCTAAATGCACATTACAGTGTATTTAGAGCGTTAGGGAATCCCCCCTTTATACTTTCCTTATCTAAATCAATACATCAGAATATTACCTTCCACTCTATTCTTGAATATTTTGTCACAGTACTGTATTTCATTTTTATTTTCTCACCCTCATATTTTCTACACGATTTTGTTCATTGCCGACATGTCCTCCACGATATTTACAATGCTCATACTTTGTGATTATTGAATGGAAGTATTCCCATACCCACGAATGATAAAATAAGGCTTCGATCCTGGGCTGGTATCGTTTTATTTGATGCCGGGAATCGCGATTATTAGAGGTAACATAATGAAAAGACTCATTTCCGTTGCGCTGCTGACCACTTTTCTGGCAGGCTGCGCCCACGACTCACCCTGCGTACCCACTTACGATGATCAAGGTCGCCTGGTGCATACCAATACCTGCATGAAAGGGACAACTCAGGACAACTGGGAAACTGCAGGCGCTATCGCAGGTGGAGCAGCAGCACTGGCTGGTCTCACGCTGGGTATTGTTGCGTTAACAAAATAGTTTAAATCTTTCATGCAAAGCGCAAAGTCACCGCGCTTTGCTTTATTTCGGTGCAGTTAAGATTACGAGCGTAAATTTTTAGCCTCACAAAAGAGCAAATCCCACGTTGCTATCTTTTTCTCCTCATTCCGTAACGCCAATTTTTCAATCTTCGCTCTTCTTCTCGTGATGCATTTCACAAAGTGAATCGATCCTCTCCTCTGCTTATATTAACCCTGGAAACTTGTTTTTCAGCACAATCCCCTGAAGGAAAGTTTTTTGCTCTGTTTTGTGGCGCAGGTTGAAGTTTTGCACCACGCCGGGGCGTTGAGTTTATTTTTTCCTGTCTACACTCTCAATATTACGCCTGTGGAGTCACATATTTCCGCATTCGTAAAACTGGCACTACCTTTGCTTTAAAGAGTATGGCCAAAGCCACAGACAGGTTTCAGGCGTTTCACGGACGCCTCATATAACGATAATTTTTCGCCACACAGGATGCATTATGAAAAAGATGATGATTGCCAGCCTGGCCGCTGCCGGAGCGCTGTTTGCTGTTGTAAATCAGGCGCATGCGGGAGCAACTCTGGATGCCGTTAAAAAGAAAGGCTTCGTACAATGCGGTATCAGCGACGGTCTGCCTGGCTTCTCTTATGCGGACGCAAACGGCAAATTCACTGGTATTGACGTGGACGTTTGCCGCGGCGTTGCAGCTGCCGTGTTCGGTGATGACTCCAAAGTAAAATATACCCCACTGACTGCAAAAGAGCGTTTCACTGCTCTGCAGTCAGGTGAAGTTGATGTGCTTTCACGTAATACCACCTGGACCTCTTCACGTGATGCCGGGATGGGCATGTCCTTCACTGGCGTGACTTACTACGACGGTATCGGCTTCCTGACGCACAACAAAGCGGGTCTGAAAAGCGCAAAAGAGCTGGATGGTGCAACCGTATGTATTCAGGCCGGTACGGATACTGAGTTGAACGTGGCGGATTACTTCAAATCCAACAACATGAAATACACACCGGTCACCTTTGACCGTTCTGATGAGTCGGCTAAAGCCCTGGAATCCGGTCGTTGCGACACACTGGCTTCCGACCAATCTCAGCTCTATGCGCTGCGTATCAAGCTGAGCAACCAGGCCGAGTGGATCGTGCTGCCAGAAGTTATCTCTAAAGAACCTTTGGGTCCTGTTGTTCGCCGTGGTGACGATGAGTGGTTCTCTGTGGTGCGCTGGACCTTGTTCGCTATGCTGAATGCCGAAGAAATGGGAATTAATTCCAAAAACGTCGACGAAAAAGCAGCAAACCCTGCGACCCCAGATATGGCTCACCTACTGGGCAAAGAAGGTGATTTCGGTAAGGACCTGAAACTTGATAACAAGTGGGCTTACAACATCATCAAGAAAGTCGGCAACTACTCAGAAATTTTCGAACGCAACGTGGGTTCTGAAAGTGCACTGAAAATTAAACGTGGCCAGAACAACCTCTGGAACAACGGCGGCATTCAGTACGCTCCCCCAGTACGTTAATACGTAGGTGTTGTAACGGGTGCCACCTCAGTGTGGCGCCCAGCCCAGAGTCATGGTTACCGAGGTTTTCCTATGTCCCAACGCCGCCCAACCGTTAAAGGATCGCTCTCCTTTTCTAACCCAGCGGTTCGTGCCTGGCTGTTTCAAATCATCGCAATCATTGCTGTTATTGGTATTGCGATCTATTTGATACATAACACCGTTACTAACCTGAACAATCGCGGCATTACGTCCGGTTTTGGCTTTCTTGACCGTGCAGCCGGATTTGGCATTGTTCAGCATCTTATTGATTACGAACAGGGTGATACCTACGGCCGGGTGTTCTTTGTCGGTTTGCTCAATACGCTACTGGTCTCAGCATTGTGTATTGTTTTTGCCTCCTTTATTGGATTTTTCCTTGGACTGGCTCGCCTGTCTGACAACTGGCTGTTACGTAAACTCTCGACCATTTATATCGAGACATTCCGTAATATTCCACCGTTACTGCAAATCTTCTTTTGGTACTTTGCTGTATTGCGGAACCTGCCCGGTCCGCGCCAGGCAGTCAGTGCCATGGATTTGGTCTTTGTCAGTAATCGAGGTCTGTACATTCCCTCACCACAGATAGGTGAAGGTTTGCTGGCGTTTGTGGGGGCGGTAGTGGTCGCAATAGCGATCATCATTGGGCTCTACCGTTTCAATAAAACGCACCAAATAAAAACGGGGCAATTACGCCGCACGTGGCCAATCGCGCTGGCTCTGTTGATCATACTTCCCTTGATGGCACATTGGGTGTTCGGTGCCGCAATACACTGGGAAGTGCCGCAATTACGCGGTTTTAACTTCCAGGGTGGGCTGGTTTTGATTCCGGAGCTGGCGGCACTGACCATCGCTCTTTCCGTCTATACCTCTGCATTTATTGCTGAAATCATTCGCGCCGGTATCCAGTCAGTACCTTATGGCCAGCATGAAGCAGCACGATCGCTGGGTATACCTAATCCGGTTACGTTGCGTCAGGTCATCATTCCACAGGCGCTGCGCGTCATTATTCCACCACTGACCAGTCAGTATCTGAACATTGCGAAAAACTCCTCACTTGCTGCGGCTATTGGTTACCCGGATATGGTTTCCCTGTTTGCGGGGACTGTCCTTAACCAGACAGGGCAAGCGATTGAGACTATCGCGATCACGATGTCTGTTTATCTGATTATCAGTCTGGCTATTTCATTGCTCATGAACATCTATAACCGTCGTATCGCTTTGATTGAGCGCTAAGGAACTCTGATGACAAAAGCTATTCTGTCTCACTCTACGCGCCAGAAAAGGACGACCAGCAGTGGAGCAATTCTGTGGGCAAAGAAAAATCTCTTCTCCAGTTGGACAAACTCTCTGCTGACACTGTTCTCAATCTGGTTAATGTGGGAGCTCATACCCCCCTTGCTAAACTGGGCATTCTTTCAGGCAAACTGGATAGGATCGACACGTGCAGAGTGTACGAAAGCAGGAGCGTGCTGGGTGTTTGTCCATGAACGTTTTGGCCAGTTCATGTATGGCCTTTACCCGCATGAGCAACGCTGGCGCATTAACCTCGCGCTGATAATCGGCTTGCTTTCCATCGCACCAATGTTTTGGAAATCACTGCCCGCGCGTGGTCGTTACATTGCCTGCTGGGCCGTCGTTTACCCGATTATCGTATGGTGGTTGATGTTCGGCGGTTTTCTCGGCCTAGATCGCGTTGAAACTCGCCAGTGGGGCGGCTTAACACTGACGCTTATTATCGCATCAGTCGGGATCGCCGGGGCCCTGCCTCTGGGTATTTTGCTGGCACTCGGCCGTCGCTCAACGATGCCTGTCGTCCGCATTCTCTCTGTTGTCTTTATTGAATTCTGGCGTGGTGTACCGCTGATTACCGTGCTGTTTATGTCATCAGTGATGTTGCCGTTATTTATGTCCGAAGGTACCAGCATCGATAAGCTTATCCGTGCACTGGTCGGGGTGATTTTATTCCAGTCAGCATATGTAGCGGAGGTCGTTCGAGGGGGTCTTCAGGCCTTACCAAAAGGCCAGTACGAAGCAGCAGAATCACTGGCGCTAGGCTACTGGAAAACGCAGGGATTAGTCATTTTGCCACAGGCTCTGAAGTTGGTTATTCCAGGACTGGTCAACACCATCATCGCCTTATTCAAAGATACCAGCCTGGTGATCATCATTGGTCTGTTCGACCTGTTTAGCAGTGTACAGCAGGCTACGGTCGATCCTGCCTGGCTTGGCATGTCTACCGAAGGCTATGTCTTTGCCGCATTAGTTTACTGGATTTTCTGTTTTAGCATGTCGCGCTACAGCCAGCATCTGGAGAAGCGCTTTAACACCGGGCGTTCAGCGCATTGAGGAACTTATGAGTCAAATTACTATGCAACCTGCCGACGCGATGATTACGCTCGAAGATGTGAATAAGTGGTACGGGCAGTTCCACGTTCTCAAAGATATCAATTTGAAGGTGAAACAAGGTGAGCGCATCGTTCTGTGCGGCCCTTCAGGCTCAGGCAAATCGACAACCATTCGCTGTATTAATCATCTTGAAGAACATCAGCAAGGCAGAATTGTTGTGGATGGCATCGAGTTAAACGAAGATATCCGCAACATTGAGAAAGTTCGTCAGGAAGTCGGGATGGTGTTCCAACACTTCAATCTCTTCCCGCATTTAACCGTATTGCAAAACTGCACATTGGCTCCGATTTGGGTGCGCAAAATGCCCAAGAAAGAAGCCGAAGCCCTGGCTATGCACTACCTTGAGCGCGTCCGGATTGCCGAACATGCGCATAAGTTCCCGGGCCAGATTTCTGGTGGTCAGCAGCAGCGTGTTGCCATTGCTCGTTCGCTCTGCATGAAACCAAAAATCATGCTGTTCGATGAACCAACGTCAGCTCTTGATCCGGAGATGGTTAAAGAGGTACTGGATACGATGATTGGCCTGGCTGAGTCAGGTATGACGATGCTTTGCGTGACGCATGAAATGGGCTTTGCCCGTACGGTTGCCGATCGCGTGATCTTTATGGATCGTGGCGAAATAGTAGAGCAAGCCCCACCTCAAGAGTTCTTTGCTCACCCGAAATCGGAGCGCACTCGCGCTTTCCTGTCCCAGGTCATCCACTAATCCTAACTCGCCCGGCGACAATTCGTTGCCGGGCAGCGTCATGATGCTCACCTGATACTGCTCATAATATTCAGTTTATTCTCTCATCGACATAATGAGTCCTGATTACTATC
>NZ_JCACPZ010000009.1:0-328326 GCF_059074235.1 Phytobacter sp.
GTCTGTACCTGTTCAGCAGACCGCAATATCAAAGGCAAAATTAACCGTGAAGGTATCTGGCTGGAAAAGCTGGAGCAAAATCCCGGTAAATTTATCCCCGAATCACTGCGTGCAGCAGGTGAGGGTGAAGCCATCAAGGTTAACCTCAACCGTCCAATGGAAGAGATCCTCGGTCAGCTCAAGCAATATCCTGTTTCGACGCGCCTGTCGCTGACGGGCACTATTATCGTCGCGCGCGATATCGCACATGCCAAGCTCAAAGAGCTGATGGACGAAGGTAAACCGCTGCCGCAGTACGTCAAAGATCACCCTATCTATTACGCAGGCCCGGCCAAGACGCCAGAGGGTTATGCCTCGGGTTCACTGGGGCCGACCACCGCAGGGCGTATGGATTCCTATGTTGATCAGTTGCAGTCGCAAGGTGGCAGTATGGTCATGCTGGCGAAGGGCAACCGCAGCCAACAGGTGACAGATGCCTGCCATAAACATGGCGGTTTCTACCTGGGCAGCATCGGCGGTCCAGCGGCGATTCTGGCGCAAAACAGTATTAAGAGCCTGGAGTGTGTGGCCTACCCGGAACTGGGTATGGAAGCTATCTGGAAAATCGATGTTGAGGATTTCCCGGCCTTTATTCTGGTGGATGATAAGGGTAACGACTTCTTCCAGCAGATCCAGTCGGGCCAGTGCGGACGCTGTGTAAAATAATCATCACCGCCCTTCGGGGCGGTTTTTTTGCGCTCTTTTAAGCGCACGAAGCAATAAACGTCGTCATAACAAGCATCAATACTTAAAGCTTTGTTTGCAGGTGAGCAATGTCGGTACCCAACATCACTTCGTAACAGGGAGAAAGTAATGACAACGCATCGCAGTGAAAAAGATTCTATGGGCGCGATTGACGTCCCGGCAGATAAATTGTGGGGAGCGCAAACTCAGCGTTCTCTTGAGCATTTCCGTATTTCGACGGAGAAAATGCCGGTCTCGCTTATTTATGCGCTGGCGTTGACCAAACGGGCGGCAGCAAAAGTTAACCAGGATCTGGGCCTACTGGAACAAGAGAAGTCGAAAGCGATTATCGACGCGGCGGATGAAGTGCTTGCCGGGAAACACCCCGACGAGTTTCCTTTGGCTATCTGGCAAACGGGCTCGGGTACCCAGAGCAACATGAACATGAATGAGGTGTTGGCCAACCGCGCCAGTGAACTTCTGGGCGGCGAACGTGGAATGGCCCGCAAAGTCCATCCTAATGATGACGTCAACAAAAGTCAGAGCTCCAACGATGTGTTCCCGACGGCGATGCACGTGGCGGCCATTATCGCGCTACGTGAACACCTTATCCCTGAGTTGCATGTCCTGAAAAAAACGCTCCATGAAAAAGCCATCGCCTTTGCCGATATCGTCAAAATCGGCCGCACTCATTTGCAGGATGCAACTCCATTGACGTTGGGTCAGGAGATATCCGGTTGGGTGGCGATGCTTGAGCACAATCTCAAACATATCGAACTCAGCCTGCCGCACCTGAGTGAACTGGCGCTGGGAGGAACGGCGGTGGGAACCGGTCTGAATACCCATCCTGAATATGCGAAACGGGTCGCCGATGAACTGGTGTCATTTACCCAGCACCCTTTCATTACGGCACCCAATAAATTCGAAGCGCTGGCAACCTGCGACGCGCTGGTTCATGCCCATGGTGCCCTTAAAGGCCTGGCTGCGTCACTCATGAAAATTGCCAATGATGTGCGCTGGTTGGCTTCCGGACCGCGCTGCGGCATTGGCGAAATCTCGATTCCGGAAAATGAACCGGGCAGCTCCATCATGCCAGGCAAGGTGAATCCGACCCAATGTGAAGCGATGACCATGCTCTGCTGCCAGGTGATGGGTAACGACGTGGCGGTCAATATGGGTGGGGCATCCGGCAACTTCGAACTGAACGTCTTCCGTCCGATGGTGATTCATAATTTCCTGCAGTCGGTACGTCTGCTGGCGGATGGCATGGAAAGTTTCAATGAACACTGTGCGACAGGTATTGAGCCAAACCGCGATCGTATTGATCAACTGCTCAATGAGTCACTCATGTTGGTGACGGCGCTGAACACGCATATTGGCTACGACAAAGCCGCTGAAATTGCCAAAAAGGCGCACAAAGAAGGGCTGACCCTGAAGGCGTCGGCGCTGTCTCTCGGCTACCTGACAGAAGCCGAGTTTGATAGCTGGGTGCGCCCTGAATCAATGGTTGGCAGTATGAAACCGGCCTAACGAGCAAGGTAGAGGTGCAGCCGGGGAATGATGAGCGTCAACGGCTGCGCTTGTGGTTTGTATCGATGCTGGACATTGTCTGCCTGGTAGTTGAGCAGTTCACCGATGTCCGGCGCTTTTCCTCCATTCTCTTCGGATACCAGCGCTATCAGCGGCGTAGGGCAGGCGTACTGCACCTGTTTTTGAGAGCCCGAATACCAGACGCGCGCAATGGGCTGCACTTTTACCGGGCGTTTGATCTTCAGGCGTGCTTGCTGCGGCAGGGCTGCAATATCCTGATATTCCTGTTCCAGACGTTCCTGCCATTGCTCCCGTGTCCAGGGTGCGACGGCGCGCGGCGATTTTCGGCTCTTATCGAGCAGTGCCAGAACCTCATCGCGAGTGAAATTCTTGATGATATGCTTGTTTGCCCAGCCGAAACGCAACGTGGCGGGATCGCGAATGACAGTGAGCGTGCGATAAGCATTCAGCGTAATAAGCCCAGGCAGATGGCGATGCACCCATTCAAAACGGGCGGCAGAGGGAAGGCCGGAATCGACCGTTACGATCCGCTCAAAGGTCATTTTCAGTGCGTTTATCTGTTTGATGGCCATTTCCAGCCGCTCGCGGGTTGGTGTATCAACCTGGTAACAGACGACTCCCGGTAAACGTACTGCGGCTTTGCTGCTGCGCTTTTCGGACTGCTGCTGAATAAAAAGGTGTGAGTAGTGTTTCAGAGCCAGTTCAGCGGCCTCTTTACCGATGTGCTGTTTCACCTCAATTGTGGGCAGGGGATCGTGCTCTGTGCCTTTTTCAACATCCGGAAGCGAGAACACCCGGCCCGCCATCAGGCGGCATTCCGCAAGGCCGGTATTGAAATCTTCCAACGCGTGTTCAAGCTGACGGAAGGTGCTGTTCAGGCGTTCGATAAGATCGTAGCTTGCCATCATAAACTCCATTTAGTTACAACATACTTTTGTATAGCATGGCTGAATTGACCTGACCAGCGGCGTCGAAGGGTTTCTCAGGGCAGATCAATCAAATGATAAACTGGCCAGCGGAAACTGAAACGCGCGCCACCCATTACGCTTTCATCACAGGTTACTTCGCCTCCCATCGCCTGGGCAATCGAGTGGACAATGGCCAGGCCGAGTCCACAACCCCCGGTTGCACGATCGCGGCTGGGATCAAGGCGGACAAAAGGTTCAAATATTCGCTGACGCTCTTCGGGAGAAATACCCGGGCCGTCATCCTCAACGCTCAGCACGGCATGGGTGCCATCCCGTACCAGGTTAACGCTGACCTGGTACTCGCAATAGCGCAGCGCATTATTCACCAGATTATCAAGCACGCGTTCCATCAAGCGCATGTCCAGCGCGCCATAGTCCGCAGGTTCATGATTAAGGCGCAGTGTGCGGTCAGGATTGACGATGCGCGCATCGTCGATGTAACTCACAATCCACGCTGAAAAATCAGGGGTCGTAAGTTTCAGCTCGTTTTGCGGACGGTCCAGCCGCGCATAGGTGAGTAACTCTTCGATTAACGCTTCCAGTTGCCCGATATCACGATTGAGCGCCGCACGTTCGCTGTCACTCAGGTTGTCGCTCATCTCAAGACGATAACGTAACCTGACCAGGGGGGTTCGCAATTCGTGGGCGATACCGTCGATAAGATGCTTCTTACTGGCAATCAGGGCATTAATGTTATCTGCCATCTGGTTGAAGGCGATTCCCAGCCGTTCAAAGCTGGAGGTACTGTCAAAATGAATACGCTCTTCAAGATGCCCCTCGCCGAAGCGTTGAGCAGCCGACTCCAGCCGCAGCATCTCTTGCCAGTGCGGTCGCATCCAGATAAACACCGGGAAGGCGAGTGAGATGGCAATAAAAACCATCAGGGTTATATCCAAAATACGCATTTCATGCATATAAAACAGATAGGGCACGGGGCCAACAGCCAGAACATAATGGCTGCGGGGGATACGTTGAATAAAAGTGTACTCAGAATCCAGCGCGACAATATCACCTTCACGCATGCGTTGATCGGCAGGCGCATCGAGCGTGTATTTGCTCATCGGTTCAATGCGCAGATTAAATGACAGGTTCAGATCCAAATCTTTGAGCGTTTTATTCCACTGATGAGGGGGAATTTCACGCAGTTCGCTGCGCATAAGGTACAGCGAGCTTTTCATCAAATCATCCAGCGACTGTCGCCCGGCCCGTTCGGCAGTGAACTTGTACACCAGACCAACCAGCATGGTCATCACCAGAAAACAGACGAACAGCAACAGATAAAACTGGACGAAAAGCTTTTTCATGAAGGCACCTGCGAATGAAACCGAATTCAATTATCCCAGGCATGTGGGGCAAATAGATAGCCTTTGTTACGCACGGTTTTAATGCGATAGGGTTCGGTGGCGTTATCGAGCAGTTTCTTGCGTAAGCGAGAAATCGCGACATCAACGCTGCGATCCATGCCGTCGTAGGTCACACCGCGCAGGTTTTTGAGCAGCGCATCGCGATCCATGATTTGCCCTGCATGCGTGGCAAGTTCCCAAAGGAGATCGAAATCGGCAGTCGACAGGATGACTTGCTCTCCCGTCAGGGTGACCTGACGGTTAACCGGATCGATAGCTAAGCTCCCAAAGCGAAGGGCTTTATGCTGTTTAAGGGCAGGGGCAGGCTCCTGTTGACTTACCTCCGCACGTTGGCGCAAATGCAGCCGTAAACGAGCGAGCAGGACAGCGGGCGGAGTCGTTTTAAGTATGTAGTCATTCGCCCCCATCTCAAGGGAGAGGATATGATTCATATCGCTGTCGAGGGAGGTGAGCAGGACGATAGGACCGGTCCATTGTTTACGTAAATCTCGACACAACGTCATACCATCTTTACCAGGCAGCATGATATCCAGCAGCACCAACTCGGGTTTTTCGCGGGCAATGACCTCTTCGGCGCGATCGCCGCGGGGTTCAACTATGACATCCATATCGTGCTTACCCAGGTAGGCGGCAATCAGTGCACCCACTTCCGGGTCATCTTCCACAAAAACGATCTTATTCATATGTCATCGTAATGAGTCGAAAAGGAAAACATACACTGCCTTGCTGGAACCTGCCATTAATCTTTTCTAAATGAGAAGGGTTCCGTTATGCTGTAGGTCGTTGTTGTTAATGAATTATAGGGAAAAGTATGGGCCTGGTGATTAAAGCGGCAATTGGCGCGCTGGTGGTACTGCTGATTGGAGTACTGGCCAAAACAAAAAATTATTATATTGCCGGGCTGATTCCTTTATTTCCGACCTTTGCGCTAATCGCCCATTACATTGTTGCCACTGAACGTGGCGTTGAAGCATTAAGAGCGACCATTGTGTTCGGTATGTGGTCTATCATTCCCTACTTTATTTATCTGTTATCGCTCTGGTATTTCACCGGATTTATGCGAGTGGGGCCCGCGCTGGGCGGAGCGGTGCTTTGTTGGTGCCTCAGCGCCTGGGTACTGATTTTTTGCTGGAGCCGTTTCCATTAACGCAGCGGTCTACCGCCATCCACCGCAAAGCTTCGTCCGGTGACGTAGCAACTGGCCAGCAAATAATCGACAAGATCGATAATCTCTTTCTCACCCGGCGCGATTTTCATCAGTGATTTATTAAGCGCTTCCTGACGATACTGCGCATCGTCAGACTCATTGAAGAGTATCAATGATGGAGCGATGGCATTGACCTTCACTTCTGGTGCCAGCTTTTTAGCGAAGGAGCGCGTCATATTATCCAGCGCCGCTTTGCTGGCTGCATAGGCAATATGCTTATCGCTACCACGTTCAACGACATAATCGGTGAAATGGATAATATCACTGGCGGCGTGACCAAACCCGCGCAGCAAACTTTCCAGTTCATGGTTTAGCAGGTAGGGTGCATTTACATGGATTTGTATCATTCGTGAGAGCACTTCCGTAAGCGTCATGTCACGTCTTTCTGCTTGCCAGTCGCTGGCGTTATGCACAATTGCCCGCAAACCGGTCGTTTCCTTTTTAACGGTATCGGCAAACGCCAGAATACCCTCATCGGTGCTGAAGTCAGCCTGAAGGCAAACGGCGCCGGCACTCTTCAGTTCATCGATGGATGGATAGTGAGTTCGGTAACTCACAATGACAGGGTACTGTTGACTGAGTAAATGGTGGGCGAGGGCGAGGCCGATTCTGCGTCCTGCCCCGGTTATCAAAATCGGGCGCGTTTCTGTTTTTCCCATCGGTTTTCTCCATTAAAGATGGGTAAGGCACGCTTACCCCATCAACATCCACGTGGCTGGAACGGCGGCGATCAGCAGGAAGCCAATCAGAACACGTTCACGGCGTTTAAGCAGGCTGTTTATCTCATGCGTCCGACGAGCATACATAAACACCACTAATCCTGGTGCGTACAGGACAACGGACAATAATAAATGCACAGGACCAGAGGCATATAGTAGCCACAAGCCATAAAAACATGCACCCGCGGCGACGACTTTGTGCAATGGTTGACGGGCGATTTTGAACAGGAAGGCGCCCACCAGGAAATAAGGCACCAGGATCATCTCGGACGCAATGGTCAACAGCGTGTTGTAATCAGAACCCGTGAGCCAGATCAGCACCAGACATACCTGAACGCTAATGTTGGTCAGCCACAGTGAAGCAGACGGTGCATTGTTTTTATTTTGTTTGGCGAAGATTCGTGGGAAGGCTTTATGCGTCGCTGCCAGTAGCGGTACTTCAGCAGCCATGATTGTCCAGCTCAGATATGCGCCGCAAACAGAAATGATAAGGCCAGCGGCAATCACGACATCTCCCCAGGACCCCATCAGTTTGACCATTAAACCTGCCATGGATGGATTGCGCATCGCCGCCAGTTCAGGGCGGGCGATAACCCCTACGGACAGCAACGTGACGAGTAAATAAACCGACAGCGCCGCCAGTACCGCCATGAGCGTCGCACGGCCCACATCTCGTTTATTACGTGCTCTTGCGGAAACGACAACAGCTCCTTCAACCCCGATAAATACCCAGAGGGTGATGAGCATGGTGTTCTTCACCTGCTCCCAAACAGGCACGCCCAGCGCAAGGCCAGAGAAATCCAGCTTAAAGGTATCTATGTGGAAAGCCACGGCCGCCAGGATGATAAACAGGCCCAATGGCACCAGTTTGGCGAGTGTCGCGGCGAGATTGATGCTGGCAGCCGTTTGAACCCCACGAAGGATCAGCGCGTGAACGACCCACAGCAGCACCGACGCGCCGACAATAGACTGCCAGGTGTTGCCATCGCCAAACAGGCGCAATTCCGGTGTGTCAGTAAAGAAACTCAGGGCAGAAAAGACAATGACGAGATAGGAAACGTTGGCGATAACCGCGCATAACCAGTAGCCCCAGGCGGAACAAAAACCGATTAACTCACCAAATCCTTCACGAGCGTAGGTGAAAATACCACCATCCAGGTCAGGGCGAATGCGCGTCAAAATCAACATTGCGAAGGCGAGCAGCAGGATGCCAGCGCCAGTAATCGCCCAGCCAATAAGCAGTGCCGCAGGGCTGGCGACCTCGGCCATATTCTGCGGAAGACTGAACACGCCCGCGCCAAGCATTGAGCTGAGAACCAGCGCAGTTAAAGCGCTCAGGCCAAGTTTCTTTTCCATGGGGATCCTGTCAAGAAAGAACTCAATCCAGAATAATTATTTTGCATAAGCGCATAAAAATGGTGGATATCACTAAGGCGCGGGATTTTACGGAGAGTCGTTATGGCATGCAATGCAGGAGTGCATAAATTTGCAGAAATAATGAAAAAAAGGCGACACTTGCCGCCTTTTTATACGCGATTATTTATAAAGATCTGCACTGATGGTGATGTTGCTACCATCGTTTTCCTGCCACTGGCGGGTGATGTGGTAGTACTTAGCACCTTTCTTAGCGGCACGTTTGGCAACCTGATAGGAGATCTCAGTCATGTTGCCGTAGTTGCCTGTGAATTTGATGCTGTCAAACGGCACCATTTGAGCCGCAGTGATTTTATTTACTTCTTCGATGCGGGTGCCGTCCGGCAGATCGACAGAATAACGACCTGCTTTCGAGCTTTGTGTTTCAAAGAAACGACCGACTTCATAGCTTGGTGTTGCACTGGTTGCAACGCCCGGAATCTCAACTTTCTTGGCTTCTTCGCCACCTTTTGCTAACGCTGCACGGCCAGCTTCGGAATCGCGTGGAATGGCATCCGGGCTTTGCAGTACACGTTTTTTGGCATCAGCTTTATACAAATAGGCTGTCACCAACTGGTTGCCACCGTCGTTGGCATCAACCTGGCGCACAATATAGAAAGAGGCGGCACCCTTTGCTTTCGCTGCCTTGGAGATGGCATCGTTCACATCAGGCTGACTGCGATAAAAACCCTGGACGCTAACGGTATCATACGGTTCCAGCTCAATGGCTTTATCTTTAGGTAATTCGGTTATGCCATTGATGACACGGAATGGAGCTGCTTCAGCTTTTGGGGCATCCGCTTTATATAAGTCAGCACTGACGCGCTGATTACCGCTATTCCCTTGATCAGACATATCTACAACATAAAAGGACGCTGCACCGTCTTTATCGGCTCGGTTTGAAACGGCATTAACGGCGTCGCCAATAGAGTTATAGCGTCCAATGACCACGACGCGGTCATAAGGTTTTAACTCTGCTGCTTGCTCCGGCGTTAATTCCGTCGCTGCGTTTGCGGACAGAGTCGTTACTGACAGAAATGCTGACGCCAGGAGGGTGAACTTATGCTTCATAAAAATAATCCTTCGCCTTGCGCAAACCAGATACTGGTGAGGTTGTTGTCATAAAAACGTGGGTGATTATTGCATTTAAACGGCGTAACTGTCTGCGTCATTTTTCACAGTGAATGCTACCGATTATGCGTTTTACGATAACGTTTAGTGATATGTTGAAAAAACACGCGCTTGACCGGCAAAAGTAATAAAGCATACGCATTTTTTAGGTTAATGCATTGTTAAAAGCGTGTTTCTTGATGGAGATTAATCGTGTTTTGCCGCTCCGCTTGAGCGGAATATCGGTCTGTTCTAACGAAATAAAGGGAAATAACCATGTCAGCGGATGCTCTCACCCTGTTTTCACAGATAAAAAAATAATTTCTGAATTCTCGCGGTAGATCACAAGCGTGATTTTCAGTAGGTTATAGAAAGTTTGTTACTGTTTTATTTTTCGGAGCGCTGCTTGCTACTGTCTCGCGTAGCGTTGTGCGCACTCCGGTCCTCACTGACAAACCATCATCTAAATTCGATGGAAGGGAAAACTATGCGTATTGGTGTACCAAAAGAACGGTTGGCCAATGAAACCCGCGTTGCAGCGACACCGAAAACGGTCGAGCAATTGCTTAAATTGGGTTTCACCGTCGCGATTGAAAGCGGCGCCGGCAAACTGGCAAGTTTTGATGATCACGCGTTCACCCAAGCGGGTGCAACAGTGGTTGACGGAAGTGATGTCTGGCAGTCAGACATTATTCTCAAAGTGAATGCGCCGGGCGATGACGAAATCTCGCTGCTTAATTCGGGTACTACGTTAGTCAGCTTCATCTGGCCTGCTCAAAATGCAGAACTGATGGAAAAGCTGGCTGCACGTAATGTTACCGTCATGGCAATGGACTCAGTACCGCGTATTTCACGTGCTCAGTCACTGGATGCCCTGAGCTCCATGGCAAACATTGCCGGTTACCGTGCGATTGTGGAAGCAGCACATGAATTTGGTCGTTTCTTTACGGGCCAAATTACCGCAGCCGGTAAAGTACCGCCTGCAAAAGTGATGGTTATTGGTGCGGGTGTTGCAGGGCTTGCGGCGATCGGCGCGGCAAATAGCCTCGGCGCGATTGTTCGCGCTTTCGATACCCGTCCTGAAGTGAAGGAGCAGGTCCAGAGTATGGGGGCTGAGTTCCTTGAGCTTGATTTCAAAGAAGAAGCGGGTAGCGGCGACGGCTACGCGAAGGTGATGTCTGAAGCCTTCATTAAAGCAGAAATGGCACTTTTTGCGGCTCAGGCTAAAGATGTCGATATTATTGTCACCACCGCATTAATTCCGGGTAAACCGGCGCCAAAACTTATCACCCGCGAAATGGTTGACTCCATGAAATCAGGTAGCGTGGTGGTAGATCTGGCAGCCCAGAACGGTGGTAACTGTGAATACACAGTGGCTAACGAAGTGGTCACGACGGCAAACGGTGTGAAGATTATCGGCTACACCGATTTACCCGGCCGCCTGGCGGCACAGTCTTCGCAGTTGTACGGGACCAACCTGGTCAACTTGCTTAAACTGCTCTGTAAAGAGAAAGACGGAAATGTTGCCGTCGATTTCGATGATGTAGTCGTGCGTGGTGTGACCGTTATTCGTGACGGTGAAGTGACCTGGCCTGCACCTCCGATCCAGGTTTCCGCACAACCTCAGGCTGCGGCAAAAGCCGCACCGGTTGCAAAAGCAGAAGCTAAACCAACGTCGCCGTGGGTCAAGTACGGCATCATGGCGCTGGTTATTGTGCTGTTCGGCTGGCTTGCCGATGTTGCGCCGAAAGAGTTCCTTGGGCACTTCACCGTGTTCGCGCTGGCTTGTGTTGTGGGCTACTACGTTGTCTGGAATGTGTCTCATGCGTTGCACACACCGCTGATGTCGGTGACTAACGCCATCTCCGGCATTATTGTGGTCGGCGCACTCTTACAGATCGGCCATGGTGGTTGGGTCAGCCTGTTAAGTTTTGTTGCTGTCCTGATTGCCAGCATTAATATTTTTGGTGGTTTCACCGTCACTCAGCGCATGCTGAAAATGTTCCGGAAGAACTAAGGGGTAGCAAATGTCTGGAGGATTAGTTACTGCTGCATACATTGTTGCTGCGATCCTGTTTATTTTCAGTCTGGCGGGACTTTCAAAACACGAAACATCCCAGCAGGGTAACCGTTTTGGTGTTGCCGGGATGGCGATTGCCCTGATTGCCACGATTTTTGGCCCTGATACCGGTAATGTTGCCTGGATTCTGGTCGCAATGGTGATTGGTGGCGCAATTGGTATTCGTTTGGCGCGCAAAGTTGAAATGACGGAAATGCCTGAGCTGGTTGCCGTGCTGCACAGCTTTGTCGGGCTGGCGGCGGTGCTGGTGGGCTTTAACAGCTATCTGTATCACGAATCTGGTCTGGAACCGATTCTGGTGAATATTCACCTGACGGAAGTTTTCCTTGGCATCTTTATTGGCGCTGTGACCTTCACCGGTTCGGTTGTTGCGTTTGGTAAACTCTGCGGCAAAATTTCGTCTAAACCGCTGATGCTACCGAATCGTCACAAACTGAATCTGGCCGCGCTGGTTGTCTCCTTCCTGCTGCTGGTTGTGTTTGTGCGCACTGAGAGTGTGAGTGTGCAGGTTCTGGCGTTGTTGGTGATGACGGTGATTGCTCTGGTCTTCGGCTGGCATCTTGTGGCGTCCATTGGTGGTGCGGACATGCCGGTGGTGGTTTCCATGCTGAACTCCTACTCCGGTTGGGCAGCGGCAGCCGCTGGTTTTATGTTGAGCAACGACTTGCTGATCGTGACCGGTGCACTGGTAGGCTCTTCGGGTGCAATCCTGTCTTACATTATGTGTAAGGCGATGAACCGTTCGTTCTTCAGCGTTATTGCCGGTGGTTTCGGTACGGATGGTTCATCCACTGGCGCGTCTGAAGAAGTCGGCGAGCACCGTGAAATCAATGCAGAAGAGACGGCTGAGATGCTGAAAAACTCTCACTCCGTGATCATCACCCCAGGCTACGGCATGGCGGTTGCGCAGGCACAATATCCGGTTGCTGAGATTACTGAACGACTACGTGCTCGCGGGATCAAAGTACGGTTTGGTATTCACCCGGTGGCGGGGCGTTTGCCGGGTCATATGAACGTCTTGCTGGCTGAAGCAAAAGTCCCGTACGACATCGTGCTGGAAATGGATGAGATCAATGATGATTTCTCCGACACTGATACGGTGCTGGTCATCGGTGCGAACGATACCGTCAACCCGGCAGCACAGGATGATCCGGGTAGCCCTATCGCTGGCATGCCGGTGCTGGAAGTCTGGAAAGCGCAGAACGTCATTGTGTTCAAACGTTCCATGAACACGGGCTACGCAGGCGTACAGAACCCACTGTTCTTTAAAGAGAACACGCAGATGCTGTTTGGTGATGCGAAAGCCACAGTTGATGCGATTCTGAAAGCATTGTAAGCAGTTTATAATGATGAAAGCCGCCTGTAACGGGCGGTTTTTTTTGCTCAAAATTCAGGAAATGAAACTGCAGAAAATGATCTGAACGGTGCCGATTGAAAGAATTGAAAATACGAAAGGGCAACGCAGAGATGGGGGAGGAAGGATATGCGACTCGTCCTTCGGGTTGTTGCCTGCGGCAACGCTTTCCCGCCAGGCTCGAATCGAACCTTAGTCAAAGCTTCTCATCCTTCCCCGTATGGGCAGAATTTAAGCGAAAGAAATTTGATTTTGCTGAGGTATTACAGGGAAGTGATGGTGGTGGGGGAAGGATTCGAACCTTCGAAGTCGATGACGGCAGATTTACAGTCTGCTCCCTTTGGCCGCTCGGGAACCCCACCAGGGGTAATTCAAATTGTAAGAAGCGAGATGGTGGTGGGGGAAGGATTCGAACCTTCGAAGTCGATGACGGCAGATTTACAGTCTGCTCCCTTTGGCCGCTCGGGAACCCCACCACGGGGTAATGCATAGGACTACTGGCCTGCTTCCGTATCAGGAAGCGGGCGCATCATATCAAATGATGCGCTGCTGTAAAGCATTGCTTTAGCAGAAATGAATCGATTGCCTGTTTTTCACTCGTAAAGCAGTAAAGCTAATCAATTCATTTCTTTAGCGATTAAAGAATAATCGTTCTATTACCGTAGACGAAGACGCGCTGTGCCAGTACCTGGTACAGCGCACGACTTAATACGTTCTTCTCGACATCACGACCCGCACGCATCATATCTTCAGCAGTGTAAGTATGATCAACATGAATAACGTCCTGCATGATGATTGGGCCTTCATCCAGATTGTCATTCACATAGTGGGCCGTTGCGCCGATGATCTTGACTCCACGCTCGTAAGCCTGGTGATAAGGGCGCGCGCCAATGAACGCAGGCAGGAATGAGTGGTGAATATTGATAATCTTATTCGGGAAGCGAGAGACGAAACCAGGTGTCAGCACGCGCATGTATTTCGCCAGGACCACGTAATCAGGTTGGTGTGCTTCAATGGCCTGCGCCATCTGATTATCATGTTCTTCGCGGGTCAAACCTTCGTGGCTTACCAGTTCAAAAGGAATATCAAAACGTTCAACCAGTGTACGCAGTGTTTCATGGTTGCCGATGACTGCGGCAATATCGATATCCAGGCCGCCGTAATTGGCTTTCATGAGCAAATCGCCCAGGCAGTGGGCTTCTTTTGTGACCAAAATGACAACGCGGCGCTGGCCAGCAGGGTTCAGCTCTCGAACAGAACCTTCGGGTAATGCACTATCAAGGTCTGCCAGCAGGGTGGCATCGTTAAAAATGCCTTCCAGCTCGGTACGCATAAAGAAGCGTCCGGTGCGATGATCAACAAACTCATTGTTTTGCACGATGTTTAGTTCATGCTTGTAGCAAATATTAGTAATTCGCGCGATAAGACCTTTTTGGTCGGGGCAAATAGTGCGCAGTATTTTACGTTGTAATGAATGCATTGCCGGGTAAATCCTGTTGATTGTGTTTACTATGGGGTGACGCTGAGCTTATTGCCCGCAGCACTTCTTGAATTTCTTTTTTGATCCACATGGACAGGGATCGTTACGACCAAACTCGGGGCGCTTGCCATCAATATAGTACCACCGACCGCCCTCTTTTAAGAATCGTGAACGTTCGATAATTGCGCCTGATCTGCTGTTCTCGCTAAAACGGGCGACAAAACCGACGTAACCTTCATTCTCATCTTTGCCAGAGGCTGTCTCAAAAACCGTCAGGCCCTGCCATTGCGTATTGGCAAAACCTGTTTCAATATCTTCGCGAAATGCGGAGGCCTGGCAGTCAGGATGCCAGGTATTGATAAGATAATCGGCCTGCTTTAACACAAAAGCGGAATAGCGAGAGCGCATAAGATGTGATGGATCTGGCGCAACCTGTGCACCAGACACATAAGGCTGACAACATAGGCTATACTCCAGTGCGCTACCGCAGGGACAGAGTTGAGACACAATCGACTTCCTGAACAAATAGAACGGCATCATAAGCCTGGGTAGTAATATGTTAACTGAGCTGTGGCTTTGTGGCTATGCCAGTCGTTCCGGGGGACAGAAATCCAGGTAATGAGAAGCGTAAAAATTGGACTGGCTTTAGGCTCCGGCTCTGCCAGGGGCTGGTCGCATATTGGTGTGATCAATGCGTTGCAGCGTGCAGGCATACAAATTGATGTCGTTGCGGGGTGCTCCATCGGTTCCTTAGTTGGCGCGGCATACGCATGCGGCAAACTTCCCGAGCTGGAAGGCTGGGTTCGCTCATTCAGTTATTGGGATGTGCTCAAACTCATGGATGTTTCATGGGGTAGAGGGGGATTACTGCGCGGTGAGCGCGTATTCAACCATTACCGACAACTTTTGCCAGAATCGTCTTTTGCCGATTGCCAGTTACAATTCGGTGCTGTTGCGACAAACCTTAGTACCGGGCGTGAACTCTGGTTTACGGAAGGGGATCTCCATCTCGCCGTCCGGGCTTCGTGTAGCCTGCCCGGATTAATGGCGCCGGTTGCACATAATGGCTATTGGTTGGTTGACGGTGCGGTTGTTAACCCAGTGCCCGTTTCGTTGACCCGAGCCTTGGGTGCCGATATTGTCATCGCTGTTGATTTGCAGCACGATGCCCATCTGATGCAGCAGGATCTCTTATCGATGAATCCTGCTGGCGATGATGACGATGAAAGACGTCTTTCGGCCAGCGAATCACCTCGCTGGCATGAGCGCTTGCGTGAGCGAATTGGCATGTTAACGGCGAGACGTCCGGTAGTTGTCCCTACGGCAATGGAGATCATGAGCACTTCAATTCAGGTGCTTGAGAACCGTCTTAAACGTAATCGTATGGCCGGAGACCCGCCCGATATTCTGATTCAACCGTTCTGTCCGCAAATTTCGACGCTCGATTTCCATCGAGCAGATGAGGCGATTAGCGCCGGGCAATTGGCGGTTGAGAAAAAACTCGATGAGTTGTTACCACTCGTGAGGGCGACCGCATGAGCCTATTCTTTTTATCTGACTTAAGCAAAATCTGACAGGCGATATTGATAGAACATGCCACTATTTATATATCGTCTGGCAGGGGAGAGAAAATGACGCAGCCGTTGGCAGGAAAACAGATAATGATCGTTGAAGACGAACCCGTCTTCCGCTCGCTGCTGGATTCCTGGCTCTCATCGTTGGGTGCGGACACCTTGCTGGCAGAAGATGGTCTTGTTGCGCTTGAAATACTCGAGAAAACATCGCCAGATTTGATGATTTGCGACATCGCAATGCCAAGGATGAACGGGCTTAAATTGGTTGAGCAGATGCGCAGTCAAGGATTACAGATGCCTATCCTGGTGATCTCTGCGACGGATAATATGGCCGATATCGCCAAAGCCTTGCGTCTCGGGGTTCAGGACGTATTACTTAAGCCAGTGAAAGACTTTAACCGCCTCAAGGAGACGGTGTTTGCCTGTATTTACCCGAATATGTTCAATTCTCGTGTGGAAGAAGAAGAGCGCTTATTTCAGGACTGGGATGCGCTGGTAGAAAATCCACAAGCCGCAGCCAAACTTTTGCAGGAATTACAACCACCAGTCCAGCAACAGATGTCTGGATGCAGGGTCAATTACCGACAGCTTGTGTCTGCAGATAAGCCTGGATTAGTGTTGGATATTGCACCGATCTCTTCTAACGACCTGGCATTTTATTGCCTTGATGTGACGCGTGCCGGAAATAACGGTGTGCTGGCGGCCTTATTACTCCGTGCGTTGTTCAATGGACTGCTACAGGAGCAGCTTTCACATCAGCATCAACGCCTACCAGAGATGGGAAATTTGCTTAAACAAGTGAACCAGCTACTGCGTCAGGCTAATTTACCAGGGCAGTTTCCTCTGCTGGTTGGTTATTATCATAGCGAATTAAAAAATCTTATTTTAGTTTCGGCAGGTCTTAATGCCACTCTAAATACGGGTGAGCATCAGATTCAAATCAGCAGCGGTATTCCATTAGGGACATTAGGAAATACCTATCTTAATCAATTAAGCCAGCGCTGCGACGCCTGGCAATGTCAGGTCTGGGGTGCGGGTGGACGCTTGCGTTTAATGTTGTCTGCGGAATGAGCAATCGTAACGTATTTAGCAGATAGCTTTACCTCCGCGTTTAAACGAGTGGTACTATCGCCACAGTTTTGCGTATTAGTCCTAATTAAACGTTACCGCGCCCTTTTCAGACCAGTGAGTCGCAGTGGTGCTGATATACTCAGTCGCGTGTAAATTCATGAACATGCTCAAAGCGTGAACAGACCAGGAGATTTTCAATGGCTGCCTTAAATTCAAAAGTAACAAAAGCAGTTATCCCCGTTGCGGGATTGGGAACCAGGATGCTGCCAGCGACAAAGGCGATTCCGAAAGAAATGCTGCCGCTGGTTGATAAGCCATTAATTCAGTATGTCGTGAATGAGTGTATTGCCGCGGGTATTACAGAGATCGTGCTTGTCACGCACTCGTCGAAAAACTCTATCGAAAACCACTTTGATACCAGTTTTGAACTTGAAGCAATGCTGGAGAAACGTGTTAAGCGTCAGCTGCTGGAAGAAGTCCAGTCTATCTGCCCACCTCATGTGACTATCATGCAGGTTCGTCAGGGACTTGCTAAAGGCCTTGGCCACGCGGTGCTTTGCGCGCACCCTGTTGTGGGTAATGAACCAGTTGCGGTTATTCTGCCGGACGTGATTCTGGATGAATTCGAATCCGATCTCTCTCAGGATAACCTCGCTGAGATGATTAAGCGTTTCGACGAGACCGGTGCGAGCCAGATTATGGTTGAGCCGGTGGCTGATGTTACAGCTTATGGTGTTGTCGACTGTAAAGGTGCAGAGCTTAAGCCCGGTGGAAGTGTTCCGATGGTCGGTGTCGTTGAAAAACCAAAAGCTGATGTAGCACCTTCTAATCTGGCTGTAGTTGGTCGTTATGTTCTGAGCGAAAATATTTGGCCACTACTCGCTAAAACGCCTCCAGGAGCGGGTGACG
The DNA here is from genome assembly GCF_059074235.1 of Phytobacter sp. Classification (NCBI taxonomy): domain Bacteria; kingdom Pseudomonadati; phylum Pseudomonadota; class Gammaproteobacteria; order Enterobacterales; family Enterobacteriaceae; genus Phytobacter; species Phytobacter sp. Next base: position 17,524 of record NZ_JCACPZ010000009.1, read on the forward strand.
AAATTCAGTTAACGGATGCCATCGATATGCTTATCGAGAAAGAAACGGTCGAAGCCTATCATATGAAAGGCAAAAGCCATGACTGCGGTAATAAGCTTGGCTACATGCAGGCATTCGTAGAATATGGTATTCGCCACAACACGCTGGGTGAAGAATTTAAAGCGTGGTTGGAAGGCCAATTAGGACTGACTAAAGCCTGATCCACCTGCAATAGAAAGAAAAGCCGGGCATGAGTCCCGGCTTTTTTATTGTCTATAGAAAACCCCCAGCTAGGCTGGGGGTTCAGTAAAGCTTTCAGCTTTGAGCCGGATATAAAAACCCCTTTTGATTTGTTAAAACATCTTTGCGGTCTGGCAACTGCAAAAGTTAAACAAGAAATCAAAAGGGGGTCCCAATGGGGGACGAAAAGAGCTTAGCGCACACCCGATGGAACTGTAAATATCACATAGTCTTTGCGCCCAAATACCGCCGACAGGTGTTTTATGGGGAGAAACGCAGAGCAATAGGCGGCATATTAAGAAAGCTATGTGAATGGAAAAACGTCCATATTCTAGAAGCAGAATGCTGTACGGATCACATTCATATGCTTCTGGAAATCCCACCGAAGATGAGTGTGTCGGGGTTCATGGGGTATCTGAAAGGCAAAAGCAGTCTGATGCTTTATGAGCAGTTTGGGGATTTGAAATTCAAGTACAGAAACAGGGAGTTCTGGTGCCGTGGGTACTACGTAGACACGGTGGGTAAGAACACGGCAAAGATACAGGAATACATAAAGCACCAGCTTGAAGAGGATAAGATGGGGGAGCAGTTATCGATCCCTTATCCGGGCAGCCCGTTTACGGGCCGTAAGTAGCGAAGTCTGATGCAAATGTCAGATCGTATGCGCCTGTTAGGGCGCGGCTGGTAACAGAGCCTTATAGGCGCATTTGAAAAACCTCCGGCTATGCCGGAGGATATTTATTTGGTTCTTACGGATGATAATCATCCTGATGTTTATCGCAGGCTTTGCATATTGAATCTAGCGAAGTAATTAACACTGACACTGATTCAGTGAGCAAATTTCATCAGGAATGCACGATTAACGTCAACTGAAGTTCTTTATTGGCGATACGACAGGCAAAAAAAATCCTGCTATCAGCAGGATTTTTTTAATGAGTTGGATTACTCATTGATCAGGAAGTCATCCAGCTGCTTACCGTTTTCGTCCATTGCCTTTTTGATCACTGCCGGAGTACGACCTTGACCTGTCCAGGTTTTGGTTTCGCCATTTTCGTCAACATAGCTATATTTAGCCGGACGGGCAGCGCGTTTAGCTTTAGTACCGGTTTTAGCCGTGACCATGCTATTCAGCAGTTCGTTCGGATCAATACCGTCAGCAATCAACATTTCACGGTATTGCTGTAATTTACGGGTACGTTCTTCGATTTCAGCAGCTGCGGCGCTTTCTTCTTCACGACGTTCGTTAACGACAACTTCTAGTTTTTCGAGCATCTCTTCGAGCGTTTCGAGGGTGCATTCTCTTGCTTGCGCACGAAGTGTACGGATGTTGTTAAGAATTTTAAGTGCTTCGCTCATTTTTCTAATCTCAAACTTATATTGGGGTGGTTTGTTGAGCTAATAATAGAGCCTTAATTTGTCTAGTGCAATAGGTGAGAATGTAAGGAATTCAAATTTCCTCTTTATTTATCTCAGTTATAAAATCCATTAACTTAAATTTAGTGCAGTAGGTGGCACGAAAAGTACATATAGAAACGGCGTATGATTGCAACTAAAGTGGCAATTTTGTGAAAAAGTTTACTGATTAATCTCATGCAAATTATAGTTTCGGTGGATAAATATCAACCTTTTTTATTAGATTCAAAAGACGTTGTGACTCTGGGAAAACATTAATAATTTCTGAAGCCTGGCACTAAATTTTTCTCTCAGTAATAGGGAGTTAATGCATGGTTATCCATATTGTATGTTTCTTTGGCAGCAACAGTTGCAGGGTGAAATAAGTTAAATCTGTACTGATAGAAAGAGGAGGGGCATTCCGGGAGACCTTGTAACAGAGGCTAAGAGGGGGCGTTAAAATATGATACAATCCTCCCAATGAATATCACACTTTGATAGAGGTCTTGCGGGCAATGGCGCAACTTTATTTCTATTACTCAGCAATGAATGCCGGGAAGTCTACTGCGTTGCTGCAGTCTTCCTACAATTACCAGGAACGCGGTATGCGCACGCTTGTCTATACGGCGGAAATTGACGATCGCTTCGGTGCTGGTAAGGTCAGTTCGCGGATAGGACTATCTTCCCCGGCTAAGTTGTTCAATCAGGATACGGTACTCAAAGAAGAGATCGGCGCTGAGCATTCACGTGAACCGATTCATTGCGTACTAATAGATGAAAGTCAGTTTTTAACACGCCAACAAGTTTATGAGTTGTCTGACGTTGTTGATGATCTTGATATTCCTGTCCTTTGCTATGGGTTGAGAACTGATTTCCGGGGGGAGCTTTTTATCGGCAGCCAGTATTTACTGGCTCTCTCAGATAAGTTGGTTGAGCTAAAAACAATCTGTTTCTGCGGACGCAAAGCGAGTATGGTGCTGCGCCTCGATCAGCAGGGGAGGCCTTATAACGAAGGTGAACAGGTCGTCATTGGCGGAAATGAACGCTATGTCTCAGTATGCCGCAAACATTATAAAGAGGCGCTTGCCGTGGGATCGTTGGCCGAGATTCAGGTGCGGGTGAGGGGGTAGCAGAATAGATGTTTGTACCTTCATTGTTTATATAAGAACACTGCCTGATAAGCTAACACCGTTCGAGTAAGCATAATGATTGATTGCACAATCCGGTGTGAAGACGACAATAGCCTCATCAATTCTTTGATGGGGCTTTTTTATGCTTTCGACCAGGCTTGAAGATATCAGGGCCAGGAATTAGCCACTTCATTTTCTGCGTGCCATTCCGCTGGGATGGATTTCTCAGGTCCTTGAATCCACAAATGAACCTGTATCCGTAAACACAGGTCTCCCCATAACTCGTGGTCTGGCTGATTGTTACCATGGGCCTCTATCGCGATCGTACCGCCGATGATGTCTCAACAATACTTTACCTGTTCCTGAGCTCGCTTGAAGGTGAGTCCCTCGCGGCCAGTTCCATTGGCCATATATATCAGCGACTCAGCGATGAACCGCTTGAGGAAGTCTACTGTATTCAAATGGAGGATGGGAATTTTCTCACCAATGGGCACCAGGTTGTATATCGTTGATGACACACTGTTTCGCAGACCGTGCACATTCGAGCTCTTTGAGTACGTAAAGCATCCTTCTCAAGGACAATACAAAATACTGGATAGTGGAAATATTCGGTGACGGAGACCATCTGGTGCACACTGAGTAAACCGGGGATCTTTCTGACAAAGCAGTGGGAAATGCGGGAGAATGTGACGCGATTTGTTTTGCCGGAAAAGAAAAACGGCCCACAAAACGGACCGTTTAAATCTCAAAAAACCGGTATTCCGTTCACTTAAAACGTCTTAAGTGAACGGTGTTAGCCATCAGACGGTTTTTCTTTGTTGAAACTTATTAAGCGGTTTTCTTCGCTTTTTTATCAGCTTTTGCTACGTCGGCTTTAACTTCCGCAACGTCACCTTCTTTGAACTCACGTCCGTAGAAAGTATCCAGCAGGATTTGTTTCAGCTCGGAGATCAGTGGGTAGCGCGGATTCGCACCAGTACACTGGTCATCAAACGCATCTTCAGACAGTTTGTCCACATGTGCCAGGAAGTCTGCTTCCTGGACGCCTGCTTCACGAATGGACTTAGGAATGCCCAGGTCAGCTTTAATGCTTTCCAGCCATGCCAGCAGTTTCTCGATTTTCGCAGCAGTACGGTCACCGGTAGCCGTCAGACCCAGATGATCTGCAATCTCTGCATAGCGACGACGAGCCTGAGGACGGTCATACTGGCTGAACGCTGTCTGTTTGGTCGGGTTGTCATTCGCGTTATAGCGGATAACGTTACAGATCAGCAGGGCGTTGGCCAGACCGTGCGGAATATGGAACTGAGAACCCAGTTTGTGCGCCATTGAGTGACACACACCCAGGAAGGCGTTGGCAAACGCGATACCGGCGATGGTAGCAGCACTGTGCACACGTTCACGAGCAACCGGGTTTTTAGAGCCTTCATGGTAAGATGCTGGCAGGTTTTCTTTCAGCAATTTAAGAGCCTGCAGAGCCTGACCGTCAGAGAACTCAGATGCCAGTACAGAAACATAGGCTTCCAGTGAGTGCGTAACCGCATCCAGACCACCAAATGCGCAGAGCGATTTCGGCATATCCATGACGAGGTTAGCATCAACAATGGCCATATCCGGAGTCAACGCGTAGTCTGCCAGCGGATATTTCTGACCCGTTGCGTCGTCAGTAACAACAGCGAATGGAGTTACTTCTGAACCTGTACCGGATGTGGTGGTAATAGCAACCATTTTTGCTTTTACGCCCATTTTCGGGAACTTGTAGATACGTTTACGGATATCCATAAAGCGCAGTGCCAGTTCTTCGAAGTGGGTTTCCGGATGTTCGTACATGACCCACATGATTTTGGCTGCATCCATTGGGGAACCGCCGCCCAGCGCGATAATCACGTCTGGTTTAAAGGAGTTGGCGAGCTCAGCACCTTTACGCACGATAGTCAGCGTCGGATCAGCTTCAACTTCAAAGAACACTTCAGTTTCCACGCCAGAGGCTTTCAGAACAGACGTAATCTGGTCTGCATAACCATTGTTGAAGAGGAAGCGGTCAGTCACGATCAGCGCACGTTTGTGACCATCAGTAATCACTTCATCCAGCGCGATTGGCAGAGAGCCTCGGCGGAAGTAGATAGATTTCGGAAGTTTATGCCACAACATGTTTTCAGCTCGCTTAGCAACGGTTTTCTTGTTGATCAAGTGTTTCGGACCAACGTTTTCAGAGATGGAGTTACCACCCCAGGAACCACAACCCAGAGTCAGGGATGGTGCGAGTTTGAAGTTATACAGGTCACCGATACCACCCTGAGAAGCGGGGGTGTTAATCAGGATACGCGCGGTTTTCATTTCCGCGCCGAATTTCTGTACGCGAGCAGGCTGGTTATCCTGGTCAGTGTAAAGGCAAGATGTGTGACCGATACCGCCCATGGCAACCAGTTTTTCTGCTTTAACTACCGCATCGTCGAAATCTTTCGCACGATACATAGCCAGCGTTGGAGACAGTTTTTCGTGAGCAAACGGTTCGCTTTCGTCAACGACAGTGACTTCGCCAATCAGAATTTTGGTTGATGCTGGAACAGTAAAGCCAGCCAGTTCAGCAATTTTGTATGCCGGTTGACCAACGATGGCTGCGTTCAGCGCGCCATTTTTCAGAATGATATCCTGAACAGCTTTCAGCTCTTTACCCTGTAACAGGTAGCCGCCGTGGCTGGCAAAACGTTCACGTACTGCGTCATAAACGGAATCAACCACAACAACAGACTGCTCGGAAGCACAAATTACGCCGTTATCAAAGGTTTTAGACATCAAAACGGATGCTACAGCACGTTTGATATCAGCAGTCTCATCAATAACAACTGGCGTGTTACCCGCGCCAACGCCGATAGCAGGTTTGCCGGAGCTATATGCCGCTTTAACCATGCCCGGACCACCAGTCGCGAGGATCAGGTTAATGTCAGGGTGGTGCATCAGTGCGTTTGACAGTTCAACGGACGGTTGATCAATCCAACCGATCAGATCTTTTGGCGCGCCGGCTGCGATGGCAGCCTGCAGAACGATATCTGCTGCTTTGTTGGTGGCGTCTTTAGCACGTGGATGCGGGGAGAAAATGATTGCGTTGCGTGTCTTCAGGCTGATCAGCGATTTGAAGATAGCTGTAGAAGTCGGGTTAGTAGTCGGAACAATACCGCAAATAATACCGATAGGTTCAGCGATGGTGATGGTACCAAAGGTGTCATCTTCGTCGAGGACGCCGCAAGTCTTCTCATCTTTATAGGCGTTGTAGATATATTCGGAAGCGAAGTGGTTTTTAATCACTTTATCTTCGACGATACCCATGCCAGATTCGGCAACAGCCATTTTAGCGAGAGGGATTCGGGCATCAGCAGCAGCCAGAGCGGCGGCGCGGAAGATCTTGTCAACTTGTTCTTGAGTAAAGTTGGCATATTCACGCTGGGCTTTTTTCACGCGCTCTACGAGTGCGTTAAGTTCAGCGACATTAGTAACAGCCATAATGCTCTCCTGATAATGTTAAACTTTTCTAGTAAACCAGCTGTTCGATACGACAGTATAGACAGGCTAGCTGCAGGTTGCGTAAATTACAGAAAAACAATAAGTTAACGCCTTTCCTGACCCACTGATTTACTGGAAGAGTCTAAACAAAACATCATTCTTAATGATGATTAGAGGACCCTGACGACGTAACCAAGAGTACTCACTTCTGAGTAGCGATTACGTGATCTAAATCAAGTTTCAGCGAAGCTGACACCTTTCAGCATGCTGTTTTTGGGCATTTGTATCAAATGTTAATGATAAAAGGATGGCGTCGGCTAAGATTATCATAATTAATACAAATGCATAACATGCCCAAAAGTCGTGAGAAAGTCAGTATTTATGGTGAGCTATGCTGTGATTAGGCGTATATTTAGCATGGTTTTGCTGTTCGTTTTATGACCTTTTGCCTTGCTGCATTGCGGAGCACCACGTGATTCAAACCGTCTTTGATTTTCCTACCTGGTCTAAATTCTTCATTGGTCTTTTTGCTTTAGTGAACCCGATTGGCATTATTCCGGTTTTTATCAGCATGACGAGTTACCAGACTGCGGCTGCCAGGAATAAAACTAACCTTACCGCTAACCTCTCAGTGGCAATCATTCTTTGGACTTCGCTCTTTCTCGGCGACTCAATCCTGCAGCTCTTCGGCATTTCTATTGACTCCTTCCGCATCGCCGGTGGCATCCTGGTCGTGACTATCGCCATGTCGATGATCAGCGGCAAGTTGGGCGAGGATAAGCAAAACAAGCAGGAAAAATCGGAGTCGGCAATAAGAGAAAGCATAGGTGTGGTCCCCCTTGCTCTGCCTCTTATGGCGGGGCCGGGGGCGATCAGCTCGACTATTGTGTGGGGGACCCGTTTTCACACGGTGGAATATTTAGCCGGCTTCACGGTCGCAATTGCTCTTTTTGCCGCGTGTTCATGGGGATTGTTCCGTATTGCGCCGTGGCTGGTGCGACTGCTGGGGCAAACAGGGATCAACGTGATTACCCGTATTATGGGCTTGTTGCTTATGGCATTGGGAATCGAGTTTATCGTGGCTGGTGTGAAGGCGATTTTCCCAGGTTTGCTGCAATGAAATCATTTCATATGAAAATGATTTGTCCGGTTGCGTTCCATTTGCCGCATTATTAGTAAAACGTATAAATATTGCCGGAAAAAAACGTAAATATAATAAATTGCACTGATTAAGATTAATGGTTTTATTTCAATGAATTACATTTTGTTGCACGATTCATTGGCGATAAATTAATCCCTTTGCCGTGTTATTTTACTCACATGATACTCTGGGGGTTGCTGTAGGATAATTGAAATGTTATTAGTAATTTCCCCGTACAAACAGACAAATGTGCTAGATAATAATCAAATGTTGATTTTTTGTGTAAAAAACGACCAGTGAAGTCGCTCGGTCATAAGCATGATGTGTTTTTTTGCACATTCCATTGATTTTTATGCAAGTTTTTTGATGTCTGTGACAAGGGTGAGAAGGTTGTAAGGTTTGTTGACAGAAATAAAAGAGAATTGGTTAACAAATTTGCAAATTGTATTGGCGGCGAATATACGCATTTGCTACTTTCCGGCCTTATATTTTTGTTAAGAATAAATGCGGATGAGAATTATTTTCAAATGTAATTCTTATCCCATGCTCTATAAGGTACGTCGCGACAGGGTGACGTACTCGATATCGACGTAAGGGTGCCGAACGAGCATCTCGTAATAAAGACAAGTCGGTGATAGCAAGCAGTAAACGATGCCTGGCAGTTGCTAAAGCTCCTGCGCTGACCGGGTACCCCGAAAGGGAACAAAACAGCTGGTACTAATGCCAGTAATTATAATGAGTGGAGTATCAACACAATGTCCATCATCACAAAGAAAAGTCTGGTAGCTGCAGGGATTTTCACTGCGCTAATGGCAGGTAACGTGGCCATGGCGGCTGACGTTCCGGCAAATGTAAAACTGGCTGACACGCAGACGTTGGTCCGCAACAACGGCTCTGAAGTCCAATCCCTCGACCCACATAAGATTGAAGGGGTACCGGAATCTAACGTTAGCCGCGATCTCTTTGAAGGGTTGCTGATTTCCGACATTCAAGGCCATCCTAGTGCGGGTGTGGCTGAAAAATGGGAAAACAAAGATTTTAAAGTCTGGACCTTCCATCTGCGTAAAGATGCAAAATGGTCTGATGGCACGCCGGTAACGGCACAAGATTTCGTTTATAGCTGGCAGCGTCTGGCTGATCCTAAAACGGCTTCCCCGTATGCAAGCTATCTGCAGTACGGTCACATCGCGAATATCGATGAAATCATCGAAGGTAAAAAACCGATCACCGATCTGGGCGTAAAAGCTATCGATGATAATACCTTTGAAGTGACTCTGAGCGAACCTGTTCCTTATTTCTATAAACTGCTGGTACACCCTTCTGTATCGCCAGTTCCTAAAGCTGTCGTAGAAAAATTCGGTGACAAATGGACCCAACCGGCGAACATCGTGACCAACGGTGCTTACAAACTGAAAGATTGGGTTGTCAACGAACGTATCGTGCTTGAGCGTAATACCAACTATTGGGATAACGCCAAAACCGTGATTAATCAGGTGACCTACCTGCCAATTTCTTCTGAAGTAACAGACGTTAACCGCTACCGCAGCGGTGAAATCGACATGACCTATAACAACATGCCGATTGAACTGTTCCAGAAACTGAAAAAAGAGATCCCGACTGAAGTCCATGTTGACCCGTATCTCTGTACTTACTATTACGAAATTAACAACCAAAAAGCGCCATTCAACGATGTGCGTGTTCGTACCGCTCTGAAACTGGCACTTGATCGTGACATTATCGTCAACAAGGTGAAAAACCAGGGCGATCTGCCGGCATATAGCTACACCCCACCATACACCGATGGTGCAAAACTGGTTGAGCCTGAGTGGTTCAAACTGTCTCAGGACAAACGTAACGAAGAAGCGAAAAAACTGCTGGCTGAAGCGGGTTATACCGCTGATAAGCCGTTAACGTTCAACCTGCTGTACAACACTTCCGATCTGCACAAAAAACTGGCTATCGCCGTTGCATCTATCTGGAAGAAAAATCTGGGCGTGGATGTGAAGCTGGAGAACCAGGAGTGGAAAACCTTCCTCGACAGCCGTCATCAGGGCACCTTTGATGTTGCGCGTGCAGGCTGGTGTGCAGACTACAACGAGCCGACTTCTTTCCTGAACACCATGTTGTCTGATAGCTCAAACAACACTGCGCATTATAAGAGTGCTGAGTTCGACAAACTGGTTGGCGATACGCTGAAAGCCACCAGCGAAGCGCAACGTACCGAGCTTTACACCAAAGCAGAACAACAGCTCGATAAAGATTCTGCCATTGTTCCGGTTTACTACTACGTTAACGCCCGTCTGGTTAAACCGTGGGTAGGTGGTTATACCGGTAAAGACCCGATGGATAACATCTACGTTAAGAACCTTTATATTATCAAGCATTAATGGCAATGAGTGGGGCAGGGTGAACCTGCCCCACGGTGTCTTATTTCATCGCACTACAAAGGCACAGGCCAGAAGGTACGGGCAATGTTGAAATTTATCCTACGTCGCTGTTTAGAAGCGATTCCAACACTCTTTATTCTTATTACGATCTCCTTCTTTATGATGCGCCTTGCACCGGGAAGTCCTTTTACCGGTGAACGCACGCTGCCGCCTGAAGTAATGGCAAATATCGAAGCGAAATATCACCTGAACGATCCTATCCTGACGCAATACACCAGCTACCTGAAACAGCTGGCGCACGGCGATTTTGGTCCGTCGTTTAAATACAAAGATTACACGGTGAACGATCTGGTTGCGGCCAGTTTCCCGGTCTCCGCGAAATTAGGCGCCGCTGCATTCTTAATGGCGGTCATTTTTGGGGTCGGTGCTGGAGTTATTGCCGCACTGAACCAAAATACCAAATGGGATTATTCGGTAATGGGACTGGCAATGACCGGTGTGGTTATACCCAGTTTTGTTGTTGCCCCCTTATTGGTCATGATCTTCGCGATTACACTTAAATGGTTACCTGCTGGTGGATGGAACGGGGGAGCACCGAAATTTATCATTCTGCCGATGGTGGCGCTCTCTCTGGCTTATATCGCCAGTATTGCGCGTATTACCCGTGGTTCCATGATTGAAATCCTCCATTCAAACTTTATTCGTACGGCACGCGCAAAAGGATTACCGATGCGCAGGATTATCTTCCGCCATGCGCTTAAGCCTGCACTGTTACCCGTGCTCTCTTATATGGGGCCAGCGTTCGTCGGTATTATTACTGGTTCCATGGTTATCGAAACCATTTATGGATTACCGGGTATCGGTCAGTTGTTCGTTAACGGCGCTCTCAATCGTGATTACTCCCTGGTATTAAGTTTGACCATACTGGTTGGTGCACTCACCATTTTATTCAATGCGGTTGTTGATGTGCTGTATGCCGTTATCGATCCAAAAATTCGTTATTAACACTGGAGTACGCCATGATGTTAAGTAAGAAAAACAGCGAGGCGCTGGAAAACTTCAGTGAGAAACTGGAAGTCGAAGGTCGTAGCCTCTGGCAGGACGCGCGACGTCGCTTCATGCATAACCGCGCAGCGGTCGCCAGTTTGTTCGTGCTGTTGCTGATTGCCCTGTTTGTGACATTCGCACCGATGCTGTCGCAATTTGCCTATTTCGATACGGACTGGGGGATGATGTCGAGTGCTCCGGATACCGAATCAGGTCACTACTTTGGTACTGACTCCTCCGGTCGTGACCTGTTAGTGCGCGTTGCCATTGGCGGACGTATTTCTCTGATGGTAGGGATAGCTGCCGCACTGGTAGCCGTTGTGTTAGGTACACTATACGGATCGTTGTCAGGTTATCTGGGCGGAAAAATTGATTCCGTCATGATGCGTATCCTGGAAATCCTCAACTCTTTCCCGTTTATGTTCTTCGTAATTCTGCTGGTCACCTTCTTTGGTCAAAACATCCTGCTCATCTTCGTGGCAATCGGGATGGTCTCCTGGCTTGATATGGCCCGTATCGTGCGTGGTCAGACGTTGAGCCTGAAGCGCAAAGAGTTCATCGAAGCGGCGCAAGTTGGTGGGGTGTCGACCGGGAACATCGTGATTCGCCACATTGTGCCGAACGTATTAGGTGTGGTCGTGGTGTATGCATCGCTGCTGGTGCCTAGCATGATTCTGTTCGAATCCTTCCTGAGCTTCCTGGGTCTGGGGACGCAAGAACCGTTGAGCAGTTGGGGCGCTCTCTTGAGTGATGGTGCGAACTCAATGGAAGTTTCCCCCTGGCTTCTGATGTTCCCTGCGGCATTCCTTGTCGTGACGCTGTTCTGTTTCAACTTTATCGGCGATGGCCTTCGTGATGCCCTCGACCCGAAAGATCGTTAAGGAGTGCTGTAATGAGCATGCATGAAACCTCATCTGCGCCACAGGCGCTGCAGCAATCTGACATCTTGCTGGATGTTAAAGATCTGCGAGTCACCTTTACCACCCCTGACGGTGACGTGACGGCGGTAAACGACCTCAACTTCAATCTGCGGGCTGGTGAGACTCTCGGTATCGTGGGCGAATCTGGTTCTGGTAAATCCCAGACTGCCTTCGCATTAATGGGGCTACTTGCTTCAAATGGCATCATTGGCGGTTCGGCGAAATTTAACGGGAAAGAGATCCTCAACCTACCGGAAAAATCGCTCAACAAACTTCGTGCTGAGCAAATTTCAATGATTTTCCAGGATCCCATGACTTCACTTAACCCGTACATGCGGGTGGGTGAGCAGTTAATGGAAGTCCTGATGTTGCACAAAGGCATGAGTAAAGCGGAAGCGTTTGAAGAGTCAGTAAAAATGCTCGATGCCGTCAAAATGCCGGAAGCGCGTAAGCGTATGCGTATGTACCCGCACGAGTTCTCAGGTGGGATGCGTCAACGTGTCATGATTGCGATGGCGCTGTTATGTCGGCCTAAGTTGCTGATTGCCGATGAGCCAACGACTGCGCTGGATGTGACCGTTCAGGCGCAGATCATGACGCTGCTGAACGAACTGAAAAGTGAATTCAACACGGCGATCATTATGATCACCCATGACCTGGGTGTGGTTGCGGGTATCTGCGACAAGGTACTGGTGATGTATGCCGGGCGTACCATGGAATATGGCAAGGCGCGAGATGTGTTCTATCACCCGGCTCACCCGTACTCTATCGGTCTGCTGAATGCGGTCCCGCGTCTGGATGCCGAAGGAGAAGCTCTGCTGACCATTCCTGGCAACCCGCCAAACTTGCTTCGCCTGCCAAAAGGTTGCCCGTTCCAGCCTCGTTGCCAACATGCCATGGATATCTGTATGAGTGCTCCACCGCTGGAGGAGTTTGCCCCGGGTCGCTTGCGCGCCTGCTTTAAGCCGGTGGAGGAGTTGGTATGAGCACCGTAGTTGACGAGAGAAAAGTTCTACTCGAAATTGCCGATCTTAAAGTGCATTTCGATATCAAAGACGGCAAGCAATGGTTCTGGCAGCCCGCGAAAACCCTGAAGGCTGTTGACGGTGTGACGCTGCGTTTATACGAAGGTGAAACCCTCGGCGTGGTTGGGGAATCTGGTTGTGGTAAATCGACGTTTGCGCGCGCGATTATCGGGCTGGTTAAAGCCACAGACGGTAAGGTTGCCTGGCTGGGTAAAGACCTGCTGGGAATGAAGCCGGATGAGTGGCGTGAGGTGCGTAGCGATATTCAGATGATTTTTCAGGATCCTCTGGCATCACTGAACCCACGTATGACCATCGGTGAAATTATTGCCGAACCTCTGCGCACCTACCATCCAAAAATGTCCCGCCAGGATGTGCGCGATCGTGTCAAAGCGATGATGCTCAAGGTGGGTTTACTGCCAAACCTGATTAACCGTTATCCACACGAGTTTTCCGGTGGGCAGTGTCAGCGTATCGGTATTGCGCGGGCACTGATCCTTGAGCCTAAGCTGATTATCTGTGATGAGCCAGTTTCAGCGCTGGACGTGTCGATTCAGGCACAGGTAGTGAACCTGTTGCAAAAACTGCAGCGTGAAATGGGGCTGTCACTGATCTTCATTGCGCACGATCTGGCGGTAGTCAAACACATTTCCGACAGGGTGCTGGTGATGTATCTGGGACATGCGGTGGAGTTGGGTACCTATGATGAGGTGTACCATAACCCGCAACATCCTTATACCAAAGCGCTGATGTCTGCCGTTCCTGTTCCAGACCCGGATCTGGAAAAGAACAAGGTAATACAGTTGCTGGAAGGTGAATTACCGTCACCGATCAATCCGCCGTCAGGTTGTGTTTTCCGCACCCGTTGCCCGATTGCCGGACCGGAATGTGCGAAGACGCGCCCGGTGCTGGAGGGTAGCTTCCGACATGCGGTCTCTTGCCTGAAAGTCGATCCGCTCTAAGTGGGTAAGCGGTAAATAAAAAAGGCTGACAGATGTCAGCCTTTTTCTTACTTCTCATTCGCGCCAGAGGATATGGCAGAGCTTGTGGTCCTTTTCCCGGCATAACAGCACGCGGGCGAAAATATCGTTAATTTCGCCGCCGTCCGTCTCCGCCAGGCCAATCACCACTTCGGCAAAGAAGTCCGGGTTCAGATCAAAATCTACGTGTTCATGCCAGTCTTCACTGGGATCGAACAATTCTGCACCGCCGCGCTCTTCAAATTGCAGGTTAAAGAGAATTACGTCTGCCGGGTCGAGATTATCGACAGCCAGTTCGAGAAAAATGTCGTAAGCCTGTTCCAGCGTTTCATCTTCGGTCAGGCGATTGTTCAGATCCATTTCCATAATAACTACCTGTTTAACGTCAATTGGGCACGTTTTACAGCAACGGGCTGAAGAAGTAAAACAGTCGTTCAGCGATTCGATGCCAGAACGGGCGCTTTACCCATAACCGGGCATCCAGCAGGCGAGAACGGGAGATATAATCATCCTGAACGGCGGCCAGATCGCCACCAAATCCGGCATCATCAATCACCAGGGTTATCTCAAAATTGAGCCACAGGCTGCGCATGTCGAGGTTCACCGTTCCCACCAGACTCAGTTCTCCGTCAACCAATACACTCTTGGTGTGCAGTAATCCGCCTTCAAACTGATAAATCTTCACTCCAGCTGCTAGCAGCTCAGTGAAGAATGCACGGCTGGCCCAGCCGACCAGTACCGAATCATTGTGACGCGGCAAAATAATGCTGACATCCACACCACGCTGTGCTGCGGTACAAATCGCATGCAGCAAATCATCGCTCGGCACGAAATAGGGGGTCGTCATGATGAGATATTCACGAGAAGCATAAACCGCGGTGAGCAGCGCCTGGTGAATAAGGTCTTCAGGGAAACCGGGCCCGGAGGCGATGGTATGAATGGTGTGCCCGCTGGCCTGCTCAAAAGGCATAATATTGGCATCGGGTGGCGGCGGGAGAATGCGCTTACCCGTTTCAATTTCCCAGTCGCAGGAGTAGACCACGCCCATGGCGGTTGAGACTGGGCCTTCCATCCTTGCCATTAAATCCACCCACTGACCGACGCCTGCATCTTGCTTAAAATAGCGCGGGTCGACCAGATTCATACTGCCGGTGTAGGCAATATAATTGTCGATAAGCACCATTTTACGGTGCTGGCGCAGATCCATACGGCGCAGAAAAACACGCATCAGATTCACTTTCAACGCTTCGACGACCTCGATACCAGCATTACGCATCATATCGGCCCACGGACTGCGGAAAAACGTCACGCTCCCTGCGGAATCGAGCAGTAAACGGCAGTGCACACCACGACGTGCGGCGGCCATCAAGGATTCTGCAACCTGGTCAGCCATGCCACCGGGATGCCAGATATAGAACACCATCTCAATGTTATGGCGTGCCAGTTGAATGTCGCGAATCAGTGCCTGCATCACGTCTTCTGACGTTGTCAGCAACTGGAGTTGATTTCCCTTCACACCGGCAATGCCCTGACGGCGTTCACACAGTTTGAAAAGGGATGCGGCAACACTGCTGTTTTCGGTCGCAAAGATATGACGATGTGTTTTAAGGTCTTTTAGCCATTTTGCCGTTGAGGGCCACATTGCTCTGGCGCGCTCTGCCCGGCGTTTGCCCAAATGCAACTCGCCAAAAGAGAGGTAAGCGATAATGCCGACCAGGGGCAGGATAAATATGATCAGCAGCCATGCCATAGCAGAGGGAACCGCGCGACGTTTCATGAGGATGCGCAATGTCACCCCCGCAATAAGCAACCAGTACCCTAAAATGACCAGCCAACTCACGACGGTGTAGAAGGTTGTCATAACAAAAAATCCTTTTCAAAATCGCATATAACGAGTGTACGCATAAGGATTCATCTGGCAAATAAAAACGGTTCGCAAAAGCGCTGGTGTGGCGGCTGTCAGGGTCTATAATGGCGCGTCAGCATTAGAAAAGAGTCGTCATAATGAAGCGTAGTAGAACGGAAGTGGGGCGCTGGCGCATGGCTCGACAGACCAGTCGTCGTAAGGCGCGTTGGCTGGAAGGTCAATCGCGACGCAATATGCGCATCCACTCGATAAGAAAGTGTATTCTTAATCGGCATCGTAATGCATTAGTCTTTGATTTTTATGTGTTCTGATGATCCCGGGCACCACTCAGGGTGCCCACTGTTTTACCTCATATTGAGACGTTAAACGTCACATAAGCGTCACGTTTTTACGTTAGGTTAACGCAGTTTTATCCCTCAACAGCGTCTGTACTTTCCTACTGGAATCTCATGAATAAAGAAGCTTTGATCTTTTTGGCCGTGGCTATCATCGCCGAAGTGATCGCGACCACTGCATTAAAATCGTCTGACAGTTTTACCCGAATTTTCCCAAGTATTATCAGCATCGCTGGCTACTGTATTGCGTTCTGGTGTTTGACCATTCCTATGCGTACGATCCCAACTGGCATTATTTACGCCATCTGGTCTGGTGCGGGCATTGTGCTTATTGGTACGGTGGGCTGGCTGGTGCATGGGCAAAAACTCGATATGCCCGCCGTGCTGGGGATGGGGTTAATTATTGCCGGGGTTATCACGATAAACGTTTTTTCGAAAAGCGTCGCACATTAACCGCTGTTCCATAGAAAGGGCCAGTGCAGTGTTATTTCTCTGGCCCGTCCGCTTTGCAAAAAATTAAAACACTTTCTTGAATGGCTTGATTGTTACGTTCTGATAAACGCCAGCAGCCACGTAAGGGTCGGCTTCTGCCCACGCTTTTGCCGCTTCCAGCGATTCAAACTCCGCAATTACCGTCGAACCTGTGAATCCAGCAGCGCCCGGATCGTTACTGTCTACGGCAGGCATTGGACCTGCTGTTAACAGGCGGCCTTCATCCTGCAACAGCTGCAGGCGAGCGAGGTGGGCAGGGCGAACGGACAGACGTTTCTCTAGAGAGTCGACGATATCTTCAGCAAAAATAACGTAAAGCACGGTGTTTGCTCCTTTTCAGCAGAAAACAGTTACGTTATGTGAATCATTGCGTGGCTGCAATGCAAAGATGAAGTCCCTTCCACATCCCTGTTTTTTCTGCGCTGTTTTTAGGCAGTTGCGGATCGAAATCAACGATAGGTGATATGGCTAGTTGAATATGATTGCTATTTGCATTTAAAATCGTGGTTTGTTTTTTCAACTGAAACGATTATGACTTCAATGACTCTAGATTTACCACGCCGCATTCCCTGGGCAGCGATAGTATCTGTAGGCATCCACGGAGCCGCTGTAGCAGGTTTGCTGTATATGTCGGTACATCAGGTTATTGAACTACCCGCGCCAGCACAGCCTATCTCGGTGACTATGGTGGCACCGGCTGATCTGGAACCGCCTCAGGTGGTACAACCGCAGCCTGAACCGGTAGTTGAGCCGGAGCCTGAACCCGAGCCGGTCCCGGAACCTCCAAAAGAAGCGCCGGTGGTTATTCAAAAACCTGAACCCAAGCCAAAGCCTAAACCGAAGCCTAAGCCAGAGAAAAAGGTTGAGCAGCCGAAGCGTGACGTCAAACCGGTTGAGCAGCGTGCTGCGGCTCCAGTGGATGCCCCCGTTCGTCCCGTAACGAATACAGCTCCATCGGTTGCCAGCAAGCCGACGCCGTCCGTTCCTGCTGGCCCGCGTGCATTAAGTCGTTCTTCACCAGAATACCCTGCGCGCGCTAGGGCATTGCGCATTGAAGGGCGGGTGCGTGTGAAGTTTGATGTGATGCCTGATGGTCGCATTGATAACGTTGAAATTTTATCCGCACAACCGTCAAATATGTTTGAGCGTGATGTCAAAGCCGCGATGCGGAAATGGCGCTATGAAGCTGGGAAACCCGGAACCGGTATCACGGTAAATATTGTGTTTAATATGAAGGGCACCTCTACAGTGGAGTAATAAAAAGCCTCCGAACCGGAGGCTTTTTTTATGCCTGAACGGGGAGCTGGCGGGGTTTTCCTTCGCCATCTACCGCGACATAGATAAACAGTGCTTCAGTGGCTTTGTAGCGTTGTCCAATTGGCTCTGACGCCACTTTCTTGATCCAGACTTCGACATTGATCGTAATCGACGTGTTACCGCGTTTTACGCAGCGTGCGTAGCAGCACACAACGTCACCCACGGCAACAGGCCGCAAAAAGGTCATGCCGTCGACCCGCACGGTGACTACGCGACCTTGCGCGATCTCTTTCGCCATAATCGCGCCGCCCATATCCATTTGTGACATCAGCCAGCCGCCGAAAATATCGCCGTTAGCATTGGTGTCTGCAGGCATGGCCAGCGTGCGCAGAACCAGCTCGCCCTGAGGTGCATCTTGGGTGTGTGTCATGAATATCTCAACAATGAATAAAGGGTTTCCGGCGGGATGCTACTATGAATTTATTACCGCTCACAACGAGATAACGCAGCGGCAACAAAAAAAGCCAGGCGAACCTGGCTTTTGGCCGTCAGGACTTGTCATCCTGCGGGATGTGGCGATAGATGTAGACGCCACTCAGGACGGTAAATAGCAGCGTCAGTGCCGTAAGACCGAAGACTTTAAAGTTGACCCAAATGTTTTGCGGTAACCAGAAAGCGATGTAGATATTGGCCAGACCGCAGGCGATGAAAAAAAGTGCCCAGGCGAGATTGAGACGCCCCCAAACAGACTCTGGCAACGTCAGCTCTTTACCCAGCATCCGCTGAATCAATGGTTTTTTCATCACCCACTGACTGAACAGCAGGGCGGCAGCAAACAACCCATAAATCACCGTGACCTTCCATTTAATAAATTCATCGTTATGGAAGAAAATCGTCAGACCACCAAAAACGGCGACGATAATAAAAGTGATGAGCGCCATCTTTTCAACTTTTCGATAGCGAACCCAGCTGTAAATGAGCACGACAGCCGTTGCGACAATCAGCGCAGTCGTCGCTGCATAGATGTCATAAAGCTTATAAAACGCGAAAAACACGACCAGCGGGAGAAAATCAAGAAACTGCTTCATTCTACGATTCCGTTACAGATTATCGCCTGCGGGGCGGAGCCCGCGCAGGCAGAAAAAGTTACTGACGAATCAGCATGTACAGGCGGAACAGATAAATGAGCAGCGCTACAGTTATCATGTTACTCACCGTATTGGCGACCACTGCGCCCACTTCTGGCGTCAGAAACGCAAGATTATGGGCAAACATCAGCAGCAAGATTTTTGCTAACATCCAGCCGATGACGGCTGGTGCAACCACTCGCATGTTGGCCCAACTCAGGCGCAGGCTGTTACGCATAGCAGTGAACACACCCACTTTGTCCTGAACCAGCATGATCGGTGCGAAAGCGAACAGGATGGCGACAATAACACCCGGCACAATAACCAGCATAATCCCGAATTGCGTCATAAACATCATCAGCATCAACAGGATAAACAAGGCTGGCAAGACAGGTGCACTGGCACCAATCGCGCGCAATGCGCTGACCCGTTGACCAGCTGAAATCAGCTGTATCAAAGCCAGTGTCCCGCCGACCAGCAGGGTGTTACCAATCAGTCCCGAAAAGGTCGATGCGGCAGAAGCGCGTAACAGAACCTGCTGCTGCTCCGGCGTCATGTTTTGCACAAGGTCAAACAACCCCGTACTGCCCACCAGGTTATCACCTTCACTCATAATGGCGAGTTGTGCATCACTGGGCATAAATACGCGCCCAAGCAGTACGGTAACCAACGCGCATAACAGTGTAATCAGCAAAATAGTAACAAACTGATTACGAAAAAAATTTCCCGTGTCACGGTAAACGGATTTCGCCGTGATAGACATGCACTCTCCTTGAGTTCTGCAATGTTAAATTCAGCGTAATTGTACCCTGGATGACCCGTCGGTGGCAGCATCAGCACACGTATGGAAAAGCATATCTTTGTAAAGCGGCGGTAATTGAAATTGTGCACGAGCCCGATCGCAGGCTTCATTCGGTTTCCCATTCTCCCCTGACATCAAAAATTCCCGACAGGTCGACGGTCGGTTGAAATAGATCTGGCATTGGGTCGATTCACCGGGATTCCCTGCAAGCGCTATACAACGGCATGGTTGCTGATTTGTTCCATTCATGCAGCGCAAAAAAGGAGTGACGGGTTCGGTCAGATAAGTGGGTACGGGGCCTCCCGCATCGTCTGCTTCAGCCCAATAAAACGAGACCCGAAAATACGCACAACAGGCTCCGCACGACATGCACGGGTTGAGATCGCTCATGGCACACCTGTATTCACTACGCATCAATATTGTGAGGGAGTGGTTTAAATTATCGCCGGATTTTGCGAAGAACAAGAGGGGCTCAATGGTTTATTTTTAACATAATTTCATGAGTAAATTGATGTGATTACAGTATTTAAGTTCTCATTCTGGTGGTGAAAATTAATGTAGATCAATAAAGGTTAAATTCATGAATGGAATGTGATCTCTGTTCGATCACTTTCTACTCATTAGTGGTTATATTCACGGCGCCTATAAAACCACATACATGGAGTGGACATGAAGAAAGTAGCCGTGGCAGCACTGATTCTGAGTAGCGTATCTGGAAGCGCGTTGGCGCATGAAGCCGGTGAGTTTTTTATTCGCGCCGGTTCTGCAACCGTCAGACCTACGGAAGGATCGGATAATGTGTTAGGAAGTCTGGGCAGTTTTAACGTCAGCAATAACACGCAGCTTGGTTTAACCATGACGTACATGGCGACCGAAAACGTCGGGATTGAGTTACTGGCCGCGTCACCGTTTCGCCATAAGGTGGGTACTGGACCGACCGGGACGATAGCCACCATCCAGCATCTTCCCCCTTCGCTCGTCGCACAGTGGTATTTTGGCGACGCAGGCAGCAAGTTCCGCCCTTATATCGGTGCGGGCATTAATTACACGATGTTCTTTAATGAAAAATTCAACGACACCGGTAAAGAAGCTGGGCTCTCTGATTTGAGCCTGAAGAATTCGTGGGGTGCTGCGGGCGTGGCGGGTCTGGATTATTTGATTAACCGTGACTGGCTGATTAATGCGTCGGTCTGGTACATGGATATCGATACGGACGTGCGATTTAAGGCTGGTGGTCAACAACAGAGCGTCAGTACCCGTCTGGACCCGTGGGTCTTCATGTTCTCGGCGGGTTATCGCTTCTGATAGTCAGCGTCTCTTCTGGCCGCATTGCGGCCAGTCATCGTAAGTTAAGCCTTACTACAGCAGTTTGCGCAAATCAGGGTAACAACCCCAGTTTATGATCATGGCGGCAAGTGCCCCAACCAGCCAGGGAATGCGGGAATCGCCAAAAAACTGGTGCCCGATAATAATACCGAGGGTAAAACAGGTAAAAATGGTGGTGATGGTAAACCAGCCTCTTATCAGTGCGGCCTTGCTGAACATACGGACATCCTTACCCAAATCATTGCCTGATTTAACGAATGCCAGTGGCGCCTGAGTGCCAGACAGTATTCGTTACCCTTACTTCCTGTGGCATTATTGAGCGAAATATAAGCGGGGGCAATGATAAGTTGGGGGTAGCTAAGGTGGGCAAAAGTGATTAATGACCTTGATCACACCTGCCGCCGGATAGTGCATCCGACAGCAGGGTAGAACCGTGATTTACTGACGCGTACCGGCTTTCATGGCCCGAACAAACGCACCGAGTTCATCCAGCATGACGGACGGGTTATCGAGATTCTTCTCGATAATTTTCACAATTGCCGATCCGGAAATCGCGCCTGCAGCACCGGCTCCGATAGCGGCAGTCACCTGATCCGGTGCGGATATCCCGAAACCTTGCAGCGGTGGTGCAGCATGGTATTCCGTCAGTTTTTCGATTAAATGATGCAACGGCAACGCTGCGCGATTTTCAGCACCCGTCACACCCGCACGGGAGAGCAGATAGGTGTAGCCGCGACCGAAAGAGGCAATCTGACGCAGAAGCTCGTCGTCGGCATTTGGTGGGCAGATAAAGATTGGCGCGACGTTATGGCGTAATGCCGCCTGACGAAACGGTGCCGATTCTTCAATCGGCACATCTGCGATCAGAACAGAATCCACACCGGCTTTCGCACACTGCGCGTAAAACTCATCAATACCACGGCTGAACACCAGGTTTGCATACATCAGCAGGCCAATTGGAATGGTGGGGTGCTTCTGGCGGATCGCTGCCAGCATTTCGAAACACTGCGTCGGGGTAACACCCGATGCAAAAGCACGCAGCGCCGCATTCTGGATGGTAGGGCCGTCAGCCAGCGGATCGGAGAACGGAATCCCTAATTCCAGCGCGTCTGCGCCAGCTTCAATCAGGGTGTCGATTATCTTTAATGACTGCTCCGGTGACGGATCGCCTAAGGTCACGAAGGGAACAAAAGCGCCTTCCTTGCGTTCGTGCAACTGTTTAAAAAGCTGTTCGTAGCGTTCCATCAGATTTCCCCTCGCGCTTTCAGAATATCGTGTACGGTAAAGATGTCTTTGTCCCCGCGGCCTGACAGGTTCACCACCAGAAGTTGCTCTTTCTCCGGGTTCTCTTTGGCCATTTTCAGGGCATGGGCGAGGGCGTGAGAAGATTCCAGCGCAGGGATAATCCCTTCGCTGCGGCACAAGGCTTTAAAAGCATCCAGCGCTTCGTCATCAGTAATGGAGACATAATCCGCACGGCCAATGCTGTTCAGGTAGGCGTGCTGAGGTCCAACGGACGGGAAGTCCAGACCCGCAGAGATAGAGTACGACTCTTCAATTTGCCCTTCGTCGGTCTGCATCATCGGTGATTTCATACCGAAATAGATACCAACACGCCCGTGTTTCAGTGGCGCACCATGCTCGCCCGTTTCAATGCCGTGTCCTGCCGGTTCAACACCAATCAGGCCGACAGCGGTCTCGTCAATAAAGTCAGCGAACATGCCGATGGCGTTGGAACCACCACCTACGCAGGCGATAACTGCATCCGGCAGACGTCCCTCTTTTTCGAGGATCTGCGCTTTGGTCTCTTCGCCAATCATGCGCTGGAATTCACGCACAATGGTCGGGAACGGGTGTGGGCCTGCAGCGGTTCCCAGCATGTAGTGCGCGGTGTCGTAGCTGCCAGACCAGTCGCGCAAGGCTTCGTTACAGGCGTCTTTCAGCGTAGAAGAGCCGCTATGTACCGGAATCACTTCCGCCCCCATCAGGCGCATACGGAAGACGTTCGGCGACTGGCGCTCCACGTCTTTTGCCCCCATGTAGATGCGGCATTTCAGACCCAGCAGGGCGCTCGCCAGCGCTGAGGCCACACCGTGCTGACCGGCACCGGTTTCAGCGATAATTTCGGTTTTACCCATGCGTTTTGCCAGCAGCGCCTGACCTAGCACCTGGTTGGTTTTGTGCGCACCGCCGTGCAGCAGATCTTCACGCTTAAGGTAAAGCGTCGTTTTGGTGCCCGCCGTCAGGTTCTGGCATTTGGTCAGTGCTGTCGGGCGACCGGCGTAGTTTTTCAACAGATCTGTAAACTGGGCCTGAAACTCAGGATCTTTCTGTGCGCTGACAAAGGCCTCTTCAAGCTGGCGCAGTGCGGGCATCAGGATCTGCGGGACGTACATACCGCCAAACTCACCAAAATAGGGATTTAATAAAGTCGTCATCGTTTTCTTCCTTAGTAGGCTCGCAGAGTACGGAATACCGAGGCCAGCTTAGTGGCATCTTTTTTTCCCGGCTCAGACTCTACGCCTGAATTGAAATCAAGTCCGGAACATCCGGTTTTGGCCGCGTCTACGCAGTTATCTGCGCCAAGTCCACCGGCCAGCAAAACGTTATCCAGCGTTTGGCCCGCCAGTAGCGACCAGTCAAAGCGCTGGCCTGTTCCACCCTGACCGTTATCAAATACGTATTTGTCGACGTGCTGTAAGTTGCGCGCTGGCAGCGTCTCTTGCACGCTAAGTGCCTTCCAGATTTTTACATCGTCTGGCAATTGGTCACGTAACGCATTGATGTAACCCTGGTCCTCACTGCCATGCAGTTGTACCGCAACCAGACCCAGTTGTTTGACGGTATCGACGACGTCCTGAAGCGGGCTATCGCGGAATACACCGACATATTGCAGCGCCGCGGCGGTCATCACGGTTTTAGCCTGCGCCACATCGACGGCGCGTGGCGAAGAGGGCACAAAAATCAATCCGCCGTAGATGGCTCCGGCTTCGTGCGCAGCCTGCGCATCCTCAGGGCGGGTCAAACCACAGACCTTATTCTCACCAAGCAATACACGTTTCACGGCAGCATCGAGGTCGCCGTGCGACATCATTGCTGAACCGATTAAAAAGCCGTTGGCGAAATGGCTGAGCTCACGCACCTGAGCGTAGGTATTAATGCCCGACTCGCTGATCACGGTGACGCCAGCACCCAGACGTGGGGCCAACTGGCGTGTACGATTCAGGTCGATAGACAAATCACGCAGGTCACGGTTGTTAATGCCGACCACTTTGGCATTAAGGGCAATGGCGCGTTCCAGTTCTTCTTCGTTACTGACTTCCGTCAGCACACCCATGTTGAGGCTATGTGCTACCGCAGAGAGCTGGCGATACTGTTCGTCGTCAAGTACCGAAAGCATCAGCAGGCAAGCGTCCGCCTGGTAGAAACGCGCCAGATAAATCTGGTAAGGGTCAATAATGAAGTCCTTACACAGAATCGGCTGGTGGGCGATTCTGCTCACAATGGGCAGGAAATCAAAGCTGCCCTGGAAATATTTCTCGTCGGTCAGGACAGAAATCGCGGAGGCATGATGCTTATACACTTCAGCAATGCGTGCCGGATCAAAATCATCACGAATCACCCCTTTCGACGGGGAGGCTTTTTTACACTCAAGAATAAATGCAGTGCGCGTTCCCTGCAGGGCATCGTAAAAACGGCGGGTGCTGGGCACCACATCGTTCTGAAAACTGGCCAGCGGTTGTTGTTCCTTACGGGCAGCTACCCAAATCGCCTTATCTGCGACGATTTTCGCTAAAACGGTCTGCATTTTTTATCCTCTTGCCGCAAGTTGGGCGACTTTGTCGTACGCGGTGCCGTTATGGAGTACATCCAGCACCTTCTGCGCATTGGCCTGCAAATCTTCTTCACCGTGCAAACGCATCAACATTGCTACGTTAGCCGCGACGGCGGCCTCATGGGCAGCTTCACCTTTACCTTGTAATAAGCGGGTCAGAATGTCACGGTTTTCTTCCGGCGTGCCGCCTGCCAGCGCCTCCTGATGATAAGGCGTCAGACCGAAGTCTGCTGCGGTCAACTGGTAACTCTTGATTTCGCCTTCATGCAGCTCCGCTACCACCGTCGGTGCATGCAGGGAGACTTCATCCATCCCGCCGCTGTGCACGACAGCAGCACGCTGATAACCCAGCACCCGCAGTGTTTCGGCAATCGGCAGTACCAGTTCCGGACTGTAGACGCCAATCAGTGCCAGTGGCGGGTGCGCCGGGTTAATCAAAGGGCCCAACACGTTGAACAGGGTGCGTGTTTTCAGCTGTTGGCGTACCGGCATCGCGTGGCGGAATCCGGTGTGATACTTCGGTGCGAACAGGAAGCACACACCCAACTCATCCAGCGCTGCACGGGATTTGTCAGCATTCATGTCCAGATTGATGCCAAACGCGGCCAGCAGATCTGACGAGCCGGAACGGCTGGAAACGCTGCGGTTACCGTGTTTGGCGACTTTTAATCCACAGGCTGCCGCCACAAACGCGCTGGCAGTAGAAATATTGATACTGTTGCTACCGTCGCCACCGGTTCCGACGATATCGGCAAATGCGTAATCCGGGCGCGGGAAGGGGGCTGCGTTTTCCAGCAGTGCGGTTGCCGCTCCGGCGATCTCGTTCGGATGCTCGCCGCGCACTTTCATGCTGACCAGCGCCGCGGCCAGTTGCTCAGGTTTAAGCTCACCACGAACCACCGCAGAGAACAGCTGATGGCTCTCCTGTTGGCTCAGTGTCTGTGCCTGATAGAGCTTTTCCAAAATCGGTTGCAGCGTGTTGGTCTGCTCCAGTTTCTGCAGCGCCCAGGCAAGCGTCTGTTCCAGCAGACGCGCACCCTGCGCTGTCAGAATAGATTCCGGGTGGAACTGGAATCCGCACACCCGGTCAGCGTCGTGGCGAACGGCCATCACCATGCCATTGAAATGGGCGTTGATGGTCAATCCTGCCGGGATGTTGCTGCCAACAAGGGAATGGTAACGGGCAACCGGCAGCGGATTTGGCAGCCCGGCAAACATCGCCTGATTGTCATGTTCAATGCTGGAGGCCTTGCCGTGGAGGATTTCACCTGCCTGACCAACATAGCCACCGTAGGCTTCCACAATGGCCTGATGGCCGAGGCAAATACCGATAATCGGCAGTTTGCCGCGCATACGGGTCAGTAACTCCGGCATGCAACCGGCTTCGGACGGCGCGCCAGGGCCGGGTGACAGCATCAGCACCGGGTTTTTCATGGTCCCCAGACGCTCAATTAACGTTTGTGCCGGAACGTGGTTACGGTAAATCACCACGTTGTGCCCGCTCGCACGCAACTGGTCGGCGAGGTTGTAAGTAAAGGAATCAATATTATCGAGCAGCAGAATGTCGGCCATCAGAACGTCTCCTCGGCGTTATGCGCTTTAGCAATGGCGCGCAAAACAGCGCGGGCTTTATTACGGGTTTCATCCGCTTCAGACTGCGGGATAGAGTCCAGCACAACACCAGCTCCGGCTTGAACAGTTGCAATGCCATCTTCGACCCAGGCGGAACGAATCACGATGCACGTATCCAGATCGCCGTGAGCAGTGAAGTAACCCACTGCGCCGCCGTAGCTACCGCGACGTGAACCCTCTGCATCGGCAATCAATTGCATCGCGCGAACTTTCGGCGCACCGCTCAGGGTGCCCATGTTCATGCAGGCACGGTAAGCGTGCAGCACGTCCAGGTCGTGGCGCAGTTCACCCACCACGCGGGATACCAGATGCATGACGAAGGAGTAGCGATCCACTTTGGTGAGGTCAGCAACATAACGACTCCCTGGGGTGCAGATACGCGCCAGGTCATTACGCGCCAAATCGACCAGCATCAGATGTTCAGACAGTTCTTTGTGGTCGGTGCGCATGTCCAGTTCAATGCGGCTGTCCAGATCGCGATCCAGCGTGCCGTCTGCATGGCGTCCGCGTGGACGGGTACCTGCAATCGGGTAGATCTCAATTTGACGGGACGTGGCATCGTATTTCAGCGAACTTTCCGGGGACGCGCCGAAGAGGGCAAAATCCGCATCCTGCATAAAGAACATGTACGGGCTTGGATTGCTCTTTTTCAGCACTTCATAAGCAGCCAATGGAGAAGGGCACGGCAGCGTGAAACGGCGGGATGGCACTACCTGGAAAATCTCCCCGGCACGAATGGCTTTTTGCATCTGACGCACAACGGCCCCGTACTCTTCATCGCTCTGATTGCATTCAACGCGCATGTTGCCGACATTCTCGACCGGTAGCGGGACCGGCGGTTCATTCAACTGCTGGCGCAGTGTTTCAACCCGCTGGGTGAGACGTGCTTTCTCTTCGATGTTGTCAGAGAACAGGCTGACCTGAATGCGGGTCTGCTGTTTCTGGTGATCGATAACCAGTAAGCTTTCTGCCAGGTAG
The DNA here is from genome assembly GCF_059074235.1 of Phytobacter sp. Taxonomy (NCBI): domain Bacteria; kingdom Pseudomonadati; phylum Pseudomonadota; class Gammaproteobacteria; order Enterobacterales; family Enterobacteriaceae; genus Phytobacter; species Phytobacter sp. The sequence continues at coordinate 44,917 of NZ_JCACPZ010000009.1, forward strand.
AAGCAGTAATCCGGGCAGCGACGGTCATGATTCAGGGCTGGTAAATCTTCAAACCCGGCCACCAGGTCGTAGGCAAACAGACCGCCAAAGAACATCGCTTCGCGCTCATCTTCCGGCACGTTGACCAGATCCTGCAGCAGGCGGAAGGCATCAAACACGGAGAGTGAGCAGAGGCGGGCATCTTCATCCAGCAACTGACTCACCGGCGGGAAGCGCAGTTCACGTCCTGTCGGTTTGACGGTATTTTCCACACCGGCAGGGAGTGTAGCATCCAGCAGAGGCAGCAGTGACGCGCCATTGGCGCTCATTGCCTCAATAGTGACGGTGTCACCTAACGCGGTAATACGCAGCGCACTATCAACCAGCAGCAGGCTTTTTAAATCGTTTTTGCTGTCGATATCGGCAGATTCCAGCAGCAGAGTTGCCGGGCGAGCGCCGCAGAGTTGGTGGAACAACGCGGTCGGGTTCTCCCGGTAAAGTGCGTTGCTGGTCAGTAGTTCGAGTGTCGGTTTTTGCGTTTGCATCGTCGCTCTCATTCATTGTGTTCCATAAAAAAGCCCGCACAAATGGCGGGCCAGGTATCGGTGTGCAGAATACGCACGGAGACACAGCCCGTATCAGGGAGTGCGCCACCAGCGGTTGTTCAGAGAAAAGTGCGTATTCATGAGCGATACCTCGTTGAGTGAACTTGCGTACTAGTTAACTAGTTCGAGAGGGGAAAGTCAACCCTGATTTCAGAAAATCAGCCTGTAACGTTATGATAGCGCGCAAACTCTGATTCACCCCGTACTGGAGCCGCGTTTGAGCGACACGAATTACGCTATTATTTACGACCTGCACAGCCACACGCTGGCCTCTGATGGCCTGTTGAGCCCTGAAGATCTGGTGCACCGCGCCGTTGAAATGCGCGTTGGCACGCTGGCCATAACCGATCATGACACCACCGATGGGATCCCCGCTGCTCAGGCAGAAATTGCGCGCGCGGGACTCAATCTTCGCCTGATTACCGGCGTTGAGATTTCGACCGTCTGGGAAAACCACGAAATCCACATTGTGGGTTTGAATATTGATATTGCCCATCCGGTGATGCGTGAGTTTTTACAACTTCAGCATGAACGCCGTCAACTGCGTGCGCAGCTTATTGCAGAACGCCTCGAGAAAGCGCACATCCCCGGTGCCTGGGAAGGGGCACAGCGACTGGCAAAAGGGGCGGCCATCACGCGTGGTCACTATGCCCGTTATTTAGTGGAGCAGGGTAAAGCCAATTCCGTGGCTGACGTCTTTAAAAAGTACCTGGCGCGCGGGAAAACCGGCTACGTTCCGCCGCAGTGGTGTACAATAGAACAAGCTATTGAAGTGATTCATCATTCTGGCGGAACGGCGGTACTGGCGCATCCAGGCCGCTATGATTTATCCGCTAAATGGTTGAAAAGACTGCTGGCGCATTTTGCTCAAAGCGGCGGTGAGGCGATGGAAGTTGCCCAATGCCAGCAGGCTCCTAATGAACGTAAGCAGCTTGGCGAATATGCCCGTCAGTTCGGTTTACTGGGTTCACAAGGGTCGGATTTTCATCAACCCTGCCCGTGGATTGAACTGGGACGCAAGCTCTGGCTTCCGGCGGAAGTCGAAGGCGTCTGGCTTAAGTGGGAGCAGCCGCAACACTCTACAGAGAGGGAAGTATGAGTCAGTTTTTCTATATTCATCCGGATAACCCGCAGCCGCGCCTGATTAACCAGGCGGTGGATATCGTCCGCAAAGGCGGAGTTATTGTCTATCCGACCGACTCCGGATATGCACTGGGTTGCAAAATTGAAGATAAAGGCGCGATGGAGCGGATTTGCCGCATCCGTCAGCTGCCTGACGGGCATAATTTCACCCTGATGTGCCGTGATTTATCTGAGCTGTCGACCTACGCGTTTGTTGATAACGTGGCGTTTCGTCTGATCAAAAACAACACGCCGGGTAACTACACCTTTATTTTGAAAGGGACGAAAGAAGTTCCTCGTCGCCTGCTGCAGGAAAAACGTAAAACCATTGGTCTGCGTGTGCCTGCTAACCCGATAGCCGTCGCGTTGCTCGAAACGCTCGGCGAACCGATGCTGTCGACGTCACTGATGTTGCCGGGCAGCGAATTTACTGAATCCGATCCGGATGAGATCAAAGACCGTCTTGAGAAAGTGGTGGAGTTGATTATCCACGGCGGTTACCTGGGCCAGCAACCGACGACCGTGGTCGATCTGACAGACGACGCACCGGTGGTGATTCGCGAAGGCGTGGGCGACGTTAAGCCTTTCTTATAATCACGCAAGTCGGTATACTACGCGGCCATTTCACAGGCGCCGCGGCGGCCTGATGACCTTATTCGACGCCTGTGAAGGCGACACCCGAGGAAAGCTCTATGAGCGAGAAGTTACAGAAAGTGCTGGCGAGAGCTGGTCACGGCTCCCGCCGTGAAATCGAAACCATTATTGAAGCAGGTCGCGTGAGCGTTGATGGTAAAGTTGCCACGCTCGGCGATCGCGTTGAAGTCACTCCGGCTTTGAAAATTCGTATTGACGGTCATCTTATTTCCGTGAAGGAATCCGTTGAGCAAATTTGCCGCGTGCTGGCCTATTACAAACCGGAAGGCGAGCTCTGCACCCGCAACGATCCTGAAGGGCGTCCGACCGTCTTTGACCGCCTGCCAAAACTGCGCGGTGCGCGCTGGATTGCTGTGGGGCGTCTGGACGTTAACACCTGTGGTCTGTTGCTGTTCACCACCGATGGTGAACTGGCTAACCGTCTGATGCATCCAAGTCGTGAAGTTGAGCGTGAATACGCGGTTCGCGTCTTCGGCCAGATTGATGAAGCTAAACTGCGCGACCTCGGACGCGGCGTGCAACTGGAAGACGGCCCGGCAGCATTCAAAACCATCAAATTCAGTGGTGGTGAAGGGATCAACCAGTGGTACAACGTCACCCTGACCGAAGGGCGTAACCGTGAGGTTCGTCGCCTGTGGGAAGCGGTGGGCGTGCAGGTAAGCCGCCTGATTCGCGTTCGTTACGGTGATATTCCGCTGCCAAAAGGTCTGCCACGTGGTGGCTATACCGAATTGGATCTGGCACAAACCAACTACCTGCGTGAACTGGTTGGATTGACGCCGGAAACCACCTCAAAAGTAGCGGTAGAAAAAGATCGTCGCCGTATGAAGGCGAACCAGATTCGTCGTGCGGTGAAGCGTCACACTCAGGTCACCAGCAGCCGTCAGGCTCCGGGTGGTCGTCGTTCCAGTAGCCGCAATAACGGCAACGGACAATAAAAAAAGGGCGAAAGCCCTTTTTTCTTATCTGATATCTGGCATTTATTCAGTAATCAATGCCGATCTGTGCTTTAACACCGGCTTCAAACGCATGTTTGACAGGCCGCAACTCACTGACGGTATCCGCCAGTTCCAGAATATCCCGGTGACAACCGCGGCCGGTAATAATTACCGTTTGCGTAGTCGGACGATTTTCCAGCGCTTCAAGTACCCACTCCAGCGGCAGATAATCGTACGCCACCATGTAAGTCAGCTCATCCAGCAGCACCATATCCAGTGTCGGGTCAGCCAGCATGCGTTGTGCATGTTCCCAGACAGCCAGACAAGCTGCTGTATCACTCTCTTTATTCTGCGTTTCCCAGGTAAACCCGGTTGCCATCACCTGGAACTCAACGCCCAACGGTTCGAGCAGGTTGCGTTCACCATTTGGCCATGTGCCTTTAATGAACTGGATAACGCCAACTTTTTTATTGTGCCCGACGGCGCGGGTTGCAGTGCCAAATGCCGCGGTGGTTTTTCCCTTACCGTTGCCGGTAAAGACAATAATAATGCCGCGCTCATCCTGCGCTGCCGCAACACGAGCATCCACTCGCTCTTTTACGCGCTGCTGGCGCTGCTGGTAACGTTCTTCAGTCATTGTGATATCCCCGGTTTTCGTCCTGGTTGGGCGTCGAAAGTCATGCCGGTTTTACGGCGGCTGTCATCACCCATCAGCCATAAATATAACGGCATGATATCAGCGGGTGTTTTCAGTTTTTGCGGGTCTTCCGACGGAAATGCGCTTGCACGCATGCTCGTGCGTGTGCCGCCTGGGTTGATACAATTGACGCGCAACCGGTTCTGGTACTCTTCAGCAAGCACCTGCATCATGCCTTCGGTGGCAAATTTGGACGCCGCATAGGCTCCCCAGTTTGCCCGACCCTGTCGACCTACGCTGGAAGAGGTAAACACCAGTGAGCCGCTTTCGGCTTTGAGTAATAAAGGAAGAAGTGCCTGGGTCAGGTAGAAGGTGGCGTTGACGTTTACCTGCATAACAGCACCCCAAACGTCGGGTTTCTGCTGATCCATAGGGCAAACATCCCCTAATATCCCGGCATTGTGCAGTACGCCGTCCAGGCGGGGATACTGGATGGCAAGCTGCCCGGCAAGGGTATGGCAATCCTGCGGTGAACAGGTTGCCAGGTCGAGGAGATAGACACTGGCGGCCTGACCGCCTTCCTGCGCTATCTGGTCGGCGACCTGATGAAGTTTCTGCTGATTGCGCCCGAGTAAGATAAGTCGGGCACCGTGGGCGGCATAGGTTAGCGCGGCCTCTTTGCCGATACCGTCGCTGGCTCCGGTCACCAGAATAATATGGTTGCGTAGCAGGTCGCGTTGTGGCTGGTAATGCACACTGACTCCTTGGTCTGCGCGGGTTAGTCTGATGTTGGGTTTATGCCTTAAACCGCCGCGTATTTCAATCAGTCTGGCGGAGAGTCGCTCTTGTGGCAGGGTAATTGATGTGAAACCAGCCAGTTATCTGATATCAGCAAGGTATTCGCAATGCGAGACGCGCCTAAAAGCCTCATGTACACTGGGTACGAACGTTAAGTGGCTGAACCAAGGTGGAATGCGTGGAATTACTGTCTGAATATGGTTTGTTTTTGGCCAAAATTGCGACCGTTGTTGTCGCGATAGCCGTTGTTGCAATTCTCATTGTCAATCTGACACAACGCAAACGTCAGCGGGGAGAGTTACGCATCACCCGTCTGAGCGAACAATATAAGGAAATGCAGGAGGAGATGGCCGTCGCGTTATTGGATGAGGCGCAGCAAAAGCTCTGGCATAAAGCCCAAAAGAAAAAAAACAAGCTGGAGGCAAAAGAGGCCAAAGCTAAAGCGAAACGTGGTGAGTCAGTGTCCGCGACAAAATCCCGCGTTTACGTCCTTGATTTCAAAGGAAGTATGGATGCCCATGAAGTGGGGAGTTTGCGCGAAGAGATAACCACCGTACTGACCCTCGCCAAACCAGAGGATCGCGTGGTGCTTCGTCTGGAAAGCCCGGGTGGGGTGGTCCACGGTTACGGATTGGCAGCGTCTCAACTGCAACGTCTTCGTGATAAGCAGATCCCTCTGACAGTGTCCGTCGATAAAGTCGCTGCCAGCGGTGGTTATATGATGGCCTGTGTAGCGGATACTATAGTAGCGGCGCCGTTTGCCATTATTGGGTCGATTGGCGTGGTCGCGCAGATTCCGAACTTCAACCGTTTCCTGAAAGGAAAAGAGATCGACATTGAACTGCATACCGCCGGGCAGTTTAAACGAACTCTGACGCTGTTAGGGGAGAACACGGAAGAAGGGCGGCAGAAATTCCGTGAGAGCCTTAACGAAACGCATGACCTGTTTAAAGGTTTTGTCCACCAGATGCGCCCTCAACTGGACATCGAACAGGTGGCGACGGGCGAGCACTGGTACGGCACGCAGGCACTGGAGAAAGGTCTGGTTGATGCGGTCGGAACCAGTGATGAATTATTGCTGGGCTTGTTTGAAAACCATGAGGTTATTGGTCTGCGTTATCAGCAGCGCAAGAAACTGATGGACAGATTCACCGGCAGTGCTACCGAAAGTGTCGATAAGTTACTGATGCGCTGGTGGCAGCGTGGGCAGAAACCACTGCTCTGAATAAATATCCTCCGGCATAGCCGGAGGTTTTTCAAATGCGCCTATAAGGCTCTGTTACCAGCCGCGCCCTAACAGGCGCATACGATCTGACATTTGCATCAGACTTCGCTACTTACGGCCCGTAAACGGGCTGCCCGGATAAGGGATCGATAACTGCTCCCCCATCTTATCCTCTTCAAGCTGGTGCTTTATGTATTCCTGTATCTTTGCCGTGTTCTTACCCACCGTGTCTACGTAGTACCCACGGCACCAGAACTCCCTGTTTCTGTACTTGAATTTCAAATCCCCAAACTGCTCATAAAGCATCAGACTGCTTTTGCCTTTCAGATACCCCATGAACCCCGACACACTCATCTTCGGTGGGATTTCCAGAAGCATATGAATGTGATCCGTACAGCATTCTGCTTCTAGAATATGGACGTTTTTCCATTCACATAGCTTTCTTAATATGCCGCCTATTGCTCTGCGTTTCTCCCCATAAAACACCTGTCGGCGGTATTTGGGCGCAAAGACTATGTGATATTTACAGTTCCATCGGGTGTGCGCTAAGCTCTTTTCGTCCCCCATTGGGACCCCCTTTTGATTTCTTGTTTAACTTTTGCAGTTGCCAGACCGCAAAGATGTTTTAACAAATCAAAAGGGGTTTTTATATCCGGCTCAAAGCTGAAAGCTTTACTGAACCCCCAGCCTAGCTGGGGGTTTTCTATAGACAATAAGACGCGAGGTGAAAGCCTCGCGTTTTTGCTTTAATCGGTCAGCGTGTACTTTTCTGAAAGCTCGTGCGCCAGGTACTTGAACATGTTAAACACCGCCGTACTCTTCCCGGTTGGCAATCCCTGCTCATCAAGATAATACTCGCCGCTAAACACCAGAATGCCATTTCGCTGTGTCACACCGGTCGCGACGATACCGGATAAGGTGTCTTCATGTTCGCGGATCATTTTATTGGCCAGCTCCAGCAATGACTGCTGGTTAATAGGTTGCGCTGAGTCTTGCATTTCGCTCCTCCTGAAAAATTTAACAAGTTTACGCCCCACACCGCGTGTGGGCAAATTTTCCCTGCCTGAGCAAAGGCTTTGAGGTGGTCGCCGTGCTGGCGTGTTTTGAAAATGCATGCTAATAAAGTTGCGTAACAAATTTTATCAGGTACAGTGTGACGCTTTCGTCAATCTGGCAACAGAATTGCTTGACATTCGACCGCGAAATCGTCGTGCTGTATCGCGGACAGGAGAAAAAACCTGTCAACTCAATCACCTGATAGCGATATGTTTTGCTTATGGTTGTAAAAACGGTTGATATCCATTGTCGCCGCCACTATATATTTGGCTCGTCGCCAGTGGACGGTTGAGTAATGAGCGACGAATTCCTGGAAGAATTTTATTAGGTAAAGGTGAATATGGGTAAAGCTCTCGTCATCGTTGAGTCCCCGGCAAAAGCCAAAACGATCAATAAGTATCTGGGTAATGACTTCGTGGTGAAATCCAGCGTTGGTCATATCCGTGATTTGCCGACCAGTGGCTCAGCACCTAAAAAGAGCGCGGAGTCTGCTTCCGCTAAACCGGCTAAAAAGCCTAAAAAAGATGAGCGCGGTGCGCTTGTCAATCGCATGGGTATCGACCCATGGAACGAGTGGGATGCACATTACGAAGTGCTCCCGGGCAAAGAGAAAGTGGTTTCTGAACTGAAATCACTGGCCGAGAAAGCTGACCACATCTATCTCGCAACCGACCTTGACCGCGAAGGGGAGGCCATTGCATGGCACCTGCGGGAAGTGATCGGGGGTGATGAATCACGCTACAGCCGCGTGGTGTTCAACGAAATTACCAAAAACGCCATTCGCCAGGCCTTTGATAAGCCAGGTGAGTTGAATATTGACCGTGTTAATGCTCAACAGGCGCGCCGTTTTATGGACCGTGTAGTGGGTTACATGGTCTCTCCGCTGCTGTGGAAGAAAATTGCTCGCGGGTTGTCCGCAGGGCGTGTTCAGTCCGTAGCTGTGCGTCTGGTGGTTGAACGCGAACGCGAAATCAAAGCGTTTGTTCCGGAAGAGTACTGGGAAGTGGGTGCCAGCGCGGCGACGCCGGGCGGCGATACGCTTCCTCTGGCCGTGACCCATGAAGGGGATAAACCTTTCCGTCCGGTCAATCGTGAACAGACGATGGCGGCGGTCAGCCTGCTGGAAAAAGCGCGTTACACGGTTGTCGATCGTGAAGACAAGCCGACCAGCAGCAAGCCGGGTGCACCTTTCATTACGTCTACCTTGCAACAGGCTGCGAGTACCCGTCTTGGTTTTGGCGTGAAGAAAACCATGATGATGGCTCAGCGTCTGTATGAAGCGGGTTACATCACTTATATGCGTACTGACTCAACCAACCTGAGCCAGGATGCCGTAAGCATGGTGCGTGACTACATTGGCAGCAAATTCGGCAAAAAATACCTGCCGGAAAGTGCTAACCAGTACGCCAGCAAAGAGAATTCGCAGGAAGCGCACGAAGCAATTCGCCCGTCAGATGTGGCGGTGGAAGCCGATTCCCTGAAGGACATGGAAGCGGATGCGCAGAAACTGTATCAACTAATCTGGCGCCAGTTTGTTGCCTGCCAGATGACGCCAGCGCAGTACGACTCCACCACTATTACCGTGGGTGCAGGTGATTATCGTCTGAAAGCGCGTGGTCGTATTCTGCGCTTCGACGGCTGGACCAAAGTGATGCCTGCGCTGCGTAAAGGTGATGAGGACCGTACTTTACCGGCTGTGAATACCGGCGATGTGCTGTCACTGATTGAACTGACGCCCGCTCAGCACTTTACCAAGCCGCCTGCCCGCTTTAGCGAAGCATCGCTGGTCAAAGAACTGGAAAAACGCGGTATTGGCCGTCCGTCGACCTACGCATCGATTATTTCGACCATTCAGGATCGTGGCTATGTGCGTGTCGAAAACCGCCGTTTCTATGCAGAAAAGATGGGCGAAATCGTTACCGACCGTCTGGAAGATAACTTCCGCGAGCTGATGAACTACGATTTCACCGCACAGATGGAAGACCGCCTTGACCAGGTGGCCAACCACGAAGCGGAATGGAAGAAAGTGCTCGATAGCTTCTTTGGTGATTTCTCTCGTCAGCTTGATCAGGCGGAAAAGGATCCAGAAGAAGGGGGGATGCGCCCGAATCAGATGGTACTGACCAGTATTGATTGCCCGACCTGTGGTCGTAAAATGGGTATTCGTACCGCCAGCACTGGCGTATTCCTGGGTTGCTCCGGTTATGCACTGTCGCCGAAAGAACGCTGCAAAACCACTATCAATCTGGTGCCAGAGAACGAAGTCCTGAACGTACTGGAAGGCGATGACGCTGAGACCAATGCCCTTCGTGCTAAGCGTCGTTGCAGCAAGTGTGGTACGGCGATGGACAGCTATCTCATCGATCCGAAGCGTAAATTGCACGTCTGTGGTAATAACCCTTCCTGCGATGGCTACGAAATCGAAGAGGGTGAGTTCCGCATCAAAGGTTACGACGGCCCCATCGTTGAGTGTGAGAAATGTGGTTCTGAAATGCACCTGAAGATGGGGCGTTTCGGTAAATACATGGCTTGCACCAACGACGATTGTAAAAATACGCGTAAGATCCTGCGTAATGGCGAAGTTGCGCCGCCGAAGGAAGATCCGGTTCCGCTGCCTGAACTGCAGTGTGAAAAATCGGATGCTTATTTTGTGCTGCGTGACGGTGCTGCCGGGGTCTTCCTTGCGGCTAACACCTTCCCGAAATCACGCGAAACCCGCGCGCCATTGGTTGAAGAGTTACACCGCTTCCGCGATCGTCTACCGGAAAAACTGCGTTACCTGGCCGATGCGCCGCAGCAGGATGCTGAAGGCAATAAAACCATCGTCCGCTTTAGCCGTAAAACCAAGCAGCAATATGTTGCATCGGAGAAAGAGGGCAAGGCAACAGGCTGGTCCGCGTTCTTCATTGACGGTAAATGGACTGAAGCGAAAAAATAATTGCCTGTAAATTAATAGGTTAGAAAGGGGCCGGTTATCCGGCCCTTTTTTTATGCGGTGGTTATTATTTTTTGTTCAAATCTATACATGGAAGATATAAATGATATAGTGGTTATAGTAAACCCACTTTTTATTATGAAATCGTCTTAAGCGATTGCCTGTTTGCGCGAATTCGGATGGCTTTTCATGAAACTACAGCAGCTCCGTTATATCGTTGAGGTGGTAAACCACAATCTCAACGTCTCCTCTACCGCCGAAGGTCTCTACACTTCGCAACCGGGCATCAGTAAGCAAGTTCGTATGCTGGAAGATGAACTTGGGATCCAGATTTTCGCCCGAAGCGGCAAGCATTTAACTCAGGTCACCCCGGCGGGGCAGGAGATCATCCGTATTGCCCGCGAAGTCTTATCAAAAGTTGATGCGATAAAATCTGTTGCCGGAGAGCACACCTGGCCGGATAAAGGCTCACTGTACGTCGCGACAACCCATACGCAGGCGCGTTATGCCCTACCCAACGTTATCAAAGGCTTTATCGAGCGTTACCCGCGCGTGTCGCTGCATATGCACCAGGGTTCACCCACGCAAATTGCCGAAGCGGTCTCAAAAGGTAATGCTGATTTCGCCATCGCCACAGAAGCTTTGCATCTTTATGACGATTTAGTGATGCTGCCTTGTTACCACTGGAACCGTTCTATTGTGGTGACGCCGGACCACCCTCTGGCTTCTAAGCAGTCAGTGTCTATTGAGGAACTGGCCCAATATCCGCTCGTCACTTACACCTTTGGTTTTACAGGGCGCTCTGAACTTGATACGGCATTTAACCGTGCGGGTCTTTCACCACGTATCGTTTTTACGGCGACAGATGCCGACGTCATTAAAACGTATGTGCGTTTGGGGCTGGGGGTGGGCGTGATTGCCAGTATGGCGGTGGATCCTGTTTCCGACCCCGATCTGGTAAAACTCGATGCGCAGGGCGTCTTTAGCCACAGCACCACCAAAATTGGCTTCCGTCGCAGCACCTTCCTGCGCAGTTATATGTATGATTTCATTCAACGCTTTGCGCCACATCTGACACGTGATGTGGTTGATGCTGCGGTTGCGTTGCGTTCCAATGAAGATATTGAAGCGATGTTCAAAGACATTAAGCTTCCCGAGAAATAATCGGCAAAAGGGTATCTGTTGCTCTCAGGAGATACCCTTTAAACTTACTTAAGTAGAATTCTCATTATCATTCGCTTATTCAAATCATACTTTTGCATGATTGACTCGCTCCACTAAATGCATATCCTGCCTTAAATTTGCGATAAAGATAGAAACTAAAATGTCGCTTCGCAAATTTCATACTTCAATAATTTATTTCAGGTCAAAAGATTAAATAATTCGTTAGAAACAGTGCGTAAATTCACTAGCTTTTCGGCTAAAGTTTCTTTAGGATTTGTCTCATCTCATGATTAATTGTACCTATTGTTGGTGCCGAAATGATAAGTGATGTCGATTGTACGAGGTTAGCAATGCCATCAGGAAGTGAAGAACCGCAAAGGGACCCGGCGTTGAAGCGTAAAGCCTGGCTAGCGGTATTTCTGGGCTCAGCCTTGTTCTGGGTCGTGGTGGCCTTCGTTATCTGGAAATTCTGGGGTTAAAATGGCGGTGATTGGTCGTTCAGAGCCTGTTAAACAACTGTGTCAGCGCCATGACAAACCGCAAAACGCGAAACCGCAAACTGAAACCACAGTTCCGGCGTCATGGAAACTGACGCCCCAGCAAAAAGACTTTATTGATAGCTTCGCTGAAGACGACGCATCTAAACAATAATTTGTCATTAGAATAACCAAGGTAAATTACCCTCGTTATTCTTCTCTGTACTTGTGTACTGTTAAATAAATACACCACAGCAAATAATGAACTGCGTTATTACGCAGTTTGAATGAATACATTTTCTGGTGTGAATTGATGAATAACCGCTGCTCCGCTAAATACTGGTCGTGGATGAGTGCTTTTACTGTCTCTGCATTACTCTGGGGGCAACTTGTCTGGATCCTGTTACGCTAATTCTCTGAAAAACCTCGCGCTGGCGGGGTTTTTTATTTTCTGATGTCCCCCCTTCATTTCTTCTGACAACGGTTTTACCACTTTTAGCGATTTGGGTTGTTATCAAAACGTTACGACATGTTTGTGTTATCTTTAATACAGACCCTGATAACAATCAGGGTTTCGCAATCCCTGAAATTAAGGAGGAGCATATGTCGTTGACCCTACGCGAAGCCAGTAAGGATACGTTGCAGGCAGAGAATAAGACGTATCGCTACTACAGCTTGCCGCTGGCCGCACAGGAACTTGGGGATATTGCGCGTCTACCCAAGTCACTAAAAGTCTTACTGGAGAATCTTCTGCGCTGGCAGGATGATGATTCGGTTACCGAGGACGATATTCGCGCGCTGGCAGGCTGGCTCAAAAACGCTCATGCCGACCGGGAAATTGCCTATCGTCCCGCCCGCGTCCTGATGCAGGATTTTACCGGTGTCCCCGCCGTCGTTGACCTTGCCGCCATGCGCGAAGCGGTTAAACGCCTCGGCGGTGACACGGCGAAAGTGAATCCCCTCTCTCCGGTCGATCTGGTGATTGATCACTCCGTGACCGTCGATCACTTTGGTGATGATGACGCCTTCGAGGAAAACGTACGTCTCGAAATGGAGCGCAACCACGAACGCTACCTGTTTCTGAAATGGGGCCAACAGGCGTTCAGTCGTTTTAGCGTTGTTCCCCCCGGTACCGGTATCTGTCACCAGGTCAACCTGGAATACCTGGGCAAAGCGGTGTGGAGTGAGTTGCAGGATAAAGAGTGGGTTGCCTATCCCGACACCCTGGTTGGGACGGACTCACACACCACGATGATTAATGGTTTGGGCGTCCTCGGCTGGGGCGTGGGAGGCATTGAAGCGGAAGCCGCCATGCTGGGGCAACCCGTGTCGATGCTGATCCCGGATGTGGTGGGCTTCAAGCTGTCCGGTAAACTGCAGGAAGGGATCACGGCGACTGACCTCGTTTTAACCGTCACACAGATGCTACGTAAGCATGGAGTGGTGGGTAAATTTGTGGAGTTCTATGGTGACGGGCTGGATTCACTACCCCTTGCCGACAGAGCGACCATTGCCAATATGGCTCCGGAATATGGCGCGACCTGCGGATTTTTCCCTATCGATGGCGTAACGCTGGAATATATGCGCCTGAGCGGGCGTAGTGAAGAGCAGGTCGTACTGGTGGAAACCTATGCGAAAGCACAGGGAATGTGGCGTAACACCGGAGATGAACCTGTTTTCACCAGCACCCTCGAACTCAACATGAGCGATGTTGAAGCCAGTCTTGCAGGGCCAAAACGCCCGCAGGATCGCGTGGCTCTGGGCGATGTGCCTAAAGCCTTTGCGGCCAGTTCTGAGCTTGAACTGAATACGGCACAAAAAGATCGTCAGTCGGTTGAATACACGTTTAAGGGTGAAAAACATCAGTTGCCTGACGGTGCCGTTGTTATTTCGGCCATCACGTCTTGCACTAACACCTCCAACCCTAGCGTGCTAATGGCTGCGGGTTTGCTGGCGAAGAATGCGGTCAATGCAGGGCTGAAACGTCAGCCATGGGTAAAAGCCTCGCTTGCGCCGGGTTCAAAAGTGGTATCTGACTATCTGGCACAGGCAAAACTTACACCCTATCTCGATGAACTGGGGTTTAACCTGGTGGGATATGGCTGTACGACCTGTATCGGTAACTCCGGGCCGCTCCCGGAGCCGATTGAGCAGGCGATCAAGCAGGGCGATCTTACCGTGGGAGCTGTGCTTTCCGGCAATCGTAACTTTGAAGGACGTATTCATCCGCTGGTGAAAACCAACTGGCTGGCTTCACCGCCGCTGGTGGTTGCCTATGCTCTGGCGGGTAACATGAACATCAATCTGGCAACCGATCCACTCGGTCATGACCGCAAAGGTGACCCGGTGTATCTGAAAGATATCTGGCCATCCAGTCGGGATATTGCCCGTGCAGTTGAGCAGGTCTCCACTGAGATGTTCCGCAAAGAGTACGCTGAAGTGTTTGAAGGGACTGAAGAGTGGAAATCCATTCAGGTCGAGCGCTCAGACACCTATGGCTGGCAGGAAGATTCCACTTACATTCGTCTCTCACCATTCTTTGACGACATGGAAGCCATGCCAAAACCGGTCGAGGATATTCATGGCGCGCGTATTCTGGCGATGTTGGGTGATTCGGTCACCACTGACCATATCTCCCCGGCGGGGAGTATTAAAGCTGACAGCCCGGCTGGGCGTTACCTGCAAAGCCATGGCGTGGAGCGCCGGGATTTCAACTCTTACGGTTCACGACGCGGTAACCACGAAGTGATGATGCGCGGGACCTTCGCCAACATCCGTATCCGTAATGAAATGGTACCGGGTGTTGAAGGGGGGATGACCCGTCATCTGCCGGGCGACGAGGTTATTTCGATTTATGACGCCTCCATGCGCTACCAGCAGCAAGGCACACCGCTTGCGGTTATCGCCGGGAAAGAGTACGGCTCGGGATCCAGCCGTGACTGGGCTGCGAAAGGTCCACGCTTGTTGGGTGTCCGTGTCGTGATTGCGGAATCATTTGAACGTATTCACCGTTCGAATCTGATAGGGATGGGGATCTTGCCGCTGGAGTTTCCGCAAGGTGCGACGCGCAAAACCTTAGGGCTGAGTGGGGAAGAGAAGCTGGATATTGCCGATCTGAATCAGCTTAAACCGGGGGCAATCATTCCGGTGACTCTGACGCGGGCCGATGGCACGCAAGAGGTACTGAACTGCCGCTGTCGTATTGATACGTCGACGGAACTGACCTACTACCAGAACGACGGTATTCTGCACTACGTTATTCGTAATATGTTGCATTAAGACTGAACTGGCCGTGGGAATAAATCTCACGGCCGGCACTGATTTATTCGCTTAGCAAATGGCCCATCTTCGCCGCTTTGGTATCGAGATAGTGGGCATTTTTCGGGTTACGCCCGACGATCAACGGTACGCGTTCCACAATATTGATCCCCGCTTCAGTCAGAATTTCCACCTTCTTCGGGTTATTGGTCAGCAGACGCACTTCATCAACGCCCAGCAGTTTGAACATATCTGCACATAGCGTGAAGTCACGCTCATCCGCGGCAAAACCCAACTGGTGGTTGGCTTCGACCGTGTCATACCCTTGATCCTGCAGCGCGTAGGCACGAATTTTGTTCAGTAAGCCAATATTACGACCTTCCTGACGATGATAAAGCAACACGCCACGGCCTTCTTCGGCAATATGGGTCAACGCCGCTTCGAGCTGGAATCCACAGTCGCAGCGCAGGCTGAAGAGCGCATCACCTGTCAGACATTCAGAATGGACGCGCGCCAGCACCGGCGTCTGCCCGGAAATGTCGCCATAAACCAACGCAACGTGGTCCTGTCCGGTTGCCAGTTCTTCAAAACCCACCATCAGGAAATCGCCCCATGGGGTTGGCAGTTTGGCTTCTGCCACGCGTTTAAGCTGCATGTGATTCTCCAGATTATATTGGCCGCTATCGGGCTGGCCTTATGTATCACGCTATTTTGCCACAATGCGCTTTACATCACTAACCACCTGCAGACACATCGCTGATTAAACGCACAAATACGGCGGATTCCCCCGGAAATGTTATTTTTCGGTTATGATTGTGGCTCGATTGAAAGGAGAAAGAATGCGGGCTATTGCGAAGCGTACGACTGTAGGTGCAGGCATATTGATGGTGATGCCAGTATTGGTCTGGATTTCTGGCTGGAGCTGGCAACCGGGCGCAAATACAGCATTGTTACGGGCGGCATACTGGATTACCGAAACGGTCACCCAGCCCTGGGGAATTATCACGCATTTGGTGCTTTGCGGCTGGTTCCTCTGGTGCTTACGTTTTCGGCTTAAAGCGGCAGTAATGCTCTTTGTCATTCTTGCCTGCGCCATTCTTGCGGGGCAGGGAGTGAAGTCCTGGGTCAAGGAGCGTGTGCAGGAGCCCCGTCCCTTCGTCGTTTGGTTGGAAGGCACACACGATGTTAATGCGGCGCATTTCTATAGCCTGCAACGTGACGATCGTAGCCATCTTGTCCAGGAACAGCTCGCTGAAGAACAAAACGTCCCGCCTTTCCTGCGTAAGCACTGGCAAAAAGAGACCGGTTTTGCCTTTCCGTCGGGCCATACGATGTTTGCGGCAAGCTGGGCACTGCTCGGCGTCGGATTGCTCTGGCCTCGACGCCGTACCTGGACAATCGTGATTCTTCTTACCTGGGCCTCTGGCGTGATGGGCAGCCGTCTGGTTCTGGGAATGCATTGGCCAAGGGATCTGGTGGTTGCAACGTTTATCTCCTGGCTGCTAATAACCATTGCAACCTGGCTGGCTGAAAAGTTATGTGGGCCTCTGACTCCCCCTGTCATTGAGAAGCAGGAAATAGCAGAAAGGGAGCGGGAGAGTTGAAATCGGTCAAACTGCCCTTAAATCACTATGGCGCATTACGCATTTCCGTTTCGCGCCAGTCACTAAAATGGTAGGTTATAAGGCTGGATGCAGTCGGCTGAACATAATTTATTCGCTCATAACCACATAACGGGAAGTAATGTGAAATATTTACTCATTTTCTTACTGGTCCTGGCGATTTTTGTCGTTTCTGTCACGTTGGGTGCGCAAAACGATCAGCAGGTGACGTTCAATTATCTGCTCGCTCAGGGTGAATACCGTATTTCAACATTGCTGGCCGTGCTGTTTGCTGCGGGCTTTGCCATCGGCTGGCTGATCTGTGGTCTGTTCTGGCTGCGGGTGCGTGTCTCTCTGGTGCGTGCTGAGCGAAAAATTAAGCGTCTGGAGCAAAAAATTGCCCCCGTTGCTGATACTCCGGCACATTCCGGTACCGTTGTGGTCAAGGAATAATCGTCTATGTTGGAGTTGCTGTTTCTGTTGTTACCTGTCGCCGCAGCATATGGCTGGTACATGGGGCGCAGAAATGCTCAACAAACGAAGCAAGATGAGGCGAACCGGCTCTCACGTGATTACGTAGCCGGCGTTAACCTGCTGCTCAGTAACCAACAAGATAAAGCGGTTGACCTGTTCCTCGATATGTTGAAAGAGGATACCGGGACCGTTGAAGCCCACCTGACGCTAGGAAACCTGTTTCGCTCCCGTGGTGAAGTCGACAGGGCCATCCGTATCCATCAGACCCTGATGGAAAGCGCTTCTCTCTCTTACGATCAACGCCTGCTTGCCGTACAACAGCTAGGACGTGACTACATGGCCGCCGGGATGTACGACCGGGCGGAAGACATGTTCAATCAGCTGGTGGATGAAACCGATTTTCGCGTAGGCGCTTTGCAGCAACTGCTGCAAATTTATCAGGCGACCAGCGAATGGCAGAAAGCCATTGATGTGGCAGAAAAGCTGGTGAAGCTCGGTAAAGATAAACAGCGTGGTGAAATTGCTCATTTCTACTGCGAGCTGGCATTGCAGCAGATGGGCAACGACGATCTCGATCGCGCAATGTCGTTGCTGAAAAAAGGCGCTTCTGCCGACCGTGAGAGCCCCCGCGTCTCCATCATGATGGGACGTGTGCATATGGCGAAAGGCGAATATGCCAAAGCGGTAGAATGCCTGTTACGGGTTATCGATCAGGATAAAGAGCTGGTCAGCGAAACGCTTGAAATGCTCCAGGTTTGCTATCAGCATCTTGGTAAGAATGATGAGTGGGCCGCTTTCCTGCAGCGTTGCGTCGAGGAAAACACCGGTGCAGTCGCAGACCTGTTACTGGCGGAGATTATGGAGCACCGCGAAGGGCAGGACGCCGCGCAGGGTTATGTCACACGCCAGCTCCAGCGCCATCCTACCATGCGCGTTTTCCACAAGCTGATGGATTACCACCTTAACGAAGCGGAAGAAGGGCGCGCGAAAGAGAGCCTGATGGTGCTGCGTGAGATGGTTGGCGAGCAGATCCGCAGCAAGCCGCGTTACCGCTGCCACAAATGTGGATTCACTGCGTACACCATGTACTGGCACTGTCCGTCCTGCCGCGCCTGGTCCACCGTGAAGCCTATTCGTGGCTTAGACGGTCAATAAATTCAAAAACACATATTTAGTTACAACATACTCATAAAATACCCCACCATTCTGCCTGCCACGGTGCGGCCTTTGTCTGGCAGGCGATAATGGAGCCTGTCAATTCCGCCGCCTCGCAGGTAGAATGCTCGCCGTTTATTCATTGCGCCTGAGCGGGTGCCCTTATCTCAGAAGGTCTCACCATGACGACTACAGCTCCATCTGTTTCCCGCGCTAAAACGACCTCTCCGGTTGTTGTTGCCCTTGATTACGATAATCGTGACAACGCCCTCGCTTTTGTTGACCGCATCGATCCGCGCGACTGCCGCCTCAAAGTGGGCAAAGAGATGTTTACTCTTTTCGGCCCCGATCTGGTGCGCGACCTGCAACACCGTGGCTTTGATGTGTTCCTTGATCTTAAATTTCACGACATTCCCAATACTGCAGCACATGCGGTAAAAGCCGCGGCCGATCTCGGTGTGTGGATGGTGAATGTGCATGCTTCGGGTGGTGCGCGCATGATGACGGCAGCCAAAGAGGCGTTGCTGCCCTTCGGCAAAGACGCCCCGTTGCTGATTGCGGTGACAGTGCTCACCAGCATGGAAGCCAGCGATCTGCAGGGGCTGGGGATTACTGCAACGCCAGCTGAACATGCCGAACGTCTGGCGGCATTGACTCAACAATGTGGCCTGGATGGCGTAGTTTGCTCGGCACAGGAAGCGGTTCGCTTTAAAGAGGTTTTTGGTCAATCGTTCAAACTGGTGACGCCGGGTATTCGCCCTTCAGGTAGTGCTGCTGGCGATCAGCGCCGAATTATGACACCGGAACAGGCGCTGGCAGCGGGCGTTGACTATATGGTTATCGGACGTCCGGTTACCCAGTCCGCTGACCCTGCGCAGACGCTGCGTGACATTAACACCTCACTGGTGCGGAGCGCATAATGAACGACAACAACAGCCGACTGGTTTACTCCACGGAATCCGGTCGTATTGCGGAAGAGAAAAAAGCGGTTGAACGTCCTAAAGGCGATGGTGTGGTGCGCATTCAGCGCCAGACCAGTGGTCGTAAAGGGAAGGGAGTCTGCCTCATTACAGGTATTGATGGCGATGATACGATGCTTAACAGCCTTGCCGCAGAGCTGAAGAAAAAATGCGGCTGTGGTGGGGCAGTGAAGGATGGCGTCATTGAGATTCAGGGCGACAAACGCGACCTGATTAAAACGCTACTTGAAGCCAAAGGGATGAAGGTCAAACTGGCGGGTGGTTGAGTACAGAATTTCAGCCATAAAAAAAGGGTGACGCTTTACGCATTACCCTTTTTCACTCAATGCTCAGACCTGAAAGAAAATGTCGTTATAAAATCGTAGATGCCGTTTTAAAATAATTACTTACCAACCTGGTGGCCGATAATCCCGCCGACAGCTGCGCCGCCCAGTGTACCCAGCGTACTACCATCTGTTAAGACAGCACCACCGAGTGCACCAGCACCCGCACCGATTGCGGTGTTACGATCACGTTTAGACCAGCTACCGCATGCGCTCAGCGACATTGCAAGGGTAATTGCCAGCATAGCAGCAGCGACTTTTTTACTTGATAACATCATCATACTTTCTCCTGAATGAGTGATTCACGGAAAAGTGTTCTCTTTAAGTATAGCCCTTGTGGGGTGACTGAAAGACTTTCCGTAAAACCTTTGTTGCGCAGGTGTTACTAAAATCACGTGTGTGATAGTCACGTCCTGTTATATCGCTACAAATAATTTTACGATTGAACCCGCGAAGCGGCAGGGTAAAAAGTCTTAATTGGAAGGTCGGAATAATCTCAGATATGAAGGGGATAGCCCGCCATGGCGGGCCTTGTCACTTATGCAGAAACGGCTGTCTCGACGATATTGACCACCAGACCAGATTGTTGCAATTCTGTATGTGCTTGTACAGGGATCCGCGCATCGGTAATCACCCGATTAAAATGATTGCCCGCGCCCAGCGTGTACGGATGGACAGCTCCAAACTTTGAACTGTCGGTGAGGACAATCGCCTCACAACCTTTTTCCAATACGGCATTCACCACGTCCGTGCGCATCATATCCCGGCCAGTGAACCCGGTCTCGGCCTGCCAGCCATCAATACCAATAAATGCTTTGCTGAAGTGAACCTGCTGAACAAACTGTCGGGTTAACGGACCGACCACGCTCTCGCTCTTCTTCTGGTAGATCCCACCCAGAAGAATCACATCGCAGAGCGCATCTTTTAGCAGATGAGCAATGTAGCTGCTTACAGTAATAATAGTGATATCGCGTTGCTCGCCAAGACGACGAGCGAGCAGGGCATTACAGCTCCCGTTCTCAATAAACACCGTTTCGCCTTCACTGACGAGCGAGGCCGCGAAGTCTGCCAGTTCGCGCTTAACCGTATAGTTATTCATCATTCGCGTCTCGACATCATCGCTGTCCAGGGGGACGGCATAGCCATGTGTGCGGCGCAGATAACTCTCTTTTTCGAGCGTATTAAGATCCTGGCGAATAGTGACTTCGGAAACACCGGTCATCTTTGCCAGATCCGAAACGCTCATGCGGCCTTTATCAATGACCGTCTGGAGGATATGTTGTTGTCGGGAATTCATAGACACTACTTATGCGTTATTACAGCAAGGATTAGAGGTAGCTATAACGGCGTGTACATCCCTACGCCGTATAACGACAGAATAAGAATTACACTTCCCAGGGCGTTTTAGGCGACCCGGACGAACCATCCTGCCCAGCGATTTCAAATTGCTGTAATTCCGCCTTCAGGATCTCCAGGTTACGAATGGCGGATTGGTAATCACCGGCAACCAGAATATCCAGTACGGTATCAATCCGTCCGGTTAGCTGCTTTACGTCAATGTCGGCCATGTCTTCACCTTTATGTTTGAAAATTAACAAAATGAATGATGCAGAAAACAGTGTAAAAAGAGAAGCGGAAAAACGAAATCTCAAAATATTATAAGTACCAATTATATATTCACTAACTTACATACTGCCGGGTTTGCTGCTGGATTAGTCTTGCACTGCGCACTACGCGCTTTTATTTCCGGAGGATCAAGTCTATGACAGTTATCAACCAGGCTACGTGCAAACTTTTTACGGACACTGACCGTTTTACGCAACTCTCATGCTATTACGAAGAAGAACGCCGCACTGTATGGATGATGTTGCGAGCGCAGCCCCGACCCTGCTTTAACCATGTGTTAATCGAAGAGATTATGAATGCGTCCTGGCTTGTCCGGCAGGCGGGATTCGCCGTTGATTTCTGGGTCACGGGTTCACTGGTCCCCGGAATGTACAACACGGGGGGCGATTTGCGCTTTTTCGTTGAGTGCATCCAGAATGGTCGACGTGAAGCGCTGCGTGCCTACGCGCGCGCCTGCGTGGACTGTGTACATGCTGCTTCTCGCGGTTTCGATACCGGTGCTATTTCGTTGGCTATGGTCGAAGGGAGCGCCCTGGGTGGAGGGTTTGAAGCTGCACTGGCACATCATTTCGTGCTGGCGCAACGTGATGCGCGTCTCGGGTTCCCCGAAATTGCCTTCAACCTGTTCCCAGGGATGGGCGGTTACTCTTTGGTTGCGCGCCGTTCCGGGATGAAACTTGCCGAGGAGCTGATTTACAAAGGCGAATCTCATACCGCGGAGTGGTATGAGCAATATGGATTAGTGGATCAGTTGTTTGAACCCGGTCAGGGTTATATGGCAATCAGGACTTTTATTGATACGTTGCAGCCCCGACTGAATGGCGTACGCGCGATGCTGCGTGCCCGCCAGCGGGTCATGCAGCTTCCACGCAGTGAATTAATGGATATTACCGAAGACTGGGTGGATGCCGCGTTTTGTCTGGAACCCAAAGACATTGCCTATATGGAACGTCTGGTTCAGCTGCAAAATCGGCATGCCGCCGCCAGTCTGAGTAAAGCCAGCTGATTCATTTGCGTGATAGATAGCGTTTATACCATCGCTCGAATACGGCAGCGGGCATGGGCTTAGCAAACAGAAATCCTTGTCGTTCATTGACGCCATTCTTTGTCAGAAAGGCGTCTTCTTTTGCATTCTCGACACCCTCAGCAATGACCTGCAGATTGAGAGCCTGGGCCACCGCCACAATTGCGCGTACCAGCGACTGCGAGACTGACTGTTTATGGATATCTTTGACAAACGACTGGTCGAGCTTAATGGCGTCAATGGGGAAGCGGGCTAACTGTGAGAGCGAAGAGTATCCAGTGCCGAAATCATCAAGGTGAACCTGCGAACCGAGTTTACTGAACTGCTGAATCACCGAGAGTGCCAAATCTTCGTTCTCAATCAGGCAGCTCTCCGTCAATTCCACGTCTATTGGGCAATATTCAAAATTAAGATCGCTCAGTGCCTGCTTCAGGTCGCTAAAAATCGTCTGGTCGGCTAACTGACGGGCAGAGACGTTCACCGCCACGCGCAGATTAATGCCTTTATCTCGCCATTTCGCAACCTGACGCACCACATCCAGCATCACCCATCGACCCAGAGGGACAATGAGCCCGGACTCTTCTGCATAGGCGATAAAGTCGAGCGGCGGAATCAGGCCACGCTCTGGTGACTGCCAGCGAACCAGGGCTTCAAGGCTACGCACTTCGCCGCGCCAGGTCACTTTAGGCTGATAGTGAATCACCAGTTGGTCTTTATCGAGCGCTTTGCGCAGGTTAGTGTCGAGCCACAGATACTCAAATACGCGCTGATTCATTTCCGGCGTAAAGACGCAAAACTTACCGCGTCCGTTCTCTTTCGCGATATACATCGCCGTATCGGCGTTGCGAATAATACTTTCCCGATCGTTGCCGTGCTGTGGAGCAAGAGAAATACCCAGTGAACAACCGGTATAAACTTCGATAAGCCCGATGCGAAAAGGTTGCCGCAAGCGCGTGATAATACGTGATGCCATCGCTTCTAATGCGCTCTGGGATGAGTCAGTAGCCAGAACGAGGAATTCATCGCCACCCAATCTTGCCAGCACCTGACCTTCGTCCAGACAACTTAAAATGGCCAGCGCAACAGCCTGTAGAAGCTGGTCGCCAAACATATGTCCATATGCGTCATTGACCTTCTTAAAATTATCCAGGTCCAGATAGACAATACCGATTTGTGTACCACCACGGTTCTCAATTGCGTTGCTGATTAATTCATGAATAGCATTACGATTGGGTAAGCCGGTTATGGTGTCAGTATTGGCTAAAACGCGTAAACGTTCTTGCGCCCGGCGTTCTTCGGTAATATCAGTGCCTGAACAAATGAGGAATATTTCATTTTTCCCACTGCCACTGTGCACGAATTTATTGCGAAATAAAAACAGACGCTGCCCCTTACGGGTTTTAATCCAGCGTTCCACTTCATATGAAGCGCCATTACGGAAAAATTCCGTAATATTTTGCCGGGATGCAGCAGCTTCTTGCTGGTTCATAAACAGCTTAAAGACATTCTGTCCAATCACCTCATGTTCTTTGAGACCAGTATATTCTTCACACAAGCGGTTAAAGCGCTGAATGCTGCCGTGTCTGTCGAGAATAACAATAACGGAGTTCGCTTCCGACACGACCTGTTCGGCAAAAGAGAGCCCTTGCACCAGATCGCGTGCAACAGAAGAGGTATCGTTCCATGCAGAAGCGGTACCTGCCCATTCATATTTACTGATTTTACGTCCCACGAGATGCACAGGAACGTCGTCACCAAAGAGCGAAAGATGCATCGTCAGACTGGACGTAATCACCGTCATCTGGCGAAGCTCTGAAGCTTGATCATCACTGAGTGTAACGACCTGACTGATGTCAGAGTCTTCATCAGGCGCAAAGTGCAGGGCATTACTGTCCGCACTCAGGCGCCAGAAAGGGCTGTTTGAGCCCAAATAACGAAACAGCAAGTTCTGTTCCTGCGAGTCTTTCATGCTATCTCCCAACCCACCAAAAAGCGCAACGGAAACTCATTCGACGATGGATTAACTACCTGTACATAAGGGGGAACCAGGGAAAACGTATTGTTTTTATTTACAATCTCATAATAAAACGAGTCCCGTTTAAAAATATAGCGGGTGCGTAAAATTTGCATAGTTAATGACTGACGTTGCGCGCAGTTATTTTTTTATTGTGGCTGTTTTACACGGTTTGTGGGGGAATTAGAGAAAAAATGCTCGTGGAATCGCATCCATGAGGGGAAGAACGCTCCCCCTAAATTTCGGGGGAGCGTATCAGATAACAATAATCAGACGGCCGGGCGGGCAATAACGCTACGTGTTTCCATGCGTACTTCGGCAATGGTGACATCAATAACATCAGTTACTTTAAATACCGCTTCACCTTTGATCTGTACGGTTCCGTTTTCCTGGCTGCATACCAGCTCATCACGAACCGCGTGAATAAACGGTGCCGGAATAAAGGCCACTGCGCCATTATCCACCAGACGAACACGCATACCGCCACGGCTGATATCAATAATTTCGGCCGCAAAGCGGACGTCAGTACCGGCGCTATCTTTCAGATAACGAGCGTACAACCAGTCGCCAACGTCACGTTCCGCCATACGGTTCAGACGGCGACGTTCCGCCATCTGTACGGTAGCCTCTGCCTGCGGACGCTCAATGGATTCACCTTTGATGATGGCCTTGAGCAGGCGATGGTTGATCATGTCGCCATACTTACGAATCGGGGATGTCCAGGTCGCGTATGCCTCCAGACCGAGTCCGAAGTGTGGGCCTGGCTCAATGCTGATTTCAGCGAAGGACTGGAAGCGACGAATACGACTGTCGAGGAATCCGGAAGGCTGTGCATCCAGCTCACGACGAAGCTTGCAGAAGCCGCTGAGGGTCAGGACTTCTTCTGCATCAACATGCATGCCATGGGTTTTCAACAGGGCGGCGAGTTGCTCACTGCTGGCCGGGTCGAAGCCCATGTGGACGTTGTAAACGCCGAAGCCGAGTTTGTCGCGAAGTACGCGGGCCGCACAGATGTTCGCGGCAATCATTGACTCTTCAACAATGCGGTTAGCGATGCGACGGGGTTCCGCCACGATATTCAGTACTTCACCTTTTTCACCGAGAATGAAACGGTAATCAGGGCGATCTTTGAACACCAGCGCGTGGGTCTGACGCCACTGCGCACGGGCAAGGCAAACACGGTGCAGCAGACGAATCTGTGCAGCAATGGCTTCACTCTGCGGCTGCCAGTTACCGATATTTTCCAACCAGTCAGACACGTCGTCATAGGCCAGTTTGGCTTTCGACGTAATAGTGGCAGCAAAGAATTCAATGTTGTCTTCAATGCTGCCTTCGTCGTCGATGGTCATGCGACATGCCAGCACCGGACGAACTTCATTCGCACGCAGTGAACACAGGTCGTCAGACAGTTCACGCGGCAGCATCGGAATATTGAAGCCCGGCAGGTAGTTGGTAAAGGCACGAATTTTGGCGTTGTTGTCGATTTCGCTGCCTTCTGCAATCCACGCTGTAGGATCGGCAATGGCGACCGTCAGCAGAAGCTTTCCATCAGCACTCTCTTCAACATAGAGGGCATCGTCCATATCTTCCGTGCTGGCACTGTCGATGGTGACGAAGTCCAGTGCAGTCAAATCAACACGTTCCAGACCTTGATCCAGCATGTGGGTTGCAACACCGTCTGGGGCTTCTTTTTCAAGGTTGTGACGCGCTAAGGTTACCCACCACGGTACGAAATGGTCGTCACCGAAGGTGATAAATTGGGTCAATTCAGCGTAGAACGTGCGATCGCCTTTGAGCGGATGGCGGCGCATTTCTGCTACGGCCCAGTCACCGTCTTTAAAATCATGCGTGACGTTACGCTCTGCACGGCAGGGGATAACATCTTTGATTAACGGATGATCCGGGACAATAGACAGGCGGTCGTCTTTGCGCTGGATCCTGCCGACGAAACGCGACAGGAAAGGTTCAACCAGCTCTTCCGGCTCAGCGGACTCACGGTCTTTTTCAGTATGGATAACGGCGATAATTCGATCGCCATGCATCACTTTTTTCATCTGCGGTGGTGGGATGAAATAGCTTTTTTGCGCATCGACTTCGAGGAAACCAAAGCCTTTTTCCGTGGCTTTCACGACACCTTCCGCACGAGGTGTTTGGGAATGAAGTTGCTGTTTTAGCTGCGCGAGCAGCGGGTTATCCTGAAACATAGTTTTCTATTTTCGTGGCTGAAAGAGCGGCTGACAGTTTTACGCGAATCTGGGGGTTGCAGCAAGCGCTCTTTGGGCAAAAATACCCTATGAAGGCTAAGCATTTAGCCTCCGGGTGAGAGAAAACGTCAGCCCACATCGCCCAGTGCAATTTTCAGCCGATTGAGCCAGCCGCACAATCCGCACCAGACCACAATTCCAATGGCTGAGGGGGCGGCAAAACCCAGTGCCAAAAGGGAGGAGAAATGCGCTGCACTGAAGCGATCGGGGGCACAGGAAAGGATGTGTACACTGCCGGTTATCGCCGCTTCTTTTGCTCTGGTTTGCCCAAGCCGTTTAAGGACACGATCGCCCTGACGGACAGCTTCAGCCAGTTCGTCAGAACCTGTCCAGCGTTGCCAGCTCTCATTGAAGCAGTTAACGCTTCCGTTAATTCTTGCACTGTAGAGTGTTATCAGTTCGGTTATCTCTTCGTCCACCAGTACCGATTGCGCACCGCAGTAAATCTCCCCCAGTTCATCCAGCGAGGGGGATTCATGCGCCAGCACGGGCGCCAGCAAACGGAAGGCGGGCAAGGGCTGCCAGGCCGCCAACGACTCTAGCTGCCTTGCACTGGCAATGCGCATATCCACACCCACGATCCCGGCGGTCCATTCGGAATGCGGCTCGTCAAACAATGCGGCAGAGGTTTCTTGCTGCATCTCCATGCCGGGAATAAGACGCACGGGCTGGCCCGACAGTGCCTGGAACCCTGCGATTGCCCGCGCCTGGAAACCAACATAACCAATAATTTGCACCATCAGGATCGTGTCATATTCCGTCAGACCGACGTCTTCGAGCTGTTGGCGTGCACGTGCGTCAATGATGTCCGGGGAGGCGGCTAACTGGCGGGCATACTGAGTAATCTGCGCCAGGCGGCGATTACTCTCTCGTGAGGAATCAGGACCTGGCAACGGAGCCAGGCGGGCGGCATAGTGGTTACATAGCCGTTGCACACCATGCACCTGGGCCACGGTCAGGGCGGTACTTAGTCTGTCGTAGATGCTGAGCGTTCGCAGTCGATTGACCGCAACCCGCTGAGGAAAAAGTAAGCCATAGAGCTTTCTTGCCGGCATCAGCCAGCGACTACACGCCTCAGTCATATCATCGGGTAATGAAAGGTCGAGCAGAAAATGATCGTCCACGCGTGCCGCTTCAGGCATCAGTGATAACGGCAGATTCTGACGCGCACTCGACTGCGTTTCATGATACCAGTGACTTTTGCCAGAAAAACGGCGTTGTTCCATGGTCGTTCCTTGGTCTGAAAGTGGCGATCCGGACACGTCGTTGCACAGATACGCCGGATCTTTTTCGCTGCATTATCCTGGCGTATGCGGAGAGAGGGATGAAAGATTGTTAGGTGATAATAAATATCAGAAAGGCATATACCCGTCAGATTTCGAACTGGGGATGCATGCGCGTGCTGTTGCGATGCAATTCGAACTATTAGGGTAAAGAAATACCCCCCAGGATTGGGGGGTATGGGGGATTATTTCAGTTCCAGCTCGTTCATTGCTGCGATGCTAAATCCACCGTCAACATGAACCACTTCGCCAGAAATACCTGCGGACAGGTCAGAACACAGGAAGGCTGCGGAGTTACCCACATCTTCGATGGTCACGGTACGGCGAATCGGGGTAACGGCTTCGCAGTGTGCCAGCATTTTACGGAAGTCTTTGATACCGGATGCTGCCAGAGTACGAATCGGACCTGCAGAAATGCCGTTGACACGAATACCTTCTGGACCCATTGCGTTAGCCATATAGCGCACGTTGGCTTCCAGAGAGGCTTTAGCCAGACCCATCACGTTGTAGTTCGGGATAGCGCGCTCAGCACCCAGGTAAGACAAGGTCAGCAGAGCAGAGCCCGGGTTCAGCATGGCGCGGCAGGATTTTGCCAGCGCAACGAAGCTGTAGGAGCTGATGTCATGGGCGATTTTGAAGCCATCGCGGGTGACAGCATTAACATAGTCGCCGTCCAGCTGATCGCCCGGCGCAAAGCCGATGGAGTGAACGAAACCGTCAAATTTCGGCCAGACTTTAACCAGTTCACTGAACAGGGCTTCGATGCTTGAATCTTCCGCAACGTCACATGGCAGCACGATGCTGGAACCCAGTTGAGCGGCAAACTCTTCTACACGGCCTTTCAGTTTGTCGTTCTGATAGGTGAACGCCAGCTCCGCGCCTTCGCGGTGCATAGCCTGCGCGATACCGAAGGCGATGGAAAGTTTGCTGGCAACGCCGGTTACCAGAATGCGCTTACCGGTAAGAAAACCCATAGCTTTTAATCCTTATAGTCACTGTTATGCGATCGGCGTTAACACGCGGATCGTTGTTAAAACGCGGCGATTCTAACATGAGTCGCCGGATGAGTTAATCCGACCACTGACAACCCCCTTGGTCTCAGCGATCCTGGCGCCATGCATCGGCGGTCAATGCTTCACCAAAATGGCCGGCAATCAAACGTTTTGTCAGGTCGTGCAGCGGGGAGGCAAGGACACTGGCGGTACTGCCGCGCTCGACGACTTCCCCCTGGTGCATCACCAGAACCTGATCGCTAATATGTTTCATCATGCCGATGTGCTGGGTCACATAAATATAAGCGATACCCTGTTTTTCCTGTAATTCCAGCATCAGATTAATTAATTGCGAGCGCATCGACATATCCAGTGATGCCAGGGCTTCGTCGGCGATGATCACCTTAGGGCGCAGAATCAGCGCACGAGCCAGCCCAAGACGCTGTTTCTGACCTGGCGCAAACATGTACGGGTAGTAGCTTGCGTGATCGGGTAATAGCCCTACCATACGCAGCGTTTCGTAGATGCGCTTCTGGCGTGCTTCCGGCTCCAGATCGGTATTCAGGCGTAGCGGAAAATCGAGGATCTGCGAAATACGCTGACGCGGGTTAAGCGATGTCGACGGGTCCTGAAAAATCATGCGGATACGCTGGCTACGGAACGAATAGTCCCCGTAATTGAGCGGATGATCGTCAATCAACAGCTCACCGCTTGTCGGCTCAATCATGCCTGCCAGCATTTTCGCCAGTGTCGATTTACCTGAACCGTTCTCACCGATGATCGCCAGGGTCTGCTTTTCTCTGAGGGTAAAACTCAGGGGCTTCACGGCTTCAACAGTTTGCTGACGGAACCAACCGGTACGGTAGCGAAAGGTTTTACTCAGATTGCGGACTTCGAGCAGGGTCTCAACCATTTCACTCTTTCTCCATATTCAGCGGGAAATGGCAGGCGTACAGATGGTTTTTAGCACCCGATAACAGCGGCCTTTCTATGCATTTGCGTTGTGCGTACGGGCAGCGCGGGCCCAGACGGCAGCCTATCGGTAATTGCTCCAGCAGGGGGATGGCTCCCGGCATCGTATTCAGTCTGCTTTTGTGGGGCATGGCGCTACCAAAATCGGGTATCGCGCGAATAAGGGCTTGCGTGTACGGGTGGTGTGGCGTGCTCACCAACTCCTCGCTCGGCGCAGTTTCCACCGTCTGACCACAATACATAACGTTAATGCGGTCAGCCCATTTGCTCAGCATTTGCAGGTCGTGGCTGATAAGCAGAATGGTGGTGTTATTGTTCTGGTTGAGCCTGGTGAGCAAGCGAAAAATTTGTGCCTGCGTCGTCGGCTCCATTGCGTTAGTCGGCTCATCAGCAATCAGCAGACGTGGCTGGTTAGCCAGCGCAATGGCAATCATCACTTTCTGACATTCACCGTCGGTGAGTTCGTAAGGGAAGCTGCGCATCGCATCTTTATGATCTTTGATGCCTACACGGTGCAGCAACTCGATGGCCCGGCGTTTACGCCAGCCGAAACGTTGAAGGAAGGTACCTTTCCACGTCCAGCCGGGGATGTTCTGCATCAGTTGTTTGCCCACCCGTTCAGACGGATCGAGACAGGATTGCGGCTCCTGGAAAATCATCGACACGTTGTGACCGAGTAATTTGCGGCGCTCGCGCGGCGAGAGGCGCATCAGGTCGATATCATCAAAACGCATACGGTCCGCTGTTACGCGCCAGTTCTCTTTGCTGACGCCACAAATGGCTTTGGCAATCAGGCTCTTACCCGAGCCGGATTCACCGACCAGACCACGGATTTCACCTTCAGCCAGCGTCAGGCTGACCCTGTCCACAGCTTTGACCCAGTTTTCACCGGTTTTCACCTCAATGGTGAGATTACGAATATCCAGCAGCGGCATTTATTCTACCCCCGCATTAATGGCGCGGCGTATGCCATCGCCCAACAGGTTCACCAGCAGCACACTCAACATAATGGCCGCTCCGGGCAGCATGACCGTCCAGGGGGCAACGTAAATCAATTCAAGCGCATCGCCCAGCATTGCACCCCATTCCGGGGACGGAAGTTGCGCGCCGAGGTCTAGAAAACCGAGGGCAGCGATATCCAGAATGGCCACCGACAGCGAGCGTGTCGTTTCGGTGACCAGGCCAGAGGTCATATTGGGCAGGACGGCAAACCACAAAATATTCATGGTTGACGCGCCGTCAAGACGGGCCGCAATGACGTATTCTTTTTCCAGTTCATCATGGACCATGCTGTAGACCGAACGCACCATGCGCGGCAGAATCGCAAGCCAGACGGCAAACATCGCATGAGACAGATGCGGTCCGGCGAAAGCCACCACGATGATGGCCAGCAGCAAAGAAGGGATAGACAGCAGCGTGTCGAGAATATGGTTTAGCACTGCAGAGCGCAGGCCATGCGTCGCCCCGGCAATAACGCCCAGCAGCAGGCCAAACACGGTAGCGGCAACCGTGACCAGGAAAGCGCCTCCCACCGTCGGAGCCGCCCCGCTGAGCAGTCGGCTTAAAACATCCCGCCCCAAATCGTCGGTACCCAGGAAGAAAGAGACTTCCCCATAGCGAGACCAGGACGGTGGTAAAAGTTGATATCCCAGGAATTGCTGGTCGAGGCCATAAGGAGCGAACCAGCCGCCGAACACGCATAATATGACCAGCCCTGCACAGCCGTATAGGCCGATCATTGCAGGGGTATCGCCATAGAATTTTCGCCATACGGTGAGCAGGGCGCTGGGCGGTTTCTTTTCGCTATAGACACTATCGTAGGGCATACCATTCCTTATGTTTCAATGGGTTCGCCAGCGCGCCCAGGATATCAGAGAGCACGTTCACAATAATGACCAGAGAGCCAATGACCATCACCCCTGCAGAAATCGCCGCGTAATCCTGCTGGCGAATTGCGTTAATCATCCAGCGTCCAAGTCCCGGCCAGCTAAAGACCATTTCGGTAATCATTGCCAGCGTTAGCATGGTTGAGAATTGCAGGCCAAGACGCGGGATCACCGGCGGCAGCGCATTATGCAGGACATGTCGACGCAGAATGGTCAGACGCGACAGACCACGCGTGGCTGCGGCTTTGATGTAATTATGATCAAAGACTTCGATTGTGCTGATGCGCATTAAACGAATCACTTCAGTGGTAGGCGCGACCGCGAGGGTCAGCACCGGCAACACCATATGACGCAAGGCACTCATGATCATCTCTTCGCGCCACGGGGAGTCTGAAAGCCACGCATCAATAAGCGCAAAACCGGTCACATTTTTGACTTCATACAGCAGGTCAAAGCGCCCCGATACGGGCAGCCAGCCTAACGTCAATGAGAAGAACAGTGTCAGCAGCAGCGCCAGCCAGAACACCGGAATGGAAAAACCCAACAGGGCGAGGGCGCTGATAAATTTGTCCTGCCATTTATTACGCATAATGCCCGCCAGCATCCCCACCGGGATCCCCACCAGCAAGGCAAAACCGAACGCCAGGATACACAGCTCCATGGTCGCCGGGAAGACCTCTTTAAGCTGCTCAGAGATAAGCTGCCCGTTAATGCTGGATACGCCAAAATCCCAGTGCAGCAGGCCGGTGAACCAGAAGACCCAGGCGTTCCACAATGATGCACCCTGGAGCGGGGCGTGGGGGGTGAAATAGCTCAGACTAAAACCGACAAAGGTCAGTAAAAACAGGGTCATGACCAGCAGCAACAGGCGGCGCAAGGTAAAAATAATCATGGCTTTTTCACCTCTTCTTTTTCACGCGAAACCCCGGCGAACGAGGCGCTACCAAAGGGACTTAATACCAGCCCTTTAATATCATAGCGGTAGGCCTGTAAACGCAGTGAAGACGCCAGCGGTAACACCGGTAATTCCTCTGCGAGGATCTTTTGCGCTTCATCGTAGGCATCAATACGCGCCGACAGTTGCTGAGACAGCAGGGCTTTTTTGAGCACGCTATCAAACTCGCGGTTACACCAGTGCGCAAAATTGGTCTGCGAATCGATAGCCGCACAGCTAAGTAACGGACGGAAGAAACTGTCCGGGTCATTACTGTCCGTCGCCCAGCCAGAAAGCGTAATGTCGTGATTCATGTCCATCAGACGGGCTTCCTGGAAACGGCCCTCGACGGGAACGATCACCACTTTTACGCCCACCTGCGCCATATCAGCCTGAATCAGTTCGGCGGTTTTTAGCGGGCTGGGGTTCCAGGCCTGAGACGTTGTCGGTACCCAAAGCCGGAGCGTCAGGTTTTCCAGCCCCAGCGCTTTCAGGCGTGCCCGTGATTGCTCGGGATCGTAAGCTGTCACTTTGGCTTCGCCGTCATAGGCCCACGACGCACGGGGCAGGATGGAGGCAGCAGTCTCAGCAGTACCGTAATAGATTGACTGCATCAGGCGCTGGTTATTAATGGCCAGCGCCAGCGCATGACGGACTTCCGGGTTATTTAATGGCGGTTTGTCGGTGTTGAACGCCAGATAGGCGATGTTCATACCAGGGCGCAGCGTCAGACGCAGGCGTGGGTCATCGCGCAGAATGGTCAACTGGCTGGCGGCAGGCCAGGCCAGCACGTCACACTCACCGGTGAGCAGTTTCGACAGGCGTCCAGTTCCACCGGAACCCAAATCCACCACCACCTGCGGCATCAAAGGCGTGCCGCGCCAGAAATGGGCGTGGCGCTGTAACCGTACGTACTGTCCTGCACGGTATTCGGCAAGCTGGAAGGGGCCAGTGCCTACAGGCTGGCGGTCAAGCAATTCCTGGCGGTCGTTTTTAGCCAGCGTATTGGCATACTCTGCCGACATCACCGAGGCGTAATGGGTGGCCAGGTGCCATAAAAAAGAGGCGTCTGGCTGGCGCAGTCGAAACTCAACCGTGCGGTTATCCAGTTTACGCACGCTTTGAACGGAGTCGGCAAATTGCAGACTGTCAAAATAGGGGAACGCGCTACCGTTGACGTTATGCCACGGGTTGTCACGGTCGAAAATGCGCTGGAAGGTAAACACCACGTCATCGGCATTCAACGTCCGACGAGGAGTAAACCACGGGGTGGTCTGGAAATTAACCCCCTCACGCAGATGAAAACGGTATGTCGCGCCGTTATCCAGCACTTCCCAACTGTCTGCTAATTCTGGCACCAGCCGATAGGTATACGGATCGACGTCCAGTAAGCGGTCATATAATTGCGCTGCCAACGTATCCACAATCAATCCGCTTCCCGCTTTTTGCGGGTTAAAAGTGCTGACCTGTCCGTTCACACAGTAAACGAAGCCGCTGTCGCGAATATCTGCACTGGCAGACTGAGGCGACGCGGCCAAGGTTTCACCCGACAACAGGCTTGCGGTCAACAGCAGGAAGGAGAAAACCTGACGCATGATTTATTCAACGTTTTTAGATTCATGTGCAAAGTGTATCGCACTTGCCAGGGCTGCGTACAAAACTCTGAGAGTGACTGCTGCTATTGTCGGCGATTTCAGCTTATCTGATGTTTTTTCAGTAGTGCGCGGAACTGGTGATAGGTTAAACCTAACAACTCAGCGGCCCGTTTCTGGTTGAATTTAGCCTGTTGGAGGCTATCGACCAGCAGCTCATGTTCCTGATGATTCTGGAACGCACGCAGGTCGATGGGTAGCGAAGGGGCTGTCGGCGTCGACTGCGGCAAATCCTGATTAGGGGGAGTATTGCGATTAAAGGGATCGATAATAATCTCGTCCAGCGGGCTTTCACTGGTACCGTGGCGGTAGACTGAGCGCTCTACCACGTTTTTCAACTCACGTATGTTTCCTGGCCAACGGTGATCGAGTAGCGTTTCCCGTGCCCGGTTGCTAAAGCCCGGAAAGAGTGGGAGCTTGAGTTCACGGCACATCTGGATAGCGAAATGTTCTGCGAGCAACATGATATCGCTCTGACGCTGACGCAGCGGAGGCAATTGCACAACGTCAAACGCCAGTCTGTCGAGTAGATCCGCGCGAAAGGTGCCTTTGTAGACCATCTCCGGCAAGTCGGCATTGGTAGCACACACCAGGCGAACGTTCACCTGCAGCGGCTGACTGCCGCCCACACGCTCAAGCTCACCATATTCAATCACGCGCAGCAGTTTTTCCTGCACCAGCATGGGGGCAGTGGCGAGTTCATCAAGAAAGAGGGTGCCGCCATCTGCGCGCTCGAAACGCCCCGGATGGCGTTTTTGCGCCCCGGTAAACGCGCCAGCTTCATGCCCGAACAGCTCGGTATCGAGTAAATTTTCGTTTAATGCAGCACAGTTGAGTGAAATAAACGGCCCCTGCCAGCGGGAAGAGAGATAATGCAGGCGGTTGGCAATCAGCTCTTTACCTGTACCGCGCTCGCCAATGACCAGCACGGGCTTGTCGAGCGGCGCGAGGCGAGAAACCTGTTCCAGTACTTCGAGAAAACTGTTGGCTTCGCCGAGCAGATTGTCTTTATGTTCACTCATGATGAATTTCACTATTTGTTAGTGTTATTCACCACTGTAGCCTAAAAAACCGAAACGGTAAAATTGTTGGTTGGTAGTAAAATCAATAAGTTAAAAGTTGGCACGAAGATTGTAATAGCCAGAGAGCAGGGCAGTGCCCGATTACAGAAATCAAGAGGAACCGATTATGGGTATTTTTTCTCGTTTTGCCGACATCGTGAACGCCAATATTAATTCGCTACTGGAAAGAGCAGAAGACCCGCAGAAGCTGGTGCGTCTGATGATTCAGGAAATGGAAGACACGCTGGTGGAAGTGCGCTCTACATCGGCACGTGCGCTGGCGGAGAAAAAACAGCTGACGCGTCGTATTGAACAGGCGTCGGCACAGCAGGAAGAGTGGCAGGAAAAAGCTGAGCTTGCACTGCGTAAAGATAAAGACGATCTGGCGCGTGCTGCACTCATCGAAAAACAGAAAGTCACGGACATCATCGGTACGCTGGAGCAGGAAGTCACGCTGGTGGACGAAACCCTGACCCGCATGAAAAAAGAGATTGGCGAGCTGGAGAACAAACTCAGCGAAACCCGTGCGCGCCAGCAGGCGTTGACGCTCCGTCACCAGGCGGCAAACTCGTCCCGCGATGTGCGTCGTCAGCTCGACAGCGGCAAAATTGATGAAGCGATGGCGCGTTTCGAATCCTTCGAACGTCGTATTGATCAGATGGAAGCCGAAGCGGAAAGCCACGGTTTTGGCAAACAGAAAACGCTGGATCAGCAGTTTTCTGAGCTGAAAGCCGACGATGAAATCAGCGAGCAACTGGCGCAACTGAAAGCCAGAATGAAACAGGATAACCAGTAACGTTATTCGCGCGGCATCGGGAGATGCCGCTCCATTATCACCTGTAAGGAGTACACATGAGCGCGCTTTTTCTGGCTATTCCCCTGACGCTGTTCGTCCTGTTTGTTTTACCGGTCTGGCTCTGGTTGCATTACAACAATCGATCCTCACAAGGCGAACTCTCGCAAAGTGAGCAGCAGCGACTGGGGCAACTGACCGATGACGCAAGACGCATGCGCGAACGTATTCAGGCGCTGGAAGATATTCTCGATGCGGAGCATCCCAACTGGAGAGATCGCTGATGGCAGGTTTAAATTTGAATAAAAAACTTTGGCGTATTCCACAGCAGGGCATGGTGAAAGGCGTCTGTGCTGGTGTGGCACACTATCTGGATGTCCCGGTCAAACTAATTCGACTGATAACCGTCCTCGCCATGTTGTTTGGCCTGTTTTTCCCGGTTGTGGTGGCATACATCATCATGACCTTTGTACTGGATCCTATGCCGGATCATCTTGATGAAGACGAAAACGCCCCCACCAGCCGTGAACTGCTGGACAGGGTCGATGCAGAATTGAATGCCGGAGAACAAAGGTTGCGGCAGATGGAGCGCTATGTGACTTCAGACACTTTCTCTCTGCGCAGCCGCTTCCGACAGCTTTAATGACGAGGTAAACCTCCATGGCGAAATGGCAACAGGCAACTCAAAAAATCAAACCGGGCGTAAAAATCGCCGGGAAACTGGCTCTGCTTGCCGCGCTGCGTTTTGGCCCGGCAGGTGTGGCCGGCTGGGCGGTGAAATCCGTCGCCCGCCGTCCAGTAAAATTACTGCTGGCCTTCGCTCTGGAACCGTTACTGAACCGGGCAGCGAGCAAAGTTTCAAAACGTTTTACCAAGCCGTAAATCACATTATCTCCACGGCGGCGCACTCACCGCGTCGCCTTGAATACTCGCTCTAAAACCCTTACTTATTTATTCTGATACTGGATTTTCAAATTTCATGGCGGCACGGAATGGCGATTGAACGTTGGAAAAATGAACTGAATGCCCTGGTGAACCGGGGCATGGACCGTCATTTGCGACTGGCGGTGACGGGGCTGAGCCGCAGTGGTAAAACCGCGTTTATAACGGCGATGGTGAATCAACTTCTGAATATCCACGCAGGGGCGCGACTGCCGCTGCTCAGCGCGGTTCGTGAAGAGCGGTTGCTTGGCGTGAAGCGTGTGCCACAGCGGGACTTCGGTATCCCCCGCTTTACCTATGATGAAGGCCTGGCGCAGCTTTACGGCTCGCCGCCAGCATGGCCGACGCCGACGCGCGGGGTGAGTGAAATCCGCCTCGCTTTGCGTTTCCGCTCTCAGGACTCACTCCTGCGCCACTTTAAAGAGACTTCTACGCTGTACCTGGAAATTGTCGATTATCCGGGAGAGT
This sequence comes from Phytobacter sp., assembly GCF_059074235.1. Taxonomy (NCBI): domain Bacteria; kingdom Pseudomonadati; phylum Pseudomonadota; class Gammaproteobacteria; order Enterobacterales; family Enterobacteriaceae; genus Phytobacter; species Phytobacter sp. Next base: position 82,208 of record NZ_JCACPZ010000009.1, read on the forward strand.
GGTTGCTTGACTTGCCGATGCTGGAACAGGATTACTTGAGTTGGTCCAGACAAATGACAGGACTGTTGCAGGGGCAACGTGGCGAATGGTCTGCTAAATGGCGCACACTTAGTGAAGGCCTTGATCCGCTTGCACCTGCGGATGAGAACCGACTGGCGGAAATTGCCGCCGCCTGGACCGATTATCTGCATCAGTGCAAACGTGAAGGACTGCATTTTATTCAGCCAGGACGCTTTGTGCTGCCAGGCGAGATGGCCGGTGCGCCTGCATTACAATTCTTTCCTTGGCCGGATGTTGATGCCACTGGAGAGGCGAAACTGGCGCAGGCCGGGAAGCAAACCAATGCAGGCATGCTGCGTGAACGCTTTAACTACTATTGCGAGCATGTGGTGAAGGATTTTTATAAGAATCACTTTCTGCGCTTTGACCGCCAGATTGTGCTGGTGGATTGCCTACAACCACTAAACAGCGGGCCGCACGCCTTCAACGATATGCGACTGGCACTGACCCAATTAATGCAGAGTTTCCACTATGGGCAGCGCACACTGTTCAGACGTTTGTTTTCCCCCGTCATTGATAAGCTGCTGTTTGCGGCCACCAAGGCTGACCATGTGACGATTGATCAGCACGGCAACATGGTTTCTCTGCTCCAGCAACTGATTCAGGACGCCTGGCAAAACGCCGCTTTTGAAGGCATCAGCATGGACTGTGTAGGGCTGGCATCGGTACAGGCAACGCAAAGTGGCCTGATTGATGTGAACGGGGAGAAGATCCCGGCGCTGCGTGGGCATCGCCTCAATGATGGCGAACCGCTGACCTTTTACCCGGGTGAAGTGCCCGCAAGGCTACCGGGGCAGGCATTCTGGGATAAGCAGGGCTTCCAGTTCGAGTCATTCCGCCCTCAGGCGCTGGATGTGGATAAACCGTTGCCGCATATCCGGCTGGATGCCGCGCTGGAATTTTTACTGGGAGATAAATTGCGATGACCGAGCCACTTAAACCGCGTATCGATTTTTCCGGTCCGCTGGAAGCGGAAAGTGAGACCCGTGTGAAGGCTGCACAGACGTTCAGTACCGAGCAGGTCGATAATTTTTCCCCCGTCAGCCTGGAAGAGCGTCGCGAAGACGGGCTGGCAGAAGCCGCCGTGGAATCAGCATTGCGGCCTAAACGCAGCCTGTGGCGCAAAATGGTGTTAGCCGGCATGGCGCTCTTCGGCATAAGCGTTGTGGGGCAAGGCGTGCAATGGGCAATGAATGCCTGGCAAACGCAGGATTGGGTGGCGATGGGCGGATGTGCCGCCGGGGCGCTGATTGTCGGGGCCGGAGTCGGCTCGGTTGCTACCGAATGGCGTCGCTTATGGCGGTTGCGCCAGCGTGCCGAGGCGCGTGACGAAGCGCGAGACTTGCTACATAGCCACGGCAGCGGCAAAGGCCGGGCGTTTTGCGAACACCTTGCCCATCAGGCGGGTATTGACCATGCGCATCCGGCGCTGCAGCGCTGGTATGCCGCTATTCACGAAACTCAGAATGACCGGGAAGTGGTGTCGCTTTATGCCCGTATCGTTCAGCCGGTGCTGGATAGCCAGGCCCGGCGTGAAATTAGCCGTTCTGCAGCCGAGTCCACGCTGATGATTGCGGTCAGTCCGCTGGCGCTGGTGGACATGGCGTTTATCGCCTGGCGCAACTTACGCCTGATCAACCGTATTGCCGCGCTTTATGGTATCGAACTGGGCTACTACAGTCGGCTACGTTTATTCCGCCTGGTGCTACTGAACATTGCCTTCGCGGGAGCCAGCGAGATGGTACGTGAAGTCGGACTGGACTGGATGTCACAGGACCTGGCCGCTCGCCTCTCAGCCCGTGCCGCACAGGGCATTGGTGCCGGGCTCTTGACCGCCCGCCTGGGCATCAAAGCGATGGAGCTTTGCCGGCCACTCCCCTGGATGGAAGATGACAAGCCACGCCTTGGCGATTTTCGTCGCGAACTGATCATGCAGGTCAAAGAGACGTTGCAGAAGAATAAATCCTCGTCCTGATTGGCTAAGAAACGGGCCTGCGCGCTTAACTTTACGGCACAGCGCCCGTTTTTGCCGCAAACTGTCAATAATTGTTGACAGACATCTTCCTGCCAGACCTGAACTGACATATCATCGCGACATTAGTCGATAATGTAGGGTGATGTTTCCATGCGTCTTGAAGTGTTTTGTGAAGATCGATTGGGTCTGACTCGTGAGCTATTGGATTTGCTGGTGTTACGCGGCATCGACTTACGCGGAATCGAGATTGACCCGATTGGGCGTATCTACCTGAACTTTGCTGCACTGGCGTTTGATACATTCAGTAGCCTGATGGCAGAAATTCGTCGCATTCCCGGCGTCACTGATGTTCGTACGGTGTTGTGGATGCCATCAGAACGTGAGCATCGTGCCATGAGTGCAGTGCTTGAAGCGCTGCCAGAGCCGGTGTTGTCACTGGACATGAAAAGCAAAATTGAACTGGCGAACCCGGCCAGTTGCCAGCTGTTTAGCCAGGATCAGGACAAGTTGCGTAACTTTAACGCCTCGCAACTCATCTCCGGCTTCAACTTCACGCGTTGGCTGGAAAGCAACCCGCACATCTCTCAGAGCGAACATGTCGCCATCAACGGCCAGAATTTTCTGATGGAAATCACCCCCGTGCATCTCGAAGGGGAGACCGGTGAAGCCGTGCTGACGGGCGCAGTGGTCATGCTGCGTTCTACCGCACGAATGGGCCGCCAGCTACAAAATCTCTCCCAGCAGGACCTTAGCGCGTTCAGTCAGATTGTGGCAGTTAGCCCGAAGATGCGTCAGGTGCTGGAGCAGGCGCGCAAATTAGCCAACTTAACCGCGCCGCTGCTGATTGTGGGTGATACCGGAACTGGCAAAGATCTGCTTGCCCACGCCTGTCACCTTGCCAGCCCACGTGCGGCAAAACCTTATCTGGCCCTGAATTGTGCCTCGATTCCCGAAGATGCTGTTGAAAGTGAACTTTTTGGTCACGCGCCGGAAGGGAAAAAGGGCTTCTTTGAGCAGGCAAATGGCGGCTCCGTGCTGCTGGACGAGATCGGTGAAATGTCACCGCGTATGCAGGTAAAACTGTTGCGTTTCCTGAACGACGGCACCTTCCGTCGCGTTGGCGAAGATCACGAAGTACATGTCGATGTGCGCGTAATCTGCGCGACCCAACGGAACCTGGTCGACCTGGTGCAAAAGGGGCTGTTCCGTGAGGATCTCTATTATCGTCTGAATGTGTTGACCCTGAATCTGCCCCCGCTGCGCGATCGTCCGCAGGACATCATGCCGTTGACTGAGCTGTTCGTGGCCCGTTTCGCCGATGAACAGGGTGTGCCGCGTCCCAAACTGGCACACGAACTGAACCAAATCCTTAGTCGCTATAATTGGCCGGGCAATGTGCGTCAGCTCAAGAATGCGATTTATCGCGCCCTGACGCAGCTGGAAGGGTACGAGTTGCGGGCGCAGGATATCATCCTGCCGGACTATGATGCCGCGACGATGGCGGTGGGCGAAGATGCGATGGAAGGTTCGCTGGATGAGATAACCAGCCGCTTCGAGCGTTCTGTGTTGATTCAGCTTTACAGCAGCTTCCCGAGCACACGTAAGCTGGCAAAACGTCTGGGCGTTTCGCATACAGCGATTGCGAATAAGTTGCGTGAGTACGGATTGAGTCAGAAGAAGGGCGACGAGTAAAAGAGAGAGGCCCGGTAAGTGATTACCGGGCAACTGCAGGGATTAACCCTTCAGCACTTCCAGCGCAGACGCATAGTCCGGTTCATTGGTAATTTCATTTACCAGTTGGCTGAAAATCACCTTGTCATTCTCGTCGATCACCACAACGGCGCGCGCAGCCAGGCCTTTCAGCGCACCTTCAGCAATGCCCACACCGTAGTCGGCCAGGAATTCCGGGTTACGCAGGGTCGACAGGGTAATGACATTGCTCAGACCTTCTGCACCGCAGAAACGAGACTGGGCAAACGGCAGGTCTGCAGAAATGCACAGCACCACGGTATCGTTGATTTCGGTCGCCAGTTCGTTGAACTTGCGCACCGATGCAGCGCACACGCCGGTATCAATACTTGGGAAAATGTTCAGGACTTTGCGTTTACCAGCAAACTGGCTTAAGGCCACGTCAGACAGGTCTTTCGCCACGAGAGAGAAGGCAGCGGCTTTGCTGCCCTGAGCCGGGATCTGGCCGGCAACGGAAACTGGATTACCCTGGAAATGGACAAGTTGTGACATATATATCTTCCTGTTTACATATAGTTAACTTCAACGCTAGTTTATGCCGAAAGCGAGGAGCGCGGCAAACCTAATTTCGAATCTATACTCGTTAAGAAACCGCCAGAGGAGCAAGGGATGAGAAGTGTGAAGGTCTACGAAGAAACCTGGCCGCTGCATACGCCGTTTGTGATCTCACGAGGCAGCCGCAATGAAGCGCGGGTGGTGGTGGTTGAACTGGAAGAAGACGGAGTGAAGGCGGTTGGCGAGTGCACTCCCTATCTGCGTTATGGTGAAAGTGAGGCATCGGTCATTGCTCAAATCATGAGCCATATCGCACAGTTGGAAAACCGATTGACGCGCGAGGAATTGCAAACCCTGTTGCCAGCAGGTGCGGCGCGCAATGCGGTGGATTGTGCTCTCTGGGATCTCGAAGCCCGTCGTTCAGCGAAAACGCTCACCGCCTACGCGGGCGTGGTGTTGCCTTCAGTGGTCACCACTGCCCAGACGGTGGTGATTGGTACGCCGGAACAGATGGCGGCAAGTGCAGCAGCGTTGGTTGAACGGGGCGCGCGCCTGCTCAAAATTAAACTTGACGATCATTTCATCAGCGAGCGGATGGTCGCCATTCGCGCTGCGGCACCGGATGCCACGTTGATCGTCGATGCGAATGAAGCCTGGCGTAGCGAAGGACTGGCGGCACGTTGCCAGCTGCTGGCTGACCTGGGCGTCTCAATGCTGGAACAACCGCTGCCCGTCGGTGAAGATGATGCGCTGACCCATTTTATCCACCCGCTCCCCATCTGTGCCGACGAGAGCTGCCACACCCGGGCGGATCTGCCTGCTCTGGTCGGCCGTTATGACATGGTGAACATCAAGCTTGATAAAACCGGCGGTCTGACAGAGGCTCTGGCACTGGCGGATGAAGCCAGTGCGCAGGGGTTTGGTTTGATGCTCGGTTGTATGATCTGCACTTCGCGCGCCATTAGCGCGGCATTACCTTTGGCGGGTAACGTCCGTTTTGCCGACCTGGACGGCCCGACCTGGCTGGCGGTGGACGTTGAGCCAGCACTGCACTTCACGCCAGGCGAGCTTCACCTCTCCACATCGTGATGCAGGAGCGCGGTCATTGCGCCGAGATACTTCTCGCTGGCTTCATCAGAGGAGACCGGCGGAAATTCGAGGGTAATGCAGTGCAGATGCATGTCCGCACACCAACTGCCAAACGAACCGGGCGTTTCATAGCCCACGCTGGTGACCAGTGGAAGCGCAAACTGTGTGGCAAGCCATGCTCCGAAATCACTGCGACGCGGATCTTCAACGCACCCAAGCGGATCGTGAAACGACACTACCCATGCCGGACGAATACGATGGATCAGGGTACAGAGCGCCTGTGTTTCAGCTTCTGAACCGGGGCGCTCTCCTGTCGACAGGACGACATCTCGCTCGGTTGCTGCACTGTTCCAGCGATAGACCGTGTCGCCGGGCTTCCAGTTTGCGGCAGGGAAATTACGATTCAGATCCACCCCGCTGGCATTGGCCCTTAAACCTAACTGACACCCATCTGGGTTCACTGCCAACACTACATGGTGGCGACGAAGTTCAGGTTTGAGTGTACGCAGGGCGCACGAAAGGGTTACCACGGATGAATTTTCATCCCCATGGGTTCCCGCAATGATCAATCCGCTGTCATGAGAGACCTGAGGAGCAGGGAACCAGATAAGCGGCGCCCCCAACAGCGAGTGGCCATACGTTTCGCTATCGCCAGGAAAAGCACCGCGTTCCTGGCGTGGTCGTGAGACGTGCATAATCGTCCTTATGATGGTTAACCTTCACTAAGTGTTGAGCATTTTACCCAACCCGGCAAATGCACAGGTCACGTATAAACTGGCGTGTCGTCAACATTCTGGCGGTGGGAATTTGCATTCCCCCGTGTTAAAACAAATAATTACCTCATCTTTCGCTTTGCTACAAAAATAAAAGGGGATCACATGAAGCATCCTGTGACGTTGATCGGTTGTGCGCTTTATTTGTGCGGTTTCACTTCACTGGCCTGGGCGGCCGATGTGCCCAAAGGGGCCGAATTGGCGAAAAAGCAGGAGTTGGTTCGCCATATCAAAGATGAACCCGCGACGCTGGACCCGGCGAAAGCGGTTGGCCTGCCGGAAATTCAGGTTATCCGTGACTTATATGAAGGGCTCGTCAATCAGAATGAGAGGGGCGACATTGTGCCTGGCGTCGCGTCAAAGTGGCAGAGCAACGATAATCGGGTGTGGACGTTTACCCTACGCAACGATGCAAAATGGTCAGACGGTACGTCCGTCACCGCACAGGATTTTGTCTATAGCTGGCAGCGCCTGGTCGACCCTAAAACCACTTCGCCTTTTGCCTCTTTTGCCGCGCTGGCGGGCATCAGCCAGGCACAGGATATTATCGACGGTAAAGTTAGCCCGGACAAGCTGGGTGTGACGGCGGTGGATGCGAAAACCCTGCGCGTTCAGTTAGATAAACCGCTGCCGTGGTTTGCGAATATGGCCGCCAGTTTTGCCTTTTACCCGGTGCAGAAAGCCAATGTAGAAGGCGGGCAGGACTGGACGCGTCCGGGGAATCTGGTGGGCAACGGCGCTTATGTCCTTGCGGCGCGTGTCGTGAACGAGAAGCTTGAATTTACGCCAAATAAATACTATTGGGACAATGCTAAAACCGTCATTCAGAAAGTGACCTTTGTTCCGATCAACCAGGAAACTGCTGCGACAAACCGTTATCTGGCGGGTAACATCGATATCACTGAATCCTTCCCGAAGAGTCAGTATCAGAAGCTGCTTAAAGAGATTCCGGGTCAGGTTTATACACCGCCACAGCTCGGGACTTACTATTATGCGCTGAACACACAAAAAGGTCCGACTGCCGATCCACGCGTGCGTCTGGCGCTGAGCATGACGGTCGATCGCCGAATAATGGCGGAAAAAGTACTGGGCACAGGAGAAAAACCGGCCTGGCGCTTCACACCGGACGTGACGGCCGGGTTCACACCGCAGCCTTCGCCATTCGAACAGATGAGTCAGGAAGAGCTTAATGCGCAGGCCAAAACGCTGTTGCAGGCGGCGGGTTACGGGCCGCAACGTCCGCTTAACCTGACGCTGCTTTATAACACGTCTGAAACGCACCAGAAGATTGCCATTGCTGTGGCATCGATGTGGAAAAAGAATCTTGGTATTGACGTCAAACTGCAAAACCAGGAGTGGAAAACCTATATTGATAGCCGCAACACCGGAAATTTTGATGTGATACGTGCGTCATGGATTGGTGATTACAACGAGCCTTCGACCTTCCTTTCACTGCTGACGTCGGGTCATAGCGGCAACATTACTCGTTTCAACGATCCGGCTTACGACAAGGTGATAAACCAGGCAACGCAGGAAACGCAGGCGAGTGCGCGTAATGCGGATTACAACGCTGCGGAAAAAATCATTGCTGAAAAAGCACCTATTATTCCGATTTACCAGTACACCAACGGACGTCTCATCAAACCGTGGCTGAAGGGGTATCCGATTAACAATCCGGAAGATGTGGCGTATACAAGGACGATGTATCTGCTGAAGCATTAATGGCAGACACTCTTTGATTAACGTCGTCATGAGTGCGTGCTGGCGTAAATTTTAGCGCCAGCATTTTCTTTACCATTCAGCCACGGCATATTGATTTGCCGTTCGGCTTGTTAAATTGCTAGCTGCCTAACTGTTAACAGCGCCATGCTCAGCTATGCTTCGGTTAACACATAACCAAAAGGAGCAGTCATATGCGCATGCGCGGCGTCGTTCTGCATCACGAGCACCGTATTGGTTTTGTCATCATTCGTGATGAATATAACAACTTCACCGTTGTAAAACTGTTGGGCAGTGACAACATTGAGAGAGGCGATATCGTTGTCGGTGTACTCCACGGTGAAGGGGATGAAACCTTCCACAACGAAACCCAGGATGTCGCTTTCCCGGTCCACATTCAGGGGCATGGATTATCTCAGGAGGCGACAATTCAGATGATCCAGCAATCTCACTAACCTGCCTGTCAACATTCCGAAAGACTTTTTTTGATTTATTAACACTTGCTGGTGGTTTTTCCCCGCCAGCATCGCTGCTTTCCAGTAGTATGTTTGTTTACATGTGATTTTAGGGAGAGAGGAATGTTAGAAGCCTATTTTGGTACCGCTGCGACGGAAGAACAGAAGAAACGATTGCTTGCCGTGCAGGCCGCACTAGAGATTTCAAAAGCATCCGTTTCAGCATCCACAGCGAATTCTGGCATCCGTAGTCAGATGGATTTACGCAACGTCTCACAAGAGGTCTCCTCTTTAGCTGATGCCATTCAGGACGCGCTGGAAGACTACGAATAAGCAGTTTACCTGGTGCGAGCCAAAAAAAAGCCCGCTTCAGAGAAGCGGGCAAACAATACTGGAAGCAATGTGAGCAATGTCGTACTGAATACCTGACTATTTAAGTCAACTATTCAGTGATGAGAAAGATAATCTTTATCATCTTGGCGATCAACCCCTTTTTTTGTGTGTTCTGCACAAAATTGATCCAGGTAAATAAAAATCATTCCCATACTTCATCTCATCACTAAAATGATGTATTTATAATGCAACTTTAAGTGAGGGATTGAACATGAACGTGAGCGAGAAGGCAGGCCATACGTTTTTAGCGAGCCTGGGGAAAACACGTTTACGACCAGGCGGCATTGAAGCAACGGAATGGCTGATCGATCAGGCTCAGCTAAATGGCGATATTAAGGTGCTGGAAGTCGCCTGCAATATGGCAACGACCTCCATAGAACTGGCTCAGCGCTTTGGGTGCCAGATTTGTGCCATCGACATGGATAAACAGGCGCTGCAAATCGCCACCGAGCGGGTGAAAGTAGCAGGGCTGAGCGATAAAATTCATATCCTTGAAGCGAATGCAACCAAACTGCCGTTCCCGGATGAGAGTTTTGACGTGGTCATCAATGAAGCCATGTTGACCATGTATGCGGATAAAGCCAAATCGAAGCTGGTGAACGAATACTACCGCGTGCTGAAAAAAGGCGGCTGTCTGCTGACGCACGACATCATGCTGTCCCGCGGTGAGCTGGCGTCCGGCTCTCATGGTCAGTTGCAGAATGTGGTGAAATCACACGTGAGCCCGATGAGTCTCAGTAACTGGCGGCAGCTCTTTCTTGACAGCGGATTTACGCGAGTCGACACCCATAATGGGGTCATGTCATTGATGTCACCTGCGGGACTTATTCGTGACGAGGGGCTGGGCGGTGCACTGAAAATCGTCTTTAACGGCATGCGGACTCGCGAAAATCGCGTACGTTTTACCGGTATGTTCCGTTATTTCCGCGCACACCGTAAGCAACTGAATTACATCGCCTGTTGCTCACGCAAGTGAGGCGGTAAGCGAAACGGTAGGGTGATGGGATCCTGGCTGAGGTCAAAATTTGTGCAGTAAAATGTGTTATAGTGGTTATTCCTTAACCACTGAAGAGGATGCTATGCACAACGAATTAGACCCCACCCAACTGGCCATCGAATACTTACGTCGTGATAAAAGCACAATGACGCCTGCGCAATACCTCAAGAAATTAAAACAGCTCAGTCTGGAATTTGCTGATTTGCTCACGCTCTCGCATAACGAGCTTAAAGAAGAGATCGATTTTGCCTGGCGATTGGGGATTCACTGAGCACGTTACGCTGAAAGATGCGCCCGCGAACGGGCGCTTTTTTTGCCTGCAGTCAGGCAGCGAGCACCTTATTGCGTCCATCATTTTTCGCACGATAAAGCGCATCATCAACCCGTTTAAACAGCGCGTCGAGGCTTTCATCGGGCTGGTGACGGGCCACACCAATGCTTACGGTAAAGTGCGGAAAGTCCGGTAATGTCAGATTTGCCAGCGTTATCCGGATGTTTTCGGCAACGTTCAGCGCCTCATCCAGAGAGGTTTGCGGCAACAACAGCAAGAACTCTTCACCTCCCCAGCGGAAGACATAGTCTCCCTTGCGGGTCTGTTGCTCCAGCGTGCGTGAGAGTTGAATCAATACCTCGTCGCCTTTCTGATGTCCAAATTGATCGTTAATCCGTTTGAAATAGTCTGCATCCACCAGCAGCAAACTAAAGTCCATCGCCGTCGGCATGATGTGTTCAGTCAAGTGATAGAACTGACGCCGATTAAGCAGACCGGTTAAGGCGTCGCGGTGTGCGGCGTATTCCAGTTCCTGCTCCAGCCGTTTTTGCTCGGTAATATCGTGAATAATGCATAACATCAGCCGATCATTATAGATTTCAATTGGCCCGGCGTAGGTCTGAACATGGCGTGTGGAGCCGTCAGCGAGCACATGGACGAAGTTAAGCGGTTTATGCCCCCCCGGTAGGCGGGCGATCTCTGCCATCACGGGTAAAATGCCGCGACCAAGGGTATTGATTTCCCAGGTATGCCGCCGGCACATATCCTCATGGCTGTAGCCATAGAAATGCAGGGCCGCGATATTGGCATCCACTATCAATCCATCGCGAGCCGGGTCAATTAACAGGATCGGGGCCGAATTGGTGTGAAAGAAGCGGGCATAGAAGCCATGTTTACGGGGGCGGTAGGATGTGGAACGACTGGATTTCAACCCTGAGGGGGGGCTTATCGGCAATCCCTCAAACACGATGACGTCGCCAAACATCTCAATGTTGCGCAGCAACGCTTTACAGCTCAGCGTCGTGGCTTCCCCGTCGAGGAAAACAGTCCAGACTTCAACAATCTCATCACCGTTATGCAAACCAGGGATATACATCGCGAGATGCTTGTGAGCCAGGGCAGAATATTTTCCCGTGCGCATATCAACCAATGCGCTATCTGCAGCCAGCGTCTTCGCACGAATGTTGGCAAAGAGCACTTCTTCAGTATCCGGCGAGACAACCCAAACGGGCGTGGTCAGCAGATTGAGCGCATCCAGGTGATTCGTCAGCATAAGCTATTCCCCTCTCTTGCGCGTTACATCCAGCGTAATGGGTAAGTTGCGAATTTTTTTACCTATTTTTAACTTACCTGATAATACCTTTTTCGGCATTTTTTTCATGCAACTTGAGGGGATTCTCTAAGAAAAGGGGGTTATTTTTTTAGGGCATTATGTGAAGGCAAAGCCGTTACTGACCCCCCATGGGGATATCTGAAAGGTAAACCGGTGTATTGGCCGCCAATTGCTCTATGGCAGGATGCCAGATTTCCCAGCCGTTACGCCCTTTCTGTTTGACGTTATACATCGCTGCATCGGCCTTAAATTTCAAATCCTGTGCGCTGTCACCGTGAGACGGGAAAAAACTAATCCCCACACTCAACGAAACTTTAATCACATGGCCCAGTTCATAAAATGGGATATGGACGGATTCCACCAAATGCTCGGCCAGCAGCGTCACGTCATTTTCATCACTCTCCGGCACCAGCAGAATGAACTCATCACCGCCCAGGCGTGCGAGGGTCATTTTAGAACTGATGCACGCCAGCAGTCGGGTGGAGACCGATTTTAACAACAGGTCTCCCACATGATGCCCCCAGACGTCGTTCACTTCTTTAAAGCGGTCCAGGTCCATAAAAAGTAGCGCAAAGCGAGAGTGGGTGGACATCGCATTGGTCAGGCACTTATCGAGGCGATTATCAAATTGAAGGCGATTGGGCAGGTTTGTTAAAGGGTCAAAGTAGGCCTGCTTTTCCAGTTGCATATTAAGCTGGCTTAAACTGTCGGTCAGGCGAGACGTGCGTATTTGTGAATCAATCAGCGAAATAAAAAGCATGATGCCAAGGACAATCAGTGTTGAGGTCGAGACCCAAATAGAGAGCCCGGTTTCGCTTACGCTGGAGTGCATTGCAGCGTAGGCGCTGCCCCGCACGACAATGCCCATGGAATCTTTCGAATCACTGAACTGCACGGCGCTCATTGCCAGATAATGCGTTGAACAAATGGTGACACCCATGACCAGCGCAGCGAGTACATGGTTGATAAAAGCGTGATGGCGAACCAGTTTGCGACCAAAAGCCAGCCAGAGCGCAAGTCCGGATGCAAAAAAAGCGATAAAGATGGAGAACAGCAACCGTGGGGTATTCCAGGTCAATGTGACGTGATCGGTTAAGGCCATCATGCCGAGAGAATGCATGGTGATAACGCCACCGCTCAGCAACACCGTGGCAAGCACCAGACGCCGGAAAGGCAGCTTTTCTTTCGTTACGGCGACGTTCAGTGCGAGCGTAGCAGCAACCAATGCGACCCCGAATGAAGCGATGGTTAACACAATGTCATAATGCATGACGATGGGCATTTTCATGGCCAGCATACCGACAAAATGCATGGACCAGATTCCCATGCCTAATGTCGCACCGCCACAAATCCGCCAGAACAAGGCGCTGCGTACATTTGATGCGCCAATTTTAGTGGCGCTATCGAGCGCGACAAAGGCAGCAATGAAAGCCACCACAAAAGAAATACCGATAAGTATAGGGTCCCACGATACATAAAGCATTATGCATTCCACGTCAGTGTTAGAGACAAAGGGAAATCCTGAAATTTATTTTAGCAGCTAACCTGATGAATTTAGTGGGTACGTGAATATAAATATTTAATCTATTTTTTTAATTTTAACTTGTATGTAAATCGTTATCGGTATTTAAGGTGGAAGCTTTAATTTTAAAGGGTTATTTTAGCCCAGCTTAAATATGTTGTAGGGCTTATCATTGAATTAATTGTCAGTTAAGTTACAGGGTTTTATATCATATATCCTTTAAACATTTCGGATTAATTAAGCTAAAAATGGCACTTAAACCCTTTTAAATGGTGTGTTTGTGGTCTTATATTTCACGCCTAATGCAAATTTGCAGTGTTATCAACTGAACATTTTTCAGGATTAAAATGAGAGTGAAAAAGTGCATTTCGGATGCTATAAGAATAATACCTTCCTTAGTTGTATCGTTGGTGTCGCTATGCTTAAAAATATGAGTGTCAGAACTTTTATAATATTATTCCTGACGTGTGCTTTCATAATTGCGGATGTTTTAGTGACCGTTGTCGCAAAAAATATGGCATTATCCGTGGCGCTAACTGTTTTCTTAATGACGACGTTAGGGTTACTTTGGCTATATATGACTCACTATTTGGTCACGCCAATCAACACAGTTAAAAAAAGCATCGAAGAGGTTACCTCCGGTAATCTCTCTATCACTATTCCGGTATTTGGTAATAACTGCGCGGGGCGATTAATCCCTGGTATCAATAACCTGTCTGGCCAGCATTGCGACTTTGGTGGGCGAAATTCGATCATCATCTCAGACGGCGCTGGATCTTTCAGATGAGCTTGCTTCCCGTAGCGGTGAACTGTCAGTGAAAACTGAAGAGCAGTCTGCAGCTCTGGTGCAAACGGCCGCGAGTATGGAACAGATGGCCAGTAGCACCAAAAATAACGCTGAAAACACGCGTCTTGCCAGCTCCCGTGCAAGTGATGCCAGCAGCAGTGCCCGCAAAGGGGGGAACCTGATGGGGCAGGTGGCGCAAAATATGCAATCAATTACTGATTGCGCCAATCAGATGACGGAAATCATTGCGATCATCGATGGTATCGCCTTCCAGACCAATATCCTGGCGCTGAACGCAGCCGTTGAAGCCGCCCGCGCCGGGGATCACGGCAAAGGCTTCTCGGTGGTGGCGGGTGAAGTTCAGTAGCCTGGCGCATCGCAGCGCGGAAGCGGCAAAAAACATTAAATCACTGATTGCAGTGACCACAGACAACGTTACTCAGGGGGCGACTGTTGTCTCTGAAGCAGAGAAAAATATGCAGGAAATTGTCTCCGGTGCGAGCGTGGTGAGCAAATTGATGGATGAAATTGCGGTATCGACGCTGGAACAGGAGAAGGGCATCTCTCAGATTACCCTGGCGCTGTCGGAGCTGGAAAAAGTGACGCAAAGCAACGTCAGCATGGTAGATGAACTCGCGGGTTCATCGGATATCCTGAAAAATCAGGTGATTGAATTGCAACAACGTACCAGCAAATTCCGTCTCGCAGGGCAGGCTGCACTGCCTGCAACCCAAGCTACGGTATCGCAAGCCACAGCCTCAGAACACCAAGGATCAAACGCCAGTCTCGTCTCATCAGGCCGGTGCTACGTAATCAGGAAAACTACTGGCACTCCTTCTGATTTTTTGTCCCTCCACTGGCCCGCTTAGCGGGCCTTTTTTTTACATTTGCTAACGAATTCAGCATGATGGTTGCTTAACGCGCCACGGATAGCTAGACTGACAACAATGCTTGAGTTGATTGTGGAGTCTCCGTGGAAGCGATTAAAGGATCGGATGTTAATATCCCGGATGCGGTATACGCGTGGCAGTTGGATGGGAAAGGGGGCGTGAAGCCGCTCGAGAATGATGATGTGATTGATGCACAGACATCCCTGCTGGCTTCATCTGAACTATACCAGCCCTGAAAGCGCACAGTGGCTGGAAACCACACCGCTGTCTGCCGAATGCACGTTCGCCATGCTCTTGCCGGTGAAAGCCTGCGTCCGCGCGTTACACGAATGGGAGAAGGCACGCTGATAACGTTGCGCTGCATTAACGGCAGCACGGATGAGCGCCCGGACCAGCTGGTGGCGGTGCGCTTATATATGGATGAGCGGATGATCATCTCAACGCGTCAGCGCAAAGTGCTGGCGCTGGATGATGTGGTCTCCGATCTGCAGGAAGGGACCGGCCCGACTGGACTGCGGCGGCTGGCTGGTGGATGTCTGCGATGCCCTGACCGATCACGCCAGCGAATTTATCGAAGAGCTGCACGATAAAATTATCGACCTTGAAGATAATCTGCTCGATCAGGAAATTCCTCCGCGTGGTTTTCTGGCTTTGCTGCGCAAACAGTTGATTGTGATGCGCCGCTACATGGCGCCCCAGCGCGATGTCTTTGCTCGTCTGGCGAGTGAACGTCTGCCGTGGATGAACGACGACCAGCGTCGCCGTATGCAGGATATTGCGGACCGACTAGGGCGTGGGCTGGACGAGATCGACTCCTGTATCGCGCGCACGGCTGTCATGACCGATGAGATTACCCAGGTCATGCAGGAGTCGCTGTCACGCAGAACCTATACAATGTCGCTGATGGCAATGGTTTTTCTGCCCAGCACATTTTTAACCGGGCTGTTTGGCGTCAACCTTGGTGGTATTCCCGGCGGCGGATACCGTTTCGGCTTCTGCGGTCTTCTGCTATAATGTTGGTCGTTCTGATAGGCGGTGTTGCATGGTGGTTGCATCGCAGTAAATGGCTGTAAAATTTCACTTTTTTAACAAAAAATGAACATAAAATCGCTGTTTAAATTGAGCCATATCAATATATGCAGTGCCGGGAACAGGCAATATTCATCTCGCAGGTGAATGCAACGTCAAGCGATGGGCGTTGCGCTCCATATTGTCTTACTTCCTTTTTTGAATTACTGCATAGCACAATTGATTCGTACGACGCCGACTTAGAATAGTCGGCTTTTTTTTGCCTCTTGTTTAGCCCGGTCTACCCTTAAAGGACGGCAATACCTTTACTGGAGGCAACTATGTACGCGTCTGATCCCTTGTTGGTGAGTGACCCCATTCCGAACGATCCTGTCCCGATTCCTGACCCAATCCCTCGACCTCAACCGTTACCCGACCCGCCAGATCCGGATCCGCGTCCCATTATCGACCCACCGCCGCATCGCTAAAAAAAAGCCCTCGGACTCGAGGGCTTTCGTCTATTTGATTTCCAGAATATCCAGTCGAACGGCGTTAAAGTCGCCGTCGTCTTCATCCGGCTTCCAGCCCGCAGGATGAAGCGGGATCTCTTCACGGTCGAAACGCCAAATCCCCGCCATCGACGCACGTCAGCACCGTGCTGAATGCCTTTGAAATCAAACAGCGTTGTATCGCTCAGGTGCGATGGGACGACGTTTTGCATGGCGCTGAACATGGTCTCAATACGCCCAGGATAACGCTTATCCCAGTCACGCAGCATATCGCCAATCACCTGACGCTGTAAGTTCGGCTGAGAACCACACAGGTTGCATGGAATAATCGGGTAGCCTTTCGCTTCGGCAAATTTCTCAATGTCTTTTTCGCGGCAGTAGGCCAGTGGGCGAATGACAATATGTTTACCATCGTCGCTCATCAGTTTCGGTGGCATCCCTTTCATTTTCCCGCCATAGAACATGTTGAGGAACAGGGTCTGCAGGATGTCATCACGATGGTGGCCTAACGCGATTTTTGTGGCACCCAGCTCCGTTGCCGTACGGTAAAGGATACCGCGGCGCAGACGAGAGCACAGAGAGCAGGTGGTTTTGCCTTCAGGAATTTTGTCTTTAACGATGCCGTAGGTATTTTCTTCGACAATCTTATATTCAACGCCGATGGATTCCAGGTATGCAGGCAGAATGTGCTCCGGGAAGCCAGGTTGCTTCTGATCGAGGTTGACAGCGACCAGACTGAAATTGATCGGGGCGCTCTGTTGCAGATTGCGCAGTATATCCAGCATGGTGAAGCTGTCTTTGCCGCCAGAGAGGCAGACCATAATACGGTCGCCTTCTTCAATCATATTAAAGTCGGCAATCGCCTCACCGACATTACGGCGAATGCGCTTCTGAAGTTTGTTCAGATTGTATTGTTCTTTCTTTGTAGTTTCTTGATTCTGCGACATTTGTTCTTTACTCAACTCTCAAATGGGGCACGGTGGGGCAGCGGCATGTTAAAAGGCCAGCCTGGCGTTCAGCATCGCCACCTGCTCACTATTTATTGATTCATGCCATGAAGCATAGATTTCATACACTGTCTGCGCATTTTCGTGCCCCCTCTGATTAACAATAAAAGACGGGTTAGCGCCTGCGGATTAAACCGACATGCGAAAGTGTGTCGTGTATGGTACGGATTGCGGCGACGAAAGCCAGCACGTTTTACAGTAGACTGGCAACGACGTTCACTTCGGGTTTTCATTTTGTTATTTTGCTGCACATATAAAAAACATCGGTGGATAAGAAAAATGAGATTGCCGACAAAGACAGAAATCGCGAGTGGCATTGTCGCATTACTATTGGTTGCCTGGGTCTTTTGGGTTCGGGAATATACAGATCAGGCTTACTTGCTTGAAGGTTCCCGCATTAAGCTCATTATTGTTGCACTCGCCAGCGTCATCGGAATACTCGCCGCGTGGCGCGTTTTCAGACATGGAAATCTGCCCGGTCAAAAGAAGGGGGGACCCATTGCCGCCTTCTTTATTGTGGCAGGATCGGTGGGATGCTTATTCTGGAACGTGCCGGAAGCCATCATGGTGGCTAACGCCCACCAGAGGGTGAGTGATAAGTACATGTTCAGGATGGTTTATCCTGGACCTTCGTGCGGCAGACACTGTACATGCAAGGCGGGCGTGATTTATTACGACACTTTTCTGCAGCGCGAAATCGAGTTTTGCCACAACGATGATGCCTCAACCTTCTTTTATACCGATTATATGCGCGTGGATAAGCGCATTTCGGCGCATGGCGGGAAAATTCTCGGTCATGAAGCGATTCATTAACTGAAAAGTGTCAGTTGCAGACAGTTAAAGCTCGCCCTCAGCCTGGCGTAGCATAACCCCCAACCACAAACCAGGTCAGAAACGCAACGGCAACGATAAAAACTAAAATCGGGAAGGCAATACCAATTCTCATGACAGCGAGGTTCCTGGCGGTTTGAAATCATAGGGATACCCCTTTTATCCGAAATGACCTCAAATCGCCAGCAACTTATTTTAACTGGTCACGAAAATCACGGTCTGTCAGGCTTAAGCTTGCCCTCCACGCCGCGAAGTAGATAGTGTCTCTTCCAGTTCGTGCTTCGTCATCCGCACGCAGTACGCGGGCATACCGCGCTCAAATCGCCATCCTTCAACCAGCGGACCGACATCCACCACATCAAAGCCAAATGCTTCATAAAGTTCTGTGGCGATGCGTTTACCCTCGGCATCATCACCTGCCAGCGGCAGGGCGCGTCTGTTTGCGCTGCCTTGCGTAAGCCCGTCGCTCTCAAGCTGGGTCATCGGAATGGCATTAAACGCTTTGGTCACTCTGGTGCTGCCGAGCGTTTTTGCCAGCAGCTCGCTGGTGGTGGTCTGCCGGGTGTCCAGAACGTCAACGCGGCCGTCGCGATCCGGGTAGTAGTTAACGGCATCAAGCAGCGGTTTGCCCTGAAGTTCGGCCAGCGGTAATGCATCAATGGCGGTCAGAGGCACGGCTATCACCACAACGTCACCAAACCGGGCCGCCTCCTGCGCGGTGCCAATTTCACAGCCAATCATTGGCTTAAGGCTGAACAGCGTTTGAGGGCTGCGGGAGTTGCTGAGCATGACCAGATGTCCGGCATCAATCGCCAGTTTTGCGATGGCACGCCCGACAAAGCCTGCCCCGATAATTCCAATTTTCATCTTCGACTCCTGAAGAATTTAACAACCGGGCTCCACTTTAATTGCCCCCTGAATGAAGATAAATCGTATGATGGTGGAATGAAAAACAACTGAGAGTAGTGAATTGTGGACAAGCTGACCGGAATGAAAGTGTTCGTGAAAGCCGCCGAAATGGGCTCGTTTGCCGCTGTCGCGGAGGCGCTGACGATGTCGCCGCAGATGGTCGCAAAACACATTACGGCACTGGAATCCCGGCTGGGTGCGGCACTCATCAACCGAACCACCCGCAGGCAAAATCTCACGGATATTGGCCGCAGCTATTATGAACGCTGCCGGATTGTTTTGGCTGAAGTGGACGAGGCGGATGCCATTGTCACCAACATGAAAGCCACGCCGTCCGGCATCATTCGGGTCAATGCGCCCGTCACTTTTGGTTCCCACACGCTGTCACCGTTTATCACGCGTTATCTGGGGCAATACCCGGATGTGCAGGTTGAACTGACGTTAAGTGACCGCATCGTTGATCCGATTGAAGAGGATTTTGAGGTCATCATCCGCATTGGCGAGCTGGCAGACAGCGGCATGGTGGCCTGGCCGCTTGCCCCTTACCGGCTCATTGCCTGTGCGTCGCCCTCGTACATTGCGCAATATGGCATGCCAGAACGTGCCGCCGATTTGCATCAGCATGCCTGCCTGGTGTACGGGCACTGGTCGCCCTCCATGCCCTGTCGCTGGCTCTTCACCAAAAACGGTAAAAATGAGGAAGTCAGGCCGGAAGGGCGCTTTCGCTCTAACGACTGGAAGGCGCTGATGCAGGCCGCCGTCGAAGGTTACGGTGTCACGTTAGGCCCGGCGGATGTACTCAATAATGAGATTAAAAAAGGTCATTTAGTGCGTGTACTGCCGGATTACGACGGCCCATCGAGGCCTATGCACGTATTGGTTCCCACCGCGAAGAAGCAGACGGTCAAAATTCAATGTTTTATCGATGCGCTCAGGAAAGCATTTGGGCCAGATTGAACGATGGGGAAAGGGGCATTGCCGTTACGCGTGACAAACACCATAACGGCTTACGGAGTATGACAGGTCAGGCTCTGCGGTTGGTCAGCACCAGGCTGAATTTCTTCCACTCATGGTTGTCACGTTTGCGTTGCAGGCTCCAGTGGATCTGCATTGTGCGACGGGTTCTGCTTTGCTTCATGCGTTTATCTCAGGTTTCTATGGGTAACAGGTGAGACATGAATAACGTCTTACCTGCGAGCAGTGTCGCGCATAAATTTTACAGTTTTATAACAGATAAATGGCAGAACGAAGACGTGGGGGAGTTTGCTCAGGCCACTTTCTTTGCGAGGAATTTGCCTTTTACCACACCGTCGTAATAGCGGCCTTTTGAGACCACGGTCAGAAAAACGGTGAAAATGCGTGGTGGGACATTGTGATATTGCCAGGTACTTTTATCGTGAAAGTGGATTTCTAAAATACGGGTACTTTCCTCGTAGCCGACGGATAAAATGCGTGATGATTTAACGGGATGGTGTTTCATGATGTATGTCCTTTACTACACGGCGCGAGGAAAGATTATCATCCCCTAAGAAAGTGGGTTCTGGCAAGCGGCAAAGACATAAAAAAGCCTGCAAATATGCAGGCTTTTATCAATGTATCTTATTATTCTGCCGATGTTTTTTCCGCTTTACCTGCCATCTGTGCCAGGAAGTCATAGCGTTTTTGCAAATCAGCCGCCGCATCCTTCCACAGCTGCTCTGCCACATCCGGTTGCTGCGCATTAAGGCGACGGAAGCGCTGCTCGTTGAGCAGGGTATCCGCCAGCGCGTCGGAAGGTGGGCGAGAGTCCAGCGCCAGCGGCAGTTTGCCTTCGGCTTCGCGGCGCGGATCGTAGCGATACAGCGGCCAGAAGCCGGTGGCAGTAAGCTGACGCATCTGATCATGGCTTAACGCCAGATCGTAGCCATGCTCTTCACACGGGCTGTAGGCGATGATCAGTGACGGCCCCGGATAAGCTTCCGCTTCCTGAATCGCTTTCACCGTCTGATTGAGCTGGGCACCGAGCGAAATCTGCGCCACATACACATGACCGTACATCATCATGCTGACACCGAGATCTTTACGCGCCTTCCGCTTGCCGTGTTCACCAAACTTGGTGACCGCGCCCAGCGGCGTGGCTTTTGACGCCTGGCCACCGGTGTTGGAATAACACTGGGTGTCGAGCACCAGAATATTGACGTTTTCGGTCAGGCTCAGCACATGGTCGAGACCGCCAAAGCCGATATCGTAGGCCCAGCCATCACCGCCAATCAACCAGATGGATTTTTCCACCAGTGCGTCAGCATCGGTTAACAGCTCTTTAGCCTCTTCATTGCCCGCCAGGTGCTGGCGCAGGGCGGCCACCTGTTCACGGCGAACCTCTGGTGCGGCCTCTGCATGCAGCGCATCATTTAGTTCCGCAGGGATCTTATCGGCAAACTGCGACAACAGGCGCATCACACGTTTACGGTGCTGATCGACAGTCAGACCGGAAGCCCAGGCCGAATTCGGCGTTATCTTCGAACAGCGAGTTAGCCCAGGCCGGCCCGCGCCCGTTGATGTCTGTTGTATACGGTGTTGATGGCAGGTTCCCGCCATAAATGGACGAACAACCGGTGGCGTTCGCAATCAACATACGGTCACCGTACAACTGCGTCAGCAGTTTGATGTACGGGGTTTCGCCGCAGCCAGAGCAGGCACCGGAGTATTCAAACAGCGGACTGATTAAGCTGCGAGGTACGAATGTCGATGCGCTCCAGTTTGCTGCGGTCGATTTCAGGCAGACCCAGGAAGAAGTCGTAATTCACTTTCTCTTCTTCCACATGTTCAAGGCGGGACATCATGTTGATGGCCTTGATCTCCGGGTTCTGGCGATCTTTTGCCGGGCACACTTCCACACACAAATTACACCCGGTGCAATCTTCCGGTGCGACCTGCAGAACGTATTTCTGACCGCGCATATCCCGCGATTTCACATCCAGAGAGTGCAGGCTGGCTGGGGCGGCATCCATTGCATCAGGTTGAACCACTTTGGCACGGATAGCAGAGTGCGGACAGGCGGCAACACAGTGGTTGCACTGGGTACAGAGATCTTCTTTCCAGATAGGGATCTCTTCGGCAATGTTGCGTTTCTCCCAGCGCGTGGTGCCGACAGGCCAGGTCCCGTCCGGCGGCAGTGCAGAAACCGGCAGAGCATCGCCGAGACCTGCCAGCATCGCGGCGGTGACGGTCTTCACAAAGTCCGGGGCAGCGTCAGACACCACCGGTGGGCGTTGCGCACTTTGCACATTCACCGGTTGCAGTGGCACTTCAAACAGTGACTCACGCGCCATCGCCAGCGCCTGCCAGTTTCGTTCGACCAGTTCCTGGCCCTTGCTGCTGTAGCTTTTGGCAATCGCGCCCTGTAGTTCCATTAGCGCGCTGTCACCCGGCAGGATCCGGGTCAGATGGAAAAAGGCCATCTGCATGACGGTATTGATACGCGCCGCCAGGCCGCATTCACGGGCAATTTTCGCCGCGTTGATGACGTAGAAATGGGCTTTTTTGTGGTTCAGCGCAGCCTGCACTTCCTGCGGCAGGCGATCCCAGACTTCATCTGCACTGTACGGGGTGTTGAGCAGGAAGATACCGCCGGGTTTCAGCCGCTCCGCCATCTCGTATTTATCGATAAACTGCAACTGGTGGCAGCCGACAAAATCGGCCTGGGAAACAAGGTAGGCTGAATTGATCGGGTGCTCACTGACGCGAAGGTGGGAAACGGTCAGGCCACCGGCCTTTTTAGAATCGTAGACAAAGTAGCCCTGCGCATACCATGGCGTGGAGTTACCGATAATCTTGATGTTGTTTTTGGTTGCCGACACGCTACCGTCGCTGCCCAGTCCATAAAACAGTGCTTCGAGTTTAGCGCGAGACGGCAGGGTATTTTCCGGTAACGGCAGCGACAGGTTGGTGACATCGTCGTAGATACCGACGGTAAAGCGGGGCTTAGGTTTAGCGGCGCGTAGCTCATTAAAGACGGCCAGCACGCAGTCCGGGCCAAACTCTTTCGAGGAGAGGCCATAACGTCCACCAATCACGCGCGGCAGGGTCTCGCGCTCGCCCTGGCTGAAGGCTTCCGCCAGCGCGGTCATCACATCCAGATAGAGCGGTTCGGCCAGTGCGCCCGGCTCTTTGGTTCGGTCGAGCACGGCAATGGTTTTTGCGGTTTCCGGCAAGACAGAAAGTAAATGGTGTGCGCTAAACGGACGGAACAGGCGCACTTTCAGCACACCCACTTTCTCACCGCGCGTCAGCAATTCATCGACCACTTCTTCACAAGTGCCAATCGCCGAGCCCATCAACACAATCACCCGATCGGCCTGCGGGTGTCCGTAGTACTCAAACGGTTTGTACTGACGACCGGTCGCAGCGGCGAAATCATCCATCGCCTGTTCCACGTGGTCGTACACCGCGTTGTACCACGGGTTTGTTGCTTCACGGGACTGGAAGTAAGTATCCGGGTTAGCCGACGTGCCACGAATAACAGGGTGCTCCGGGTTGAGCGCACGTGCACGGTGCGCATCGATCTCAGCCTGCGGCAGCAGTGTGCGGATGGTGTCATCCGACAGGGGAACAATCTTGTTGATTTCGTGTGAGGTACGGAAGCCATCGAAGAAATGGATAAACGGCACCCGGCTTTTCAGCGTCGCAATGTGCGAGATTAAGGCGAAATCCTGCGCTTCCTGCACGCTACCCGCGCCCAACATGGCGCAACCGGTCTGGCGAATCGCCATCACATCGGAGTGGTCACCAAAAATGGACAAGGCATGGGTTGCAACGGTACGCGCGGCGACGTGCAGCACAAACGGGGTTAACTGACCGGCCAGTTTGTACAGCGTCGGGATCATCAGCAGCAGACCCTGCGATGAGGTGAATGAGGTGGAGAGGGCACCGGTTTGCAGCGCACCGTGCACGGCGGCGATCGCACCGGCTTCGGACTGCATCTCGACAACGCGAGGCGTATCACCCCAGACATTCAGCAACCCGTTTCCGGCCCAGGCATCGGCCTGCTCAGCCATCGTGGAACTCGGCGTGATGGGGTAAATGGCGATAACTTCACTGGCACGGAACGCAACGGATGCGACTGCACCATTACCGTCAGTAGTAATCATAATGTACTCTCATTGCTCAACGATAAGATTTGTATGGACTCTGTTTGCCCGGTGGGTGCGTTGGTGTCGATAAGTCGCACCCGCTCTCTTGTTTTTAAGCCTGGCAAACCAGCATTGTGCTCAATCTTGTTTCAATCATTACTGCACCGTAAGGCGTGGCAGGCATACTTTTTAGTATAGACAGCCCGTGCTTGCGGGTTTTTGATCTCATGGTGTTTGCCGACATTTATTCATCAGTTAAATGCATTAAACACATCAACATATCCACATAATTCGTGTCCGTAAAAATACCGCAAAACGCGATGCCACATTTTCCCGTAAGTAGCACTCGTTACTTTTACGTCTCGGCTGCCGGTGAGGGCCTAAAAATTACAGGTCAGATCAGGCAACCAGGTGTTATCAATGGCTTTACGTGATGAATTTCAGTAGTGGCGGGGCTGGTCTGTAACATCAGGGATCATGTTAACTGCTTATTAAAACCAGGCAGTGTATAGCCACAACCTGGTTTGTTGTCCTGAAGCCGGTTCTCCGGGACAGGCTTTTTTATACGTGGGGCAGAATGACGGGAATTAGGTATTAGGTAATCGTCTGAAAGCGTATTCGCATTAATCCTAAAAGCCCCTACATACGACTTATTCATGGTATCGATTGTTTATAGTGGCAGTAAATAAAGAAAAGGGAATGGACGATGCCAATCAGAACCTATCAGGCTTACGCTGAACACCTGAAGAAAGTTGTCGAGGATGAGCGCGAAGAGTGCGTAGTGGAAAAAAAGCTGGTACTCACCGCCGCTGCGGCCATTGAAGAACTGGTCAACGTAGTCCTCGAACAGGAGTCTGCGCTTACGGAAGGTAAGGTGATCATCAAAGCACTTCAGCAAAATGGTGCAGGTGAAAAAGAGGATTTTTAACCATTTACCCTCCCTCTCTCCCGGTACTCAAATTCCGTCATTGCGCCTCATCAACCAGCCATTGAGCAAAAAATCGCATCAAAATGTTGCTAAAGCGCATAAAGGTGCGTTTGCACTCTCGACGTACCGGGTTGCGCTGCCTATGATGCTTAGGTTTTGCTAAATCTTCGGGGGATGAGAAATGCGTTCAGCGTTTTGGGTGGGGTGTGCCGCATTATTACTTTCTGCGTGCAGCAATGAGCCGGTTCAACAAGCAACGGCTGCGCATGTAGCACCAGGTTTAAGAGCGGCAATGTCCAGTGGTGGGGAAGCCAACTGTGCCATGATCGGAGGGGCATTATCGGTTGCTCGTCAACTTGATGGGACGGCTGTCGGCATGTGTGCTTTACCAAACGGCAAACGCTGTAGTGAACAGTCGCTTGCCGCCGGAACCTGCGGTTCTTACTGAGCGTTATCCGCCAGCGTAAAAATCAGCGTTTTTTCAGCCGTGTTCAGGGTGAGTTGATTACCCGTGAGGTCAACCTGAGCACCGGTATTCAGTACGCTACTGAGGGTGTTATCCAGCTCGTTGCGCTGGGCGTCTACGCATAACATGCGTGTCATCGCCATGTTCTTGACGGTCAGCTTACCTTCAGAGAGTTTGCCCTGACCGGTAAAGCGGTTGCACATGTAGCCAGAGATTTTCATCTCTTTATCAAAGCTGATTTCTGCCGGGTGTTCACCTGGTTCAACCGCCAGCCCATTGACGGCGTCCAGCACAAAACGGTGTCCGGCCAGTTGTTCCGCTTTTACGGACACATTATTGGCACCGCTGCGCACACAGCCCGTCAGCAAGACGCTTAAGGCCACCAGGATAATCAATTTTTTCATCACTTCCTCTAAGACTTTTCTAACGTAACGGCGGGATTTTAACAGGCGGGACGAGGTTGTCACCGGGGATTTTCTGAAACGATTCCCCTCCGAAGAGGGGAATGTAGAGATTAAAACAGGGCGTTAGGACAGGCTTCGCCGCGCTCCAGTTGGCTCAGGTTGCCAAGTGTCGTCTCGGAAATGCTGATCAATGCCTCGGCGGTAAGGAATGCCTGATGACCTGTAAACAGCACGTTGTGACAAGCTGACAGACGGCGGAAGATATCGTCCTGAATGACATCATTGGATTTATCTTCAAAGAACAGGTCGCGTTCGTTCTCATAGACGTCCATGCCAAGCGCACCGATTTTTTGGGTTTTCAGTGCTTCAATCGCTGCTTGAGAGTCAATCAGACCCCCGCGGCTGGTGTTGATGATCATCACCCCGTTTTTCATCTGATCAAAAGCCGTCTGGTTTAGCAGGTGGTAGTTTTCCGGTGTCAGTGGACAGTGCAGAGAGATAACGTCCGACTCGGAGAACAGCGTTGTGAGATCAACGTACTCCACGCCCAAATCCAGCGCGGCGGCACTCGGGTAGGGATCAAAGGCCAGCAGACGCATCCCGAAGCCTTTAAGGATACGCAGAGCGGCAACGCCGATTTTACCGGTACCGATCACCCCGGCGGTTTTACCGAACATCGTGAAGCCCGTCAGCCCCTCAAGGGAGAAGTTAGCATCACGGGTACGCTGATACGCGCGATGAATGCGGCGGTTAAGCGCCATCATCATACCAATGGCATGTTCGGCAACGGCTTCCGGTGAGTAGGCCGGAACGCGTACAACCTGTAAACCCAGCTCTTTTGCCGCGTCAAGATCCACGTTGTTGAAGCCGGCGCAGCGCAGGGCGATAAATTTCACGCCATGCTTTTTCAGCTCTTCAAGTACCGGACGGCTACCATCATCATTTACAAAAATGCAGACACCTTCGCAGCCGTTGGCCGTTTTTGCTGTCTTTTCAGTGAGCAGAAAGTCGAAAAATTCAAGATCGAAGCCAAACTTCTCGTTCACGTGCTGCAAATACTTTTTATCGTATTGCTTTGTGCTGTATACCGCGAGTTTCATAAGACTTTCTCCATCAGATTTGTATCCACATTAGCATGATTCAAATAATCATGTAAATTATAAAAAATATTTTATAAACAGAGACATATACTTCATTCTAAAACATCTACGCTTAAAGCGGGCAGCAACTTTTTTTGCCAGGCTAAACATGCAACAATACCGGCCAGAATCGGCTTAATCATATGCAAAATCAGGATATTAACTGCCCATGAAGGGTAAATACAAAGCCGCACTCGCGCTGATACTGCTATTTATACTGCTGCCGTTGACGCTGCTAATGACGCTCGCATACTGGGTGCCCACGCTGGTGGGCATCTGGTTGCCAGTTGGTACGCGCATTGCGCTGGAAGAGAGCCCGCGTTTTACCCGGCATTCTTTACAGATCCCCGATCTGCGTTATCTGATTGATGACTGCCCGCTGGCATTGATCAAAGGTGCAGCGTTAACGCACCCCAGCCGCTGGAAACTCGATATTGACTCTCTGGATCTCAATACCACCTGCCTGAACAAGCTACCTGAAACGGAACCCTCGCCAGCGGCGCCTAAGACGTTGGCCGAGTGGCAATCCATGTTGCCCAAAACCTGGGTCAATATTGATCGTTTCACGGTCTCTCCCTGGCAGGAGTGGCAGGGCAAAATTTCGCTGGCATTGTCTGAAGAGCAACAGGTGCTCCACTACAACGGTGAAAAGATCTCCCTGAGCGCAAAGCTGCGTGGTCAGGTAATGACGCTGGAGAAAATGCAGATCGGACTGCTGGAAAACCAACCTCCGATTACCTTAGGCGGTGAGTTCACACTACCTAAAGTACCAGAAGGCGTGCCGGTTAATGGCCATGCGCAGACCACCTTAACCTTGCCGACGCAACCCGGGCTGGTCGATGCTGACATTGAATGGCGAGACAACGAAGGGCAGCTGATTGTGATGGCCCGGGATAACCCTGAACCGATCCTTGATCTGCCCTGGCAGGCCACGCGGGAGCGTTTGATCATCAGCGATGGGCGCTGGAACTGGCCTTATCAAGGCTTCCCGTTAAGTGGGCGAGTTGGGGTGCAGATTGATGACTGGCAAAAAGGGCTGCAAAACGCACAAATCAGCGGACGTCTCAACGTATTGACCCAGGGCGATGCAGGCAAAGGTAACGCCGTGCTGACTATCGGGCCGGGGCGCCTCAGCATGGTGGACACGGACATGCCGCTGCAACTCACCGGTGAAGCCAAGCAGGGTGAAATGACCTTCTATGCTGTGCTGCCTGCGGCTCTGACCGGGGGGTTAAGCGATCCGCAGCTCGCCTTTACACCAGGTGCGCTGTTGCGTTCACGTGGTCGGGTCATTGAGGATCTGAACATCGATGAAATTCGCTGGCCGCTGGCAGGAGTGAAAGTGACTCAGCATGGCGTGGATGGCCGATTACAGGCGATATTACGTGCCCATGAAAACAGCATGGGTGATTTCACTCTTCATCTTGATGGCCGGGCGCAGGACTTCTTACCGGACGAGGGCCTCTGGCAGTGGCGCTACTGGGGCGACGGCAACTTCACACCGATGAATGCCCGCTGGGATGTAGCCGGACGAGGCGAATGGCGTGATAAAACTATTGAACTGAGTGAACTCTCGACGGGCTTTGACCAGTTGCAATACGGCACCATGCGCGTCAGTACTCCGCGTCTGGTGCTCAATGAACCGGTTCGCTGGCTGCGTGACAACGATCATCCCTTCTTTGGCGGTGGACTGACGCTGGATGCCGGGCAGACGACTTTTACCGGCGGCAGTGTGCTACCCCCTTCGACACTCACCTTTAATGTAGAAGGAAGTGAACCGACGTTCTTCCAGTTTAAGGGGGATTTACGTGCGGATAAAATTGGACCGGTGCGGGTCAACGGACGCTGGGACGGTGTGCGTTTACGTGGTCAAGCCTGGTGGCCACGCCAGTCACTGACCGTTTTCCAGCCCCTGGTGCCGCCCGAGTCAAAAATGAACCTGCTGGGAGGCGAATTGTACGCGCAGGTGGCCTTTTCAGCCGCAGCCGGGCAGGGGTTTGAAGCCGGTGGGCATGGTGTCCTGCATGGTGGCAGCGCCTGGATGCCGGATAACCAAATCTCGGGCGTCGATTTTGTGCTGCCGTTCCGCTATCGCGAAGGGAACTGGCAACTGGGAACGCGCAGGCCGGTCTCCTTGCGCATTGGTGAAGTTGTAAACCAGGTGACGGCCAAAAATATTGCGGCAGATCTGCAAGGCAATTACCCGTGGAGCGAAGAGAATCCGCTACAACTGAGCGACGTCAGTATCGACGTGCTGGGCGGTAAAGTCACGATGCGCCAGCTGCGTCTGCCGCAGCACGATCCCGCGTTGCTGCGGTTGCAGAATATTTCCTCCAGCGAACTGATCAGCGCCATCAACCCCAAACAGTTTGCGATGTCCGGTCCCTTTAATGGCGCGCTGCCTCTATGGCTCGATAACAATAATGACTGGATAATCAAAGATGGCTGGCTGCACAACCCTGGCCCGATGACCTTACGCGTCGATAAAGACACCGCCGACGCGCTGGTCAAAGACAATATGGCCGCTGGCGTGGCGATTAACTGGCTGCGTTATATGGAAATTTCGCGCTCCTGGACAAAACTGGAACTGGACAGGAAAGGTGTGCTGAAAATGCAGGCCGCCATCAAAGGCACCAGCTTTGTTGAAGGAAAAAGCAATACCGTGAACCTGAACTATACCCATGAAGAGAATGTCTTTGAATTGTGGCGTAGTCTGCGATTCGGTGACAACCTTCAGTCACTGCTTAAGCAGAATGCCACCTTGCCCAGGGTGCCCTGTGCAAACGGAAAAGTGTGTGAGGAAGACCAATGAAATTTCTGCCAGTGATAATGATGACCCTGACGCTGGCGGCCTGCACGCCGCGCATTGAAGTGGCGGCACCGAAAGAGCCGATCACCATCAACATGAACGTGAAAATTGAACACGACATCAACATCAAAGCGGATAAAGAAGTGGAAGCGCTGCTGGATAAGCAGAATCCGTAACCGGTGTTGCCGCATAACGTTTTACTGGAAATCAGACCATGACTGCTATTGCTACGCCGGAAAAAGTTAACGCTCAATGTCACTGTGGTGCAGTGGCCTTTACTGTCCAACTCAGCGATGGGTTCAATACTATCCGCCGCTGCAACTGCTCTTTTTGCCGCATGCGTGGGGCGATCGCGGTTTCGGCACCGCTTTCCGGCATTAAGGTGATCCGCGGGCAGGATAAGCTGACCGAATATCGATTTAACTCTGGCGCCGCGGTGCATTTCTTCTGCTCCGTTTGCGGGATATACACGTTTCATCAGCGGCGTTCAAACACGGAACAGTACGGTGTTAACGTGGCCTGCATTGAAAATGTGTCACCGTTTGATTTTGCAAGCGTAGCAGTGATGGACGGCGTTAATCATCCCAAAGATGGTGGAAGTCACGGCGTGGTGGGGTATTTGCGTTACGAAGAGCTGAAGGCGGGCGAGAAATAAATGCCCCCTCCGCCGAAGCGGAAGGGGGGCAGCACTTACGCAGCCACCAGGCTGTCGATAGCGGCTTTCGCGTCGGTCTGTGCCTGAGTAGCCACTTCCGGACCGTAAGCAATGCCTTCTGCGAACACGAAGTTCACATCGGTAATGCCAATGAAGCCCAGGAAGAGTTTCAGGTACGGTGCAACCAGGTCGCTCGGGCTATCTTTATGGATGCCGCCACGGCTGGAAACGATAACCACACGTTTACCGGTCACCAGACCTTCTGGTCCTTTCTCGGTGTAACGGAAGGTCACGCCAGCGCGAGCCACCAGGTCGAAATAGTTCTTCAACTGCGTCGGGATGTTGAAGTTGTACATCGGGGCGTTGATGACGATAACGTCATGGGCATTCAGTTCGGCGATCAGCTCGTCGGACAGTGCCAGCGCTTCCTGCTGACGCGGGGTCAACGGAGCGTCAGAAGGACGCAGCGCGCCTACCAGTTCGCCATCCAGTACCGGGATTGGGTTAGCGGCCAGGTCGCGAACGGTAATTTCATCAGCGGCGTGTTTTGCTTTCCACTGATCAACAAAATAGTCAGCCAACTGACCAGACTGCGAGTACCCTGCCAGAATACTGGATTTAAGAACTAATACTTTGCTCATGGGTGTATCCTTGTTATTTAAGATGGGGTGCATGCCCCGTTGTTAGGTGACACTCTATTCACAAAACTGCTGCGTGAATAGCGCAATATATCGAATCCTATGTTCGAATTTCTTGAACAAGAAATGAAATAACGCGTTGTGGTATTCTACGCCCAATCAGATAAAGAGAAGTTTTCCGGCAGTGCTCTGCCCGATAAGATTATGACAGAACAACAAAAATTGACCCTCGCCGATCTTCACCGCCAGCTCGATACGCTGATGCTACGTGACAGACAGCGCTTTGCCCGCCGCCTGCAGGGCGTGAAGAAGGTTAAAAATCCTGAATCACAACAGGCTGTTTTCCAGACAATGCACCGGGAGATCGCCGAAGCGGCACAGAAAGTTCTGCTGCGTGAGGCGTCGCGTCCGTCCATTACCTATCCCTGAAAATTTACCGGTCAGTCAGAAGAAGCAAGACATTCTGGAAGCCATTCGTGACCACCAGGTGGTGATCGTGGCGGGTGAGACCGGCTCCGGTAAAACCACCCAGTTACCAAAAATTTGTATGGATCTTGGACGTGGGGTGAAAGGGCTGATTGGCCACACCCAGCCGCGTCGTCTGGCGGCACGCACCGTGGCGAACCGTATTGCCGAAGAGTTGCAAACGGAGCCGGGTGGTTGCATTGGTTATAAAGTGCGATTCAGCGACCACGTCAGCGACAACACGATGGTCAAGCTGATGACCGACGGTATTTTGCTGGCGGAAATTCAGCAGGACCGCCTGCTGATGCAGTACGACACCATCATCATCGATGAAGCGCACGAACGCAGTCTGAACATCGACTTCCTGCTTGGCTACCTGAAAGAACTTCTGCCGCGTCGCCCGGACCTGAAAATCATCATCACCTCGGCGACCATCGATCCGGAACGTTTCTCGCGCCACTTTAACAATGCGCCGATTATTGAAGTGTCCGGGCGAACCTATCCGGTTGACGTCCGCTATCGCCCGATTGTCGAAGAGGCAGACGATACCGAGCGCGACCAGTTGCAGGCTATTTTTGACGCGGTCGATGAACTGGGCCGTGAAGCGCCGGGTGACATTCTGATCTTCATGAGCGGTGAACGTGAAATTCGTGACACCGCCGATGCTCTGAACAAGCTGAACCTGCGGCACACCGAAGTGCTGCCGCTGTATGCGCGTCTGTCCAACAGTGAACAGAACCGTGTGTTCCAGTCCCACAGCGGGCGGCGCATTGTGCTGGCGACCAACGTGGCGGAAACCTCTCTGACCGTGCCGGGCATTAAGTACGTTATTGACCCGGGTACGGCGCGTATCAGCCGTTACAGCTACCGCACAAAAGTGCAGCGTCTGCCGATTGAGCCAGTTTCTCAGGCCTCGGCGAACCAGCGTAAAGGACGTTGCGGGCGTGTGTCCGAAGGGATCTGTATTCGCCTCTATTCTGAAGACGATTTCCTGTCGCGCCCGGAGTTTACCGACCCGGAAATTCTGCGTACCAATCTGGCTTCGGTCATTTTGCAGATGACCGCACTGGATCTGGGCGACATCGGCGCGTTCCCGTTTGTTGAAGCGCCGGACAAACGCAATATTCAGGACGGCGTGCGTCTGCTTGAAGAGCTGGGTGCTATCACCACGGATGAGCAGCATACGGCCTATAAACTGACGACCCAGGGCCGCCAGTTGAGCCAGTTGCCGGTGGATCCGCGTCTGGCCCGTATGGTGCTGGAAGCGCAAAAACACGGCTGCGTGCGTGAAGCGATGATCATCACCTCCGCGCTGTCGATTCAGGACCCGCGTGAACGTCCGATGGACAAACAGCAGGCGTCCGACGAAAAACACCGCCGCTTCCATGACAAAGAGTCAGACTTCCTGGCCTTTGTGAACCTGTGGAACTACCTGGGCGAACAGCAAAAAGCGCTGTCGTCGAATGCATTTCGTCGCCAGTGTCGTGTGGACTTCCTCAACTATTTGCGCGTACGTGAATGGCAGGACATTTACACCCAGCTGCGTCAGGTGGTGAAAGAGCTGGGTATTCCGGTAAACAGCGAACCGGCTGAATATCGCGAAATTCACGTCTCTTTGCTGACCGGTCTGCTGTCGCACATCGGGATGAAAGACACGGATAAGCAGGAGTTTACCGGTGCACGCAACGCCCGTTTCTCCATCTTCCCGGGCTCTGGTTTATTCAAAAAGCCGCCAAAATGGGCGATCGTCGCTGAACTGGTGGAAACCAGCCGTCTCTGGGGGCGCATTGCTGCCCGCATCGATCCTGAGTGGGTTGAACCGGTGGCGCAGCACCTGATCAAACGTTCGTACAGTGAACCGCACTGGGAACGCTCGCAGGGTGCGGTGATGGCAACCGAAAAAGTGACCGTTTATGGTCTGCCGATTGTGGCAGCCCGTAGCGTGAACTACAGCCAGATTGACCCGGCGCTGTGCCGCGAGTTGTTTATCCGCCATGCCCTGGTGGAAGGTGACTGGCAGACGCGTCATGCCTTCTTCCGTGACAACCTCAAACTGCGGGCTGAAGTGGAAGAACTGGAGCACAAATCCCGCCGCCGCGACATTCTGGTCGACGACGAGACGCTGTTTGAATTCTACGATCAGCGCATCAGCCACGATGTTGTCTCCGCCCGTCATTTTGATAGCTGGTGGAAAACCGTCAGTCGCGACACGCCGGATCTGCTCAACTTTGAAAAGAGCATGCTCATCAAAGAGGGCGCAGAGAAGATAAGCAAGCTGGATTACCCGAACTTCTGGCATCAGGGCAACCTCAAGCTGCGCCTCAGCTACCAGTTTGAGCCGGGTACCGATGCAGACGGCGTGACGGTGCATATCCCGCTGCCGCTGCTCAACCAGGTGGAAGAGGCCGGTTTTGAGTGGCAAATTCCTGGTTTGCGCCGCGAGCTGGTTATTGCCCTCATTAAATCCTTGCCGAAACCGGTACGCCGCAACTTTGTGCCAGCGCCAAACTATGCCGAAGCTTTCCTGGGGCGGGCGACACCGCTCGAACTGCCGCTGCTGGATTCACTGGAACGCGAACTGCGTCGCATGACCGGTAATACCATCGACCGGGATGACTGGCATTGGGATCAGGTGCCCGATCACCTGAAAATCTCGTTCCGTGTAGTGGATGACAAAAATAAGAAACTTCAGGAAGGACGTGATCTGACGGTGCTGAAAGATGCGCTAAAAGGCAAAGTGCAGGAGACCCTCTCAGCAGTCGCCGATGATGGCATTGAGCAGAGTGGGTTGCACATTTGGAGCTTTGGCACTCTGGCAGAGAGTTACGAACAAAAACGCGGAAACTACAAGGTGAAAGCCTGGCCTGCGCTGGTGGACGAGCGCGACAGCGTTGCCATCAAATTGTTTGACAATCCACTGGAGCAACAGCAGGCGATGTGGCGTGGTTTGCGTCGTTTACTGCTGCTTAATATTCCTTCGCCAATCAAGTACCTGCATGAGAAGTTGCCGAACAAAGCCAAGCTGGGGCTCTACTTCAACCCGTACGGCAAAGTGCTGGATCTGATTGATGACTGTATCTCCTGCGGTGTCGACAAATTGATAGACGAAGCGGGCGGTCCGGTCTGGACGGAAGAAGGGTTTGCGAAGCTTCATGAGAAAGTGCGTGCCGAACTCAACGAAACCGTGGTGGAAATTGCGAAACAGGTCGAACAAATCCTGACGGCAGTGTTCAACATCAACAAACGCCTGAAAGGGCGCGTGGACATGACCATGGCGTTGGGCTTGTCGGATGTGAAAGCGCAAATGACCGGGCTGGTTTACCGTGGTTTCGTCACCGGCAATGGCTTCCGCCGTCTGGGTGATACGCTGCGTTATCTGCAGGCCATTGAAAAACGCCTGGAGAAACTGGCCGTTGACCCACATCGCGATCGGGCGCAGATGCTGAAAGTGGAGCAGGTGCAGCAGGCCTGGCAGCAGTGGTTAAACAAACTCCCACCGGCGCGTCGTGAAGACGAGGACGTACAGGCTATCCGCTGGATGATTGAAGAACTGCGTGTCAGTTTCTTTGCCCAGCAGCTTGGGACACCGTTCCCGGTCTCTGACAAGCGCGTTATGCAGGCGATGGAGCAGATTGTCGCCTGATCCATCTGGCCCGGTAAACCTTACCGGGCCACCTTCCTGCTATGCGGACCAGCCGCCTCCCAGTGCCTTATACAAATCGATTTGTGCCAGTAACAGGTTGCTTTTTGCCTGCACCACGCTCAGTTGTGCGGAGAACAGGGTGCGGCGGGCATCCAGCTCATCAATGTAGGATGAGTAACCGTTGCGATAACGGTTTTGCGCGATACGTAATGTCTCCTGGGCGACCTCAGCCTGCCCCTGCAATTCCGTCAGTTGCTCTTGCACGCGCGTGATGGCGTCCAGACTGTCGTTCACTTCCTTGAACGCATTTCTTACTGTTTTTTCATAGGTATAGAGCGCCTGATTTCGTTGTGACGCTGTCACGTCTACCTGCGCATTCAGCGCCTGGCGGTTAAGCAGCGGGGCTAAAATGCTGCCGCCCACGCTCCATAACTGGAGCGGATTGTCGAGCAAACCGGGTAACGTGCGGTCCTGAATGCTGCCCGTTGCGGTGAGATTCAGTGACGGCAACAAACTGGCGCGGGCGGAGGCCAGGGTCGCATCGGCTGCGATCAACTGCTGTTCTGCCTGGGCGATATCCGGACGGCGGTTCAGCAGCGTGGAAGGCAGCGTGGCGGGCAAGACCAGAGGCGTCAGCGCATCCAGACCCTGCGTGCGGGCAACACTGCCTGGGTTGGCACCCAATAGCAGACTGAGGGCATTTTCCTGCAGACTGATCTGATGCTGGAGACCGGGAATTTGCGCCCGGGTCGCGCGCACTTCCGAATCGGATTGCATCAGTTCAAGGCGCGAGCTGTAGCCGGTTTCGAACTGGCGCTGCGCCAGCTTCAGCGCTTCTTCACGCGCCTGAAGCGTGGATTGCGTCACCTTGAGCTGATCGTCCAGCGATAACAGCGTGATGTAACCCGATGCAACCGACGACGCAACGGTCAGATCGGCTGCCGCTGCAGCGGCTTTTTGTGCCGCCAGTGACGCTCTCGCTGCATCAGCCGTGCTGCGATTCACACCCCAAAGATCCACGTCATAACTGGCCGTCAGGCTGCCTTTATAGAGTGTGCTGTAAACGGGCAAACCGGTGGCGGCCGATTGCGAACGGGCACGTGTGCCGTTGAGTCCCGCATCCAGCGACGGGAAAAGAGAGCCCTCTGCGCCATAGACCCGTGCCTGGTATTCATTGACTCGTTCACGGGCAATCAAGACATCACTGTTGAATCGCAAAGCCTGATCGACATAACCATTCAGCGCATTGTCGTGAAAA
This sequence comes from Phytobacter sp., assembly GCF_059074235.1. NCBI lineage: Bacteria > Pseudomonadati > Pseudomonadota > Gammaproteobacteria > Enterobacterales > Enterobacteriaceae > Phytobacter > Phytobacter sp. The sequence continues at coordinate 118,496 of NZ_JCACPZ010000009.1, forward strand.
CTGCGCCACCACACTTTGTCCACGTTGCGTGCCGGACCGGCGGCTGAGCGCCAGGCGGCGGGGATTTGCAACGAGGGTTGGGCAGGTTTCACATCCACTGACTGGCAGCCCGCAAGGGCCAGACAAATGCTAATCAGTAACGGGCGAACAGTCATTGTTTCGTCTCCCGGGTATCAATGTTCACCTGTACCGACATCCCCGGACGCAGGCGGGCCAGCTCCTCCGCCTTGCCTTCAATTTCGATACGCACCGGAATGCGCTGGGCGATTTTGACAAAGTTACCGGTGGCGTTATCCGGTGAAATCGCACTGAATTCGACGCCTGTCGCCGGTGAAATGCTTTGCACGCGTCCGTGGAAGGCCCGCCCATCAAGGGCGTCCACCGTGAAACGCACCGGCTGACCAATACGCAGATTTGCCAGCTGTGTCTCTTTGATATTCGCGATCACCCAGTGCTGGGCAGGCACCAGCGAAGTGAGGTGGGTACTGGCAGAAACGTAGGCCCCCAGCCGGACGCTAATCTGCCCCAGTTGCCCGTCACGCGGGGCGACAATACGGGTGTTTTGCAGGTCAATTTCGGCCAGTTCCAGAGCGGCTTTGGCATTCTCCACGTCGGCTTGAAGCGATGCGCGGTTAACTATCGTGGTTTGCAGATCCTGTTGCGACATCTCCAGGGTGGCCAGTGCCTGAGCGATACTGGCATTGCCCTGTGCGGCAGTTGCCAGGGCGGCATCCCGCTCACGGATGGAGAGAGAACCGTCAGACGTCAGGGCTTTCACGCGTTTGAGATCCGCCTGCGATTGCTGATTCTGTGCTTTCGCACTGGCCAGAGCCGCTTCGTTACGCTTGATCACAGCCTCGGCGCTTTTACGCTGCTGGATATTGTTATTCAGCGCGGCGATTTTCATCGCCAGTTGAGCCTGCGACTGATGTACCTTCTGACGATAAATACGGTCATCAATTTGCATGATCAGGTCGCCTTTCTTCACCTGCACAAAATCCTGGACTGGCACTTCGGTGATATAGCCATTGACCTGAGGACTGATAAAGGTCGTCAATCCGCGCACGTAGGCGTTATCGGTGAACTGACTGTGGCGGGTAAAGGGCGGTAATTGCCAGGCGTAAAGAATGACCAGTACCCCTACAATGCCGATGGCGGCTGCGGCAAAAATTGACACAATACGCAGGTTACTGCGGGTATTAGCCCGCTCTTTAGCGGCGTCCTGCTGACTCATATATGCTCCAGTAAAAATGTCACGCTTGTTACTTCGTTCCTGTTGCCCGACGCAAGGCGATGCGCGCGGTAATGCGCAAACGCAGCAGTCGCCAGAGGATCCACACCAGAGTGGCGGCGGCCACCGAGGCGGTTAAAAGATAAGTATCGTTGTAAGCCAGAATATTCGCTTCCAGGGTGCTGACATTTTGCAACTGTAGCCCCGCCTGGGTATTCAGCAGCGTGCTGTCGCCGATCATGCTCTGGTACATCTGGGTGTAAGCCTGTAGCCGCTCATTGACTGCCGGATTGAGCGTGGTCAGTTGTTCGGCCAGTAATACGGAGTGGTACTTCTCCCGCCAGGTCTGGAAGGTGCCAAGAATGGCTGAGCCGAGCAGGCCACCGATATTCTGGCTCATGCCAAACAGCACCGAGAAACTCACCAGGTTACGCGGGTCTGCAACCACGCCACCAATGCCCGCCAGCATTGCCGGGGCGAGAAAGAATGCACTGCCGAAACCGAGCAAGAACTGGCTGAACATGAGCTGATCGGGGCGCGTCAGGCTGGTGGACTGGCTATCCATCAGCGAGGCGATGATCATCAGCAGCAGGGCGGTGACAATGGGCCAGGCCAGCCGCTGGGGCTTGATGGTCAAACAACTGGCGATGATGCCGCAGACAATCCCGGCAAGAATTGACCATGCCAGATGCGTCATCTGCTCATTCTGTAAACCGACGTACTGCAACCAGCCGAAGACGCCGGTGTTTTGCTCCGCCAGCACGATGCGGATCAGCAGCATAATCAAGCCAAGCCGCACAATACTGCCGCTGGATAACCAACGGGTATTGAGCAGCGGGTTGCTGCGGTTATGTTCAAAAATGATGGCACTGACGATCAGCACCACGGCCAGCGCCAGTGACCAGCCTATCCACGGGGCTTCAAACCACCAGTCCAGGCGGCCGAGCGACAGCACCGCACAAATCAACGCCATGCCCGGTGCGAGCAAAAAGAAGGTAATAAAATCTTTCTTCTCGAAGACTTGTTTACGATCGCCGGGCGGCAGCTTGAGCATCACGACGCAGGCGAGCGAGATTAATGCCAGCCCCAGTTCGAAGAAGTAGAGCCCGCGCCACTCATCGAGTTGCAGCAGCTCGGTGGAGAAAAGGCGAGCAATGGGGATCGCCAGCGAAGAGCCGGTGATCCCGATAGTCAGCGCTTTGAGTCGGTGTTTCGCGGGCCAGGCCTGAATCTGGTAATAAATCCCTAACGAGCTAAGCGCCGCTGCCACCATGCCGTGTGCAGCGCGTACCAGTATTGCGGAGCTGAGATCGTTGACGAACAAGTGAAAGAAGGTCACCAGCACATACAGCACCAGAAACCCTTCGGTAAAAGCGCGCAGACCAAACTGCTGACGAAACTTCACCAGCAGCAGGTTGATGGAGACGTTGGTCATGACGTAGACCGCCGGAAGCCAGGCGATTTCCGTTGACCAGGCCGCAAAGGTCCCCTGTAGATTTTGCAGGTTCGCGGTCACCATCGCATTACCCAGCGCGCCGGTCATGCACACCAGCAGGCCGACTATGCCGTAGGCAATCCGCCGCGGTGTACTGTGAAACGGGGTCGAAGGCGACCCGAGCAGCATCGGCTTTTCGTGGGGCGCCCATTCACGGGGCGCATAAGGGTCACTTTTGGGCAGGCGCATTACTTCCTCTCAACTTCGCGCAAGAGTTTTTCCAGCACCTGGCGGGTCTGAGTTTGTTCTTCGGGACTGATGACGGACATTATCTCTTCACGAAGGCCATCGGCCACGGTTTTGACCTGGTGGTACAACGCCATACCTTTCTCAGTTGCGACCAACAGGCGCTTGCGCTTGTCCTGTTCGGTCAATACGCGCTGCACCAGTTGTTGATCGACCAGGCGGTTAATCAGTGGGACCAGGGTGGCATTTTCCACCCCCAGTTCTTGCGCCAGCTCACTCTGTGAAAGGGGGGTATCGTTGCGTGCAATGGCCGCAACGGCCACCCAACTTGCCTGACTCATGCCTAATCCTTTCAGGCGGCGATCGACAGCCAGTCGCCAGTGATGAGCCGTTAAATACAACAAATGGGAAAAGGTAAGATCGCGGTTATCCATACATTTTTCTGATAATTAGTTAGATCTCTAACGAGTTTACCGTTAGCCCGGTGAATAATTCAAGTGTATTAGAGGACGCCATTTTTTACAGGAGAACGGAAGGGATAGCGAAGTGATGGCCGCAGGCGGCATAATAGCGGGTCAAGGTGGACGGAGTTTACTTGTGATCTCTCTTGCACTTTACGATGTAGCGCCGCTTAACTAAGCTGTATTGTTGCTTAAAAATGAGGTCTTTATCTATGACGATTTTTCCCTGCTTGCCCGAACAAACCCTGAAGGCTGCCAATACCCTGGGCCAGTGGCTGGCACAAAATGACTTTGCCAGCAAACCTGATCCGGTACGTGCGGATGCGGTCATCCTCGCGGGTAATGCGGTGATCCCGGTGATTGATGCGGCATTTGATATTGCCTCGCGCCAGAATGTGCCATTGATTATCAGCGGCGGTATTGGTCACTCCACCACATTTCTGTATCACGCGGTCGCCTCTCACCCGCAGTACAACGTGTTACGTACCACCGGCAAAACCGAAGCGGCCATCCTCGCCGAAATCGCGCAACGCTTCTGGTCAATTCCGGCGGGCGACATCCTTGTTGAAGACCAGTCGACCAACTGCGGGGAGAATGCCCGGTTTACCCTCGATGCAATCTGCTCACGCGGAATGAAACTGACCACGGCGTTAGTGATGCAGGACCCGACGATGCAGCGTCGCACGATGGCGACATTTGCCCGCATCAGCCCGGGGTGCGAAGATGCACCGCACTGGTTGAGTTACCCGGGCTTTGTGCCGGAACTCATCAACACCAGTGATGGGTTGACCTTCCTGCCGCCGGCAGACGGTCTCTGGCCGGTTGAGCGGTATCTGTCATTGATTCTGGGAGAAGTGCCGCGACTGCGCGATGACGCACAAGGCTATGGCCCGAATGGGCGTGACTTCATCGTGCATGTGGATTTCCCGAACCATATTGAGAAAGCCTGGCAGACCCTGCAGGCCGATGAGGTTCTTCAGTCCGCAATGGGCAGTCGTGCTATAGGATAAGCCCATGCCCGTTTGCGCTAAGGTCAACGCAAACGGGCAATCATTGTTGAAGCAATGTTATTCCTCTGTTGCCAAAAAGCCTTTCTTTTATGAGTTAACTCACAAATCCTCTCCGTCATCCTGGGAAAAGCCCAGTGCGCTTGTAGATTTTTAACAACGAATTTACTTGTTAAAAACAATGTTATTACAGGAGCAGTTCATGACAGCACCCGTACAGCACCCGATGTATATTGATGGTCAATTTGTTACCTGGCAGGGCGATGCCTGGATTGATGTAACCAACCCGGCGACAGAAGAGCTGCTGTCGCGTATTCCGGACGGAACCGCTGACGATGCCCGGCGTGCCATTGATGCTGCCGACAAAGCGCAACCTGCCTGGGAAGCGTTACCGGCTATCGAGCGTGCGGGCTGGCTACGTAAAATTGCGGCGGGTATTCGCGCCAACGCCAGTGAAATCAGCGCACTTATCGTGGCAGAAGGTGGAAAAATTCAGCAACTGGCAGAAGTGGAAGTGAACTTCACCGCTGACTATATCGACTACATGTCCGAATGGGCTCGCCGCTATGAAGGCGAAATTCTGCAAAGCGATCGCCCAGGTGAAAACATCTTTGTCTTTAAGCGTCCGTTGGGTGTCACGACCGGGATCCTGCCATGGAACTTTCCATTCTTCCTGATTGCCCGCAAGCTCGCACCAGCGTTGATCACCGGCAATACCATTGTTATTAAACCGAGTGAATTCACACCGAACAATGCCATTGCGTTTGCCAAAATTGTCCATGAAGTGGGGCTACCGAAAGGGGTCTTTAACTTAGTACTCGGACGCGGTGAAACCGTCGGACAGGAGCTGGCCGGGAACCCGAAAGTGGCGATGGTCAGCATGACCGGGAGCGTGGTAGCGGGTGAGAAAATCATGGCGGCTGCGGCGAAAAACATCACCAAAGTGTGCCTGGAGCTGGGCGGCAAAGCGCCGGCAATTGTGCTGGACGATGCAGATCTCGAGCTGGCGGTAAAAGCCATTGTTGATTCCCGTGTGATCAACACCGGGCAGGTTTGTAACTGTGCTGAACGTGTTTACGTGCAAAAGGGTATTTACGACCGCTTTGTTAATCGTCTTGGCGAAGCGATGAAAACCGTGCAGTTCGGTGATCCGGGCCAGCGTAACGACATCGCAATGGGGCCGCTGATCAACGGTGCGGCGCTGGAGCGTGTGGAAGCCAAAGTGGCGCGCGCTGTCTCGGAAGGGGCGCGTGTGGTGCTCGGCGGCAAAGCGGTGGAAGGCAAGGGCTATTTCTACCCGCCAACGCTGCTGCTGGATGTACGCCAGGATATGGCCATCATGCATGAAGAAACTTTTGGTCCGGTACTGCCGGTGGTGGTGTTCGACACCCTCGAAGAGGCGCTGGCGATGGCAAACGACAGCGATTATGGACTGACGTCATCGGTGTATACGCAGAACCTGAATACCGCAATGAAGGCCATCAAAGGGCTGAAGTTCGGTGAAACCTACATCAATCGTGAAAACTTTGAAGCAATGCAGGGGTTCCATGCGGGCTGGCGTAAGTCGGGCATTGGCGGTGCCGATGGTCGTCATGGGCTGGAAGAGTACCTGCAAACTCAGATGGTTTATCTGCAGGCTTAATTGAGTCACGCCGCCATCCGGCAATGATGGCGGCAATACCTTCACACCCTGGTCTCAATCCAGTTCATCATCAATTCCGGCCATACCGCAGCGGGCAGCCCCTGGGCATCACGAATACCAAACCCGTGTGCGCCTTGCTCAAACAGATGCATCTCAACCGGCACACCGAGCCGCCTTAATGCCGTAAACATCACCACGCTGTTTTCCACTTTTACCGCCGGGTCGTCGACGGCATGCAGTAAAAAAGTCGGTGGCGTGTTGGCATCAGCCCGGTCTTCCAGAGAATAATGAAGAATCTGTTGTTCGGTGGGGTTATCGCCAATCAGTTCATACCGTGAACCGGGGTGATCAACTTCCCGGTGCATGGTAATCACCGGATAAACCAGCGCCATAAACGCCGGGCGAGCTGAGAGCGAGTCAATGTCATCTTTATGGGGATAAACGCGTTCATCAAAACGCGTGCCCAGACTGGCTGCGGCATGACCGCCCGCTGAAAATCCCATTATTCCCATCCGCTCAGGATCGAGCTGCCACTCCTGCGCCCGAGCTTTCAAGGTACGCATCGCCCGTTGGACATCCGCCAGTGGTGCATTGGCGCCTTCTACGTGACCGTCTCCCGGCAGGCGATAGCTCATCACAAACAGGGTGTAACCTCTGGCATTAAAAAAGGGAGCCAGCGCGCTGCCTTCTTTATCGAGCACAACGCGGCGATAAGAGCCGCCAGGTGTCACCAGTATCCCCACGCCGTTGGGTTTTTCAGGGGCATAAACGGTGATGTGGGGTGCACGCACGCCGGTGACGGAACGATCAAAATCAGAAGGGCCTGTATGGTTTTCTTCCAGCCGAAAAGTGACCAGACTTGTGGATGCACCTGGTGGTTCTCCCTGCGGCCAGACGGAAAAGGTCGTGGATTGCGCCACTGCATTTCTCATGGAATGGATAAGGTCATCTGCGCTGATGTCTCTCACTGTCTCTCTCCAGAAATATGACAATGGCTTATAGCATAGGGGAGAGTGTGAAAATGCGGCATGCTGCAAAAGAATCGGGTGTCAGTTATAACTCACAATCACTTCCACTTTGCCATCGGCCACACCGGGCTGGAAGGGCGCGGTGGTGCGGACATACCGCGCAGACATATACACACGCCCATCGACACCCGCTGGGACGGCGGCTGAGCCAGGTGTGTAGTTGCCGGTTGTATAATTACTATTGCTTAAGTTCAGTAATGAAGGCCCGGAGAAACTAACGGGTTTAGTGGGAATACTGTTTCCGGGTATCTGTGCAGAGGGCGGCCCCCACGCAAGCTGAATGCCATAACCGCTGGCGTAACCCGGTGCACCAGCCCCATTCAGTTCGAAGGTGCCGCTCAGGGCGGAAATAATCGGCGTATAAGGTGCCACGGTAATGGTGAGTGCCTTATTGGGGTTCACTTTGCCTTTTGCATCGCTGTCATCAACAGCGTTAGTACCCCCCATCATTTTGGCGAGGTATCCCCAGGCGGTGGGGCATTTGATGTCAAAACTGGCATCTTTCCAGGGCGAATTTTCGCCTGAAGCACCTGGATGCTGCCCCAGATTCACGACTTTATTTGGAATAAGCATTTCGCAGGTTCCTGAATAAATGTTGGTGCCTGGTGAGGTGATGAGTCGGGAGAACAAAATACAAGTTCGGTTATCGCCGTTTAAGGAGGTACTTCCGGTTGGGCAGGTGCCAATTGTGTCCCCCGTATTTACGGGAGTCACATAAATAACCAATGTTGCCCCTGTAAAACTACCGAATGGACCTGGAGCGATTTTGGGGTTCGTATCCGGGAAATTGAGCCTTAATCTCACGGTCATATAAAAAGGGATCTTTTTTACACTGCCCGCCGCGAAATTGCTGGTGACGGTTGAATAGTCCGGCCAGGTTTTGACCACGTTTCCGGTGAAGTCTTCATCATCTGAAGCCTGCATTATTGTTGCGATATCCGGGTTCGTTGTCGGTACAGCATTCTCACTAATATTTTCGCCATACAATATATTTGTTGGCGCATTAACAAGGGTCGAATTAATTTTATAGGCACCATCGCAGCTTATGCTGATATTTCCTGCCCCCATGCGTGTACGACCAATACTGTAAAAGTCAGCCGTCGCTGAGCGTGGAGTAGTGATTTTTAGACTACCACTGGCGACAGCGAAGCTTCCGCCAATGCTGCTGTTACCCGTACATGTCAATGCGGCGGCACTTACAGGATGCGCGAGGAGAAATAACAGACATAGTATTCCCTGAAAGACCATATAGACCTTTCCACCATAGTGGTCCATTATTAATGGATATCTCATAAGTGCGCGTCCAATGCGAGGCAAAGAGCACTATTTTACCTGAGCGATGAAACGAAAAATATTATAGTTTTCAGTGATGCTTCTATTAGTTATTATTTGTAGTGAGAATGTATTTCTGTTTTTCAATAGTACTTTCTACCGCCATTAATAGCTCTGCCTGAAATATCATCGGAGTGAAATAACGGGCAGCAGTGCCGCCCGAATTCATTTACAGTGCGCGATATTTTTCCAGTACGCGAATCAGCTGAGTCACAAAGCCGTATTCGTTATCGTACCAGGAGACGGTTTTCACCAGTTGCAGATCGCCCACTTCGGTGATCTCCGTTTGTGTGGCATCGAACACGGAGCCGAAATGGCTACCGATCACGTCAGAAGAGACTATCTCTTCATCGGTATAACCGAAGGACTCATTGTTCTCGGTGGCTTTCTTCAGCGCCTGATTGATTTCATCGGCGGTGACTTTTTTGCCCAGAATAGAGACCAGTTCGGTAACAGAACCGGTTTTCACCGGTACGCGCTGAGCGTGGCCCTTAAGTTTACCGCTGAGATCGGGGATCACCAGGCCGATGGCTTTTGCCGCCCCGGTGGTGTGCGGAATGATGTTCTCTGCCGCCGCACGTGAGGCACGCAAGTCCTTACCGCGCGGACCGTCCACCAGTGCCTGCGTACCGGTATAGGCGTGAATGGTGGTCATGGTGCCCACTTTAATACCGAAATTGTCATGCAGAGCTTTTGCCATCGGTGCCAGGCAGTTGGTGGTACAGGACGCCACCGAGATGATGGTGTCCTGAGCATCAATGGTGTCATCATTGACGTTGAAGACCACGGTTTTCATATCCCCCGCCGGAGCGGAAATCAGCACTTTCTTCGCGCCTGCGTCGAGGTGAGCCTGCGATTTTTCGCTGGAAGTATAGAACCCGGTACATTCGACGATGATGTCAGCACCCGCGGCACGCCACGGAATGTGTTTCGCCTCTTTCTCTGCGTAAACGGTGATCTTTTTCCCGTCGACAATCAGCGCATCTTCGGTGAAATCCACACTCCACCTAAATGGGCCATAGTTCGAATCGTACTTCAGCAAATAGGCCAGTACTTTTGGTGACGTCAGATCGTTAATCGCCACTACGTCGGCATCGCTGCCTGTTTCAAGCAGACGACGTAACACCAGACGGCCAATGCGCCCAAATCCATTAATGCCAATTTTACTCATCATGCTACTCCTGTCAGGAACGGTTTTTTGCACTTCACCAGGAATAGCTTGTCTTGAACTTAACGGCAAATGATTGCTTTTCATGACAGTGTAAGCGGTTGAAAATTGATAAAGAAAAGTTAATGAATTTTTAAGAAAAGCCCGGTATGTTGGCGTTTTCGAACTTGTTTCAGGATTAGCTTATGCGCAGCAAATATTCCGGGCTTCAAATCGCTATCCACTGGTTGGTCTTTCTTCTGGTCGTTGTGACGTATTGCGCCATGGAATTTCGTGGTCTTGCGCCGCGCAGTTACCGCCCGTATTTCAATATCATCCACGTTTCGTGTGGCATTACCATTCTGGTATTGATGCTGACGCGCCTGCTGGTGCGCCTGAAATCGCCTACGCCACCGATTATGCCCAAACCGTCATCGATGATGACCGGCATGGCGCACCTGGGCCATCTGGTTATCTACCTGCTGTTTATTGCGTTGCCGATCATTGGCCTGCTGATGATGTATAACCGTGGCGGGAACTGGATTGCCTTTGGCATCATGATGCCGCACGCGGAAGAGGCGAATTTTGACCTTGTGGATATCCTGAAGAACTACCACGTTACCCTGGCGATGCTCGGTTATTACCTTATCGGCCTGCATGCCCTGGCGGCGCTCGCGCACCACTATGTCTTTAAAGACAATACGTTATTGCGCATGATGCCGAAAAAACGTGACTAACGAATACCATGAAGAGTTAAGCCTCGCGAGATGCGAGGCTTTTTTTATTCTGTCACGCGGGCCAGTCTGCGCTGGATAATCCGTTCACGCAGAACGTCATAGCCCCAGTTAAAAGCCATGGTGTAGGGCAGGAAGAACAGGAAAAAGCCAATTTCCAGTAAGAAGGCGGCTACCAGACCAATGCCGAGCACCAGTGAGGCGATGGTCACACCAATCACGATAAACCCGCCTTCGAACCCTAAGGCATGCAAAACACGTATACGTGCGGTTCGGGGCACACGATGCACCGGCCATAATCGGTCAAACAACGCGTTATAGATAACATTCCAGATCATGGCGGCTGTCGCCAGTAGCAGCGTGAGTCCACCCATTTCTAGCACCGGGCGCTGCATGATCCAGGCGCTGGCCGGGGCACAGATAGCGGTGGCAATGACTTCGAAACTCACCGCATGGAAAATTCGTTCGGTTAAGCCGCGACGCTGTACTGCCTGTTGTTGCATGTTTAAATCCTCTTTCCTTTTTTATCACGCATCATCACGTGCGCAGGGAAGAGGATTTTTATCGTTTAATGAGATAAATTAAAGTTAGATACCATCGATAAAATAGATACTTCTATGCGCTATTCACCCGAAGCACTCACTGCTTTTGTCGAGACCGTGGCCTCAGGCTCGTTCTCTGCCGCCGCCCGCAAACTGCGTAAAAGCCAGTCGACGATCAGTACGGCCATTGCCAACCTGGAGACAGATTTGGGCGTGACGTTGTTTGACCGTTCTTCACGTCACCCCGTTTTAACTCCTGAGGGTGAGAAGGCACTGAGCTATGTTCAGGCGATCCTGGCGGCCAGCGACAGGCTTGATGAACTTGCCGTTTGGCTGGCGGGAGAGATGGAAACCCGCCTGACGTTTGTTCTCTCCGATACGCTGCATCCCGATATTCTTGCTGACCTGCTGGGGGCGTTTGATAAACGCTATCCGCACACCGAATTTGAGTGTCTGATTGGTGAAAACGAAGACGTGATCGATTTGTTGCAAAAGGGGCGCGCCCAGTTAGGGCTAACGGAAGCGCAGGCAAGCTATCCAACGGATATCGGGGCTATGCGATTACCGATGCAAAGTGAGATGGACATCTACGTGGCGAATAGCCATCCGTTGGCGCGGGAAGAGATGCTGCTGGAAGAACAGTTACGTAGCTGGCGTGAGTTGCGATTGAACACCTATCTTGAAAACAGCAGCATGACCGCCCGTGGTCCGGTCTGGTCTGCGCCCAACTACCTGATGCTGCTCAGTATGGCAGAGCAGGGGTTTGGCTGGTGCACTTTGCCCAGTGCGCTGGTGGAAGAGTTTTCAGGATCGAAAAAACTGACCCGCCTGAATGTCCCGGGTTGGCCACGCAGCGTATTGATTGATTTACTCTGGAATAAACGCACACCACCTGGCGTTGCGGGGAGCTGGCTACGGCACTATTTACAGCAGTGGCGAGAAAAACCGGTAAATAATCGATAAGAAAACGCCCGCGGTTGCGGGCGATGACGTAGTGATGGGGAAGGGACATTAGTCGTCTTCGTCATCCAGTTCGACAGGCGTCTGGTAATCATCAGGCTTGATGACCAGCAGGTCACAACGCAGATGATCAATAACCTGCTCAGCCGTGTTGCCGAGGAAGGCAGCTGAAATCCCGGTACGTCCAACGGTGCCGAGTACCACGATCCCGGCCTGAAGATGTTCGGACAGATCCGGGATCACCTCTTCTGGCAAACCTTTCTCGACGTGGGTCATTTTCTCGTCGATGCTGAATTTTTGGCGCAGAGCTTTCATTGCAATGAGGTGTTGACCGCGAATGGCATCGTTGTAGACGCTTGGGTCGAACTCCGGTAGTTCAATGGCGATGTTAATGGGCGTGACCGGATAAGCACCCACCAGGTGAACTTCGGTGTGGTTGACCTGTTCGGCCAGTTGGATGGTCTCTTTTACCAGCTTCTCATTGAGTGAATTATGGTATAGCTCTTCGCTCGCCAGGTTGACAGCCACCAGCGCTTTACCGGCTTCAGGCCACGGCTGGTCTTTTACCATCCACACCGGGCATGGGCATTTACGCAGCAGATGCCAGTCTGTTGGGGTAAAAATAACGGATTCGAGTTTGTCGTGCTGGTGTGTCATTTTCAGTAGCAGGTCATGCCCACCGGCAATCACTTCCTGAATAATGGCTTCGAAGGGGCGGTTATGCCACACCACTTTGATGTCGATTGGCACACCGCTGTCCATATAGTACTTCGCCTGTTCGCGAATCCAGGCGGTACGCTGGCTAATCACACCTTGCCGCATGGCAGTGCGCTCGTCAGGGGACAGAAGGGTGGTCATTTCATATGAGAAATCATAGATGGGCAGAAAGGCTTTAATGCGCCCACCAATCCGTTGATGCAAATACACGGCACGTCGTAATGCGGGCTGATCGTCCTGGTTAGGATCGATGGCGACCAACATATTTTGATATCTAGCCATACAGGGTCTCCTTACATCTGTCACCACAGTCTGTAAATACAAGATAACCCATAAGTACTGAATGAAACAGGGGAAACCTTTTGCCAGATCAATAATTCAGAAAAATTAAACGACCGGGCAAAAGGTAAAAAAGACGGGGGAAAATCAGGCTACGTTGCGTGAATGGCCCGCAAGCTGCGACAGAATATCGCTATTCTCGATGGTGATGTATTTGCCTTTAACTGCCAGCATGCCGCTTTTCTGGAAACGGCCGAGCAGACGGCTGATAGTTTCCACGGTGAGGCCTAAATAGTTACCGATATCGCCACGGGTCATGGTCAGACGGAACTCACGTGGGGAGAAACCGCGTTGGGCAAAACGGCGCGACAGGTTATAAATGAAGGCAGCCAGACGCTCTTCCGCGTTTTTCTTTGACAGCAACAGGATCATGTCCTGATCGCCTTTGATCTCGCCGCTCATCAGGCGCATCATTTGCTGGCGCAGGTTCGGCATTTTACCGGACAGGTCATCCAGGGTTTCAAACGGGATTTCGCAGACCATTGACGTTTCCAGCGCCTGGGCAAAGCTCGGGTGATGCCCGGTGCCGATGGCGTCAAAGCCGACAAGGTCGCCAGCCAGATGGAAGCCGGTGATCTGCTCGTCACCCTGTTCGGTGATGGTATAACTCTTGATCGTACCGGAACGGATAGCGTACAGCGATTTCAGCTCATCACCCGCTTTGAACAGCGTCTGGCCTTTCTGAATCGGCTTTTTACGCTCAATGATGTTGTCGAGCTGATCGAGTTCGTGCTCATTGAGAGTGAAAGGGATACAGAGCTGGCTGATACTGCAATCCTGGCAATGGATAGCACATCCGCCTGACTGAATGCGTCGTATAATTCGCTTTTCCGGGATCATAAGTCTACTCAAGCCTTAATTGATTTTAGTCAATTTTATCATCTTTTTCTTGAGCGCGTAAGCCTGGCGAAACGTCAATTCAGCAGAATTAAAGTGGGTATTGGAAACGACAGAATCAGGAAATTAACCATCTTGTTGATATTCCATCGTTTCATTGGGGTTTTTAGCAGAGGGCTCGGCGATTAAGCGCACAAAAATGCCCTTGTTCCTATAATAGCAAGTAGCCTTCGTGGCGCAAAAGCCACTCTTTACGCTGTACGCCGCCCGCATAACCGGTCATCGTGCCGTTGCGACCAATCACGCGGTGGCAAGGCACCACAATGCTGACCGGATTGGATCCATTTGCTGCACCCACCGCTCGCGCAGCACCGCTGCGACCCAGCATCTCGGCTAAGTGGCCGTAATGCAAGACCTGACCGCAAGGGATATCACGCAGTGCTTTCCAGACTTCACGTTGAAACGGGGTGCCTGCGGTGGCGGTCGGAAGCGCGTTGATCACTGCCAGATCCCCGGCAAAATAATCCCGCAATTTTTGACTTAATCCGCCCGGATTGCCGCTCGCGACACGGGTATAACCTTCACGGCGATAGTGGATATCGAGTAACTGATTCATGCGATCGCTGTGTTCTTCCCATTCAACAGCGCGCAGATGGAACGTTTCGTCGCACAGCACCCAGAGTGGGCCTAGTGGCGTGTCGATTTTATCTTCAAGAAGGGTGAGCATTGGACATCCTTATTATCCTGCCAGAGACAACTCTACATGCGGGCAATCTAGCACGATCGTGCGAGGGGCACTATACCTCAAAAGGGAGCAATGCTGCATAAATACCCAGGTATTATTGGGGGTAAATACAATGCAGATAGCGTGACTGTAGATTATGTAATAGATGATATATTCAGGGCGTAAAAAATAGAAAAAAATAGAGCCTGCCGACATCGTCAGGCTCTACAGTACACACAGCAGCGCATCCGTTCATTTATTTTTTGGGTTTCATCCTTACGTGAATAATATAGTTATAGTCGGCCTGAAAAATAATTCCAGTCGAATTGGTGATTGATTTTACGATAATTTAACTGAAATTTAGAATATTAACGGCAATGAAGTTTAAGTTAAGTGCTGTTAAATATTTACTATTAGTGGGGCTAATGTGTTTCTGCGGAATATAATACAATCCGCCAGGGTGGCGCCAGCAGAGTACCTGTCTTGCCTGGCCATTGTGAGTCCTTGATGTGCCAGCTATAGTATCCCCTCAGATGTCGCGAGAGGATCTACCATGAACCCTGATGAAAGATCGTTGTTTCTTGATGCCATGGAAGATGTCCAGCCGCTTAAACGTTGCGCCGATGTTCATTGGCATCCGGGCCGCAACGCCCGTGAGGCAAGGCAGATTGACACGCTGCAACTGGATAATTTTCTCACTACCGGCTTTCTTGATGTCCTGCCACTGGGTACGCCGCTTGAATTTAAGCGTGAAGGCGTCCAGCAGGGTGTGATTGATAAGCTGCGCTCAGGTAAATACAGCCAGCAGGCGAGCCTCAGTTTGTTGCGCCAGCCCGTTGAGCAGTGCCGCCAGATTCTGTTCAGCTTTATGCATCAGGCGAGACTCGACGGGTTACGCAATTTTGTGATTATTCATGGTAAAGGGCGGGAAGACAGGGCTCATGCCAATATCATTCGCAGTTATCTTGCCCGCTGGTTGCCAGAATTTGAGGATGTGCAGGCATTTTGCGTCGCGCAAGCACACCAGGGTGGAAGTGGAGCCTGCTATGTTGCCCTGCGTAAATCTGAACAAGCAAAACAGGAAAACTGGGAACGTCACGCCAAACGCAGTCGTTAAACGCGTCTATTTTACCACCGGAAAATCGCTATAGCGGGTGGTCCAGGCGGGAGAGAGCATCTCCCGCTTCATCGACCAGCTTTTTTCGAACCCTTGCCCGGCAAACCAGACTTTTCGCTTTCCTGACTTATTCAGCGTGTCGATCACATCCATCAATGCCGCACTATTTGCCCGTGGTTTGAGTTCATCAAAAAAATCAGGCTGGGCAATCCCCTGACTATAAAAATCACTTAGCATTACCCCGGCTTTCATATATCGGTAACCTGCTCGCCATATTTGCAGCAGCAGGGTATTTGTCATTGAAATAATATCCCGTGTATCTTCCGTGGGTGTCATGCAGGACATTGAAACCTGGTTGCTGTAATAAGGTTCGCCAGGGGCATGCGGGCTGGAACGCATAAAGATACTGACCTGGCGGCAATATTGCCGTTCCATGCGTAATTTTTCGGCAGCCCGTTCTGCATAGGTACAAATGGCCTGATGCATCTCTGCATAATCCGTGATCCGGTGACCAAAAGAACGGCTGCAAATGATCTGCTGTTTCGTTGGGATGAGTTCATCAAACGCCAGACACGCTTCCCCCCGCAGCTCGCGCATCGTACGTTCCAGCACTACATTAAAGTGTTTGCGAATGACCCAGGTCGAGCAGTCGGCCAGTTGCAGTGCGTTTTCAATGCCCATCCCCCGTAGCTTTTTGCTGATCCGCCGCCCGACGCCCCAGACCTCTTCAATGGGCACATGGGGAAGTAATTTGCGCTGCGTCTCGTGTCCGGAGATATCGACCACGCCCTGAGACGTAGGCCATTTTTTGGCAGCAAAGTTGGCCAGTTTTGCCAGCGTTTTGGTTGGGGCAATACCGACCCCCACCCGCAGCCCGGTATTTCTGAGGACGGTGTCGCGTATTTCGTGACCAAAGTCGGAAAAGGAGAGGCAGTTATCGACGCCGCTTAAATCCATAAAGGCTTCGTCGATGGAGTAGATATCCAGCCTGGGGCCAATCTCTTCCAGGGTGGCCATCATACGATGGCTCATGTCGGCATAGAGCGCATAGTTGGAACTGAACACCGTCACACCCTGGCGACGTAGTTCATCTTTGATTTTGAAATACGGTGCGCCCATCGGGATGTCGAGTTTTTTTGCCTCTGCCGAACGAGAAATAATGCAGCCGTCGTTATTCGATATCACAACAATCGCTTTCCCTTTTAAATCAGGGCGGAATATCGACTCGCATGTGCAGTAAAAGTTATTGGCATCAATTAGCGCGAACATTTTATTTATGCGTCTTAACGGTAAAGGTCACCACGCCGAAAATCTCCAGCGCTTCTTCGCAATGAATAGCGATAGGGCGATAGCGTGCATTTCTCGGCATCAATAGCAGTTCCGGGCGGGTCCGCAGCTCTTTTACCGTAAACTCGCCTTCAACGGCCGCAATGACAATATCGCCGTGCTCAGGTTTCAGGGAGCGATCCACCACCAGCAGGTCACCGTCGAAAATGCCCGCGTCGATCATGGAATCGCCGCTGACCTTCACGAAGTAAGTCGCGCTGGGATGCCTGACGATGAACGCATTCAGATCAAGTCGTTCTTCGATGTAATCCTGGGCCGGGCTGGGAAAGCCGCAGGGCACATGCTCAACGAACAGGGGAGAAAGCACCGAAGGTTCACTCACGGTAGCAGGAATCAATCGCATAAGAGGTTACTCACGATTACTGTATTTATATACAGTATTTATTTTTTTCGGCATGGATCAAGGAGTTTTTTGGAAGGTAGCCCAAACCTGTTGAAGTTTGGAGAAATTTAGTGGGCAGGGTTGGAAAAAGCGGGAGCTCTTTTCTGACAGTTTGTGTTAGCTGCAGACGGGCCTGCATTCACTCTTCGTGCACAAAATGAAGAGATCGAATGATGAATCATCTGCAACTCAAATGAATATTGCCCATCGAAACAGATTGATGTACGCATAGCTCAAACAAGGTGAGAGGGTGACCCGCTCCCCGTTGATTAACATAGACTGATTTAGCAACGTCCGCTCCGTGCCAAAAGCAGAAGTTTCTGCAGCAGCAAGTTCTGGTCAGTAAAGAACGGATTCACGCCCGCCATGCCAGCCCGTTCTGAATGCGGCATTGCGCCGGAATGGTGTTCTGTGCGGTACACAAGGGCCAACGCCTGCCCGCACAGTGGTGACGCAGGGGCGAAAAAATAGCCAGTGTGAATGAGGTGCTATAATGAGTTTGTTGTGTACGCTGCTGGCAAAAAAGCAGTTCCTGGCCTGATGCACCTCTTTTCAAGGACGTGCCATGCTCCAACAAGCAGATGTCGAAAATAATCAACAAGCGAACAATGTCATCGTGCTCTGCCGCGAGATGGCGTGGTTGTCGATGGTTATCAATCAGGTTATTTGCTGCCGTGCAGGCCCATGCGTATGCCAAGGGCTGCAATATCCACCTTGCTTCCGGCCAGGAAAAGCACTTACCCCACGAACTAGGCCATGTGGTGCAGCAGGCACAAGGGCGGGTTTCTGCGACAACCTCCGTTGGTGGAATGGCGGTGAATGATAGCCCGGCGCTGGAGCATGAGGCGGATATGATGGGGGCTAAGGCGTTGCGGGGCGCTTTCTAACCCTGAATATTCAGCGAAATATATGCATGTTACAACATAAGAACTTAATAATATTAGCTATCAATTAAATAAGGTGAATAGATCATTAATAACATCTTTGGGTGCTAAAGGATTACTAATTAGTAAAAAATAGTTTTGATGAAAAACACACTACAGTGATCGTTTTTTAATAAATTACAAAACCTCATTGAGAGGCGAAAGTTAAATAGGTTTAAAAATATGTATATACAAAAAAACAAATCGAAAGAAAATGACAGTAGAGAGGTTACGCATGCTGTGAAGCAATGCTTTGGGTTTGTGGATAACAGGCGTGAAGCCGTTGCTCAAAGAAAGTCACTGGAAGCGATTAAAAAAAGCCAGCAAGTAGAAAATAATACAGCACAGATAAAACAACTTAAGACTTTCTCTCGTAATGGGGCTCCGGTCCAGCGTTTTCAATACAGGACCGGGGATGAATATTTAGCTAGCGGAAATGCCGAATTTGTTTCTCAATCTACCCAGATATCGCCCTGGATGGCCGGTTACAAAACAGCCTCTCACAAAAAACCGAATCTGAAGGTGGCGACGGACAACACATTAGCAATTGAAAAGACCGAACATCAGACCAAAACCTTTTACAGTACGCAAGATGTGGTGGTCAAAAGCAACGCCTCTCTTGAGTCCGCCGGTTCGCCGGTTCGGTTAATGCATATTCCCGGGATCATTACCACGGACCTCAGTACCCTGTTGTACCGCACCACATGGCGATTTAATGATCAGCAGATGCCAGGTGCCTCATTGGGAGTACATATCTGCAACGAAGTCGCCAGTAAAATCGCAGGAGGTTTGGGGCCGCCCGATGCCCCACTAGTGCTTAAAGACCAGACTCCGGATGTTGGAACGTCTGAACAGGTGACAAACCTTTCCTATTACTCCAGATCTAACGGGGCCATCAGCACGACTATGGCTTTTGACAATGCTCCGACTCCCTCAACCATCGCGAAAGGGCTTACAGAAAGCCTTGCAACAAAAAGGATCCGCGTTCTTGAGAAGTTCAAACCCCTTGTGGAGAGCGGAAAGGTTGAAGAGGATGCGATTTGGTATTTGGTAGCCTCCAACGCAGTCACGGCAGGGACGGAAGAAAACATTTATGTGGCGATTCAGGAAGAATACGATCGTACCTGTGTCAAAGTAACAGAAGATGCTTTGCAAAAGCTGATTGATAAACGTTATGGCACGCTGAAGCCTGAAATGCTGGATCAAAAAAGTAAGATACTCGGTGTGAATCAGTATGCTGTTCCCAATGTAGGTGAGGCTCTGGCCACCTTTCCCACAGGAGACGTAGACCATACACAGAGGCATCCTGAATTCCAGAAACAGCTCCAAAAATTCATCGCCGAAAAACAGGTTACTCTTGAAGAGGCCTTGCAACAGTTTGAAGGGGTGAAAGTGGAAGGGTGGACTTGGCATTTTGCTTCGGCTGTCGCCAAAAGTCTGGATGGCCACGATTACATAACGCTAGAAAATTACAACCGGGGCCCGGAACAGGAAAATGAAATTAAACGTGTCTACGCATGGGTTGCAAAACACTTGCTGGACTTCCAACGGTACTTGATCTCGTTGGGCATTACTGCTCAGGAGCAGGAGTCACCGGAAAAAGTGTACGAAATTATGATTCCCTTTTTAAAAAATGCGGATCCATTACTGCATCAAATTTTGAGCGAAGCCCATAGCAGTTTTGAAAAGCTTAAAAGTATGGACAAAGGTACTTTATGGTATTTTGCCATGTATGGTCTTGCGAAAGAGCAAGTGTTGCAAGGGCATGAAGTTGTGGAGCAGGACCAGTCGTTTCACCAGGCAATGAGGGAAAGCGGGGACTTTGCCAATCCTCTGACCCTCAAATTTAGAGGGGAAAAGACGCTTGAGTTTGAGCGGAAAAACAAAGCTGCCATTGATAAACTCACCCTGGTGCAGCAATTGTCAAATCAGGTGGACGCGAGTATGACTTCAGGCGAGCCGAGGGATAGCTTGATCCCGGTTCTGGAAGAGGCCCATACAAAGCTGCTGGAAAGCACCATCCTGTTTTCTACTCTGCCTTCAACTGAAAAGAAAGCAGGATTTGAGTACGTTGCTTTGATGAATGATTTCTACAAATCTATTAAAGCCAGGTTCGACAACTATAATTAACATTTACATACGGCATAGGACCAGGAACAATCGTCAGCTCTCTCCAGAGTATGGTATTACGCTTCATGCCACTGAATCGCCACGGATTTAACAGACACCTCTGAGTCATTTATGGACTGACCCCGTCTCGGTAGACGATCCTGCCCTATAGTTTGAGCATAGGGGGAGCATATGGGCACACCACGATTTACACCTGAATTTAAGGAAGAAGCCGTCCGTCAGATAACGGAACGCGGTTATTCCGTCGCCGAAGTATCTGACCGTCTGGACGTCTCTGCACACAGCCTCTACAAGTGGCTACGGGCTATCAAACCTGATAACAGCGAGCAGCATGCCCGGGATTTACTGGAAGCTAAAAGCGAGATCCTGAAACTCCGGGCGCAGTTAAAACGCACCGAAGAAGAACGGGATATCCTGAAAAAGGCCGCGCGGTACTTTGCAAGGGAGCCCGACTGAAGTACCGCTTTATCAATGAGCACCGCACTGTATGGGGTGTGATGACGATGTGTCGGGTACTGAATGTCGCCCGGGCCGGGTTCTATGCGTGGTTGCATAACCCTGTCCCGGCGCGTGATAAAGATAACCAGCGCCTGCTGATACTTATCCGCGACTCATATTCCCTGAGCGGAGGCGTATACGGTTACCGGCGGGTTCATGGCGATCTGAACGAAATCGGGGAAACCTGCGGTAAAAACCGGGTGGGTCGGATTATGCAACTGAACCGGATTAAAGCTGTGCGTGGCTATAAAGCGCCACGTCGTATCGCCGGCAGGCCTTCAGTCGTTGCTCCTAATCGCGTGCAGCGGCAGTTCACCGTTGTCCGGGCCAACCAGGTCTGGGTCACCGATATTACTTATATCCGCACCTGGCAGGGATGGTTATATCTGGCGGTGGTTATCGATCTCTTCGCCCGTAATGTGGTCGGCTGGTCGATGAAACCCACTCTCTCACGCGAACTGGCGCTCGACGCGCTGATGATGGCGGTCTGGCGCCGAAAACCGGACGGCGAGGTCATCGTACACCACGATCAAGGTAGTCAGTACGGCAGTGACGACTGGCAGCGCTTCTGCCGGGCCAATAACCTGACACCGAGCATGAGCCGGCGTGGCAACTGTCTGGATAATGCAGTGGCCGAATCGTTCTTCAGTTCACTGAAAAAAGAACGCATCAGGAAGAGAATATACAAAACCCGGGATCTGGCCCGGGCGGATATCTTCGATTACATTGAAGTGTTCTACAACCGGGCCCGGCGCCACAGTCACCTCGGCGGCGTCAGTCCGGAGGCCTTCGAACAGGCCCAATCGTGAGGACAGAATTTGTCTACGGGCGCGGGGTCAGTCCATTAAGATGACTTAAAGAGAGGTGCCCATGAGCGGTAAGCGTTATCCTGAAGAGTTTAAAATTGAAGCAGTCAAACAGGTTGTTGATCGTGGTCATTCTGTTTCCAGCGTTGCAACACGTCTCGATGTCACCACCCACAGCCTTTACGCCTGGATAAAGAAGTACGGTCCGGATTCTTCCACTAATAATGAACAGTCAGATGCTCAGGCCGAGATCCGCCGTCTCCAGAAAGAGCTGAAGCGGGTTACCGACGAACGAGACATATTAAAAAAGCCGCGGCGTACTTCGCAAAGCTGTCCGACTGAGGTACGCCTTTATCCGCGACAACAGCTGTTGCTGGCCTGTTCGTTTGCTTTGTCGGGTTCTGGATGTACATCTTGGTGGGTTTTATTTTTGGCTTCAGCAGCCATATTCACAGCGGCGCCAGGCAGACCAGATGCTGACCGGGCAGATCAAACAGCTCTGGCTTGAGTCTGGCTGCATCTGTGGTTATCGCAAGATCCATCTCGATCTGCGTGATACCGGACAGCAGTGCGGAGTGAACCGGGTCTGGCGACTGATGAAGCGTGCCGGAATAAAAGCTCAGGTTGGGTACCGTGGCCCACGGGCACGTAAAGGCGAAGCCAGCATCGTTGCACCCAACAGACTCCGGCGGCAGTTCAATCCGGACTCGCCGGATGTGAGTTGGGTGACGGACATAACCTACATCCGAACCCACGAAGGCTGGCTATATCTCGCCGTGGTGGTTGACCTGTTCTCCCGAAAAGTTATCGGCTGGTCAATGCAACCCCGCATGACAAAAGAGATTGTCCTGAACGCATTACTTATGGCGGTGTGGAGGCGTAATCCTCAAAAACAGGTACTGGTTCACTCTGATAGTAAGAATGTCGGTGTCAGTTTTCATCATCATGCTTGCTGTTTTCTCAGCCCGGTGAGATCACTGATGCAGTGAAGACTTTCCGGCTCCAGGGCAGTCAATACACGAGCCATGAGTGGCAGTCGTTCCTGAAATCACACGGTCTTGAAAGCAGAATGAGTCGTCGCGGTAACTGCCACGACAACGCAGTTGCGGAGAGCTTTTTCCAGCTACTGAAACGCGAGCGGATTAAGAAAAAGATCTACGGAACGAGAAACGAAGCCAGAAGCGATATTTTTGATTACATCGAAATGTTTTATAACAGTAAGCGTCGGCATGGTTCGAGCGAGCAGATGCCACCGGCTGAATATGAAAACCTATATTATCAACGGCTCAGAAGTGTCTAGATTATCCGTGGCGATTCAGATGAATACAGTATTGTTTTCAATGACGATGGTGCAGGCGAAATAGCTGACCTTGTTGCAATTCTCGTTAACAAAGACATAATCCACATCAGTTTATTCCACTGTAAATACTGTCCTTTGGCCGATGGTGTCGCTACTCCGGGTGCTCGTGTGAGCGATGTTTATGAAGTCTGCGGCCAGGCATCCAGACCTGTGAGATGGCTATATACAGGTGAGAAATTTTTTGACCGCATGCTGGATCGTTACCAAAAATCTCTCCCGACGGGTTTCGATCGAATTCTTAAGGGGTCGCCAAAACAGCTTGAAATATTGCGCAATAAGTGCCATGACCATGACCATGAACTGGATTTTAATTTTATCATCGTCCAGCCCGCTGTTTCCGCCCAAAAAATATCCGAAGAACAACTGGCAGTTTTAGGAACAAACTATTCATATATTAAAAGCATTTCAGGTTCAGACATAAAGGTTATCGTCAGCCCTTAAAATCAGAGTTTATCAATCGCTTTATAGGGAGCGGGTGAGCTTATGCCGCTCCCGGCATATCTACCACCTTCACTTTTCTCGCCAAAATATCAAACCGATCCTCTTACTATTAGCTGACCTCATTCTTGTGCCTATGGCATGCTCCCGGTTAATTGACACAAAGCGCTGTTAGCAATGTCCGTAGATCGTTCACCGCGGACCTTCAGCCTGGTTAGCTCGTCCCCTTCGTGCCAGAAGCGGAAGTTGTACCGACAGATACCCAGCCCTATAAGGACGGTAATGATACTTAGGGGCGCAACAGCACGTTGCTATATTAATCGTGCAGTGATTCCCATATGCCGTTCAGATCAAACTTAATCTGCTCTTAAAATCAGTGTTTGTCAGCCCGTAGCAAACGCTTGTATCAGTAGTGTGCTTTTGATCGGGTTTCATTCCTATTTTTTCTGCGACACGCATTGAGGAGATATTATCAGGATCGATATCTGCGACGATGCAATCAAGTCTCAGGGTGTTAAAGGCATGGCTCACGACCACTTGTGCGGCTTCGGGCGCATAGCCGTTTCCCCAGGCTAAACGGTTCAGTCTCCATCCAATTTCAATCTCAGAGCCGACGCCGCCCTCGGGGATCAGAAGAATCCACCCAAGGAACTGCTCTTGCTGTTCCTTGGGGAAAATAGACCAGTAACCGAGACCATCATCAAACTTATGCAAGATTCTGTCTTTCAGAAAGGCTTCATGTTCATGAGGATTATTCCAAGGGCCAGGAATATATTTTGTAACTTCCGGGTCACGGTCCATTTCGATGCATGCCTGAAAGTCAGACATCGTTCGCGGGCGCAAAAAGAGGCGTTCGGTTTCAAAGTGTGATTGCATCTGACTGCACTCATAAGTGAATTAAAGAATCATTAAAAAGCGCGTGACGCACATTAGCAAGCGTCTTAGCTGCTAATCCAGCTCACAGCGGTGACCTGCTCTCCGATGATTATCACACGTCAATATAAGTCCTGCATCCAGATGACCATGACAAATACGAACTTCCGTTCCTCGCTCACTGCGGACCATCAATTCGCTCTATACCAGAAGATTATTTAGCAAAAATCCGTCACTGACCTGAAAATTATCCCTGGGTCAGTGATGGTGTCATCAAACCCACCAGTGGGAAGAGCGATGTTAACCCCGGGATGTTCCTGAGCGTGGAAAAAACACCGCAGCCTGTCGTCAATAAAAAAGGCGCTTGAAAAATCACCATGTATTAACGGACACTTTTCGGCAAACAACCATAATGTTTCCGGAATCTGGCAGTAAATCTTGAGCCAGAAAGATATCCACAACGTGAAGCAATTTCACCAATGGGCAGCACTGTTGTCTGCAATTGTGACAGTGCAAACGACATGCGAACCTCTTCTATAATTTGCCGGTAGCTTTGTGATTCCAGTTTCAGTCTTCTGCGCAGGGTCGAGGTGCCTAACGATAATTGTCCGGCAATATCCTGCGCTGTCCAGAGTTTTGCCGGCGACGACATAATAATTTGCCGAACTTGCTCAGTCAGATTGAAGCTTCGCTCAATCAACAACGGTGCTGTTAACCCCTCATGGTGAAGAGCCAGCAGCAACCCTAAAGCCTGATGTTCCTGTAATTTTGCTGGTAAACCACTGCGCACCGCATTTAGCAAGTTGTCCCACATAAACGTCAGCCCTTTGCTCATCGGCACACATAAAGACGTAAGTCTGGCGGGCGGATAATCATGAATATATTGAGACTTAAACGCTGAAAGAAGCTCAGGGGACAGCAGCAGCAAATCGGAACGAAAAACCCCGAATGCAGGTTGATTAACGATTTCCAGTTCTGTATTTGCCGGAATGATGATGAGTTCATCTGGCGTGGCAATCAGGCGACTCTCATCCTGAATAATCACTTTACTCCCCTGCGTGATATGGCAGATTGCAGCTGAAAAAAGTTTAACGCGATGCAGGCGGTGCTTATGGCTGGAATATACCTCTGCTGTTGTCAGATTCTTATGCTCAAAATGCAAGTCCTGCACCGTGTTCACCTGCCTCTTATCTTCTGTAGGTTGCTGTCAATTCTGTTTTCGCAATCACGTTGCTGTTAAGCATATAGCCGACCAGCGCGCCACTCGCATTACTGTCGACTGGCAGTTTACCTGTACTCAGAGCCCAAACGGTAAACTGATAACGATGCGGCTTATCGCCCGGTGGTGGACACGCCCCGCCAAACCCCGAATAACCAAAATCATTACGCCCCTGTATAGCCCCATCTGGCAGCGTCTTTTTCGCTGCGTCTCCCGCACCTGCGGGGATAGATTTTACCGAAGCCGGGATATTCACCACTGTCCAGTGCCACCAACCGCTGCCGCTGGGGGCATCGGGATCATAGACCGTAATAGCAAAACTTTTTGTTCCAGCGGGTGGATTCTGCCACGCCAGTTGCGGGGAAATATTACCGCCTCTACAACCAAATCCCTGGAAAACTTGTTTCTCAGTTAATTGTTGGCTCTGAGGAATATCGGTACTACTGACGTGGAATGTTTGTGCGGAAGACGCGTTAAAACTTATTGCGACCAAAATGCCTATGGTCAGGGGCGCGATGCTTTTCATTATGTGTACTCCGTTGTGGTGAGAGTCACTAATGTAATCAGAGCAGCATCCCGGAGTTGTGCTCATCCGATTTTATTTTGTGCCGAAACGCTCATGGAAAAAATAGATAGCCGGTCCTTATGTGTTATGTGTGCCCGGATTTGCGCACTCATCAACCCACTGACGGATTGCTGCCGGTTAAATGCCCAAGCGGACATTTCAAAATAGCCCCACCACGGACATCCGAACCCTGGACTGACCCCATCCCACCTCAGTAGACATATCCTGTCCTCACGATAAGGCCTGTTCAAAAGCCTCCGGGCTGATGCTGCAGTGTGATGCTGAAAACCAGTGATCTGCCTGTGGAGGTTCAGGTTTGGCCTGACATTGCCGAGTCCCGGATTGCAGTGCAAACGAGAGCCCCTTTATACAGCCAACAGTTTTGCAGCTGTTAAATCATTTCCCGAACAGTGGCCTTTCCCATTCTGATGCCACGACAGAAGCGATTGACTATGTAGAATGATCATTCTACCATGAGGCGAGGGAGTGGAACGGTCGTTCTACATCACGCTCATGGAACAGCTAATGTCCGATATATGAGAAAAGCTATCGGCAGACGGGCGCGCAGCAGCCGGAATGCCATTCCTGACAACTGTCACTGAGGTTAAAAACGATGGCTAAGGCCTCCGACATTATTGTGCAGTGTTTAGAAAGCGAGGGCGTTGAGTATGTGTTCGGCATTCCCGGTGAGGAAAACCTCGGCTTGCTGGAATCTCTTCGCCAGTCGCAGATCAAGCTGGTTCTTACCCGTCACGAGCAGTCCGCTGGTTTCATGGCCGCCACCTATGGCCGCCTGACCGGCAAGACGGGGGTAAGCTTGTCCACTCTTGGCCCTGGCGCAACCAACCTGGCCACCGCAAGCGCTTACGCGTATCTGGGGGGCATGCCGATGCTTATGATCACCGGCCAGAAACCGGTTAAAAATTCCAGGCAGGGTCGCTTTCAGATTATCGACGTATGCAGCATGATGGCCCCCATCACCAAATACACTCACCGGCTCGCTTCGGCAGACGATATCCCTTCACGCGTGCGTGAAGCATTTCGCCGGGCTGAAGAAGAAAAACCGGGCGCCGTTCACCTGGAGCTGCCGGAAGACATCGCCGCTGAGCAGACCGACAGCTTGCCAATCCAGCGGATCCCGTTCAGCCTTAACTGTCGGCCACTGGCAGAACACTCCGCTATTGATGTGGCCGTGAAGAGGCTGCGAAAGGCTCGCAGCCCAATCCTGGTGATAGGTGCGGGTGCCAACCGCAAGATGACTACTGAGGCCCTTGAGCAGCTTATTGATAAGACAGGCATCCCGTTCGTTACTACGCAACTCGGCAAGGGTGTTGTGGACGAGCGTCACCCATGCTTTGTGGGGAATGCTGCACTGTCCACTGGTGACTTCGTTCACCGGGCCCTTGAATCCGCAGACCTGATCGTCAATGTCTGTCACGATTTGAGTGAGAAACCCCCTTTTTTGATGGTCCGTGGCAGTACTGAAGTCATTCATATCCACTTCCGTTCCGCCGAAGTCGACACCCTGTACTTTCCGCAGATCGAAGTAATTGGTGATATCGCTGACGCTGTATGGCGGATTGGCGACGCACTGAACAACACCGTACAGTGGGATTTCACCCGTATGCTGACAATTCGTGAGGCTAATGAAGTACAGATTGCTGAAGGCGCGGAGGATGACCGCTATCCTGTGTACCCACAACGTCTGGTAGCCGACATACGTCGTGCGATGCCGTCTGAAGGCATCGTGGCACTGGACAATGGTATTTATAAGATCTGGTTTGCCCGCAACTACAAAGCACACAAACCGAATACCGTCTTGCTCGACAACGGCCTGGCGACCATGGGGGCGGGCCTGCCGTCAGCAATGGCCGCTCATCTGGTCTATCCGGATCGACCGGTGATTGCCGTGTGCGGTGATGGCGGCTTCATGATGAACAGCCAGGAGCTTGAAACCGCCTTGCGCTTAAACATGCACATCACGGTAGTGATCCTGCGTGACGATGGTTATGGCATGATCCGCTGCAAGCAAGCCAGGATGGGCTACGCCGAATTCGGTGTAAGCTACAACAACCCGGACTTTGTGAAATATGCAGAGGCGTACGGTGCCAGTGGTTACCGCGTTGAGTGCGCCGGAGCTTTGCTACCCCTACTGGAACATTGCATTAAAACCCCGGGGGTACACGTCATCGACTGTCCAGTCGATTACAGTGAGAACGATCAAATCCTTAATGATGAATTGCGCGCGAGGTCACTGGCTGTGTGAAGGGGATTCGGATCAGCGGGATTATGACATCTGTTGGGTCAAATTCAGGCACTGGCATGTGGTTACTCCTGGTCCGGAGCGTGGGAAAACGTAGTCAATCAGCAGCAACATGCGGGGCAAACTACGTCCTGTGCTGCTGCCTGACTTACTCCACATCGTCTCCGAAAAATCGGGGCTGTTCACAGTTCTATTTCGACGTGCTCATCCATAGGGATAGCACAGCAGATCAACACCTCGCCATCGGCCGGAGTGATCACCGGCTGGCGCGGGTAATGCACACTTCCGGAAATCAGCCGGGTGGCGCACGAACCACATTTTCCCGAACGACAGTTATAGCCGGGTTTAAGACCCGCGGCTTCAGCGGCTTCCAGAAGAGTACCACTTTGATTCGTCCATTTGACCTGGACTGCCGAGCGGGAAAAAGTAATTTGTGCACGCTCGGGAAGTATTGCCGTTGGGAATACCTTCCCAGGCTCACCGAGTTCGCCGGTGCCAAAAAACTCGTAGTGGATATGTGAACGGTCTACGCCAATGTCGCGCAACCCCGAATAAAGCGATCGCATGAAACCTTCTGGTCCGCACAAGTAAAACTGGTAACCGCCAAACGGTAGCAGCCTGGCGAGAGCATCCACGCTGAGCCGTTCCTCAGTGTCGTGTGTCTCCCCCTGGTTGTCTTCCGGGCCGGGAGCACTGTATGTCGTGAAGAGGTGCAGCCAGTCGTATCTGCAGGCCATCGCCTTGAGCTCGCGGCGGAACGCCTGGCTGGCACTGTTCTGCGCCGCATGGACGAAGTAAACCGCGCGTTGAGGTGCACCGTTTTTAAGGGCCGTTATCTGCGCATCAAGCATGGCCATCATGGGGGTTATACCGACGCCACCGGAAAGCATGACGATCGGCTGGGTGCTGTCATCCAGAATGAAATTGCCTGCGGGTGACCCTACCTCGATGATATCTCCACTTTCAAAATGGTCGTGCAACAGTCGGGACGCCAACCCGTGCGCTTCTCGCTTGACCGAGAGGCGATAGTTCTGCCCGTTCGGTCCTTGCGATATTGTGTAACTGCGTTGGATGACTTCGGCATTGTTTTGAAGCCGTATCGGCAGGAACTGTCCCGCTAAATGCATTTCAACCGGGCCACCGTCAGCGGGTGTAAGGTAGAAAGAGGTGATGCTGGCGCTCTCTTTAATCTTCGAGGCGATCCTGAAACGCCTGTAGCCACCCGGTTTGAATAGGGCCAGACGCGCCTCATTCCAGGTTCCGGTGGTAGCCAGTCCGGGCCATTGCTCGGATGTCGTCCCGATAACCGGCAGCGCGGCAGTGGCGTGCCAGATTTCTTCCGGCACCACGTCCACAATACGTTCGGCTCCTTCAAACGACTTGATACGGTCGGGGTCCCAGTCGATGGAACCGCGCCCCGTGAGCACTATTGCCTCACCCGTTTCAAAATCCGGAACGAACAGGCCGACCCGGCCGTCGCTCTCAATGTTGCCCAGTGTGTTGAAAAAGCGATTGCCGGAGAAGTCGGGAAAGGAGAGTGTGCCGTCTTCGTTGATGCCGAGAAACCCCGGACGCCCCCCCCGGTGTGATGCATCGACGCCGGCGCTTCCCCCATCCAGTGAACCCGCTGCACGGGAGGCAATGAAAAAAGTGTCAGCGGCCTCAATAATCCGTCGAACTTCCGGATCGGTGATACTGACGCGCCGGCGGCCCACAGCTGCCGGCGCGTCCTGGCCAGGGGGCAGCTGTCGGGTCTGAATGTATTGCGGACAGTTTCCGAAACTCTGGTCGACCAGGATGGCCATTTCACCCGTCGAGGCATGTTGTATCCGGCCATTCAGTCGATTGCGGCGTCTGCTGGTCAGATCAATCCCGAGTATGCCAACACTGGCACCGGGTGACCGATCCAGGCCGAGTTCATCCGAAAGCACCGGGTCCCGGTGTATCTCGAGTGTATCCGGAGTGGGGGAAACCAGGAAACCCCGTGGCCCGAGAACCGGAACGCACCACGGTCGGCCGTCTGAATCGAGCAGCCCCAGAAACAGCATCCGAAGATTTTCAAAGAAGTCACGATGTTGCTGAGGCATTTCGGGGCGGACAAAGCCTTCCGATTGCTTAAGCCACTCGCCTGAAACTTCGGCGCGCGCCTGTACTGCACGCTCACCGTCATGAAAGACACTGCGTGTCTGCTGCATGGGGCCCCTCCCGGGATCATTTACCGTTGCTGGAAGACCAGAACCTGCTACGACGAAGCCAAATATTTGCCGGCAACTGAAGCGCGAATGTTGCCTTTACTGAAGGCATCAAAAGCCTGTTGAATGCTTCAGGGCGTAAAGCGGACAATTCCCTGTCCCATAATTCCGACACATGAACAGCTCAGCCTTTGCATCTGAGCAATCTGACTGAAACTGCGGCGCCCACCTGAGCAATCGCTGCCAGGCACTCCATCCTGATAAAGCATGACGGCAACGCCCGTGGTACAGGACGCCAGAAACGACTCAACCAGGGTAGTAGAATTCAATTCGTATTCCACTCGGCTCATAGCACATCATATGCATGGACGGCCCCTCACGGAGCAAGGTGGGCCCGAATTCAATCTCGACCTGATTTGCCTTCAACACGTCAAGAATCTGGTACAGACCCTCTTTGCTCTCTACCAGCAAGGCCAGGTGATGGAGTCCGACATTGTTTTTGCGATTGAACCGGACAGGCTCCTCTGTTTGCGTTTTCCAGAGTGTGAGCATCACCGCCCCGTCTTTCACAAAGATGGCCGGGTAGTCTTCGCGTCGTTTAACTTCCTGCCAGCCCAGTAAACCCGTGAAGAACGCCGCGCTCTCTTCAAGATTTGATACGGCCAAGCCAATATGTTGTACACCATGAGTCAATGCCATCGTTCCTGTCCTCTTTTTGAAGGGCTTGTTCAGGGATGATTGCCCTTCGACAACCATGCCCGCGGTATGTGAAATTTGTTTTTACGTCCGGGCAGCCATGCCTGTCGCAAAGCCGGATCGCCGGCCTCACGGTAAAAAGCGTTAAATCTGCCGTTGATAACCCGAACAAGCAGACGCCATGGTAATCCCTTGTAACCTTTAAAGCTCGTTATTGAAGGTTACACACACTTCCTGTAACCTGTCAAAATTATTTATTGGGTTACAGGTGCGTATGGAAATCAAAAATCTTTCTTCCCCGCCTCCCTTCCTGGCCGATAACCTCGCGCTGGACTTCATCAACAGTGAATACGGGACGGGTGGCGACAGGCATGATTGCTTTGAAGACGATCGAAGCGTTATCGGCTGGCTGGAAACGGTGGGCCTTGTGCCGAAAGGAACTCAGGCTCCGCCAGAATTACTGGGAGAGGCTCGCCAGCTCCGCGATGCAGCCAGAGCCGTCGTACATGCTGCGATGAAGTCCAGCGAGGCAGACCTGACGGTGATTAACAGAATGCTCAGAACAGGGTGTCCCGAGACGCGGCTTAAATGGGATCAGGATACACAGCAGTATCGTGTGGATGTTCGTTCGGGCGGGCACAGCCCCGCAGGCCTCCTCTGGCCCGTTGCCGATGCGCTTGTAAAGCTGCTCACGCATGAAAAGTTTGAATACGTACGGCAGTGTGAAGCCCATGACTGTATTTTACTTTTTCACGATTTGAGCAAATCACATCGACGTCGCTGGTGCAGCATGGCCACCTGCGGCAATCGTATGAAAGTGGCAACATTCCGGAAGAGGAAAGGTTCATAGTAGTCCAGGCTGTCAATCCCTGGCGAGCGCACCAGTATTTTTCTCGACAAAGAGCAAATGAGACGAGCAGTCAGGGAGAGCCTGGGTTTATCAGGTAAGAACCATTGTTCAGCGTTAACCGGCAGTGCAGCTTAAGACAGCCCTGTTTTACAGAATTTATATCCCCCTCCCGGTCTGTCCCTCCATTACGGCACCGGTACGGACGACAAAATCATGGCGACTGAGATTTTTACTTTCATCCATCACAATACTCCTGATGTTTAAGGGGACCGTGCGGACTGAATTATGGTTATCTGGCGCGTATCAAAAGCAATTTATTGATAACGAGAAATTAACTGGTATGGCACCCTCGAGTAGAAATGCTTCTAACTTGCCAGCAGTTTGCTGGTATCGGGTCTTTGATTGAGACCAAAATCAGCTTATTGAGTGGAGATCGGAGGCGATACACAAAAACAATAAATTTTTTGCCTGATCCTCCAAAAATGACATGGAAGGTAGAGTCTGCTGATTAAACTAATATGCTGCGATACAGTAGTCTGCACGAGTAAAATAATGATTAGTACATACCTCGTCCGGTGGCTGAGCCAGCGTTCATGGCTTTGCAATTCAAAATAGTGAGTATTATTGCGAGCCGGGTGCAAGCGAATAATGATTTATTGAGAAAAATACTTGGAGTTATGTTGTTCTGTCGAGATTTACTTTCCCCCGATGTGGTACGATTATTTAAGCTTAAAATCATGAAAAGAGAATTATGAAGTTAAACATTATCGTTAATAAAAAAGTTATACCGGCCACCATTAATGAAAGTGATATGAGTCGGGATTTTTCTGCATTATTTCCCTTGGAATTACATCTTAACGATTATGCAGGAGAGGAGAAGATCAGCATGTTACCTGTACAGTTACGTACAGTGGACTCTCCTAAGGGAACAGAAGCCCTTAAAGGGGACATTATGATATTTAAGCCATGGGGCAATCTTGCCATCTTTTACAAAGATCGCGGGTACGTTGACGGTTTAATCAAACTTGGTCAGCTAGATGATCCGGATGCGCTGCCTCTATCTCCATATTCATACAGCGCAAGATTTGAATTAATGGAATAGTAGGGGATGCGCTTCTGAAGGAAAATTATATTGAGAC
Organism: Phytobacter sp.; assembly: GCF_059074235.1. Taxonomy (NCBI): domain Bacteria; kingdom Pseudomonadati; phylum Pseudomonadota; class Gammaproteobacteria; order Enterobacterales; family Enterobacteriaceae; genus Phytobacter; species Phytobacter sp. Next base: position 151,676 of record NZ_JCACPZ010000009.1, read on the forward strand.
GTCACAGTGGCAGTACATACTAAATTCAATTCAGCAGGGAATACTCATTCGTCTGTTTCGAAAATCTTCGTGATTGAACTAAGTTAAACACACTGTTTTAGCCGATAGCCCTGTGGATTATCAAAGCTTACTGGCAGATTGCCTTAGAACCGTGATGTCCTTTTTTGGGGATTCCCCAAACATCCTCGTATATTCCCGGCTGAAATGGGACAGGCTTTCATAACCGACAGCAAAGGCCGCAGTGGTGACATCGTAATGCTCCTTCAGCATCAGTCGCCTTGCTTCATTGAGACGCAGCCATTTCTGGTAACGGAGCGGACTCATTCCCGCAAGCTGCCTGAAATGATGGTGAAAGGATGGCGTGCTCATTTGCACCCGATTTGCCAGCTCCTCGACACGTAAAGGCGATGCGATATTGGTCTTTAACCAGTCGATAGCTTTGCCGATACGGTAGCCATGGCCGTCTACTGCGGCAATCTGCCTGAGATGATCGGTCTGATCGCTCATCAAAAGCCTGTAATGTATTTCCCTTTGAATCAGTGGGCCGAGAACAGGGATGGCTTCAGGCTCGTCAAGCAATGAAAGCAGGCGGCAGAATGGCTCCAGCAAAACATCAGTAATGGTTCCTATACCGACCCCCGTTCCTGCGTCTCGTTTTTTGACTGGCGGCAGGCTTCCCTGTGCAATTAACTCCATCAGGACGCGCTGGTCAAGTTTATAGGCTACACCGACACAGGGTCGTGATGCTGATGCCTGTAGTACTTCGGAACTAGCTGGTAAGTCGAGCGAAGTGATCAGAAATTTTTCCGAATTATATTCATAAGGTTCACCTCCAACCCACATTATCTTCGCACCCTCGGCCACCAGAACGATGCTGGGAGGAACCAGGCAGCTCACCGGAGGCGCTGGTTCATTCCGTCGGAACAATTCCAGCCCTTCGACAGCGGTGGGGAAATCGCCGGTACCGGGCGCGCGATGCGAAATATCCCGGGAAAGCGAACCGAGTAGTTTCTCAACCGACTTGTCTGAAATCATTCTGTAATGCCTCGCATTTGTTACGTCTATGCAACGTCGTCAACTTACCAGTTATAAAGGTTGAAATATACGCTTTGATATCAGATTAATAGGATCAGGCAAATAATGCAGAGTATTTTAATAACAGATTTCATCAAAGGCATCAAAAATAGCAATACTGAAAATGAGGCTCTGACCTATAAATCAGCTCATTACTCTGAACATATTTAAGCCGTTCAGGAAAAAGCATTTTTGGCTACCTGACAGGTTATCTGGAGAAAACAAACGTGAAAGAGTTTACTTTCTACAACCCAACCCGCATCGAATTCGGTTCTGGAAAAGAGGAAACTATCGGTGCGCACATTGCCAACGTTGGCGCACGTAAAGTTCTGCTTTGCTACGGTAGCGAACGTATCAAACGAGAAGGCTTATTTGATACGGTGATCAAAAATCTTACTCATCACGGTATTGAATATATAGAGCTTGGCGGCATCGTAAGTAACCCGTTGATTTCTAAAGTCCGCGAAGGGGTAGAACTTGCAAAACAACATAACTTGGACGCAATTCTGAGCGTTGGTGGAGGCTCAGTCCTTGATAGTGCTAAAGCTATCGCTGCCGGAACATATTATGATGGCGATGTCTGGGATTTATTCATTGGTAAAGGTGAACTTTCTTCCGCTTTACCTTTATTCGCCATTCTGACCATAGCCGCAACGGGTAGCGAAATGAACCCGTATGCCGTTGTCACCAACGAAGCTACGCAGGAAAAATTATCGATCGGTAACGACTACACGCGTCCAGTAGTCTCCGTACTGAGTCCGGCGCTGATGGCAGGCATCTCCCGCGATTACCTGGTGTATTCTGCTGCTGATATCATTTCGCATCTTATTGAAGTGTACTTCACCGCAACCGTTCAGCCCGTAATTCAGTCGCGACTGGTTGAGTCATTGATTAATACGGTGATTGAAACAGCACAAACGTTAATCAGAAATCCGGTTGATGAAGCTGCACGTGGGGAATTTGCCTGGGCTGCCACTCTTGCTCAAAACGGTCTGATTTTGTCAGGTTGCGCCGGATTCAGCTACCCGAATCATGCAATCGAGCACTCTTTATCAGCACTTTTCAATGTCCCGCACGGGGCAGGGTTGTCAGTTGTCATGCCAGCCTGGATGAAATGGTACAAAAACCAAAATACACCGCAGTTTGAGCGTTTCGCAAAATACGTATTCGGACTCAATTCGGCAGACGAAGGTATTGCTGCGCTTGAAAACTGGTTTGCAGAAATTGGCACGCCAACACGTCTTGAACAACTGAACATTAAAGAAGCAGACTTGCCTGCTATCGTCGAGAACGTCCAGATCAATGTAAAAGCATTTGGTATCGCCAGCGATTACCCACCGGAAGTTGTGACTGAAATACTCATGAAAGCTGTCTGAAAACATTTACCTCAACATTAAATGAAAGGTTTTAATATCATGACACTAAAATCTTCAAAGCGCTTTTTTAATGGCGCTCTCCTCGCCGGAGCGCTGGCTATGATTTCAACAGAGGCAGCAATCGCGCAGCCTACGTCAGACGTATCCGGTACTCCAATAAGTCTGGTTCAGACTTGGGATAAAACCTTCCCTGGAAGTAACAAAGTGGATTACCAAAAAGTTACTTTTAAAAACCGTTATGGCATTACGCTGGCCGCAGACGTGTATCTACCTAAAGATCGTGGAAACAAGAAACTTGCTGCCATTGTTGTTTCAGGGCCCTTCGGCGCTGTAAAAGAGCAGGCTTCAGGCCTTTATGCACAAACGTTAGCAGAGCGTGGATTCGTGACACTGGCTTTTGATCCGTCTTATACCGGGGAAAGTAGCGGTGAACCACGCAATATAGCCTCTCCTGATATTAATACTGAGGACTTTATGGCTGCGGTCGATTTTATTGGATTGCAACCTTATGTGGATCGTGAACGAATCGGTGTAATCGGTGTATGTGGCATGGGCGGGATTGCACTGAACGCCGTTGCAGTGGATAAACGTGTTAAAGCTGTTGTTGCGAGTACTATGTATGATATGAGTCGGGTTATGTCGAAAGGCTACAATGACAGTGTAACCCCGGAGCAGCGCGAGCAGACGCTTGAGAAACTGAGCCTTCAGCGCTGGGAAGATGCGGCAAATGGTAAACCTGCCTATCAACCACCTTATAACAAACTGAAAGGCGGCGAAGCGCAGTTCCTCGTAGAGTATGCGGACTACTATATGACAAAGCGTGGATATCACCCACGTGCGGTCAATTCAGGAAACTCATGGTCGGTAACAACACCTATGTCCTTCATGAATTTCCCTCTGATGACCTATATTAAAGAAATCTCTCCGCGTCCTATCCTGTTTGTTCATGGTGAAAAAGCGCACTCGCTTTATTTCTCCAAAACAGCCTATGAAGCGGCAAATCAGCCTAAAGAGCTTCTGATAGTTAAAGACGCCACTCATGTTGATTTGTATGATCGTATGGATAAGATCCCATTCAGTGATATCACGGCATTCTTCAACAAATATCTTAATAAATAAACACTAACTTAAAAACGCTTTCTACATGATGAGAAAGCGTTTTCCTGCTACTTATAGTAATTTCGAGCATTTTTTCTATATCTCGAAGTAAACGCAAGAAACAAGAGGGAAGTCAGGAATCTAAAATATTAATTTATCAGTTTATGGAAATGCCTTATGAATTTATCAAATATCATAGTTGAATAAACCCAAGAAACAACTCATATACCTTTACGTAGTCCTTTAAGTAGTGACTGTGTCGCAACAGAAGCGTTTCCGGATGGCGAACACACCAACCCAAATTCTCGGTGTATGGATGGTGTTACCGGCACCACACACAGGCTGCGCAGTTCCTCCGGCAGAGCTGATTCAGGTACAAGGGCGACTCCCATGCCTTCACCGACGAGCTTACAGGCGCTGATCCAGTCGCGTACTGTCACGCGTATGTCTGAGAGTTGCAAGCCAGCCTTCTCCATCAGGCTTTTTCCATTAATGACACATCCGCCTGTCGCCAAAATAAAGGGCTGACCTGCCAGCTCTTCAAGCGTGATGCCATAAGTCCTTGCATGGCGAGCCTGTAGATTGCTGCCGTGCATTACCGCCATCCAGGCATCCTGTCCTAATATAATATCTGCACGTCCGGGTACAGGATTCATTACTACTCCCAGTTCAACGGTGTCTGCCGCCAGCCACTCCTCTACTTCCTCATCTGTACCTTCCAGGATGACTACTTCAATACCTGGATGCAGGCGCTTAAAATCTCGCAACAGTTCGGGCAAGAATGTGGAAGTCACTGATGGAAAACTGGCAAGCCGAATGCGCCCGCTTTTTAACCCCCGGCTCTCGTCAGCCAGGATGCGGATTGCGTTCAGCTGGGACAGCATGTTTCTTGCGTGTTCGATAACCGCCTCACCCAGCGCGGTGACACCTATATAGCGTCGCTCACGCGTAAATAACGGGAATCCCAGTGAGGCCTCTAACTGGGCAATGGCCTGGCTCGCCCCAGACTGGGTCATTCCTATCTCCTCTGCGGCGCGAGAGATATTGCGTGCATCCGCCACTGCAACCATCAATCGCCAATGTAAAAGATTCATCATGATTATCAGTAGCTCAGCTAATAGTAAATTTTATATCATTAATTTTACAGGGTAATCCGCGTAAAATACAATGTGTTCAGGATCGCGAAGGACGTTGCTCGACGACTTTTCAATTTAAACGGAGAAAACATGAAACTCTATTACGCCCCGGATACCTGTTCGTTATCACCACACATCGTGCTGCGCGAGTTGGAGCTTGAATTTGAATTGGTCAAAGTAGACAACAGAAGCAAGTTCACCGCTGACGGGCGCGATTTCCGGAGCATTAACCCAAAAGGTTATGTGGCTGCACTTGAACTGGATGATGGGCAGATACTGACTGAAGGTCCTGCCATTGTGCAGTACCTTGCCGATATGAAACCGGAGAAGGGTCTGGCACCGCGAGCGGACAGTTGGGCTCGGGTGCGTCTGCAGGAATGGCTTAACTTTATCACCAGCGAAATACACGCCGGTTCGGCACCGTTGTTCAACCGCGCGCTGCCCGAAGACGTCAAATCGATTTTTCGCGAGAAGCTATTCCGGCAGTTCGATTTCCTCCAACTGACTCTCAATGAAAAAACCTATCTGACTGGCCCCTCATTCAGTGTTGCCGATGCCTACCTCTTCACAGTGCTGGGCTGGTGCAAATTCTTCTCCATCGAACTGAATCGCTGGCCGGCGTTATCGACATATAGGGAAATTATCAGTGCACGCCCTGCAGTGCAGGCCGCATTACTAGCTGAAGCGCGGTAAGTTCGTCAGCCACTCAATGGGAGTCACAACTTTTGAGTGGCTGCAAAGGAGAAAGCCCGCTCCTCGTTCACAGCTGCTCCCCACGGCCCTTCCGCTTTGGGCCAAAAGCGGAAGTTAGCAGTTACTCTTACATCTGATGTAGGCGTTACTAACAAAGCTGTATATCTATAAACGGGGAACAAGTCAGAGACACTATAAATTTAGAATATGTTCAATAATATTATAATTAACCCACTATTTATGGGGGTAAGAAAAGTGTGTGAATTTAGATAAAATAGTCCAGCGCGGTACTAATAAACTTAGTAGCTGCAAGCATCCAATAAGGACGTTCGCTGTGAATATTGATACTGATAATGACTGCCTGGGATTCGATCCGACTCATCCTATGTCGCAGCATTTTGATGTTTTAGTCTACAAAGATGGTCTATTTAGCACGTTGCCTAAAAACTTCTTCCAAAATTGGCTGGGAGACGCTTTTAATGCTGGCAGGATGCGGATAGGAAAATGTTCGGGCTTTGGAATTGGTTCCATTGCTAAGTATGATAGTGACGCGCAATGCCTGGATATTGGTCGATTCGTTGCGGGTGGCTCGCGGATCAGATGCCTACTTAACGGGCAACATGAGATGCGCTCAATGTCGACGGCAATAATGTCATTTATAGATCCCGCGCTGAAAGCCCCGTCTCTGCCACAGTATGGCGATTTAATCATCAAAAATGATATCTGGATCGGCGATGAAGTCATGATGCTGGGTGGGGGAATTGTCGAAAATGGGTGCGTTATTGGTGCCAGGTCGCTCCTTCCTCCCAATTTCAGATCCGAGCCCTACGGCATTTATGCCGGGAGCCCTGCAAAGTTGATTCGCTTTCGCTTCTCCGAGAAAATTATCGAATCATTGGAAGATATTGCCTGGTGGGACCAACCTGACTTATTGAATTGGCTAAAAGTTATAAATCCTTATTTTTTAGTTGATTTTACAAAAGATGAAGGTAAAGCACTGGCTTTATTGCAACAAGTTAAAGAGCATAAATTGAGCTGGCTCCGCCGTTTTAAAACGGTTCCTGAAAACGTAGCAGAAGAGTCTTTTAGTTCTCTATTGAGCTGAATGCGAAAGTCTGGCGCCTGCATGACATAGTTGGAGCCAGCTTCCATGCCACCGCTTTGACCCATTCCCATCGATCGTTGTTCCTGCGCCAGCGGTATAAAAATCCGCGTTGCGCATAATAGTAGACACTGGCAACACCGTTGAACTTAACAGGACACTATCGATGAAACTCACGCAAAGTCTCAATGCCACTCAGCTGCTGCTCCTGTGCTCAAACTTTAGGGCAGGATCGTCTACCGGGGCGGGGTCAGTCCAAACAGCGCCTATCATCTTTGCGCCACAATGACCGGCGCGCCATTTACAACCACGACCGAAGTTTATCCAGATAGCCCTGCAACGTCTCCGGACGAATGCAACCGGGCGCAGATTGCCACTATCCGCAGCGCAATTAAATTCGCCCTGAACGGGTAGCAGCTTTTTAGCCGTCAGATTGCACGGGAAAGCTGATTTCCCGTGCCGCTCAGACTTAAAGGGAGAGTCGGTAAGTTAAGTAAGGTAGCCTGACTGTAGTAAAGTCCGATCCTCGCTCAAACCAAAATTCCTGCTTCCCGCTACAGTCAGCTCTATGCCCTAAGACGGCTCAAAATACCTTGTAAGATGCAATCAGAAAGCAACGTTAATGAAATGAGCAATCGGATAAAAGCATTTCCGCAGCGTTCAAGTGACATTTCCCGGCGCTGGGTTGAACGGCTGTATTTTCCGTAGAAACAAAATGGTGCTGTTCTCTGCTTCTGAAAACAGATTGGGCAACTGGGGCAGGGCCTCTTTCGCTTGAAGCCCTCCCAGACCAGGTTTATCCACAGAAACGGGGGATAACCATGTGGGTAACACCCAAGAGACTGAAGACATCCCGGAAAAATAAATAACGTGAATATCTACAAGGGCATAGGAAAGAGGATAACGGCAGGCATTTACCTGCCGTTTTGCCGTCAATGTGACCGGATTGCCATCGCTTTCTCTTCCAGTTGCATCACCAGACTCAGGGAGGCGGGGAGGATGGTTAATGTCACCAGCGTAGCGGCCAGTAATCCACCGATAATGACAAAGGCCATCGGAGCCCAGAAGGCCTGACCGGCGATGGGAAGCATACCGAGTACCGCCGCAGAGGCAGTGAGCAAAATGGGTCTTGCCCGGTGCAGGCTGGCGGTAATAATCGCGGTGTCGCGGGGCAGGCCGCTGCGCGTGTTACTGTCCACCTCGCTAATCAGGATCACTGCATTGCGAACGATCATCCCGGCCAGCGCAATCATGCCCAGAATCGCCGCAAATCCCATCGGAGTGCGGGTAGGCAGCATCAGTAATACAATGCCGGGCAGGCAGAATGGGGCCATAAACAGCGCCAGTAAAACGCGGGAAAAGCGTTTCAACTGCAGCATCAGCAGCACCAGCGTCAATGCCAGGGAAAAGGGCAGCACGCTAAATACCGAACGGTTGCCTTTTTCTGATTCCGCCACCGTGCCACCTTCCTCAATCAGGTAGCCATACGGCAAGCTGGCCCGCAGTGCATTGACCGTCGACTTGAGCGCCGAAGAGACAGTTTCTGCCTGTAGCCCTGGCGCAATATCCGTCTGTACGGTGATGACAGGCAGGCGCTGACGTCGCCAGATCAGCGGGTCATCGACTCCCCATTCCGGCGTGGCGATTTCGCTGAGCGGAATTTTACGCCCATCGTCGGCGGTGAGAAAAAGCGAAGCGAAGCTGCGTAGATCCTGGCGTGCCTCATCATTGGCCCGCAGAGTGACCCCTACCAGTCGGTTGCGATCGCGGATGGCGGTCACCGTTGTGCCGGTCCACAGCGTATTGAGTTCCTGCGCAAGGCTCTCCGAGGAGATACCGGCAGCACGCGCAGCGGTCTGGTTGACCTTGAGGGTGATCACCCGTTCAGGTTCACCCGCGCTGACATTGACTTCGCGGGTGTCCGGGTTGTGGGCAATCTGCGCTGCCAGTGTCTGAGCAAGCTGCTGCACTTTTGCATAATCCGGCCCGCTGACGCGGTATTTCACCGGCCAGCCCACGGGTGGCCCCAGCTCCAGCGGGTAAACACGAGCGACAATGTCGCTGAACTGCTGTGAAAGGATGTCGTTGATCTGCTGTTGCAGCCGGTTGCGCGAGGGCAGGTCTTTTGCCACCACCACCAGTTGGGCGATATTTTCGTTTTCCAGCGCCACATCCATCGGCAGATAAAAACGGATCGCACCGCTGCCAATGTACGAGGAAAAGCGGGCCATATTCGGGTTACCCTGGAGGGCTTTTTCCAGCCGCTCTGTCTGCCACGCGGTCTCGGTCTGGGAGGCGTTTCCCGGTAAGGTCAGATTCACCAGCAGTTCCGGGCGGTCGGACGGTGGGAAAAATCCGCCCTGCAACAGGAGCGTGGCCGCGCCGGATAACGCCAACAGCAGCAGTGCAACGGTCAATGTCAGCCCACGGCGGCGCATGACTGCATTGAGCAACTGCGTGTAACCCCGCTTGATGCGCGACGGGGACGGATTATGTACCTTCTGCACACGCGGCAGGATCCAGACACCGGTCAGCGGCGAGAAGACCACTGCCACCCCCCAGGAGCAGGTCAGCGCAATCAGCACCACGGCAAACAGCGTGAAGCAGTATTCTCCGGCACTTGAGGTAGCAAAGCCGACGGGGATAAACCCGGCAATCATCACCAGCGTTCCGGTGAGCATCGGGAACGCCGTGGTGCCAAAGGCATAGCTGGCAGCCTTGATTTTACTCTCTCCCGCTTCAAGGCGACCGACCATCGCCTCCACGGTGATCATCGCATCATCCACCAGTAAACCGAGCGCGATGATCAGTGCCCCAAGGGAAATGCGTTGCAGGCCAATCCCACTTGCCAGCATCAGGGTAAACGTGAGAGCCAGAACCAGAGGAATGGCGGCAGCAACCACCAGCCCGGCACGCAGGCCCAGCGAAACAAACGATACCGCCATTACGATAATAATCGCCTCGATCAGCACCTGCACAAACTCGTCCACGGCGTGCTCGACAACGTGTGATTGATCCGCAACCCGGGTCATTTCAATGCCATGGGGCAGGGTGCTGCTGATGTTCTCCATGCGCGCATTCAGCGCCTGGCCGAAGCGCAGCATGTTGCCGGTGGCGGCCATCGACACCGCCAGCCCAATAGCCGGTTGCCCGTTAACGCGGAAAAGTGGCGTTGGCGGTTCGGCGTCCTCCCGGCTGAGAGTGGCGATGTCGGTAAGGGGGATGTAGCGATCGTCCACGTGCAGGGTAACGCTCTTCAGACTCTCTTCGGAGGAGAACGCACCGCTGACCCGCAGCGCGATGTTTTCTTTATCGGTGCGGGCCGTACCTGACGGGGCGATGGCGTTTTGTGCCTGCAGGGCGGCGGTGATTTGCTCAAGCGTCACTCCCAGACCGGCCATTTTTTGTGGCGAGAAGGCAATAACCACTTGTTCTTCCTGTTCGCCCAGTAGCTGGATCTTGCCGATATCTGGCAGCGACATCAGGTCACGCCGGATGGTCTCCACGCGGTCGCGTAGCGCACGGTCAGAGAAACCGTCGCGAGTGAAGGCGTAGATCGTGCCAAAGGTGTCATCGAACTCATCATTCACCCACGGGCCGGTCGCACCGGAGGGCAGTGAGGGGGCGATATCCTGCATTTTTTTACGCAACTGGTACCAGATGTCGCTGACCTTTGAAGGGGGCGTGTCATCGCGCAGATTGACAAAAATCACCGTACGGCCGCCGCGCGTCTCGCTTTCCACATAATCGAGCCAGGGGATCTCCTGGAGCTTTTTTTCCAGCGGATCGGTCACAAAGTTAAGCGTGTCCTGGATGCTGGCACCGGGCCACTGCGCGGAAACCACGGCGGTTTTAATGGTGAAATTCGGGTCTTCATTGCGCGACAGCATTTCATAGCTTTTCACGCCGATCGCCATAATCAACAGCATAAAAAACACCACTAACTGCTGATTAGCGATAGCCCAGGAGGAAAAGTTCATCTTCAGGGGAGGGCGATGACTCATTCGAACTCATCTCCTGGCGCGACTTTTTCTCCGGCCCGTAGCTTTGATACCCCAGCAATCACCACTTTGTTGCCCGGCTGCACACCCTCAGAAACAAAAATATGGCTGGGGGAAAAGCCAGCCAGCGTCACTGGCTGTAGCGCAAGCTGCATCCGGTTGCTGTCGAGAATAAACACCGCAGGCTTGCCCGCCGCACGGGTCAGCGCGGAGGCCGGTAAGGCCATCGTCGGCTGCTCATGCCGGGAAAACGCCGCCTGCACACTGGCACCTAATGCGAGTTCTGACGGGGGAGAAACCAGGGTCAGGCGAACCCGCCATGTGCGGGTTTTGGTATCGGCCTGTGGGCTGATATCACGGAAAATGGCCTGAGCCTTCACGGAGCTGGTTGAAAGCAGCGACACGGTAAATGGCTTTTCGCGATCGCGTGCCATCTCATCCGGCGAGGCGACATCAAACACCGCATCACGGGAGCCACCGGCTGCCAGCGTGACCACACTTTCCCCGGCGCTGACCACCTGGCCGACCGAGGCGTTCACGGTGGTGACTACACCCGCGGTGGGGGCAATCAGACGTGACCAACTGACATTTTCATTGGCAATTTTCAGGCTTGCTTCTGCGCTTTTACGTTTGGCGGCAGCTGACTGCCATTCGGCCTGGGCGCTGTCCAGCGCTGAAAGAGAAATGGCCCCGGAGGGCATCAATTGTTTCATGCGCCGCAGGTTTAAGGCTGCCACCTGTTCGGCTGCTTTTGCACTGTCGAGATCGGCCCGGGCAGACAGAAACTGATTCTGTGTGGTTTCACTTTCGAGGGTGGCGATCACCTGTCCGGGTTGTACCTGTGAACCAACATCCACCGTGCGGGAGATAATGCGCCCGCTGGTGCGAAACCCGAGTGTGACATCATCGTGGGCATGAATTTCACCGACGCGCAACTGGACATCCTGCGACGACGGTGGTGGAACGACCATATATTTAACCGGTCGGGGCGATGAGGTCTCATCCGGTTCCTGCCCGCGACAGCTGTGCAGAATAATGGCGATAAACAGCGGGCTGAAGGCGAGTATCAGGGCGAATAGCAGCCATGATTTGTGACCTTTTTGCATGAAATAGTGCAGCAGATGCCGCAGTCCTGAGGTGAGATAGTCTGTCATGTTGGCGTGTCCTGGCTGTGATGACGCTATTTCACCGCCCGGTTATCCAGATTCTTTGCAGGATTTATCAAGAGTGTGTCAAGGCGGGGGAAAATGCGAGCACGGACAGTTTTAGCCGGAGGGAAAGGCGGCGCTAGCCAACCTCCGGCAACCGCACCGTTAACTCCAGACCACCACTTGCAGGCAGTACCGCGCTTATCTCGCCGTGGTGCGCCTGGCAAATCGCCCTGGCGATGGACAACCCCAGGCCGCTACCGCCGGAATGGCGTGCGCGAGACGTCTCTGCACGGGTAAAACGCTCAAACATGTCGACGAGAAAATCCGCCGATACACCCGGCCCCGCATCGCGAAAGCGCATCTCTACACTTCCGGCCTGCCGCGTGACACGGATGTTCAGTCTTTTGCCTTCGCTGGCGTACGAAAGCGTATTTTCCAGAATCAGGGTGATAACCTGGCCGATTTTGCTGGCATCAGCCGCTAAAGAGCAGTCTCTGTCAGCGTCCAGCGTAATGATCAGACCTGCTTGCTCGGCACGGGCATGTATCCATGCGATGCGCTCTTTGAGCAGATCCGTCAGATTAAAGCGATGGTAGTCCAGCACCAGACGATCGGCGTCGGCCAGCGACAGCAATTGCAGTCCGTCCGCCAGTTGGCTGAGGGACTGAAGCTGTTTCATGACCATCGACAGTTGCGTCTGATCCGGGGTAAATACGCCGTCCATCATTCCCTGTAAGCGCCCCATTGCGGCGGTCAGCGGCGAGCGCAGTTCGTGGGCCATTGCCACATGGGAGGCCCGTAACTCCCGATCATAACGGGCCAGTTGCTGGGTCATGTGGTTAAAGTCGCGCACAAACGATGTCATCTCTGCCGGGGCGTTATCCAGTGGCTGCGCCTGGGCGGTAAAATCGCCCCGGGCAACGGCGCGGGCAGCAGCAGTCAAGCGGCTGAATTGTACCGCTAGCGGGCGCACGGTCTTCAGTCCCCAGAACACCAGGCACGGGATCAAAATGAGGATCAGTACACCAATGATCAACCAGTCTTCTGAAGCGATGTTCGGGTCGGTGTAACTCAGCCCCCACCACTGGTCAATAATCTGGTGAAAACGGGTCGGGTCAGCAGGGGGATGGGCTTTGATCAGCGCATACTCTTCGCGCACGGCGGCGGGCATTTGGTGCTTTAGCCACACTGCCTGCAGGGCGTAGCGTACCCAGATAGAGGCCACAAACACAAACACCGAGCAGATCGAAAAAATCGAAATGCGGATGCATATCCAGCGCCAGAGAGACTGATCGGCAGAGGTTTTCATGGTTGTCTGAACCTGTAACCCACGCCACGCACATTCAGCAGGACATCGGTCATCCCCGCTGATTCGAGCTTCTTGCGCAGATTATAAATATGGGTGTCCACGACACGCTCCAGCGCATCGCTGTCGGGAAGGCACTGTTCGAGTAACGAAAGTCGGGTATGCGCTCGCACCGGTGAGCGCATCAGTAGCGTAAGCAGAGAGAATTCGGTGGGCGTCAGATCCAGCAGCAGCGGCTTCTGGTCCTTGTTAATCATGACCGCCGTCAGGGCAAGAGTGTCCACCTCCAACCCTTGCCAGCGCAGGATCTCTTCCGGCTCGTTCTGATGCTGGTAACGCCGCAGCACCGCCTGTACCCGTGCCACTACTTCACGCGGATCGTAGGGTTTGACGATGTAATCATCCGCGCCATAGCGCAGGGCGCCAATTTTGTCGGGCAGGTCGCCCATGGCGGTGATCATTATCACCGGAGTCTGGCCGTCACGTCGTATCGCGGCCAGCACTTCAGTGCCATTCATCGAGGGCAACATGACATCCAGCAGAATGATATCGGGCTTCCACTGGCGGGCGACATCCAGTCCGGTACGACCGTCTCCCGAGATGGCCACCGCGTAATTTTCCCGTCGCAGGTAGGCGTCAAGCACACCCGCTGCGTCTGCATCATCCTCAATAATTAACACCCGCCGTGGGTTCATGGCGCGATTCCCTGTCAGAGCAATATGTATAGGCAGCAATGATACGTCAGGTTTATTTTATTTACTGCCTGAACATGCAAGGGACTGAAAATGCGCCGAAAACACCCTGAAAATGACCCTGTTTCAGGGTGTTACGCAGTGCAATCGTAAAGTTACTGTAAAGTTAATTTTGGCGGGGTCGATAATATATCGTGCAATATCTACTCTCCCACGGACTATGGCTATGCTCAAAAATATACGAGTTATTACCGGCATCATTATCGCGCTGTCGGTCTTTTGTCTTCTTCAACTGGTCACCGGGGGACTTTTCTACTCTGCGGTTAACAACGACAGAGTAAACTTCCAGAACACTGGTGTTCTCAGCGCACAGCAAGAAAATCTGGGTGACAGCGTTAACACGCTGATCAAAACCCGTGTCACTGTTACCCGCGTGGCCATCCGTTTTTTGAAAAATCAGCGCGATCCGGCCTCTCTGGCGAGTATCGAAAAGTTGCTGACCACCGCCTCTGAGTCATTGAGTAAGTCAGAGGGTTACTTCAACAACTACAAGAGCACGCCGCGTGTGGCAGGTCAGGATGCCGCTTTAGCCGAGGAAGTCTCGCAGAACATCACTAAAATGCACGACGTCCTCCAGCAATCCATCACCTTCCTGCGGGCCAACAACTACGAAGCCTACGGCAACCTTAGATGCTCAGCAGGCGCAGGACGATATGGACGCCAGCTATGCCAAATGGCGTGCGGAGAACGGCATCATTCCTGCAGGCTGCCGCTCGCGAGAACCAGAGCAGCTTCACCAGCATGCAGTGGACGCTGGGGGGGATTTTGCTGGCGGTGATTGCGGTGATGGTGGTTATCTGGCTGGGGCTGCAACACCTGCTGCTCAGACCGCTGCACAGCGTAATGGGGCACATTCGCGCCATTGCCGGTGGCGATTTGACACAGACCGATCTCCGCCGAAGGCCGTAACGAGATGAGCCAACTGGCGACCGGTCTGCACGAGATGCAATCCTCGCTGGTTCAAAACCGTGGGCGCGGTGCGCAACAGTTCCGATTCGATTTATACCGGTGCAAGCGAAATCTCGACCGGCAACAACGATCTCTCCTCACGTACCGAACAGCAGGCGGCTTCGCTGGAAGAGACCGCTGCCAGCATGGAGCAACTGACCGCCACGGTGAAACAGAACACCGACAACGCCCGCCAGGCTTCACATCTGGCGAAAAATGCCTCTGACACCGCTGCGCGTGGTGGTCAGGTGGTGAGCGATGTGGTGCGTACCATGAGTGAAATCTCCAGTAGTTCCCAACAGATAGCGCAGATCACCAGCGTGATAGATGGTATCGCCTTCCAGACTAACATTCTGGCACTGAACGCCGCCGTGGAAGCTGCACGTGCGGGCGAGCAGGGGCGTGGATTCGCCGTGGTTGCTGGTGAAGTGCGTACACTTGCCAGCCGCAGCGCCCAGGCGGCCAAAGAGATCAAAACGCTGATTGAAAACTCGGTTAACCGCGTCAATTCTGGCACCTCGCTGGTGGCAGAAGCGGGCAACACGATGCAGGAGATCGTCAATGCCGTGACCCGCGTGACCGACATTATGGGGGAAATCGCCTCCGCGTCGGACGAGCAGAGCAAAGGGATTGAGCAGGTCAGCCTCGCCGTGTCGCAAATGGACAGCGTAACCCAGCAGAACGCCTCGCTGGTGCAGGAGTCCGCTGCGGCTTCCGCAGCACTGGAAGAGCAGGCAGAGCAGCTGCGTCAGGCCGTTGCAGTATTTCGCGTCAACGGACATAACACGCTGCTGCAAAGCAAACCCGGTAAACCCACCGCGGCACCACGTGTAGCGATGGCCTCTGCTGCACCTGCTGCCAGTGACAGCAACTGGGAAACGTTCTAAGTTGTAAGCTGGCCGGGTAGTGTAGTGACTGCCCGGCCTGACATGATTGCCCTTCATTGAAGACAGACGTTCCTTTGCGTTTTGATGCCGTGATTTGTTCAAAGCTAAACCGCTGGGAATAATGTTTGTCTCTCCGTTCCGATTATCAATCAGGCGCTTTCGGGAATATTTCCAGGTATTTTTGGGATCCGTACATAGGGAAAACCAAAAATGCCATTCCCGCCGCGCCAGTCTCATACTGAGTAGCAAGATTGCCGCTATGTGTAATAAACACTTGATGGTTATACCATTGGCAACCGACGCTCATATCCGGTGTACAGTTCCGTGTTTTGCGTAATAACTCACCTTTTGGGGTCAGGTAAAAATAGAGCGCCTCGGGATCTGAGGGCTTTTCCGCAGACTCATCAAGCAGGATAAAGGTTGTCTGTCGCAAAACGTTGTTCTGTGCATCCAGCGAGGTGGCTTGTACGGTCTTGTCCGGATAATTGAAGCGTAATTTAACCACCGCAGCTTTCTCGCTGGACACGTAAAAAAGCTGCGCTAAATCGTTGGAGCCCCAGTAGCTTTCTCCGCTGGGTTTAATGGCTTTTGTGTTAAACCGATAAACGCTCTGCGAGCGAATATCCTGATGGTTCGCGTATTCTGCGGCATATTGCGCCCCTTGAGGGGAACTGATGCATCCACTAAGCGATACCGTAATTAACAAGGCTAATAAAGTACGCATGGGTCTCCCTGTTGGTCGTAAGTCCTGTCAGCACTCAGTATGCGCGTTAATTGATATTATAAAAAACGTGATGAGCTACCAGAAAAAGGGGGCACTGTTCTACACAATACCCGTACGGTGAAGGAAGTGAGTTACGACGCGCTGACGCGAACCCTCCGCACGCGAATGCTGACGGTAATAATAGAGACCGTGGCGACCAACATGAGCAACGCCCCCAGTGCCATCATGGCATTAAATCCCACCGCTCTGAACAGTACCAGTCCGGCAACACCGCCACCGAGGAATGAGAATATTGTTGTCAGATGGGTTGTTAACTGACTTTTTTGTGCTGCCGTATCTTTAGAATAATCGCGACGCAGCATGGCCACGATGACCGATGCCAGGGAAATACCGGCATCGGTCAGTGTTCCGGTAATGTGGGTGGATCGCACTCTACCTCCGGAAAGCTGCGTGGAGGTCGAATTGTGAATCCCCATCAGGCCGCAAAGAAGAATAATGATTTCCCGGTTGGTGCTGAAGGTATGAAAGTACATTTCATATACCGAGATGCCGATCAGTAGCAGCCCCTCCGCAAACAGGATCTGGCAAAAAACCAGCCTTACGTTATGCACGATGCCCCACAACACCAGAAGGCGAGAAGTGATGGCTCCGGCGACAAACGCCAGAATAATCGCGCTAAAGAAAAGAATGTCTTTCAGATCCGTAGAGGAGACTTCGCTGGAGAGCTGGGACGTGTTACCTGTCATGTGTGAGGGGAAAAATCCAAATGCCCCAAGCGCAATGGCATTCAATAGCCCAGCAGACGTTGCCAGCCACAGCGCCAGCCGCCGATCTTCCTGGTGAGAACGTTCTTTCTTAAATTTAATCAGCAAGAATACCTCCACGTTGAGCTTTGCCTGAACCTTGAGGCTAGCAAAAGCGATCAACGGGAGACGTAGGATGTGGCTTAATTTTTGTGATCTAAGTCAAGTTGGTCTGGGGGAGGAAAGTCAGAAAAGAACATTTCTTTAATAAGGATGATGGGAACGATGCTCACTGATATATATTTCTGAAATGCCCGATAGGGTGAGACCGATTTTATCGGGCATTGTGGCTGTAAACTAATTCTCTTCACATTCTTATTATTACGCTACGATAGTAATAATAATTACATTTCCGTTATGTGTGGAAATAATGATTAGAATTCGTAGTTAACGATAGCCTGGCTTGACTGACCATTTGCGGTCACCATTTTTCCGGTGCCATTTACACGGGCGTACAAACTGATCGGTTGATTTGGTGCGATATTATAAGCTGAGAAGTTAACGCTTCCTGAACGTGCATTGGAGACATCCATGCAAGTATTGCCGTTGTTATAGCATAAATAAACCTGTAAACCTGCCGGATAATAGCTGTAAGCCCAGGTATAGTAAACCATGCCCACTTTTCCCGTTGATGGCGTACCTGCGGTAACCGGGAATGCTTTATTATACCATTGGTTTTTAACTGAAACTGATGGGGCGAGCATGGAGCCGATGGATGCGCCACCTGTTGCGAAGGCGCTTGAAGAGATAAACATTAAGCCAGATAAAGCCAGTAGAATTGATTTCCGTTTCATTTAAAGCCTCATTAAAGAGTAAGCTAACTATAATCCATGATATTTAACTTAAATCATGGGAATTATTGAGTTGTCCTGATTTTAAACAAGGTAACTCAATAATTCGGATTAACTCGCCACGATTCCGTAAAAAAATAAATTACATGTTTTTCTTTGTCAATGCTTAATGTTTTATTTAAGCGTGGCTTAATTATTGTTAATATTTTAAATGTTACAGGCAACAGACCGAAAGTTTATCGGCTTATGGAGTCAATTCTTTAGATGCTATTTTTGGTAGGTGTAAATGGTCTTTGTTGGAGAATTGAGCTTGTTGCTGAATAATTGATCGGTATCAGTTTTAATGCACCCGCGTGGTATAAAATAGCGCAGAATACCTAAAGTTTTCGGCTTCCCAACCGTTAATATTAATAATGGAGTTTTCCTCTTACCTGTCTGCATCAGGATGAATTGTTGGCGAACATGGAACAGTTTTATTGCCCTGGAAAAAAAGTAACGGAAATAGCGAGCTCTGGCTTGGATTTGATTCGCCTGGAGTCTGTTACCTATTCCTATGGATCTGGCCATTCCCGGCAAACCATATTGCACGATATTTCGTTATCCATCCCGACAGGGCAAAGCTGCGCCATCGTTGGTGCTTCCGGCTCAGGGAAAAGCACATTACTCAATTTGTTAGGGCTCCTCGATACGCCTGACTCCGGGCGAGTTTTGTTTAATGGCGAAGATATGTCCCGCTGCGGTATTGATGCTCGCGCGACGGCCCGCAATCGTATCATTGGTTTTGTGTTCCAGAGCTTCAATCTGTTACCCCGCCTCAGTGCCGTAGAGAATGTTGCCTTGCCGCTGTTGTACCGGGGAGTGATGCGTTGTGACGCACAGGACGCCGCGCGAAAGCAACTTCAGCGTGTTGGGTTACGCGAATATGCTCACCATCGGCCTGCCGATTTGTCTGGTGGCCAGCGGCAGCGCGTAGCAATTGCACGCGCACTGGTTGGCGAACCGGCCCTGTTACTCGCCGACGAGCCTACCGGGAATCTTGATAGCCAGAACGCCAACGATATCATCGATTTGTTACTGAGCCTGAACCGCACTGTCGGCACGACACTGGTGCTGGTCACCCACGATAACGCGATTGCCCGACGAATGTCGCGCTGTATCCGGGTTGCCGATGGGCAAATCAGTGAGGCACGACGTGTCTGAAAACCGCTTTTCTGCGGCCATTCACTCTGCATCCTCTTCCTGTTACGGGATGTCGTTATGGCAAATGTTGCGGGAGTCGCTGGATAACCTGCGGTCACTGGGGCGGCGAGCTGTGCTGGCATTTGTGGGGATTGCGGCGGGATGTGCGGCAGTGGTGGCATTGCTGAATATTGGTTATAACGCCGAACGCGAAGCGATGAGTATCTTTCGCGGTATGGGCAGCGAACTTCTGGTCGCGACTATTCAGCAACCGATAGGTTCAGGAAGAAAGCCGCTGGTTGCGCCTGCAAACCTGGATATTGAGGCTTTACATCAGCAACTGCCAGGCATTACTTCAGCGTCAGCAATTATACCGAGCAATACACAAGCGCGTTTAAAAGGGCAAACCCAGGCGGTAACCGTGATTGGCGGGGGGGCTGAATTGCCCTTTGTCCTGGGGCAGCAGTTGGCGGTGGGGCGCTTTCTCAGCGATTTCGATAGTGACAGTACTTACGCTGTTCTCGGCGCGAATGTTGCTGCCGCATGGGCGCAAGGTGACCATCCGGTTCAATCAGGAGACCGCATTCAGATCGGTGGCTACCTGTTCGAGATAGTGGGAATTCTTCATCCTCAGGGGCCCAATCCGATTATTCCTTTCTCTGTAGATGATGCCATTTTCCTGCCGATTACCGGGATGCGGCGGGTGAGTGCTTTTGCGCAGATAACCAGTGTCGTGGCGCGCAGTGACAAAGCAGAAACACTGGAGTCGATTACGCCCGGATTAGAACGCTGGTTGAGAGAAAAAGCGCCTGGATTCGAGGTTAATGTCCAAATTCCGAAGCAGTTACTGGAAGGTATTGAGCAGCAATCGCAGTTGTTTTCATGGCTGCTGGCTGGCCTTGGCGGGATTTCGATGTTGATTGGTGGTGTAGGGGTGATGAATGTGATGGTGATGAATGTCTCTGAGCGCCGCCGGGAAATTGGTGTGCGGATGGCGCTGGGGGCTCG
Organism: Phytobacter sp.; assembly: GCF_059074235.1. Taxonomy (NCBI): domain Bacteria; kingdom Pseudomonadati; phylum Pseudomonadota; class Gammaproteobacteria; order Enterobacterales; family Enterobacteriaceae; genus Phytobacter; species Phytobacter sp. Next base: position 171,705 of record NZ_JCACPZ010000009.1, read on the forward strand.
TCCGCGAGACATTGCGGCGCTCTTTCTGCTGGAGGCCATAGTATTGGCGACGTTTGGCGCACTACTTGGTGCTGCCGTGGGCCTGGCGGCTGCATGGATTTTTGTCTGGTTTTCTGGTTGGTCCACGTTTGCTTTATCCGCTGCTGCACTGCCGCTGGGAACGGGCAGTGCCATTGCAATTGGCCTGTTCTTTGGTTTATCACCGGCTATGGCAGCTTCGCGACTGGAGCCGGTAGAGGCACTGCGTGATGCATAGAACTTTGTTAGGGGTGCTTTTAGCGGGATCGTTGGTTGCGGTGAGCCGCGCTGAAATGCCATTGAAACCCACGCAGGCTACGCGGGGTGAAGGGGGGGGGACAACACGGATCGCACTAACGGGTGAGAGTATCGATCTGACATTAAGCGATGCCATTTACCTGGGGTTACGCGAGAACCGCGCCATTCGTAGTGCGTATCTCGACAGGATTGCTCAAAAGTTTGACCTGCGTGTGGCGGAAGATCGCTTCACACCGAAACTGGTGCTGTCCGGTAATTATCTCTCTGCACGTAACCAGGATGATAGATCCCGACAGGGAAACCTGACGCCGACGTCCACACTACTGACCCCGTATGGCACGCGAGTCAGTCTCGGCTGGACTTATCAGCACACTGATGCCAACCAGGCTGGTTTATCGCACAACGATGGCGCGAACTTTTCCGTTATTCAGCCGCTACTGCGCGGCGCGGGTAAAGATATTGCGACTGCGCCAGTACGCCTTGCGCAGATGACTGAGCAGATTAATCGCATGAATCTGAAGTCCACCGTTTCGCAGACTATCACACAGATTATTACCTCATATCGTGACCTGCTGCTTGCGCAGGAGCAGTTAAAAATCACCCAGGAGTCACTGGCCCGGTCTCGCCAACTGTTAGAAGTGAACCGGGCGATGATCGCAGCCGGTCGAATGGCGGAGTTCGAAATTGTCCAGACCGAAGCCGAAGTGGCCTCTCAGGAGCTGACGACTGAAGAGGCTCGTAACCGGGTGGACATGTCGCGATTGGCGTTACTGCAACTGTTGGCCTTGGATCTGCATGCGCCGATTGTGGCCACCGAAGCGTTACAGGCGAAGCCTGTCGATGTACTTGCGGATCGTGCACTGGCCCAGGCAGAGGCGTCACAGCCCGCTTATCTGGCACAGTTGCTGGTTGGCCAACAGATGGCTATTAATCTTGCGGTAGCGAAAAATAACCGCTTGTGGGATGTATCGCTGGTGAGCGGTGCAACGCAGCAGCGTAACCGCATTGGCCGGGGAGATAGCGCCCGCACATGGGATAATTATGTTGGCGTGCAGGTGGAAATCCCGCTGGGTGATATGTCAACCAGGCAAGCTGAGGTGCAAGCACAGGTCAGTGTGGAGAATCAGCACATCCAACTCGCCGAAGCTCATCAGCAGCTCGATCGTGATGTCACCAACGCGGTGCGTGATATTGGCACTCGCTGGCGGCAGTTTGAGATAGCCCAGCGAGCCCGGGATTTATCTCGTCGCAAGTTGGAAATAGAACGTGAAAAACTGAACGCTGGCCGCTCCAGCAACTTCCAGGTGCTGAGCTTTGAAAACGATCTCCGTAACGCTGAGAACGCCAGGCTCAACGCCCTGATAAGTTATTTGAATGCGCAGGCCGAACTCGACCAAACGCTGGGAACCACACTGCAAAGTTGGGATATCTCACTGAATGATTAAATTACCTTCCGCAAAGTATCGTCTGCTTTTGCTGGTGGCGCTTCTGCTGCCCGTTGTTTGCCTTTGCGTGTGGTGGGTTGCGCCGCATGAATCTGACGCTCCCGCAGAGCAGGGGATGTGGCTGCCGGTTACGCCACAACAGCTGGAAAATCAATTAGGGCTGGTGGGACGGATCCAGGCCGCGCAGCAGCAAACGCTCTCTGCGCCTTTTGAAGGCGTTATTCGCGAGATAGCCGTGCATGAAGGACAACGTGTTGAGCGCGGACAAATATTGCTGGTACTTGACCCCAACCTGGTCACGATCCAACTCCGCCAGGCACAAGCGGAACTGCTCAAAGCGCAAAAAGAGGTGGCGCTGTTTCGCAACTGGAGTCGCAGCCCGGATGTCTCACGTGCTAAGCGGGTGATGCAGGCTGCGCTCGCGACGCTGAACAATACGCAGGCCAGCTTACGCGACACCAATGCGCTGTTTAAGCGTGGTATTGTCGCACGCATGGAGGTCGACACACTGGAGCAGCAGATGCGGACACAGCAGCAAGAGCTGGATGCTGCTCAGGACGAATTGCGCATGGTAGAAGCGAGAGGTAAAGGAGAGGATAGCCAAATTGCTGATATGGAACTGGCAAACGCGCAGGCACGTTATACGACGTTGCTGGAACAGGTAGAAAAGAAAACGGTTCGAGCGCCATTTTCCGGTTTCATCGTGCGTCCTCTCTCTGCCGAGAGCGGTAAACCCGTTACAGTACAACCGGGGCTGTCGGTCAGTGCGGGAGCCCCGTTGTTGACGGTGATGGGGCTGGATACGATGCAGGTCGTCACTCGTGTTGAGGAAGCTGACTTACACCAGTTAAAAGAAGGTATGCCGGTTGAGATCACCGGTGAAGGTTTTGCCGGCAGAGTGCTTAGTGGTCAAATCCGTGAAATTGGCATCCAAAACAGCGCGAACGAGAGTCAGGGTGCTTACTATGATGTCATCGTCTCTGTGGATACGCCGTTGGCTGACCTGCAACACGATATCCGTCTGGGGATGAGTGCTCGTCTGGCTGTGATCACCTACCGTAATGAACAGGGTTTTGCAGTTCCTGCGCAGGCATTACACCTTGACCCACAAACGGGCTCTCGTTGGGTGCTCTGGCGGGCTTCGGCGAATACAGTACCTCGTAAAGTGGAGGTTCGCATTGGGCAGGCCGTGGCGCAGGGTGTGGAAATCAACGGCATAGAAGCGGGTGATGTCCGCGTCGATAAGCATGCGCAGAGCCAGGCAGCCGTCAGCATTCATTAAAAGATGAAGAGAGCGGTTTCAGCCAATTAAGTCCTGAAGACCTTGTCGGGTTGCTGGAAAAACATAGCTATGCGATGTGTTTTAAATTCTGAATGTCGTCTGTATTAACGCAGTGCTCAGGGCCGAAAGAGGGAGAACTATTTTAGTCTGGGCACCCCGACTACGGCACTGGGCTGACGACCAAAATAGCGCTGAAATGCCACGCTGAAGTTATTGGCATGGCGATAACCCACTTGCCAGCCAGCCTGCGCCACCTGATAACCCTGTTCCAGCAACTGGTGGGCCTTTTCCATACGCATCTGCAATAGCATTTGACCGGGTGTGGTATTGAAGCGCTGACTAAAACCCTGCTTCAGTTTGTAATCGCTCAGTCCCACCGCCATAGCCAGCGTACTTAACGAGAAGGGCTCGTCGAGATGTGCCAGCATCCAGTCGCGGGCCTGCTCCAGTTGCATATCGTCCCGGGGATGCAGCGGTCGTTCCCGCGCCTCGTCTAACAGATGTCGATGTTGGGCTAGCAGATTCAGCGCATGAATTTGCAGCATCAGTGCGTCATCTCTCTGCTGTTGGAGTCGCTCCAGCAGCAGTGTTGTGGCTCTGCTGTAAGGGGTAAAGGCATGATTGATCACCTGGCCGGTGGCAAAGAGTGGATTGCTGACCGCCTGCCCAAGGTAGCGGGTGGTGCAGTCGGCATTGAGCAGAAGGCGCAACTGGCCCACCTGTTCACCCGCCTGGTAGCGGCGCTCGCCCTGGCTACCGTGAAAGCTGGTGATGGTAAGTTGGCCTGCGCTAAAAACGGTCTCGCTGCCGTCGCACCCGTGGAAAGAGGAGCGCCCGGCCAGGCCAAAAGTAAACACCAGCATCGGGCAATCGTGCGGGTTACAGGTCTCTTCAATCAATGGCCTGATCGGCTGATAGTCGGAGCAGGCAACGGTAAAGCCATCGGCCACCGCGCTGAAACGGGAATGACAGAGCCCCACCGTCGCAGGCAGCACGCGCATATTGCCCTGTTTCTCTGCATCCTCAGCCGTCAGCCGATAGCTCTGTGTTCCCTGAAAAGCCTGAATCATCACCGTCACCGTTTCGCAGACGAAAACCAACGCCCCGCATACAAACGAGGATAATAACCATTCTCATATATAGATACCATAGTCGCTGAACTGGCGCTATGGACACTCGATGAGGATGAGAATGACAAGACCCTGGTGGGGCCTGCTGTTAGCGGCTCCTGGCATGGCGGCAACTGCCGCTGACATGCAGAACGAAAATCAGATTGTGGTCACTGCGACCAAAACCGAACTTCCTGCGGTGCAGGTTCCGGCCTCGCTTTCTGTTTTATACGGTGAGGAACTCGAAGCGAATCGCGTGGATGAGGTCAGCCAACTGGCTGCGATGACGCCGGGCATGTCGTTTCAACCCTGGGGGCAGGCGGGAACCAATCTGGCGGTGGTGCGCGGTGTCACCGGCAGCGGCAGTGGGTTTAATTCAGCGGTATTGTTGAGTGAGGACGGTGTGCCGTTGCTGGCCGGGCAGGGGTTTGATAACAACTTTCTCGACGTCGAACGTGTTGAGATCCTGCGCGGGCCACAGTCATCGCTGTACGGTCGTAATGCCGAAGTTGGGGTGATCAATGTTGTCACCCGTACGCCCGATAATACCCAGCGTGTTGATCTCTCAGCCATCGCCGGTAGCCGCGAGCGTCAGCAACTGCGCGGTAGCTTCAGTACGCCGCTGGTGGAAGACAGGCTTTATGCCGCCGTCGCGGGCGAATGGAAATCGCAAAACGGCTATGTTGATAATACGGTGACGGGGGGCAAGGCTGACGATCGCGAGCGTAACAACGCGCGCATGGTATTGCGCTGGACACCCAGCGATACCGACGACGTCCGTTTGCGCTACAGCCAGCAGCGCTACCATGACGGCGGCTCCCAATGGGGACCCGCCGCCAGCGCCGACAGAAAAGTCAGCAGCGGCACCGACTCCTGGAATCACTCCCAGGCGAGCGTTGTCTCGCTGGATTACCGTCATCAACTGGCGAACGGCTGGCAATTTCGTTCGATCAGCGCCCGGACTGAGATCCTCGACCGTATCCGGCAGGACACGGATTTCAGGCTGCCGGATACGCTGCACATGCAGCGCGATAATAAACTCACCACTCTGTCTCAGGAGTTTCGTCTGCAGGGAGAAGGCGATAACCACCGCTGGCTGACCGGTTTGTATTTTGATCATGACAACAACGACTTCCGTTTTGTGCAAAAACTGCCGCTGATGACCAGCGAAATGCGTAACACGCAACGCGGCAACACGCAGGCGCTGTTCGGGGAATGGACGCAGATGCTGGGCGGCCCGTGGAGCGTAACTCTGGGCGGTCGCATCGAGCGAAGCGAGATTGAGATATCACCGACCGGTGAGGATAAGCGCAGTGCCAGCTGGCACAACGTCTCGCCGAAAGTCTCCGTGCAGTATCAATGGCACCCCGGCCTGCAAACCTATGCAAGCTATAGCCAAGGCTATCGGGCAGGGGGCTATAACCTGTTTTCTCCTGCCACCGACTATCTGCGCTATAACCCGGAAAAAGTGCATTCCTGGGAGCTGGGAATCAAAGGCCTGTCCGACGATCGCCGCCTGCGCTACAGCAGTTCGGTTTACCTGATGGATATCGACGACATGCAGGTGCAGCAGGTCGTGCAGGCGGGCGTGGTCTATATCAACAACGCGGCAAAAGCCCGTTCAACGGGCTGGGAACTGGAAGCCGATTACAACCTGCTGCCTGAACTGCGCCTACAGGGATCGCTTGGCCTGAACCATACCCGCTTCGAAAGCTATCAGGATGGCAGCAACGACTATTCAGGTAATCACAACACCTTCGCCCCGGACGCGACCGCCAGCCTGGGGCTGCGTTATGACCATGCCAGCGGTGCCTATGGCCTGTTGCAGTGGCACGGTGTCAGCCAGAGCTTTCTCGATGCGGGCAATCAGTATCGCCAGGCAGGCTACGGCGTGGGGGATATCACCCTCGGATACCAGTGGCGCGATATCGACGTCTCGCTGTTCGTCGATAACCTGACCAATAAACAGTATGACGCCGTGGGCTACCTGAATGGCAGCGTGCGCATTTACAGCCCACCCCGTGAATTTGGCCTCAAAGTGAGCTACAAACTATGACGTTTCCCATCACCCTGATTGACCGTCTGGCGGCAGAAAGTGTGCTGGCTGACTGCCTGCAACTGGCGCTGCAACATCATCTGTTCGATGTGTTAGAGACACCGCTCAGTACCGAAAAGCTGGCGGAGCAACTTGGCTGGCATGCCGACCCGACCGCGCATTTGCTGGAGCTGTTGTGGAGCTTCCGGTTGCTGGATCGCCAGCAGGAAGGCGAATCACTTCATTACAATAGCGCCTCTGCCGTGCGCCCTTATCTTTGCCAGAGTGGTGAGCAGTACAGGGGCGATGCGTGGCGCTACCGTTTGCAGGCGTTGCGCGGGTTCGGCGAGCAGCTTACCGACATGCTTAACCAGCCTCTGCCGCAGTACAGTGAGCAACTGCCGCATGATGCCACCTGGGCCGCCGCTGCCAGGGGGCAAATCGCCCAGGAACAGCGGGCGCTGACGGCTGAGACCGCCTGTAAAATCGCAGCGACAGTTGAGCAGTTTACCCGCCCGGCGAGAATGCTGGATATGGGCGGTGGACCTGGACTGGTCAGCGTGGCCCTGGCGCAGCGCTTTCCACAATTGACGGGCGTGGTGCAGGATCTGCCGCTTACCGCTGAGGTGGCGCAGGGGCATCTTCATGCCGCCGGGGTAAGCGATCGTTTCAGTGCGGTCAGTGAACTGGTTGAAGACGACGGTTTCGACATTATCTGGTGCTCCTCTTTCCTGCACTTCGTTGCCGACCCGGTGCAGACGCTGGTGCAATTGTACCGGCGGTTGAAGCCGGGTGGGGTGTTGATCAGCGCCCATGCGCGGCTGAGCCACGACCCGCAGCAGGTCAGCCAGGTTCTGCCTTTCTTCCTGCCGCTATTAATGCGCGGTAAGCATGTTTTCCACCATGACCAGATGGCGCAGATGCTGGCAGAGGCAGGCTTTCACGTTGAGGATCGCGGGGAACACGCCTTTCCAATGGCCCCCTTCATGTTCACTGCGCCTTTCGCGGAGACGGGTTATGAACCGGGCGTTGCTCCAGTTCATGTTTTTCTGGTTTAACGTCAGCCTGACACTACCCGCCACCTGGCTGATGCTCGGCCTGCCGATGATCCTGCATCAGCAGGGCTGGAGCGGTCAGGAACTGGGCCTGTTCCAGTTGGCGGGGCTTCCGGCGGTAATGAAACTGTGGCTGGCACTGCCGGTAGAACGGAGCAGAGTGTTTCGTCAGCGCTATAAAAGCTGGGGATGCCTGCTCTGGCTGGGGCTGGCGATTCTGTTCGCGCTGCTAAGTCAGGTCGGACTACAGCAGAATAAAAGCCTGCTGTTTGCCCTGTTGCTGGGTAGCAGCCTGCTGTTGGCCTGGTGCGATGTTCCGGTCAACGCGTTAGCCATTGCGCTCTTTCATAAAAATGAGCAGGTGCGTGCAGGCAGCGTGCGCGCCGTCGCATTGTTCACCGGGGCGGTGGGCGGCAGCGGTGTCATGCTGCTTCTCTGGCAACACTTTGGTTGGGCACTGCCTTGCATTCTGATGAGCGGGGCGGCACTTCTCTGCGCCGTATTGCTGAGATTGCTGCCAGAACCGCCCGCAGGGGAACATCAACGCATTGAGGTCGTGGGTTTTTTCCATCAGCCGGGAGGAAAGGGCTGGTATCCATTGTGCCTGTTGGCGTTCCCGTTCCTTGGCAGCGGCTGGCTATGGCTTAAACCGCTGCTGCTGGACGCCGGTATGCCGGTGCAGCAGGTCATTATGTGGGTGGGAGTCGGCGGGAGCGTCACCGGGGCCGTGGTCAGTATGATCGGCGCACGCTGGCTTAACCGGCACAATGCCAGCGTGGCGCTACCGGGCTGGCTGTTGTTTGCCGCACTCTCGCTGTTGCTGCTGGCGGCTGGTGTGTCGTTGAGGCTCTCCGCCACCCTCCTGCTGGTTATCTCAACTCTGATGGCTGCTGCCATTGGCGGGTTATCCGCGCTGATGTTTATGCTGATGATGGCGTTCAGCCGGGAAGACAACAGGGCGGTGGATTACGGCATCCAGGCCAGCCTGTTTACCCTTTCGCGCCTGAGCGTGCCGCTGTTCAGTGGATTGCTGCTGGACCGTTTTGGCAGCGGCGTGATGCTGACGACGTTGTCACTCTGTACGCTGGTGGTGGCGTGGTATGCCTGGCGGCAACGCAGAGCTATCGCCGCCAGGCTGGCACAGCCGTAACGCCAGACGATGATGGAACGCGGCCTGCGGGCCGCGTTATTAAAGTTCGATGGACATATCCAGGCAGCGAAGTTCTGCCCTGGCAAGTTTTGATGGGTATGTATTTTCTCTGATAAGTATAAAGCCATGCTTTTCATAAAAGGTTTGCGCATTTGGCGTTGAGGACAGCGTTAATTTTTTCAGCCCGCGTTTACGTGCCTCACTTTTAATTGTTTCAATGATCAGGCTGGCCAAACCTTTCCCGGCATAATCCGGCATTGTAAAAATAGCTTCGACGCTGTGCGATGAAAGATCCAGATATCCCGTTGCAACGAGTCCTGCCTCAGGCATGTTAACAACGAAGAAAGGGTTTTCCGTTATGACCATTCGGTAATTTTCAGGCATAACGTCAGGCGTCCAGGCTTCGATCACCCTGGCGCTATAGCTGTGTTTACACCCATCCCGAATTGAAAGATTCCTGATATTCCAGCACTCCTCAGCCTCTCCTGGTACAGCACGTCTGATTTCCATTTTTTGTCCGTTTTGTTTGTATCAGTTGGACAGATTTATCATAAAAGCGCGTTGGTTCAATAGCGGCTTCTTTTGACGGGACACTGTCGGATGATGATATCGGCCTCCCGGTGAGTTGCCGTTATGCTGTATTTAGCCAGCAGCGGGCGACGAGCAAAGATTCTGCTGAGTTTAACTCAGTAGTCCGGCACCGACGTTCACCGACAGCCCCAGAATCGCCAGATTGAACACAAAAGAAATCACTGACTGGAGCAACGCAATTTGTCGCATGTCGGTGGTACCGGTCGCCACATCGGCGGTTTGTGATGCGACGGCGATGGTGAAGGAAAAATAGAGAAAGTCCCAGTAACCCGGTTCCTCCGGTTTTTCCGCAAAGATCATCGGCGTGACGTCTTTACTACGGTGCAGGTAATGGTGATGAGCGTAATGCATGGCAAAGGAGGTGGGCAGCAAGGCCCAGGAAACCGTTAGCGTGGCACCGGTCAGCAGCAGATGCAGCACGCGCGGTGTTCCGGAGAGGTGCTTGAGCGAGGTCAGCTCAATCAGGATCGCCAGGATGCTGACCAAACAGCCGAGAATCACCATGCCCAGCACCAGCCCCGCACTCTCATCCTGCATTCTGGCAATATGTGGAATATCCTGCACCTTAGTTCGTAACATACGAAACCACATAAAGAACAGATACAGCCATGCCAGCACATTCCAGCCAATCAGCAACCGTTGCAGATAGCCCAGCTCGGGGGGAAGGACGAAAAAGCAGGTTAGCCCGGCCAGAATAGCAATCAGTAAGCGCAGACGCGCGCGAAAGTAAGTTCTGAAAGAAAAGGTCATGATGTGAGTGGTTTAGCAAAGGGACGATAGATTAACTGTAGACCGCAAGATGCGGGTTTGAGCGTCCGGCTACGTAGTATCGTGGCTGATGATGTTTATTGTGGGGTGCCCTGTTGCGACAGGCAGTCAATAGCGCGAAGTAACTGACCGGCAGCGTTGAGCGGTAAGCAACGATTAGGGCAGATTTAAATATGCAGATTACCCAATATGAGCATTCACTACAGACGGTCTGGAAATTACACGGGTTCATCACTGCAGTGGCTGGTATAGGAAGTCACGCCAGATAAAGAGTGAGCGAAGCCAGTGCCCCCAAGGAGGAACAGCGTGTCCGCTTCTGGCACAGAGCTGATCCTCCTCACCGGGGATCCGGATGCCGTATTCCACCGTCAGGCTGAAAGACCCGCCGTCGAGAAGGCGGTTTCTTTCATTTTCAAGCAGAGACCCGAAAAACGGCAATGTCGGATCTGCAGAGGTCACCCGTTTGGAAGGTTAAGGTAAGAAGTTACAGGTATGAAATTTGGCGCGAGGGAAATAACTCTGAAGTGAGATTATGCCCCCGATCAGAGCGAGGAGTGGAGGTAAGTCTTAACTGACCTGGAATACGGTCACTTTAAAAAAATTAATAAAAGCAAAATAATATTAAATTTATTGCATTTAATACCGATATAACTCTTTAGCCAGGAGGACGCATATGACCATCTCAATCCAAACCAACAGTCCCATCAGTGTTTCAAGTAATTCGTCTTCAGACGCTTCCTCACAAGTTGCCAAAATTTCAAGGCAAATACAGGTACTGACAGCAAAACTTGGGAAAATAGCCTCAGAAGAGGGAATGACGCCACAACAGAAGAAAGAAAAGGCCGCATTAATTCAGAAGCAAATTGAAAGTCTGAGAGCCGAACTGGAACAATTATTAAGGAAGCAGGCGGAGAAAAAAGATAAAGACACTCCAGCCCAGACCGATAAAAAAGAAGATAAAAACACCCTTAATACTATTGATATTCATGTCTGAAGCGTTTTTGGTTGTGACCTTACTTAGCGATGGTTTTGTCTCCATCGGTTGAAATCACAGCGCGAAGCGGGCAGCCTCAGAAGTATGATGTCCGCTGTGAGCGAGGAGTGGACGCCGCATAGAGTAAAAATGGGCGCCCGATAATATGAACGGGAAAGATTACTTAACCCGCTTCCCCGTTTCGTCAATGACCTTCTCACCATCCTCTTTGGTAAAGGCTGCTTTTTGGCATTCCGGTAGAATATCCAGCACCCTTTCTGAAGGGCGACAAAGACGCGTGCCAAGCGGTGTCACTACTACCGGTCGATTAATCAGGATCGGATGTTGAAGCATAAAATCAATCAACTGCTCATCATTAAATTTCTCTTCATCAAGACCCAGTTGTCCGTAAGGTTCAACGTTCTTACGTAGCAGCTCGCGTACCGTAATCCCCATATCTGAAATAAGTTTAATCAGCTCATCCCGGGTCGGTGGCGTGTCGAGATAGTAAATAATGGTCGGTTCGTTACCGCTGTTACGGATCATCTCCAGCGTGTTGCGTGAAGTACCACAGGCAGGGTTGTGGTAGATGGTAATGTTGCTCATATCAGTATCTCATTACAAAGTGACAGAGAGCCGCCACGCCGGGCGCGAACATATTCTGGGTCGAACCAGTGAAGGGCGAACGGCTGCCAGTGTGTCAGGTTTGGGCGGAATCCCCATCCTGCAAAGGATGGGGCCCTGAATTTACCCAGGCAGAATGATTCACCTGGCGTCGTAACAAAATAACAGGCATATCCCGTGCGACATATTTTCGCCTTAAAAGGAAGAAGGCTGAACATTGTGCATGGCGTGCTTTTTACTGGAAATACATACAGTCTATTTTGTCTGCATCTGTATAATAACGTACCGTAAGTGACCATCGGAACGTTATACGAAATGTACTGTTTTCTGGGAGAAAAATGAAATGAGTAAGCTGGACTGGTTCAATAACGTAGAAGATCGTACCCATCCCTGGGAAGGCATGGGACTGACATGGTTGACAACTGCACTCAATGTCCCTGATGTAAACGCTGCCGTTGGTTTTTATACCGGCGCCATGAAGATGGTGGCGATTGCGGAACTTGAAGGGGAAAGTGGGGAGATGTTGTTTGCTCGTATCCGCTATCGTGGTACCAACTTTACCCTAAACAAAGAAGGGTGGGATTCGGATCTGAACAGTCCAATGACTTCTGGAGTGCCGGTTCCCTTTATATTTTATATGTACGTTGATGATGCGGCCACTCTGGTAAAAGAGATGGTTGAAGCTGGCGCGACGGTTCTGATTGAACCCACCGAAATGTTCTGGGGAGATTTAAAAGCTCGCGTGAAAGATCCATTTGGTTTCATCTGGGACATAGCGCAGAAACTGTAAACAAATCTTCCGTTAAACAAGAAATATTGCAACAAATACAAAGGGGTACTGTAAGTATCCCTAAAAAAAGAACCATCAACTTATAGAGAGCCTCTGGCACTCCAACTTCCGCTTCTGGCACAGAGCAGACAAGAACGTGACGCTGAAGTCAGCTATGAGCGAGGAGCTGACGTTGTGCTTAAATCATGATGGCTCTGGCAGGATGGGCTTTCAATGATTGAACGGTAGCTACTAATTCAGGTGACGTAAATGTGTAGCAATCCCCCACTTCAGGCCGATACATTTTCCATTAATCAGGTCGATAACAGAATAACTCGCGTTGGGGTGAGCATAACGAGGGAAACTATTGACAGTCCCTTCTTTAAGAATTGCCAGAGTGCCCTGACTGACATGCCCGTGAGACACAATACATATTGTTTGTTGATGTGATGAGGTATCTTCCAGGTCTTGTAAAAAACGTACAACTCGCTGAGAAGCATGCGCCAGTGACTCACCACCAGGTGGACAATACTCTGCATCAAGCCTGAATAACGCATTTGCATCGTGCGGATGTTTTTGTCTGAGCAGTTCTAAGGGCATACCTTCAAACTGACCAAAGGCCTGCTCTTTAAGGGCCGGTTCAGCCGTCAGTGAACAGCGAAAGTATTCAGCCAGGCTTAGCCCCATTTGCCAGGCACGTCCAAGCGAAGAAGCGTAAACATGCTCTACTTGATACTCACTTGCACTCAACGCTGCCAGTAGGACTGATGTTTCACGCAAACCCCGACAGGTTAAGGAGCTATCGCTGTGCCCCTGAATAATTCCTTCCAAATTCCACTCTGTTTCTGCGTGTCGAACAAGTATCAATTTCATCGTTAGAGGGCCATGCTCGTTGTTGATCAAAATGCCCCAACTGCGCGATGTCAAACACACGTAGCTGAAGCAGAGGAAGGCTTTCCTGTTTGGAAAAGCTGAACAAGTGTAGCTTATTGCCGTTACGCAGCGGCTCGGGGTGTGAAGCACTGAATTTTATCTGTAGTTAACTTCCGCTTTTGGCACAGAGCGGCCTGGAATGGCCGCCCGGAAAGGTTTTGAGCCTGTTATTTTACTACCAGCTCGTTGCCTGCATATCAATGACAAAACGATACTTCACGTCGCCCTTAAGCATACGGGCAAAGGCTGCCTCAATATCCTCGCCACGGATCATTTCAATATCGGCGGTAATATTGTGCTCGCCGCAGAAGTTCAACATCTCCTGAGTTTCCTGAATGCTGCCAATCGACGAACCGCTGATGCTCAGGCGTCGAAACACCATTGGCGTAACATTCGGAGAGTCGTGTGGTTGGTCCGGAATACCTACCAGCACCAGTCGACCATTGGTTTTCAGCGTTGCCAGATAAGGATTGAGGTCATGCGGTGCGGCTACGCAGTCAATAATAAAATCGAGCGAGGTCTGGCAGGCTGCCATTTGCGCGGCATCGCGCGATACCACCACCTGTTTTGCCCCCAGTCGACGGGCATCTTTGCCCTTCTCCGGAGAGGTCGTAAACAGCGTCACCTCTGCCCCCATGGCACTGGCCAGTTTTACGGCCATATGGCCTAATCCCCCCAGACCCACAACACCCACACGATCACCTGCATTGACGTTGAAATGGCGCAGTGGCGACCATACCGTCACGCCCGCACACAGCAGCGGAGCAACACCGGCAAGCGGCAGGTTTTTCGGCACAGAAACAACAAAATGCTGATCGACAATCACGCTCTGCGCATAGCCGCCCCGGGTGCGGTCGCCGGTATATTTATCAATACCATTGTAGGTCGCCGTAAACCCCGCTTCGCAGTACTGTTCTTCGTGCTGTTTGCAGAAATGGCACTCGCGGCATGAGTCGACCATCACGCCCACACCGACGATATCACCGGGTTCAAACCGGGTAGCCTCGTGCCCAACTGCCACGACTCGCCCGACAATCTCATGCCCTGGCACCAGCGGATATTGGCTAACGGCCCATTCATTACGCGCCATATGGAGATCGGAGTGGCACACGCCGCAATAGAGGATCTCAATTTTGACATCCTGCTTTTGTAACGTGCGCAGCGAAACCTGGCCGGATGTTAAGGGGTGTGCCGCGTCATGTGCGACTAATGCATTGATTTTCATCGTACCTCACGAATGTGCTGGTTTTGGCTAACTCGGGGCGGGAGACTATAGTCAACAGGATTCCATATTGATAGTAGTCACCATTTGGTGACCATAAACAGAGGACAGAACAATGCCTGCCTGGGTTGAGGGTAAACTCTTTTTCTATGCGGATTCGCCGCCGCGTCGCCTGATGGAACTTTTTTCCGTGAAATGGAGCTCGATGGTGCTGCATGCGTTGTATCACTGGCCGGGTGAGCGCGCACGCACGGGTGAGCTCCAACGTAGTTTGCAGGGGATTTCTAAGAAGATGCTGTTCCAGACCTTAAAAGAGCTGGAGATGCGAGGATTGATTGCCCGCCATGTGTATGACGTGATCCCGCCAAAAGTCGATTACCGCCTGACCCCGCTTGGCAGGACTTTTGCCGAACCCATTGAGCAAATGTATCAGTGGGGGTTAGAAAATGAGCCGGTGCTGGATGAAATGGAAGCCTGTTATCAGACTGCGTCCAACTAGCTGTTTTACAACACGGTCATTTCAGCAATATCTTTAGCCACGTTGCGCATTACACCCAGATAAACGGTGCCCGATCCTGTCGATTCTGCTCCAATGGCCGCGTCCGGCCCAGATCACGCAAATTGTTAAAGGCGGTGATGTCAGTGCTGAATGGGTTTTTTATACCGTCAGGAAAAGCACCCGCAGCCAGAATTCTGATAGCTTCATCTTCTGCCAGCAGAAGTGGCAACCGGTTTTGTCTCTCCACTGCCGTTTCCGGCGTACTGAACCAGAATCGCTCCGACGACAATGCACATCACCCCTGCAAACCGGCCGAGCGTAACAGGGCGGGGCGTAAGCCCCATCAAACCAAACCGATCGACAAATATTGATGCAATCATCTGTCCGGCCACGACCAGAACAATAAAACCCGCTGCACCAAGCTTTGGTGTTAAAGCGGTAGCGCTGAGAACATATACCGCACCACATACCCCACCAATCCACAGCCACCATGGTCCTGCAAGTGCCGTATTCAAGCGGGGTGACGGGACATTGAAAGCCAACAACAGCGGCACCAGTACCAGTGTACTGACAGCCAGTGAAACGAGCGCTCCCCAGAGCGGGTGACCCAGAGCTTTGCCTACAGCAGCATTACTCGATACCTGAAAAGGGAGCAATGTGCCTGCGAGAAAGGCAAGGGCGGTCGGGACAAGGGATATGACTAACGCTTTAATAAACATACGAAACCTCACGAATAAGCTGATGCAATAGAGGTATCTTTCACTATCATTTATATTTATTGAAATCGGTAATTAACATGTAGGGTATGCATCACATGGATGATCTGCGGAAAATAGACCTAAACCTGCTCCTGACGCTGCATGCGTTACTCAGTGAAAAACACGTCACGCGGGCGTCACTCAGGCTCCATCGCAGCCAGCCGGCGGTGAGTCACTCTCTTGCGCTGTTGCGGGAACACTTTCATGATCCTTTGTTGATTCGCAAGAACGGCAAAATGACGCTTTCAGCCAGGGCACATACGCTACTGCCGCTGCTGGAGGTGTCACTGCTTGGCCTCAATAATTTATTGGCACCCGAGGAGTTTGACCCCTCGACGGCAAAACGGCGCTTCAGGATTGCGATGTCGGATTACGCCGCCAGGATAGTTTTGCCACCACTGGTTGTACATCTTCGCGAAAAGGCGCCGGGGCTGGATCTGGCCATCAACCAGGTCAGCCGGGACATGATGCAGGCACAACTGGAGGAGGGCGAAGTGGATCTGGCGCTCGGCGTTTTTCTACGGGCAGGGGAAGAGCTTCAGACGGAGACACTTTTTCCCGAGACGTTTATTTGTCTTGCAGACAAACGCTCTCTGCCCGCGAACGGAAAGCTGACGCTCGATACGTGGCTGGCAAAACCCCATGTGCAGCTTGGGGCGAAACCTGATGCTGTTGATGAAATCGAAAAAGCCTTGATCGCCAGAGGTCTGACTCGCCGCGTATGCGTTGCACTTCCACACTGGAGTGCAGCCGTAAACCTGTTGGTGGGAACGGACCTGGTGTTGACTATTGCCAGCCGCACGGTCGCCTCTGAACATGTTCATGAAGCTATTTGTCGGTTTGAACCGCCCCTGCCGATCCCCGGCTTTAACTTTGAGCAAGCCTGGCACGTCAGGAAAAACGCCGATCCCGCACATTACTGGCTGCGGTGCGCTATTAAGGCCTGCTGTCAGCCATTCAGGCGGGCTGAACCATTGGGAACCGGATTCTGACCCCACAACGTACATGGCGCTATGTCATATGCTGAAACTGATAAACCGTAAGGGAATGTTTTAAAAACCGCGTCAACCCAGATCTGATTTTAATTCACCCTCTAAGGGACTTACTTCGGTAGGATTCACCGGCTATTCAGTGCACGCGTATTTTCTGCGAGGTGAGAAACGTCAGAACGACCGCGCTCAGGAGCAACACACCACTCATTGCGAAAGCGCTCTGCCAGCCAAGGTGGTCAAACACAATGCCGCCCGCCGTTGAGCCCAGGGCAATAGAAAGCTGAATCACGGCGACCATCATTCCACCACCCGTCTCCGCATCTTCCGCAAGTGAACGGGCTAGCCACGTCCACCACCCTGTTGGTGCAGCGGTCGCAAGCATGCCCCAGACGCCAAATAGCAGTGCAACAATCCAGACGTTATGCCCGACCACGATTAAGACTCCGGCAATGACAGCCATCAGTAATGGGATGATAGTCAACGTTGGGTAGAGTCTGGTGTTGAGAAACGCAGGAACAATCAACGTTCCGACAAATCCCGCAGCGCCAACGGCGAGTAAAATCAGTGATAAGCCGGGGGCACTAACTTCTGTCACTGTCTCCAGAAACGGGCGCACATAAGTGAACAACGCAAACTGCCCCATAAAGAATAAGCCGCAGGCAAGCATGCCAACAGAAACAGCAGGGCGTCTGAGCAGTTGGCGCACTGAGGGAGGGGAAGGACGGTTTTTAGTGCTTTTCATGTCAGGCAGGCTAACCCATTGCCAGATGAACGCCACGACTGCAATTGGCACCAGACACATAAATGCGCCACGCCATCCGATAGTGGCACCAAGGTAGCTGCCAAGGGGGGCCGCGATGACCGCTGCCAGTGCATTGCCGCCGTTAAAAATGGCCAGTGCACGAGGCACGTGGTGGGCTGGTACAAGACGAATAGCCGTTGCCGCGGACATTGACCAGAACCCGCCGATCGCAACACCAATCATGGCGCGTCCTGCCATATACACCAGATAGCTGCCCGCAGAGGCAATAATGATTCCCGACACCGCCATCAGTGCCGTCATCGCCAGCATGAGATATTTACGATTAATATTCCCGGCAATGTGCGAAAGAGTCAGACTGGTCAGCACCGCCAGCGCACCGGAGATGGCGATGCCCTGGCCCGCGAGCCCTTCAGTGACCGCGAGATCCCGGGCCAGAGGCGTGAGCAGGCTAACAGGCATAAATTCCGATGCAATCAGCACGAAAACGCACAGGGTCATCGCAAAAATGCCGCTCCAGTATGCAGGTTGATTCTTCGGTGATGTTGTTTGGCTTAATGTGGACATATTCCGGTTTCATGAAGGTCAGGATCTTAGCCACCCGCCGCAGACAGGTGGCTTTTCATCATTGGAATTGCAAAGGCGTTATTTCAGGCTTGTTTTGAAGAACTGTTCAAACTGCGCAAACGGGATTTTTCCGGCGACATTGTCGTACAAGTCCACATGGTTTGCGCCCGGGACAATAACCAGTTCTTTGTGCTTACTGCCCACGGCTTTATAAGCATCTTCGGCAAAATAACGCGAATGGGCATTTTCACCGGTCACGATGAGCGTAGGGATGGTGATTTCATTTGCATAGCTCAGCAGCGGCATATTCATAAACGATAGCGGCATCGTTGCTGTCCAGGCTCCTGTGGAGTTTACGGAACGGGGGTGGAAACCTCGCGGCATGCGGTAGTAATCAAAGAACTATTTCAGTACCGGATGCGGATTTGCCGGTAATGCCTCCGGAAGAATACGTTCACCTGCACTCACTTTACCGTTCTGATCCACATTGATGTCATGCGCACCATGAGCAAACGTTCCGCTCTCTGCATCTTTCCAGCGCTGTTCGTTGAGGTACTGCAATACCGCATGACGATCGGCGGTGGAATAGCGATCTTTGCCATCACCCACGCCATGTCCCATTGCCCGGCTCATGTCGTACATCACACTGGTGGCGACGGCTTTAACGCGGGTATCCATGGATGCGGCATTCAGCGCCATGCCCCCCCAACCACAAATACCCAGTATGCCGATACGGTTGCGGTCGACCTCTTTTTGCAGTCCTAAGAAATCCACCGCCGCGCTGAAATCTTCTGTGTTGATATCCGGAGACGCAACGTTGCGTGGCGCGCCGCCACTTTCACCTGTGTAAGAGGGATCAAAGGCCAGCGTGACAAATCCTTGTTCTGCCATGGTCTGCGCATACAGCCCGCTGGACTGCTCTTTAACCGCGCCAAAAGGGCCACTAACGGCAATCGCCGCAAGCTTACGGTCACCCCGATCTTTTGGCAGGTAGAGATCGCCCACCAGAGTGATGCCATAACGGTTCTGGAAAGAGACCTTACGGTGTTCAACCTTTGTGCTTTTGGCGAAGGTCTTATCCCATGTTTTCACCATCGATACAGGGGCGTTTGGATTCGTCGTGTCGGCAAAGCTCATTGTTGTTACTCCACTTAATGATGCGCATAACAGCATTGCAGGTATCGTGGCGGTCAGTTTTCGGCTGAAAGTAGTCATGAAAATCCCCCTAAAAACATCATGTTGATACAGGTTTCATCCAGACAACGCTGCGGTGATTTGTTTCAAGAAGGCCATTATAGTTAGCAGAATTAGTGCTGATTAGCGGGTCATAACTGCTAAGATTGATACCATATTGTTATGAATTAAGTGTGAAATGGCAGTAATCAAGAGGGCAGGTTGATGGCGAGACGGGAGAACTATAATGAGCTTTATCTGTTCATGCAGGTGGTGCGGGAAGGGAGCTTTACCGCGGCGGCTCAACGGCTCGGGCTGGCTCAATCAGGCGTCAGTCGTTCTGTTCGTGAACTCGAAGAGCGATTGGGTGTACAGCTTTTAGTGCGTACTACGCGCAAGCTGTCACTGACACAGGCGGGGGAGTTGCTCTACCAGAAGACGGAGTCCGGGTTTGATGCTTTAGATCTTGGGCTGGCCACGCTGGCGCACTATCGGGAGACGCCATCCGGCACGGTGCGCATCAATGCCAGTCAGCATGCTATTGATAAATGTCTTCTGCCAAAACTCGCGGTATTTAAACAGCGCTACCCGGATATCCGGCTTGAACTCATGAATGAGAGCAGGTTTGTCGACATCATTGAAGAGCGGTTTGATGCGGGTGTCCGCCTGGGGCCTGAGGTGGCGAGTGGTATGGTCGCGGCACGCATCACCCCGGATATGGAGATGGCGATTGTCGCCACCCCGGAGCATTTTCGCCGCTACGGTTTTCCGCAAACGCCCGCCGACTTAGTTATACACCCCTGCATTGCTTATCAGTTGGCCGATGGCAGTGTGTACCAGTGGGAACTTGTTCAGGACGATAAAAAAATCACCCACCGACCTCAGGGGCAGTGGGCCTTATCTGATAGTTACATGGAAGCTGAAGCAGCGCGTCTGGGGCTCGGACTGGCCTATGTTCCCGTCGAGCTGGTGGCGGATGATTTAGAGCGCGGTACGCTTATCAGGGTATTACAGCGTTACAGCCTGAAAATGGAGGGTCTGTTCCTTTATTACCCACATCGTAATGTGTCGCCTGCGCTACGAATTGTGATTGATACCCTGAAAATTGAGGGGTAGAGCAGTCTTCCTTTAACGCGGTAATCTTAGTGCACCCTGGTAATCACTGCGTACGTTAATACTGTATTGCCAATGCAATAACTTTGATAAGAATTGACGTCCAATAAAGGCAGTCCAGGCTTAACCAGACAAGGCAAAAAATGGGATTACTTAAAGCAGGGCTTCGCACCGCGAATGCTATTGTCACGCTCGGTGGTTCGCTGGAGTTAGAACATGCGAAAGCAAGTTTCGAATCCACGCATGCCTCCTACAAAATAACGCATGACGAAGTCACGCAAATAAAAGCAAAGATCGATAATCGCCTTAGCGAATTGGGTGACACATTAAAAACCGTAAAAGCCAGACTGGATCGCATTGAACAAGTACTGGAAACCACGCCTCACACTTTTGATAAACAGTCACGGCCAACAATTCAGGCAACGCAAAGTATTGAGCGATTCAATCAACAATATTCTGGCGTACTCAGCGTAGGATTTGGCGGGATTGTCGGGGGCTCAATGGCATTGGGTGCCTGGGCGCTTGTTTCAGCCATTGGCACCGCGTCTACAGGTACTGCCATCGGCACGTTATCCGGTGTTGCAGCGACTAACGCGACACTTGCCTGGTTTGGTGGTGGGGCGCTTGCTGCGGGTGGAGCAGGAATGAGCGGCGGTATGTTGGTACTGGGCAGTATTGTCGCGGCACCGATTATCTATTTCGCGGCGAAAGGTGCCTGGACCAAAGCTCGCGCTTTTCAGGATCAGGAAGTACTTGTTAAGCAAGAGCATGAAAAACTGCTGACACTAAAACCGGAAATCGAGAAACAGTATAACGACGTATTCGCGTACACCGTTCAATTAAATCTGCATTGCCGCAGGTGGATGGAACAGATGGATAACGGGTTATCGATTCTTTACCCTTGGGGAAAACTCAATATTTTCTACCGGGACTTGCTGCACATCATCGGCATTAAGTGGAAAAAACCTGAACATCTGGCGGCTATTGAAACCATGAATCAGCAAACCGTTCAGTTTTTGCGTTTTTTCCAAAACGAGAACACATGCCCCGGAGACCAGTAATGAATACAGGGCGGACTTCGCAACGTCCGCTTCAGGAATCCAAGGATATTCAGTCGTATCTGACAGTGCCAGCTATTTCAGTAAAAACTGAATTAGCTGAACAAAAATATACACTGTCACTGCCATTCTGATTACCCGGCCGCCCAATCTGAGATAGCGCCATTCATGGCGTTCTCTCGCATCGGCTGCTTCAATAGCGGGATCAGATCGCTTTTTTTTCTTAGTCCTGAATTCATTTATTACCCACAGGATAAGAATAAATATAATGATGATTTTTTGAAGGAAAAGATTATCCATAAAGAGTTATTCTGTCCTGCACGTTGTTACAGGCATAATAAATGAACAACTTTCGCATCACCACTGTTTTATGTAGAGGTACGGAACAACCAATAAGGAAGCCGTCATGTGCACGATAAGCGAAGCGCAGGTTTTTATAAGGATTTCTTCATAAATATACGGCTTGTTCCTTCGGGTTTGCAGTCAATACGTCCAAATTCTTCCCAGCCGTGTTTTTTGTAGAAATCAGGAGCCTGAAAACTAATTGTGTACAAGAATGCAGCAGAGCAGCCTCGTTTTCTGCCTTCATCCTCAAAGCAGCGAAGGATCTCGGTCCCCACCCCCAATCTGCGTATCGCGGGTGGAAGATAGAAAAGGTCAATAAACAGCAGACCTAATGAAGAACGGCCTTGCATGCCTCCCAGCACTTCACCATTTTTATTTGATTTTATTAATACGGATAGCGGCTGGCGATCGCTCATTCCTGTCATTAAGTCGTTGAAGCTATTCAGACCTTCTTCAATAGGGAGTAATTGTTCCGCGTTAGGATTTGCGCAGACCACCAATTCTATTTCTTCAACTGAGCCATTCATTTCATACACCCCTCAAATCAAACAACTGTTTAAATATACAGTTATTGATTGCAATTTCCAGCGTTTTATCGTTTATGGTTACACAGCATCATAAACGTCCATTTCTGGTACTGATCAGACTGTCAGGGTGGTCATAAACGCGAAAAACGCGTACACCGTACTTCATTAAGGAACTTGCATGCTAAAGGTGATCGCTGAAGATTTCATCAAACCTGAGAGTGTTGACATCGTTCTTCCTCTCTACCACGAGCTCGTGGCGGCAACGAAGAAAGAGCCTCTCTGTATTGCTTATGATCTGTACCGGGATGAAAAAGATCCGGGGCATTTTATCTTTATTGAAGAGTGGCCAGACAGGGCCGCGCTCGATGCACATTGCAACAGCGAGCACTTCAGACGGCTGGTGCCTTTAATCAATCAGCATGCGAGTAAAGCGGCACAATTCATCCTGATGAATGCGAAAGTGGATCCGCTGAGTGCTTCAATCACATAAGTTGATGAGCGGCGTTTTGATTAACAAACGGCACTAAGGCAACGTTCGTAGCTGGATCAAATAGCCCGTTACCTCAATTCGCTTAAGGTAACGGCTGTGAATACCTGTTAAGGCCTGATGGACACGCTGGCGGATAATCCGGCGACTAACTCAATGCCTGCAGGCAAGGTATCTAACTGGATGCGCACCGGTACGCGTTGAGCGAGCCGAACCCAGCTAAAAGTGGGATTGACATCCGGCAGCCCAAGCCCGCCTGTCTCATCGTTACTGTCACCAATCCCCCGCCCGATACTCTCCACGTGGCCTGTGATCAGCGGATCAAAACCCATCAGCGAAATCTGCGCGGTTTTCCCGACGCGGATATGACGCAGTTTAGTCTCTTCAAAATAGCCCACCACCCAGAAACTGTGCGCATCGACAATGGCGACTTTTGTCTCTCCCGCAGTGGCATAGTCACCGGGGCGAAGACGGAGATGCGTGACATAGCCATCCACCGGTGAGCGCACGGTGGCATGCGTTAAATTAAGCTGCGCCAGTTCCAGCGCGGTCAGAGCGCCCTGATAATTGGCCGCCGCGATGCTTGCCGCACTGGCTGTTTGCTGGATGTCCTCACTGGAAATCACCCCTTTGATCAGCGCCCGTCGCCTGGCCGCATCCTGGCGCATCAGCATCTCATGACGTTTTGCCTCGACGTCAGCCTGTGCACTCAGTACGGCCAGCTTCAGCCAGTGTGGATCGATGGCATAGAGAACATCGCCACGGTTAACCCACTGGTTATCGCGGACCGTAACGCGGCTCACCGGCCCGGAAACATCCGGTGCAATCTGCACCACATCCGCACGAACCCGCCCGTCGCGTGTCCAGGGGGTCTGTGTATTCTGTTTCCAGAAAATAAAAGCCATGAGTGTTGCCACTGCCACGGCACTTAACGTCAGCGCATAGCGACCCAGCAAAGAGAGTAAAGATTTCATGCAAATAACCCCAGAGTGGTCAGACCCTGCAAAAGCAGGAAAAAACTAATGATAAAGGTTGAAAAATCAATCAACGGGCGAAAGGGCAAACGGCGGTAAAGCCTGCTGAAAGAGAAAATTGGTATGAGTAACAGCGTACAGATCAGCGCGATGAGCGCAGTTATCAGCAGGCCGGGGATAAAAACACCCCCAATATTGATGTCATTTATCATTTGTGTTCCTCGTCCTGAGTTCGTAACGCGCAGTGCAGATCAACCAGTTTGTCGACTAACTGGCGTGATGGTTCATCAGTGGCGGGCAAGCAGAGATCGGTTATCGTAGCGATGCGCTCACGTAAGGCTTCTGTCTCCGTAGAGCGGGTTAGCTCATAAAGGATGGCGTTGATCCCGCTGCCTGAGGGCACATCGCAGCGGCGAAGATGCCTCACACTGAGGCCAACGCGCATAAAGTGCATCAGGTGAGCAAGTGCCCGAGCAGATGACAGCCCACTACGCGGCATACGTGGCAGCAGCAGGGCGGCCCGATCAATCATCAGATTGGTCCAGTGTGTTTCATCGCCTTTAAACACGCCGTTCACGCTCCGGCGGATATCATGCTGGCATAGTTTCAGCAGGCGGTTTATCGCTGCGTCGGCTTGCACGGTTTGCAGCAGGCTCATGCTAAAGACCGCAAAACCGGTCGCGAAAAATAGCGCGATGGCGGTGTTAGCCGCATCGGCGAAGTTGCCGCTGTAGTGCGCTCCCAACTCGCACAATACGGGCAGCGTCAACGTTATTCCCATCGCCATAAACGTGGTGGTCGGCCGTGCCTGGAGTGACCCGGCAAGCAGATAGACTGGAGCAAGCACGGCAACCAGCACGGGAAAATCGTTGAGCTGAGGAAGCAGGGCAAAACTATAGATGAGACTTATCAATACGCCCCAGAAGGAGCCGATAATGTATTTCACAATATGGGGGGCGGGCGTGT
Organism: Phytobacter sp.; assembly: GCF_059074235.1. NCBI lineage: Bacteria > Pseudomonadati > Pseudomonadota > Gammaproteobacteria > Enterobacterales > Enterobacteriaceae > Phytobacter > Phytobacter sp. The sequence goes on from NZ_JCACPZ010000009.1 coordinate 196,156, forward strand.
CGAAACTGCCAAACAGCGTGCAACAAACCCCAAGAATGGAGACCGCCGTACCGCCATCTGGCCATGCTGAGTCAATCCATATCAGACAGCCGCTCAGGATGATGACAAACGCGCCCAGTGCCGTGCGGACTGCACTCAGAGGATCGCGATGAAAAACATACCCTTTCGCCGCGCTATCTTCCTCGCGTATGGGCGCGGGTTTCGCGTGAAATATAGCCTGCGAAAGGCGCTCACACTGGTGAATAAGGCTAATCAACTCCGCCAGGTAGCCTAAGACGTTCACCCTCAGCGCATCCTCAAAGGTCAGTGCTTGCTCCCCATACTCCTGCGCTAACCGGGCGCTGCGTTTTTGTAGGGCACTTGCGGTGTCCTTGCGTTTCCCGGCATCGTCGCAGGTTAGCCAGGCCTGAACCTCATCCAGTAGCGTCTGCATGTCGGCGGGCATATCCGCTATTACCTGCAAGCGATCGCGTAATTCACCGTTTACGATGACTAATCGCGCCATCCTGTCATGGAGTACTTTTCTGGCCTGTCGGGCCGGAACCGAAAGGGCAAAATCATACGGGATGTGGTGGCTGATGCCTTGCAGGAATTGCAGTGCCAGCGCGAGGTGCAAGGGGGCTGAAACCGCATCAGACTTGCCCGCCAGGGTATCGGCTACATGCTGTCGCGCCGCGTGTAGCGTCTGCGTCAATTTGCTGTTGAACAGGCCCGATATGCGACTGGGCAGAATATACCTGTGAATCAGCGCGGCGCAGACGATGCCGATCGTTATCTCCTGCACCCGGATGATAGCAATGTTAAACACCGAGCCTGGGTCGGATACGGCGGGAAAGCCAATCAGGCTTGCGGTGTAACCGGCCAGCACAAAGGCATAGGCGCGTGGAGTACGTTCAAGCAGGGATAACCAAAGGCAGAACGTGATCCAGCCTGTCAGCATCACGCTGCATAAAATGGGCATATTCACAAACGTGGGCAGGATCAGTACCGTTGCCCCCGCGCCAGCCACCGTACCGGCCAGACGATAGAGACTTCTGCTCAGTGAAGCCCCTACCGACGTTTGCGAAACGATATAGACAGTGATGATGGCCCAGGAGGGCCGTTCAAGGCCAATCGACAGGGCGATGTAATAGGCGAGCATCGCAGCGGCAAAACTCCTGACGGAATAGAGCAGGGCGTGGGCATCGCTTAATAGCGTGGGAGTCATGATGCGACCTGACCAGCGACGCATCGAATGCCAAATAGGCATCGAATGAGGAGTCATTTTGTTCATGCCGGGAATTATTCCCGGTTTGCACATGTCACTAAATACTCTATTCTGTCAAAAAATACCTAAATGTTGCCAATAACATGACATCCCGACTTGCCAATACGATGTTTGATCCCGACAGCACGCCGAGCCCGGCAGTCGCTCGCCATATCGATTTCATCGACTACGCAGCCGAAGTGCCGGTTCATACGCATCGCAAAGGGCAGTTGATTATTGCCCTGTATGGGGCGGTAATTTGTCGTGCGGAAAACGATATCTGGATTGTTCCACCCGATTGCGCGGTGTGGATCCCCGGCGGCGTCCCCCACAGCGCCAAAGCAACCTGGAATGCGCACCTTAACTATCTTTTTATTGAACCCGGCGCTGCCGCACTGCCGGAAAAATGCTGCACGCTGGCCATTTCACCGCTGATTAAAGAGTTAGTGGATCGCTTAACGAATGAGGGCGCTGATTACGCACCGCAGAGTCATGTTGGCAGGTTGACCAGAGTGACGCTCGATGAACTCGTGAGCATGCCGCAGCAGAAATTGAGCCTGCCGGTTTCTGCGAACCCTAAAATTCGCACTATGGCCGATGCGCTGGTCAGCAACCCGGAAGATCGGAGCACATTCAAAGTCTGGGCAAAGCGACTGGCACTCAGCGAGCGCTCGTTAGCGCGCTTAATGCTGCGTGAAACCGGTCTGACCTTCGGTCGCTGGCGTCAGCAATTGCACTTGATTATTGCCCTGCGGGAGCTGGCAAGCGGGGTGTCGGTACAAAACGTGGCAGCAAACCTGGGGTATGAGTCGGTTAACGCGTTTATCACCATGTTCAGAAAAACCATGGGCAGTACGCCAGCGCACTATTTTGCTGTTCGCAAAACGGCGGATTCATAGACTTGATACAGTGTGCGGCTCTTGATTTACGCGTGGGCAAGAGGCGGGCAAGCTTACTGAGTTGAATGTCTGCTTTGAGCGAGAAGCGGAAGTTCTCACATTGGTAATGGAGCGATTCCTAACGTCAGGGTGTACTAATCAATGAAGAGCAAGTCATCTCTTTAGAATATGAGAGAAGCGAGGCTAGTGCTGGTGCTGACACCTGACCTCGAGACTGCCAAACCAGTAAAAACAGTTCTGTTGAGGACTCGAACCGCTTTCCTCTTCCTCCTACGTAGAATCCCAAGAATTTATGTGCTATCCGGTTGCAACTTAGCCATGCTAAGTTAGAAAAAGCATTGAGTACCTTAGGGTTGTATCGATGATCCTCTAAGGTTCTTGGAGGCTTGTGAGGCGTAAGGTTCAAAGCCAATAGTTTATTGACGGTTACACTAGTGGCTCTCGTTTTTGCCTACAAACCTATATTTTTTATACAAATAAAAGAAGTGTATTTATGAATACTCAGCAAATTAAGGTTGGCAGTGTACCCGAAATTATTGAGCTATTACCAAACTCTAGCGAGCAGGCTGATTCTCATCCTTTCATCCTATCGGCAAACAGTGCATGGGGAGAACAGGGAGCAGAAATATCAATAGAGAGATTACGCCAAAATATCGAGCCTTGGCTAACCGCTCTATTCCAATCCGAACATTTAAATTTATTGATAGGTGCGGGTTTAAGCACGTCTATTCAAATATCGGCTACAGATTCACCTCCAGCCGGAATGGGTTGGATCAGCGATCTAGCCGTATGTAAAAGTGAAATAGATGCATTTTCTACTCAGGCTGCCAAAGCTGCAGGTCGCGATAACGGAAATATAGAGGATCAAATTAGAGCTATTAATGAACTTATTAAAGGACTTGAAATTCTGACTGTGTTGAATACCCCTCAACCTGAAAATCCTCCAGCTCCTCATGCTGCTTATAGAAATCTAAAAGCGGATTTAGAAATGCTCAAAGGAGAGCTTTCTCGCTGCCTAGGTGAGTTTTCAAGATCTGTGAGTGCCGGAGAATACTTGATTAAAACTGCTGAACCAAAGCGTAAAGAGGAAACTTTCAACTATCTAGTTAGCTTCTTGATGAGCTTTGCAAGTAGGACCGCTACTCGCGATAGGCTGCATATTTTTACAACAAACTATGACCGCATTATCGAAGTAGGTGCTGAGCTTGCTGGTTTGAGACTTATAGATCGCTTTGTAGGAAGTATCGCTCCAGTGTTTCGATCTTCAAGATTGGAGGTTGATTATCACTATAATCCTCCAGGAATTCGTGGCGAACCAAGATATTTAGAAGGCGTAGCGCGTTTTACTAAGCTTCATGGCTCCCTTGATTGGCATGAACAAAATAACGCGATTAGGCGCTTTGGTTTACCTTTTGGAGCACGTTCTGTTGAACCTTTTTTAGAAGCTGAAGGCCATCAAAGCAACAGCTTTGAACAACTTATGATTTACCCTAACTCAGTAAAAGATAGAGAAACTGCCGAGTACCCTTATGTTGAGCTATTTCGAGATCTAGCCGCAGCAACTAGCCGTCCAAATAGCACATTAGTCACCTATGGCTATAGCTTTGGTGATGAGCATATCAACAGGGTAATTGAAGACATGCTTACAGTGCCTTCGACTCATGTAGTCATAATGGCCTTCGGAGATCCGCTTGGAAGAATCATAAATTTTATTAGTAAGAGTGGAAGAAAAGCACAGATCACCCTATTAATGGGAAACCATTTAGGAGACCTCAAGACTTTAGTTGATAACTATTTACCTAAACCAGCTATTGATAAAGCATCAATAAAAATGACTGAATTGCTTAAGCAAAGAGGATTTATCCAGTCCAAAGAATTAGGTAATTCAACTGGTTCCGAGGTATCACAATGAGTTACTTACCAATAGAAAGATTAGAACAATTAAGAATTGGCACTGTTGGATTTGTATCACCTAATGAAATTAGAGTTTCTTTAGAGATTGACTCCCCTGATTCAGTGTCACTTCAAGGCGGTTCCCCTCGCAATTTTCCTCGAATAAATAGTTATGTACTGATCAGTAGCGATGATGGATTTCTCGTTGGACAGGTTGAGTGGATTGCCGTAGAACACTCTCCATACCCCAAAAGAAGAGGCTTACAAGATTTTGGCTTGATAGATCTTCCTTTTCCACTTAAAAAGCTCAGTATCAATCCCGTTGGTACTTTGAGAGTCGATAGAAAAAACGAAGATTACAAGTTCACAAGAGGAACAGATGCTTTTCCTTCGGTTGGTGACTCCGTGCTCCTGCCTACTGACCGGCAATTAAAATCGATAATCGAATCAGGTGACAATAGAAGAGTAAAAATAGGGGAGAGCCCTCTAGCTAACAATGCGGAAATAAAAGTGGACCCTGATAGGCTTTTTGGGCGACATATAGCTGTTTTGGGCAATACAGGTAGTGGTAAATCATGCTCGGTTGCGGGGTTAATTCAATGGTCTTTAGATGCTGTTTTACAACAGGGACAAACTCCAAATGCGCGGTTCATAATACTTGATCCAAATGGAGAATACAGTAGGGCATTCGGTCCAGAATCAAAATACAAGGGGAAGCTATTACGTGTAGAAGCTAACACTGGTGCTGGAGAGATAGATCTTAAAGTTCCGTCATGGTTATGGAATAGCTCTGAGTGGGGTGCTTTCACTCAAGCGAGTTCAAAAGTTCAACTTCCTTTACTACGCCGAGCTTTGAGGGCGATGAGAAATGATGTTTTATCAGAAGATGATGTGACAATCCAAGCGAAACACTTCTGCGGAATCCTCCTCGTATCCATAAGGCAATTGTCAAGCCAGGGCCAGATATATGTGAATGGCGGCCATGCCAAAGGTTTCGCTGAAAGTTTAACGTCTTGGAATAATAGCCTCTCCACATTAAACGACAAAATCGATAACAAACCTTTCGGTAATCTAATAAACACGATGAATGTGTATCTTTCCTCTCGTATAGGAATTCAATGGCCTGAAAAACCTGAAGTTTCAGATACTGATCAGTTGATTAATGAATTGAAAAATGCATATGAAACGCTTGGAGGCGATGAACAAGAACTTCTTCCAAAAAGTGAAGATGCGCCTATTCGTTTTAAAGGGGATGATTTTGTCGCATACCTCGAAGCTCTAGCTCAAGAAACAGGCACAGAGCAATTCGTTGAATTCCTTTTGACTCGCATTCGAACAATGCTAGGTGACACCCGTATAAGTGCAGTAACAAATGATTCGGAACAGCCTATCAGTTTAACTAATTGGTTAGACACTTTTCTCGGTAAAGATGGACAAGGTTCCATAACTGTTATCGATTTATCGCTAGTCCCTAATGAAATAATACATTTGGTAACTGCTGTAATTTCCAGAGTAACTTTTGAAGCATTACAACGTTATCGAAGGCTTAAGGGAAAACCACTACCAACAGTTATGGTTGCAGAAGAAGCGCATACATTTATTAAACGCTACAAAGAAGATAGTGAGGGTCAGTCAGTCTCCGACGTATGCTGCAAAGTGTTTGAAAAGATCGCACGTGAAGGCAGGAAATTTGGGTTAGGTCTTGTGGTTTCTTCCCAACGCCCCTCAGAGCTATCTCCGACTGTGTTATCTCAATGTAATACTTTTTTGTTGCACAGAATTAGTAATGATAGAGATCAAGAGCAAGTCCTTAGACTTGTTCCCGATAACATGAGGGGGTTGTTGAGGGAGTTGCCATCGCTACCATCTCGGCATGCCATTCTACTAGGATGGGCTTCTGAACTTCCGGTTTTAGTTAGAATGAAAGAGCTTACTGAAAAACAAAGACCACAATCTGACGATCCTGATTTTTGGGATGTGTGGTCTAACACTACAGAAGAGCCTCGCGAAGTTAATTGGCAACCAATAGCTGATGATTGGCAAAGTTAATTAACTGAACTTAACTAATTTGTAGTAGTGTTATAAGTAGTGACTCATATCTGACATGACAGTTTAGGTTAGTAGTTTCAATCTAACGGTAAGTCTCCATGGTGAAGTTTTCATACTCAAATCTCCTGAAATGTGGGAGATTTGAGTATGGTAGTCCCTTATGAGCAAAAAGCGGAAGTTTGCGGCTTTCTTACTGCTAGATGGAAGTGTCACTAACTTTACCGTATATTAAAAAGCGGGAGCATTTCTCTCCCTAAGTAGCTAAATAAAATTAGCTTAATACGCCCATTACTACTTTTCACTACACTGTCTATTATATTTCCAATTAACTAGGTGTCAACGAAGGCTTATCTTTTGCATCAGAGCCTGTAAGGCAATTTCCGCATCGACAGGATTTAGATCGTCATAATCCGCCAACCACACTTGAACTGACTCACTAAAGCTATTAGTGATACCAATTTCAGTTCCCAACTCAGGAACAAACTCAGAGGTGCCACAAATCACTTCGCTGAACCGAATCAAATTGCACATACGGAAAGTTTCGCGGCCTTTATCTGTAATTACTTCATGATATGATCGACCTTTTTTATCTTTTCTTAGCGTAATATGATCATTGTAAGAGTCAAAATGCGGATGTATTATTTTGTAAGACTCAGTATTCTCAGGGTAGGGTGCTCCGCTGTCTAGTGGAATTAGTAGCGGGATTTTTTTGGATTTATGCGTATTACAGTCTTTGCACGTAACAGCAAGATTTCTTGGGGTGTAAAGGTATTGTGGGTAAGAAGACTTAGGAATAATATGATCAATATCCCATTGCCCACCATGAAATTCTTCCCTTAATCTTCCACAGTAGGGACATATGAACTCTTGTTCATCGCGATGATAATCTCTAACTTCTTTTCGGAAGGCTTTACGCACTGCGCAGGTACCATCCCAATGCGAGGCGTTTCCGTTGAATGTATCTACAAATTCTTGAGCTGTTGCGCTGTATACAATAGGTCTATTAATCATCAGATTTCCTAACATATTCAAAGCTAATGATCTGCTTGAGTATCAGTTGTACAGGATCTCCTTCCGGTATTCTCTTTTTATCAATAAGTATGCTGATTTCGTCCATGAATTCATTGTCACCTTTTGTAAGAGCGATTTTTTTTGATATCTTAGACAGTATTAAGAGTAATTTTTTTATGATGAAGTCATTTTTATACCCTGGGCTTTTAAAAACACCTGTAAGTTGTTTTCCAGCAGACTGCTCTCTATAGGCTTTCAAAGGCTGTAGTTCATAAAACCCACCTTCTTCATATTTGTTTTCTTTTCTTATTATCGAATCAAGATTATCTCTATTTTCTAGAGACAGCACACAGCCATTATCAAACTGCATGCCAGAAATAATTTGAGGTGAATGCGTCGAAATAAGTATATGAGCTTCAAGAGTGTCGGGACATAAAAGAGATATGAAACGCATAAAATTAAGTTGCCATTCAGGATGTAAACTATTCTCTGGTTCGTCAATACATATCATGCAGTTTTTTTCTACATATCCACTTAATACAATTGCATTGCCGAATAATGTTCTTTGCCCAGAGCTCAGTGAAACTATGTTGACTTCTTTTTTTGAGTTAAGATGCATGACCTGAATATCAGAAACATTAATCAAATCCAACACAAATAAAATATTAATTATTTCAACTTCATTTAAATCATCAAATAGATATTTGGCTTCCGTGCTAATCGTTCCTTCTGCAACAGAAAAATATATACTACTAAAATTTCCCTGTGTAAATTTCCCAGCATCTAACATTAGCAATGTGTCGTATAATCCATCAAAATGATCTTTGTATTTATTTTCTTTTAATATAATTTCAATCGATTTGTCCAACTTGAAGTTTCTATTTTTTAACTCTTCGTTTTTTAAATAATTAATTTTTTTGGTATGCATAATACCTTCGTCGGACAGTATCACACCCCCATTAACCAGACTGTTTAACATAGACAAGACATACTTTATGTTTTGTGTGTTCAAAGTACACTTAAGGTGCAAATCTGATTGCAACCCAAACATCATAAATGCTTCTTTCACTCTATTAGCGTCTTGCAAATCTCTTGTTTTTTTATGACGTAATGAATTTTTAATGCATTGGTCAACAATGCCAGATATCCCTCTCCTAGTATTGTCACTTACCTCTGGGTGAATGTAACTCATTGTAATTTGAGTCGCTTCTTTATTATTTAATTTATCATTCAGGATTTTATTGGATGTGAATCTATCAAACTTTGAGTTGCATATGGCAATGATTTTGCTAGGATTCCTCTCTGACAAACATTCAAGTTCAACTGCGGGGTTGCGATCGTTGTTATTTACATTACTAAACAGAAAGAAATTTATAGCCTTACTTAATAAACTAGATTTTCCGCTTGCGTTATCACCAGTGAGAATTGTGTAATAATTGTTATGTGAGTCTTCACTAAAGTCATGGACTCTAACCTTGTCTCGACTGTCGTTCATGATTGAATTTATTCTAAACATTTTAATCCTTAACATTGAACTTAATTAATTATATTAGTTTCCCGGTTCAGCCTCGTGAGCTAGGTACTGAGCTGCACTAAGCATCGTCACCTCAGCAATCCGTATGTTGTGGATACCTTGGATTTTATTGGCAAGTTCAGAGCCGATTGTTCTGGCATAGTGAATTTGGCTACCGAAACATAGGTGACATCATTACTTTGCAGTATATCCCCTCTAGTGACAAACTGAATTTGGTCATCTCTTAATAGGCGCGAAAATTCCGCTTTTGGCACGGAGCGGCCGGTCACCCGCTAGAAAGCAATGCCCATGATCCTGATGACGCTCTGCTGTGAAGCTGTTTTGAAATAGTCGCTTTTAATTAAGGTCATGCCCTGTTTGCGGTAGAAATTACAGGCGCGTTCGTTCTGTTCAAGAACCTCCAGCCATACAAAGCCTTTCCCCATGTCCCGGGCCAGCTCTTTGACGGTGTCAAACATGACCTGACCGTAACCTTTACGGGTGTCAGCAGGCTCAAGATAGAGTTTGTTAAGCAGCATCCCTGACATATTCGTATTGGGGATTCTGCTTTCATAGGTCACTTTCGCAAAACCAATTGGCCTATCGGTCTCTGCTACATACCAACAGACCGCTTGCTCTTTCAGACTCTGTTCCAGCTCTTCCAGAGAATATTCGCTTGCTAAAAAAGCTTCCAGTTCAGACTCTGACTCCCACAGATGTTCAAAGTGTGCGCGGTAGATGCGGTAGCCCAGTGTATTAAGCAACATCGCATCGACCGGTGTGGCTTCACGGATTTGTAATTTCATGAATGATTCCCGTCCTAGTAATAAACTAACGATTACTGAACTATATCAAAACTGTCAGTGATACAGTGGCATACGAATATTTCAGAGGCTTATCAGTATGAAGATTGTATTTATCCCTGCGTTGATCGTCATCCTGATTGATAAGGAACAGGACATGGGAAGGGAATTGACCCGCGATGAGGTTGAGTCCATCCGCGATGGCGCTACAGCCATCCGCCTCCCGGCCGAAGCAGCCGAGGATATAATCAGAGAGCGTGGCTACCGCGATATTGATCCTGAGAATGTCTGGCGCGAGTGGCAGGGGTATAAAGCTGACTGAATGTTGATGGGAACACGTTGCTTTAGTGGCACATGGAAATTGTGCACTTACACGGATGTGTTTACTCCGCGCCTGGCGTGGCGCTGAGGGGCAACTTTGAGCGAAGAGCAGACAATCTCACGGGGCTGAATGTCTGGAATGAGCGAAAAATACCCGGAGGCACACCACACTCCGGGCTAGCTGTCAGTTAAATTTAAGCGCCGCTTGCGGGCCTTGCTCCAGCACGGGACCCTGCTGGGTTTTGATCCGTACAGCTTCTCCTTTCCCGTTCACATAGCGTGCCTGCACGCCATATTTTGCATCAATATCAATGTGGTTAAGTGAGACATTTTGCACGGCAGATTCCGGCAAACCACTAAAGATCATGGCGTGATCTGCGTTTGTGGCGGTGAGGTTCGAAATATTAACGCCGCTGATTTTAGGCGTTGTCGCGGTCACTTGCGCATCATCCAGCGCGGAAATGAGCGTGTTGCCTTTGGCTCCGGACTGACCGCTGTAGCTGTTGGTCACCAGAATCGGTGTTGCGACATTCGTCATCGTCAGATGATCGGCGACCAGTGGGCCGATGGTGTTTCCACGATCCCGTGCGGATTTAATTCGCACGCCGTTTTCGGTATTGATAAAGGTGACATGACTGACCGTCACGCGACCAATGCCATTAGCGGTTTCACTGCCAATCGAGATGCCGTGACCATCACGCATGATCGAGTCACGCACGACAATATCTTTCGAGGGTGAAGCGGTTCCCGGGACCAGACCCGATTTGATGGCAATGTTGTCATCCCCCGTGTGGATATCCATCTTCGAGACCGTCACATTACGCGACGAGACAATATCCATGCCGTCAGTATTCGGCGAGGTCGTCGGGTTATTAATCGTGACCTCATGCACGTCAATATCTGCGCTATTGCGGATAACAATGTTCCACATCGGCGAATTCGTCAGATGCAGTTGTTCTATCTTACCGCCAGTAACATTATTAAACTCAACAAACCACGGGCGAGGCGCGCCGTTTGCCAGTGGAATGCCAGGGAAACGATCCGTAAAGGCTTTGGTGTTACCACTACGTACTTCAGCACGGATTTTCAGCGCCTCCGGCCACCAGGTCTTTTCTCCATCACCATCCAGCGTACCCCCGCCCGTTATCGCGACATTCTGCACATCGCTGGCAAAAATAAAGGCTTCGTTGGCCCGTGCAGGGTGGCCAATAAAGGCCTGCACAAACTTGCCTTCCTGGTTGCTCGCTTTCAGTGTTGCGCCTTTATCAATCTGGAGTGTGATGTTGCTTTTCAGCTGCAATGGGCCGCTGAGCCATACGCCCGGGGAGAGCCTTACTGTACCGCCGCCGCGTTCGTTACATTGTTGAATTGCCTGTTGGATGGCATGAGTGTTCAGGGTTCTGGCATCGCCTTTACCGCCAAAAGTTTCAGGAACGCAGGATGTTGGCGCAGCCTGTGCGATAAAAGATGAAACGGCGCCACAGCAGATCAATGCCAGCAGAGATTTGTTCATAAGGCCTCATCGTCATTAGTCATACATTCGAAAATTCAAGGTGCGGGTTGACGGACCGCTCAGTAGCTTTGCTCCGCAGGTGACAGCTGGAACAAGCAAAATTGTCTGTCAAAGCAATTTTGCTGGGAGTCGCGAAATCCACTAACGTGACGCTTTGTTCCACTGAACACCATGAAGATTCAGAATCATAATGCGCCCGACCGTCAAAAAATGTGAGGCAGCGAATAATAAGCTATTGACTAATATCAATTATCTTTATTATCGGATAATTCTTGTATGGGTAATATATGACGACGACCTATTGTGTCTCCAGGTACCATTCCCGTCCGTACAGAACCGGATATCTGTATAAACAGAAAAATGTTCGCTTCTGGCACAATTTGGTCAACCGGAGGACAAGTTCAAAACCATTACCGTTACGGATTCACCAGCAACAATGCGTTGTTCTTGATCTATCCATCCTAAACTTCGGTATAAAGACTGTTTGTCAGGCGTATAAAGCCATAGTTCAGCAATATCTTGCTGAACGGCTAATTCCACAATGTGTTTTATCAGCGCAGATCCTATCCCATGGCCTCGATGTGTTGAATGCGTAATGACTTCACCCAGCCAGTAAACGCGAGCGGGATTATCTTTAAGCTCGTAACAGATGAGGCTACCGGCAGCAATGACATTATTCTCTGCACCTACAGCGACCAAGGTGAACTGCCGGTTATTGGTAGTATTTCGCTCGACAAGACGTGTACGTATTTTCTGCGAGTCAGCCCACGAAGGCAGATGAGACCATTCGCTGAATAATAAGTCAGTAGTTTCACTGAGATAATCAGGATGATCCATAAGGTTTTTGATCTGCATTTTTAACCTGATAATTAACGATTCAACGTTCTTTATAACGCCTGTTTGCTTGAATATTCAATACAATAAATCCGGCGGAAATGATGATTTCTCGTTACATAAGCATGAATATTTGCACTGAGTTAATAGCAACACCTGCTGCTAACGCGAAACGGACTGGTGGTAAAGTTATCAGGTCGGCGAACAGCGAAGAGCAGGCCTTTAGTCTCGCGCTTATCCCCAGCGTAGAATGTGTCTTAAGCTGGGGCTTATTGATATTTGATCAACGTTTAATTACGGCAAATAAAACCATGCTGTTGAAATGAGATCATCTTTAACTTCAAAAACAGCCACAGTCTCCAGAGGCTCAGGAGACAATCCGTATATCAATTCGTGATCGAAAACTTTATTGCCCAGAACTATTCTGGAAATTAGCTCAGCTTTTAGTTCTGGATTGTTAAAGCGATTGTTAACGTAGAATTCACGTAGTGATTCTTTCCCTACGGTAGAAGGGCTTTCGGTTGGCATCCGATAACCTTTAAACTCATTTGAAAAACAAGACATGAACGCTTCAATGTCATGAGCATTATACGCTTCAAACTGTGCCTTAACGGGGGACTCTACCGACATGTGAACCTCTCTCCATTTGTATAATTATGCATTTATTAAGAATATAAAATCACAACACAATGATGCGCACAAGCCAAAACTCAATCTCAATAAGACGCTAAACGTCGTTCGAGACTGCCAGATTTACTCTCTCTCACACTCAATTAGGACGACTCATTAAGCTGTGTTACCTGTTTTGCAAACCCAGCCAATATTGCCGTTGCTTCATCCATTTGTTGGCGATCCAGTTTGTAAAACACCCAGTTCTTGATACGTTTTGAGGTCACAATTCCTGCTTTTGAAAGATATTGTAGATGGCCCGTCACTGTGGGCTGACTCAGACCAATCTTTTCGGTGATAAACCCTACACACACACCATCCTTGACCAAATCGCCATCCTGCTGCTCTGGAAAATGCGACCTTGGATCGGATAGCCATTCAACGATAACGAGCCGGTGTTCATTACCCAGTGCGCGGAAAATATCGGCTACCAATACCTTCGAGTTGTTCATATAGTTAAAATCCTATATAGTCATTTTCTTATATAACATAAGGGGAATATTATGACAAACGACACACAAAGGCCAATGGGCAGTGTCACTCTGAAGGATATTTATGCTGCTTCCCGGCGAATTAAGGCAACGGTATGCCGGACCCCACTTGAGCATTCACACGCGCTATCGGCTCTTGTCGGAACAGAGGTCAGGCTCAAGATGGAAAATCTCCAGCATACCGGTAGCTTTAAGCTGAGAGGAGCCGCAAACGTTCTTGCCAGTCTCGATGCGGAACAGCGCAGCATCGGCGTCATTGCGCCCACAGCAGGAAATCATGGATTAGGGCTTGCTTATGCAGGGAATGTAGCAGGCATACCCGTTTCCATATTCTTGCCGCATTCAGCAGACCCGATGAAGGTCTCGGCGATGAAAAGTTATGGTGCCCAGGTAACATTTTTTGAAAATATTGAAGACGCGCGGCTGGCCGCTATTGCCGCAGCGCAAGAGTCAGGTGCGACATTCGTCTCTGCTTACAATAATCAGCAGATGATTGCAGGGGGCGGCACCGTCGGTCTGGAAATAATGGACGATTGGGCAGACGCTGAAGTTATTCTCGTGAACATTGGCGGCGGCGGCCTTGCCTCAGGTATTGCGACGGCAATCAAAGCCATAAACCCGGATGCTGAAGTGTGGGCAGTACAAAGTGAAGCAAGTCCAACGTTTGCATGCTGGAAAGAGGCTGGCGAGACGATCCCAGTGGAAATTTCTCCGTCAATAGCCGAAGGCATCAGTGGATACATAGAGCCCGAAGCGATGACATGGCCACTTATACGTGATCGCGTTGATCGTGTCCTTCTCGTCTCAGAAACTGAAATTAAAGAAGCGATGCAGCTAATGCTGAATCTGTATTGTCATGTTACCGAGCCTTCCGGTGTTCCTGCCGTTGCGGGAGCACTACGTTATGCAAAAGATCTGAGTGGTCGTAAAACTGTCTGCGTGGTCAGCGGTAGGAACATATCGGGATCCCGCTATCTCTCATTGGTCAATGAGGCAATAAGATAAGGAAATGGAGCGGGAGCATATTTACGATTAATCACAGGCAGCACAGATATTATTAGAACGCGTTCTTATTATGTGGATTAAACACTGAAGTCATCGCTTTCAGGTGCGTCCAGGGTAATAATGTTGCCTGAAAAAATACGCTTCCCCTACAGACCAGTGATTCATGGAAAAATGAACCTTGATTGTTCAGCAGTGGATATCCTGTTTTCAGTAAATAAAGGGGGATGTTATCGTCCCCCGTCTCAATCTTTTGTGATCATAGCTTCGTTGTGATTATCTTAGTCGTGCTGATTCAGACGATGACCTGAAATTGACATCAAGCGTATGCACTGGTTTCATTGCAACCAACAGGACTTTAAGAATAAAAAGATAATCATCAATCTGTACTTCTGTGAGATGAATGAATGGTGAAATGTTAGCCAGCGCTATATGTCTGGTTGTAAAGTTTATTTTTTTATCTGTTTGGGGGGAAATCACCTGGCTGTTTATTGATGGCCATGCTTCCAAAAAAAAGATTAACTGTGATTTTCGGTACTCGAGTCTTTCCTGCGGGTTTTCAGAGCAAGATGATCCTGTCGTAATAATGACGGTATCTGCTTCGTTAATAACCTCCTGAACATCATCCTGAATCCAGCACGGAAACTTCCTCGCCAGCAGGTTCGCGCGATCATGATCCTCGGATGAAAGAAAAACATAAGCGTGAGGGTCAAGGCGGAATAGCTCAGACAGAAAGGTTTCAGTCAGATCATTTATTCCAAGAATGCCAATTCGCGTCATAACATAACCACCCGGGTTTAATTGTCATTGGCCAGGTAATGAAGATTGCCAGCCACCGCCCAGCGCCCTGAATGTCGCCACTGCTGCGCGGGCTGATTCTGTCTGCGCCTGGGCTCTGGCATCGGAAGTTTGCAAAAGCGTTTCATCGTTGTGCAGCACGTCAATCAGGCTGGCTGTTCCCTGCTGAAAGGCGATGAAGGACGATTGTCGGGCACTGGCGAGGGCAGTTTCACCACTGGTCAGTGTGGCTGCCTGCGTCTGGCGATTGACCAGTGCAGAGAAGGCGTTTTCAACGTCTTCCGTTGCGCGTAAGACTGACAGACGATAAGCCGCGAGTGCTTCTGCTTCCTGTCCTTTTGCCTGCTCTATTTGCGCATTGATACGTCCAAAATCAAAGATCCGCCAGCGTAACCCCAGCACACCTGACGACTGGCTGGCACCGGCAGTGAAAAGATGGTCGCCTGACACTACCGTTGCACTGCCAACCAGCGCACCGAGTGAAAATTTTGGATAATACTCACTGACAGCCACGCCGATACGAGCGCTCGCTGCAGCCAGATGGCGCTCGGCCACGATAATATCGGGTCTGCGGCGAAGCAGGTCCGCAGGCGTATTCATTATGGTGATGTCGGGTGTATGAGGAATAGCTCCCGGTGAAGAGAGCTGAGCTCTGTGGCTCCCGGGTGGCGTGCCGAGCATCACGTCCAGCGCATTCATGGCGGCATCGAGTCCGCTCTTCAAATCAGGCACTGCTGCCTGCACCTGTGCCAGCGTGCCTTCAGCCTGGCGGACTTGATATTGAGGAGCCAGCCCATTGCGGTATAAATGTTGAATTTTTTCCAGCAGCTGCTGTTGCGTGATGACCTGTTTATTCGCGATATCAAGGCGGGTCTGCAATCCGCGCAGGGTGATATAAATATCTGCGGTCTGTGCCGCAATCGCAAGACGTGTTGCCGCAACACTGGCCTCTGAGGCCTGGTAATCGGCGAGGGCAACCTGACGGCCTCGCCTCAGGCCGCCAAACAGGTCTATCTCCCAGCCGACATTGAGATCGGTTTCATAAGCATTGCCGTAACGATTATAATCCGGCGTTGAACTAAGTACCTGACCCAACGGTGTTTCGACCGACTGATAAGCACGGGCGGCTTGCACGCTAGTATTTCCAGAGGGAAGTAGTGCGGCCGTTGCGGCTCCGAGCCCGGCACGGGTTTGTGCCATCCTGGCGGAAGCCTGGGCCAGGTCGAGGTTTTGCGCGAGTGCGTCTGACACGAACCGACTTAACAGAGGGTCGCCGAAGCTCTCCCACCAGATTGAGAAAGTGGCGGGGCCGGATGTATTGTGCTGCTGTAAGATCGATTGAGCCTGAAAACGCTCCGCAAGTGGAGCCGAAGGGCGATGATAGTCCGGTCCGACGGTACAGCCCGCCAGGATGCAAGTACTCACAAGCAGTGTAAGAGTACGTAGGGGAAACATGGAGAACCTTTGATCTGAATTTGAGTTGTGACCACATTACCAAATGGTCACTCGTTGTCAATCGGGTCTTATTGGACTAAGCTGGAAAAATGACTAAACAGATGAATGAAAACCCTTCCCGGGGACCTTCCGACCACAGCGTCCGGGAGCAGGTCGTTGAAGCGGCCACAGAGCATTTCGGCCACTTTGGCTACGAAAAAACGACTGTCTCGGATCTCGCCAAAGCAATCGGTTTTTCAAAGGCTTATATCTATAAGTTTTTCGACTCCAAACAGGCTATCGGCGAAGTAATCTGCTCTAACCGACTGGCGATCATAAGGGACATTGTCAACGCAGAAATTGCGAATGCGCCAACTGCCTCAGAAAAAATAAGGCGGTTATTCAGGGCATTGTCAGAATCCGGCTGCGATTTATTTTTTCATGATCGTAAGTTGCACGACATCGCTGCGGTTGCGGTGCGTGACAAATGGCCCTCAGCGCAAGCTCATGAGCAGCACCTTCGACAGCTCATTGAACAGATCATTCTTGAAGGGCGCCAGACCGGGGAATTCGAAAGAAAAACCCCACTGGACGAGGCCGCGGAGGCGATCTTTATGGTCATGCGGCCTTATATCAGCCCGGTTCAACTGCAATATAATCTGGAAACCGCCCAGTCAGCGGCAGTGCTGCTGTCATCACTTATCCTGAGAAGTTTGTCGCCGTGAGGTTGTGACTATTGACAATTTTGGTCACTAGTTTAAATATGGGTTCCTGTATTTTTTAATTATTAAGGGAACCCATGCCTGGGATTAAACCTGTCACCTTTGCTGTTTGCCTGTTGCCGTTTGCACTTGTGGCCTGCGGTGATGCTTCCGATAACAGTGACCCACGTAGCCTGCCACCGCTGGTAAGGTCTGCAGTGGCGATCAACGCAACCGACTTCTCCCGTGCCTTCACGGGGGTGGTTGTTGCGCGAACTCAGAGTGACCTTGGTTTCAGGGTTCAAGGCAAAATCCTGGAACGTCTCGTTGATACTGGTCAGGCCGTGAAACGTGGTCAGCCGTTAATGCGGCTGGACCCGATTGATCTGAGCCTGCAGGCTCAGGCTCAGCAGCAGGTTGTCGCAGCAGCAAAAGCGCGTGCCCGCCAGACAGCGGATGACGAGTCTCGTTATCGTGGTCTGGTCACCGCAGGTGCTGTGTCTGCATCGGCATACGATCAGATTAAAGCCGCCGCCGACACGGCTAGGGCAGATCTCAGTGCCGCTCAGGCGCAGGCGAATGTGGCGCAAAACGCCATGAGCTATGCGGTCCTGGTGGCCGATGCCGACGGCGTGGTGATGGATACGCTTGCCGAACCGGGTCAGGTCGTCAGCGCCGGACAACCGGTTATCAGGCTTGCAAGAGCAGGGCAGCGCGAAGCCGTCGTCCAGTTGCCTGAGACGCTACGCCCGGTCGTTGGAAGCACGGCACAGGCCTCTCTGTACGGCAACGATGAGCAACCTGTTTCCGCGAAATTACGGCTGCTTTCTGATGCTGCCGATCCTCTGACACGTACGTTCGAGGCAAGATACGTGCTCGAAGGTCCATTGTCAGGTGCCCCCCTGGGGGCCACTGTTACCATCCATATTGCGCAAAGCAGAGCATTGCAGCCGTTGCTGCAGGTGCCTTTAGGCGCCGTTTTTGACGCCGGTAAGGGGCCGGGGGTCTGGAGCATTTCAGGCAACCCCGCCAGGGTGACATGGCGACCCGTGCAGGTCGTTAGCTTCGGAGATGATGCGGCAAGCGTGGCTGGCAGCCTTAAACCCGGCGAACAGATTGTGGCTCTGGGCGCTCATCTGCTGCATGACGGTGAGACAGTACGGCTGTCGAAGCAGAGCGATGACCGTGTCGCCGGGAGTCGTCCATGAGTCGCGGACGTTTCAATCTTTCCGCGCTTGCCGTGCGTGAGCGTTCAGTTACGTTGTTTCTTATCTTGTTGATCACCGTTGCCGGTATTCTCTCATTCCTTGAACTGGGGCGCGCAGAGGACCCGCCTTTTACGGTCAAGCAGATGACCATCATTTCCGCCTGGCCCGGAGCAACCGCTCAGGAAATGCAGGACCAGGTGGCCGAACCGCTGGAAAAACGTCTCCAGGAACTCAAGTGGTATGACCGTACCGAGACATACACGCGCCCCGGACTGGCGTTTACCATGCTCTCATTGCTGGACAGTACTCCCCCCTCAGAAGTCCAGGAGGAATTCTATCAGGCACGCAAAAAGCTCAGCGATGAGGCCAAAAATCTGCCTGCTGGGGTAACGGGACCGATGGTCAACGATGAGTTCTCGGATGTCACTGTTTGCGCTTTTTGCGCTGAAGGCAAAAGGAGAACCGCAGCGGCTACTGGTGCGCGATGCCGAGTCATTACGCCAGCGCTTATTGCATGTTCCCGGGGTGAAAAAGGTCAATATTATCGGCGAACAGGCCGAACGGATATTTGTCTCATTTTCCCATGACCGTCTGGCAACCCTGGGGGTTTCTGCGCAGGATATCTTTGCTGCACTGAACAACCAGAACGTGCTGACACCTGCCGGTTCAATAGACACCCGTGGGCCGCAGGTTTTTATCCGTCTGGACGGGGCGTTTGACAAACTGGAGAAAATTCGGGAAACGCCCATTGTGGCGCAGGGAAGGACGCTGAAGCTTTCTGATGTGGCGACGGTGGAGCGCGGTTACGAAGATCCGGCGACCTTTATGGTGCGTAACCAGGGTGAACCTGCACTTCTGCTGGGCATCGTGATGCGTGAGGGCTGGAACGGTCTGGCGCTGGGTAAAGCACTGGATAAGGAAGCTGCCAGCATCAATACGGACATGCCACTCGGCATGGCTTTCACAAAAGTCACCGATCAGTCAGTGAACATCAGCTCCGCCGTAGACGAGTTCATGATCAAGTTTTTTGTGGCGTTGCTGGTCGTGATGGTGGTTTGTTTTCTCAGTATGGGCTGGCGTGTGGGTGTGGTGGTCGCCGCTGCTGTGCCACTGACGCTGGCTGTCGTCTTTGTGGTCATGGAGGCGTCAGGTAAAAACTTCGACCGTATTACCCTGGGCTCGCTTATCCTCGCACTCGGTTTATTGGTCGATGATGCCATCATTGCCATTGAAATGATGGTGGTGAAAATGGAGGAGGGCTACGACCGTATCAAAGCCTCAGCCTATGCCTGGAGTCACACCGCTGCGCCCATGCTGGCCGGTACATTGGTCACTGCCGTTGGTTTTATGCCCAACGGTTTTGCGCAATCCACGGCGGGTGAATACACCAGCAATATGTTCTGGATCGTGGGTATTGCATTGATTGCTTCCTGGGTGGTTGCAGTGGTATTTACCCCTTACCTTGGGGTGAAAATGCTACCAGATATCAAAACGGTTGAAGGGGGGCATGATGCTATCTACAACACCCGACGCTACAACCGTTTTCGTCAGTTGCTGAGGCGAGTAATCGCAGGAAAATGGCTGGTTGCAGGTTCTGTCATCGCAGTTTTTGTCATCGCCGTTCTCGGCATGGCGCTGGTGAAAAAACAATTTTTCCCGACGTCTGACCGCCCTGAGGTTCTCGTGGAAGTGCAGATGCCGTATGGCACCTCTATTGAACAAACCAGCGCCGCCGTGACGAAAATTGAGGACTGGTTGAAGCGCCAGAAAGAAGCAAAAATCGTGACCGCCTATATCGGGCAGGGATCGCCACGCTTTTATCTGGCGATGGCGCCGGAAATGCCTGACCCCTCTTTTGCAAAAATTGTTGTCCTGACTGACAGCCAGGAAGCCCGTGAGGCGCTCAAGTTCCGTCTTCGCCAGGCTGCGGCTGACGGACTGACTCCTGAGGCGCGTGTTCGCGTGACCCAACTGGTGTTTGGCCCGTATTCACCTTATCCGGTTGCCTTCCGTGTGACGGGGCCGGACCCGATCGTATTACGTGACATCGCGGACAAAGTGAAAACGCTGATGCAGTCCAGTTCGCTGATGAGAACGGTCAACACGGACTGGGGCTCACGGGTGCCGACACTGCATTTCACCCTGAATCAGGATCGCCTGCAGGCGGTGGGGTTGACGTCAAATACAGTGGCGCAACAGCTTCAGTTCCTGCTTTCGGGCATCCCGATCACCGCTGTGCGAGAAGATATTCGTTCGGTGCAGGTTATGGGGCGTGCTGCCGGGGATATCCGGCTTGACCCTGCGAAAATAGCGGGCTTCACTCTGGTCGGCTCCGCAGGGCAGCGTATTCCGTTATCGCAGGTCGGCGAGGTAGAAGTGCGTATGGAAGATCCTCTGCTGCGTCGTCGTGACCGTATGCCAACCATTACCGTGCGAGGTGATATCGCCGAAACCCTTCAGCCGCCGGATGTTTCGACTGCGATTATGAAGCAACTGCAGCCTGTCATCGCAACGCTTCCCGATGGATACCGTATTGAACAGGCGGGCTCTATTGAGGAGTCAGGGAAAGCCACTAAAGCAATGTTACCGTTATTCCCGATCATGATAGCCATGACATTGCTGATCATCATTCTCCAGGTGCGTTCGATGTCTGCGATGGTCATGGTCTTTATGACTGCGCCCCTGGGCCTGGTAGGGGTGGTGCCAACCTTGCTGCTCTTCAATCAGCCCTTTGGCATTAATGCCCTCGTGGGGCTGATTGCGTTGTCAGGGATTTTGATGCGTAACACGCTGATTCTTATCGGGCAGATTCACCATAATGAACAGGAAGGGCTGGAACCCTTTCATGCGGTCATTGAGGCAACGGTACAGCGCTCCAGGCCCGTGCTACTCACGGCGATGGCGGCCATTCTGGCCTTTATCCCGTTAACGCATTCGGTGTTCTGGGGAACCCTGGCCTACACCCTGATTGGCGGTACATTGGGCGGAACCATCATTACGCTGGTCTTCCTGCCTGCCATGTATGCGATTTGGTTCCGGATAAAGAGCCCAGATTCACCCTCGGCAACGGAAAACAATCCCACCTCTGAAGGACTAAAAAATGTCTGAACATAAAGTCGTTCTCCTTACCGGCGTTTCATCCGGTATCGGCTTGACGACAGCTCAGGCCTTTAATGCCAGAGGGTGTCAGGTGTTTGGTACCGTTAGCCACTTGAGAATCATGCTCTCACTGTAAGCACTCATGTCAGTAAATATGCCAGTTGCGCCGCATGGGCAACTGGCATGACTTTTCCGGTCAGGGCATCCTGGAATGTACCGCTACCCAAGTGGATCATGCGCGTCGAGATATCTGATGCTTGTGCTGTCCGCGAAGGTTATGAGTTCAGCCGATGAACGCAACACACCGGAAAACCGTTTTGCGGGTTTGCCCTGATGAAAAACCAGTCGCCATTCTCTGCTATTAACACTCACCTTGCACGAAATGCGCAGGGAAGGCCGATTATCGTCTAACCAAGACGTCCGTTAGTACCCTGTTGCAGCGTCCTCGCTCATCCCTATCTATTTCAGAACTGAATAGTTTCATCGAACAATTACGTTGACAGCTTTTAGTAATACGATCAAAACTAAACCGTACAGTTCACATGCGTGTGAATGTGATGATTTTTGCTGAGGGCATGTCAGTGCGTGCGGCCCTAAACCACTACGAAAGGATGGATACATGAAGACATTAAGGCAGGTTAGCGGGCTGGCGGTTATGGGTGTTGCATTGCTCCTGGCGGGGTGTTCCAGCACGCCGCCCGTACGTTATAGCGGTATTGACTCGGCGGCAAAGCTTTCGGCAAACACGGATGATAATGCCGATCGCATGCCGTGGCGTTACTCGCCGCAGGTCGACTGGAACAAGTACGACAGCATTATCATTGACCCGGTGAAGGTATACCAGGGCAACGACGGGCAGTTTGACGACATGGCGCAGGCCGACCGCCAGGCGCTGGCAACGCACATGCAGGACGAAGTTCAGCAAAGCATTAAGCACGCGCTTTAAAGACGGTCAGCAGCGCCAGCGGCTCACACGCTTGCGCCTGAAGCTCACGCTGACGGGGGCGGACACCACACCGCAGGTGGTGGGCACGTTCACCAAGTTCGATCTGGCGGGGGGCCCCTACAACATTGTGCAATCGGTGCGGGGCGGCAGGGGGCTGATGAGCGGCTCGGTGGATTACGCCGTTGAAATTTATGACGCCAACAGTCACGAACTGCTCAAGGCTTATGTTGCTCACCAGTACCCGAACGCCATGAACATTTCTGCCAGCATTGGCTCGCTGAGCGCCGCTGAAGTGGGCATTGAAAAAGGGGCGGAAGATCTGGCGGAAATGCTCAGATAGCCGCTGATTCCTTATTTACAGCCGGAGCCTTTACCGGATCCGGCTGTGATTTTCCTCGTGCATTACCTCGTGGCGACCCGGAGTTATGAAGACATTCCCGCATCTGACCATCTGCCCGCACTGCGACAGTGTTTACCAGACATTGCCCTGTGCGCGGGGTGACGTTGCCCTCTGCCAGCGCTGTTACGCCGTGTTATGGCGTGGTCGCCGTCGGGTGCCTGGGCATGTGCTGCCTCTGATGTTGACGGCGGCCATCACCTTATTTCTTGCCTGTCTCTTTCCGGTGATGTCCGTGGGATTTCACGGCATGGCGAATGACATCACGCTGTGGACTGCGGCGTGGGCGCTGGCGGCTGACGATGGCAACCCCATCATGGCCCTCTGTACCGTTTTTCTGCTGGTGGTGGCGCCTTTCTTGCAGATAACCCTCACGGCCTGGCTGCTGAGTTTTGCCCATTTTGGGCGCGCAGCACCGGCGTTTATCTTCAGCATGAAGGCGCTTAAATGGCTGCATCCCTGGAGCATGGTTGAAGTGGGCGTGCTGGGTTTTCTCGTGGCGGGGATCAAACTCTCCTCGCTGCTCAGACGTCTCCGTAGGGCCGGGCGGTTGGGCGCTGGCCGTCTCCTGCGTGCTGGTTGTCTTCATCAACAGTCACGATTTACGCCCGTTGTGGGACTTGCTTTCGGTCGAGGAGACAGACCGTGGTGATTAATGCGCCGACTGCTCGCCAGATGCAGCTCTGCCGCTGCCCGTTATGTGGCCTGGTATGTGCCGATGAAGACGCGCACGGCGTGCGTGGAAAATGCCCCCGCTGCCACACGCGGTTGCCCCAGCACTCGCCTCGTCGACCCCACCTGAGCTGGGCGTTGCTGTTCACCGCGATGATCCTCTATGTACCTGCCAATCTGTTTCCGGTGATGTCCACCACGCTGCTCGGTAATCGAAGTGACAGCACCATTCTCTCTGGTGTGGTGGCTTTCTGGCGCAGCGGGTCGTGGGGCATCGCGGCAGTCATCTTTATTGCCAGCGTGGTGGTGCCGTGCCTGAAGTTTCTCTCACTGGGCGTGCTGCTGTTCTCAACGGCCCGCAAGAGCCGCTGGGCCAGGCGCGAACGGGCGCGGCTTTACCGAATGACGGAGTGGATTGGCTGCTGGTCGATGCTGGATGTGGTGGTGGTCGCTGCGGTGTGCGGCCTGCTCCGCTTTCATGCACTCAGTGAGGCGGAACCACGGGCCGGGATTTTGTTCTTCGGCCTCGTGGTCATGCTGAGCATGCTCTGTGCGCTGAGTTTTGAACCAAAAACACTATGGGAAGAAAACCAATGATGCGTCCTGTTTCGGGCACTCCTCTTTTTCGTCACGGGCGCTGGCGCAATGCCGTTATCTGGTTGCTCCCGGTTGTTGCACTGGTGATTGCGGTCACGATGGTTTTTCAGGCACGCCTGTCCGTCGGGCCGGAGGTGGTCATCGCGTTTCGCAGCGCCGCCGGGCTCGAAGCCGGGAAAACCGCCGTGAAATACAAAGATGTCACCGTCGGGCTGGTGAAGGAGATCACCCTCAGTCCCGATAACACGCAGGTGCTGGTGCGGGTCACGCTCGGCAGAAGTGCGCAGAACCTGGCGCGCAGCCGACACCCGATTCTGGGTGGTCAGGCCGCGCGTCGGGGATGAGCGGCGTCAGCGGCATCGATACGCTGCTGTCCGGGGCGTACATCGGCGTGGACAGAGGGAAGTCGGATGAAAGCCAGTACCGGTTCACCGGCATGGAGACGCCCCCGGCCATCGTCAACGACATGGCGGGCAGCCAGTTTATGCTGGAGGCCGACGACCTTGGGTCGCTGGATATCAACTCGCCGGTTTACTATCGCCGCATTCCGGTCGGGCGGTTAACCTCATACCAGTTACGCAAAGACGGCAGGGGCATCGATCTTAACGTCTTTATTGATGCACCTTATGATCGCCTGGTCACCGCGGATTCGCGATTCTGGAACGTGAGCGGCGTGGATCTTTCCGTCGGCAGCGACGGTTTTCAGCTTAAAACCCAGACTGTTGCCGCCATCATGGCTGGGGGGATTGCGTTCTCTACGCCGGAAGGGGCGACTCACGGCGTGCTCACCAGGCCATCTCGTTACACCCTGGCACCGGACGAGGAGACCGCGATGGCCCCAGCGGATGGCCCGCCGGTGCGCTTTCAGTTGCGTTTTGAGCACACCTTGCACGGCCTGAACGTGGGTGCGCCAGTGGAGTTTTCCAGCGTGCGCATTGGGCGTGTCGCCACCATTGATCTCGACTATAACCCCGAGGGATACCGCTTTCCGGTTGTGGTGGGTATCGACGTTTACCCTTCGCGAATGGGCAACGTGCTCGAAAAATTGCCCAAACCTACGGGCGACATTGACCTGAATACCGCCATTTTCACCCGTGAGATGATCGCCCACGGGCTGCGGGCGCAGGCCACATCCAGCAACCTGCTAACCGGGCAACTTTACATCTCGCTCGATTTCATCCCGGATGCCCCCAAAGTGAACGTCGATGTGACGAAGCGTCCGGTTGAACTGCCTACGGTGAACGGTGGACTGACCATCCTGCAGGATCAGCTCACGGGGATTGCCCGCAAAATCAACAAAATGCCGCTTGATGAAATTGGCAACAACATGAACCGCACCCTGCTGGAACTGAATAAAACGCTGCGCACGGTCAACACTCAGTCGCTGCCCGCCGCCAACCGCCTGATGCAACAAACCCAGCAAACCACCCAGGATGCGCAAAACCTGTTGGCGGAAGATTCCCCGCTGATGATGGCCCTCCTGCAGTCTCTCCAGGAGGCAACGCGCACGCTGCGGTCCGTGCGCAGCCTGACAAACCAACTGGACAACCACCCCGAAGCGTTAATCCATGGCCGCGCCGCGGATGCAACGTTGAATGATGTGCGTTCACTCAAGCAAGGAGAGCAGCCATGAAAGCCGTTCTGGTATTGATCATCAGTGTTACCAGCCTACTGGCAGGGTGCACCTCTCCGCAGGTGCGTTACCACACGCTGGTCAGTACGGACTCCGTTTCCCATACTGTTTCGCCGCCCGATTTTGTGATTGACCTGTTGCCCGTTGGCGTGCCGGCACAGCTGGATACCCAACAGGTGGTGGTTCGCCAGAGCGACAGTCGCATGGTGGTGCTGAACAACGATCGCTGGCTAAGCCCACTCGGCGACGAGCTACAAACGGCGCTCTCTCTAAGGATGACGCAACAGCTCAACACCGTGGATGTGGCAGGGCTGGCGCGGGATAACCGTAAACCGGTGGTGCGGGTGCTGATGCAGGTTCGCCGTTTCGACAGCTGGCCCGGCAAGGCCGTCAGTCTGGATGCTGACTGGAGTTTGTTCGTTCAACAGGGAGGTAAAACACGGCGGCTGGTGTGCAAAAGTCACCTGACACAACCGCTGGCAGGCGATCCTGCGCTGATGTTTACCGCCTGGCAGCAGGTGCTGGCGAGTCTGGCAGGCCAGATAGGGCAGACCGCGAAGGCGTGGGTGGCGACGGGTGCGGTGGGATGTCGCGGTAACTGAGCGGGGGCAGCATAAAAAAACCGGGTTCGCAGCGACGACCCGGTTTTCTTATGGCTGCTGGGACATAATGTCTATTCAGACTTGTTAACGGCACCACTCAGAAACAGTTGCAGGCCATTGGCGACCATCTCGCTCACTCTTTCCTCTGAGAAGTCGGGGATCTCGCGCAGGAAAAACAGGGCCTCAGTTTCCGCTTTGATCAGGGTCGTAAACTGGATAGCGCGCAGCATCGGATTTGCCGGTGCCAGTTCACCCCGTTCCATCGCCGCGCTCATTTCCACGGCTAATGCTTCCATACTCTGGCGGATGCCGGACTCCAGAAACAACTGCCCGATATCGGAATGCCCGGCTTCGCCCATCACCACGCGGTAGATCTGCAACGCCTGATTGTCGCAGGTCACGACCCGCAGCATATCCTCGCCAAAGCGGGTGAGCTTTTGTTCCAGAGAGAGGTGTTGGTTTTCCGGCAGTGTGAGCCCGTTGGCCGCTTCGGTGAGAAAGCGGGCGCTGTAATTGCGCACCACGGTTTCAAACAGCGTCTCTTTTGAGGCGAAGTATTTATAGAGCGTGGCCTTGGATCCGCCTGCGCGTCTGGCCACTTCATCCATCGAGGCACGCTCGTAACCAATCTCCAGAAACACCTCAGCGGCGGCGGTCACTATCGCATCGCGACGCGCTTGCGTCAGTACCTTCATGTTGAGTCCTTAACTGATAGAGAAGTGAAAAATAAACATAACTACACCGTACGGTACACATGCCATTATGCCACGGTTGCGGATTGAACGGGTGGACGGAGATCTCGTCTAAACAATGTGCTTCTGGGCACTCTCCACTTCGATAATTTGCCCCACAATCTTTGAGGTAGGGAGCGAGATAATGAATGTAGAATCGAGAAAGTACTTTTCAGAACTGCTAAAGAAGTTTTTATTTTTGCCGATAAATACTGATGTTATAAAACTTGTGGAGAATAAACATATAATTAACATTACGTGGGTGAAAATAACAACTAGCCAGAAGGAATAACTTTTCCAAGTGGACGATAATAATGAATAAATGGATGAAGGTAGGATTTATTTTATTATGTGTGTTTGGCCTTTCAGGCTGTAATTCACTTTTAAAACCTAATAAACTTTATAGTACTGAATTCATCGGGAAGATATACAACCAGGATAAACATTACTTTACCAATCGAAGTGGTTCCGCACTGATTTTTGCTGTCGCCTATGACAAGAGTGCCGGATTTGTGAAGGACGAAGGCCAGGGCTGGCACTGGGTCGGCGATACCGACTGGGTAAGCAAAGATAGTTACAACACAAAAATGCAGCCGTTCCTTAAATTTCAACAATGGTCTGCGTTACCACGCTCAGAGCAAGAATCAATGAGGATAAAATACAACAACGATGCGGCTATAAAAGATGCTGATATCGAATTTAACTATTTTATTGATGGTTCGCCTGCATTTGTTGATCTTTCTACCGCGAATCGATGGGCCCTGGAGAATTATTTATTTGACCGTCAGGCATATTATTATTCCACGCGTGATGTCAATAAGATGGTCGAAATGATTAATACCTCGTTGGCAATTTACTGAGAGGGTGAGTAAAGGTTTCTCACCCATCCTCTGTCAGATAAATAAGGGCCCCGAACAGCGTAATATTGGGGGTGTTTTCTTCGGTCGAAAACCCTCGTTACGATCGGCGAGTTGTCCCATTCGCGTTATCAGGCCCGGTTTATTGCAACAATCACTGGCGTGAATCAGTCGTAATAGGTCGGGCGATCGGAGGTCGCAATCTCCATGCTGACCTCCAGCTCTTCGGGCACGATGCGCGTTAACGACAGTTCCGGCAGGTCGTTAATGGCGAAAAATCCGATATCGGTGGATTCGTGGCTGATCGCCAGGCTGCCGCCGATCTCTTCACACAGGAAGATGAGTTTATAAACGTGCCAGGGCAGTGGGGGATGACCGTGCAGATTGCGGTCCCACACGCCCAGCAGTTTGGTGACTTTTACTTCCAACCCGGTCTCTTCAATCACCTCGCGACAGACGGCAGCAGACGGGGTATCGCCCACATCGGCCCAGCCGCCGGGTAAACTCCATTTGCCATCGTCAGACTCTTTGACCATCAGCAGTTTGCCGTCGCGAATGATAAAGGCGCGAACGTCGGTTTTTGGCGTGGCGTAACCGGATTCGGAGACGTGGTTTAAGGTTTCAGAATCAATGTCAAAACGGGCGCGAAGCAGATCCTCAGCGATTTGACGCAGGGTTTCATACCGCTCCTGATCGAACACATCTTTGGAATAGGTCAGCCCGGTCTGGGCAAGCGCGTTAAGTTTCTGAGCGACGGTGTTGATATCGGTCTCTTTGAGTGCATCCGGCATTGTTTTCACCTGTGTCTGGCTGCGTGGGTTCGAGGTCAAGCCAACAACCGTAGCAGTAAAATCAAGGGATTAAAATGGGAGTGGGGAGAGGAAAACGCAGCCGTATTTCGCTAAAACGCTCATTTTTGGTGTTATATCACCGCGCGTTTATGCGCTATCGTTAGCCCACTTTCAGATAATGATGAATAACGGATTGAAGATAGAACGGACTGTCGCATTGGCTTTAGGAATGAAAAGAGCTCACCTGGATCTTGATGGGAGAAAATTAGATGAAATGCATAACTGTCCCCGTGACCCCTGAAGCGATGAATCGCCTGAATTATGATCAATGTCAGAAGGGGGACCTCGTCGAGGTGATTGTTGAAGAGCATGATTACAATGAATTATGGGATTCAGGGATTATTGAAATGCTTAACAACCAGTTGGATAAAAATATAGACGACTATGAGGATGAAAACATAGCGGGTTCAGATGAGCTTCTTCAGTGCAGGCTAATGATTGGCGAACGAATCAACGCAGTTCCCTCAAGCATTGTTTTAGAAAAATTATACTCACAAGTTAATCTTGCAATTGACTGTAAAACAGGCGTTTTCTTCTTCTTTTAAAATACCTAATTGGCGAGGATTTTCAGTAGAGCAGTGCCTGTGGTTGGCCTCTCTAACGTAGCAATCTCTATGCTGGCCACCAGTTCTTCCGCTAACGGTGCATTTGATGGGGGCCAGTATTGTTTTCACCAGAGCCCTGCAGCGTGGGGGCCCCAGTAAATCAAAAACCGCACCATTACCATTAAGGAATTAAAAAGGGAGGAGGGAGGTTCCTCAGTTTGCTCGATCAATTCCCTCTCCCAGTGGGAGAGGGTTAGGGTGAGGGGAACTGACGACTCCTCACCCCAACCAAACACCTTACAAATTATTTCCCCAGAATGTTATTCACCGCTGCAACATGCCCCGGCTTATCTTTCTGGTTTGAAATGACCTGAATAATAGTGAATTTCTTATTGGCGACCGCAATCAGGGTGGCCTGATACACATCCGTACCGTCCATTTTATTAGTCGCTTCGATGTGATGCACCTTCAGCCCCTTCACATTCTCGGTTTTTTCACTGACCACTTTATAAGAAGGGGAAGACTGCTTCTGCTGATCCTTGATTGACTTCAGTCCGGTGAGAAAATCATCTTCACTCGCCCCACGGGCAGCCAATGGGATCTCTTCCTCACCAATAATAAGCACACGTTTTTGCTGCTTATTCACGTACATGGTGCCAGGCGCGCCGCCAGGAACTGGCTGACCTTCATAGCCCTGCAATTTGAATTGTTGTTTTCCATCCAGAAGAGAGATTGATTCAGTCGTGGTGGCTGTTTTTGCCGTCGGCTGTGCCTCGGCGGCGGATGCCACATTAACCGTGCAACCCAGCGCTGCGGTAAAGAATATTGCGGCTGACAGAGTGGATATATTCTTTAACTTCATAGCGAACTCCTCATGTTGTGAATTCCATTTTTTAAAACGCAGGGGAAATAGAGTAGAGGCTAAATAAAGATTCAGCAAGGCGGCATCCTCTCATTAAAAACCACACAAATAATGGCTATAAGAATAAATCCGGTGCCTTATTTTTATTGTGGGTTAAATATAACGACAAGGTAAAATGCGAATTATCCTATTGCGCATTGGTTGTGTGGGCGGAGTGAATTCATGAATTCCGTTACCCGTGTTTTTTATTGCAAAATTCATAATTCAGCAGGTGTATTACCATGACATCCAGGTTTGTAAAATGATATTTATTTCATATGGTTATGTGGGGTCTGGTTTGGTGGTGTGAATTAATGCGCAACTCTATTACCACCTCTCAAAATGAAATTTCCGTTAAAAGCGATTTTCTTATTTCTATTACTAACAAAGGTAGGTTTACAATTCGTCGACTGTTTGTAAGATAGTGTAAGCTTAGCGAGAGTGTGCAGACCTCTTTAAATTTTACAGTAAGCGCCTTTTGGCAAACTTCGCGAAAGCTGTTTTCCCCATTACACACATTGGATGAGTTAATAACGTTGAAAAGCATAACGGAATTGAAAATGGGTTATACCAAAGTAGTCTTCTGGCTTCTGTTAACCCTGTTTCTCATACCCGCAATCACATTAGGTTTTGCTGAATACGGGAATAAATCACTTAATCAGGAATACACCCAATTCTTTATTGAGGATGCACAAAAACAACATCAGGATGCCGATAAACTCGCTGAGTTTCTGCAACAGAATCCGCCTTCGAGCGTTTGCGGCCCGGTTGCCGATGACCTGCTCACCTATAAAAACGCCGTCTGCGCACCAGGTTCTGAACTCTCGCAGTTCTACCTGATGGACAAAATCGCCATCTGGACGCTGGTGGCGGGTTTCTTTGTTCTGCTGATGATCGCGTTATTCAGCGCACTGGCCTTTAAAGATCGCCGCAGCCAGTACTTAAGCCTGACGCTGGCCCGTCCGTTCCTGATGTTAGCGGGTTCACTGGAAGTCATTGTGCAGGGGGGCATGCTGGTCTGGCTCTCCTTCTGGGGAACCGCGTTCTTCACGCAGACCTACTATCCGAAATTGGTCATCATCGTGGGGCTGATGGTGCTGGGCGGTATCTACTACATCATCAAAGGCATCTTCAAAAAGCTGCCACCTGAAGAGAATATCGAAGGCGAAGTGGTGAGCCGTGACGCCGCGCCTGCGCTCTGGTCACGCGTTGATGCGCTGGCAGCGAAAGTTGGCACCACCCCGCCGGATCACGTTATTGCCGGTATCGACACCAACTTCTACGTCACCGAAGCTCCGCTGCGCGTGAATGACCAACTGCTCGCGGGCCGAAAACTCTACGTGAGTATTCCGCTGCTGCGTCAGTTGACGCTCGACCAGGCGGATGGCGTGATGGTGCATGAGCTGACGCACCTGCATGAAGGGGACACGGCGTCCGGCGCGTTACTGGGGCCGAAGCTGCACCGTTTCGATCTTTACACCGCACAGATGAGCGAGAATGTCGCCACGCTCATTGTCTACTACCCGCTGTATCTGTACCGCATGCTGTTCGAACTGGCCTGGCAGCGCAACAGCCGTGAACGTGAGTTCGTGGCCGATCGCAATGCCTCTGCGCTTGTCTCTCCGGCGGCGATCATTGAATCGCTGATCAAAATTTCCGCCTATGCCAATTATCGTTATGAAGTTGAGCGCAATCTGTTTGAAAACAACACCCTGCACGAGAGTGAACTGGGGATCAGTAAAGCTATCGCTGCCGGTCTGCCTGCGCATGTGACGTCACCCGGTTTTGTGAGCGCCATGCGTGAACAGAATGTGCCGCATCCCTTTGACTCACACCCGCCGTTGACAGAGAGAATGCGCAACGTGGGTTACACCGTCGAGGAAAGTGCCTTTGCTGCGACGGCAGCGGAAATTCCTGCGCAGAGTTGGGCTGATTTGATGCCGGTTGCCGACAACATTGAACAGCAGCTCTGGCAGAAATACGAACGTGATTTCTCGTCTAATCATGAAGAGAGCCTGGCCTGGCGCTACCAGCCCACGGGAGAAGCAGAGACCGCGCTGGTTCTTAAATACTTCCCGAATGTTCCCTTTACGCTGAAAGACGGCTCACAAATCGAAATCACCTGGCAGGGCTTCGTGTTGCCGAAAACGGCGGAACTGCTGGACTGGGATAACGTTAAAAACATCAATGTGCTGCGAAACTTTGGCCGCGATACGTTGCATATCCAGCATGTGCAGCCGAACGCCCACGGCAAAAAACGCAGCAAAATCCCACTGCCGGGCCTCAAGAAAGAGATTGAGCACTTCAAGGGAACCCTGGCCTGGTACTGGCATCGTCATCAGACAGTGCGGGCGCTACCCCAACAGCCAGAGACGCTGACCCCACAACAAGAAGCCTGACCGGTGGCTCAACCCTGCGCCGTTATTGCCAGGGTTGAGCCACAGCCGTTTTACGTATTGACCCCCACAAGGAATAACCGTGTTTAAAAAAGCGACCAGAAATGTGATACCTGCAATGGTGGCAGTCGTACTGTGTTTGCCGCTGGCCGCCTGCGACAACAACAACGCCCCTAAAGAAACACCGGCTGCGGCACCTGGTGCCAAACCGGCTGCGGCGCCAAGTGCAACACCGGTGGTAGAAGACCCGACCGCGCTGCTCACCGCCAAGGTGAACCTCTACATCGAATGCTTCAACACCGCCGATGGCAGCGTGCGCGACAGTGCAGAGCGGTATGTGAGCTGGATTGATAACGTGGCAACGGGGCCGACGGGTAAAGAGCGTAAGGTCAACACCCTCGGCCAGATCCAGGCCTATAAAGTGGAAAAATGTACCAAAGCCATCAACCAGGCCGCGAAGGCCAAGCCTGCCTTACCCGCGCTGGATGACGCGGGGGCAAAATATCTTGCTGAGTTGACGACGCTGACGCCGCTGGTCTCGCAAGCAAATCAGTATTACAGCCAGGAAGACTACAAAGATGATGCCTTTGCGAAGGGCAAGGAGATGCATCAACCGCTGATGAAGGCGTTTAAAGCGTTTATGAACGCCAGCGACGTGTACGGTGTGGAACTGGAGAAGGAATCGAGCGCCCTTAACGCCGCGCAGCTTGCCGAGATCGAGAAAACCGAGGGACGGCATCTCGCTTACTATCGACTGGCATTAGTCACCCAGGGCAAGCAACTGACCATGCTGTTTGACGAAGAATCGCCGGACATCAGTAACGTCACCAAAGCGATTGATGCCTATGGCGCGCTGGTGGCAGAAGCCACAACGTCTACCGCTAAAGAGCAAGATAAGCCGATCGGCTGGTCGATTGTTCTGAGCCGCGCCGAGACCTTCCTGAAAGACAGCAAGGATCTGATGCGCCGTATCCGTGACAAAACGCCCTACAGCCGTGGCGATAAGATGATGATGGACGGCGGCAGCGGCTGGATGGTCTCTGGTTCGCCAATGAAGGTTTTAAAATCCTATAACGAACTGGTACAGGCCAGTAACAGTCTGTAAATCACACGGCTCCCCTGGCGCTTGCGTGCGCAGGTGACAGGGGAGAATGATTTCGAAAAGATGGGGCAGGAGAGGATGCCGGTCCCATTGTTACCTGAGCAGCAGCGCAACTAGCGCCACCAGTGCCGGAAGCGCCTGAACATACAAAATCTTGCGACTCGCCGTTACCGCACCAAACACGCCAGCCACCAGCACGCACGCTAAGAAAAAGACGCACACCTGAACACCGCCTTCATCCAGCCACAACCCCCACAGCAAACCCGCCGCCAGAAAACCGTTATACAGCCCCTGATTCGCCGCCAGCACGCGCGTTTCTCGTGCAAATTCGGGGGTAAGATTAAAGGCTTTACGACCCGTTTTCGTGTCCCACAAAAACATTTCCAGGACGAGGATGTAGATATGGATGATGGCAACAAGGGTAGTGAGGATGTTGGCGAGCACGTGGTGGGCCTTTTGGGTTGGTTTATGTTGAATGAATGGAGTATAGATAATTTTCTGGAACAGAATGTGGGGATGAGCAATTAAGATCTCTTCTACTCTTTGAGGAAACGATAATGATAATATAACTATTTAAAAATACTTACGACTGCTAGTATATTTGTGGCGGACGGAATTCGAAAAAAGTATTGATAGTTTCTGATTTTGGTTTAAGTATAGCAATGTTTACATTCAATGATTTCTATAATAAATCATTTAGAGAATAAAAGGTTGCTATTAGCTGCAATTGTTAAATTTTCTTTAAAGGATTTTTATTATAAAGGAGTTAACCGTGAAGATAGATGCTAATGATTTTTTTACACGAGAAGGGAGCGAACGTTTTGCTAAGAATGTCAGCTATGTGATCCAGTATCTAATATTTATTAGTTTGACATTACTTCTTACGCTAAAAGGATGTGCGGAGTTTTTTCAAACTTTAAATCCAGATATTGGGATTCTAAGTAAAGGTATTTGCATACAACTTCTACACATAAAAACATTAGTTTATGTTGCCTCTGCATTGGCGCTTTCGAGTGGCATTCAATTAGCATATATGCTTGTGACACATGGCCCCGATGAAGCAATTGAACCAGTGATGCTTGGTATAGCATCTGCAGTATTGCTAATTTTATCAAAAATTGATCCTGAGCAATGGACGATTGAAGTTGCTGGTGTGATTTTTATATTGATATTATGTATTGCGGTGTTGTTTTTATTATCAAGGATTATGAAGGACGATGAGTGATTAACTAGGATTTGATTTGATTTGATTTGATTTGATTTGATTTGATATTAAAGTTGGGGCTGTCGATTTATTTAACTGTGTTAGATATCTTGGTGTCTGATTATTTATTATGTTAAATAGATGAAGAGCATTCTTCATCTATTTAAAACCTAACGATACAGTCCTTCAAGTTGCGGCAAAGTAAAGAAAAACGATTGTTCGGATTTTTTAAATTTACCTAACGAGTTTTGTCTATATTCTGAGTTAATGAGGATGCAACATTCTTCAGCTCTAGTTATTCCCACATAGTGAAGGTTGAGTTCTTGTTGAAGATTGGGATATATAGGCGAGTAACGATCATTTTCATTTATTAAGCGGAATGGGAAAGACCATTCGTCTAAATCAATGTGCACAACGACCTTGAATTCAAGTCCCTTGGCTTTGTGCAAAGTCATTACATGTACTTCGCTGTGATCTAATGCTTTATATTGCTTTATAAAAAGATCGTTAGATAATGTTTCAATAAGTGCTTTATCATCATCACCATTAAATTTTAAACCTGAAGTAATGGCTAGCAAGTGAAATTTTTCTATTAATTCATCATTAGTTGAATCGTTTCTTAGAGATTTAATTTGCTTACGGAATAAATTTTTTTTATTGTCTTTTACAACAATGTCATCAAACGCTTTGTCAATCAGTTCTTGAGCAGTATTTATTGCTCCGCATCGATATGCTAAAAGATATTTATATAATTCAGAACACTCTGTTTCTAATCTATCAAGTGGGGTTTCAATGAAAAATCTAAAATCTACATCGAGGCCCGAGCATAAAAGTTCTAAAGATTTTTCTTTACGCCCTAATAAAACAATTTGATTATAAGTTTCTAACCCCCATTTTTTTTGTTCAACCCATTGTCTTATCCACGTAGAAACCACACTAGCAATGTCTTGCAGATTTCCACTCATTCTTTTCCTGAAAACACGGATGTTGCGTGCCGGAAGTAATTTGTGGTTTTTATCTAGTAATTTAGCTGCATAGTTACTAATAGAAGGGTGGCACCGGTGGTTTAAATTTATTTCGAAGTGTTTGAATGTGGATTTATCTTTTATTAGATCCTTCAAAAGGGTTGAGTTCCCCCCTCTAAATTCGTAGATGGATTGCCATATGTCACCAACAGCAACTGAAATTAAGCCTAGACTATTTATTTGTAAAAACAATTCATGTTGTGTGTTTGATACATCTTGATATTCATCTACGAATATGTGCGTATACCTTGCTTTAAGGTATTTTCTAGATGAAGATGATTCGTTCAATATTTTCAATGCAAGAGCGGAGAAAGAACTCATCCACAAAATACCTTCAGAATATAACCTCTTAAAACCATTGTCGTTATTTATGTTAAATAATGACGGGTTGTCTAAAGAATCATTTGTTATATATGTAGAATAAGGAGGTTGTAATTTTTTTATAACCTTAAGTGCGGAGGTATGGTGCCCCCATATTTTACTTAGAAATGGAAGAATAATTTCGTTCAAGCAAAAGCTATCTATAGTCCCGAAAAAACTGCTCTTAGTATCATGTGCTTCGATTTTGCATCGTTGCTCTAATTCTAAGCTTGCCTTCTTAGTAAATGTTATTGCGATTACGCCTTTGTGATCTGACAAGTTTTTAGTGATGTTTCGTATTTTTTCTTTAATTACAGTTGTTTTACCACTTCCAGGGCACGCTGTTACAACCATGCTGTGATTGTAATTTATTGATGCCGTTTGTTCCGGCGTAGGAATGAATTTTTTCATATCAAACATTCTCGATCATTTTAATTAGATGAACCAGAGGCTTAACAAGGTTTCCAGAATTAAGTGTGATAAGGTTACTTTTGATCTGTTTTAGTAATAAGCACATTCGTACCGCTTTTTTCTTTTGCAAATAGGCTATTGCACTATTTTGATCGAATTTATTAAGCGCGCTAAGGATCGGAACACTGAGTTCTTCAAGTAGATCTGTTTCTAGATCAATTTTTGATAAGTATATGCCATGTTTATTTACCGTATCTGAAACAGTCTGCCAATCGCCACTAATAATAGTATCTTGTGCGGTGATTTTCTTGTTACTGTGTCTGAATTTATTTTTACCAGCTAAACTCAAGCATCGATTAATTCCTGCAAAATGCCACTTGTTCCCTCCTTGCAACTTTGATACATCATTATCGGTTCGCATAACCCAAGGGATATCTAAAGAGTTAAGAATTTCAGAATAGATTTTGAAAGAAATCCCATCTACAGATAAAATTGATATATTATGAAAGTCCAAGTCGATAGATATAGCATCAGATAAAGCATGATAAAACAGAATTTCTGAAGGTCCTTCGACTAAGAAAACGCCGCTTGAGAAAAAAGATTCAGCAGGAATAATGCTCATTCGATAGCTCATTTCTTGCCAGTCATCTGAAATTAGCTGAGAACATCCATTACTTGCTGCAATTGTGCCCGCCTGTTTTTTTACCAGTCTGATTATTGACTCAGGTTTGAAATTAACTGCAATTTGTGGCGAGTGGGAGGATATAATAACTTGACCAGGTAATTTAGAGATTAAATAATCAGCAAGTTTTCTTTGTTGATGAGGGTGCAAATGAGCTTCAGGTTCTTCAATGACATAAAAAACAACCTCGTTTTCAATGTCGTGATCTTTAGTACTCTTCGCCTTCCATAAGGCCAATAGAATTTGATTATTTCTTCCATCACCTCCAAGCATAACATTGGAACCATTTGTGTTCGCGCCAAGTTGAAGATTATCGATAAAATCATTGATGCCGATTGTGCCTGTATCTAATTGAACTGAGTATTTATCATAATGATATGCAAGCTTTTTTAATTCTTCATTAACATCCTTTGTCGCCCTATCTACATATGTTAATTGTGAGATTTTGTCATTTATATCGTCTAGATCATCACTGATTTCTTTAAGTAAATCATCATCTTCTTGTCTTTCTTGAGTAGTTAGAGATAATTGTGATAATTTCAAAAGCTGTTTTTTTTCTTTCTTTATAAATTTATCCAAATCTCTTTGTGATTGTATGTATTTTAGATTGATATATTTTAAATAATACCTTGATGGAATTTCATGAAGTGTATCGATTGAGTCGCCTATTAATATTTTATAACTAAGATCATTTCTTTGTGCAATGTACTTGATAAAAGTTTCACCCGAGTCACTAATGTAACCTTTTAAAATTGAAATGACTGCGTCTTCATTTATCTTGCTAAAGTGTATTGTGATTTCAAACGACTCACTAGAAGAGTTTTGATCGAGGTGAAAATCAAGCTCATTTGGTTCAATCTCAGCTTCCGATAAACTCTTATCTAACAACATTCGCAGGGAATGTAGCATGTTGCTTTTTCCAACATCGTTTGAACCGATAACGAGCGTGTTGGAGTTGAAGTTTATTAGCGCATCTTTAAAGTTTCTAAAACCTTTAAGAGACAAAGATGATATTTCCAATGCAAACTCCTCTTAATCGGGGGGTATTGAGAATAATGGATCACCATATGGAATTTGCAAATAAAATTGCCTTCTTCCTTGCGCTAGATCTAGTAGTTTAATGTTATGGGATCTTTTAAGTGAAATTATTAATCCCGAATAAGTGTTGGCCAAAGTGGTTAACTATGGCCAACACGATTTTGCAAGTTAAAGAAAGCCATTTTATAAGGAAACTGTCAGACCTTTTCGCCGCTTACGAGATGGTAACCTATTGCCCCTCAATCTCCACCAAACCCTCTGCCGTCCTCATCCATCTTGGTGCTTTCAACCTGTCACTAAAATAGCCCACCAGTTCAAACAGTAGATCCTCAAACACTCGTCTCTGCGGAGCGGTCAGGAAATTTTGCATCGTCAGTTGAGTGAGTTCTTCACAGTAACGGCAGAGTGCATCGCTCTCGGGGTTGAACTCTGGTAAGCGGGTGAGGAATGAATCTATCGTCAAATAATCGCGCAGATGCTCCGGCACAGGTTCATACAGTGTTTGTTTCAATATTGAGAGGCAAGCAGACAGGCGACCGCAAAGGGCAAACTTTTCTGCGGGATCGTCAGACTCGACCAGCACTTCAACAAAGCGTTCGCAGTTGTCGGCCAGTTCGGTGAAATCGGTGGCGTGGTTAAAGGGCAGGGTTAATAAACTATAGGTAGAAGAAGCAGTCATCATATTGGCAACCTTGAGTAAGAGTTAATGTCGCCACTAAGGTTTTTCAGGAGGCTAATCCTGGCGCCTGATTTTGAAGGTGCGGCGAAAAGATACAATGATATCAATGGAGTGACAAGCCGCATTATTGGAAGCAGGCTCGCAAAACCAAAAAGCAACAGCACATCTCAATTTACATTTAACGTGACGGCATAAATCTACGTTGAGACCATTGCTTTTCAAAAACGTGGTGAATCAGCGTGCAAAAATTTTACGCCAGCAAACGAAAGCAACAAATATTGAATATTAAGTGAAGGTGTAATGAGTCACGCGCAGGGGAATTTAACTTCAAAATAGTGTTGTCTAACGCAGCCTCAGCCTCAGCCTTCAGCACACAAACCAGATAGAATAAGCAAACTGATCCAATGGAGAATCGATAAAGCTCCTGAAGGAGCTAGAGTGTGGAGGGAAATTGCTCAAGGTCTAAGCTCCCTGAGCAAAAAGTCAGTGCTTGATGTAGTGACTACTCTTCATCGGTTATGGGAATTGGATATTTGAGTTCTATCTCAGGGGCGTCTGTTAACAACCTCCGTGAGCGAGCCATCAAATACCCGGCTATTTCTTCGCTGGAAAGATCGACACGTCGCATTTCAGGATCCTGAAACCATGAATCAGGCCAATAAATAAGACCGAAGGGTTTCCATCGAAATTTAGCTCAATTAGTGAAAGGGCGAAGTTTTGTTCTGATTCTTTCCCTTCAGCCTTGCATACGAAGATAATGATCTGAACCAACACATGCCATGTGAAATCCTCATGATATTTTTCGAGATGGCCATGATAAATTTATAGGTCATCTCGAATATGTTCGGAGTTATCTTAGCATGTAATCTAACTCGTCTTTTATAGGAATGACCTGTTCATAGAGTCGATGGTATGCCTTACCAATGGCACCTCTAAACTGTATTAGCTTAGGAGGCATATTACCAATATTAATAATGTGATCTTGCGTGATCCCAGGATACGGATCTATAAAAATGACTTCTGAAATTCCTAGTTGATATGCTTTTTTAGCACACAACTCACATGGGCTAGCAGTCGTGTATAGTTTTCCGCCAATAATACCTGAACCGCCATACTTTGCTAATTGTAAAAATGCGTTCTCTTCTGCATGCAAAGCGCGGGTGTGGACTTGGTTGCTTTCATTATTTATACTATTATGAATATCTTTGAAGCAATAAGAGATATATCTTCCCTTGAAAGAGTGTGAGTTATGTGCCAATGGATTATAACTTTCATAAAACTCTTTAGCTTTCAGTCTGAATTTTTCATTGTTCCTTTCATAATGACTATATGTTTCTGAGTGGAAGTCATTCATTAATCCATCAATTGACCTCATGGCGCATGGGACTTGTCCTTTAGCTACATCATTCCAACCAACCGATTTTATTGAATTATCATTATCTGTAACTACAGCCCCTACCTGCCTTGAAATGCATCCGGAGTTTAGCTTAACTG
This sequence comes from Phytobacter sp., assembly GCF_059074235.1. Taxonomy (NCBI): domain Bacteria; kingdom Pseudomonadati; phylum Pseudomonadota; class Gammaproteobacteria; order Enterobacterales; family Enterobacteriaceae; genus Phytobacter; species Phytobacter sp. The sequence continues at coordinate 236,763 of NZ_JCACPZ010000009.1, forward strand.
TATAGGCAACTTGCATCACTCTTTCCATAGAAGTAGGTGAAATTAATCCAGGATGCTGCATTAATGCAATATACCATGCAATTTGTGCTTTCAATACATTATTGTTATCATATTCATTTTTGGGGTTGAATAAATGAATGTCAGAAATCTCTATGCATTTTTTTACATTTGGATTTGTTAGGTGCTTATATTCGCTTTCGCCTTTTCCAGATTCTTCATCATCAATTCTTGAAATTTGCTCGGGTGAGAATTTATGCAACTTTTGTAAGTATCTTGTTCTGTGCTCATCCGGTGCATTGATCGAAACTAAATGAAATGCTGCATAACGATCTTTAAAAAACTTGGCCTCGTAAGGATTTCTTATGGCATCGATAACTATATATGCTCGTTCATTCTTTACTTTTCTTATAACTTTAATAACTCTGTTTATTGTTTCTGGCAAATGAAAAACGGAACTTGGTATAAAACCTTTACTTTCATATTCAGCGTCAACTTTACCAATCCTTCTAATCGACTTACCGGCTGATTGATATACTGTCACATATAATCCAGACTCTATGTCATTTAATTCAGATTTAAGATCTCTTGTAAGCTTACGAACTAATTGTAATATTCTAATGAATGAATTTTTAATTTTTTGATCAGAAAAATCAATCTCAGATTGATGATCTAATAGTTGTTTTATTATGTTGATATATTTTATTTTTAATAAGCTTTTTGATAAAACACCATTTTTCACCAAGTGTGAAATGGATTTGTTGGAGGTTTTTATTCCGCAAGAATGTATGAAATTAATTAATTTTGTTGTGGGCAAAAGAAGCAAGTAAATTGAAATTAGATCGCTAACTTTTATAGAGTAAAAATTTTCCCAATGTTCTTCAGCGAATTTTTTGACTATAGAATAACGTCTCGTGTCTAACCCATCGTAGAAATTGTTTAAACTACTCAACTCAGGGAAGGATATATCCTTGCTTTCCAATATGTTTGCTGTCGTGGTACAGCCTGAACCAGTTCTTCCAGTTAATCCGACAAGAATAAATTGATTATTTTCGAGAAAAAGCTCACTTATAAATTTTTGTTCCGCCATTATCTTTATCCAGTATGTTATAACACATTGTCTTTGATGTGATTACATTTCCAGTAATTAAGAATTATCTCAAAAATACATTTTTTTCAAGTGAATTACTAGATAAAAAGTAGAGAATGCTTGGCCGTAAGCATCCCTTAAGAAGACCATAGGATTTCAATGTCTGCACTTTCGAGCCGTGGTATTCGTTAGGTCCACTTCTGACTGTGAGTTAATCAAGTCGATGCAACTCTCTCGTGACCCCATGAGAGGGCCAAATCTGTCATCTTACAATTTCGCAAACCCCAATCTCCCCCCTTGAGCTCCACCACGCCCTCCATCGTTCGCATCCATCCCGGTGATTTCAGCCTGTCGCTAAAATATCCCACCAGTTCAAACAGCAGATCCTCAAACACTCTTCGTTGCTATTCAGTCAGCGAGTTCTGCATTGTTAACTGCGCAAGTTCTTCGCAATAGCAGCAGAGCGCATCACTCTCGGGGTTAAACTCCCGTAGTCGAGTTGATCGAATCAATAACTAAACGTCTCAGCAAACGACCTTGGTCTGGTTCATATAATCTAATTGTTCAAATTGGTAAGCGAGGCAAACTTATAGTTACATCACTTCACTTGGTACTGCCTGGATAATATGCTTTAAAATCGCCCCAGAACGTATCTTACCGTCATCATTGAAAGGGAAATCATGAGCGAATCAACACCAGAATTACCAGCTAGACAAGACGAAATGGAAAATCAGGTCGACGCCTTACTGCAAATGGTACTTGTAGCCAAACGCGAAATAGAATGTGGGCATGGAATTTCACTGGAGGAAGCCCAAAGGCTTTTAAGCGAGCACAGAACGTAAATAAAAAATGAACATGTATCAAACCGGTGAAACAGACTTCACCAAATCTGCAAAAATGCCGGGTGGCGCTTCGCTTACCCGGCCTACCTAAATCATCCCCCTGGTTCTTACATCGATAGGGTAGACAAATTACCTGAACTATTTACCCCTCAATCTCCACCACACCCTCCGGCGTCCTCATCCATCTCGGTGCTTTCAACCTGTCGCTAAAATACCCCACCAGCTCAAACAGCAGATCCTCAAACACTCTCCGTTGTTGATCGGTCAGCGAGTTTTGCATTGTTAACTGCGCGAGTTCTTCGCAATAGCGGCAGAGCGCATCGCTCTCGGGGTTAAACTCCGGCAAGCGAGTCGGCCACGAATCAATCGTCAAATAATCGCGCAGGTGCTCTGGCACAGGTTCATACAGCGTCTGTTTCAATATAGAGAGGCAAGCGGACAGACGACCACAAAGGGCGAGCTTTTCAGCGGGATCGTCAGACTCGACCAGCACTTCGACAAAGCGTTCGCAGTTGTCGGCCAGTTCGGTGAAATCGGTGGCGTGGTTAAAGGGCAGGGTTAATAAACTATGGGTTGAAGAAACAGTCATCATATTGGCAACCTTGAGTAAGAGTTAATGTCACCGATAAGATTTGTCCAGGGTTCCAATCCCGGCGCCTGATTTTACAGGCGCGGCGAAAAGATACAATGATATCAATGGAGTGACAAGCCGCATTCCCGGAAGCAGGCTCGCAAAATCACAAAGCAACAACCTTTCACTTTTACATTTCCCGGCAAACAACGTTAATTTATATACCCGAAAAATATAACGTATTCGAAATTCATTAATAACCTTGTGCGACGGGTTAATATATCCGCTGCACTAAAATACGCGCTAATCAGTAAATCGATTTAATCCCCCCGCAACACAATCCCCCCATAATCTGACCGCGATCAAAAACCAATTGCCTTAATCGCGCTACTAATACAACATATTCCACCACGTTGCTTTGTAATCCCAATTTTCAACTTAGCTTAGTCAAAAGTGCTTAATATATTTATTACCAAATAGTCTTTTTATTCGCGTCAGATTTATTACTAGAGTGGTTTTCCGGACAATTTTGAAGGAAAACAACCATGACCGCATCAGGCAACATTGCCCGTCTCAATACGGATTTACTGGATATTCGCCCCGTCGCGGGCAACATCGGCGCAGAAGTGCGCAATATTTCGCTCTCGGCGGAACTCGATGATAACCATATTCAGCAAATAGAAAATGCACTCGTAAAATATAAGGTTTTATTCTTCCGCAAACAGAGTCATTTAACGGATGAGGCCCATCAGGCCTTTGGTGCGCGTCTGGGCAAAATCGTGGCGCACCCCACGGTGCCAGCGCCTGCGGGCACCAAACTGTTCGAACTGGATGCCTCAAAAGGTGGTGGCAGGGCGGACTCCTGGCACACCGACGTCACCTTTGTGGATGCCTTCCCGAAAATATCCATTCTGCGCGGCGTCACCATCCCGGAATATGGCGGCGACACCGTCTGGGCCAATACCGTATTAGCCTACGAACAACTGCCGGAATCCTTAAAACAATTCGTCGGTTCGCTGCGTGCGGTTCACAGTAATAACTACGACTACGGGGCAGAACGTATTGTCACCGAAGAACATCGTCTTAATCACCATCAAAAAGTCTTCGTCTCATCCGTGTGGGAAGCCGAACACCCGGTGGTGCATGTTCACCCGGTCACGGGCGAGCGGGCGTTATTACTCGGCCACTTCGTGAAAAAAATCGTTGGCTTCAGCAGCCGCGAATCAGCTCAGCTTTTTGAATTACTGCAAAACCGCATTATCCGCCTCGAAAATACCGTGCGCTGGAACTGGCAGCAGGACGACGTGGTGATATGGGATAACCGCAGCACCCAGCATTACGCCGTCAACGACTACGGCGACCAGCCGCGCCTCGTGCGCCGCGTCACCATCGAAGGTGAGCAGGCCGTCGCCATTGACGGCAGCCGCAGCCGCACCGTGGCCCGCCCGCAGGATGCCGCCAACGGCTCCGGCACTGAAAACCAGGACAGGGAAGTGAACTATGCAGCGTCGTGATTTACTCAAAGCCATGGCGGCGTTCGGGGTCTACAGCATGATCCCGGCCATCGCGCGTGGCGCAAACGTGGCGCGCAAGTACGACGGCGTCACGCTTAACGTCTCCACCTTCAGCACCGCCTGGCCGCAGTTGATTCGCCAGTGGCTGCCGGAGTTTGAAGCGCTGACCGGGGCAAAGGTGCAGCTCGATACCCCCGCGTTCCCGGTCTACAACCAGCGCGCTGACCTCGAACTGTCGACGCGCGGGTCGGCCTATGACGTGGTCAACGTCACCTTTATCTACACCAGTCGCTGGATCAACGCAGGCTGGCTGACGCCACTCGATGAGTACATCACCAATCCGAACCTGACCCCGGCCGACTGGGGATTGCAGGACTTTTTGCCCGCCACCCTGGCGGCAGAAACCGGGCGCGACGGCAAGCTGTACGGCATTCCCTACGTGGTGGAAGCCATGCTGGCGGGGTCGTCACGCTTTGACCTCATCCAGCAGGCCGGGCTGGAGTTCCCGAAAACCACTGATGACCTGGTGAAGGTGTTGCAGGCGGTGAACAAGAAAGAGCGCGTGGCCGGGTATGTAACCGACAACCACTATGGCTGGACCTTTATTCCCTATCTGCAGGCCTTCGGCGGCAACGTGTTCCGCACGCCGCCGGACGATCTCTTCCCAACGCTCGACACCCCGGAAGCGGTGCAGGCGGCGGACTATTTTGCTCGCCTGATCCGCGATTTCGGCCCGAACGGTGGCATCACCTATACCGCAGACCAGTCGTTGCAGGCGCTGAAACAGGGCAAGGTGAACTTCTCCGATGCCAGCCAGACCTATCTGGCGCAGCTTGGCAATGCGCAGACCTCGCGCACCCTGAAAACGGCGCACTTCGGGCCGATGGTCAGCGGGCCGAAAGGGGCATTCCCTGGCATGGCAACCCATGCGCTGGGAATTCCGGCCGGTTCGAAAAACAAAGAGGCAGCCTGGGCCTTTATTCAGTGGTCGCTTTCGAAACAGATGACCGCCCGAGCGCTGGCCGCCGGATACGGTTCGCCGACGCGGCGCACGGACATCGACTCGCAGGTGTTTCGCAGTAAGCAGGTTATCAACGGTGTCGATCTGGCGCAGTTGTCCATTGATGCCATCGACCAGGCAGGCAAGGGCGGTTACATGAAGTACCGCACCGTTGAGTTCTATCCGCAGGTGGATCAGCAACTGAATAAGGCCATTGCGCTGATTGCCTCCGGGCAGCTTTCTGCGAAAGAGGCGATGGCGCAAGCGCAGGCCGGGACGATTGCGGATCTGAAACGCGCAGGCGCGAAAATTTAAGGTGGATGTGATGGCACAACCTAAAAGCTGGCGACACCGCCAGCGCACCGCCTGGCTGCTGGGGTTATCGCCGTCGCTCGCCGTGCTGACGCTGCTAACCCTGGTCCCGGCGGCGGCACTGCTGATAACCAGCCTCACGCCGTTCAGCCTCACCAACCCGGCGGCAACCTTCACCTTCAGCAACCCGCTGGTGAACTACCAGCAGTTGCTGCATGACGACCGCTTCCTCAACTCGCTGGTCACTCAGGTGAAGCTGTCGGTGGTGAGCGTGGTGTTCCAGGTGCTGATTGGCCTGCTGCTGGCGCTGCTGCTGAACGGTCCGTCGCGGCTGCTCAACGGGGTGCGCACGCTGCTGCTGATCCCGATGGTGCTGCCGCCGATCATCGTCGCGCTGATCTGGAAAATCATCTACACGCCGGACATCAGCCCGCTGCATCAGGTGCTGGAGCGCTTTGATATTCCGCTCAATTCGCTGATTGCCAACCCGGATACAGCGCTGTGGGCGATTGTGGTGGCGGACGTCTGGCAGTGGTTTCCTTTCACCATGCTGATGGTGCTGGCGGCGCTGCAAATGGTGCCCAACGAACCGCGGGAAGCGGCGAGTCTGGACGGCGCATCGTCGTTTAACATTTTCCGCTACATCGTCTTCCCGCACCTTAAACCGGTGCTGGCGGTGTGCATCCTCTTTCGCCTGATCGACAGCTTCAAAGCCTTTCCGCTGATCTACATCCTCACGGACGGCGGGCCGGGGTCGGTCACCGAAGTCACCAACTATTACGGCTTCATCCAGGCCTTCAACTTCTCCTGGTGGGGATACGGCAGCGCCATTGCGGTCGTGATCCTGGTCGGGGTGTTCATTTTAAGCTGGCTGATTGGCCGTGCGGGGTGGAACGATGACAGTGCAACAAACTGACGAACGCAGGGTGGCAGCGTATGCCCCCGTGCGGCGTAAGACCTGGCGCTTCAAAGGCAAGCGCACGCTGGCGGCATTACTGGTGCTCATACTGTTCCTCGCCCCGTTCTTGTGGATGGTGATTATGTCGTTGCGCCCGTCGATGGACGCCTTCGAACTGACGCTGTTCTTTACGCCGACGCTGGAAGCCTACCGCCAGTTGATCGCCGGGAATTTTTTGCAGCCGTTTGGCAACAGCCTGATGGTTAGCGTGATTTCGACGGTCTTCTCGCTGCTGCTGGGCGTGCCCGCTGCCTGGGTGCTGACCCGCTGGCGCTTTCGCGCCCGTCGCTACGTGGCGCTGTGGATCCTCGTCACCCGCATGGCACCGCCCATCGCCTTTACCATTCCGTTCTTCCTCGCCTTTCGCTGGCTCGGCCTGCAGGACACGATAATCGGTCTGGCAATTGTCTATCTCACCTTTAACCTGGCGATAGTTATCTGGCTGATGCAGACCTTCTTCTCTGCCGTGCCGGTGGCGCTGGAAGAGGCGGCGTGGATGGACGGTTGCTCGCTGTGGGGCAGCTTCTGGCGCGTGTCGTTACCGCTGGTGAAACCCGGCCTCGCGGCGACCGCCATTCTTTGTTTCATCTTCTCGTGGAACGACTTTTTCTACGCGCTCATCCTCACCCGCACCAACGCCATCACGGCCCCGGTCGCCATTGTGAACTTCCTGCAATACGAAGGGTGGGAGTGGAGCAAAATCGCCGCCAGCGGCACCCTGGTGATGCTCCCGGTAGTGGCTTTTACGCTGCTGGTGCGCCGCTATCTGGTACACGGCCTGACCGCCGGTGGACTTAAGGATTAATCATGGCAACCCTGACATTAAGCAACATCGCAAAGACCTTTAACGGGCAGACCATCATTCCCGGTCTCGATTTGACCATTCACCACGGCGAGTTTATTGCGCTGGTGGGGCCGTCCGGCTGCGGAAAATCCACCCTGCTGCGTATGATTGCTGGGCTGGAGAGCATCGACGGCGGCGAACTGGTGCTCGACGGCGAGGTGATTAACGATCTCTCACCGCAGGATCGCAATATGGCGATGGTCTTTCAGAACTACGCCCTCTACCCGCACATGACGGTGGCGGAGAACCTCGGCTTCTCGCTCAAAATGCAGCGGGTGGCGAAAGAGAAAATCGACAAACAGGTGCAGCAGGCGGCAGAAACCTTAGGGCTGACGCCGCTGCTGGCGCGCAAACCGTCGCAGCTTTCCGGCGGGCAGCGCCAGCGCGTGGCGATGGGCAGGGCGATCTTGCGCCATCCGCGCCTGTTCCTGTTCGACGAACCGCTCTCCAACCTCGATGCCAAACTGCGCGTGGAACTGCGCACCGAAATCAAAGCGCTGCACCAGCGGCTCAATACCACCATGATTTACGTCACCCACGACCAGATCGAGGCCATGACCATGGCCGACCGCATCGTGGTGCTGCGCGACGGGCACATTGAGCAGGTCGGCACGCCGCTGGAGCTGTACGACCGCCCGGCGAACGCCTTTGTCGCCAGTTTTATTGGCTCGCCGTCGATGAACCTGTTCAGCGGGCGAGTGGAGAGGCAGGGCGTGGTGCTCACCGATGACGGCATTGCGCTGCCGGTGGCACAACACACCGGGCTGGATGTCGGGCAACGGGTGCTCTATGGCGTGCGCCCGCAGCACTTTGTGCTGACGCCGGGCTCCGCTATTGATGCGCAGGTTAACGTGGTGGAGCCGACCGGGTCGGAAACCCAGATTTTGCTCAACATCGGGCAGAAAAAGGTGACCACGCTGTTCCACCAGCGCGTGACCACCCAGCCGGGCGAAACCCTTAAAATTGCCCCGGATGTCCGCCATGCCCACCTGTTTGATGCCGACAGCGGCGCACGACTGAATTAATACTGAGGAATGGAATGAGCAGGAAAGTGATTGTGTTTGGCGTCGATGGACTCATGATGCCGCTGATTCAGAAATTTGCCGCTGAGGGCGCGTTGCTGCACATCAGCCGGATGCTGAACGAAGGGGCGGCGACCGAGCTGCTGCCGTATATCTCCGCCTGGGGCGATGTGAACTGGGCGAGTTTTATTGCCGGTCAGGCACCGGGCACCGCCTGGCGCGGGCAGGCGCAACCCACGGATTATGAACGCACGCAGGCGTTGTTAAATCGCCTTGAAGAGAAGGGGCTGCGAGCCGCCCTGGTGCACTTCCCGGAAAGCGTGGCCTCACCGGAACCGCATTTCACCCTGTCGCCGTACTGGTCGGCGGCGGAACCCTGTCCGTACACCTTTGCCACGCCTGCAATATTTACCACCGACCCTGTGCGTTTCGACGCGCCGCCGAAAACGCGCCAGCAGACGCTCGGCTGGCCACCCTCATCGCCGCTGGCCTATCACGACAAAGGGCTGTGGCAGCCGCTGGTGGAAGGTGAACAGGGCGATTACCGGTTGAAAATCCAGTCCGCGCATGCTGATGGCGTGACGTTGTCACTTAACGTTGAGACACTGACGCTGAGCGCAGCGGGTGAATCCATCACCCTGCAACAGGGGCAGTGGAGCGACTGGCTGCCGCTCGGTAGCGCTGCTGAAGGGGGGCAAGTCCGTTTCTGGCTGGCAAGTCTGGCGCCGCATATTGAACTGATTCAGAGCGAAGTCACTTACCCAAAGCGCATTGCCTCTGACGAAAAGCTGGCTAAGACGCTTATCGATGAACTCGGGCCGTTTTACAGCCAGTGGGCGGTAAAAGCCTCCCCGGATGAGGCGTATCTTTCCTCGACGTTGCAGGATGCAGAAAACCAGTCGCTGTGGCTGGCAGAAAGTGCGGTGCGCTTAACCCATCAACATGGCTTTGCGTTGTGGGCGGCGGTGCACCATCTGATTGATGAGTCGCACCACCTGTGTCTTGGGCAATATGACCCGAGTTCACCGTTTTATGACCCAGAACAGGCCCCGCGCTATGAGGCGGTGATCCGCGCGTGTTACCAGGTGCTGGACCGCTCCATCGGGCGCATTCTTGATAGTGTGGACAGCGACACCACGCTGCTGCTGGCCTCCGATCACGGGGCAGTGCCGAACCATTTTATGTGTGACGTGAACCGCTATCTGGCAAAACACGGGCTGGTTATGCTGGATGCAGCCGGGCTGCCGGTGGTCAATCAAAGCCAGGTCTGGCTGAAGGATCAGCGTGGTGGGCTGGAAATCTACATCAACCTTGCGGGGCGTGAGCCACACGGCATTGTGCCGCAGGCGGAGTATGGTCGCGTGCAGGACAAGGTGCTGCACCTGCTGCGGAACTGGTCAATCAGCCATAACGGCAACACGCGTCACGCCGTGGCCTGGGCGCTGCGCAAAGAAGACGCCGCCAGCGCGGGCTACTGGGGCGAGGAGGCGGGCGATGTGCTCTTTACTTACGACAGCGGTTTTGTGTGGGGAACCAGCATCACCGGGGAGGACATCTGCCCGGTGGTTACGTCGGGAGCCAATCACGGTCCGCAAAAACCAACGGCGGAGACGGCGCACACCTCTAATTACGGGGTGCTGCTGGCCTGGGGCGCGGGGATCCGCAAGGGCTATTACCACGACCGCCACAAGTATGGCCCGTACCGCATGGCCGATGCCGGAGCCACCATTGCTTACCTGCTGGATGTAAAACGCGATACCCTCGACGGCACTATAATGCAGGCGTTGCTTGCGTCCGGAGAGTAAGAGATGACCGATCATTGTTATACCCGTTACGGGAGTTTGCAGGGCAAAGTGGTGCTGATTACCGGCGGGGCGAGCGGTATTGGCGCGGATCTGGTGCGGGCCTTTAGCCAGCAGGCAAGCCGGGTGCATTTTGTCGATATCGATACCCAGGCGGGATCTGCGGTGGCGCAGGAGACAGGGAGCCATTTTCACACCGTGGATTTGCGCGACATCGCTGCGCTGCGGGCAGTTATTGCGGAGATTGCCTCGCAGGAAGGGGGCATTGATGTGCTGATCAATAACGCTGCCCGTGATGACCGCACCGACACGCTGACGATTGAGCCTGAGGGCTGGCGCGAGAGTCTGGCGGTGAATCTCGATCATCAGTTCTTCGCTAGCCAGGCAGTGGCGACGCTGATGAAAGAACGTCACGGCGGCGCGATCATCCTCACCAGTTCCACCTCGTTTATGAAAGGTCGCCCCGGCATGGCGGGCTACACCACATCGAAAGCGGCAGTGGTGGGGCTGACCCAGACGCTGGCGCGGGAACTCGGGCCGTCAGGTATCCGGGTGAACTGTATTGTGCCGGGGGCGATTTCGACGCCACGTCAGCATGCGCTGTGGCGTACGCCGGAATCCGACAAGGAGATTGCGGCGATGCAGTCGCTGGATATTGTGCTGGAAGGGCGCGATGTGGCAGCGATGGCGCTGTTTGTGGCATCCGATGATGCCCGTGGATCCACGGGGTCGCAGTTTTTTGTCGATGCGGGGATCAGGTTGGTGTAGATGTTCGGTCACTGTAGGCGGGATTACACGCTCGGTTCCCTCACCCTGAGGGTTAGGGTTAGGGTTAGGGTTAGGGTTAGGGTTAGGGTTAGGGTTAGGGTTAGGGTTAGGGTTAGGGTGAGGGGGAATATGTGGCTCAGCGGTATTGTTCCGTTCACCTTACGGTGTCAATGCTCCCATGAAGCGCCTCCACACGTGAACGTGCAAGGGAGGCTCGCCGCCGCCTCCCTTGCAACCCAGGCTCCCGGCCGGGAAAATCGCCGCTGACGCGGTGCATTCGTCTTATGCCGTCTGACTGTCGGGTCGGGGACCGAGCCTGCGTCCCTGCAGGCCATCCCCTCCGTCCACATCCATGTGGACGGCCCCGGTCAGCCGTCAACGCCTCATCGATTTTCAGCCGGACCAGAAAACCCTCGCTGCGAGTGACTGCATTTCAGAAAACATGAATTTGCTGCTGGAAAGCATGTGGAATTGTGCGGCCTGTTTCCCCTCACCCCAAAGGGGCGAGGGAGAAAAGCGAGCTTCATTCAGGCACGGACGGCACCCTCTCCCTTGAGGGAGAGGGGGAAGGCATACTTTTTACAATCAATAAGATACGCACTACACTTATCAACAGATTAACCAATGGATGGCGAATATGACGACGTTGAAAGTGAATAATTTCTTTTTTATTGTATTGTTGCTACTGGTCAGCGTAGGGTTTTTCACCCTGATTCAACCTTATTATTCGGCCATAATTTGGGCGGTAATCCTGGCGCTTATTTTTTACCCGCTACGCATTAAACTGAGCGTATTACTCCGTGGGCGTGATGGCGTGGCATCATTACTCACCGTCGCACTGATCTGCGTGATTGTCTTTATTCCCTTGATGGTGGTGATTTCATCACTTATCGTTGAATTAAATGCGCTCTATCAGCGCCTGCAAAGTAACACCACCGATCTGCCGCAATTATTAAGCGATGGCATCAGTTATTTACCAGACTGGGCAAAAAGTTATTTGCGTGATAACGACTTTGATTCGGTCAGCACCATCCGCGAAAAAATCTCGGGTGCGGCATTGGGGGCCGGGCGATATCTGGCGGGCAGTGCAGTGATTATCGGCAAGAATACCCTCGGCCTGACGATCGGCTTTTGTATGATGGTCTACCTGCTGTTCTTTTTACTTAAAGACGGTTCAAAGCTGGTACGCAAAATATTTGTCGCAATCCCACTGACAGATAAAATTAAACGTCGCCTGTTCCATAAATTCGCCGGCGTCTCTCGGGCGACGGTGAAAGGGACCCTGGTGGTGGCGATTGTACAGGGCGGACTGGGGGGCACAGCCTTCTGGTTTGCGGGCTTTAACGGCAGCCTGTTGTGGGCGGCGCTGATGGCCTTTATGTCGCTGATCCCGGCGGTGGGCACGGCCATCATCTGGGTGCCAGCGGTGATTTTTCTCTTCTCGACGGGTGAGACGGGAACGGCGATTGCGCTGACGCTTTATTTCGTGATTGTAGTTGGGCTGGCCGATAATATTCTGCGCCCGTTACTGGTGGGGAAAGACACCCGCATGCCGGATTATTTAATCCTGCTCACCACGCTTGGTGGGCTACAATTTTTCGGTATTAACGGATTTGTACTGGGACCCATGATTGCCGGCCTGTTTATCTCTTCCTGGAATTTACTGGCGGAAGAAAGGGCGATGGCAGAAAAAGCCGGAGAGTAATCAGATTTATTCTTAATGGCCCTCTGGTGAAGCAGGGGGCCAGTCATAATAACTGACTAAGCGCTTGTTTTTGGCGTAAAGAATTGCAAATCGCATATGAGTAAAATCGCACGCATGGTAAAAATGAGCCGTGTTTGACTACTGAGGACAATCGTTCCGCCACGATGAGAAGCAAGGCGCGGAAATTGTAATTTTATGGATAATCTGTTCAGGTCGTATATTTCTGGTCGTTCCCTCCAACTCTCCATTACCTGCCTGCTGTGCGGTGAACAACACTGGCGCAACGCGCTGTAGTCTCCTGCTTTCTGCCTGATTTTTACTTTTTATTTTTTGGCTTCCCCACGCGGGTAAGTCTTGCTGTATTTATTCTCGAGCAGGAGAAGAACCATGTTTTACTGGATATTATTAGCACTGGCCATTGTGGCTGAAATTACCGGCACATTGTCGATGAAATGGGCAACCGAATCCGGCGGCAACGCGGGGTTTATTTTGATGCTGGTGATGATCGCCGTCTCCTATATTTTACTTTCCTTTGCCGTTAAAAAGATTGCTCTTGGCGTGGCGTATGCGCTGTGGGAAGGGATTGGCATCCTGCTGATTACCCTTTTCAGCGTCACCCTTTTTGGTGAGACGCTAACAACAACAAAAGTGGCCGGGCTGGCAACGCTGGTCTGCGGGATTGTGCTGATTAAATCCGGCACCCGCAGTGTAAACGCGGCAAAAAAGGAGCGAGCCGATGCAACAGTTTGAATGGATTCACGCCGCCTGGCTGGCGCTGGCGATTATTCTTGAAATTATCGCCAATATCTTACTGAAATTTTCTGCTGGTTTTCGCCATAAACTCTATGGTTTTGGCTCCCTGGTGGCGGTGCTGGCCGCATTTAGTGCGCTGTCACAGGCTGTAAAAGGTATCGATTTGTCAGTCGCTTACGCTCTCTGGGGCGGTTTCGGTATCGCCGCAACCCTTGCCGCAGGCTGGATCCTGTTTGGTCAGCGGTTGAATAAAAAGGGGTGGGCAGGGGTTATTCTGTTAATCCTCGGCATGATTTTGATTAAGCTCGCGTGATGTGATCGCTGCCTGAATTAGGGGCAGCGAATTTTCTCTCCTGTATTACGCTTAAGCTAACCCCAACAAAAACGTATGCTTTTTTTCCGCCCAGGATTTGAGGTGTGAATGTTGAACCCGTTTAGCTGGCGTAATATTCCTCGCGCAAAAACGCTGTTCGTCATGGTTTTTATGGCGGGCATCGGACTGATTATTTCTATCGTTGCCCTGTTGTATCTCTCTTTGCATCTAATTAGTACCAAAGCCAATGAAATTGACGAACACCGCACGGCCTTATCAGTACAAGGGGCGATTCAGACCTCGGTAAACCGGGTAAAGTCGCTGGTGGTGGATAATGCCGTCTGGGATGACGCGGTGCGTGAAGTGTATCGCCCCCAACTGGACACCCAGTGGCTCTACAATACCTGGGGTGCCGGATTCAAAATCAACAATCTGTATGACGGCACCTTTGTGCTGGATGAAAACTTTAAGGTGCTGTGGGGATCATTTCGCAGCCATCCCTTTAATGAGCAGTCGCTCGATTTTTTTGGTAACGGCCTGCAGGCGCTGATTCGAAATAATGCCACCGGGCTGGAGACAAAAAATGAGATTTACGCTGGGATCACCCGCACGCGGGACGGAGTCGCCTTTGTTGGTATCAGCATTATTCGCCCCATGATTGGTCAGTTACAAGGGATAGGAGTGATGCGTCGCTATCTGGTTATCACCCGCCATCTCAACAGACAAATCCTGACTGACTTAGGCGATACCTTCCAGATAACCGGTCTGGCCTTCACGCCTGAAAAACCGGATCTCTCCAGCGTACCGCTTGAAAGTTCGGCGGGGGAAGTGCTGGGTTGGCTGAACTGGAATCCCCGCCTGCCTGGTGTAGAAGCGGCCAACGCCGCAGCGGATAATATTCGCCAGATTGCCATGTTAGCCTCGGGGCTGATTTTGCTGTTTATCGTGCTGAGCAGCGCCGGGCTCTACAAACTGGCAAAAGGGGAGAAAATTGCCCGTCGGATTGCGTTTACCGACTGGCTCAGTCGATTACCTAACCGTCGCGCATTAATTGAGAAGCTGGACCACTTAAGCGCGATGGGCGACACCAATCGCATCAGCGTGGTGTTTATCGATCTTGATGGCTTTAAGGATGTAAACGACATATACGGACACGACGTCGGCGACCGTTTGATTGTCACCGTTGCACAGATATTGCAGGAAAAAGTCCCCACCGATGGCACTCTGGTCCGCATGGGCGGGGATGAGTTTGCCATGACCATCAGCGGCCCCTGGGCGGAAGAGAAGGCGGACGATTTTGCGGCTAAAGCGCTGGAAGCCCTTAATGCCCCGCTTAAGGTGAGCAAACGGACGATTCATATTGGCGCCAGCATCGGCATTGCGAGCGGTACCCTGCTGACCAGCTCGAGTTCAGAGCTGTTCCGTCGTGCCGATATTGCTATGTACCATTCCAAAAGTACCGGTAAGGGGCGTGTGACTCACTATGATGCCGAACTGAACAGTGCGCGTGAGCGGCAGTTGATGATCGAGAACGACATTCGTAGTGGTCTGGACTGCGATGAGTTCGACGTCTGGTATCAGCCGATTGTCGATGCCCGGAGCCTGGCGATGATTGGCGTTGAAGCACTGGTACGCTGGCCGCGCCGCCCTGGCGGGGAACTGAAGCCCGACGAATTTATTTCCATTGCCGAAACCAGTGGGCTGATTTACGCGCTGGGGCAGTTTGTATTGCGCCGTGCCTGTAGCGACCTGGAGCCTTTCAGCGACCTCAAACTCTCCGTGAATATTTCCCCGGCGCAGTTCCGCGATCCGGAGTTTGAAGACAAAGTCGCCAGTGCGCTTGACAGTACCCGTTTTCCGGCAGCCCGCCTGCAACTGGAGGTCACCGAAACCTATGTGCTGGAAAATCCGGAGCGTGCACACTCTGCCGTTACCAACCTGAAAGCGCTGGGTACGGCGGTCGCGCTGGATGATTTCGGTACCGGTTATTCGAGCATTGGCTACCTGCGCCGCTTCCACTTTGAAACCATCAAAATCGACAAATCACTGGCCGGGCTGGTGGATGACGATGAACAGGCATCTGCACTGGTGAGCGGGACGATCCGCATCGCGAGCGCTCTGGGAATGTTAGTGGTGGCTGAAGGGGTGGAAAATGAAAAACAAGTGAAGCTGCTACGCCTTGCCGGATGTGACCAGCTTCAGGGATATTTCTTCAGTGAGCCAATGCCGCTGGAACACATCCTGGAGATGCGCCACCAGCAGCTGCAGGGGTGAGATTATTTCGCCAGCGCTTCGAGTTTGTCACGAAAACCGGTCACCGAGATGGCACGGTTGTCGGCGCGCCAGCGATCTTTTGCTGCCGGAGCCGAGCTCTGAACCGCAATCAATTGCCAGCCTTCCGGCGTTTTCAGCATTAACGGTGAACCGCTGTCGCCCGGTAACGTGTCGCACTGGTGTGAGAGCACACTGTTTTGCGCCCAAGCTGTCACCAGACAGTCGTGGTGGGTGTACAAGGTTTCCAGATGATCGAGCGGATAACCCGACTGCGTCACTTTGCGTTGTGCCACTTTCAGGGCTTCGGTCAGCGCATCTTTGTCTCCCACAAATATCGGCAGCGGTGTGATGCCGGAAGGTGGATTACGCAAAATAATCAGACCAAAATCCCAGGATGCTGCAGAAGCAGGGACAATCCAGCCGTCACCGTCGGGTTTCAGCCGTTTACCCAAAGAGGCATCCACGCGGCCTTCAATGCCGTGAATTTCATAACGCCAGCTCCCTTTTTGCGACACAAAACGCAGGGCTACTGCTTTGTCGGGTTTGCCGTGCGGCGGCGTTAAAAGACAGTGCCCGGCAGTCAGCGCCAGGTGGGGTGAGATCAGCGTGGCGGTACACAGATTACCGCTCGCGGTTTCCAGTTGTCCGATGGCGTCCCACGGGGAGCGCGTAGGGGCAGAGACAGGAACCCTGTCGTCCTGCCCAAAAAAGAGGGTTTTCACATCCCGGGCACTAATAGCGTCTTCGTTGCCATCATCAGCATGACCGTTAGCGGAGAAAAGAAAAATCGATCCCAGTAATAGCACAGCGGTTTTTCGCATATCTCACTCTGGTGGGTAATTATGTTTTTTTAAAGTAAACCCTGGTTCTTAACTATAGACGGGACGGCAGGAAAGTGGGAGTAAAATCAGCGTGCTACATCAGGAAAGATAGAACTGGAAGGCGATGAGCGCACAGATGATCAGCAATGACAGAATGAACTCAAAACGGTAACGTCGCATCATAGGCCCTCCAGAGAAAAACGGCGCTTCACCCTAAGGTTCAGCGCCGGTGTCAGACTCTACCTCAACAACAGGCAGGTACTACGCGGTCACTTATGCAGCTGGCTGTGCAGCCGGCTGAGTTGCAGTGTGTTTCACGTGTTTTTTGTGATGCTTGGTGGTTTTAGCCGCCTGAGCTTTCTGTTCAACAGCCGGTTTAGCAGCGTGTTTCACGTGTTTTTTGTGGTGCTTAGTGGTTTTAGCCGCCTGAGCCTTCTGCTCTACAGCTGGTTTAGCAGCAGCTTTTTTGTGGTGTTTTTTCACTTTAGCAGCCTGAGCTTTCTGTACTGCGGCTTTCTTATGTTTGTGAACTTTTTTCACTGGCGCTTTAGCAGCCGGTGCAGCGGTAGTGGTTGTTGTGGTCGCAGCAGGAGCAGCCGTAGTGGTAGCAGCATCAGCAGCGAAAGCAACAGAAGACAGACCCATAGCAGCGGCAACAACCAGAGCTAATACTTTTTTCATTCTGATATCCTCGAATTTGGTTTTTCATTCAACCCCACTGCGGGGCCGTTGAAAATACTATATCCCTGTAAACACATTGCTTCCGTGAGTCATTGGTATCGGCGTGTAACGTATTGTACAAAGCGAGGAATGGGGCTTTTACGCTGATTCTGCACACAATAAGGCCGTGTCGAAGGAGACGCCCGGCATCATGGCTTGCAGGCCATCGGTCAGCATGGAACCGGCGGCAAACAGTTCATCGAGCGGCATGGCGGGCAGGCTTTCGAGAATAAACCACATGTCTGCGTCGGATGCACTCAGGCGTGTGCGCACACCCTGACGCCAGTTCCAGCGCCGACAGGTCACTCCGGCGTCATCGCGCCAGACCACTTCACCTGCCTCAGGATGTTCCACGGTGGACATACCTTCTTTTAGCGTGTCGAAGGCTTCGGTGCCTTCTGCGATGACCAGCCGGGGCGAGCCCTGGTAGGCCGCGCTGTTTTCACCTCCCACCGGAATGGCATAACGCAGACTCACGGCATTGTAGAGGTCGACGACCGGATCCAGCGCAGCCATTGTCCCGTCGCGCAGCACCCGTTTTCGTAAGGCTTCGGCAGAACAGGGCGTGCGTTTAGGTTTCGCACCGAAGGCTTTAAAAGTCTCAGCCCAGGCATCGAGATGCGCCTGCGCCCAGTGCGGTTCGCCCGCCAGCACCGCAGTGCAGGCATCTTTAAGCGCTATTTCGCCCACGGACGCGTGGGTAATGGGTGCTGCCTTAACCTGAATGCTTAACGCACGAAATCCTGGGGCAAGGTGATAAATCTCTGGGCTGATTGACGGTGAGAGTGCAGACACGGGATAATCCTATAATGACCAATTTAATTCATGATATCGACCGATGACCAAAAAAGTCAATATACCGACCGTGACGGGCGCTGACGTGGAGAGCGTTAATGAAGCGGTTTCTGCGCGCATTAAGCTCTACCGTAAACTGAAAAAAATCTCGCTGGATGAGCTTTCGCGCCGTGCCGGGATCAGCAAAGGGATGCTGGTGGACATCGAAGGGTGTCGGGCGAACCCGAGTATTGCGCTGTTGTGCCGTCTGGCGGCGGCGATGGGGGTTTCGGTGGCGGATTTTGTCAACGTGGCCAGCGCGCCTCCGGTTCACCTGATTGCTGCCGAGGCGATTCCTGAACTGTGGCAAGGGGACAAAGGCGGGAGCGCACGGTTGCTCGCGGGGTCCAGTGGCCCGGATATGCTGGAACTGTGGGAGTGGCGGTTGATGCCGGGGGAGACGTTTACGTCGCCCGGTCATCCCGAGGGGACGACGGAGCTTTTGTATGTGATGTCCGGTGTGTTGACGCTGACGGTGAATGAGGATGCCTGGCAGATTGTGGCTGGCAGTTCGGCGGTGGCAAAGACCGATGCGCCACACGGCTACAGCAATGCCGGGGAAAGTGAGGTGGTGTTTGTGATGACGGTGAGCGAGCGGGGGCAATAGTGGTGGGCAGTGGTGCGGGTGTTCTCCTCACCCCGGCCCTCTCCCCAAAAGGGGCGAGGGAGTAAAGCGAGCCGCCTGAGCGGCTCCGGGTACTCTTACAAATAACGCTTCGTCAAATGATCACGGAAGTAGCGGCTGTTCAGGGCTTCGCCGGTGGCTTGCTCAATCAGTTGTGCGGTAGAGAAGCGGCTGCCGTGCTGCCAGATGTTCTGACGCAGCCAGTCAAACAGCGCGGAGAAATCTCCGTTGGCGACGGCGTTATCCAGCCCCGGCAGGGCGGTGCGGGCGGCATTGAACAACTGTGCGGCGTACATCGCACCCAGGGTGTAAGACGGGAAGTAACCAAAGCCACCGTCGGTCCAGTGAATATCTTGCATACAGCCGTTCTGGTAGTTACCCTCGGTGGATAAGCCCAGCCAGGCTTGCATCTTCTCATTCCACAGACCCGGGATGTCGTCCACGTCGATATCGCCGTCAATCAACGCGCGTTCAATCTCGTAGCGTAAAATCACGTGTGCCGGGTAACTCACTTCATCGGCATCCACCCGGATAAAGCCCGGCTTCACGCGCTGGTTCCAGGCAATAAAGTTGCTCTCTTCGAACGCCGGTTGCGCGCCAAAACGCTGCACAATGGCAGGCAGAAGCTGTTTCAGGAACGCATCGCTGCGCCCAAGCTGCATCTCAAAAAAGAGGCTCTGGGATTCGTGAATCGCCGTAGAACGCGCATGCGAAACCGGCTGACCCAGCCACTGGCGCGGCAGGTTTTGCTCGTAACGGGCATGCCCGGTTTCGTGGACCACGCCAAACAGGGCGCTGAGCAGTTCGTTTTCGTCGTAGCGGGTGGTGATGCGGACATCTTCCGGTACACCGCCGCAGAACGGGTGGGCACTGACGTCCAGTCGTCCGGCGTTAAAATCAAAGCCCAACAGCGTCATCGCCTCCAGCCCTAACTCACGCTGCGTGGCGGTCGGGAAGGGACCCTGCGGGGCAATCAACGTCTCGCGAGACTGTTTCTCAACCACGTTTGCCAGCAGATCCGGCAGCCAGGATTTCAGGTCAGCAAACAGCACATCCAGCTTGGCGCTGGTCATGTCCGGTTCGAAAATATCCAGCAGCGCGTCATAAGGTGAGCAGCCTTTGGCCTCTGCACGAATATGCGCTTCCTGGCGGCTCAGCTTGACCACCTCTTTCAGGTTGGCACTAAAACCTACCCAGTCATTCGCCGGACGCTGGCTACGCCAGGCGTGCTCGCACTTGCTTCCTGCCAGTGATTTGGCTTCGACCAGGCTTTCTGGCAGCAACGCGGCCTGCTGATAATGGCGGGTCATTTCGCGCAGATTGGCTTGTTCCACATCGTTGAGATCTTCTGACAGGGCATTGTGCAGCCACTCGCCGACGCGCTTATCGGTCAGGATCTGATGTTGTAACACGCCGAGTTCGGCAAGGGCTTCACCACGTGCGGTGCTACCGCCTGGGGGCATCATGGCGAACATGTCCCATCCGGCGATGGCGGAGAGGTGGGAGAATTTACTTAGACGACTGAATGTGCGGGTAAGGGATTCATAATTTTCATTTTTTTTCATGCGTACCAGCTTCCGTGAGTTGCGTGAATGAAATTGCGTGTCAGGGAGGATAGCAAAAAACTGGAGTGATTCCCCCTTTCTCTCTGGCGCTGGGACTCGGGAAGGTGGCAGGCCGTGTCACCTGATACCCGCTTCAGGGAAGCGGGTATCAGGCGGTCGGCACAGGATGCGTGATTTTTTAAGCGATCAGACGGCGGATAAACGAAACACACTGACCAGCTGATTCATTGAGCTGGCTTGATCGTTGAGCATGGATGAGGCCGCTACCGACTCTTCGACGAGGGCCGCATTCTGCTGGGTTGTTGTATCAATCTGGCCGATGGCAATATGGATTTGCTGAATACCATCGCTCTGTTCATTACTGGCCTGTTCAATCTCTTTTAAAATATGGGTGACGCTATCAACGTTAGTGACCATCTGATCCATTTGGTTATTCACTTCTTTCACCATGGCAAGTCCGCGTACGGTTTGTTCATTGGCATTGAGAATTAACGCACGAATATCTTTTGAAGACGTTGTGGTTTTTTGTGCCAGATTACGGACTTCCTGTGCCACAACCGCAAATCCACGACCATGTTCTCCTGCTCGTGCAGCTTCTACGGCGGCATTTAAGGCGAGAATATTGGTCTGGAAAGCAATGGAATCAATAAGGTTGATAATGTCCGACATTTTCTCCGCCGAACCACTGATATTCTGAATTTCATGCGTCAACGAAGCCATCAGTTTGCCGTTATTTTTGGCGGTAGTACTGGCCATTTCAGAAAGTTGTACGGCATTGATGGTATTGTCGCTGGTATTTTTTACCGTCGCGGTTATTTGCTCCATGGAGGCGGCGGTTTCTTCGATAGAACTGGCTTGCTCCTCTGTCCGGGCGGATAAATCACGAGTTCCTGACATAATTTGCGTTGCACCAGTGGCTATGTTTTCTGCGCCAGAACGAATATCCGTTACGATCCTTCTTAACTCTTCTTGCATGTTATGAATGGCGCGGGCAAGAAGGCCCGTTTCATCTCGCGAGGTTATTTTAATATCGACACCGAGGTCGCCATTAGCGATACGGCTTGCTGCTTCGACGGCCTGATTGAGGGGGGAAACAATGGCGCCAGAAATGATAATTGACAGAACTATACCGATCACCAGACAGAGTACGAAAAGACCTGACATGACCAGTCGGCTTGCGCTGAAGTCACTCAAGAAGTCAGTATAGGATGTTTGCATTTCATCACGTTGTAATTCGATGAATGCATCTATTGCTTCGGTATATTTTCCTTCTGCAGGTTTGGTGGTTGAGACATATTCAGTAATGGCAGATTGAGGGGAGGATTCTAATTTTGTGAGTACATTTCCTCGGGACTGAATATATGTCTGGCGTAATGCTATTATTTTGCTGAGCAGTGCTTGAGATTGAGCATCGGACGCAGATTCATTTATTGTTGCATATAACGCATTGATTCTACTTGTTCTGCCTTCAATCTGTTGCCTGAGTCTGGCTATTTCTTCGGGTCTGGTTTCAACCAAAATATTCAGAAGATCGATAGAAGAGGCGTTGGCATCGCGTATCAGGTTATTACCCATCGCGGTGGTAGGATAGTCCTCTGTCACTATTTTAGAAATTTTATCCCTGGCTTCGTTGAGGCGATAGAAAGAGTTGGCAGACATCACTAACATTAACGCTAATATTATCCCAAAGGATATCATTAGTTTTTTTCGTATGCTTAATCCAGAAACCTTATCGTTAATTTTGTTTTTCATTTCCATTCCTTAGTAAAGTGAATCATTACTGTCTGCGCATAGCATCTGTCGACTGATCTGGTATCGGCAGGAGAGCGTAAACAATTAGTGATTGATCGTTGGAAACTTAATTAATTTCAATTGTGATAGGTTTTGGCTATCAATTGTAATATATTGATCGATCCCACAAAATAATGTCTTCTCTGACCAATTTTTTTGCTTGATTAATGCTTAGATGATTCAAGATGACTGATTTACTTTTATTAAGCTGGTTACTCTTTAAATTCTCATCATGATAAGTGTTTTACTTAAATTCAAAAAAAATAGTGAGAATTGTCACTGAGCGCATTCGGTTGGAAAAAATAGGCTGGCGATTTAATACTAACGGAGTATCGGATATCGGCAGTCCTGAAGCCGGACTGACTTCAGGACGGTATCACGAAATGTGTGTCAAAATGCTTTTGCGTGCTCTGCCCATTGCGCTGGAAACGCAGTGGCGCGAAGAGCCGGAAGAATCGTCAGCACATTCACGCTTACCATTTTATGTATTACGAAGGGATCTTCCTCCAGCCAGTTAGTTACGCTGTCAACATCCTCACTGTTAAAAAGGATATAACCACCGGTTCCGCTACCTAACGGCCCTGCAAAAATGATCGTCCCCGCATTAAAGCCATTAATGAGCCATTGTTTATGCCCATCAAGTTGTGTGGATAATGTTTCCTCTGGGCACAGATAATATAAAGTAACAGCATGCAGCATAATAAACTCCTACGACGGGTAAATATCATTGAGAATATGTGGGATGGAGGCGAGGGCGCTTGCAATTTCGCGCTGTTTGACCTCTTCTCCTTTCGAGATGCCTTCCGCCCGAATAAATTCCACGTGAGTAATGCCGAGAAACGCGAAGAAGTTGCGCAGGTAGCGCTCCTGAAAATCCATCTCAACGAGCGGCGTATTGGCGTAAAAACCGCCTCTTGCAGAGACAACAATGATCGTTTTGCCACCAGCAAGGCCTACCGGTCCCTGTGCCGTGTACCGAAAGGTTTTTCCCGGCTGCGCGAGCCTGTCGAGCCAGGCTTTGAGCTGGCTCGACACAGAAAAGTTATACATTGGGGCACCAATGATAAGGGTGTCGCTTGCCAGAAATTCTTCGACTAGCTTGTCAGAAAGCTGGTGCTCACGTGTCAGATCCTCTCCCGCCGACGCCCCATCCGGAACGGGTCTGAACCCGGCGGCAATATTGCCGGTTAAGTGCCGAATTTCATCTTTAACAACATCCCGATACACAACACTTTCATATCGACCTGTCTGCGTCATTTGCCTTACCACTTCGTGAGACAGCTGACGAGTAACGGAACGTTCCTGAGCAATGCTTGAGTCTATATGGAGGATTTTCATCACAGTTGTACCTTAGTGGTTTGATGTGTTGATGCTGCGTGCCGCCTTGTCAATAAGTGCAGCGACGTCATCGGGATGCGAGAGCATCGACATATGACTGGAGGGAAGGCGTGAGAGCCTTGCGCCCATCTCCGTTGCAATCCGCACCTGTGTTGCCGGTTTTAGTGCGTTGTCGTTCTCGGTAAGCAGATACCAGGCGGGTTTGTCATGCCATGCCGCATGTCTGACTTTTTGTGTGAAAGCCAGTGCGGCGATAGGTTGTTGGGCTGCTGCCCACACCCGGGCTTGTGATGCTGGCAGATCGTTGGCCATCACATGGTGAAAGGCCTGCGCATCATCGAGCCAGATAAGCCCATTTTTATCTGCTGCCATGCCCTCCATGGGAGCGTTAAGCCGCTGCAGCAGGTCGGCCACGGATTCCCCGTTGTCGGGCACAAGCGCCGAAAGATAGACCAGCCCCTTCACTTTTGGTGTGTTTCCGGCCTCCGTAATCACGGCCCCTGCCCATGAATGACCGACCAGCAGAACATCACCCTGTTGTCGTTCAAGAACGCGTTGGGTTGCTGTGATGTCGTCATTGAGTGAGCTCAGGGGGTTTTGCACAGCAGTGACGTGGTAGCCCTTTGACTGCAGGCGCTCGGTGACGGCAGCCCAGCTTGAACCATCGGCAAACGCACCGTGCACCAGAACGATATTTTTCAGTTGCAGTACCTGCGCATGCAGGTTGAAGGTAGCGGCCGCGGACAAGCAGGAGAGCAAAAAGCCTGCTCGCTTCATGTGATGAAAGAGATTGCGCATCGAATAACCTTTTGTAAGCGAGATGCTGTGCAGTGTATGAAGGACGGTGTGATGTATGAAGTGTCTTTAATGACGTATATCATGCAAAATCGGACAATATGATGACGGAGGAACAGATGATGCGCATTGCCCTGCTGGCTATGCCAGGGAGTATGAAATCTGCCATCGCGGGATTGTCAGATATGTTCTGGCTGGCAAACCAGGTGATTGCGCAAAACCCGGACGAGAGTGGTACAAGCATGCTGTCTGAACCTTTCTTTAACGTTCAGGTGATAAGTCATGATGGTCAGTCGGTTCCTGATGCGCAGGGCAGGCGTATCGAGTGTGACGGAGCGTTCCTGGACAATGAGACGTTTGATCTGATCATCGCCAGCGGCATGCGCCTGGATGAGGAGAAGTTTCCTGTCGCCAGGGGAGCGCTTGCTGATGCCGCAGCATGGGTCAAAGCGCACGCGTCACACGGAACCTGCGTTGCAGGTGCCTGTGCAGGCGGATTTGTGTTGGCTGAGGCAGGTTTACTGGATGGACGAAAGTGCGCCACGACCTGGTGGCTCTACCACACCTTCACAGAACGCTATCCGCGGGCAAAACCGATATGGGGGAGGGTACTCGTGGAAGATAATAATGTGATGACTACCGGAGGGCCACTTTCCTGGGTTGATCTGGTGCTCCATATAGTGCGCGAGCGAGTGGGTCCGCAAACCGCCAGACTTACGGCGGATATGGCCGTGGCCGACAGCCAACCGCTCTCCCAACAACTCTATGCGCCAGCAGGTTTTCGTCACTCCCGACACCCTTTGCTCATCAAAGCGGAAGATCTGGTGCGTTATCAGAACCCGTCGATAACCGTTGAACAACTCGCCGCAGCGCTAAACATGACAACCCGAACGCTCAATCGCAAAATGGTTGAGCTTGTTCATGAAAGCCCTAAAACGTTTATTACCCGTGTGCGTATTGAAACTGCAACATTGATGCTGGAAAAACCCGGCATCACGATTTATCACGTCGCGAACGCGTGCGGTTACAGTGATGAGACTGCGTTCAGGCGTGCTTTTAACACCATCATGGGAATGTCACCGGGTAATTATAAAGAGTGGCTCAGGAACCGTGCTGGAGGAGAAAAATAAGGATGATATTTGTTGGCCCCTTTTAATACTTCATAAAATTAAAAGGGGCCAACTGTTATTTTATCAGTCGCGCAACGAAAGGCAGATTGCGATATTTCCCTTCCCACGGCATGCCGTAGCCAATCAGCAGGTCGTCATTTTCCATTTCCAGCGCGTAATACTGTTTCACTGGAATGGTCACCCGACCGGGTTTGACGAACAGCACGGCAACGGAGACCGAGGCCGGAGAATAATTCTGCGAAATAAACTCAACCAGGCGCTTCATTGTGCCACCGGATTCAATCGCATCATCGATGATGATGACGTGCTTATTGTGGATATCGATGTTGTGGTGGTAGACGATGTCTGACTGATTATGCCTGTCGCCGGGCGTGTGTGGGCAGGAGATGTAATCCATCCGGATAGGAAAATTCAGCTGTCGGGTCAGGTCTGCCGTAAAGAGTGTGCCGCCCGGAACGACAGTGATCACCACCGCTTCGGTAAAATCGTGATTGATTGCTGTAGCAACCTTGCTGACGCCGCTGGCGATCGCTTCGGTGGAGAGAATGATATCGCCGACAGGTTTTCTGTTCATGCCGTTTCCTGAAATATTGGCTCATAGGAGACGCAAAAGTATCATAATCGAGCATTAAGGCAATCCTGTTCAACGGTAAATAATCATAAATTAACATTACTCATCACAAATGAGCATGGTCTGCTTTTGCCTGGGCATGGTGCCAGAGCGCATCGCGGGCGATATTTTTCATTTTAACTTCGCACATGATGTCGAATTCTGTAAAAGAGAGCGCCCAGTCATTAAGCGTGGAATTAAAGTAAAAGTCAGAGTGCGCCCGAAGTTTGGTTTTCGGCACGCCCAATGCATTCTGATCCGGAAAACCCTGTACCGGGATGAGCCCTTCCTGGGAGATTGAGTAGTGCATGACCGGGCGCACGCCGCGCCAGGATTCGACTATGCAGGCAATCCGTGGGTCGTCTGGCCGAATAAACGCATTCTCTTTTACCCAGTGATGGTGAATATCGAGCACGATCGGGCAGAGGGATTGCGCCTGCAAAACATCATCCAGCGAGCAGGACATTTCATCATTCTCGACCGTCAGCATCAGTCTTGCTTCGGGAGTGAGTCTGTCAAAAGCGTCCTTAAACCCGCTGAATCCCGCTTTGCCATTCATATGAATGTTGATTTTGAAGTCCTGAAACGAGCGACCATATCCCATGAGCAGGGCACAGGTTGCGTGATACTCCAGATCTTCCAGTGCACGCTCCACCACCTGCGGGTTGTCAGACGCCAGCACGGAATACTGACCGGGATGGAAGGACAGTCGAATGTTGTGCGCGCGTGCCAGCTCGCCGCAACGGGCAAAAAGCGGAGCAAGCTCGAGCATCAATTCCTGATACACTGGTGTGGCTTCCGGCACGGTGTACAGTGGCAGCAAATCACTGCCGATACGCATCATCCGCAGCGCGGGTGGTTGAGTGGTCAGTTGCTCTAAAGTGAGATGAAGGTTCGTCAGGTTGGTTATCGACAGCGTCTGCAACAGTGTTGATCTTGCATCACTATTGAGGCTAAGAAAGCGCGTACGGGTTGTCGATTTAAAAGGAAAAGGTTGTTTAAATTGCGCATCCAGAAACTTACATGCAAAGCCTAATTTCATGTATCCCCCGTTATTCTTCGCCAGTGAGTGTAGCAGTTGCTGGCGATGGCTACGGAGGCTGAGACATCCTTACTGCATTGATTTCTTCAATGGTTGGAAGCGTTGTTATGAAGAATAACAATAATCCCCGCAATTTAGTGTGGCTTCATAGCGAAGAGTGATTCTGCAAACCATAATAAATAAGTCTTAGCTTCAGAACGCAAATCAACCACGCAGCGTAATGTATGAATCCATTTGTCTGGGTAATGTTTGCTTTGATGGCGCTTGATGCAGTCAGAGAGTTGATTGGTGCATCTTCGATAATCGTGATGTTCTAGTCGGTCAGGCCCGGAGCAACAACAACCCCGCCGTAACGGGGCTCACGTTGACACCGTTTAACGCAAACGGCGGTGGAGATGACTGCCCACGAAAAGTGCTAACACCAGCATCAGCGCAATAAACCCGCCGACACCGTTCCAGCCATAGTTATGCCAGAACACGCCCCCCAGGGTACCCGCAATACTCGAACCGAGATAATAGCTGAACAGATACAGCGATGACGCCTGACCTTTGGCGCGGCGTGCGCGTGGGCCAATCCAGCTGCTGGCGACCGAGTGTGAAGCGAAGAACCCGGCAGTGAACAGCAGCATACCTGCGAAGATGACCCACAAAGAGGGAATTAGCGTCAGTAACAGACCGGTAAGCATAATGGCAATCGAACCGAGCATCACCGGACCACGCCCATATTTTGCCGTCATGGCACCGGCTTTCGGTGAGCTCCAGGTCCCGGTCAGATAGGCCACCGACAGCAATCCCACGACGGCCTGGGAGAGCATCCACGGTGACGCCATCAGGCGATAACCGATGTAGTTGAACAGGGTGACAAACGATCCCATCAAAAGGAAACCTTCGAGGAACAGCAGCGGCAAACCGCGATCCCGCCAGTGCAGGCGGAAGTTAATCATCAGCGTGCGTGGGCGAAGAGAAGAAGGGCGGAAATGGCGTGATTCAGGAAGAATACGCCAGAACATCAACGCCGAGGCAAGGGCGAAACAGCCAATGACCGCCAGGGCAATGCGCCAGTTAAAGAAGTCGGTGAAGACACCGCTGAGCAGTCGCCCGCTCATCCCACCAATCGAGTTTCCGCTGATATAGAGACCCATGGAGAAGGCCACGAAGCTTGGGTGGATCTCTTCACTTAAGTAGGTCATGCCGACGGCCGCAACCCCGCTCAGTGAAAGTCCTAACAATGCACGCATCACCAGTATGCCGTGCCAACTGGTCATCATGGTTGACAGCAGCGTACAACAGGACGCCAGCAGCAGGGCTGTCACCATCACTTTTTTGCGCCCGATGGCATCCGAAAGCGGACCGGTGAAGAGCAGACCAATTGCCAGCATGGCGGTGGAAATCGACAGGGAAATACTGCTGTTGGCCGGTGAGACGCCAAATTCCTGCGACAGCACTGGCAGAATAGGCTGTACGCAGTAGAGCAGGGCAAAGGTTGCCAGTCCGGCCGAGAAAAGCGCCAGGGTGACGCGCATGAATTGGGGAGTACCACGTTTAATGTATTGGGTCGGTAATGCTGGGGCGGTGTCGTCGGCACCACTGACAGGGAGGGTATCGACGGTTGATGTACGGCTCACTTTAAGTCCTTAAATGGGTATCCCGATAAGACGGGGATAACAATAAGGGTATGAAAGGCAAAATATTCTGTCTAATATATTAATAGTCTCAATTGATATGTTTAAGATATGAATATTGAACTCCGCCATTTGCGCTATTTTATTGCGGTCGCTGAAGAGCTACATTTTGGCCATGCAGCAGCACGACTGAATATTTCTCAGCCCCCGTTAAGTCAGCAAATTCAAATCCTCGAACAGCAAATTGGAGCCAGATTGCTCGCCCGTACCAACCGCAGCGTGATGCTAACGCCTGCCGGAAGGCAGTTTCTGGCCGACAGTCGGCAGATTTTAAGTCAGGTGGACGATGCTGCCGCTCGTGCGGTCCGCTTGCACCAGGGAGAGACAGGGGAGCTGCGTATCGGTTTTACCTCCTCTGCGCCTTTTATCAAAGCCGTTTCCGATACCCTTTCTTCTTTTCGCCAGTTATACCCGGATGTGCATATCCAGACACGGGAAATCAACACCCGTGAACAGATAGCACCGCTCAATGACGGTGGACTGGAACTGGGGTTAATGCGTAACACCTTGCTGCCGGACACACTGGCCTGGGAAGTGATACTGCGTGAACCTCTGCTGGCGATGATTCATCGCGATCACCCTCTGGCGACTAAGCCTGGCGTGTCGCTGGTGGAGCTGGCGCGCGAGCCGTTTGTCTTTTTCGATCCGCACGTCGGCACCGGGCTGTATGACGATATTCTGGGGCTGTTGCGACGCTATAACCTGACGCCAACCATCACCCAGGAGGTGGGGGAAGCGATGACCATTGTCGGACTGGTGGCCGCCGGGTTGGGTGTATCGATTCTGCCCGCGTCTTTTCGTCGTGTGCAACTGAATGAAATTCGCTGGGTTCCGATTATTGAAGACGATGCGATTTCAGAAATGTGGCTGGTGTGGGCAAAACACCGCGAACAGGGAACAGCGGCACGGCGTTTCAAACAAAAACTCATTGCGGCGGTGAATGGGTAAAAAATGCGCAGATTGACCCTGTAAAATGTGCTGTAAATCACAAGGCTACGTAAATATTTGACGGCGAGTATTGAAGTGCTTCACCATATCGAAAAGTTTATTTCGAGCTCAAAAATAAAGGGAGTCTTAGGTGGTTGCTGATAGTCAGCCTGGTCATATTGATCAAATTAAGCAGACCAACGCGGGGGCGGTGTACCGCCTTATTGATCAGCTTGGCCCGGTATCGCGTATCGATCTTTCACGGCTGGCCCAACTTGCGCCTGCCAGTATTACCAAGATTGTGCGCGAAATGCTCGAAGCACACCTGGTTCAGGAGACCGAAATCCAGGAGCCTGGAAGCCGCGGACGCCCGGCTGTCGGGCTGATGGTGGAGACTGAAGCCTGGCACTATCTCTCTTTACGTATCAGCCGGGGGGAGATTTATCTCTCCCTGCGCGATCTCAGCAGCAAGCTGGTGGTGGAGGAGAAGCGCGAACTGCCGCTCTCCGATGAGACTCCTTTGTTGGCGCGTATTATTGACCATATTGATACGTTCTTTACTCGCCACACCCAGAAGCTGGAACGTCTGACGGCCATCGCCATCACGCTGCCCGGTATTATTGATACTGAAAATGGCATTGTGCACCGTATGCCGTTTTATGAAGACGTGAAAGACATGCCGCTGGGTGAAGCGCTGGAAAAGCACACCGGTGTGCCGGTTTACGTCCAGCATGACATCAGCGCCTGGACGATGGCAGAAGCCTTGTTCGGCGCCTCACGTGGTGCCCGCGATGTGATTCAGGTGGTTATCGATCATAACGTGGGTGCGGGTGTCATTACTGATGGGCGACTGCTCCATGCCGGTAGCAGCAGCTTGGTGGAAATTGGGCATACGCAGGTCGATCCTTACGGTAAGCGCTGCTACTGTGGCAACCACGGTTGCCTGGAAACGATTGCGAGCGTGGAAAGCGTGCTGGAGCTGGCACAGCTGCGCATGAGCCAGTCGATGAGTTCGATGTTGCATCAACAGCCGCTGACGGTTGAATCCTTATGTGATGCCGCCCAGCGGGGCGATCTGCTGGCAAAAGATATTATCGCCGGTGTGGGGGCGAATGTCGGACGTATCCTCGCCATTATGGTGAATTTATTCAACCCACAAAAAATCCTTATCGGTTCGCCGCTGAGCAAAGCTGCAGACATCCTCTTTCCCGCCATTGCAGACTGTATCCGCCAGCAGGCGCTCCCGGCTTACAGTAAGCATATCGCCGTGGAAAGCACGCAATTCACCAACCAGGGCACTATGGCGGGAGCTGCGCTGGTCAAAGACGCGATGTATAACGGCTCACTCCTTATCCGTTTGTTACAGGGTTAACATTTTTTCACTGTTGTACTAAAAATTGCGCTATCTCAAGCTGAGCAATCTACGGCTAACGTAGACTTTCCCCACTGAATTATTTTCCTGATTTATATTTTCGTAGCAAAACGGTGGGGTTAGCGATGCTTAAGCGTTTCTTTGTCACAGGGACAGATACCTCTGTCGGCAAGACAGTGGTGTCCCGCGCGCTGCTTCAGGCGCTGGCGGCCAGCGGTAGGACCGTCGCGGGTTACAAACCCGTCGCTAAAGGGAGTAAAGAGACACCTGAAGGCCTGCGTAATAAAGATGCCATGGTTCTGCAGAGCGTTTCTTCCATAGAGTTACCGTATTCCGCAGTCAATCCTATTGCGCTGAGCGAAGATGAAAGCAGTGTCGCGCATAGTTTTCCTATAAACTACACCCTGCTGTCCAACGGCCTGGCGCACTTATGCGATCGGGTTGACCATGTGGTGGTCGAAGGTACCGGCGGCTGGCGTAGCCTGATGAACGATCTGCGTCCGCTTTCTGAGTGGGTGGTGCAGGAGCAAATGGCGGTAGTGATGGTGGTCGGCATTCAGGAGGGTTGTATCAACCACGCCCTGTTAACGGCTCAGGCGATTGCCAGCGATGGGCTGCCGCTGATTGGCTGGGTCGCAAACCGCATAAATCCGGGTCTTGCGCACTATGCCGAAATCATCAATGTTCTGAGCCGCAAACTGCCAGCACCGCTGGTGGGCGAACTGCCGTATCTTCCGCGCGCTGAACAGCGTGACTTATCTCAGTATATCAATCTGACGATGGCGAAAGGGATGCTGGTTGCGGAGCGGATTCTGGCGTAATTGGTTGTTTCCCCTCACCCTTTTGGGAGGAGGGGAATACCCGTCACGCGTTATCACACATCACTATGAATATTAAGCACCCGGCGGGTTCGGCCAGAGCTTAAGTATTCGGCAATATAGTCCTGCGAAATCTCCCCGTTGTAACGTCCGCCTTCGTCCACAATGGGCATCCAACTGGTGTTACTTTCGTACAATCGTGACAGCACAATACGCAGGTTATCTTCGGCTTTGCCGGTGATACGGAACGGATGCAGAAGTTCCGCACAACTGCTCTGCGCGTTGCGTGCTTCGCGACGCTTCACAAAGCCCAATGGTTTCCCTTCGCCATCGACGACGGTGATGGCGCGGATGTCATTGTCATCCATCAGGGTGAAGGCTTCTGCGGCGGAGGTGGATTCACGCACAGTGATCGTTGGTTGCTTGTCGGTCACATCGCCCGCAGATACCAGCAACAGGCGTTTAAGCGTGCGGTCCTGACCCACAAACGAGCCGACAAATTCGTTAGCCGGTTTGGCTAATAACTCATCCGGGCTGGCGCACTGCACAATACGACCCTGTCGGAACACCGCGATGCGATCGCCCAGTTTCAGCGCTTCATCGATATCATGGCTCACCAGCATCACGGTCTTTTTCAGCGTCCGCTGCATCTCCAGGAACTGGTTCTGGATAACTTCACGGTTAATCGGGTCGACCGCACCGAAAGGTTCATCCATCAGCAGTACCGGCGGATCCGCCGCCAGCGCACGAATCACACCTATACGCTGCTGCTGCCCGCCGGACATTTCACGCGGGTAACGGTGGAGAAACTTCTTCGAATCCATCGCCACCATGTCCATAAGTTCTTCGGCGCGTGATTTGCATTTGGCTTTATCCCAGCCCAGCATGCGTGGCACGACGGTGATGTTTTCTTCGATGGTCATATTCGGAAACAGGCCAATTTGCTGAATGACATAACCAATGTTGCGACGCAGGGTGACAATGTCCATTTCGCTGGTGTCTTGATCGTTAATCAGGATCTTACCGCTGCTGGGCATGATCAGCCGGTTGATCATCTTAAGCGTGGTGGTTTTGCCGCAGCCTGATGGCCCCAACAGCACACACATTTCGCCTTCCGGCACGTTAAGATTGACGTTATCGACGGCTTTCATTGTCTGGCCGTTTTTTTGGTTAAATTGTTTGGTCAGATTTTCCAGTTTAATCATTATCGAATCCCCTTCGGTGTCAGAACCACCTGTAAACGGTGCAGTAACCAGTCAAGTACGATGGCCAGCAAACAAATCATCAACGCACCAGCAATCAACATACGAATGTCACTTCCGCCGATGCCGTTCAGTAACAGCAGCCCCAGGCCGCCTGCGCCAATCACGGCGGCAATGGCCATGACGCCAATATTCATCACTACGGCGGTACGAATCCCGCCGAAAATCACCGGCAGCGCCATCGGGATCTCCACCCAGCGCAGGCGCTGCCAGAAAGTCATACCGATGCCGCGTCCTGCTTCACGCAGGCCGGGGGGTAGGCTGTCGAGGGCGGTGTGGGTGTTGCGCACAATCGGCAGCAGTGAGTAAAGGAATACGGCGGTGATGGCGGGCAAAGCGCCAATACCCTGGCCGACCAGTGAAAACAGCGGGATCATCAGGCCGAACAGCGCAATAGACGGAATGGTCAGCACCAGCGTTGCCAGCCCCAGAACCGGTGTCGCTAGCCATTTGTGACGCACAATCAGAATGCCCAGTGGCACACCAATCACGATCGCCAGTCCTACGGCGAGCAGCACCAGCCAAAGATGCTGGAACGTCAGGGTCGCCAGATAACCCCAGTTGTCGATCATGTAGTGAATCGTATCCATGAATTCTCCTTACAGCAGTTTCTTGTCGCGCAGAAAATCTCGCGCCACCTGCTGCGGCGTTTGATGGTCGATATCGACTTTTGCGTTGAGGTTAATGATGACGTCATTGTTAAGCTGGCTGGAGAGGGTATTTAGCGCTTCCTCCAGACCTGGATTGGCCTCCAGCGTGTCTTTGCGCACCACCGGCGTGACGGCGTAACTTGGGAAAAATCCCTTGTCATCTTCGAGCACCTTCAGGTCGAACCCTTTAATGCGTCCATCAGTGGTGTAGATCAGCCCGGCATCAACAAAGCCATCACGCACGGCGTTATAGACAAGGCCTGGGTCCATCTGGCGAATCTGCGGTCTGTCCAGCTCAAGATTATAGGCCTGCTGGAAGGGTTTCATGCCGTCGCTACGCCCGGCGAACTCCAGATCCAATCCCAGTAGCCAGTTGTGTTTCGGGTCGGTTTTGCGGATGTGTTCAATCTTCGCCACCATGTCCGACATGGTATTGATGTGCTCTTCTTCCGCGCGTTTACGCTGCATCGCAAACGCATAGGTGTTATTCATGTCAGCCGGTTTCAGCCAGACCAGACCGTGCTTCGCATCCAGGCGTTTTACCGTTTCGTAAGACTGTTCCGGCGTCATGCGCTCTTTGATATGGTTAAAGATGATGAGGGATGTGCCGGTGTACTCCCAGGTCATATCAATCTGTTTGTTGATCATCGCGTTACGGGAAATTACCGTCGCAATGTTGGTTTGTGGCTGCACCTGAAAGCCCTTCTTTTGCAGGTACTGCACGGTGAGAGCCGACAAAATATGCTGCTCAGTAAAACTCTTCGTCGCCAAAATTAGTGGAGCGGCCTGCGCGCTGGCGGTAAAGACCAGTGCGGCACTCAGTACACCCAACAGGCGGGAAAATAGCGTCATAACGTATCCTTTTTATTGTTTTCAGGCGGTGTGCGGGCTCAGGTAGCGACCCAGCGCAGCCAGCAAGGTGTCCAGAATCAGTGCAAACAGTGCGGTGGCAGCGGCCCCCAGAATCAGGGTTGGGAAGTCATTAAGGTAGATACCCGGGAAGATCAGCTCACCATAGCTGCTGGCACCAATCAGGAACGCCAGTGGGGCAGTACCCACGTTGATGGCGGTTGCGATGCGCACACCGGAGAGGATGACCGGCAGCGCGTTCGGTAATTCCACCTGATACAGACGCTGCCATTTGGTCATCCCGATGCCGTTCGCTGCTTCCAGCATTGATGCCGGAACCGAACACAAACCGGCGTAGGTGTTACGCACGATGGGGAGCAGTGAGGCAAGGAATAGGGCAATGATCGCCGGGGTGTCACCAATGCCAATGACCACCATCGCCAGCGCCAGCACTGCCAGCGGTGGAAGTGTGTTGCCCACGTTGAAGATTTGCATGACGTATTCAGCCACGCCCCGTGCAGCAGGGCGGCTTAAGGCAATCCCGCTGGGGATGCCGATGAGCAGGGCAAAGAACATCGAGCTGAACACCAGAATCAGGTGCTGTTGCCCGAGATAGACCAAATCAACCTGACGGGCTTTGATCGTTTCGAGACCAATACCCCAGACCAGAAGCGCCAGCACGGCAGCGATAGCCGCGACAAAAAGTATGGCGCGTGAGAGTGCGGAAGTGTGCATTGCAGTGTGTCTCCCTGTGTGCATGCGTTATTGCAACGACCCGTTGCGTGTTGTTATGCCATGTGCGGCAGGGTCCTTTTGCTATAGCAAGCACCTGGGAAGGATTCCAGTTTTAGGGATATCTTTTAAGATGCGGATTTTGCTGATGATTTGTCGGATGCCAGTGGGCATAACGGCTTGCGGGGTAAGTAAAGAATTGTCTTAAAAGCAACGGGCATAAGTGACGTTGTCACCTATGCTCGTTTTAGAATACCGAATAAATTCAGCGATAGAGAGGTTTAAGCGCCACCGGCATTACCAGTCGGGCCTGCCAGTCAACCAGCGTTTTCTGTGCCAGTTTACCAAGCGACTGCCAGAACGGATGCTGCGCTTCCTGGATAAAGACGTCCAGAAAACGGCCAGACCAGGGCAGCAGGTGCCAGGCCAGCAACTCGTCACAGGTGGCAGTATTCCGGCTCTCGGCAAGCCAGGCGGCCAGCATCAATAAGGTGCCAAAGTGGTCTTCCGGCACGTTCTGATTTGCTTCCCAGGCTATCTGGTTTTCCCGCATCCACTGGCGTAAAGCCAGAGTTGAGTCGCCAAACAACACGCTCTCTTTATCCAGCCAGACCGATCCCCATGGCGGCGCAGGCAGTGCCCACGGCCCGATAAATAGCCGTTGCCAGGCGGCTTCAAGCGACTCGTCAGAAGGTGTTATAAAGCCTTCGGCCAGAGGAGCTAAGACCTCTTGCGCCAGCGGCCACTGGAATTGCCATTCACCCGTGATAAAGGCATCAACAATCGGTTTGACCTGTTCGCTGTCCGGGGGGAAAGAAAACAGAGCACCGAGGATCCTGGCGCTGAAGGCAAAATCATCGCGGTATAAGGATTCTGACATACACACTCCTTGCGTAAATTAACCGGCGACCGCCATGCCGACCGTCATATGCAATCCGTAAAACAGACCACGGCCAATCAGTTCGCCGGCCACCACCAGTGTTACACCGGCAAGCAGGCTGGTTACGCGCGGTGATTTGCGCATTGCCAGTGGGCAAATCCAGCAGCCCAGGCCCGCGACCAGCAGCACCATTCGCCAGACCTGTAAACTGCCGTAATCCGGCACCAGTGCGTTCGCCTGCACCACCGAACTGTGTACCGCGCTGAGGCTCATCGCCTGCAGCATGACCAGCGCCAGGCTTGCCAGCAGTGCGGCGACGCTCAGTGAGGCAAAGGTCGCACCGTTAAACGGCGTTTTTGCAACGCGCAGCAGCAGCGCCGCCAGCAGCGGACCACCGAGCAACATCGTCAGGAAGAAACCGACGGTGGTGTAAGCCGAGTGCCAGGTCGGAACCGTGTCAATCTGGTACACCCGGGTCATCGCCCAGACAAACACCACGCCCAGCACCATGCTCACCATCAGCCAGAGTTTGCCCAGCGTAGCCGGCATTTTGCCCAGCTGAGTTACCAGCCACCAGAAACCGCCCACGGCGAAGAAGACTGAACCAGCGGCGATTTCATTACTCAACGCCGAAGCGCCCACCCGGTTCAGGGAGTTGAAGGCGCGCATCGGGGACCCCAGGTGCAGCATCGACGCGATAAACCCGATGCCCATCAGCACCCAAAGAAAGAACATGCTGCGGGTGATGCGCTGCTGGCTGTCGGCGTCATCTTTTGCCGCCAGCCAGGCCAGCCCCATCACGATTAACCCGCCCGCCACGCACTGCCCGAGCACCGTAAACAACACCAGCGGCCATTCATGCCATCCGTTACCCATCTCACACCTCCCGCGGGTTTGCCAGATAGCCGGTGGTATCCCCGG
Source organism: Phytobacter sp. (assembly GCF_059074235.1). Classification (NCBI taxonomy): domain Bacteria; kingdom Pseudomonadati; phylum Pseudomonadota; class Gammaproteobacteria; order Enterobacterales; family Enterobacteriaceae; genus Phytobacter; species Phytobacter sp. The sequence goes on from NZ_JCACPZ010000009.1 coordinate 273,892, forward strand.
TTGGGCGGCTGTTGGCGTTAGGTTTAATCACAATGCACGGCTTGGTGAAACGTGCAGCCGGAAGCGGCGCAACGGCCGCCAGCTCTCCGTGTTTTTTACGCAGTTCGTCAATCGGACCGAAATCCAGCGCGCGCAGTGGGCAGGACTCGACGCAGATGGGTTTGTGACCCTCAGCGACGCGGCTGTAGCAGCCATCGCATTTGGTCATGTGGCCTTTTTGCGCATTGTACTGTGGCGCACCGTACGGGCAGGCCATGTGACAGTAGCGGCAGCCGATGCAGATATCTTCGTTCACCACCACAAAGCCGTCTTCGCGTTTGTGCATCGCGCCGCTGGGGCAGACTTTGGTGCAGGCCGGGTCTTCGCAGTGGTTGCAGGCAATCGACAGATAGTAGGCAAAGACATTCTGGTGCCAGATGCCGTTGTCTTCCTGCCAGTCTCCGCCTGCGTATTCATAAATGCGTCGAAAGCTGACGTCCGGGGTTAAGTCTTTGTAATCTTTACAGGCCAGCTCACAGGTTTTGCAGCCGGTACAGCGGGCGGAATCAATAAAAAATCCGTATTGGGTGGTCATCGGCTACTCCTTAAACCTTCTCAATTTCAACCAGATTGGTGTGCTGAGGGTTGCCTTTTGCCAGTGGCGAAGGGCGTTGCGTGGTCAGCGTGTTCATGCAGCCACCATGGTCGATGCGATCGCCGGTCATATTGGCATCGTGCCAGGCCCCCTGGCCCATTGCGCTGACGCCGGGCATGATGCGGGGCGTGACTTTAGCGGCAATGCGTACTTCACCGCGGCCGTTAAACACGCGCACCATATCGCCATCTACGATGCCACGCTTTTTCGCATCAATCGGGTTGAGCCACACTTCCTGGCGACAGGCCGCTTCGAGCACATCGATGTTGCCGTAGCTGGAGTGAGTGCGGGATTTGTAGTGGAAGCCATACATCTGTAGTGGGAATGTACTGCGCGCCGGGTCATCCCATCCTTCAAAGGTGGAGGCATAGACCGGCAGGGCACTGATCACTTCGTCTTTTTGCAGCTCCCAGGTGCTGGCAATTTTCGCCAGGCGGCTGGAGTAGATTTCGATTTTGCCAGACGGTGTTTTGAGCGGGTTAGCCGCCGGGTCATCGCGGAATTTCTTATAAGCAACAAAGTGCCCGTTGGGGTCTTTTCGCTTGTAAATGCCCATCTTTTTGAGTTCATCGTAGGCGGGTAATTGTGGATCTTTGGTCAGCATTTTGGCGTAGAGATACTGCAACCACTCTTCCTGGGTGCGGCCTTCAGTGAATTTCTGGTAGATATCCGGCCCGAGTCGGCGAGCGATTTCGCTGGTTATCCAGTAAATCGGTTTGCGTTCAAATTTCGGCGAGGTGATGGGTTGCAGGAAAATCAGGTAGCCCATGTTTCCGGCGTAATCGTTTGGAATAATGTCTTCCTGCTCGACGGTCATGAGATCCGGCAGCAGGATATCAGCGTATTTTGCCGACGAGGTCATAAAGTTCTCAATGACCACAATCATTTCGCACTTCGATTCGTCCTGCAGAATGTCGTGGGTGCGGTTGATATCCCCATGCTGATTGGTGATGGTGTTGCCCGCATAATTCCACAAGAACTTGATGGGCACATCGAGCTTATCTTTCCCTTGCACACCATCGCGCAGAGCGGTCATTTCAGGGCCACGAACAATGGCGTCCGTCCAGGTAAAGCAGGAGATTTTGGTTTTGACCGGGTTCTCCGGTATCGGCATACGTTCAATGGTGATGGTGTAAGTCGATTCACGCGCACCACTGTTGCCGCCATTGATCCCAACGTTGCCCGTTAGAATAGGTAACATAGCGATGGCACGGGACGCCTGCTCGCCGTTGGCCTGGCGTTGCGGACCCCAGCCCTGGCAGATATAGGCTGGTTTGGCGGTGCCGATTTCACGGGCCAGTTTAATGATACGATCGACCGGAATACCGGTGATTGCAGAAGCCCACTGCGGCGTTTTAGCAATACCATCATCGCCCTGACCAAGAATATAGGCTTTGTAATGGCCATTAGCCGGGGCATCCGCAGGCAGCGTTTTCTCGTCATAACCTACGCAGTAATTGTCGAGAAATGCCTGATCGACCAGATTTTCGTTAATCAGTACCCAGGCAAGTCCGGCAACCAGTGCGGCGTCCGTACCTGGACGAATAGGGATCCACTCATCTTCACGCCCGGCTGCGGTATCGGTATAACGTGGGTCGATGACTATCATGCGTGCATTAGAGCGTTCACGTGCCTGTTCAAGAAAGTAAGTGATGCCGCCGCCACTCATGCGGGTTTCTGCCGGGTTATTACCAAACATCACTACCAGTTTTGTGTTTTCTATATCGGAGGTGCTGTTACCGTCGTTGGAACCGTAGGTATACGGCATGGCATAAGCAATTTGCGCGGTGCTATAGGTCCCATACTGACCGAGGAAGCCTCCGTAAAGGCTCATCAGGCGCGCAATAATGGACGCAGACGGTGAGGAGCGGGTGATATTACCGCCGACAATACCGGAAGAGTAGTTAATATAGACCGCTTCATTACCGTATTTGGCCACCGTATTTTTCAGACTGGTGGCCAGGGTATCGAGGGCTTCATCCCAGGTGATGCGTTCAAACTTTCCTTCGCCGCGTTTGCCGACGCGCTTCATAGGATAGTTAAGACGGTCCGGGTGGTTGATGCGACGGCGAATGGAGCGACCACGCAGACAGGCGCGTACCTGATGATTGCCATAGATGTCCTCGCCGGTGTTATCCGTTTCGACCCAGGTCACGGTGTCATCACTCACATGGAACCTTAGCGCACAACGGCTACCGCAGTTAACGGAGCAGGCACCCCAGACTACTTTATCATCAGCAGGACGCATTGCATTTTGCACGGACGCCGCCGCCGTACGCATGCCAAAGGGAAGAGAAAAACTGCTTGCTGCCAGCGCAAGAGAACCCAGCGCGGTACTTTTGACGAGCGTTCGCCGGCTGATGCCAGCTGTATGTTCATCGTTGGACATAGCTCACTCCACTATAAGTCATATCAAAAAGTAATAACGTGCCGGGACTAATGCCTGGCTAATTATGGCTTTATGCTACTTAATTAGGAGTAGAGAAATATTAATGGGGATCAATAAGAAGGGTAATCCCCATTATTTTAAGAAGGAGATGAGATTATTGTGATGCGGGTTGGCTGTTATCCGGTTGGGCTATTTCACTGGACTGATTTTGATTATTTCCGTTGCGTGTGTAGAGAATTTTCCACGCATCGTTAGCGCAATGTCCCACTACCTGTGCATCAGATGCACTGTTTTGATCGTTGGGGTCAATGGTCAGCGTGAAGCCTGATTCGGGCACGCCATTGTTGATAATCTTCTGTTGTATATCACTTTTTACTCGTTCACATGAATCGGGCGCGGCAAGCGCTGAGGCTGACATTGTGAATAAAATGGCACCAAACCAGAGTGAGTATCTCATTGGTATCTCCTTATTTCGTTTACCTGTCAAAAGCGTAGCAGGTGATGTGTAAGGTAGAGGTAAATCTCAGATTAATAACATTTGCCGCTTCGTTAATGTTGCTTCGTTATATATTAACTTATACAACGAGGGGCGTTTAGACATAAGAACTGGGCGAGTTTGTCGATATTATTTTGCCTCTTTGAGTCAACCGGCCAGACAAGGTAATAACCGTCACCTGTTTTAATCGTTTCAGGGAAGGGCATGACCAACAACTGTTGCTCACGTGCGGCCTGACTTAATAACAGATCGCCAATCGCCACACCGTGCCCCCCCATCGCCGCCATCATGCCTTGCTCCAGCGTATCGAAGACTTTACCGCCAGCGAGACTGAGTGTCGGATGTAAGCCTGTTCCCGCAAGCCAGCGTCGCCAGTCGCGTCGATCGCGAGAGGGGTGAATGAGCTCGCAGGACGCCAGGTCGTCCTGGGCTTTTGCAAGCAGCCCTGGAGCGCAAATCGGCACCAGCCATTCATCAAACAGATGCAGACAGCGTGTACCTGGTCCGAACTGGCCGCTACCGAGCAGGATGGCGCAATCAAACGGCTCCCTGGTGAAATCCACATTGTCGATATCCATCCAGACGCTGGAAATATTGATTTCAGGCGTGGTGTGCTGCTCGCGAAACCCCGCCATCACATCGAGCAACCAGCGCATGGTAAGCGTTGATGGGGCTTTCAGACGAAGTTGCTGATTATGGCTCCGCAGCTGCTGGCAAGCGGCCTCAAGTTGAGAAAAACCTTGCTGTAGATCGCCCGCCAACATGCTACCTGCGTCGGTCAGGTTCACTTTAGGGCCATTACGTACAAAAAGCTGACAACCAAACCAGGCTTCAAGTGTGCGGATATGACGACTTACGGCACCGGGGGTAACATTGAGTATTAGGGCGGCCTGGCTAAAGGAGTTGTGCTGTGCCGCGACGGAAAAAGCCCGTAATGCATATAAATGGGGGAGGTTCTCTTGCATTCCTGTAAAGCTCAGATTGAGTTTTAATCACAATGAATGACAGTTTAACTCGTTTTTCAGCGAAGGGACTTTTTTTCATACTCTGCGCACTATTACCGTTGTGGAGGATCCTATGCAAACCCTGAATGTTGCGCTCTTGAGTGTCTACGTACTTTCTGTCTTAACCCTGCTGATAACGCCTGGACCGGTGGTGATGCTGGTGACAGGCACAGCTGCGGTATCGGGTTACCGCAGAGCTTTTCTGACGACGCTCGGTACTAACCTTGCTTCACTGGTACTGATTGCTATCGCTGTGATGATGTTGAGTGGCGTTGTCACAATGAATGCAGGGTATTTATCCTTACTGGGGATTGCGGGTTCGTTGTTTATCGGTTGGGGTGCGCTGCAGACGTTATTCCATTTGCGTCAGGCTGCGACCGTTGCACAAACGGCCCCGGTGACCTTGGGCGGATTCAGACGCGGTTTCATCACCGGCGTAGCCAATCCGAAAGACATCCTGTTTTTTGTCTCTTTTTTCCCGCAGTTTATTAGCGTCAGCCGTGACTTCACCACCAGCATTGTCACACTCTCGCTGGTCTGGATCCTGTTTGATTTTGTGGTGATGTCCGGCTACATCCTGGCCGTAAAACGTTTTCTGCCTGTTGCGCAGAGTCGTCGTTTTACCGCGGGTTCCGCACTGATTTTACTGATGATTGCAGCGGGGGGCATTTTCTGGAATCTGGACGGGGCAAGGGCACTTCTTTTCGAATGAAATAAAATTGTCATTGCCAGAGTTGTTAAAGGTTTTGCTAATATAAGCGTAACGCAATGCGAACTTAGGTGAACCTGTTGAATAAAAAAATGATACTCATCGCACTGGCCGCGCTTGTCGCGGGATGTGATGACAAAAAGGGACCCGTATCCTTTACGCCGGAGATGGCCAGTTTTTCCAATGAATTTGATTTTGATCCGCTGCGTGGCCCTGTAAAAGACTTCAGCCAGACGTTGCTTAATGAAAAGGGCGAAGTCTCTAAACGTGTCAGCGGGACGCTCTCAAAAGAGGGTTGTTTTGACACGCTGGAGCTGCACGATGTGGAGAACAATACCGGCGTGGAGCTGGTGCTGAACGCCAACTATTACCTCGATGCTGAGACGCAGGAAAAGCGTCTGCGTCTGCAGGGGAAATGTCAGTTGGCGGAATACCCCAGTGCCGGGCTAACGTGGGACACGGACGATCGTGGCTTTATTTCCGTCGCGCGGGGCAAAGACGTTGAAGTGACCTACCGTTACGACAGCGAAGGTTACCCGTTGGGTAAATCCACCACGTCGAAAGAGGCGCATTTGTCGGTGAATTCCACCCCTTCACGGGATGTTCGCAAAAAACTGGATTACACGGCGGTGAGTGTGTTGAATGATAAACCGCTGACTAACGTTAAACAGACCTGCGACTACGACAAACACGATAACCCGGTTGCCTGTCACTTGGTTATCGTGGATGAGAGCGTGACGCCGACCGTCGAACACAAATTCAGCATCAAAAATACTATCGAATATTATTGATGCACTTGCCCACCGCGTTACTGCGCGGTGGGTTTTAGTAGCGTACTGCCCGCCGGTTTATGTTCTGCCAGGTATTGTTGCTGGAAAATACACATTCGAATCGTGTTACGGTATTCGCCGTTAATAAAGAACTCATGAATCAGCTCGCCTTCCACCATAAAGCCCAGCTTGCGGTAAATATGGATTGCCTTCTCATTTTCTTTATCAACAATCAGATACAGCTTATAAAGATTAAGCACCATAAAGCCGTAATCCATCGCCAGTCTGGCTGCTTTTGAAGCCAGACCTTTTCCCTGATATTCCGGTGAAATGATGATCTGGAACTCTGCCCGCCGGTGTACATGGTTAATCTCCACCAGTTCAACCAGACCCGCTTTCTCGTTGCCACATTCAATGACGAACCGACGTTCACTCTGATCGTGAATATGTTTGTCGTAGAGGTCGGAGAGTTCAACAAACGCCTCGTAGGGCTCTTCAAACCAGTAACGCATGACGCTGGCGTTGTTATCAAGCTGGTGGACGAAGCGCAAATCCTCGCGCTCAAGCGGACGGAGTTTGACCTGTGAGGTATCAGTCATGGGGAAATCCTTTTGGGGACAACGAAAAAGCAGGGCGCCAGGTGACGCCCAGACAGGCAAGAACTTAAGGTGTAATCTGACGACCAGTACGGCGGTCGAGGCAACGCATGGTGTTGGATTCCCAGTAGGCGTTGACGTTCGCACTCTTATGGCAGTTATCCTGCGCATCGAAAGCAACGTCAGTTTTATCCCACTCCTTTTCCACGCGTTTATTCACTTTGTGGCGCAGTGAACGGGTGTCGTCCCACTGCTCTTTTTCCATTGCTGCCTGCTGGCGAGACTGGGCGCTATCGCCGGATTCAATAATTAATTTATCCGTTTTCGCGGAGGCACTGGCGGTATACATCATCGCACCCAGCGTCAGCATTGCCGTCAGGCACAGGCGTTTGCTCAGTGTAATATTCATGGTGATTTCCTTCATTGAGTGTGACACAACGTCCTTGCAGCGATTGTACTTGATTGACCCTGGCGAGGGTAGCCGCCGGGAAGTCCCAATATTAGTGGATTATCCGTTAAGATAGTTCAACCTGTGCTTAATGAAAAACAATTGTAATGCTAAAAACAACCGTCCTTTTTTTCCTCACGGCCCTGTGTGAAATCATCGGCTGTTTCTTACCCTGGCTGTGGCTTAAACGGGGTGCTACACCGTTACTGCTTATCCCTGCCGCCGTTGCGCTGGCGCTCTTTGTCTGGCTGTTGACGCTGCATCCTGCCGCCAGCGGCCGCGTCTATGCGGCATACGGTGGTGTCTATGTCTGTACCGCGCTCTTGTGGTTGCGCGTAGTCGATGGCGTCAAGCTCAGCCTGTATGACTGGCTGGGGGCCGCCATTGCCCTGTGCGGTATGTTAATCATTGTTGCAGGTTGGGGGCGTACCGGATGAACCGTTAATTTTTTGTGATCGAAAGCATCTTTTTCGATCATCATACTTGTATGGTAGTAGTGCTGTTGCGTAAATTCTCTGCATCAAGACACATGATGTGAGGAATGAACGTATGAAGATCGTAGGGGCCGAAGTTTTTGTGACCTGTCCGGGTCGTAACTTTGTCACATTAAAAATCACTACCGATGATGGCATTGTCGGCCTGGGTGACGCCACCCTGAACGGACGTGAGCTGTCCGTGGCGTCCTATCTGAAAGATCACCTCTGCCCGCAGCTGATTGGTCGCGATGCGCATCGCATCGAGGACATCTGGCAGTTCTTCTATAAAGGTGCTTACTGGCGTCGTGGACCGGTCACCATGTCCGCCATCTCAGCTGTCGATATGGCGCTCTGGGACATCAAAGCCAAAGCCGCCAACATGCCGTTGTACCAGTTGCTCGGTGGCGCATCCCGCGAAGGGGTGATGGTTTACTGCCACACCACCGGTCATACCATTGATGATGTGCTGGAAGATTATGCGCGTCATAAAGAGCTGGGCTTTAAAGCCATTCGCGTGCAGTGTGGCGTACCGGGCATGAAAACCACTTATGGGATGTCAAAAGGCAAAGGCCTGGCATACGAACCTGCGACCAAAGGTCAGTGGCCGGAAGAGCAGCTGTGGTCTACTGAAAAATACCTCGACTTCACGCCAAAACTGTTTGATGCGGTACGTAACCAGTTCGGCTTCAACGAACATATGCTGCACGATATGCACCACCGTCTGACGCCTATTGAAGCCGCGCGCTTTGGTAAGAGCATCGAAGATTACCGTCTGTTCTGGATGGAAGATCCGACCCCGGCAGAGAATCAGGAGTGCTTCCGTCTGATTCGCCAGCACACCGTTACGCCAATCGCCGTTGGCGAAGTCTTCAATAGCATCTGGGACTGCAAACAGCTTATCGAAGAACAGCTTATCGACTACATCCGCACCACCATCACCCACGCGGGCGGCATTACCGGCATGCGCCGTATTGCGGATTTTGCATCGCTCTACCAGGTGCGTACCGGCTCTCACGGTCCGTCTGACCTGTCACCAATTTGCCACGCTGCGGCCCTGCATTTTGACCTGTGGGTGCCAAACTTTGGTGTACAGGAATACATGGGCTACTCCGAGCAGATGCTTGACGTCTTCCCGCACAGCTGGAGCTTTGATAACGGCTATATGCACCCGGGTGACAAGCCTGGGTTGGGCATCGAGTTTGACGAAAAACTGGCAGCAAAATACCCCTACGACCCCGCATATCTGCCGGTCGCTCGCCTGGAAGATGGCACGTTGTGGAACTGGTAACAGAGGTGAAGATAATGAAAAGCGTCGTTATACAACAACCGAATCAGCTAGTGATTGAAGAACGTGCATTGCCTGAACCGGCAACCGGAGAAGTGCGTGTGAAGGTACAACTGGCCGGGATTTGTGGTTCAGACAGCCACATTTACCGCGGGCATAACCCGTTTGCAAAATACCCACGCGTTATTGGCCATGAGTTTTATGGCCTGATTGATGCTGTCGGAGAAGGTGTCTCCGCTGAGCGTCTGGGCCAGCGTGTCTCTGTTGACCCGGTAATCAGTTGCGGCCACTGCTATCCATGCTCCATCGGCAAACCCAATGTCTGCACCTCACTGGTCGTGTTGGGTGTACACCGTGATGGCGGCTTCAGCCAGTACGCCGTCGTCCCGGAGCGTAATGCGTTTGTCATTCCGGCCTCTATTCCTGATGAAAATGCCGTCATGGTGGAGCCGTTCACCATCGCGGCCAACGTTACCGGTCAGGTCAACCCAACGGAAAACGACATCGCGTTGATTTTCGGTGCGGGTCCGATGGGGCTGGTCACACTGCAGGCACTGAAAGGTGTTTATAAGGTGAAGCAAGTCATCGTGGCGGATCGTATCGACGAACGCCTGGCGATGGCGGAGCGTAGCGGTGCTGATTGGGTCATCAACAACAGCAACCAGACGCTGCAATCCGTGCTGGAAGAGAAGGGCATCAAGCCGACGATTATCGTCGATGCGGCCTGTCATCCGTCTATTTTGCAGGAAGCAATTACCCTGGCTTCTCCGGCAGCACGTATTGCCATCATGGGCTTCTCCAGTGACCCGTGTCAGATAGTGCAGCAGGGAATCACCGGAAAAGAACTTTCAATTTTCTCCTCGCGACTCAACGCGAATAAGTTTCCTGTTGTGATCGACTGGCTGGAGCGTGGCCTTATCGATCCGACGAAGTTAGTGACGCATAAATTTGACTATCAACATGTCGCAGACGCGATTGAACTGTTCGAAAAAGATCAGCGGAAGTGCTGCAAGGTCTTGCTGACGTTCAATTAATTACAATGAAAAATGCGGTTACGCGGTACGCATCTTACTCTTTTTGAGATAGCCATTATGACGCAAGTAAAACCTGAAAGAACGACCTCTGATCTGGTTAAGGCCGCCGTATCCGGCTGGTTGGGTACGGCGCTGGAGTTTATGGACTTCCAGCTCTACTCCCTTGGGGCAGCGCTGGTCTTCCATGAGATTTTCTTCCCTGAACAATCCGCCGCGATGGCGTTAATCCTCGCGATGGGGACCTACGGCGCGGGCTATATTGCCCGTATTATCGGTGCCTTCTTCTTCGGCAGAATGGGTGACAGAATTGGCCGTAAGAAGGTGTTGTTTATCACGATTACGATGATGGGCATCTGTACCACCCTGATCGGTGTGCTGCCAACCTATGCGCAGATCGGTATTTTTGCACCGGTGCTGTTGGTGACGTTGCGTATCGTTCAAGGGCTGGGGGCGGGGGCCGAGATCTCCGGTGCCGGTACTATGCTGGCTGAATATGCACCGAAAGGTAAGCGCGGGATCATCTCTTCGCTGGTGGCGATGGGAACCAACTGCGGCACCCTGAGTGCGACAGCTATCTGGGCGGTGATGTTCTTTGCACTGAGCCGTGAAGAGCTGATTGCGTGGGGCTGGCGTGTGCCATTCCTGGCAAGCGTCGTGGTGATGATCTTCGCTATCTGGCTGCGTATGAACCTGAAAGAGAGCCCGGTGTTCGAGCAGGTTAACGAAAGCGGGAATGCTCCGGCGAAAGCGCAACCTGAAAAAGCAGGTCTTGGTGCGATGTTCACCAGCAAGTCATTCTGGCTGGCAACGGGTCTGCGTTTTGGTCAGGCGGGCAACTCGGGTCTTATTCAGACCTTCCTGGCAGGCTACCTGGTTCAGACATTGCTGTTTGAAAAACGCATTCCAACGGATGCGCTGATGATCAGCTCCGTGATTGGCTTCCTGACGATCCCGTTCCTGGGTTGGCTGTCCGATAAGATTGGTCGCCGTATTCCGTACATCATCATGTGCATCTCTGCCATCATTCTGGCGTACCCGATGCTGTCGATTATCGTCGACAAGAGCTACAGCCCGGGTGTCATCATGCTGTCAATCATCGTGATTCATAACTTTGCGGTACTGGGGCTGTTTGCACTGGAAAACATCACCATGGCAGAGATGTTTGGCTCGCGTAACCGCTTTACCCGTATGGCGATTTCGAAAGAAGCGGGTGGTCTGGTGGCAGTTGGCTTTGGTCCTGTCCTTGCCGGTATCTTCTGTAACATGACAGGGTCATGGTGGCCAATCGTCGTGATGCTGATTAGCTACTCTGTTATTGGCCTGCTCTCAGCACTGCTGATGCCAGAAGTGCGCGATCGTGATTTGAACCTACTGGAAGATGCGGCTGAGCCACAACCCGCCGTTTCCACCTCTGCTTCACGTAACTTTGTCTAATTCCTGACCCTAAAACAAAGTGGAAAGACTATCCACGTTGAGGGGCGAATTACGCAACATTTAGTTACCATTCTAGTTAGTGTAGTCAGCAAAAGCTGTCGCAAATCATAGTCTGGTTTGCGGCAGTCATTAATCTAATGAACCACTGTTTCATTTAATAAGAAGAGTCTCTCCATGGAAAACAGACTGTTAACGGCGAAAGCCACGTTACCCTCTTATGATCGTAGCAAACTGGTTCCCCGCATTGTCCATTTAGGTTTTGGCGCATTTCACCGTGCGCACCAGTCCGTGTATGCCGATATTCTGGCTTCAGAACACGGTAGTGACTGGGGTTACTGCGAGGTCAACCTGATTGGCGGTGAACAACAAATCGCCGATCTGAAAGCGCAGGATAACCTCTACACCGTGGCAGAAATGTCTGCGGATGCGTGGACCGCTCGCGTGGTGGGCGTGGCAACACGCGCGCTGCATGCGCAGGTTGATGGCCTGGAAACGGTGCTGGCAGCGATGTGTGAACCGCAGGTGGCGATTGTTTCCCTGACCATCACCGAAAAAGGTTACGGTCACTCACCGGCGACTGGCCAACTTGTACTCGACACGCCGTTCATTGCAGCGGATCTGCAAAACCCACATCAGCCGAAATCGGCTGCTGGCGTGATTGTTGAAGCGTTAGCGCGCCGAAAAGCCGCCGGTCTTGCACCGTTCACCGTGATGTCCTGCGACAACATGCCGGAAAACGGTCATGTGACGCGTAATGTCATTTGTGCCTTTGCCCGCGCCGTTAACGCGGAACTGGCTGACTGGATCGAAGCAAACGTGACCTTCCCGTCAACCATGGTTGACCGTATTGTGCCTGCCGTGACAGCGGATACGCTGGACAAAATCGAACAGATTACCGGCGTACTTGACCCGGCTGGCGTAGCCTGTGAACCGTTCCGTCAGTGGGTTATTGAAGACAACTTTGTTGCCGGTCGCCCGGAGTGGGAAAAAGCCGGTGCGGAGCTGGTGGCAGACGTGGTGCCGTTCGAAGAGATGAAACTGCGTATGCTAAACGGCAGCCACTCTTTCCTCGCGTATCTGGGCTACCTTGCCGGATATCAGCACATCAATGAGTGCATGGAAGATGACAATTATCGCCGTGCCGCACACACGTTGATGCTGGCTGAACAGGCTCCGACCCTGAAAGTGAAGGGCGTCGATCTGGCTCACTATGCGGACTTGCTGATTGCTCGCTACAGCAATACGGCGTTGCGCCACCGTACCTGGCAGATTGCCATGGACGGGAGCCAGAAACTGCCACAGCGCATGCTGGATTCCGTGCGCTGGCATCTGGTCCACAATCACGAATTTGATTTGCTGGCTCTGGGAATTGCAGGCTGGATGCGCTATGTCGGTGGTGTGGATGAACAGGGACAGGCAATTGAAGTGAGCGATCCACTGCTCGCTGTCATTCAGCAAGCGGTCAACAGCAGTGCAGAAGGCGAAGCACGCGTGAAAGCGCTGTTGGGGATTGAGGCGATTTTTGGTACCGAATTGCCGCTGGATGCGACTTTTGCTCAACAGGTGCTTGCTGCCTATCAGGCTTTGCTGGCCAACGGGGCGAAAGCCACGGTTGCCCAGTACATCGCGAAGTTCTGAGTCATGAATGCCGCCATCTGGCGGCATTCTCACCATTAGTGCAGGCCGAGGCGAATCAGTTCAACGGGTTCGAATTGGCCTTCACAACCTTCTACTTCCACCGTTTTGCTGCGACGTACCTGACCTGCATTCAGGCCATTTGCGTGTATAGCAACAATTTTGCCGGTACGGCCAGTGCCATTAATCATGACGCGGGTGCCGGTGGTAATAGCATTACGGTTACGATCATAAGTCATCATGGTGGTTTCTCCTTTTATCATCCGCAAAACATGCCGGGGCAGAAGGCGTCCCCGAAGCGAACGCCCTTATAAATACGCTTTTGCTGAGATGATTTTTTGTTTTTGATCAACGTCACACTTTTTAGTGGGTTAAAACAGCACGACGTTGCAAATAAGGAGAGGAGCAAAAAGGGGTCAGTCTTCGCTGAACCAGTCGCGATTTTCCTGGCTGATCAGTTTCACGGAAGCGCTGATTTCCTGCAAATGCTGTGTCATCGCTTTCTCTACGGCATCCGCATCGCGTTTCTCCAGCGCCACGAAGATATCGTTGTGCTGGCGCAGCAACATTTCCGGTGGTGAAACGTGGTCGAGACTCATGTAGCGCACACGGTCAATGGTGGCTTTGATGTTCTCGATGGTGTCCCAGGCGAGCTGGCAATCGGCAATTAACGCCAGTTTCTGGTGAAACTCATCGTCAAGCTGGAAGAAGTCATCAAGTTGTTTACGCTCAATGGCGATCCGTTGTTGATTGAGATTTTGCTCAAGTTGATAGCAATGACTGTCAGTAATCATGCCAGCCGCGCGGCGGGCAACTGCACACTCAATCGCCTGACGCACGAAACAACCATTGCGCACCTGACTTAACGAGATTTTGTTCACGTAGCTGCCGCGCTGGGGGCGAATCTGAATCAGACCGTTTTCGGCGAGTTTGATAAAGGCTTCACGGACAGGCTGACGCGACACGTCAAAACGCACCGACACCTCTTTCTCTGAAAGTGGGGTTCCCGGCGGGATCAGGCAATGCACAATATCCTGACGCAAAATGCGATAGATTTGCTGGTTGACGGGCTGTGTCGGATTGAGCTGGGTTTCAACGGTCATTCGTGCTTACTTTTTATGAGGTTAACTTACCTACCATACCACTTATTTGCCGTCGTTCCCATACCCGGCCCGCAGACCGGGGCGGAAATTAACCTTCGCGGTGAACGCTTAAGCCTGCATAGGTCTGACTAACCGGCATCATCTCCAGCGTATTGATATTAACGTGTTTTGGCAGGTTCGCGACCCACCACACTGCTTCGGTCACATCCTCCGCAGAGAGGGCATTGGTGTTCTCGTACGTTTTACCAGCTTTGTTATCATCGCCTTTGAAGCGCACGTTAGAGAACTCAGTGCCGCCCACAAGCCCTGGTTCAAGGTTGGTTACGCGAATGGCGGTACCGTTCAGGTCGGTACGCAGGTTCAGACTAAACTGACGGACAAAGGCTTTGGTCGCCCCGTAGACGTTGCCGCCCGCATAAGGCCAGCTCCCAGCGGTAGACCCAATGTTAATGATATGACCCCGGTTACGCTCAACCATACCCGGTAACACGGCTCGGGTCATGTAGACCAGGCCTTTGTTATTGGTATCGATCATCGTTTCCCAATCATCAATGCTGGCTTTGTGTGCGGGCTCCAGACCCAGTGCCAGTCCGGCATTGTTAACCAGCACATCAATGCTCTGCCATTCTGCTGGCAAATTCGCGAGCATCTCTTCGATGGCCGCACGGTTACGCACATCCACCTGCGCGGTATAGAGGTTATCACCCAGTTCATCTTTCAGTTCTTGCAGACGTTCCTGGCGGCGACCCGTAGCAATGACTTTGTGCCCGTTTTGCAAGAAACGACGCGTAATGCTCTCACCAAAACCCGCCGTTGCTCCGGTAACTAAAATAATCATCTCACTGTTCCTCAACGCTTTTTATGTGTGATTAGCCTGGCATGTTCGACACTATAGGGCTAGCCCTGATTTGTTGCAGTATTGTATTTTCTTCATCATTCTATGTTGCCAGCGTAAAATGCGGGCAAGATTTTTATCCCAGTCTGGTCAATCATTGCGATAACGCAAGCGGATGCCTGGTCTGCTGTGACTCACCGTATTCAGGAGTGGAATATGTCGGTAACAAATCCTTTCTCAGGTATCAGCGCACTGCCGTATCAGGCTCCCCCTTTTGATCTGATTCATCAGGACCATTACCGCCCGGCCTTTGACGAGGGCGTGGCGCAAAAACGCGCGCAAGTGGATGCCATTGCAAAAAATACGGCACCGGCGGATTTTGCCAATACCATCCTGGCCCTGGAGCGCAGTGGCGAGATCCTCTCGCGAGTGACAAACGTCTTCTTTGCGATGACCTCCGCCCATACCAATGATTTTTTGCAGCAACTGGACGAAGAATTCTCTACCGAGCTTGCACAACTGGCGAATGAGATTTACCTCAATAACGCGTTGTTTTCCCGTATTGATAGCGTCTGGCAACATCAGGAATCGGCCGGACTTGATGCGGAATCTTTGCGGCTGACAGAGGTGGTCTGGCAGAAATTCATGCTCGCGGGTGCAACGTTAAGTGCGCAAGACAAGCAGGCATTAAAAGCACTCAACACCGAAGCGGCTGGTCTCACCAGTCAGTTTAACCAACGATTACTGGCCGCTGATAAAGCGGGCGGACTGGTGGTGGATTATCTGCATCAGTTGGATGGGCTCAGTGAAGAAGCGATCACTGCAGCCGCCACTGCCGCGAAAGAAAAAGGGCTGACTGGCCGCTGGCTGCTCACGTTGCTCAACACCACGCAACAGCCGTTACTGGCATCACTGCGTGAGCGACAAACCCGTGAAAACCTGTTCCTCGCCAGCACGCAGCGCACCTCAAAAGGCGAGGCAAACGATACGCGGAGCATTGTGTTGCGCCTTGCTGAATTACGTGCAAAACAGGCGAAGTTGCTCGGGTTCCCGGACTACGCGAGCTGGAAAATCGCGGACCAGATGGCTGCAACACCGCAGGCTGCGTTTGAGTTTATGCGTGGGATAGCCTTGGCAGCGCGCTTCAGAGCCGAGCGAGAACTGGCGGATATTCAGAAGGTGATTGACGATCAGCAGGGCGGTTTCACAGTACAGGCGTGGGACTGGTCGTGGTATGCCGAACAGGTGCGACTGGCAAAATATGACGTTGATGACGCGCAAATTGCCCCTTACTTTGCCCTCGAAAATACGCTAATTGACGGTGTTTTTTACTGTGCTAAACAGTTGTTTGGCATCCGTTTTGTTGAGCGTTTCGACATTCCTGTGTATCACCCTGATGTGCGCGTCTGGGAAATTTTCGACGCTGACGGTAAAGGTATGGCACTGTTCTACGGCGATTTTTTTGCTCGTGATTCGAAAAGTGGTGGCGCATGGATGGGCAATTTTGTCGAGCAGTCAACGCTCGAAGATGCCTCACCGGTCATCTACAACGTCTGTAATTACCAGAAACCTGCCGATGGACAGGTGGCACTGCTCTCCTGGGACGATGTGGTGACGCTGTTCCATGAATTTGGCCACACATTGCACGGCCTGTTCGCCAGCCAGCGTTACGCCACTCTTTCCGGCACCAATACCCCGCGAGATTTTGTTGAGTTCCCTTCGCAAATCAATGAACACTGGGCGCGCCATCCTGAGGTGTTTACTCGCTATGCGCGCCATTATCAGAGTGGTGAGCCCATGCCGGAAGGATTGCGCGAGCGAATGCTGCGCAGTACACAGTTCAACAAAGGCTATGATATGACAGAGTTGCTCAGCGCTGCGCTGTTGGACATGAACTGGCATAGTCTGCGTGCAGATGAAAAGGTTGATGATGTCGATACGTTTGAAACCGAAGCTATTCGTCGTGAATCGCTGGATATTCACGCTGTTCCACCGCGCTATCGCAGCAGCTATTTCGCCCATATTTTCGGCGGCGGCTATGCGGCAGGATATTACGCCTATCTGTGGACGCAAATGCTGGCCGACGACGGCTATCAGTGGTTTGTTGATAACGGTGGATTAACGCGTGAAAACGGGCAGATTTTCCGTGAGGCAATTTTGTCCCGTGGCAACAGCACTGATTTGGCTGAACTTTATCGTCAGTGGCGCGGGCACGATCCGCTGATCGAACCGATGCTGGTGAATCGCGGGTTGAGTGATTAGAGGCATGTTAGCGAAAACAAACCGGGCAGAGTGCACGGTTTGTTTTCCATGACGGCTAAAGGGGACGCGTTGATTAAGGTGCTTCGGGCGTGAGCGCTTCAGCGGTATATTTCGTATCACTGTTAAAACGTTTTAACCACTTGGTTTTATGCCCCCTGACCTGCTGAAGTAAATAGGGGTAATTTGCCTTAGGGGTTAAGTATGTCGCTGGTATTATTGGCGATGCTAATATCACCTCCAACGCCGTCTCTTTCATCTTTTCTGAATTTCGCTCGCGAGGGGCGAGATTTATTTACACAATGTGAAAGCACCTAGTGCCAGCGCAAAGCGTCATGTGATACAACAAGTTTTGCGCATTAATATAAGGCACTCTTAATGAATAGTGAGCAACAAATTTACGCGGCGATCAAGAAGGCACTTAACGGTGCACCGCCACGCGCAAAACTGGCAGAAATGCATTTGCAACTCATTAAATATGCTGATCAATTAAAACATCTGCCACGTGAAGACATTTGCGATGGCATTGGCGTTAACCAGTCGTTCAGAACCGTAGTCGCAAAAATGTTTAAAATTACCGACCGACTGAAGTCGGCGGGACTGGATACGAACCGAATCTGATCCTGGCTATTGATAATACTGGGCTGAGAACAGTATCGGATGTGACAGGTTAAGTGACCATCCGTATAAAGGCCACTGCTGCGGAGTTTTATCACGACAATAGGTGAAAATCGATATTAATCTGTTGAAAATAAATACAATATCCTCTGCGAACATACCAATTGGTTGGCACAAATCAAACTTAACCGTGGCTAACACTGAAGCCCTCGAGGTATTAAGTCATTTCCAGGCTTGGGTTATATGCCGTTGCATTTCATTGATTGCTATACCGGCAAGAGACGATTTTAGTGTCGTTATTTTTAACTAATCAAACACAAATTTCAGCATTTTATTGTGTTGATGGCGGTTTTCTGAATGTATCAACTTATCTCAAATGTGATTAGCCAGAATATATTCTCTTCTGCCTGACTTAAGCTCTTCTTTTACTTAAAGACCACACTCTTTGCCTGGTTTTTGTGGGTATTTTCTCAAATTGGATGAATAGCTGATCTTAATCATTACCTTCGTGTTAACCCGGACTACAATATACCTAAAGCAAGAATGAATTGAAGAACGGAAGATGGGAGGGGAGTGATGAGATGGATCCTTTATAAGAAGAAATGGCATCGTTTAACAACCATTATCCCTGGCTGCGAATATCGACTGGCTATTCCAGAAGAACGTGCAGCCGTCACTGTGGATCGTAACGTGTTGGGACAAGTTGTACGTGCTCATTATGGTTTAAATACACACACAGCGCATCATCTTTAGTGAGACTAACATTTTTAAAGCTCTGGCAATGGCCGGAGCTTTTTATTTATGATGTCCCATCTGAATAAAGATGGACATTAATTCGATGAACCAGCCTACTGCTGCTAATATCCTCTCCCTTTACGAGCGTCATGCTTCCGCTTTTGCCGCACAGCGATCGCGAACATTATTCGAAAAAAAGTGGCTGGAAAAATTTTCACATTATCTATCTCAGACCGGGAGCATTCTTGATATCGGATGTGGAAATGGCCAGCCCATTGCCGAGTATTTCATTAAAAAAGGTTTTATCCACACAGGTATCGATGGTGCAGCTGCCATGATCGCTCGCGCGCAGCATAGGTTTCCGCATCAGCGCTGGTTACAGCGTGATATGCGCCAGCTTGCCTTGGGTGAAACCTTTGATGGTCTGCTGGCCTGGGACAGTTTTTTTCATCTCACTCAGGACGATCAACGCACCATGTTCCCGGTATTCGCCGCCCATAGTCATGCAGGCAGTGTCCTGATGTTCACCAGCGGCACAAGTCACGGTATTGCGATGGGAGAATTCGAAGGTGAACCGCTTTTTCATGCCAGTCTTGCGCCTGATGAGTATCGGGCGCTGCTTGACCATAACCATTTCGACGTAAAGGACGTGGTGTTCGAAGATCCAGAATGTGCCGGGCATTCCATTTGGCTGTGTCAGAGACGCTGAACATCTACTGCCAGCGTTTTAAATCGTTACACTTTGCCATACTAAAAAAGCGGCTTTTTTTCACCGATGCTGGACGTTGCATAACACTGTGCTAAATTTTTTTCGGGTAACTCACGAGGAGAATATAGCGTATGACATTCAATGACGAGCGCACGGGACTCATTGGATTAGCCATTGGTGCTGCGGTGATTGGCTTGGTTTCGTCGGGTAAAATAATCAGTCGGGACAGCATCATCGAAGAGATTCAGCGCCAGGGGAGAGACAGGGGCGATGGTGTAGAAGAAGATGTTTTTGCGCGAGCGGTAAATCTAGTGATGAAAGGCAAATAGATATGAGCGGAAGCTGCTGATAGAACAGTAAAAATGAAGGGACGTTGATGGTTATCACACAACAGCATCATCGTTGGCCGGGCTGACTGTTAACATCTTGTCGTTTAGGGTTCATTGAAGATGCTTTGCGTAGAGTGCTTTTGATCCGCGAATCTCCTCACCAGAGCGGGATGGCGAAAAGACCAAAACACAAATCTATCCATGCAAGCATTTGACCGTCAGTTCACTGGCGGTTTTTTTTCGTCTGAACTTAATGACAGATAAAAGAAAGGCCCCTTACGTAATAACGCAAGGGGCCTTTACCGTGGGGGATTATCGCCGTTCATTAGTCATCCCATTTATGGCTAAAATACGCAGCAAGAAAACCAGAAAATACGATGATTCCCAGTACTGCAATAAAAACGTGCATATTTCCTAACATGATGACTCTCCTGTTAATAACTAATATCTGCCTCACTTACCTTAATCGTAGCCGCGACAGGAGAGATACTAACCTGGTGAACCTAAACAAACGCTGAATTAGGTGAATTATTCACCGGGAAACGTAAATTTACGCCGATACTGGCCAGGTGTAAGCGCAATGTGTTGTTGAAAATGATGACGCATGGACGCGGTGTTATTAAAACCTGCATGACCCGCAATGGTTTCAATGCGCATTGTCGACTGCGTTAATAACGTTTTTGCCCGGTCTAAACGCGCCTGCAAAATCCAGCGGGCCGGTGTTGTCCCGGTTGATTCTGCAAAACGCCGTAAAAATGTTCTGGGACTCATGCCTGCGCGTGACGCAAGTGAAGCAACAGTGTGATTGAAGCCCAGGTTCTGATGAAGATAATCGAACAGTTGTCCCAGTGTCTGGCTCTCACGCGAACGGGCGACAGGGCCTGATACCTGCTGAGTCTGCGCCCCATCGCGATGAGGCTGTACCACCAGTCTTCGCGCCACGTTATTGGCAATTTCCCGACCAAAGTCTTCCCGCACAATATGCAAACATAAGTCGATCCCTGCGGCACTTCCCGCAGACGTCATTACATTGCCTTCGTCGTAATAAAGCACATCTTCCAGTACATCAATTTGCGGGTAACGCTGCTGGAGTTGTTCGGTGTAGCGCCAATGGGTCGTCGCTTTACGTCCATTAAGCAACCCGGCGGCCGCCAACACGAAGACACCAGAGCAGATAGACACAATGCGACAGCCTCGTTGATGTGCCTGTTGCAACGCGTCACATAGTGCGTCCGGCACGGGCATATCAGCGCCGCGCCAGCCGGGCACCACAATGGTATTGGCCTGTGCTAAGAGTTCAAGGCCACCTTCGGTCATGATGCGGATCCCGCCCGTTGCTTGCAGAGTGCCTACATCTACTCCTGCAACGGCGAAGCAGTACCAGTTCTCTCCCAGCTCGGGTCTGGGCAAACCGAAAATTTCCACCGCCACGCCAAATTCAAATGTACAAAGGCCGTCATAAGCCAGAACAACAACCTGATGAGGCGGTCGGGAGGATCCTGAAATTGTCATTATTTTGCGGTTTTCTGTCATGACGCTATGCAGTCAGCGGGTGGGGTATTCATTACAGTAGTGTTAACACAAACACGGAGAAAACACGATGAGCACAGTAACCGACTTTCCAGCCGCATCACCTGAAGAAGCCGTAGGTCATTTTATGCGCCGTTTGAGCGTGGAGACGGATTGCGCTGATGTGCACTACGCCCTTAATCATGAAGAGCAGGATTTTGTCCTGCTCCATGTGGTCGGCAGCCCGGAGGCGTTTGCCCGCAGGCATGTGCCCGGCGCGTTACATCTGCCGCATCGCGAAATGACGGAGCCGCGTATGGCCGAGTGGCCAAGAGATACCGTTTTCGTTGTCTATTGTGCTGGACCACACTGTAACGGTGCAGACCGTGCGGCGCTCAAGCTGGCCCGGATGGGGT
This sequence comes from Phytobacter sp., assembly GCF_059074235.1. Lineage (NCBI taxonomy): Bacteria > Pseudomonadati > Pseudomonadota > Gammaproteobacteria > Enterobacterales > Enterobacteriaceae > Phytobacter > Phytobacter sp. The sequence continues at coordinate 295,315 of NZ_JCACPZ010000009.1, forward strand.
TGGCGGTTAAAATCATGCTGGGCGGGATAACGGGTTGGGAGGATGAAGGGTTCACTTTCGCAACAAGTTGAATTTTTTTCATGATACGTGAAAAAATCTCGGTTGCCCGAATGCTGTTGTCATGACATTTTAACTGGACATTTAGCCGTCCAGATGGCTAAAAATTCAAATAATGAACTATCACGTCAGGCAACTATTTGGCCTGGCGTGCAAGGAGAAGACCATGCAACGCCAACAGGCCCCGTATCGCGCTGACGTCGTCGGCAGTTTTTTACGCCCGGACAGCATCAAACTTGCTCGCCAGCAGTTTGCTCAAGGGGAAATCAACGCCGCACAGCTTCGAGCAGTGGAAGATGCCGCCATCAAGGAAGTGGTGCAGGCGCAGTGCGATTGCGGGTTGCATGTGGTGACCGATGGGGAATTCCGTCGCGCATGGTGGCATTTTGATTTCTTTGACGGTCTGCAGGGTGTTGAGCGCTACGAATCCGAACAAGGCATTCAGTTCAACGGCGTGCAAACCAAAGCACATAGCGTCCGCGTGACCGGCAAACTGGGCTTCGGCTCTCATCCGATGCTGGACGATTTTCGTTACCTGAAAAGCATCAGTGGTAATGCCCAACCGAAGATGACCATTCCCAGCCCGAGCGTGCTGCACTTCCGTGGTGGGCGCAAAGGCATTGATGCCAATGTTTACCCGGATCTGGATGTCTATTTCGACGACCTGGCAACCACCTGGCGCGATGCGATTCATGCGTTCTATGAAGCCGGTTGCCGCTATCTGCAACTTGATGACACCGTCTGGGCGTACCTCTGCTCCGACGAGCAGCGTCGTCAGATTGCCGAACGCGGTGAAGATGCCGATGAGCTGGCGCGCATTTATGCCCGCGTGCTGAATAAAGCGCTGGAAGGTAAACCGGATGACCTGACCATCGGTCTGCACGTCTGTCGCGGCAACTTCCGTTCAACCTGGATTTCCGAAGGTGGCTACGAGCCGGTCGCTGAAGTGCTGTTTGGCACCGTCAACGTCGATGCATTCTTCCTTGAATACGACAATGACCGTTCTGGCGATTTCGCGCCGTTACGCTTTGTACGTCCTGGCAAGCAGCAGGTTGTGCTGGGGCTGATCACCACCAAAAATGGTGAGCTGGAAAACCCTGAGGGCATCAAAGCGCGTCTGCAGGAAGCAGCACAATATGTGGATCTCAGCCAGATTTGCCTGAGCCCGCAGTGTGGTTTTGCCTCAACGGAAGAGGGCAATTCCCTGACACCTGCGCAGCAATGGGATAAAGTACGCCTCGTGACCCAAATTGCAGAGCAGGTCTGGTAAGCCAGACGCACTGAGTTGACCCATTTTTAAACGGACATGCAGGGGAGATCCTGCCTGTCCGTTTTGTCGTTCCCTGGTCACGCGGACACATAAACATAATAAGGACCAGAGCAATGAAAGAATTCTCATCGTTGGGGAGCGTGCAGTGAGTCCTCAGCGCGCGTTACATTCGGCTTCATTTCGCAATCTCTTTTCTGCCCGCCTGCTGACCGTACTGGGTAACGGCATTGCGCCTATCGCACTGGCGTTCGCAGTGCTGGATATTGGCGGCTCGGCTGCCGATCTCGGCATCGTGGTGGCGGCCCGTTCGTTGTTCAACGTTGCTTTCTTGCTGCTGGGTGGCGTCCTGGCGGACAGGTATTCGCGCAGTCTGGTGATGGTTTCGTCTTCACTTGCTGCTGCCGTTTCGCAAGGTGTTGTGGCGTGGGTGGTGCTCGATGGCAGTGCGACCATTCCGTTGCTTGCTGTGCTGGGCGCACTGAACGGTGCCGCTGCCGGTATTGCCCTGCCTGCCTCGTCGGCTATGGTGCCGCAAACGGTGCCGGTGCATAACCTGCGCGAAGCCAATGCGCTCATTCAGTTAGGGGTATACGGCGGTACCGTGATCGGTGCTTCTATGGGGGGACTCTTGACCAGTGCGATCGGTCCTGGATGGGGGCTGGCGATTGATGCGCTGGGCTTTGCCGCCGCCGCACCGCTCTACCAACGCATTCGGGTGAATGCGATGCTCACCGAAAAATCGACCTCCAATATACTGCAGGACCTACGAGATGGCTGGAAAGAGTTCATTGCCCGCAGTTGGGTCTGGGCGATTGTGGCGCAATTCACTATCATTAATGCGGCCTTCAGCGGGGTGGTCATGGTACTCGGCCCGATTGTGGCAGACAGCACCTTTGGACGCACCGGCTGGGGCTTTATCGTCGCGGCACAAAGCATAGGTCTGATCGTCGGGTCGTTGATTGCATTGCGCTGGCGACCCCGGCGTGACCTGCTGGTGGGCGTGATTCTGGTGGCGTTATGCGCTATTCCGATGGTGATCCTCGGCTTTTACCCGTCAACGCCGTTACTGATGGTGGCTTTCTTTATGGCGGGATTAGGCTTCGGGCAGTTTGGTGTGGTCTGGGCGCAGTCGCTGCAAACGCATATTCCGGCGCAAAAACTGGCGCGCGTCTATGCCTACGATGCGATGGGCTCGTTCGTTGCTATCCCGGTGGGGGAAATAGCCGCCGGGCCACTGGCACTTCAGTTTGGTAGCCCGACGGTTCTGCTTGCCTGTGCCCTTGCGGTGGTGCTGGCTACACTGGTGACAAGCTGGACACCGTCCATCCGCCAGCTGGACAACCGCGTCCAGCTGCGGACACATCCTTAAACCGGCTCGCTTTTAGGCACTTGCATCTGACCGAGTGGTTTTGCCTGGATGCCGCGAACCATCGCGAGCCAGGCAAAGAAGGTCACCAGTATCATGATGACAAACAGCGACCACCCCGGCATCGACGACAGAATAATTCCGGTCATCATCGGGTTCATTGCCGCGCCTAACCAGCCCAGCGCCTGTGCGGAGAAGTAGCTCGCTTTCATCCCAGGAGGCGCGATGTTGTCGATCAGCATGTATTCACCCGGTGCGTAGATGATTTCACCGACGGTGAAAATGGCGGCAGAGACGCCCCAGAACCACAGGTTATTGCCTGATAACATAAAGCCGACCAGCCCCAGGATAAAGCAGACCGTCCCGGCTCCCATCAGTGGACGCAGATTGGTAGCGGTCAGTCGACGTCCGACTGCGTACTGTAACGTAACCACCATAGCGGCGTTGACTGGCAGCACAACCGCGACTACCTTTTCCGCGAATTCATTATCTGCAACTGACATCAGGTACTGAGAGATGCAGGACGCAAAGGAGCCGGCAACAAAGGACGCCAGAAAACCGGAGAAGGTAAACCAACGCAGCGCACGGTCTCGCAGAAGCACCGACGGTGACCAGGCGACACTATTTTCTTCACTGGCTTTAACCGTAATGCGCTGAACGAACATCTGAATGACCACCACTGGAATAGCCGAACAAGTGGCCGCCAGCAGGAAGGGGAAATTCAGGTTATACATCACCAGCAGCGTCCCCAGCGGAGGACCGACCGTCCAGCCAATGTTGATCACGCTGTAGTTGAGCGAGAAAATTTTTGCCTTCGCCGTTGCCCCCAGTGAATCAGAAAAATAGGCCTTCAGCACGGTGGAAAACACCGAATAGGCACAGTTAATGATGGCGAAAAAGAGCACCACCAGTCCTGCGTGATCCACGGCCGGAATCGCACCAAACCCAATCAAAAACGCCGACACTGCCAGCACCATATAGCGTTTTTTATCGAACTTATCGGCAAGAATGCCAAAGCCTAAGCTGAACACCACGCCGATGGTCAGCGCAATCGTCAGCGCATAGCCCACCTGCTCAACGCTCATACCATACTGGCGATTGAGGTAGATAGTCATAAACGGCAACGTAGCGCCACGACCTATGGTTAAAAGTAAAGATGACGCGAGTAATGCGGCGATGGACCGCTGTTGTGATGAGATCATTTTCCTGCCCGACATATGCTTGTTGTTATATTTTTTTGTGATGACTAACAGCAATAACATGCATAAAGCGTGATGCACAATGGTTGTTTTGTGCAGAAATGCCAAAACTGACCTGCCAATATTAATGATCTGTCTCTGGACTGATTTTTGCGTTAACGTAAATTCTTTACAAAAGTTGAACAAAGACAGAGGCGATGAATGACGCGTAAAGATGGGTTGCTGGCACTTTTAGTGGTCGTAGTCTGGGGCCTGAATTTTGTGGTGATTAAAGTCGGGTTACATAACATGCCGCCGTTGATGCTGGCGGGACTGCGTTTCGTGCTGGTAGCGTTCCCGGCTTTACTGTTCGTTGCGCGTCCAAAAGTGCCGTTGAGGTTGTTGCTCGGTTACGGTTTAACCATCAGCTTCGGGCAGTTCGCGTTTCTGTTTACCGCCATCAAATTTGGCATGCCCGCAGGGTTGGCGTCCCTGGTGCTGCAGGCACAGGCTTTCTTCACGATTATTCTTGGGGCGGGGATATTTGGCGAGCGGTTACAGGCCAAACAGGTCGCCGGGATAACCCTTGCGGTTGTTGGCGTGATGGTACTGATTGAGTCGAGCCTTAACGGTCAGCATGTCCCTCTGCTGGGCTTCATCCTTACGCTGTCAGGGGCCTTCTGCTGGGCTTGCGGAAACATCTTCAACAAAAAAATCATGCAGCATGAATCACGTCCTGCAGTGATGTCGCTGGTGGTCTGGAGCGCGTTGATACCCATTATTCCGTTTATGGTTGCCTCGCTGATCTTCGACGGTCCGGCACCGATGCTGCAGAGTCTGGTCTCTATTGACCTGACAACGATCCTGTCACTGGTTTATCTGTCGCTGGGAGCCACGATTGTAGGTTACGGCATCTGGGGCACGTTGCTCGGGCGTTATGAAACCTGGCGTGTTGCGCCGTTGTCGCTGCTGGTTCCGGTGGTGGGGTTAGCCAGCGCCGCGCTGCTACTGGGCGAGTCCATGACGCTTTTGCAATTACTCGGTGCGGTACTGGTAATGGCGGGGTTGTACATTAACGTGTTTGGTTTTCGTCTTCGTCGCCAGGTGGCGGTAAAGTCATAAAAAAAGCCCCGCATATGCGGGGCAAACACGGTCAGGTGCGCGTATTGTAATACGGCACACCTAACTCGTCGGATTTATCACTGCCGGCACCCATATGGTTAAAGTCGAACGGTGACTGGTCGTGGGCAGTGGGCATCACCATCACATCACGAATATTTTGCTGTGCGGGGTGAGCGAATTGCTCCGCATAACTCTGGCCAGAAAACAGCACCATAAGGGTGATGGCGGCACAGGTAATACGTTTCATGATTTCCTCGATACGTCTTAAAGCAGGCGAATTAGTAGCTACAGTTATTAATGGGGAACAAATACCGGTTCTCACCGGGAATGTTAGTCACACGATATTTATGCGGCGGTACGTCAAAGTAATTTTTGAACGTACGGGTCAGGGTCTGTTGCGATTCAAACCCATAGCGCTCCGCAAGATACAGGATCGGTTCATTACTTTCTTTCAGCTTTTGTGCGATTTCAGTCAGCTTGCGGCTGCGGATGTATTGACCGAGCGAATGGCCGGTTTCTTTTTTGAACATCCGTTGCAGGTGCCATTTCGAATAACCTGAACGTTCTGAGACGCGCTCAAGCGACATCGGAGATTCCAGGTTCTCTTCAATCCAGCCCAAAATGCTATGAATAGTGATGGCGTCAGTATTGCGTCTGGACATCGTCATACCTCTTTGTTTTACGGCAAGACTTTCTTGAGAAGGTACTCAAGAGTTGCCACTTCGTCTGCCGATAAGTTTTTTGTTAATTCCTGGTGCAGGTCTTGCCCTACTAATTCGTGACATTGCTCAATCAGCGCTTTGCCCTCGGTGGTTAATTGCACCAGGACGCCACGCTTATCGTGCGGATTCGGATTACGTTCGATCCAGCCTTTACAGACGAGCCTGTCCAGCATGCGCGTCAATGCGCCCAGATCGACTGACAGTACTTTCTTTAATTCAACCGGCGTGATGCAGACCTGACAGCGGATAGAGCAAAGCACCTTAAATTGCGTTGCTGTGATATCGAACGGTGACAGGTAGTCATTCAGTAAGCGGTCTTTTTTCTGGTTAACCATATGGATCAAGCGACCAAGTGGAATGATTTCGTTAAACAGATCACTTGTGCTTTTCACAATGGTTGCCCCGGCAAGTAGATTAATCACGGCAGATATTATTGCTCAGGCAAGTATAAGTCAACTGAATGAATTAGCTTATGCCACGAATTGCTAAAGTACGCTGAAAGACGATTGTCATGGTGACTATGTCCATGAAATTTCTTACAAAAAGTAACGAATCGTAAAGCGGTATGCCGCAGGGGCAAGGATGCAGATATACTTGCCGGTACGATGTTTTTGCAGGAGTGCTCTGTTAAATGATGGATTTATTTAAAGCAATTGGCCTGGGATTGGTGGTGTTGCTGCCACTGGCGAACCCCCTGACCACCGTCGCGTTGTTCCTGGGGCTTGCGGGGAACATGAACAGCGCGCAGCGTAATCAGCAGTCGAAAATGGCGTCTATCTATGTGTTCGCCATTATGATGGTGGCTTACTATGCGGGTCAGGTGGTGATGAACACCTTTGGAATATCGATTCCTGGCCTGCGTATTGCCGGCGGCCTGATCGTGGCGTTTATCGGTTTTCGCATGCTGTTCCCGCCGCAAAAAGCGCACGAAGCACCGGAAGTGAAAACTAAATCGGAAGAGCTGGAAGAAGAACCCACGGCGAACATTGCCTTCGTGCCACTGGCGATGCCGAGTACGGCGGGTCCCGGAACCATTGCGATGATCATCAGTTCGGCCGCCACCATTCGTGATGGTTCGACCTTCCCGGAGTGGGTTGTCTGGGTTGCGCCTCCGCTGGTTTTCGCTGCTGTTTCGCTGATTTTATGGGGCTGTTTGCGCAGTTCTGGCGCCATTATGCGCCTGGTAGGTAAGGGCGGTATTGAGGCGATTTCTCGCCTGATGGGCTTTTTGCTGGTCTGTATGGGCGTGCAATTTATTATCAATGGCGTGCTGGAAATTATCACCCATTTCCCGGCGACACATTAATGGGTTGCGTGGCCAGGATTGTATTGGTACTGCTAATGAGCGTTTTGGCGGGGTGTCAGCAGCCACGCAGCAGTCAACCGCCGCTCGGTCAAGACAGCTTTGCCCGGTATCAGCAGCAAACCCGTGACTGGGTTGCCAGCCACCGGGCGTTCCAGACGCTGGATAAAACCACCGAACTGCAATGGAATACCCCGCAGGAGTGGCGGCCTGAAGGCAAACCCTCACGCGGTATCCTGCTGATTCACGGTCTGGGTGATGCGCCTGGGTCGTTTACGGATATTGCGCCTGAGCTGGTGAAACAGGGATTTCTGGTGCGCACCGTGTTGTTACCCGGTCACGGCACACGTCCGGCCGATATGCTGCATGTCAGCGTCGACCAGTGGCGTCAGGTGGTGAGCGAACAAGCTGCCATTATGGGTAAAGACGTGAGCGAAGTCTGGCTCGGTGGCTTCTCCACCGGCGGTAACCTGGCACTGGAATATGCCATGCAGCACCCGCAGATACAGGGGTTATTGCTCTTTTCGCCTGCCATTAAATCCAGCACTGGTTATGATTTTCTGGCCCCGGTAGCCGCCGTGTTTCGCGACTGGCTTCGCCCGCCAAGCGCGGTATTCCCGCAGCAAATCGCCACCCGTTATTTGCGTGTTCCCACGAATGGATTTGCCCAGTTTTACCGCACCAGCGCTTCAGCGCAGCATCTTATTGCCCGTGAAACCTTCGATAAACCAGTGTTAATTGTACTCAGTGAGCATGATTCGGTACTCGATACGGCCTGGATCCTCGACCATTTCGACCGCACCTTTACCCATCCGGCAAGCCGTGTGATCTGGTACGGTGCACCGCGTGCTGAGGTGTCTAACGTTTCACGTGTGCGTGTTAAACCCGATTTCCTGCCCGATGAGCGCATCAGCCAGTTCTCGCACATGTCCGTGCTTTTTTCCCCGCGCAATTCGCTGTACGGACGCAAAGGCAGCGTGCTGCTTTGCGCCAACGGGCAATCCGACGCGGCGACGCAGCGCTGCCTGAAAGGGGAAGAGGTCTGGTATTCCGACTGGGGGCTGGTGGAAAAAGACAAGGTGCATGCCCGGCTGACCTGGAACCCGTGGTTCGACTGGCAGACGCAGGTGATGAAAGAGGTGGTGTCTGGAAGTTAACGGAGGTCGTGGGCCGGAGAAAGGCTCCCCGGCCTGACACATCTATTACATATGATGCGGCTGCTGGTTATCTTCCAGCGAAACTGGCCAGCGGCGGAAAATAATCACCGACCACACCAGCGCGGCCACAGCAGGGATCGCACCTGCATAGCCAATGGCTGACATTGACCACTGCAGGCTTATCTGATTACCCACAAGTGCACCCGCACCAATCCCGATATTGAAAATACCCGAGAACAGCGCCATGGCCACGTCTGTCGCATCCGGTGCCAGTGCCAGCACTTTGACCTGCATGCCAAGGCCGATAATCATGATCGCCACGCCCCAGAACACGCTCAGAATGACGAGATGTTGTTCGCTGCCTGCCGCTGAGCGCAGGAAGAGCAGGGAGAGCACCAGCAGCCCGATTGCGCCGCTAATAAGCGCAGAGGCGTGTTTGTTGCCGAGTTTACCAAACAGCACGCTGCCAACAATGCCCGCACCACCAAGCACCAGTAGCAGTACCGTTGCGAAGTTGCCGCTAAAGCCAGCGACATCGCGTACGAATGGCTCGATGTAGCTATAGGCAGTGTAATGCGCAGTCACCACAACCACGGTCAGCAGATAAATGCTTAACAACGCCGGGCGACGGAACAGTTCAGGGAGGCTGCGCAGTGAGCCGGAATGTTCGCTCGGCAGTTTTGGCAGCAGCTTGATAAGACAGACCAGTGTCACCAGTGCGCCAAAACCAATCGCGAAGAAAGTGGTGCGCCAGCCGAAGTACTGCCCGACAACACGACCAATCGGAATGCCAAGTACCATCGCCAGTGCCGTACCAGTCGCAATCAGGCTCAGCGCCTGCGCACGTTTGCCCGCAGGGGCCAGACGAATGGCCAGAGAGGCGGTAATCGACCAGAAAATCGCATGGGCAAAGGCAATCCCGATGCGGCTAATCACCAGTACGTTGAAGCTCCATGCCAGGAACGAGAGCACATGGCTACCGATAAACAGGACGAAGAGGGCTATCAGCAGTTTGCGTCGCTCAACTTTGCTGGTGAGCAACATAAACGGCAGCGACATCAGTGCCACAACCCAGGCATAGATGGTCAGCATGATGCCTACCTGCGGCGTTTCCATATCAAAACTTTGCGCAATGTCCGACAGCAGCCCCACAGGCACGAACTCAGTGGTATTAAAAATGAACGCAGCGACGGCAAGCGTAACCACCCGAAGCCACGCGACTTTCCGTGAAACCAGTTGTGTTGTCATAGTGTTTTGGGATTCGTAGCAGGAGAAGAAATTAGTGCGATCTTAGATCTATTTCTGCGCAAAATACAAACTTTTTGTGACGAATGTCTCAATTTTAATTGGGTATGAAAAATGTCGATTGAATGTGGTAGAAATACAGGTGAAAAACAAAAGGAAAACAAGAGGAAACGCTATGCATACAATCGACTTTTACATGGTAGATGCTTTTAGTGACCGCACCTTTGGCGGTAACGCAGCAGCCGTCTGCCCGCTGACCGAGTGGCTGCCTGACGAGCAGTTGCTGAAGATGGCCCAGCAGCACAACCAGTCTGAAACGGCTTTTTTTGTTCGCAACGACACCGGTTATGAACTGCGCTGGTTTACGACCCAACATGAAATTAACTTGTGCGGCCATGCAACCCTGGCGGCTGCGCACGTTATTTTTGAGTATCTCGACTTCCCTGATACCCAAATTCAGTTCGCTACCCGTTTTGTCGGCCCGCTGTCAGTGACCCGTAAAGGTGACTGGCTGACGCTTGATTTCCCGGCATGGGGAACCGAAACGGTGGATGTACCGCCGGCACTGCTGTTCGAGACTTTGGGTATCGACAGCGCCAAAGAAGTCCGCGTGGCACGTGATTACATGGTAGTACTGGAAAATCAGCAACAGGTCGAAGCCATTACGCCAGATATCGCAGGCATGATCCCGCTGGGTAAAATGGTTTGCATCACCGCACCTGGCGACAATGACGATTTTGTCAGCCGTTTCTTCTGCCCGGGCGAAGCGGTTGCGGAAGACCCCGTGACCGGCTCCGCGCATAGCATGTTGATTCCGTACTGGGGCGATAAGCTGGGCAAGAACGTGATGCAGGCGCGCCAGGTTTCTGCCCGCGGTGGTGATTTGCGCTGCGAATGGCGAGGTGACAGGGTGCTGATTGGCGGTCAGGCCACCACCTATTTGATTGGTAAGGTGTATCTGCGGGATTAAGACAAAAAAGGGTGACGCAATGTCACCTTTTCCGTCTCTACAATACGGCACCTTACTTCAACGACGCCCCACCACACATCACCAGCTCCTGGCCAGTGATTGCCGCCGCATCTGCCGACAACACAAACCCCACCAGTGCCGCCACTTCTCGCGGTTCGATCAACCGTCCGATAGGCGGCATATTTGGCGGCGAGCTTGCGCGACCTGGCGCATTGAGCATCGGGGTTTGCGTCGCACCCGGTGCGACCACATTGGCGGTAATACCGCGTGGAGCGAGTTCCGCCGCCCAACTGCGTACCATCCCTACCAGGGCGGCCTTGGTCGCCACATACTGTGAACGCCCGGCCGCACCCCTAGAGGTGCGGCTGCCAATAATCACAATGCGTCCGCCGTGTGTCATCTGAGGGGCGAAATGGTTGACCAGCGTCTCAGCGGCCAGCACATGCAGTTGCCACAACCGCTGACTGACATCCGCAGTTATCTCACCCAATGGTGCGGCAGCCATCATTCCCGCCGCGTGAACCACTGCGTCAGGCACTGGCAGAGTGGTCAGCGTTTCAGCCAGAGCAGCACTGTCGCTCAAGTCCACGCAGACGCTCTCAAACGCGGGGGTATCTCGCACCACCTTCGAGCGGCTTAGCCCCGTCACACGCCAGCCTTGTTCGAGCAACCAACTGACAATCGCTTCGCCAATACCTGAACTGGCCCCGGTTACTACCGCATGTGGCATCTTTATTCCTCCAGCAGGGCGCGAGGCACTTTGAATACCGCTTTGCGCACGGTTAACGGCTCAGCGGCAGCACACAACGCCTGATGTGGCTCGCCCGGCAGAAATACAGCAAAGTCGCCTGCCTGTAACAGCATGCTGACCGGCAGTTCCGCCGTGGTGGTAATAAACAGGTCCGGCTTACGTTCCTCATCCGTTGTCTGCGTCTCAAACTGAGACCCGGCGTAGATGATCTCTTCGCCGTCCAGCAATACCTGGATGTCCGCCCACTGGTGGTGATACTCGGTATGGCGCTGCTCACGATACTGCGTGTTGGCCGGACCGACGCTGCAGAACCACTGAGCACCTGGTAACTGAAAGCGTCCGTCGTCCCGTGCCTGCAAAGCTGCCAGAGAACACTCCGGCAGATCGAGAATGTCACGCAACGCGCGGGGTAACCCTGCCTGCGGCAGGGCGTTGAGGTGACCCACAATCATCGGTTACTCCTTTACCCACGCAGGTGATACACGAACGTATTTGATCGCCTGGCGGAAGTAAGTGTAAGCAATGTGCAGCGTGCCGTCGGCGCTCTGCTTGATGCTCGGGTAGGAGAACTCACGATTGAGTTTTTCCTGCGAGTTGTTGGTCATGCAGTAACCGTCACCTTCATCAAGATGACGCTGCCACGGCCAGCTTTTACCGCCATCCGGCGAAATCGCTACGGTCATGGGCGCACGCGGTGCCCCCCAGAAGGCGCTGCGGCCACCGGTAACTTCCGGCTCTTTACGTCCGTCACCGTCGTCGATTTCATCGTACAGAGATGCACGGCGTTCCAGCGCACCTGCGGCACTCATAAAGTTGAAGACCAGTGCCAGGTTACCGTCTGCAAGTGTGGTGACCTGAATGGACGAGTTATTATTAGGCAGGGTGGTCGGTTCAGGAACAGACCAGCTTTCGCCGCCATCGGTCGACTGGCTGTAATAGATGTTATCTGCCCAGCGGCTGCGGAACAGGGCCACCAGATTGCCATTTTTCAGCGCGGTGATGTTCATGTGCACGCATCCCAGGCTTTCCGGGACTTCAACATCACGCCAGGTTTTACCCTGATCCGCGGAGATTTTCACCGCGCTGATGTCGTCATTCCCGACCCATTTTTCACCCGGCTGGGTGCGGCAATAAAACACCGGCAGCAGCCAGTTGCCGTTCTCCAGTACGGTGACCGGCTGGCGAATAAAGGTGCCGGGTTTATCCAGCAGGGTGGCAATCTCCCCCCAGCTCTGACCCAGGTCCTGAGACTGACGAAAACGCACAATGGCGGTGTCCTGGTTGCCGGAAAGCTGTGCGGTCCACATCAACCACAACACATTATCCGGTGCGAGGAACAGCACCGGGTTCTGCTCGGAGCGGGTCGCATCGTCTGACAACTTAACGGCATCACTCCAGCGGTCGCTGCCTGGTGTGAGGCGCGAGCCCCACACGGAAATATCCGCTACGCCTTCCTGTGTGCCACCGAACCAGACGCACATCAGCGAGCCATCTGGCAGCGGCTGAATGTTGGCTGCATGGTTTTGCGGGCAGGGTGACGGCAGCATAGCGCTTTGTACCTGTGTGTCTTCCTGCTGACGAATTACACCATCACGATTAACGGTAACGGACATATCAAACTCCACTATTTTGAATGGGTGTTGGCGCTTTTGCGTGCTCTTTGTTCGGGATCAGGCGGTCGAGCACCATGATCACCGCAGGCGTAATCAGCGCGATATACATGTTGTTAATACCAAACGGGTCGCCCAGCACATACCAGAGAGAAGTCACGACGCAGGCGCCAATCAGGCCGGCATTTGCACCACGGGTGCTCTTGAAGAACGGCGCGTAGAAGGCGATGACGGCAACAACGGTAATAGACAGACGAATCGCACGGGTAAAGAAAGAGAGCTTCAGCACTTCCGGCACGAACAGCACCAGCACCAGCGGCAGGAAACCGATGAACAGGGATAACCAGCGGGTGGCTTTAAACTCTTGTTCCGGCGTCGGATTACGGTAAGGCACGTAGAAATCTTTTACGACAAGCGAGGCGATAGCCAATGCAACGGTACTCACGCTCACGAAGATGGAAGCAACAAGTGACGTTGTCACTAAACCGGCAATCCATGGGTTCATATCCTGCAGGAAGACCGGCATCGCGTACAGGCTGTTGATTTCCGGGTGCAGGTACTTCGCCGCCACACCGATGATGGCAATCGCCAGAGAAATCGGCAGGCAGAACCAGAATGCAATCCAGGTGGAACGCTTCGCGGTCTTCACATCTTTGGTGGAACAAATCGCCTGAATCACGAACTGGGTACAGAAAATAGAACCAATGGTGCCAATCAGCCACGCGAAGATGGTGCTCGGGCCGAAGTTACCGTCCCAGGTCCAGTAGAAGTGCGGCATCTCTTTGATCATCGGCGTAAAACCGCCGGTTTTGGACAGTGCAAAGCCCATGATGATCAGGATACCGAAGTATTTCAGGGCACTGTGCAGCAGGGTCACCCAGGCGACACCTTTCATGCCGCCGTAAGCGAAGTAGAAGGTACTGACGATTGCGGTGATAAAGGCCGCAATCGGCAGACTCACTTTCAGCACGGTGGCAATGGCCGCGGCACCGCTGACGTAGTTACCTACGTTTACCAGCAGCAGGGCGTAGATCATGATGATAGAGATAATATTTTTGGTGCTGTTGCCGTACTTCTCAGCAATCGCGCCAGAAATGGTGATTTTACCGGTGTTATAAATACGTTTGACCAGCAATAACCCGAACAGTGGGAAGCCAATGGCTGCACCGAGAACGGACCATGATGCGGCAATCCCGCCTTCGAACGCGGCCTGTGCGGTACCGATGGTGGATTTTGCGCCGATGTATTCAGACATCAACAAGATCCCAACGAGGAAGGCCGGCATGGCACGGGAACCTTCCATAAAATCGCCGGAGTTTTTACTGCGTAAACGGAATGTAAGCCAGGTGGTAAAGACGATATAGGCAATCACTATACCGACGATGATTAGGGTATCTTGTGAAGTAAAAGTGTTCATCTTTGCCTCTCTTCAGGGCGTGTGAATTCTGGGCACCTGAGGTGCCCTATATTGTTATACCCGTCATCATTCATGTTGCAGATGCGTTGGCTACACTCGCTCACCCGAATCACTTACCTGAGTAAGCTCATCGGGATGAACTCGTTTGCCGCCTGCCTGCAACGCGAATTATTTAGGGTAACTATTAAAAAATTGCGCCTTAGTGCAGGTACTGGGTCACTATCTGGCGAATTTGCTGTTGTTGTTCTTCGCTGAACGTGACGGCGTAACGGCTTGCGCCGACGTCATATCCCATGATTTGCAGGGCTTTTTTCACCGCTGCAGGTGAGAACCCGACGCTGTACAGGTCGGTACGCAGGCCAGTGACGTTTTCCTGAGCCTGGCGGGAGCCCTCGATATCTCCCGCTTTAAAGCGCGCCCAGATGGTGTTGATCTCTTTCGGCGCAACGTTAGCCAGACCCGAAATGCAGGCCGAGCAACCGTCAACAAAGCCCTGGTGAATCAGAGAATCCGGGCCGTTAAGGACATCAAAGTTTTCAATCTCTTTCACCGCATTCAGATAACCGCTCAGGCTCTCATAGCTGCCTGCGCTGTCCTTAATGCCGATGATGTTCGGGTGTGAGGCAAGTGTGCGAACGGTTTGGGGTTCAAGGGTGTTCCCGGTGCGGGCAGGAATGTTGTACAGAAATACCGGTACGCTGAGGGCATCGGCGATGGCGGTATAATGGGTAATTAATTCGTTTTGTTTTAACGGCACAAAATAAGGGGTGATGACCGAGACGGCGTCGACGCCCAGTTTTTCAATCTGTTTTCCCAGACGAATGGTTTCACGCGTAGAAATCTCACCAATGTGCGCAACCACGTTAGCGCGACCTGACACCTGCTTAACGCAGGTTTCGGTGACAGCGATTTTTTCCTGCTCATTCAGCACGAAGAACTCACCGTTGGTACCGCCGCAGAAAATACCGTTCCCGGCGTTAAGCTGGCGATCGATCTGTTGTTTTAGCGACTCAAGGTGCAGTGCACCTTCCTCATCAAAAGGCGTGACGATCGCCGTCAACACGCCCTCAATTTTCTTGCTCATTACAGCCTCTCCTTGAATCATTATTTAAACAGTGTCTGATAAATCGCCTGCACATCGTCGTGGTTCACGGTGCAAGGGGCGTTGTTCATTAAGCGTTTGACGTTCAGCGCAGCGTCGGCAAGTAACGGGATGTCGGCACGCGGTACACCCAGGCTTTCCAGGTTATCCGGCAGATTCAGGCGTTTAACGAGATCGGCAAAGAACTGCACCAGCGCGTGGGATTTCTCTTCATCATTCAGTGAGGTATCCGCACCTGGCACCAGATCCCAGACCTGGGCAAATTTCTCAACCGCGTATGGGCGAACCACTTGCATGCACGGTGCCAGCAGAATGGCGTTCGCCACACCGTGCGGCAGGTGGTATTTCCCGCCGAGCGGATAAGAGAGCGCGTGGACCAAATGTGTGCCCGCATGGGTGATCGCCGCACCGCCGTAGTAAGAAGCCCACAGCATTTCGAGACGGGCGACCAGGTTATGTGGCTCATTCACTGCGGTTTCGATGTTGTGCAGCAGTTTGCGCAGTCCGGTCAGGGCAACGTTATCGCTAACCGGGTTGGCGATGGTGGCGGTAAAGCACTCAATCAGGTGGCACAGGGCGTCAATCCCGGTCGATGAGGCAATATGCGCAGGCATACTGGTCGTCAGTTCGGGCAACAGAGCGACATAATCCGGTAACAACACGGGGGAGATGATGCCAATTTTGGTGTCCTGTTCTTGAATCGCCAGAATCGCATTCGGTGTGGCTTCTGAGCCGGTGCCCGCCGTAGCTGGGATGAGTAAAGAGGCAATACGTTCAACCGGTTTAACGCCTTCAAGCAGCGCATCGAGACCCGGTGAACGCGGGTGATGCAGCACGGACAACAGTTTGGTGACATCCAGCACGCTACCGCCGCCGATCCCGACAATTAGATCAAAAGTACTTACCGGGGCATTGGCCATAATCTTCGCCACGTCATGCTGGCTCGGTTCTGGCGGCACATTGTCGATAATCTCTACCTGGCGACCATCGGCTGCCAGCAGCGCGAGGATCTGCTGCGTGGCGGCAAGCTTGATGACATTGGTGTCGCTGACCAGTAAGAGATTTTTCTTGCCTGCAAGTAGCGGTGCCAGGGCGGGAATCGCCCCTGCGCCGCTAATAAGGGTGCTGTTAATCGTAACCACAACGTTCTCCTGTCTTTCTATGTGGTGATTGAACTTAATCATCAATTTCAACCACGGTCACTGTATGGGCTAAATTTATAATTTATTCGCAAATTAAATAAGTTGATCTTGCTCACATATAATCAATCATGATTGAATATAATCACACCCAGAACGAAACGACCCGGAGTAGGGATGAATAAACAAACCGCAGAACACAGAGTTGTGATTCTGGCCGATGACTTCACTGGTGCGAACGACGCAGGCGTGAGCCTGGCGCAGGCTGGAATGCGAGTGGAAGTGGCACTGGATGAAATCGATATCAGCGACGCCGAGGCACTGGTCTTTAACACTGACAGTCGGGCACTGTCTGCAGATGTCGCCGCGGAGCGGGTCGCTGTACTGACGGAAAAGGTGTTGCGTCAGCATGCGCCTGACTGGCTGGTGAAGAAGATAGATTCCACCTTACGGGGTAATCCGGGAGCCGAAGTGGCTGCAATGCAGCTGGTGGCAGGTGCGGCTGCCGTGATTATTGCGCCCGCTTTTCCGGTTGCGGGTCGTGTGACCCGCAACGGCAAATGCTTCGTGAATGGTGTACTGCTGACGGAAACCGAATTCGCCAGCGATCCGAAAACGCCGATCACCCATGCCGACGTTGGGGCACTCTTTATCGGGCCGAGCATCAATGTGCAGCCGGGCGATCTGCCACAGATACTGGCGAACGCTACGGTGGATAAGCCAGTCATGGTAGTGGTGGATGCGCAAACCGATGCTGACCTCGATGCGATCGTTGGTCATGCCATGAAGGCTGTTGTTCGCCCATTGCTGGTGGGATCTGCGGGGATTTGTGATGCCCTGTCGCGTCAGCTTGCCCCGGCAAAACAGGGGACGGTGCTGGCGATTGTCGGCTCCATGAGTGAAATCGCTCAAAAACAGATTGCTGTGGCGGCTGCGCATCCGCGTTGCGAACACCTCTTTATTGATATCAACAATGCGTTTGCCTCTGAGCCGGTGGATTACCGGGCGGGCATTGTTGCTGCACTGAGCGCTGGCAAACACTGTCTGGTGCATACCTGCCCGGACGATTTGGCACGCCATCAGGTGGCGGCGTTGTGCGAACGCTGGCAACTTTCACGTGCTGAATGCGGTGAGCGAATTTGTGCGTATCTGGGTCAGTTGACCCGTGATGTGCTGGCTGAAACGCAACCCGATGCGCTCTACCTGTCTGGCGGCGATGTCGCCATTGCGGTAGCACGCCACCCTGGGTGCAAAAGGGTTTCGAATCCAGGGCCGCGCCGCAGGCTGCGTGCCGTGGGGATATTTTTCAGGTTGCGAATGGCAACGACCAGTGATGACCAAAGCAGGGGGCTTCGGCGACGAAACCACACTGCTCAAGGTTTTGAATTTTATTGAGGAGAAATCGAGTGACTAATGTTATTGCCGTAACCATGGGCGACCCGGCAGGGATTGGCCCGGAGATTATTATTAAATCGCTGGTTGAAGGTGAACTTTCCGGGGCGCCGGTCGTAGTGATAGGTTGCGCGCAGACATTTAACCGCGTACTGGCACTGAACGTCACGCCGCATGCGGAACTGCGCATTATTGATAAGGTGAGCCAGGCGCATTTTGCGCCTGGGTGTGATTAACGTGCTGGATGAGCCACTGGCGGATCCACAGGCGTTAGAACCAGGCAAAGTGCAGGCACAGGCGGGCGATCTGGCGTACCGTTGCGTTCGCCGTGCGACTGAACTGGCGATGGCCGGGTGAAGTGAAAGCGATTGCCACCGCGCCGCTGAACAAAGAAGCGCTGCATCTGGGAGGCCACCACTATCCGGGTCACACCGAGCTGCTGGCGAAGCTGACCAACATCAATGATTACGCCATGGTGCTGTATACCGATAAGCTCAAAGTGATTCATGTCACGACGCATATTGCGCTGCGTAAATTCCTCGACACTCTGAATCAGGACCGTATCAAGACGGTGATTCGCGTGGCTGACAGCTTCCTGAAACGCGTTGGTTTCGATAACCCGCGTATCGCCGTGGCCGGGGTGAACCCGCACGCCGGAGAAAACGGTCTTTTCGGTGACGAAGAGATAACGACGGTCGGGCCAGCCGTTGAGGCGATGAAGGCACAAGGGCTGAACGTGACGGGGCCGTGCCCGCCAGATACCGTGTTTATGCAGTGCCATGAGGGCATGTATGACATGGTGGTGGCGATGTACCACGACCAGGGCCATATTCCGTTAAAATTGCTGGGCTTTTACGATGGAGTTAATATCACTGCGGGCCTGCCGTTTATCCGTACCTCTGCGGATCATGGTACCGCATTTGATATTGCCTGGACCGGCAAAGCAAAACCGGAGAGCATGGCGGTATCCATCCAGTTAGCGATGCAAATTACGCGAGAATAATATGAAGGGTTATAACCGGTTAGAGCAGATTATGGATTATCTTAAAGGCCATAATCTGGTGACGGTGGATCAACTGGTGAGCGCAACCAATGCGTCACCCGCCACCATTCGTCGTGACCTGATCAAGCTCGATCAGGAAGGGGTGATCAGCCGTTCCCACGGTGGCGTGACCCTTAACCGGTTTATACCCTCTCAGCCAACCACGCTTGAGAAGATGCAGCGTAACCTGACAGAGAAACATGCCATCGCCACGGCGGCGGCCTCTCTGGTAAAAGCAGGGGATGCAATTGTGCTGGACGCGGGCACGACAATGATTGAGCTTGCACGTCAGTTGACTCATCTACCGCTCCGGGTCATCACCAGCGATCTGCACATCGCGCTGTTTTTATCTGAATTCAAGCAAATCGAAGTGACAATTATTGGTGGGCGAATTGACGACTCCAGTCAGTCCTGTGTCGGTGAGCATGGACGCAAGCTGTTGCAGGGAATCTGGCCGGATTTGGCCTTTGTCAGTTGCAACGGCTGGGATATGGAAAAGGGCATTACCTCGCCAACCGAAGAAAAAGCGGCCTTGAAAAGAGCGCTTATCGATAACGCTCAGCGCCGGGTGTTGCTGGCAGACAGCAGCAAATACGGCGCCTGGTCGCTGTTTAATGTCGCGAGGCTGGACTCACTCACCGATATCATCACCGACGGTCAACTCGGTGACGATATTCGCCAACAGTTGGCGGTTCTGCCGGGACGGCTAACCATCGCCAACTGATCGTCGTGCCGTTACGGCAGACGAGAGATGTTCTCTTTAATGACCGACACGGAGTGGTTGAATTTCGCCACTTCGTCACCTTCGAGCTGTAATTCAATTATCTGCTGCACACCGTTTTGCGCCAATACTGCCGGTACGCCAATGGCGACATCATTCACACCATATTCCCCGTCCAGTACGCAGGAGATAGCCAGCGCCCGGTGGCTGCCGGTAAAGATATTGCGGCAAATTTCGGCAATTGTTCCTGCAATACCGTACTCGGTACAGCCCTTGCGGGCATAAATTTCAAAGCCATGTTTACGTACCTTCTCAGCCAGTGCATCACAATCCAGCGCCAGACCGGTTTTACGCAACCAGACGTCGGCAATCGGTGAGCCGTAGACAGAGGAGTGTGACCAGACCGGGAACTGGGTGTCGCCATGCTCGCCAAGGATAAAAGCATCAATACTCTGCGCGCCGATATCCAGAGTTTGCGCCAGAGCCCGACGCAGCCGGGTAGTGTCCAGCCAAACGCCAGTGCCGATGACCTGGTTGCGCGGCAGGCCGGAGAGCTTCCACACCTGCCAGGTAATGATGTCGCACGGATTTGTGGCAATCAGGAAAATGCCATTAAAGCCGTTTTCCATCATGGACGGCACGATATTCTTCACGATCCGCGCGGTGTTTTGTAACTCATCCAGGCGTGTCTGGCCGGGTTTAAGCGGGCCGCCGGAAACCGTGATTACCGCGATGTCCACATCCGCACAGTCAGTCGCATCGCGGCTGGAGATGGTCATCATTCCAGGCATATACGCGGCGGCATCCGCGAGATCCTGTACATGTCCTTCAACCCTGTCACGGTTGAGGTCCACGAGGATCAACTCTTCAGCAATATTCTGGTTGAGCAGGGCATAGGCGGCAGACGCGCCTACGTTACCGGTGCCAATGATCATCACTTTACGGGCTTTGGTATTCATCTCAGTTCCGTTGTCAGGAGTACGTTTGAGCGTAAAGTACCGCTCAGGGAACGCATTACGCAATCCAGGCAGGTATTTATAAGTTAATTGTATGGCCGACTGGACAACCTTTACGCGTAATTTAACAAGACAATAACAGGAGACCGCCATGTACACCGTGATACCCGCCTCTGCATCGCAACCCGATATTCGTGCTTTGATTGCGACTCTTGATGCCTGGCAGGGCCAGCTCTACCCGCAGGAGAGCAATCATCTGCTCGAACTGACTGAGATACCCGTATCGACACTGATTCTGCTGGCTATCCAGCATCACAGTGGAGAGGCCATCGGGTGCGGTGCCGTCGTGTTGGACGGTAAAGGTGCTGGAGAAATGAAACGGGTCTACATCGACGAACGCCATCGCGGGCAAAAACTGGGTGAAATGTTGATAGAGTCGCTGGAAAAAGCAGCGCTGTCCCGTGGCTGCCATACGCTGCGACTTGAAACCGGCATTAAACAACCTGCAGCAGTGAAACTCTATACGCGCTGCGGCTATCAGCAACGCAGCGCATTTGCGCCATATGAAGACGATCCGCTCAGCATTTTTATGGAGAAGGGACTGGTTGAGGATGTTCGTTTAGCAATTCTATAAACGCATCAAGATGGCGGGTTTTGGCTCCACGCCGCCAGACCAGCCAGGTGGTCAGCCAGCGCCAGTTTTCCGCCAGTGGCCAGGCCCCCACCTGATGATGACCGGGCATACTTTCCAGCATGCTGCGCGGGATAAGCGCCAGACCCGCACCGGCAATCACGCAGGCGAGCATACCGTGATACGACTCCATCTCGTGAATTTTGCCGGGTGTGGCCTGATCGGCGTGAAACCAGCTTTCGAAATGGCGACGATAAGAACAGTTGGCACGGAAGGCGTAAATGCTTGAACCATTAACCTGAGAAGCGCGACTGATCGGTTCGTGACCGTGCGGCGCAACGATCATCATCTCTTCGCGATAGACCGGAATACCTTCCAGACCGGGATGCATGATAGGGCCATCGACAAAGGCGGCACTGAGCGTCCCGTCGAGTACGCCGTCGATCATCTTGCCGGACGGGCCGGTCGCCATATCGAACTGAATACGCGGATAGCGCTGGTTATATTTTGCAAGCGTGGCGGGGATGCGCACCGCTGCGGTGCTCTCCAGTGAGCCGAGAGAGAAAAGCCCCTGCGGTTCATCTCCGGCGACCACCATCCGCGCTTCATCAACCAGCGCAAGGATTTGCTGGCTGTAGCGCAGGAAGCTGTGTCCGGCCGGGGAAAGGCGCAGGCGCTGATTTTCACGAATAAAGAGATCGACGCCCAGATCGGCCTCGAGTTGGCGAATGCGGGTCGTCAGGTTTGACGGCACACGGTGCACCTTCTGGGCGGCCTGGGTAATGCTGCCGGTCTGCGCCACGGCGTTAAACATCTCAAGTTGCGTCAGGTCCATTTTGTTCTCTCATCGTGAACGCTTTGCTTAATATTATTCACTTTTCAGAAAGAGTAAACCCGGCGAACATGTCCGTAGTCCAGAAATGAGAGAGAAAACCATGTCAATATCACCTGCAACCCATGCACTTTCTGTTAACCCGGCAAATGGTGAAACCCTGTCCGCCAGACCCTGGGCCAGCCGCGAGGATGTGGATACCGCACTGGAACTCGCAGCCAGCGCATATCGCCAGTGGCGACAGCAGCCTGTTGCCGGGCGTGCCGCTCTTTTGCGTAACGTCGGAACGGTTCTGCGTGCGCACGGCGAAGAGATGGCGCAACTGATCTCCCTTGAGATGGGTAAACCCATTGCCCAGGCGCGCGGTGAAGTGAGCAAATCAGCGAGTCTTTGTGACTGGTATGCCGACCACGGCCCGGCCATGCTCGGCAGTGAGCCCACGCTGGTGGAAAACAATCGCGCGACCATTGAGTACCGTCCATTGGGGCCGATTCTGGCGGTAATGCCGTGGAACTTCCCCCTCTGGCAGGTGCTGCGTGGGGCGGTGCCCATTTTGCTTGCCGGGAATTCCTACCTGTTAAAACATGCGCCGAACGTGCTCGGCTGTGCCGAATTAACGGGAAAAATTTTCGCCGAAGCAGGTATTCCGCAAGGCGTATTTAACTGGGTGAATGCCACCAATGACGGGGTAAGTCAGGCGATAAACGACTCGCGCATCGCAGCGGTCACCGTCACCGGTAGCGTGCGGGCCGGGGCGGCGATTGGTGCGCAGGCCGGTGCGGCACTGAAAAAGTGTGTGCTGGAACTGGGCGGTTCAGATCCGTTTATTGTACTTAACGATGCAGACATCGAACTGGCGGTGAAAGCCGCAGTCACCGGACGTTATCAGAACACCGGGCAGGTCTGTGCCGCTGCCAAACGTTTTATCGTCGAAGCGGGCATTGCCGATACCTTTACCGAGAAATTTATCGCCGCAGCGGCCGCTTTGCAGCAGGGGGCACCCCAGGACGAGAAGAATTATCTTGGCCCAATGGCACGTTTTGATCTGCGCGATGAGCTACACGCACAGGTACTGGCGACGGTGAACGAAGGGGCAACCCTCGCACTGGGCGGCGAAAAACCGGTCGGGGCAGGGAATTACTACCCGGCCACGGTGCTGACCAACGTCACGCCGGAAATGACGGCATTTCGCCAGGAGATGTTTGGCCCGGTCGCAGCGATAACTGTGGCACGCGATGCAGAGCATGCACTGGCGCTTGCCAATGACAGCGAGTTTGGCCTTTCTGCTACGGTCTTTACGACTAACGATACGCTGGCGCAAGACTTTGCTGCGCGCCTGGAGTGTGGCGGCGTGTTTATCAACGGTTATTGCGCCAGTGATGCCCGCGTGGCATTTGGTGGGGTGAAGAAAAGCGGCTTTGGTCGCGAACTGTCACACTTTGGTTTGCATGAGTTTTGCAATGTGCAAACGGTCTGGAAAGACCGTCTCTAACCTTCTGCGCGCCCATCCAGGGCGCGCCATATCTGCGTGTCATGGTTCTGTCATTATTCTTTCGTAGACTCACGTCAATCGTAAGGTTATAGAAGAATATCATGAACTTAAATCAAATTTTTCGCCGTATCTTCCGGCGTACTACTCCACGGAATTTTGGCTTACTGGCAGGTATCTTCTGGATTATTGGGCTGTTTTCAGCATTACAAATCGCCACATCGATCCTGCTTTCCACCTCTCTTAATGACGCTAAGCACAACGAACAACTGAATCAGCAGGCTCACATGCAGCAGGTCAAAGTCGACGAAGCGCGAGTGTCATTGCTGGCGGCCAGCGATCTGCTCAATCGCGCAGGTGTTTACTTTATGCAGGACAAGGAGACTGGCTCTGACGGAAGCTGGCATAGCCTGATGGACGAAACACAGCAGGCGTTAGCCACATCGCAGAAGGCCTGGCAGGACTGGCAGGCGCTCAATCCACCAAAAGACGAAGGGCTGATTAACAGCTATCAACTCTTTTATGGAGCCATTAAAGAGCAGGCGGATGGCCTGGTCAAAACCCAATCCATCGACGCGTTCTTTGCCGTTCCGGCTCAGGCGTTCCAGGCGGATTTTAATGACAACTATGCGCGTTTCCAGCAGACCAGCGAGAAGCAGGCCGAACAGGGCCGTCAGGCGCTGATGGGGAATTTATCTCAGCTACAGCATGTGTTTGTGCTGGTGCCTGCGCTACTCATTGTGATTGCGATTGTCGTCTGGTTCGCAATGTCGCGCTGGGTGATCACCCCTCTGCGCCGACTGATTGCACACATTAATACCCTCTCGGCGGGCGACCTGTCGGCGGAACTGCCAGACGTGAAACGCTTTAACCGGGAAATCGACCAGATTGGTCTGAGTATCGACACCATGCAGCAGGGATTGCAGCAACTGGTGATGCAGGTCAGTCATGCCACAAGCTCAATGGTCAGCAATATCGACATGCTTGCCGAAGGTAATCAGAAACTCTACCAGCAATCGACGCGCCAGGCACAGGAGCTGGCGGATGTTACTTCGCACATTGCCAGCCTGGAATCGCACGTTGAAGGCAACACCGGTTATGCGCAGCTTGCCAGTCAGCGTGCAGATGAAGCGCGTAAGGCGGCGGCAGGCGGGGACAGCATGATGGAAACGGTGAATCAGTCGATGCGTAAAATCGTCGACAGAGCTTCGGAAATGCGCGGCATTGTCGAAATGATCGACGGTGTGGCCTTTCAGACCAATATCCTGGCGCTGAACGCGGCAATCGAAGCGGCCCATGCGGGCAATCACGGGCGCGGTTTTGCGGTGGTTGCGAAAGAGGTAGGACTGCTTGCGCGTAAGAGCAGCCACTCGACTCAAACCATTCAGACACTGATCAACCACTCGCTGCAAGGGATCGACGACGGATCTCAGGCGGTGAGCAAGCTCGAAGATAATCTGCAAAAAGTGACCGGGCTGGTGGGGCATCTCAGCGGTTTGTTGAATGACATTTCTTCCGCGACCCTGAGTCAGGGGGAGAGCATTCACCATATGACTCGCCAGTTGCACTCGCTCAATAACGTGGCGCAGCGCACCGGGGAGCTGGTGACTGCGTGCGGCGCGAGGCCTCCGTGCAGCTGCATGAGGATTCCCACCGTCTTATTCAGGCGGTTTCCCGTTTTCGTCTCCCCGCCTGAACTTTGGTATACTCGCAGCCCGACGTAAGCGGCGAGTAAGGTAAAACAGTGGCGAATGTGATGGGTAATGGCGTGCTTGACGCGCTGCTGGAGCAGGTACGCCCGCTGTTAGGGCAAGGGAAGGTCGCCGATTACATTCCTGCGCTGGCTCAGGTCAGTGGCAAAAAACTGGGTATCGCCATCAGCACGGTGAACGGTGAGCACTATCAGGCGGGTGATGCAGATGAGCGTTTCTCCATCCAGTCACTGTCGAAAGTGCTCAGCCTGACGGTAGCGATGAACCACTACGATGAAGCTGAGATCTGGACGCGGGTGGGGAAAGACCCGTCCGGTCAGCCTTTTAATTCGCTCCTGCAACTTGAAATCGAACAGGGTAAGCCGCGTAATCCCGTTTATCAACGCCGGGGCGCTGGTGGTCTGCGATATGCTGCAAAGCCGGCTTAGCGCACCGCGTCAGCGTATGCTGGAGATTGTCAGAAAGCTCTCCGGACACGCCGGATATCAGTTTCGATAATGTGGTGGCACGTTCAGAGTTTGACCATTCTGCGCGCAATGCCGCTATTGCCTGGCTCATGAAGTCATTTGGCAACTTTCACAACGACGTCACCACCGTGCTGCAAAATTATTTCCACTACTGTGCACTGAGAATGAGTTGCACAGAGCTGGCGCGAACGTTCCTTTTTTTGGCCAATCAAGGCAAGGCTCCACAGAGTGAGTCCGCTATTTTGACGCCGCAACAGACCCGGCAGGTGAATGCTCTGATGGCAACCAGTGGTATGTACCAGAACGCCGGTGAGTTTGCATGGCGCGTCGGATTGCCCGCTAAATCAGGTGTTGGTGGGGGAATTGTGGCCGTCGTACCCCATGAGATGGTGATTGCTGTCTGGAGTCCAGAGCTGGACGAAGCCGGGAATTCGTTGGCGGGTATTGCGTTGCTCGAAGCGTTGACGCAACAACTGGGGCGTTCGGTTTACTGATGACGCATCTTGCACCGCTGTTTGTTCGTCTGGCACGTTCGCCTTTTCGTTCGCGTTTCCGTCTGGGGGTGAAAGAGCGCCAGTATTGCTTTGATAAAGGTGCTCCGGTTATCGAGCAGCACGCGGCCGATTTTATCGCCCAACGTCTCGCGCCAGCGCTGCCGCGTAATGACGGCAAACAGACACCAATGCGGGGGCATCCAGTGTTTATTGCCCAACATGCAACGGCGACCTGCTGTCGGGGATGTCTGGAGAAGTGGCACCATATTCCGGCAGGTATTGCTCTCTCTGAAGCGCAGCAACGCT
The DNA here is from genome assembly GCF_059074235.1 of Phytobacter sp. Lineage (NCBI taxonomy): Bacteria > Pseudomonadati > Pseudomonadota > Gammaproteobacteria > Enterobacterales > Enterobacteriaceae > Phytobacter > Phytobacter sp. Next base: position 321,766 of record NZ_JCACPZ010000009.1, read on the forward strand.
ATGTGGTGGAGGTCATTTATCACTGGCTGGTGCAGCAAATGAATTCATCACGCTAATGAATCACGCTTTTAGGTATGTTAGCTGGCTGTTATCAGAGCATTGCATGGTAAACTACGTGCTAATTTTTGCCACGCCCAATTGATTCGCGCCGCCAATGAAATGGATTGATAGTTAATGCGTGCTTTATTTGCTGGACCCTTCCGACCCTTTCGGGAGGGTAGACCGCTGGTCAATGCGATTCTCATTTTTACAGTAACTACGCTGTTTTATTTCATTGGTGCCATGCTGCGCCTGGTGGATGAACTGTCGTTATTCTGGCCGCTAAATGCTGTTATGGCAGGTATTTTTGCGCGCTATGCTTTTCTTAACCGTTGGTATTTGTATCTCCTGAGCTATATCGCGATGCTGGTGTACGACGGTGTCACCACCACCTGGGGCATGGCATCGGTACTCATTAATCTCTCTAATATGGTGTTTATCCTGAGCATGGCCACGCTGGTTCTGCGAGAAAAACGCCGGATCCGCAAGACGCCACAACCCATAAATGCCCTTAATCTGTTCAGTTACTGTCTGATCTCCGCCATGTTGTGTGCGCTGCTCGGCGCCGTGGCTTCGGTCGGCATTGGTGGTTTAGGTTTCTGGACGCTTTTCTGCGACTGGTTCAGTGAGCAATTTTCAACGGGCGTATTGATTCTACCCTGCATGCTAACCTTTAGCTGGCCACGTGAAATGCCCACCTTCAAAGGCAAAAATTTTCTGCCAGTACTGGCGCTGATGGCATCGGTGGCGGTCTCTGTCTTCATTGGTGGAGCGGGAAGCCTGGCTTTTCCTCTGCCGGCGCTTATCTGGTGTGCGGTGCAATACCCACTCCCGGTCACCTGTCTGGTTACGTTAGTGACTGGCGGGTTAGAAATCATTTTAATGGCCAACGGCATTATTAATATTTTCGTTGCGTCGCCTGCGGAAATGCCGCGCATGTTTTCTGCCCGTCTGGGTATTGCTACGATGGCGATTTGCCCGGTCATTGTCTCCGTCAGTGTGGCAACCATTAATCGGCTGATTCGCCAGGTTTCTCTGCGTGCGGATTTTGACTTTTTGACTCAGGTTTATTCACGCTCTGGACTCTATGAAGCCCTTAATCATGGCAGTAATCGTTTTGCCAATACGCATTTGACGGTGATGCTGCTGGATATCGATTTTTTTAAAAGCATTAATGACAACTACGGTCATGAATGTGGCGATCGTGTATTGAAATCTTTTGCCCAAAAGGTGCAACAGGAAATCGGCGAGCAGGGCGTATTAGCGCGTATGGGCGGAGAGGAGTTTGCGGTGGTTGTTGCAACACGGGACCCGGATGAAGGCTTTGCGTTGGCGGAGAAGATCCGCCTTTCCGTTGAAGCACATGAATTTATGTGGCGGCGCAATACCCTGCGTTTAACTGTGAGTATTGGTCTGAGTAATGGCACCCCACGACCTAAACGGCTGACCGAAACCTTTAATAAGCTTTTATCGCAGGCGGACGAATACCTTTATCGTTCTAAAAAATCAGGACGTAATTGTACGAGTATGGTTAAGCCTTCAGCGGATGAAAAAAACGCAACCTTACCCAGTCACATATAATTGCAAAAAAAGTGAACGGAAAAGCGAGATATAAGCGGAAACGATAGCGATAACTTATTAAATTGCTTGCTACTAATTTTTATCGTCAATACTATAACTCAGTATACGTTTCGGAATTAAATCGCGTCATGAACGGATCGGATCATTTGAAAAAAAGTTCACGGGTAACTGGCAGACGTTTTGTCAGAAGAATGTACCTGATGCGTATTCTGGGAACGTTTTTGTGTTTCTTTCCAATCCTCTCTGTATTGCTTGAATTGCAACGACCGCTTTGGTTGATGTTGCTGCTTGGTGCGAATGCCTTTATCTGGCCCACGGTGGCGTTTTTACGCGCGCGCCGTTCACCGACACCGCTAACCATCGAACATTACAACCTCGTGTTTGACGCGGGAGTGGGGGGATTCTGGATCGCGATGATGGCAGTGAACCCTCTGCCATCCGTCGTGATTGCAACCATACTGCTCTCCGACAGACTGTCAGCGGGTGGCTTTGAACTGATGCGTAAAGCCGGACTGGCGATGTTGGGCGTTTTCGCCGCCGCCTGGATTGCTCAGGGCATGCATTTCGAACCGCTTGTGACTCAACGCACAATGTTTGCTACCTTGCCGCTCATTGCCGTTTACATGCTGGCACTCAGCGTCCTGACCGACAATATTGCGGTGAAATTGCGCATTAAAAGCCGGGAGCTGGAACGTATTGCGATGATGGATCCGCTGCTGGACATCGCGAACCGACGTTTACTGGAACAGCGCATTCAGAATGAGTTAAATCAGTTTAACCAGGCTCCGCGTCACTCGGCACTGATCTCGATTGATATCGATAATTTCAAAGAGGTCAACGATCGCTTTGGTCATGAGGTGGGCGACGCGCTGCTGGTATCGGTGTCGAAAATCCTTCATGCAGCTTCACGTAAAACGGATACTCCTGCGAGGCTTGGCGGTGATGAATTTGTGATTCTGTTGCCGAACACCACACCTGATGAGGCGATGGTGGTCGCGACGCGGATACTCGAAGCCTCAGCATTGATGACCGTTAAACCCGAACATACCTTTCGCTGCACGCTCAGCATCGGTATTGCCAGTGCGGCACCCGGCATGTACAGCGTCCCCCATTGGTTAAAAGCAGCAGATGATGCGTTGTACCGCGCAAAACGTCTCGGAAAAAACCAGATCTACGCCCACTAAACTTGCTGAATACGCTACGCTTTATGCTATACACCGCGAAGTTAACGCTGGATGGTTTTTATAATCGCGGAAAACATCAGGTCATGAATAGCGAGAAAGCACCCTATGAAAGCACCTGCAATTCCTGCTAATGAGGAAAAACGGCTGGCGTCCTTACGTGACTCCGGACTGCTCGATACTGGCACCAGTGAGCGTTTTGACCGCCTCACCCGGCTGGCAAAACGGCTGTTTAATGTTCCGGTTGCCCTGGTTACGTTGGTGAGCGAACAGACATTGCATTTCAAGTCCAGTGACGGACTTTCGCATGAACATCTGCCGCGAAATATTTCCTTCTGTGGCCATGCCATTCTCAGCGCCGCACCGTTAATCATTAATGACGCTAAGCAAGATGAACGCTTTGCGGACAATCCTCTGGTCATTGGTGAATCCAGTTTGCGTTTTTACGCTGGCTATCCGTTGCATCTGCCGGACGGCGCAATTGTGGGCTCTTTCTGCCTCATTGACCGGAATCCGCGCGATTTCACTGCCGCAGAGCTGGAGATCCTCAAGGATTTCGCGCTGATCGTGGAAAATGAATTTGCAGTAATGAGTGCTGCAACCACCGATGAGCTGACGGGACTTTTTAATCGCCGTGCGTTTGATAGTCTTGTGAAGTTCGCGATTTCCAGTGCCCGGCGTCGTGCGGAACCATTGGCCCTGGCGTGGCTGGATCTTGATGGCTTCAAAAAAATCAATGACACCTGGGGTCATGGTGAAGGTGACGAAGCGCTGAAGGCGATGGCAGAGATTATGCGGGCTAGTTTCCGTGAAGCCGATCTGCTGGTGCGCTACGGGGGAGACGAGTTTGCTGTGCTTTTCTCGGATACCCATGAGAAGGGGGCCTGGATCGCCGTTGAACATCTGGCCGAGCAGACCAAAGCCTGGAATCTCACGTCAGGAAAACCCTGGAAACTGTCCTTTTCCTGGGGGGTCAGCGAGTTTGACCACGACGGGGATGGTGATGTGAAGCCCTGGCTGAAAGATGCCGACACCAAGATGTATGCTATGAAATCGGACAATCAACACACTCGCTAACGTCATTACAAAAAGCTTTGACGTCATTGATTGTGTTGTGAAAATGTAAAATGCATAGTGGTTGTTTTTAAGGAATGAAAATGGCCACTCTCTCTTCTCTTCATACCCTGTCTGCTGACGACATTACCGCCCGTATTGATGAACTCTGCGATGTACTCGAAAACTGTGTGCAGGGCGGGGCCTCAGTCAGCTTTATGCTCCCTTTCGGTCGTGAAAAATCCCGCGCTTTTTGGCAACAAGTCGCATCCAGCGTGGCGCGTGGCGAACGCCTGGTACTGGTCGATGAACCCGAAGGGCTGGGGATAGTCGGCACGGTGCAACTCATCCTCGATCAACCCGAAAACCAGCCACATCGCGCTGATGTTGCCAAGCTGTTGGTGCACGACCGTGCACGGCGTAAAGGTGTAGCCGGGCGTTTAATGACGGCGCTGGAAACAGCAGCACGGGATCACGGTAAAACGGTATTAGTTCTGGATACCAGTACCGGCAGCGGTGCGGAAACCTTCTATACGCAATGCGGGTGGCAAAAAGTCGGAGAAATTCCGCGTTATGCATTGATGCCGGATGGGGAAATGACAAGTACTAGCGTATTTTATAAGTTTTTGTGATAGACATTAAATTTGTCTGCTCACTTTGATCAAAACAGGGGTTCATGGTTCAAAAGTCTGGTAAGTGATTACACCAATCTTCCTGGGTTGTATGACTAATCAAAAAAGGAACACATTGTGAACACTGTTAACCGTCGCGATTTTCCCGGTGCTTCTTACCCTGAGCGCGTAATTCAATTCGGTGAAGGCAACTTCTTACGCGCCTTCGTTGACTGGCAGATAGACTTACTAAACGAGCACACTGATCTGAATGCAGGCATTGTGCTTGTTCGTCCTATCGACAGTACTTTCCCGCCGTCACTGAGCACTCAGGATGGTCTGTACACCACCATTATCCGTGGGCTGAATGAGCAGGGCGAAGCGGTCAGCGACTCCCGCCTCATTCGTTCTGTAAACCGTGAAATCAGTGTTTACAGCCAATACGATGAGTTCCTGAAACTGGCACACAACCCGGATATGCGTTTTGTTTTCTCCAACACGACCGAAGCGGGCATCAGCTACCATGCGGGTGACAAATTTGAAGATGCACCTGCCGTCAGCTACCCGGCGAAACTGACCCGTTTGTTGTTCGAACGCTTCAACCATTTCAACGGCGCAGCGGATAAAGGCTGGATCATCATCCCATGCGAACTGATTGATTATAACGGCGATGCGCTACGAGAACTGGTGCTGCGTTATGCACAGGACTGGGCACTGCCAGCGGCCTTTACCCAGTGGTTGAACGAGGCGAACACCTTCTGCTCCACACTGGTTGACCGCATTGTGACCGGCTATCCGCGTGATGAAGTTGCACAGATTGAAGCCGAACTGGGTTACCACGACGGCTTCCTGGATACCGCTGAGCACTTCTATCTGTTTGTTATTCAGGGGCCGAAATCCCTCGCGCAGGAACTGCGTCTGGACAAATATCCGCTCAACGTACTGATTGTTGACGATATTAAGCCGTACAAAGAACGTAAAGTAGCCATCCTCAACGGCGCGCACACTGCGTTGGTACCGGTGGCGTTCCCGGCGGGCCTGGATACTGTCGGCGAAGCCATGAACGACACGGAAATCTGTGCCTTCGTGGAAAAAGCGATTTACGAAGAGATCATTCCGGTCCTCGACCTGCCACGCGATGAGCTGGAATCCTTTGCCAGCGCGGTAACGGGGCGTTTCCGTAACCCGTACATCAAGCATCAGTTGCTGTCGATTGCGCTTAACGGGATGACTAAATTCCGTACCCGTATTCTGCCGCAGTTGCTGAAAGGACAGGAGCAAAACGGTAAATTACCTGCACGTCTGACCTTCGCTCTGGCGGCACTGATCGCCTTCTACCGTGCCGAACGCAACGGCGAAGCTTATCCGGTGCAGGACGATGCACACTGGATCGAGCGTTATCAGCAGCTGTGGAGCCAACACGGTGACCGTCAAATCAGCACTACAGAATTGGTCCGCTCAATTCTGTCTGTCAGCGATCACTGGGAGCAAGATTTGACGCAGGTTGCTGGATTGGTAGAACAGATTTCTCTGGATCTGGATGCCATTCTGCTGCGTGGTATGCGTGAGGCGGTTAAACCACTCTGCTAACAGCGACAGTGATTTAATGCAGGGGGAGCGAGTCTTTGGCCGCTTCCCTTTATTTTATTTATGAATTAGTTACAACATACTGTTGTTTGCTGTCATGACAGAAACATCGGCATCGGTGCCTAAAACACGAATAGCTAACAAGGACGGCTTTTTTTTCCTATAATTTTCTTGCCGTAACGGTGTCGACCTTGTCGGCCAGGGCAAATCCGTTGTCGCTGAAGCTGGCGCAACACGAACGAAGAGAGGGACAAGCAATGGAAAAGCTGGAAAAAACGTTACCGCTCGTAATGGGCCTGGTATTCGGTATCTCGCTTATTGCCACGGCATGGGATATCTCATTCGTCAGTGCATTACCCTGAGTAGTATCCTGAAAGGGGGCTTGCCCCCTTTCAGCCATTGCTGAATTGCAGTGTTTCTTCTTTTACCCGCTCGAGCAATTTCACCACCTCTTCCCCGGAACGAATATTGGTGTAGCCCATAATCAACCCATACCTTTTTGACGACCT